>NZ_JBITXL010000008.1:0-414781 GCF_044544685.1 Streptomyces sp. NPDC053542
TTAATTTTGGCGGCCTACCAGGGCCCGTGTTTCGGGGGGGGGCCGGGGGCGGGCGCACGCGCGCGCGCGCGCGCGGGGGGGGGGGGGGGGGGGGCGGGTTTTTTTTGGGCCCCCGGCCCCACCGCCGTTTCCCTCATTTTCCCCTGACCGGGGCCCTGACTTCTGTCCGTAACGCGCAGTTCGCGCGGCGGAATGAATTACCTGAGAGACTTTGTTCCCGTAGAGAACTTAAGGCTGTCCCTGTCACCGCGCGCCGCTACGGGCGCGCACCCCTTTGATCCTGAAAGGTCACTCATGCCCTTGGCTCTGCTCGCACTCGCGATCTCGGCCTTCGGTATCGGCACCACTGAGTTCGTGATGATGGGCCTGCTGCCCAACGTCGCGAACGACCTGGGCACCAGCGTGCCCACCGCCGGCTACCTCGTTTCCGCCTACGCTCTCGGCGTCGTCATCGGCGCCCCGCTGCTGACCGCCCTCGGCTCGCGCATCCCCCGCAAGCGGATGCTGCTGCTGATGATGGCGGTCTTCACGGCCGGCAACCTCGCGTCCGCGCTCGCCCCGAACTTCGGCCTGCTCATCGCGGGCCGGCTGCTGGCCGGCCTGCCGCACGGCGCGTTCTTCGGCGTCGGCGCGGTCGTCGCGGCCCGGCTCGTCAAGGAAGGCCGCCAGGCCCGCGCGGTCGCCACGATGTTCCTCGGCCTCACCGTCGCCAACATCGTCGGCGTCCCCGCCGCCACCCTCCTCGGCCAGCACCTCGGCTGGCGCGCGACCTTCCTGGTCGTCGCCGCCATCGGCCTGCTCGCCATGGCCTCGCTGGCCAAGCTCGTCCCCTATGTACCGCGCGACGAGCAGAGCGGCGTCAAGCAGGAGCTGCGCGCCCTCGGCAACCGTCAGGTACTCCTCGGCCTGCTCACCGCGGTCTTCGGCTTCGCGGGCGTCTTCGCCGTCTACAGCTACCTCGCCTCGATGATGACCAAGGTCACCGGCTTCACCGAGTCGACCGTCCCGGTGGTGCTCGCCCTCTTCGGCATCGGCATGACCCTCGGCGCGCTCGCCGCGGGCCCGCTGACCGACCGGGCGCTGCGCCCGACCCTGTACGGCTCGCTCGGCGCGCTGGCCGTCACGCTCGTCGTCTTCGACTTCACCGTGCACGTGAAGTGGGCGGCCCTGGCCACCGTCGTCGTCCTGGGCGCGGTCGGCTTCATGACCACCACGCCGCTGCAGATGCTGGTGATGCGCAAGGCCGAGCACGCCCCGACGCTCGCCTCCGCCTCCAACCACTCCGCGTTCAACCTCGCGAACGCGGGCGGCGCCTGGCTCGGCGGCGTCGCGATCGCCGCCCACTGGGGCTGGACGTCCCCGACCCTGGTCGGCGCGGCCCTGGCCGTGGTCGGCCTGGCGATCGCCATCACCGCGGGCCTCCTGGACCGCACACCGACCCGCTCCCGCATCGTGGCGACGAGCGAGGCGGGCGCGACGGCTCAGGAACCGACACACGCCAACTGAGCACACGCCAACCGAGCGCGTGCCAACTGAGCCCAAGCCGACTGAGCGCGTGCCAACTTGGCCGTACCGTTTGCCCCCCACCTCCCCGTGGGGGGCAAACCGTTTCACCCCCCACTGCCCCCATGGGGGTGCAAAAAGGTCCCCTTCTCAACACGGTAGTGGGCGGCACTGACAACGAGGCGGCACTGACAATGAGGCCGCCCGCACCTTCCGGTCAGCCGCCCGGTCAGCCCCCCTCCCGCCACCGATTTGTCGTCGGGAGGCGGCGGTCCTTGCCGAAGCCCTTGGCGGAGATCTTGGTGCCCGGGGGGTACTGGCGGCGCTTGTACTCGGCGGTGTCGACCAGGCGGAGGACGCGGGTGACCAGTTCCGGGTCGAAGCCGCGGGCGAGGATCTCGGCGTGGCCCAGGTCGCGGTCGACGTAGAGGTCCAGGATCGCGTCGAGGGTGGGGTAGTCGGGGAGGGAGTCGGTGTCGACCTGGCCGGGGCGGAGCTCCGCGCTGGGTGGCTTGGTGATCGAGTTCTCGGGGATGGGGGGCGTCTCACCACGGGCGGTGGCTGTTCGGTTGCGCCACTCCGCCAGTTGGAAGACGACCGTTTTGTAGACGTCCTTGATCGGGCCGTACGCGCCTACGGAGTCGCCGTACAGGGTCGAATAGCCGCACGCCAGCTCGGACTTGTTGCCGGGGGCGAGGACCAGGTGGCCTTCCTGGTTGGAGATCGCCATCAGGGTCGTGCCGCGGATGCGGGACTGGAGGTTTTCCTCCGCCAGGCCGGTCAGGTCCAGTGAGCCCATGTACGCGTCGAACATGGGGCCGATGGGGACCGTGCGGTAGTGCAGTCCGGTGCGGCGGGCCAGTTCGGCGGCGTCGTCCTTGGAGTGTTCCGAGGAGTAGCGGGAGGGCATGGAGACGCCGTGGACGTTGTCCGGGCCGAGCGCGTCTACGGCGATCGCGGCTACCAGGGCCGAGTCGATGCCGCCGGAGAGGCCGATCACCACGCTGCGGAAGTTGTTCTTGGTGATGTACGCACGCAGGCCCATCACCAGGGCGCCGTAGATTTCCTCCGAGGCGTCCAGGCGGGGCGCGGGGGCGGGCATCGGCAGCGGCTCGTACGGCGGCAGCGGGTCCGAGGAGAGCGTGACGTGGTCGACGCGGAGGCCGTCGTCGACGACGCCGGACGGCGGCTCGGGCGTGGCGGCCGGCAGGTCCAGGTCGAGGAGGAGACGCTGCTCGGTGAACTGCGGGGCGCGGGTGAGCACATCGCCGGCCGCGTCCACCACGATCGAGTCGCCGTCGAAGACCAGGTCGTCCTGGCCGCCGGTCATCGCCAGATACGCCGTCGTGCAGCCCGCCTCCTGGGCGCGCTTGCGGACCAGTTCCAGCCGGGTGTCGTCCTTGTCCCGCTCGTAGGGGGAGGCGTTGACGGAGAGCAGCAGGCCCGCGCCCGCCGTACGGGCGGCGGGCACCCGGCCGCCGTCCTGCCACAGGTCCTCGCAGATGGCGAGGGCGATGTCGACGCCGTGCACCCGGACGACGGGGAGCGTGTCGCCGGGCACGAAGTAGCGGTACTCGTCGAAGACGCCGTAGTTGGGCAGGTGGTGCTTGGCGAAGGTGAGCGCCACCCGGCCGCGGTACAGCACGGCGGCGGCGTTCTGCGGGGCGCCGGCGGGCCGCCCGTACCGCGGCTGGTCGCGCTCGCAGCGGTCCAGGTAGCCGGTGACGACGGCGGTCTCGCCGAGGCCCTCGTCGGCCAGCCGGGCGGCCAGGGCGCGCAGCGCGCTGCGGCTCGCCTCGACGAAGGAGGGCCGCAGGGCAAGGTCCTCGACGGGGTAGCCGGTCAGCGCCATCTCGGGGAACGCCGCCAGGTGCGCGCCCTGCCCGGCTGCCTCCCGGGTGTGGCGCACGATCGTCTCGGCGTTGCGGGCGATGTCGCCCACACAGAAATCGGTCTGATGCAGAGCCAGGCGAAGTTGAGGCACGTGAGGGAGTGTAATCGTCGTACTGACGTTATGGGGGGCGGTCGGGTTTCGGGGGTGTTGCGGGCCCGGGACCCCGGGCCCGCCCCACCGCTCAGCTGTTCTGCGCCTGGTCGTACAGGTTCTTCGCGTCGTCGCCGAAGTACGGGCCGAACATCGTGTTGGGCAGGAAGGTGTAGCCGAAGCTGTTCACCGAGGACTGCAGACCGGTGCCGGTCTTCTCGTCGAACTTCGTGAACCACGGCCCGCCGCTGGAGCCGCCGGTCATGTTGCAGGTCATCCCGTGGTCCTTGGAGAACGCCGGGTCCTTGATGGTGGTGCCGCTGCAGTAGATGAGCTTGCTGCCGTCGTAGGGGGCCGCGGCCGGGTAGCCGAACGCGTACATCTTTTTGAGGTAGCCGGTGTTGAAGGCGACGCCCTGGCCGCCGACCGCGTCGGTGAGGCGCTTGCCGTTCAGCGGCGGGACGACCGCCGCGCCGACGTCGTAATTGATGTCCTCGCTCTTGGTCCACTGCGGGGTGGAGAGGGTCTTGCTCGCGGCCCACTCGCCGTGCGGGGCCTGGCCGTCGTGGTAGCCGGGCACGAAGATCCAGTTCGTGTGCCACTTGCCGTCCAGCTTCACGCAGTGCCCCGCGGTGAGGACCGTACTGCCGTTCTTGCTGGTCACCGCGTCACCGGAGCAGGACGCCTTGCGGCCCTGGTACGTGAAGAAGACCCGGCCGGTGGTTTTGGTGACCTTGCCGCCGCCGGTCCACGGGCCGCCGGGCTGGGTGAAGGACTTCAGGGCGGGCGACGGCAGGGACGGCAGGGTGGGCGGCACGGCCACCTTCTTGCCGCGCGGCACGGCCCGCGTGGCCGGGGCGGACGCCGCGCGGGCGGCCGCGGCGTTGAGTTTCTTGCGGCCGACGGACAGCAGGTCGAGCGGCTTCGCCGCGCGCATCCGGTCCGCCGTCCAGAAGGCGGCCGCCTTCTTGGGGTCCTGGGTGGCGGCGGCGCCGGGCGGTTCGGCGGCGCCGGCCGCGGGGGCCTGCAGCGCCGTGGCGCAGAGGGCGCCGGCGGCGAGCAGCGCCGCGGCGGTGACACGGGCGGACGTCCGGCCGGGTATCCCGGGTAACGCGGCGCCGGACGTGCGGGAGCGGTGGCGCCGGACGGTGCCGGAGCCCTGGACGGTGAATCTCACGCGTACCCCCTGGTGCGGTGGTCCCGCGGGTGCGCGGGCCACGACGTACGGACCGCCGGCCGGCGGCCCGGAGCGGAGCGGACGTACAGCGATGTGCAGAGGCAGCGTCCCACCGCTCCCGTAGCACTGTCAGGGGCGCGTCAAGGGTTTGGCCGGAACCGCCGGGGAACGCGAAACCCCGTACGGCCCCCGGGCCTGCCCGAAGGGGCCGTGACAACGTAATGTGACGGTAACCCCCGCACGCGATACTGGCGTGCCGCGCCCCGTCAAGGGCGATGGGCGTGGACAGGCCGTTCGACCTGCAAGGATTGGTGAACATGGACAAGCAGCAGGAGTTCGTGCTCCGCACGCTGGAGGAGCGCGACATCCGCTTCGTACGGCTGTGGTTCACCGATGTGCTCGGTTTCCTGAAGTCGGTCGCGGTGGCCCCCGCCGAGCTGGAGCAAGCCTTCGACGAGGGCATCGGCTTCGACGGTTCGGCCATCGAGGGCTTCGCACGGGTCTACGAGTCCGACATGATCGCCAAGCCCGACCCCGGCACGTTCCAGATCCTGCCGTGGCGCGCCGAGGCCCCCGGCACCGCCCGGATGTTCTGCGACATCCTCATGCCGGACGGCTCCCCGTCCTACGCCGACCCGCGCTATGTCCTCAAGCGCATCCTGGCCAAGACCTCCGACCTCGGGTTCACCTTCTACACCCACCCCGAGATCGAGTTCTTCCTGCTCAAGGACAAGCCGGTGGACGGCGGCCGGCCCACCCCCGCCGACTCCTCCGGCTACTTCGACCACACCCCGCAGAACGTCGGCATGGACTTCCGGCGCCAGGCGATCACGATGCTGGAGTCGATGGGCATCTCGGTGGAGTTCAGCCACCACGAGGGCGCCCCGGGCCAGCAGGAGATCGACCTGCGCTACGCCGATGCGCTCTCGACCGCCGACAACATCATGACGTTCCGGCTGGTCATGAAGCAGGTCGCGCTGGAGCAGGGCGTGCAGGCGACGTTCATGCCGAAGCCGTTCTCGGAGTTCCCCGGCTCCGGCATGCACACCCACCTCTCGCTCTTCGAGGGCGACCGCAACGCCTTCCACGAGTCGGGCGCCGAGTACCAGCTCTCCAAGGTCGGCCGGTCCTTCATCGCGGGCCTGCTGCGGCACGCCGCGGAGACCTCCGCGATCACCAACCAGTGGGTGAATTCCTACAAGCGCATCTGGGGCGGCGCCAACCGCCCGGCGGGCGCCGGCGGCGAGGCCCCCTCGTACATCTGCTGGGGTCACAACAACCGCTCCGCGCTGATCCGGGTCCCCATGTACAAGCCCGGCAAGATGGGCTCGACGCGGGTCGAGGTGCGCTCCATCGACTCCGGCGCCAACCCGTACCTGACGTACGCGGTCCTGCTGGCCGCCGGGCTCAAGGGCATCGAGGAGGGGTACGAACTCCCCGCGGGCGCCGACGACGACGTGTGGGCCCTGTCGGATGCTGAGCGGCGCGCGATGGGCATCGAGCCGCTGCCGCAGAACCTCGGCGAGGCCATCTCCCTCATGGAGCGCAGCGAACTGCTCGCGGAGACCCTGGGCGAGCACGTCTTCGACTTCTTCCTGCGCAACAAGAAGCAGGAGTGGGAGGAGTACCGCTCCGAGGTCACCGCCTTCGAGCTGCGCAAGATGCTGCCCGTGCTGTAGCGGTACGACGCAGAATCGATAATCCGAAAAACGATCCGGCAGGTCTCCGAGAGGCAACCGCCCGATGGCACTTCCCGCTCCGCAGGGACGGCGGAGCAGCACGTTCACCCGGATGCTGCGGCACGGATTCACCGATCCGCACGCATCCGGGAAGCTGCTGGACGCCCCCGCACTGTCCTCCGTACGGTCCGACTCGGTGCTCCTCGAAGCGCTCGGCGGCACCGCCGATCCGGACCAGGCGCTCAAAGGGCTGGTCCGGCTGGCCGAGGCACAGCCCGAGGAGGAGGACCGGCAGCGGCTGCTGTCCACGCTGGTCACGGCCAAGCCGCTGCGGGACCGGCTGCTGGGCGTGCTGGGGGCCTCGGAGGCGCTCGGCGACCACCTCGTGCGGCACCCCACGGACTGGGAGTCGCTGGCCACGTACGAGTCGGTCGACCTGCACCCCACCACCCCCGAGTTCGAGCAGGCGCTCGCCGAGGGCATCTGGGGCGAGCGGGGCGCCGGGCTGTCCCGCGAGGACGCGCTGCGGGCCGCGTACCGCCGTGCGCTGCTGGGCATCGCGGCGCGTGACGTGTGCGGCACGATCGACGTGGCGCAGACCGCCGCGGAGCTGGCGGACCTGGCCACCGCCACGCTGCGCGCCGCGCTGGAGATCGCCTCCGAGGAGCAGCCCGGGGACGCGGCCGTCAGCCGGCTCGCCGTCATCGGCATGGGCAAGTGCGGCGGCCACGAGCTGAACTACGTCTCCGACGTGGACGTCATCTTCGTCGCCGAGCCCAAGGACGGCGTCGAGGAGGCCGAGGCGCTGCAGGCCGCGACCCGGCTCGCCGCGCGCATGATGCGCGTCTGCTCCGACGTCACCCCCGAGGGCACGATCTGGCCCGTCGACGCCAACCTCCGCCCCGAGGGCCGCAACGGCCCCCTCGTCCGGACGCTGAGCAGCCACCTCGCGTACTACCAGCGCTGGGCCAAGACCTGGGAGTTCCAGGCGCTGCTGAAGGCCAGGACGGTGGCCGGCGACCCCGCCCTCGGGCAGGAGTACGTCGACGCCGTCACCCCGCTGGTCTGGCAGGCCGCCGAGCGCGAGAACTTCATCGTCGACGTCCGGCAGATGCGCCGCCGGGTCGTCGCCAACATCCCGGCGGGCCAGGTCGACCGCGAGCTCAAGCTCGGCCCCGGCGGCCTGCGGGACGTCGAATTCGCCGTCCAGCTCCTGCAGTTGGTGCACGGCCGCAGCGACGCCACGCTGCGCAGCGCCACCACCCTCGACGCGCTGAAGGCGCTCGCCGCCGGCGGCTACGTGGGCCGCCAGGACGCCACCGCGCTGGACGCCGCGTACCGCTTCCTGCGCACTCTTGAGCACCGCATCCAGCTGTACAAGCTGCGCCGCACGCATCTGATGCCGGAGGACGAGCAGGACCTGCGCCGGCTCGCCCGCTCGCTCGGCATGCGCACCGAGCCGGTCGACACCCTCCGCAAGGAGTGGAAGTGGCACGCGCGCGAGGTGCGCCGGCTGCACGAGAAGCTGTTCTACCGCCCGCTGCTGGACGCCGTCGCCGTCCTGGAGCCGGGCGAGATCCGGCTCTCCGCCAAGGCCGCCGGGCAGCGCCTGGAAGCGCTCGGTTACGAGGACCCGGTCGGCGCGCTGCGCCACCTGGAGGCGCTGGCCTCCGGCGTCTCCCGGAAGGCCGCCATCCAGCGGACCCTGCTGCCGGTGCTGCTCGGCTGGTTCGCGGACTCCGCCGACCCGGACGCCGGGCTGCTGGGCTTCCGCAAGGTCTCCGACGCGCTCGGCAAGACGCCCTGGTACCTCCGGCTGCTGCGCGACGAGGGCGCGGCCGCCGAGAACCTCGCCCGGGTGCTGTCGGCCGGCCGGCTCGCCCCCGACCTGCTGCTGCGCGCTCCCGAGGCGGTCGCGCTGCTCGGCGCGCCCGACGGGCTGAAGCCGCGTGCCCGGGCCGCGCTGGAGCAGGAGGTGCTGGCCGCGGTCGGCCGCGCGGACGGCGCGGAGCAGGCGGTGGCGGCGGCCCGCGGGGTGCGCCGCCGCGAGCTGTTCCGCACCGCGGCCGCCGACCTGATCGGCGCGTACGGCACGGAGGCCAGCCCCGCAGCGGAGGACCACGGGCAGGCCGTGGACGCGGTGGGCTCGGCGCTGTCCGACCTGAACGCCGCGACGGTCGCGGGCGCGCTGCGGGCCGCGGTGCGCGAGCAGTGGGGCGACACCCTGCCGACCCGCTTCACCGTGATCGGCATGGGCCGCTTCGGCGGCCACGAGCTGAACTACGGCTCGGACGCGGACGTGCTCTTCGTGCACGAGCCGCGCGAGGGGGCCGACGAGCAGGAGGCCGCCAAGGCCGCGTTCGCGGTGGCCAACGAGATGCGCCGGCTGCTCCAGCTGCCCTCCTCCGACCCGCCGCTGGTGATCGACGCGGATCTGCGCCCCGAGGGGAAGACCGGTCCGCTGGTCCGCACGCTCGCCTCGTACGCCGCGTACTACCGCCGCTGGTCGCTGACCTGGGAGGCGCAGGCGCTGCTGCGCGCCGAGCCGGTCGCGGGCGACGAGGAGGTCGGGCGGCGGTTCATCGAGCTGGTGGACCCGCTGCGGTATCCGCGCGAGGGGCTGGCCGAGGACGCGGTACGCGAGATCCGCCGGCTCAAGGCGCGGATGGAGTCCGAGCGGCTGCCGCGCGGCGCCGACCCGACGATGCACACGAAGCTGGGGCGCGGCGGCCTCAGCGACGTGGAGTGGACCGTACAGCTGCTCCAGATGCGGCACGCCCACGAGCTGCCGCAGCTGCGCACGACCCGGACCCGCGCGGCGCTGGCCGCGGCGCGGGACGCGGGGCTGATCGGCGCGGAGGACGCGCGGACGCTGGACGAGGCGTGGGTGCTCGCCACGCGGGTGCGCAATGCCGTGATGCTGGTCCGGGGCCGCCCGGGAGATACCTTCCCGGGCGACGCTCGGGAGCTGGCCGCGGTGGGGCGCTACCTCGGGTACGAGGAGGGGCACGTCGGGGAGATGCTGGACGACTACCGGCGGATCACGCGGCGGGCGCGGGGTGTCGTCGAGGAGCTGTTTTACGGGGCCTGATCTGCCCCGTTGGCGCCATTCCCGGCCGCGGCGCCGTTGTGGTCGCTCGCGCAGTTCCCCGCGCCCCTGATGGCTCGGCAGTACTCCAGGAAGCCCGCCAGGGTCAGGTCGAATGCCTGATCGGCGCGGGAGGGGCCGGTGGCGGACTGGGCCGCGGTCAGGTGGGGGGCGTGGACACCCTCGGTGACCTCCCACATGGTCTCGGGCGCCGACATGTCCAGGGCCGAGCCCAGGACGATGTTGTCCAGGCCGGTGATGACCGGCATGACCGTGGCGGGGGCGAAGCCCGCGGCCAGCAGGAGGCCCGCCACCCGGTCGTACTGGGCGATCACTTTCGGTGCGCGGATCGGTGACGTCATCAGCATCGGGATCGCGCGGGGATGGGCGGCGAAGGCGGCCCGGTAGGAGCGCGCCCAGGCCGCCAGGATGAGGTCCCAGGGGGCGTCGTCGGCCAGGGGACGTAGGTCTATCGCGTCGGTCACCCGCTCCCGCAGCAGTTCGATCACGCCGGCCCGGCCGTCCACATGGTGATACACCGAGGCGGTCTGCACGCCGAGCCTGCGGGCCACCTCCGGCACGCTGAAGTCGCCTTTTTCATCGACGAGTTCGAGCGCCGTCGCACCGATGCGCTCCCGGTCCAGCAGGGCCTTCCGCGGCCGCCCCATGTTCGTTTCTCCTGCCCGTGAGGTCTTCCCGAATCGTACGGCGGCGACTACATTGCCGAAAACCGAAAGGCTTTAGGTTTTCGCCGCGGTCATGCTGCCGTTCCACCCGTGTACGTGCCGGACCGCCCCACCCCTCTTCCGCAGCAGAAGGGCAAGAGCGCATGGCCGTAGAGTCCGGGGCCCGCGACGGGTCGCCACAGCACACCGCACCACCACCCGGCGAGGACGACGCCCCCGCCCTCCGCAAGGGCACCCTCGGCGTCGCCGACATCGCCTTCTTCGTGGTCTCGGCCGCGGCGCCGCTCACCGTCATGGCCGGCGTCGCGCCGCTCGCCATCGGCGTCGGCGGCATCGGCGCCCCCGTCGGCTACCTCCTCGCCGGCGCCACCCTCGCCCTCTTCGCGGTCGGCTTCACCGCCATGACCCGGCACGTGAAGCACGGCGGCGGTTTCTACGCGTTCATCACCCGGGGCCTGGGCCGCCCGGCCGGCTTCGGCGCCGCCACGCTGGCCCTGCTCGCGTACAACGGCATGCAGATCGGCGTGTACGGACTGCTCGCCACCGGCACCCAGGACGCGCTGAAGGCCCTGTGGGGCATCGACGTGCCCTGGCCGCCGATCGCGCTCGGCGGCGTCTTCGTCATCTGGTACCTGGGCTACCGCTCCATCGACTTCGGCGCCAAGGTCCTCGGCGTCCTGCTGGTCGCGGAGACCGGCATCCTCGTCCTGCTGGCCGGCGGGGTGCTGCTGGACGGCGGCGCCGAGGGGCTGGCACTGGACTCCTTCACCCCCGGCAACGTCCTGGTCCCCGGCACCGGCGCGGTCCTGGCCTTCGCGTTCGCCGCCTTCACCGGCTTCGAGTCCACCGCCATCTACCGCCGCGAGGCCCGCGACCCCGGCCGCACCATCCCGCGCGCCACCTACATCGCCGTCGGCTTCCTCGGCCTCTTCTATGCCTTCAGTGTCTGGGTCGTCATCCAGGCGTTCGGCGGTACGAAGGTCCTCAAGGCGGTCGCCGCCGACCCGGCCGGGCTCTTCTTCAGCGCCACCACGCACTATGTCGGCGCCTGGGCCGCCGACCTGATGCACGTCTTCATCGTGACCAGCATCCTCGCCTCGCAGCTGGCCTTCCACAACGCGATCAACCGTTACGGGCTGGCGCTCGCGCAGGAGGGCGTGCTGCCCGAGGCGCTCGGCAGGGTGCACCCCAAGCACCGCTCCCCGTACGTCGCCGGAGTGCTGCAGAGCGTGCTGGCGCTGCTCGTCGTCGCGGGCTTCGCGCTGGCCGGCGCCGACCCGTACCAGCAGCTGCTGCTGTGGATGAACACCCCCGGAATGATCGGCCTGTTGACCCTCCAGGGGATCACCGCGGTCGCCATCCCGTTCTTCTTCCGCGGCATCCGGCACCAGGAGGGCCGCTGGCGCACGGTCGTCGCGCCGATCGCCGCGACCGTGCTGATGGCGGGCGCGCTCTGGCTGGTCATCGCCAAGATCGGGCTGATGACCGCGGCCCCCCTCGCGACCAACACCGCGCTCGTCCTCACCGTCCCCGCCGCCTTCGCCGTAGGCGTCCTGCTCGCCGTGCGCTTCCGCCGCGGCCGCCCCGCGGTGTACGCGGAGTTCGCCGCCGAGCCCGCCGACTGACCACGACGGCCGTACCGCCGCAACCCCCCGCAGCCGTTTCGCAAGGAGATCCGAAGCAGTGTCCGAGCCCCGCAGCACCGCCGCCGACACCGTCCTGACCGGCGCCCGCGTCCGCACCCTCGACCCCGCCCGGCCCTGGGCGAGCGCCGTCGCCGTCAAGGACGGCCGGATCGCCGCCGTCGGCGAGGAGCACGAGGTACGGGACTGGCGCGGCCCGGACACCGAGGTGATCGACCTGGCCGGGGCCACCCTCACCCCCGGACTGGTCGACGGCCACAGCCACCCGATATGGGGCGGCGAGATGGCCACCGGGCTGGACCTCTCCGGCTGCCGGGACCTGGACGGGCTGCGGGACGCGCTGGCCGGCGCGGCGCGCGCGGCCGGCCGCGGCGCGTGGGTCATGGGGTACGGCCTGGACCACAACACCTTCGGCGGCCGGCCCGTCCACCGCGACCTGATCGAACCGGCCCTCGGCGGCGTGCCCGCCTTCCTCCGCCTCTACGACGGACACTCCGCGCTGGCCACCGGCCCCGCGCTGGCCGCCGCCGGCATCGACGGGCCGCGCGCCTTCGAGCAGCGCGCCGAGATCGTGTGCGACCCGGACGGCCGGCCCACCGGGCACCTCGTCGAGCACGCCGCGATGGACCTCATGCTGGCCGTGCTGCCCCGCCCCAGCGCCGCCGAGCGGCGCGCCCGGCTGCTCACCCTGCTGGGCGAGATGGCCGCGACCGGCCTGACCGGCGCGCATGTGATGGACCTGGAGGGCCAGGACGTACTGGACGTACTGGCCGGGATCGAGGACGGCGACGAGCTGCCGGTACGGCTGCGGATCGCGCCCTGGTGCATGCCGGGGGTGGACACGGCGGGCCTGGACCACCTGGTCGGGCTGCAGCGGCGGGCTGGGCGGCACTGGCGGGTGGGCGGCGTGAAGTTCTTCATGGACGGCACGGTCGAGGGCGGCACGGCCTGGCTGGAGCACGCCGACTGCCACGGCCAGGGCACCGAGGCGTTCTGGCCGGATCCCGCCGCGTACACCCGCGCCGTGCACCATCTCGCGCGGGCCGGCGTACGGACCGCCACGCACGCCATCGGGGACGCGGCCGTCCGGCACGTCCTGGACACCGTCGAGGCGCTGGGCGACTCCGCGCAGCGCGGGATGCACCGTATCGAGCACATCGAGACCGTGCCGAGCGAGCAGCTGCCGCGGTTCGCCGCGCTCGGGGTGGCCGCGTCGATGCAGCCCACCCACACCGCCTACACCCGCGCCGACCACACCGACGAGTGGTCCAAGCGGGTCGGCGAGGAGCGGGCCGCGCGGGCGTGGCGCTGCCGCGACCTGCGGGACGCGGGCGCCGTCCTGGTCCTCGGCTCCGATTGGCCGATCGCGCACTACGACCCGCGGGGCGTGCTCGCGACCGCCCGGCTGCGCCGCCCGGCCGGGGCGCCGGAGACCGCGCCGGTCACCGTCGAGCAGGCGCTGACGGGGGAGATGGCGCTGGAGGGCATGACCTCGCATGCGGCGCTCGCCGTGGGCGAGGAAACGTATGCGGGACGCATCGCGCCTTGCTTCCGGGCCGACCTCACGGCGCTCGGGGTGGATCCGGTTTCCGCGCCGGCGGACGAGGTGGGCGAGGCGCCCGTCGTACTGACGATGACCGGCGGGCACATCGTCCACCGCGCCTGACGGACGTCCTAGGCGCCCGACGGGCTTGTTTGTGGGCTCGGTTCCGACGGACGGGTCGGGGCCGGGCCCGGCCGGGGCAGGCGGGGGAGGCGCGAGAGGGAGGCGCCGTACCAGAGGCGGGCCACCGCGAAGGCGAACGCCAGACACAGCACGCCGCCCACCGCGTCCAGCCAGAAGTGATTGGCGGTGGAGACGATCACCAGCAGGGTCAGCACCGGATACAGCACGCCCAGCACCCGCACCCAGACGTGCCGCGCCAGCAGCGCGAGGGTGAGGCCGCACCACAGCGACCAGCCGATGTGCATCGAGGGCATCGCCGCGTACTGGTTCGACATGCTCGCCAGGTTCCCCGAGGCCATCGAGCCCCAGGTGTCGTGCACCATGACCGTGTCGATGAAATGGCCGCCCGGCATCAGGCGGGGCGGCGCGAGGGGGAAGAAGTAGTAGCCCAGCAGGGCGACCGCGGTGGTGAGGAAGAGGACCAGCCGGGAGGCGGCGTAGCGGCCGGGATGCCGGCGGTAGAGCCAGACGAGGACGCCGACGGTGACGATGAAGTGCAGCGTGGCGTAGTAGTAGTTCATCGCGACGATCAGCCAGGTCACGGCGTTCATCGCATGATTGACGGTGTGTTCGACGGCGATGCCGATGCTGTGCTCGGCGCGCCAGACCCAGTCGGCGTTTCTCAGCGCCTGCGTCTTCTGCTCCGGCACGGCGTTGCGGATCAGGGAGTACGTCCAGTAGCTGACCGCGATCAGCAGGATCTCGAACCACAGGCGAGGTCTTGCCACGCCGTGCGCCCGGGCGGCTGACGCCCGTCCGCGAGGCGGGCCGGAACGCTGCGGAGGGGGTGTCGGTGCGCTCGTCCGGCCGTCAAGGATCCTCGCGTTGGCATCACCCATAGCCCGACAGTCTGCCAGAAATCGGGGTAGACCCGATCATTCTGGAGTCGGGTCCTGGACAGCCTTTCTCGCCCCGGAGACGGAGGCTATACCCCCACCGCCGTCGGGGTCGGGGCGCCGCGCCGAGGCCGTCGAACCGCGCACCACGAGCTCCGGATGGAAGACGAACTCGGTACGCAGCGGGGCCCGCGAGGTCTCGGCCGGACCCTCCGGCAGACTGCCGCCGACCTCCTCCAGCAGGGCCCGCACCGCCGCCTGGCCCATGGCCTGCACCGGCTGCCGGATGGTGGTCAGCGGCGGGTCGGTGAACGCGATCAGCGGGGAGTCGTCGTACCCCACCACCGAGACGTCGTCGGGCACCTCCAGACCGCGCTGCCGGGCCGCCCGGATCGCGCCGAGCGCCATCATGTCGCTCGCGCAGACCACCGCCGTGCAGCCGCGCTCCAGCAGCGCACCGGCCGCGGCCTGGCCGCCTTCGAGCGTGTAGAGGGAGTGCTGGACGAGGCCCCCGGCCGCGGCCTCGGACATGCCGAGCTGCTCGCGCATGGCGCGCAGAAAGCCCTCGATCTTGCGCTGTACGGGCACGAAGCGGCGCGGGCCGAGCGCGAGGCCGATGCGCTCGTGGCCGAGGGCCGCGAGGTGGGTGACCGCGAGGGAGATCGCCACGCCGTCGTCCGGCGAGATGAAGGGTGCCTGCACCTTGTCCGAGTAACCGTTGATCAGGACGAACGGCACGCCCTGGCCGCGCAGCGCCTCATACCGGCCCATGTCCGCCGTGGTGTCGGCGTGCAGCCCGGAGACGAAGATGATGCCGGCCACGCCGCGGTCCACCAGCATCTCGGTCAGCTCGTCCTCGGTCGAGCCGCCCGGCGTCTGCGTGGCGAGCACCGGGGTATAGCCCTGGCGGGTCAGGGCCTGGCCGATGACCTGCGCGAACGCCGGGAAGATCGGGTTCTCCAGCTCGGGCGTGATGAGCCCGACCAGCCCGGCGCTGCGCTGCCGCAGGCGTACCGGGCGCTCATAGCCCAGGACGTCCAGTGCGGCGAGTACGGACTGGCGGGTGGTGGCGGAGACGCCGGGCTTGCCGTTGAGCACCCGGCTGACGGTGGCTTCGCTGACACCCGCCTGTACTGCGATGTCAGCCAGGCGCGCGGTCATGGAAGGCGACCTTACCGGTCGGGATGCGGCTTGCCCACCACGCGCAGGATTCGCCGGGAAGGCCCACCCGGCCGTCCTCGGTGCGCAGCGGCGCGCTCGCGAGCAGCGGACGGCCCGCGCCCGACACCTCCACCGGCCGGGTGCGGGTGTTCAGTACGCACACGAAGCCGGGCCGGCGCAGTGCCAGCACTCCGTCCGGCGCGTCCAGCCAGCTCATCCGACCGTCGCCGAGACCGGGCAGCGCGCGGCGCCAGGCGAGCGCGGCACGGTACAGCTCCAGCGTGGAGCCGGGGGAGCCGGTCTGCGCCTCGACGGTCAGCTCCGCCCAGCCCGCGGGCTGCGGCAGCCAGCTCCCGCCGGGCCCGAAGCCGTACGGTGCCTGTGTACCGGACCAGGGGAGCGGCACCCGGCAGCCGTCGCGGAAGCCGTCCTGGCCGTCGCCGCGGAAGAACGCGGGGTCCTGGCGGACCGCGTCGGGCAGCTCGGTGACCTCCGGCAGCCCCAGCTCCTCCCCTTGGTAGAGGTAGGCGGAGCCGGGGAGGGCGAGCATGAGGAGGGTGGCGGCGCGGGCGCGCGCGACGCTGCCGAGCCGGGTGGTGTGGCGGACGACGTCGTGGTTGGAGAGCACCCAGGTGGTGGGCGCGCCGACCAGGGACGTGGCGGCCAGCGACTCGTCGATGACGCGGCGGAGCGCGGCCGCGTCCCAGTCCGCTTGCAGAAAGTGGAAGTTGAACGCCTGGTGCAGCTCGTCGGGGCGTACGTAGTGGGCGAGGCGGCGGGCGTCGGGGGCCCATGCCTCGGCGACGCCGATCCGTTCGCCGCCGTAGGAGTCCAGCAGCCGGCGCCAGTGGCGGTGGATCTCGTGCACGCCGTCCTGGTCGAAGAAGGGGAGCACGTCGGTGCCGATGAGGCGGGCCTGCTGGCGGCGGCCGACGTCGGGCAGGCCCGGCGCCTTGACCATGCCGTGCGCGACGTCGATGCGGAAGCCGTCGACGCCGCGGTCCAGCCAGAACCGCAGGATCGCGTCGAACTCGGCGCGCACCTCGGGGCGCTCCCAGTCCAGGTCGGGCTGTTCGGGCGCGAAGAGGTGGAGGTACCAGTCGCCGCGCTCGGTGCGGGTCCAGGCGGGGCCGCCGAAGACGGACTCCCAGTCGTTGGGCGGCAGCTCGCCGTGGGTGCCGCGGCCCGGCCGGAAGATGTACCGCTCGCGGGCGAGGTCCGGGTCGCGGAACCACGGGTGCCGGTCGGAGGTGTGGTTCGGGACGATGTCGACGATGACGCGCAGGCCCAGCTCGTGGGCGGTGTCCAGGAAGTCCTGGGCGTCGTCGAGGGTGCCGAAGAGGGGGTCGACGGCGCGGTGGTCGGCGACGTCGTAACCGCCGTCGGCCTGCGGTGACGCGTAGAACGGCGTCAGCCAGACGGCGTCGGCGCCCAGCTCCTTCAGGTACGGCAGGCGGGCGCGGGCGCCGGGCAGATCCCCGACGCCGTCGCCGTCACCGTCCCCGAAGGACCGTACGTAGATCTGATAGATGACGGCGTCGCGCCACCAGCCCGTGCCGGGTCGGTCCGGGGCCGGCGGCGCGGCGGGCGAGGGAAAGGTCAGCTCATCGGTCATCGGCCGTCCTTCGGTCGATCGGGCTACTGATGATCAACGCCCGGGCAGGCGCCGGGGTGACGGGTCGAGGTAACCGGGCTGCAACATCTTCCGGTGGTCTTGCAGAAATTTGCCGCAAGCTCTTTCGGTTTCTTTTCGCCGCTGTTACGTTCCTGACGCCCTCTCGGGCGGATTCCTACCTACCTCGTTCGTATCTCGTGCGTATCTCGGGCTTTTCCAGAAGGAGTTCACATGCGACGTGGCATAGCGGCCACCGCGCTGGTCGCGGGTCTGGCACTGACGGCGACCGCGTGCGGGGGTGACGGCGGCGGGAGCGACCAGAAGAGCGGCGGCGAACTGTCCGGCACCGTCACCTTCTGGGACACCTCCAACGACGCCGAGAAGGCGACGTACAAGAAGCTCGCCGAGGGCTTCGAGAAGGAGCACCCCAAGGTCGACGTCAAGTACGTGAACGTCCCCTTCGGTGAGGCCAACGCCAAGTTCAAGAACGCGGCCGGCGGCAACTCCGGCGCGCCGGACGTGATGCGTACCGAGGTCGCCTGGGTCGCCGACTTCGCCAACCTCGGCTACCTCGCGCCGCTGGACAACACCCCCGCGCTGGACAAGAACGAGGACTACCTGGAGCAGGCGGCCGGCTCCACCCGCTTCAAGGGCAAGACCTACGCGGCGCCCCAGGTCATCGACACCCTCGGGCTCTTCTACAACAAGAAGCTGCTGAAGGAGGCCGGGGTCGGGGTCCCGAAGACCTTCGACGAGCTGAAGTCCGCCGCGAAGAAGATCAAGTCGAAGACCGGCGCCACCGCGCTCTACCTGCGCGGCGACGACCCGTACTGGTTCCTGCCCTACCTCTACGGCGAGGGCGGCGACATGGTCGACACCAAGACCAAGCAGGTGGCCATCGACGACCAGGCCGGCGTCCGGGCCTTCAAGACGATCAAGGACCTGGTCGACTCCAAGGCCGCCGTCACCGACGCCACCGACGGCCAGGAGAACCAGCTCAAGGCCCTCAAGGACGGCGACGTCGCGATGGCGATCGACGGGCCGTGGGACATCGAGGGCGCGCTGGCCGGCAAGGAGTTCAAGGACAAGAGCAACCTCGGCGTCGCGCCCGTACCCGGCGGCGGCAAGGCCCAGGGCTCCCCGCAGGGCGGCTGGAACCTCTCCGTCTACGCCGGGTCCAAGAACCTCGACGCCTCCTACGAGTTCGTGAAGTACATGAGCTCCGCCAAGGTCCAGCAGCAGACCACCGAGAAGCTGAGCCTGCTGCCGACCCGCAAGTCGGTCTACGACGTGCAGTCCGTGAAGGACAACACGATGGTGAAGTTCTTCCGGCCGGCCGTGGAGAAGGCCGTGGAGCGCCCCTGGATCGCCGAGGGCAACTCGCTCTTCGAGCCCGTCAAGGTCCAGATGAACAAGGTCCTCACCGGCGCCGCCCCCCCCGAGCAGGCCGCCAAGAACACCGGGGACGCCTACCGGAAGCTGCTCAAGGACTACAAGTGACGACGCTCGCTCCTCCCAAGAGCCGTGACGACCGGGCGGTGCGCTCCGCGCCGCCCGGCCGGGTGCGCCGGGCCCTGAGCACCCACTGGTACGCCTGGGCCATGGTCGCCCCGGTGGTGCTCGTCCTCGTGGTCATCATCGGCTACCCGCTGGTCCGCGGCCTGTACCTCTCGCTCACCGACGCCACCGAGGCCAATGTCGCCCGCGACATCGGCATGAACCACATCCCCGCGACGTACAAGTTCGTCGGCCTGGACAACTACACGGCCGTGCTGAGCGACAGCGTCTTCTGGAGCCGGCTGGGCTGGACCGTGGTGTGGACCGTCGCCTGCGTCGGGATCACCTTCACCCTCGGCCTGGTCCTCGCCAACCTCCTCAACCGGAAGCTGAAGGGCCGCACCTTCTACCGGCTGGCGCTGATCCTGCCGTGGGCGATCCCGGCCTTCATCTCCGTCTTCACCTGGCGGATGCTCTACAACGAGAAGCACGGCCTGCTCAACAAGCTCCTCCAGGGCGGCGGCATCGACGCGGTCCCCTGGCTCAACGACCCGACCTGGGCGAAGCTCTCCGTCATCGCCGTCAACGTCTGGCTCGGCGTGCCCTTCATGCTCGTCGCGCTGCTCGGCGGGCTGCAGTCCATCCCCGGCGAGCTGTATGAGGCCGCCGAGATGGACGGCGCGAGCGCCTGGCAGCGGTTCCGGCACATCACCGTGCCGTCCCTGCGCTCCGTCTCCAGCACGGTGATCCTGCTCAGCACGATCTGGACCTTCAACATGTTCCCGGTGATCTTCCTGCTGACGCGGGGCGGGCCCGGCGACGCCACCGAGATCCTCGTGACGTACGCCTACCGGCTCTCCTTCGTCGACAGCCCGCGCAACTTCTCCGAGTCGGCCGCCTGGGGCGTGCTGATCCTGCTGCTGCTCTCGGCCGTCGCGGTCGTCTACCGGCGCAGCCTGCGCAAGCAGGGCGAGGTGTGGTGACGATGCGCGACAAGAAGAGAAGCCCGCTGGCCTCCACCGGCCTGCATGCCACCCTGCTCGCCGCCGCCGTCGTCGCGGTCTTCCCGCCGCTGTGGCTGCTGGTCACCTCCTTCAAGCCGAAGAACGACGCCTTCACCACCGAGCCGGTCACCCACTTCACGTTCGCCAACTACACCCATGTACTGGCCGACACCTCGTTCCTGACCTGGTTCGGGAACTCCGTGGTGATCGTCGGCGTGACCACCGTCCTCGGCGTCTTCCTCGCCGCCACCACCGGCTACGCCGTCAGCCGCTTCCGCTTCCCCGGGATGCGCCCGCTGATGTGGCTGCTGCTGATCACGCAGATGTTCCCGGTGGCCGTGCTGATCGTGCCGCTGTACAACCTGATGGCGAGCCTGGGCCTGCTCAACCAGCCCACGGGCCTCGTCATCACCTACCTCACGATCGCGGTCCCGTTCTGCGCCTGGATGATGAAGGGGTTCTTCGACACGATCCCGGTGGAGATCGACGAGTCGGGCCGGGTCGACGGGCTCAACCCCTTCGGCACCTTCTGGCGGCTCGTCCTGCCGCTGGCCCGCCCCGGGCTCGCCGTCACCGGCTTCTACACCTTCGTCACGGCCTGGGCCGAGGTCGCCTACGCCTCCGCCTTCATGACGGGCGAGGAGAACCTCACCCTCGCCGGCGGCCTGCAGACCTTCGTCAGCCAGTACAACAACGACTGGGGATCGATGACCGCCGCGGCCGTGATCGTCGCCGTGCCCGCGGCCGCCGTCTTCGCCTTCGCCCAGCGCCATCTCGTATCCGGCCTGACCGCCGGCACGACCAAGGGATGACATGAACCAGAACTCCACCACCGCTGCCACCGAGTGGTGGCGCCATGCGGTGATCTACCAGGTCTACCCGCGCAGCTTCGCCGACGGCAACGGCGACGGGATGGGCGACCTGGCCGGCATCCGCGACCGGCTGCCGTACCTGAAGGACCTGGGCGTCGACGCCGTCTGGCTCAGCCCCTTCTACGCCTCGCCGCAGGCCGACGCCGGGTACGACGTGGCCGACTACCGGGCCATCGACCCGATGTTCGGCGACCTGGCGGACGCCGAGGCGCTGCTCCGCGACGCCCGCGCGCTGGGCCTGCGCACCATCGTCGACGTGGTGCCCAACCACTGCTCGGACCAGCACGAATGGTTCCGGCGTGCGGTGGCCGAGGGGCCGGGCTCGACACTGCGCGAGCGCTTCCACTTCCGCAAGGGCCGCGGCGAGAACGGCGAGGAGCCGCCCAACGACTGGGAGTCCATCTTCGGCGGACCGGCTTGGACCCGGCTCCCGGACGGCGAGTGGTACCTCCACCTCTTCGCCCCCCAGCAGCCCGACTTCAACTGGGAACACCCCGCCGTCCAGGACGAGTTCCGCTCGATCCTGCGCTTCTGGCTGGACCTGGGCGTCGACGGCTTCCGCGTCGACGTCGCGCACGGCCTGGTCAAGGCCGCCGGGCTGCCCGACATGGGCCACGCCGAACAGCTCAAGCTGCTCGGCAACCAGGAGCTGCCCTTCTTCGACCAGGACGGCGTGCACGCGATCTACCGCTCCTGGCGCAAGGTCCTCGACGAGTACGCGGGGGAGCGCATCGCGGTCGCCGAGGCGTGGACGCCCAGCGCCGACCGCACCGCCCTCTACCTGCGTCCCGACGAGCTGCACCAGGCGTTCAACTTCCACTACCTGAACGCCGGCTGGGACGCGGCCGAGCTGCGCGAGGTCATCGACTCCTCGCTGGAGGCCATGCGTCCGGTCGGCGCGCCCACGACCTGGGTGCTCTCCAACCACGACGTCGTCCGCCACCGCACCCGGCTCGGCGGCGGCCTGCCCCGCGCCCGCGCCGCCGCGCTGCTGATGCTCGCGCTGCCCGGGTCCGCGTACGTCTACCAGGGCGAGGAACTGGGCCTGCCGGAGGTCACCGACCTGCCCGACGAGGTCCGCCAGGACCCCTCCTTCTTCAAGGAGAACGGGCAGGAGGGGCTGCGGGACGGCTGCCGCGTGCCGCTGCCCTGGTCCGGCACCGAGGCCCCGTACGGCTTCGGGACCGGCGGCAGCTGGCTGCCGCAGCCCGCCGAGTGGGCGTCCCTGAGCGTCGCGGCGCAGACCGGCGACCCGGACTCCACGCTGGAGCTGTACCGCACGGCGCTCGCCGTCCGCCGGGAGCACCCCGGGCTCGGCGCGGGCGACGCGGTGGAGTGGTGCCCCGCACCCGAGGGCGTGCTCCACTTCCGCCGCGCGGGCGGCTTCAGCTGCGCGGTGAACACCACGGCGGAGGCCGTGCGCCTGACCGTCCCCGGCCGTCCGCTGCTGTCCAGTGGCGCGCTGCCGCAGGAGATCCCGGGCCACCCGGGCACCTACGAACTGGCCGCCGACACGGCCGTGTGGTGGACCGCGTGACGCTGCCCCCCAGGCTCGCCGACATCGCCGCGCAGGCCGATGTCAGCGAGGCCACCGTGAGCCGGGTGCTCAACGGGAGGGCCGGGGTGGCCGGCGCCACCCGGCAGCGGGTGCTCGCCGCACTGGACGTGCTCGGATACGAGCGTCCGGTGCGGCTGCGGCGGCGCAGCGCGGGCCTGGTCGGGCTGGTCATCCCGGAGCTGACCAACCCGATCTTCCCGGCGTTCGCGCAGATCATCGAGCAGGCGCTGGCCGGGCACGGCTACACGCCCGTGCTCTGCACGCAGATGCCGGGCGGCGCGACCGAGGACGAGCTGGTCGAGCAGTTAGAGGCGCGGGGCGTCACCGGGATCGTGTTCCTCTCCGGGCTGCACGCGGACACCGGCGCCGACCCGGCCCGCTACACCCGCCTCACCGCGCGCGGCGTGCCGTACGTCCTGATCAACGGCTACAACGCGGACATCCACGCCTCGTTCGTCTCGCCCGACGACCGGGCGGCCGCCCGGATGGCCGTCACCCATCTCGCCGCGCTGGGGCACACCCGCATCGGGCTGGCCGTCGGCCCGTCCCGGTACGTGCCGTCCCGGCGCAAGGCCGAGGGGTTCACCGCGGCCATGACCGAGCTGTTCGGCCTGCCACAGGGGGAGGCCGAACGGCTCGTGCAGCACACCCTGTTCAGCGTCGAGGGCGGGCATGCCGCGGCCGCCGCGCTGCTGGACGCGGGCTGTACGGGGGTGGTGTGCGGCAGCGATCTGATGGCGCTGGGCGTCGTACGGGCCGCCCGGCAGCGCGGCCTCGCCGTGCCGGGACAGCTCTCGGTGGTCGGCTTCGACGACTCGCAGCTGATCGCGTTCGCCGACCCGCCGCTGACGACGGTACGGCAGCCGGTGCAGGCGATGGCGACCGCGGCGGTCGGCGCGCTGATCGAGGAGATCCAGGGAAACCCCGTACAGCGCACGGAGTTCGTCTTCCAGCCGGAGCTGGTGGTGCGGGGGTCGACGGGCCGGTACCGGGAGGACCGGTCCGGCCGGCCGGGCGCGTGAGGCCCTCCGCCCAGCGGGTGGCCCCCGGCCGGCCGGACCGGGGTGCTGCCCGCTGAAGTTAACACCGTTGCAATGTCTTGCGAAAGGTCTTGCAACAACGGATTGCGGCCGATACAACATGCAACGGCCTTACGGGCATGGCGCGTTGCCGGGCAAGGCCCTTCCGTCTCCCCTCAGGAGGAACCATGCCCCACCGCAGAACCCTGGCCCGCTGCGGCGCGGCGGCCGCCCTGGCGTTCGCCGTGGCAGCCACCGGCGCGCCCGCCGAGGCCGCGCCGCCCGGCACGAAGGACGTCACCGCCGAACTCTTCGAGTGGCGCTACGACTCGGTCGCCAAGGAGTGCACTTCGGTGCTCGGCCCGGCCGGGTACGGCTACGTCGAGGTCTCGCCCGCCACCGAGCACATCCAGGGCGGCCAGTGGTGGACCTCGTACCAGCCCGTCAGTTACAGGATCGCCGGGCGGCTCGGTGACCGCACGGCCTTCAAGAACATGATCGACACCTGCCACGCGGCGGGCGTGAAGGTCGTCGCGGACGCCGTCATCAACCACATGTCGGCCGGCTCCGGCACGGGCACCGGCGGCTCCTCGTACAGCAAGTACACCTATCCCGGCATCTACCAGCCGCAGGACATGGACGACTGCACCGCGCAGATCAGCAACTACCAGGACCGCTGGAACGTCCAGCACTGCGAGCTGGTGGGTCTGGCGGACCTGGACACCGGCGAGCCCTACGTCCGCAGCCGCATCGCGCAGTACCTCAACGACCTGCTCTCGCTCGGCGTGGACGGTTTCCGCATCGACGCCGCCAAGCACATGCCGGCCGAGGACCTGGCCGCCATCAAGGGCCAGTTGAGCAGTCCGGGCGTGTACTGGAAGCAGGAGGCGATCTACGGGGCGGGCGAGGCGGTCTCGCCGAGCGAGTACCTCGGCAACGGGGACGTGCAGGAGTTCCGCTACGGCCGCGACCTCAAGCGCGTCTTCCAGAACGAGAAGCTCGCGTACCTGAAGAACTTCGGCGAGGGCTGGGGCTACATGGCGAGTGGCCAGTCCGGCGTCTTCGTCGACAACTGGGACACCGAGCGCAACGGCTCCACGCTCAGCTACAAGAACGGCGCGGACTACACCCTCGCCAACGTCTTCATGCTGGCCTGGCCGTACGGCTCCCCGGACGTGCACTCCGGCTACGAATTCAGCGACAACGACGCCGGCCCGCCCAACGGGGGCACCGTCAGCGCCTGCTGGCAGGACGGCTGGAAATGCCAGCACAAGTGGCCCGAGATCAAGGCCATGGTGGCCTTCCGCAACACCGCGCGCGGCACGGCCGTCACCAACTGGTGGGACAACGGCAACGACGCCATCGCCTTCGGGCGCGGCGACAAGGCGTACGTCGCGATCAACCACGAGGGAGCGAACCTGAGCCGTACGTTCCAGTCCTCGCTGCCCGCCGGGAACTACTGCGACGTGCAGAGCGGGCGGACCGTCACGGTCGACGGGTCCGGCCGGTTCACCGCCACCCTCGCCCCGAACACCGCCCTCGCGCTGCACACCGGCGCCCGCACCTGCGGCTGACCACAGCGCGTCAGGCCCACCGATCCGGCCGCCCGGCGACCTCCCCGCCTGCCGGGCGGCCCTTCACCTCACCGAGGAGACCCCGACGTGACCGGCACCCTCCGCCGAACCGTCACCGCGCTCGCCGCGGCGCTCTGCGCCGCGGCGGCCGCCGCGCTGCCCGGCGCCGCGCCCGCGCAGGCCGCCCCGCCGCCCTACCCCGCCAAGGCCGAGGCCCAGTGGATCGACCGGGACACCGTCGTCTGGAAGGGCGCCCCCGACCCGGCCGGCGGCACCCTCCAGCTCGAATCCGGGCCCGACGGCGACCGGCGGCTGCGGCTCGCCCCCGGCACCCTGACCCCCGACGAGCGCGCCAAGTACCCGCATCTGAAGGACTTCCCGGCCTTCACCGTCGACCCGCGCGACCAGGCCCAGGCGGCCACCGCGCTGCGCGACCGCCTCGTCGCCACCCGCCGGGCCGCCGACGGCACCCTGCGCGAGGCCACCGGCGTGCAGATACCCGGTGTACTGGACGACCTGTACGGCGCGGCCGCCTCCCGGGCCCGGCTCGGCCCGGTCTTCGACCGCGGCCGCCCCACCCTCTCCGTCTGGGCACCCACCGCCCGCACCGTCGCCCTCGAACTGGACGGCCGGACGGTGCCGATGACCCGCGACGACCGGACCGGGGTGTGGTCGGCGCGCGGCGAGCGCGACTGGACCGGCAAGCCGTACCGCTACGCCGTCACCGTCTTCGCGCCCGCCGCCGGGGAGACCGTCACCAACAAGGTCACCGACCCCTACGCCACCGGGCTCACCGCCGACTCCGAGCGCAGCCTCGTCACCGACCTCGCCGACCCCCGCCTCGCGCCCCGGGGCTGGGACCGGCTGAAGAAGCCCGCCGCCGTACCGCTGCGCGACGCCCGCATCCAGGAGCTGCACGTCCGCGACTTCTCGGTCGCGGACCGCACCTCGAAGCACCCGGGGCAGTACCTCGCCTTCACCGACCGGTCCTCCGACGGCATGAAGCACCTGCGCGGCCTGGCCCGCGCCGGGACCACCCATGTCCACCTGCTGCCCGCCTTCGACTTCGGGTCCGTCCCCGAGCGCCGCGACCGGCAGGCCGCGCCGGACTGCGACCTCGCGGCCTACCCGCCGGACTCCGAGAAGCAGCAGGAGTGCGTCGCGAAGACCGCCGCGAAGGACGCGTACAACTGGGGTTACGACCCGGTGCACTACACCGTCCCCGAGGGTTCGTACGCCTCCGACCCGGACGGCACGGCCCGCACCGTGGAGTTCCGCCGCATGGTCCAGGGCCTGAACGGTGCCGGGCTGCGCGCCGTGATGGACGTCGTCTACAACCACACCCTCGCGAGCGGCCAGGACCCCCGGTCCGTGCTGGACCGCATCGTCCCCGGCTACTACCACCGGCTGCTGGACGACGGCACCGTCGCCACCTCCACCTGCTGCGCCAACACCGCGCCCGAGCACACCATGATGGGCAAGCTCGTCGTCGACTCGCTCGTCACCTGGGCGAAGGAGTACAAGGTCGACGGCTTCCGGTTCGACCTGATGGGGCATCACCCCAAGGCCAGCCTCCTCGCCGTGCGCAAGGCCCTGGACGCCCTCACGCCCGCGAAGGACGGCGTGGACGGCAAGGCGATCGTCCTCTACGGCGAGGGCTGGAACTTCGGCGAGGTCGCGAACGACGCCCGCTTCGTCCAGGCCACCCAGAAGAACATGGCCGGGACCGGCATCGCCACCTTCGACGACCGGGCACGCGACGCGGTACGCGGCGGCGGCCCCTTCGACGCCGACCCGCGCGTCCAGGGCTTCGCCTCCGGCCTCTTCACCGACCCCAACGACTCGCCCGCCAACGGCACCCGGGACGAGCAGAAGGCCCGGCTGCTGCACTACCAGGACCTGATCAAGGTCGGGCTGACCGGCGGCCTCGCCGACTACACCTTCACCGACTCGGCGGGCCGCACCGTCAAGGGCTCCCAGGTCGACTACAACGGCGCGCCCGCCGGCTACGCGGCCGCGCCCGGCGACGCGCTGGCCTACGCCGACGCGCACGACAACGAGACCCTCTACGACGCGCTCGCCTACAAGCTCCCGCAGCGCACGAAGCCCGCCGACCGCGCCCGTATGCAGGTCCTCGCGCTGGCCACCGCCACCCTCTCGCAGGGCCCGGCGCTCTCCCAGGCCGGCACCGACCTGCTTCGCTCCAAGTCGCTGGACCGCAACTCCTACGACAGCGGCGACTGGTTCAACGCGCTGCACTGGAACTGCGCCGACGGCAACGGCTTCGGGCGCGGCCTGCCGCCCGCCGCCGACAACAAGGACAAGTGGCCCTACGCGCGGCCGCTGCTCGCCGACCCCGCGCTGCGCCCCGGCTGCGCGGAGATCACCGGTGCCTCGGCCGCGTACCGGGACCTCACCCGCATCCGCGCCACCGAGCCGGACTTCGGCCTGGCCACCACCGAGCAGGTGCAGCGGGCGCTGTCCTTCCCGCTGTCGGGGCGGGACGAGACGCCCGGGGTGGTCACCATGCGGCTCGGCCGGCTGGTCGTGGTCCTCAACGCCACGCCGGAGAAGCAGACGCAGACCGTACGGGACGCGGCAGGACAGCCGTACGCGCTGCACCCGGTCCAGGCCCGCGGCGCCGACCCGGTCGTACGGACCGCGTCGTACGAGAAGGGGACCGGCACCTTCACCGTCCCGGGCCGTACGGTCGCGGTCTTCACCCGCGGCTGACCCGGCGGCCGCCCCGCCGTCCGGCGCTCAGGTCGGCCCGCCCGTCCGTTCCCCCGGCCGCCGTGCCGCGGGAACGGACGGCATCAGGGCCGCTGTGCCCGGCTGGCACAGCATCAGCGCGAGGTCGTCCCGGAGCGGCGCCGCCGTGTGCGCCGTGAGGAGGTCCTGCAGCGCCTCGACCGCGTCGTGCAGCGTGGGCCGGGTCAGCGCCTCGAGGACCCGCTCGTCCAGCGGAAAGGGGTCACCGTCCGGGTCCAGCGCCTCGATGAGCCCGTCGGTGTAGAGCAGCAGCCGCTCGTTGGGGGCCAGCCGGACGCGCTGCGGACGCGGGACCGGCTGCAGGCCGAGCGGCGGCCCCGGATCGTCGGGGGTCAGCGGCTCCAGCCGGGCACCGATCCGCAGCGGGGCCGGGTGGCCGCAGTTGACCAGCCGTACCTCGCCCGGCGCGAACTCGGCCAGCAGGGCCGTGACGAACCCCTCGGCGTCCAGCTCGGGCGCGAGCCGCTCGTCCAGCGTCCTGGTCAGCTGGACCAGGTCGGGCATGGTGAAGGCGTGCTCGCGGAAGCAGCCGATCGTGAGCGACGCGAGCCGCGCCGCCTCCAGGTCGTGGCCGCGCACGTCACCGATCAGCACCCGCGGGCCGTACGGGGTGTTCGCCACGTTGAGCAGGTCGCCGCCGAGGACGGCGTTCTCGGCGGCGGGGCGGTAGCGGCCGGCGAGGCCGACGCCGTTCAGCTGACCGGAGAGGGGCTGCAGGAGCGCCCGCTGGGCCGCGTGCGCGAGCGCTGTCAGCGTGGCGGTGCGCGCGTCGTGGGCGTCGTGGGAGCCGTGGGCGCGGGGCTCCGGAGCCGGCGTCCGCGCCCGGCGCACCGCGAGGACGCCGCAGGCCAGGCCGGTGAGGAAACCGCAGCCGTACCCGAGCAGTGCGCCGATGAACTCCATCGCGGCCAACCCACGTCCCTCCCACGACCGGCGGTGGGACCGCCACTCTGGCACCGCCGCGGAGCCGTGCGGAAGCGGATGTCACAAGCAGGTGCCAGACGATCGCGTGGCGTCGGGAAGTGTCGGGTGGTGACGCGAAATGATCGTCAACGGAGCCCAGTGTCAGGCGTCACCCGGTACGAGCGCGAACAGCCGGGCCGCCAGCTCCGCGAACGGACCGTCGATCGGCTCGGCGGCGAGGATCGCCCGCAGCGTCTCCGCCATCTCCTCGTCGTACGCGGCGCTCACCGCCGCCAGCGCGGCGAAGTCGTGCACCAGCTGCCGCTCCAGCTCGGCGCGCGGGATGCGCTTGCCGTCCAGCCACAGCAGCGCGGTGGACTCCGCGAGCGAGATCCAGGAGCGGATCACCAGCTCCATGCGCGGGGCCGGGGTGACCAGGCCCAGGTGGGCGACGATCTGCTCGTAGGCGGACTGCCGCACGCCGTTGATCATCGCGCTGGTGCGGCTGGAGCCGACCGCCGGGCCGCCGCGCATCAGCGCGGAGAAGCCGGGGCCGTGCTCGTCGACGAAGTCGAAGAAGCGGCCCATGACCCGCAGCAGGCGGGAGCCCAGCGGGCCTTCGCGCGGCTCGACGAAGCGCGCGGCCAGCTCGTCGGCGGCCCGGCCGAGCGCCGCTTCGTACAGGCTCTGCTTGCCGGGGAAGTAGTGGTAGACCAGCGGCCGCGAGATGCCCGCGGCCTCGGCTATCTCATCGATCGACACGTCCTCGGGCGCGCGGTGGCTGAACAGGCCCAGAGCCACGGAGATCAGTTGGTCACGGCGTTCCTCGACGCCCATCCTGCGGCGCACCCCGGTCGTCATGCGAACACCCTAACGACCGGGGTGCGACAGCGGTATGCCACCGCCACCAGGGCCGTACCGCTTCAGCCCCGACGGCGAGTACGCGTCACAGATCCAGCACCAGCCGCTCCCCGTGGCAGCGCGAGACGCAGATCAGCATCTGGTCGTGGCGCTCGGCGTCGGTCAGCAGCTCGTCGCGGTGATCGATGTCGCCCTCGACCACACTCTGCAGGCAGGTACCGCAGAAGCCCTGCTCACAGCTGTACGGGAGGTTCGGCAGGGCCTGCTCCCGGATGGCACGCAGGATGCTCTGGTCCCCGGCCACCGCGACCGTGGTGCCGGTGCGCCGCAGCTCCACCTCGAAGGCGCCGCCCGTCGTGCCGGCCGCCGGCGCGAACGCCTCTGTGTGCAGCTCCAGGCCGTCCGGCAGCAGGTCGGCGACCGCGTCCATCAGGGGCTGCGGGCCGCAGCAGTAGACCGCGGAGTGCGGTGGCGCGCCGCCGAGCACGGCGGCCAGGTCCGGCCGGCCGTCCTCGTCCTCGGCCACCACCGTCACCCGGTCCCCGCCGGCCCCCGCCAGCTTCTCGATCTCGGCCAGGAACGGCATCGAGGCGCGCGACCGCCCGCAGTACAGCAGCCGCCACGGCACGCCCTCCCGCTCGGCCTGGCGCACCATCGGCAGGATCGGCGTGATCCCGATGCCGCCCGCGATGAAGAGGTACGCATGGCACTCCGCCAGCCGGAAGCGGTTGCGCGGGCCGCGCACCTCCACGACCGTGCCCTCGTGGAGCTGCTCGTGCACCTCGCGCGAGCCGCCCCGGCCGTCCTCGATGAGCCGGGTGGCGATCGTGTACGTACCGCCGTCGGCGACGTCACCGCAGAGCGAGTACTGGCGCACCGCGCCCGAGGGCAGCACGAGGTCGATGTGCGCGCCCGGCTCCCAGCCCGGCAGCCGCTCGCCCTCCAGGCGCAGCCGGACGACGCCCTCGGCCTCCTCGGCGCGCTCGATGACCAGCAGTTCGCGGCGGCCGGGGCGCCCGGTCCCCGATATCGGCTCCTCCAGGGCGGGCATCGGCCACAGCGGGGACTCCTTGACCCGGCGCCGCAGGGCGCGGTTGACCAGCAGCGCCGCACCGGTGGCCAGCACGAGGGCGCGGACGCGGCGGGAGCGGAAGAGGGCGGTCATGTCAGGCGGCTCCGGGAGAGGTGCGGGATTCCGCGGCGGTCGCGGCGGGGGAGGCGGCGAGGTACGCGGCGGCCTGCGTGGTGCTGCCGTACTGCGAGGGGTGGTACGTGCGGTGCAGGTACTGCGGGATCGTGCGGACCACGGCGCCGGTGGTGGGCAGCACGCCCTGCCGCCCGGCCCGGAAGAACTCCTTGAACGACGCCTTGCCGTCCAGCAGCGTCGGGTCGTTCGCCATGAAGAAGCGCACGCCGCGCTGCCACAGGAAGACCAGCGCGGCGAAGGCGGTGGCCCAGGTGCGGGCGCGGCGCCGGTAGCCGCCGTCGAGGTGCATGAAGAGGTCGAAGGCGACCGAGCGGTGCTCGACCTCCTCGGCGCCGTGCCAGCGCAGCAGGTCCAGCATGGTGGCGTCGGCGCCCTTGGCGTCCAGCTCCTCGGCGTTGAGCACCCAGTCCCCGAGGAACGCCGTGTAGTGCTCGATCGCGGCGATCAGCGCGACCCGCTCCAGCAGCCACCAGTGGCGCGCGCGGCCCGGCGGCAGGGTGCGGTCGCCGAGCAGCTTCTCGAAGAACCAGTCGACCTGCGCGGTGTACGGCGTGGGGTCCAGGCCCTGCTTCTTCAGGTGCGGCAGCACGTCGTCGTGCGCCTGGGAGTGCATCGCCTCCTGGCCGATGAACCCGATGACGTCCTCGCGCAGCCGCTCGTCGCGGATGTACGGCAGCACCTGCTTGTAGACGTGCACGAACCAGCGCTCGCCGGCCGGCAGCAGCAGGTGCAGCACGTTGATCGTGTGCGTGGTGGACGGGTCGCCGGGGACCCAGTGCAGCGGGGTGTCGGCCCAGTCGAAAGCGACGTTGCGGGCCTTCAGCGGGATGTGTTCGGACGCGACCGGCGCGGGCCGCAACGGGGCCTTGTTAGACATGGCGTCAATGTACTGGGGGGTAAGGAGGGAGCGACAGACCCTTGCACGAGGTTTTCCCGCTCCATGCCGACGGGGGTACGGGCGCGTGCCCGTACCCCCGTTCCGTCACCCTCGCGCTCAGTGCAGTGCCGTGAACCGGCCCCCGTCCGGCAGCCGCGCCGTGAGCCGGGCCCGCTCGCCCGCCTCGGTCCGCACCGCCAGCAGCCGGCCCTTCGTACGGCCGGTCACCCCGCCGCCCGCCGTCACCTTGCGCAGCTCCGCGCTGCCCGCCGCCACCAGCCACCAGTGCCCGGCCGCCGACTTCCACAGCACCCCGGCCAGCGCGTGCGGCGACCGCGGCCCGCAGGCCCGGCCGCCCTCCGTCCGGGCCGCCACCGCACCCGGCGGGTACCGCCGCGCCCCGGACGCGCCGCCCGCCACCGGCGCCTGGAACTGCGCCATCGTCCGGCTCCCGGGCCCCCGCCAGGTCTCGGCCCGCGTGCACAGCCACGCCGCCGTCCCGCCGTGCTCGGGCAGCCGCTGGCGCGCGTACTCCCAGGCGTTCACGCTCCGCACGCCCAGCGACCGCACGGCCGACAGCTGGCAGGCCGTGCGTGCCCAGGCCGTCAGCGCCGCGTCGCCCGCCGGGTCGCCCGCGCGGCCCGGAGCGCCGTACGTCAGCCGCGCCGGGGTCAGCTCGCCCAGGTCGGTGTAGAGGTGCCCGGCCATCCGCAGCGCGGGCCAGCGGGCGCAGGACGCGCCGCGCGCGGGCGCGGGCGCCGGGTCCGTCACGCCGTCCGCCGTGCGGTCCAGCGCGGCCGCGCGCTCCTTCGGGCCGCCGGTCAGGTCCGCGAGCGCGACCTTGCGCACCCAAGGAGCCGTCAGGTAGCGGACGTTGCCGTCCGTGCGGCTGACCACCAGCGCCGCCGAGCCCGCCGCGTCGGCGCCGTCCGTGCGCGCGAAGTCCAGCGCCGCGCCGCCGCCCGGCCCGTCCGCCGACTCCGCGTACCGCGCCACCCGCAGCCCGTCGTACAGCAGCACCACGGCCACCCGGTCCACCACCCCCGCGAACAGCAGCCGCGCGGGCCCGGCGGCGGGCCCGGACGGCGTGCCGGGCGTCGCGGAGACCTGCACCCGGGAGCCGGGGCGGGCCCAGGCCGCCAGCGCGCGGCGCAGCAGGGCGGTGTCGTGCGTCCGGCCGCCGCGCGCCGGCCAGGCCGAGAAGTCCGTACGGACCGAGGTCCGCCAGGCGTCCTCGGGCGCACGGGTCAACTCGCCGGGGTCCAGGGCCTTTTCGGCCGCGGCATTGCGCGCGTACGGAGGCGCCGCGGCGCCGTCCCGGCCCCAGCCGTCGCCCGGCAGCGCGAGCAGCGCCCCGCACACCACCGCCGCGACGCCCGCCGCCAGCGCGGCGCGCACATGCTGCCGCCGCCGGATCAGATCCGTCGGCCGGGCCTGCAGCGAGCAGGGGTCGAACTCGGCGGAGTCCAGCAGCGAGCCGTCCCGGCTGCCCGCCGGGGCCGCGGCGCCGTCCGCCTCGGCCAGCGCGTCCCGCGGCTCCGCCACGCCCGCGGCCGCCAGCGTGCGCCGCACCTCGCGGTCGGCCAGCCCCTCCAGGCCGCGCAGCGCGTACGCCGCGCGGGCCGGGGACGACAGCGCCGACAGGGTCTGGTCCAGGGCCAGTTCGTCCGCGCCGCCGGAGCGCGGGAAGAGCCGCAGCCCCCAGACCTGGGGGAGCGGCGGCGGGAGGTGCGGCAGCGGCACCCGCAAGCGGCCGAGGCGCAGCGCCGGGCGGCCCGCGGCGAGCGCCGCGCGCAGCACCCGCTGCCGCACGAAGGCGTACGCGGGGTCCGGCGCGGGCCGCCCGTCGGCACCGGGGCGCTGCGCGGGCAGCGCGCTCTCCGCGACGTCGGTGCGGTGCCGGGGCAGCGCGCGCTGGGTGACGGCGTGCGCCGTCAGCACCCGGCGGCTGCGGCCGAGCCGGGGCGGCAGCACCAGATAGGCCAGCCGCACCAGCCGCGGGTAGTGCTCCACGAGCGCGGCTTCGGCCTGCTCGACGTCGATGACGCCGAGCGGGGAGGTGCGGTCCGGTGGCGGGGATATTGCCTGCTGCTGTTCCACGTTCCGTAGAACGAGTGAATCTTCGGATGGTCACTTTGACCCTCGGGCGGACCGGACCGTGGTGGCCGGCACCGGCTCTCAGGCGCGGGGCACCGGCCGGAGGGCGAGCAGGGCGATGTCATCGGCGCTGTCGGCGCTCAGGGCGATGAGCAGTTCGTCGCAGAAGACGTCGAGGGGTTCGCGGGCGAGGGCGGCGGTGAGCCGGCTGAGCCTGGCCATGGCGTCGTCGAGGGACTCGTCGCGGCGCTCGATGAGACCGTCGGTGTACAGCAGTACGGTCGAGTGGGCCGGGAGCGGATCCGAGGCCGCGGGACGGGGCATGTCCGGTTCCATGCCCAGCAGGAGGCCCGCGCCGTCCTCGAGGTAACGGGTGTCGCCCTCCTGCGTGGTGAGCAGCGGCGGCAGGTGCCCGGCGGAGGAGTGCTTCAGCTCCCAGGGGCCGCTCTCCGGGCCCGCGACAAGGGCGTAGATGCAGGTGGCGGTGGCCTCGTGGTACAGGCTGTGGTTCGCCATGTCGAGCCGGCGCAGCACCTCCTCCGGGGGCTCCTGGCGGTCGATGGCGATGCCGCGCAGCATGCTGCGCAACTGGCTCATGGCGACGGCCGCGTCCAGGTCGTGTCCGGTGACATCGCCGATGACCAGAGCGGTCCGGCCGTTGGGCAGGAGGAAGCTGTCGTACCAGTCGCCGCCGATCTGCGCGGTGGTGGACGAGGGCGCGTAGCGGGCGGCCATCTCCAGATGCCCGACGTCCGGCAGTACGGGCAGCAGGGAACGCTGGAGGTTCTCGGCGATCTGCCGGGTCTCCTGGTACAGCCGGGCGTTCTCCACCCCCAGGGAGAGGCTGCGGACCAGGCCGTCGATCAGGGGGAGTTCCTCATCGGTGAACGGGTCCGCATCAGTACGGGCCAGGGTCAGGGCGCCGAAGACGGCTCCGCGGACCCGGAGCGGAGCGACGATGGCGCTGTTCGCCCCCATCCGGTCGAACAGCTGCACATAGCGGGTGTCGAGGGGGCTGTCGGCGCTGGTCGGTGCCGGGGCTTCGGTGAGCAGGAGCGGGCCGGCTCCGCGCAGTACCCGGGCCAGCGGCCCCCGCGCGGCCGCGGTCATCGAGGGCAGCCTGCCGGCGTACGCCTCGGTGGGCAGTGTCCGGGGGCTGCGGTGGGTGACACAGACCCGCTCCAGCTGGTCGGACCCGTCGAGACGGTCCACCACGCACCAGTCGGCCAGCCGCTGGGTCAGGATCTTGCACACCCGCTGCATGCCCTCGTCCAGGTTCGCGGCGCTGCTCAGCGCTTCCCCGATGTCCGTCAGCGAGGCGAGCTGCTGTTCCAGGAGCGACCCGCGGGCTTCCTCTTCGCCCGCCCCCGCGGGGAGTTCGGCGGTGTCCGGCAGGTGCGGGCCGCCCGGCTCCCGCGTCTCCGTCGCCGCCCGGCGGTCCTCTTCGGGGGAGGGCGGTGCGGGGGCCGGGGGAGCGGTCCTGGGGGCGAGCTGGGCGACGAACACGGTGCGGCCGTCGGTGGTGCCCTGGGTCTGGATGAACAGGCGGACGGGGACCAGCCGGCCGTCCCGGTGCAGTGCCGGGACCGGCACGGAGCGGCCCAGGATGCGCGGCTGGCCGGTGAGCAGGAGGGAGTCGAACGCCGCCACGTGGCGTTCCCGCAAGTGCTCCGGAATGAGTGCCGTGAGCCGCCGGCCGACCAGTTCCTCCGCCTGCCAGCCGAGCAGGTCGGCGGCCGGTCCGTTCGCCGCGACGATCCGGTTCTCGTCGTCGGCGGCGATGGTGGGGGCCCTGCTGGCCCATACGTGGCTGGCGTCCCAGGGCACCAGCTCGGAGGGGCTGGCGCTCGGCTCCCGGGGCACCACGGTCCACGCGGTGGGGGGCCCGCCGGTGAGCTGGCTGATGATCTGGTCGAGCAGCCACTGGCGGAAGGCGCGGTTCTGCGGGAGCGCCGGCCAGGTGAGGAGCCGCTCGTCCCGGGCCGCCTCCTCGGCCAGCTCGAGCACGTGGCGCAACGTGAGTACCGCCCTGATGCCGTCCGCCGGGAAGGCCATGCGCAGCGAGTGCATGTGCCCGGCAGGCTGCTCCTCCAGCGCGGCCGTCACACAAGCGCTGATCACGTTGCTCACGTCGTGCGCGAGGGTCAGGTCCTCCGGGCGCACGCCGAAGTCCTCCCCGGCGGCCGCGGCAAGGGTGAGCTCGCGCAGCAGCGCATGCCGGTGCCCCTGGGACGACAGGTACAGCGGGCCCGGCAGGTCGACCAGTGTGACGGTGCGGGTGGGGCCGGACGGTACCGCGGTGGTCTGCCAGCTGGACGGGGGTGGCGCTTCTCCGGCCGGCCACAGTTCGCACCACACCGTCTTGTGCTCGGCGCCGGTCTCGACCCCGTACCGGGAGGCCAGCTTCTCGACCACGGCCAGCCCCTGCCCCGGACCGGGGAAGGGGAGATGGCCCTGCGACACCGGCCCGCGGGACGGCCGGTGATCGCTCACCCGTACCTCGACCCGGTGGCCGACGGCCCGGACGGCCACCTCCGCCTCGGTGCGGGCATGCAGCACCGCATTGGTCATCAGCTCGCTGACCAGCAGCTCGGCCGAATCCACCACCTCAGCGGCGACACCCTCCAGTGCCGTGCGCGCGAAACGCCGGGCCAGTGCCACGCTCTCCGGCCGTGGCGGGAACCTCCGCGAGGGCGCCGACTCCGGCTGACTCCTGTGGTCCATCGGGCCAGTCTGCGGGACACGGCTTCACGAGTGCCCGTCCGGCGCGCTGCGGGAATCCCCCAAAGGGGTACGGCCGTCCGGCGGCCGCCTCAGTGCTGCCGGTCGAGGTCGAACTCGCCGTCCCGGGCGCCCAGTACGAACGCGCGCCACTCGCCCTCGGTGTACCGCAGCACCACGTCGGGGTCGGTGGAATTGCGCATCGCCACCGCGCCGCGCTCCAGGAACGCGATCTCCACGGCCTCCTCGGCGTCGCCGGGGGCCCGCTGCCAGACGGCGTCGGAGATGTCGAGGGCGTAGAGCCACTCCTTCTCAGCTGCGGCGCTCATGCGGTGCACTCCTCGGTAGCCGGGTCGGTACGGAGGTCAGCGTACGCCGCGCGGGCAGGGCGCGGGGAGCGTACGGCAAGGCCCCGGACAGCGCGTGTGCCGTCCGGGGCCCTGCCGTGGCGCCGCGGGGTCAGTCCGTGCGCCAGCCGTCGAACTCCACCCGGCCGCGGGCGCCCGAGCCGCCGTTGGCCGCCGACATGTGCAGCCCCGCGTCCTGCGCGGCGGCCGCGCCGGGCACGGTGGCGGTGGCGACGGTGCGCCAGGTGTCACCGTCGTCCGTGGAGTACTCGCCCTTGAACGCGCCGCCCGCTTCCCGGGAAAGCCGCAGCGTCACCGGTGCCTTGACGCCCGTGACCCGCTCGTACCGGTCCAGCGTGCCGTCGCCGTTGGTGTCGTAGGACAGCGCGACACCGTTCTCCGGGGTGACGGAGAGGTTCACGAACCCCGCCGAGGCCGCCTCCGCCAGGCTGTTCCGGACGGCGATCCCGGCGCGCGCCCACGGCCCGGTGGCGGTCTGTTCGGTGACCTTCACCGTCACCGAACCTCCTGCGCGCAGCGCGCCCGGGCGGTAGACCGCGCCGAACTCGGCGGTGGCCTTCCACAGGTCGGCGCCCGCGCCGTCGATGGCGAACCGCCCGTCGAGCTGACCGAAAACCGCCTCGTTCGTGGTGACCGTGCGCAGGCCCTCGTCCAGCGGCCCGGCCACGAAGAGCGACCCCGTGCGCACCGTCGAGACGGCCGTCTCGCCCTTCGGCCCGTAACTGACCGTCAGTTCGTACGGCATCGGCTTCAGCGGCGACGTCAGGGGCTCGGCGGGCGCCGCGACCCGCCAGTCGACGTCTCCCTTGCCGCCGGCCGGTATCGACGGCAGCGAGACGGGCCCGCGGTCCTCGGCGTCCACCCCGCTCAGCGCGAAGTCGACCCGGCCGGTGTCCCGCAGCCCGCTGACGTTGTACAGGGTCGCGGTGACGGTGGTCGCGCCGCCCGGCTCCATGGCGGCCGGCTCGGCGGTGACCACGACCCGCCCCTGGTACGGCGCCTTGGCGAGCACGTCATGCACCTTCTGGGCGGTGCGGTACGCGTCCGTGGTGGGCCGCAGCGGGTAGTTCTTGCGCTCCCGGGTCCACGGTTCCTCCATGGCGTACCAGTCGAAGGCCCGCGGCTTCCGGTCGGCGGCGAGCGCGTCCTCCAGCTCGTCCAAGTACCGCTGCCACTGCGGGAGATGGAAGTCGCCGATCAGGCCGTGCCAGTCGCGGTTGGCGTAGTTGGCGAGCCGCCCGCCGTCCGCGGTGGGCCGGTCCGCCCAGGTCGTGATCAGCACCCGTGCGGTGCGCTCCAGCTGCGCCGACTCCTGCGCGCCGGTCGCCATCCGCTTGGCGGCGTCCAGCCACGGCCCGAGGAGGAAGTGCCGGTGCGCGCCGGTCATGTCCTCGCTGAGCCGCATCAGCTGGAGCCAGAGCCTGGCGAGGGCGCGGAAGGCGGCCAGGTCCTTGCGCTGGTACGCCTCCTGGAGCTGCGGGATCAGCTGCCAGGAACGGTTCGCCAGCGCCTGCCGGGCCAGGTCGGTCAGGTCCAGCCGGTACGCGTCGCTGTTGCGCAGCGCGGGCCGGACCGCCAGCAGCGCCGCGAACGCCGCGTCGAGCCGGGCGGGCGAGAAGGCGGGCGTGTGCGTGGCGTAGTACGTACCGGAGCGGGCGGTCAGCGAGGGGCGCGCGGCGAAGATCGAGTCGTGCGGCCGCCCGTCCTTGCTGCTGATCTCGTACGTGCTCTCCCGGAGCGCCGCGAAGGCCGCCCGGGCCTTGGCGTCCCGGCCGCCGTACCGCGCGTCCGCGTACCCGTCGAACCACGCCGCGCGGTCCACCGCCTCCTCCCGCCACGCCAGCTCGCTGAAGAGCTCGAACGCGGCCGGGTCCCGCTCGGCGGCCTCGGCCATGTACGCCGTGCCGACCAGCTTGCTGCCCTTCTTGTCGCGCCACTTGGTGAACCGCTCGGCCCACATGTGGGTCTTGGCCCCTATGGTCGTCCGGCCGCCGAAGTTCGGGATGGTGCCGAACGCGTACGGCACGTCGCCCCAGTCCCGCTCCCGGTCCTTGACCGTCTCCAGGTCGGAGAGGCCGTCCACGATCAGCATGTGTGTGTGGTCGACGGCGTCCAGCAGGTCCCGCCGCGGGTTCTCCTGCCAGCCGAGAATCACCCACGTGGCGTCCTTGTGGGCGGCCAGCATCGCCCGCTCGACGGCCTTCGCCGCGGCCGGCACCGGGACGTCGCCCGGGTCGCCGCCCTCGTGCAGCAGGTCCATCTTGAAGTGCTTGACGGTCCCGAAGAGCGTCTTCTGGTGCCGGTAGAAGGACTGCGCCACCTTCTCGAAGACCGTCGTGCGCGGGTCCAGCCAGTCGGGGCGCTTCAGGCCCGCCCAGTTGCCCTGCGGGACGACCCGGGCGCCGGGATTGCGCTGCACGAAACCGTCCGGGACGGTGCCGAAGTAGCCCGGCAGCACCGGGTGCATGCCCAGCGACCGCAGCCGGTCGGCGATCCGCTTGCCCAGCGCGGTCCGCTTGGCGAGCAGATCCTTGCTGACCGGGCCGCCGTAGCCGCTCATGTTCTGCAGCAGCCACCACGGCTGGTGCGTCGGCGCGGGCAGCCAGGCCCGCGCCTCGGCGTCGGAGTACCCGAAGTCCTGCAGCACGCGGTGGTACACGGCCTCCGAGCCCGCCGTGACGAGGACCTCGTTCACGCCGTGCAGCGCGAGGACGTCGATCGTGCGTTCCCAGTGCGCCCAGTCGGCGTACGGCGCGGTGTACCCGTCGTGGGTGTCGTTGAGCGCGAAGCGGTGGGCGAGAGCGGTGGAGCGCTGCAGCGGGCGCTTGGGCGCGGGGAGCTTCGCGGGGAGGTCCAGCTGCTGTCCGGCCCAGGAGATGTGCGCCTGGCAGGTGTACTTCAGGTACCAGTTCACGCCGGTCAGGATCGCGGCCGGGCTGGTGCCCGTGACCTCGATGCGGCCGGGCGCACCGGCGACGAGGAACCGGTCGGCGGTGCCCGCGGCCCGCTTCAGCGAGACGAGGTGGAACTGGTCGGCGTGGTGGGGGAGGAGGCGCTGGAGCACGGCGCGCGCGGGTGCGGTGTCGAAGGGAGCTGCGAGGGGGGTGCGGCTCGTCGGGCCCGCGGGGCGTGCCGGCCCCGGTACGGCGGAGGCGGCCATGGCGGGGGTATGCCCGCCGACCGCGACCGTGACACCCAGGGCACCCGCGGTACCCAAGACGTTGCGTCTAGTGACGTGGCTCACGCATGCCCCCACTGCTCGGCAGTATCAACGGTTACGTGCGAGGGGTCACGCTAACGGGCCGTCAGCCCATCTCCAAGGATGTTGATACGACCAGAACGCGCCGAATGTCGCGGCTGTGGGCCGGTGGAGTGAGGGGGATTCCGGCGCGTTTTCGACCGTTGTCGTGGCTGCTGTGCCGAGCGTGACCCGGGCCCTTCGGGGGCCAGTGTTCGGCGGTTTCTTACCCGCGCTCCTTCTGGGCTTCACGCGACGGGGCGCCGGGCGGGGGAAAAGTCGGCTGGGCGGCCGGGTCTCCCCGGGCCCCTCGCCGCCACTGTGTCACGACCGCCGTGCCCGCCGGCCGGTGCCGTCCCCGCGACGGCCGGCGGGGTTCCCGCTCATCCGGACGGAGCTGTCATGTCCACGTCTTCCACGTTCTCGCCTGCGACGACCGCCTTCCCGCAGGACCGGCCCACGCCTGCCCCGGAAGCCCCCGCCGCGTACACCACCTCCATCGCCGACTCGACCGCGCAGATCCGCGCCGCGCAGCGGCTGCGCCACCGGGTCTTCGGCGAGGAGATGGGCGCCACGCTGCACTCCCCGCTGCCCGGCCACGACGTCGACGACTACGACGACCTCGTGGACCACCTGATCGTCACCGAGACCGCGACCGGCGAGGTCGTCGGAACCTACCGGCTGCTGCCGCCCGGCCGCAGCGAACGGCTCTATTCTGACGGCGAATTCGACTTGTCCGGACTGCGCGCCCTGCGCCCCTCGCTCATCGAGGCCGGCCGCTCCTGCGTCCACCCGGACCACCGCACCGGCGCGGTCATCAACCAGATGTGGGCCGCGCTCGCCCGCTACACCCTGCTCTCCGGCCACCGCTACCTCGCCGGCTGCGCGTCCGTACCGCTCGCCGACGGGGGCGCCTGCGCGGCCGCCACCTGGGAGCTGGGCCGCTCGAAGCACGCCGCCCCGGAAGAGCTGCGCGTCCGCCCGCACCGCCCCTGGCTGCCGGACGCCGGCGTGGCCGTCGCGACCGCCCCCGCCGTCGCCCAGCTGCCGCCCCTGCTCCGCGGCTACCTCCGGGTCGGCGCCTGGATCTGCGGGGCGCCCGCGCACGACCCGGAGTTCGACGTGGCCGACTTCTTCGTCGTGCTGGACATGGACCGGCTCGGCGAGCGGTACCGGCGGTTCTTCCTGGGCGACCAGCGGTGAGCGCCGGGACCGCGGCCCCCGCCACCGCGCGGACGGGCATCTGGGACACGCTCTCCACCTGCACGTCCGGCTGCATCGACCACGCCGCGCCCCGGGTGCCGCTCGCCGGGACGGCGCGCCGCGCAGCGTCCTTCGCCCACGTACTGCTGCGCGCGGCCGCCGACCGCGACCGGCTCGCCGAACCCGGGCGGCTGCGGCGGCACGCCCGCGCCGCACTGGGCGCGCTGGGCGTCGGCCTGGACCACGACGGCCCGCCGCTGCGCGTGGCGGGCGGCGGGACCGGCGGCCCCGGCACGCTCGTCGTGGTCAACCACATCTCCTGGCTGGACATCCTCGCGCTGCTGGCCGTCGAGCCGGTCACCATGCTCGCCAAGCAGGAGGTCGGCGGCTGGCCCGTCATGGGCCCGCTCGCCCGGCGCGCCGGCACCCGCTTCATCGACCGCAGCAGCCCGCGCGGCCTCCCGCAGGCCGTCGCCGACCTCGCGGCGGAGCTCCGCGCCGGGCGCTCGGTGGTGGTCTTCCCGCAGGCCACGACGTGGTGCTCGGCGACCGAGGGCGGCTTCCGGCGGGCGACGTTCCAGGCGGCCATCGACGCGGGCGCGCCGGTCCGCCCGGTCACCGTCCGCTACCTCCAGCACGGCGCGCCCTCCACCGTGCCCGCCTTCGTCGGCGAGGAGGACCTGGCGTCCTCGCTCCGCCGCGTCCTTGCGGCGCGCGCCCTCACGGCCCGGGTCACGGTGCATCCGCCGCTGGTACCGGACGGGCGGGACCGCCGCGGCCTGGCGGCGGCGGCCCAGGAGGTGATCCTCGGCCACCGCCACCGCGGCCTCCGTCAGGAGACCGGTACGTACTTGTAGCCGACGCGGCGGACCGTCACGATCGACGAGCGGTGCCCGGCGCCCAGCTTGCGGCGCAGCCGGGCGATGTGGACGTCGACCGTGCGGCCGTCGCCGACGTGCCCGTAACCCCACACCGTCGTCACGAGCTGATCGCGGGTGTGCACCCGCTGCGGGTGCGCCACCAGATGCGCCAGCAGCTCGAACTCCAGGAAGGTCAGGTCCAGTTGGCGGCCCTGGACGTGCACGGTGCGGCGCTCCGGGTCGACCCGGACGCCGCCCTCGCCGTAACCGGCCGCGGGGGCCTCGGGCGCCGGCCCGGGCTCAGGACGCGGCTTCGAGGCGGCCGGTACGAGCACGAGGTAGCCGACCATCGGCGGACGGCCCGGCAGCTCGGGAAGGGTGTGCTGGGGGGCCGGCAGCCAGGTGGCGTCGGTGCCCAGGAGGTCGGCGACCGGCGGTACTTCGTCGGGGGCCACGGCGCGCAGCCGGGGCGGAGCGGGAACGGTGGCCGTCGGGGCGGAGGCAGAAAGGGATCGTACGTTCGTCATCGAGGTCAGCTCTTTCGCGCAGTGGGGCGTCGGGGGACGTCGTGCGCGCGGGCAGGGCTGCTGTCTGGGTGCTTCGCGGGCCCGCGCTCAGTGCGCGCGGCAACACAGACGGTCGAAGAGGTGATCCTGCCGGGACGGCCAGAACGGCTCGAGGTCGGTGCGACCCGTCGAGGTTTCGGTGAGGCTGGCCATGCCCCTATTGAACCAGACGGGGCGTGATCTGTCCTTCGTGCGCCCGTCATACGGACGGAGCGCCCCGTCGGCATACGTGCAGGGCACTCACGGCATACGCAAAGGGCGCCCCGCTCCAAGCGGGGCGCCCTTCTTGCGAGTTGACCGCGAATCGATCGCGAGTCGACCGCGGCGGATCAGACCTGGAGGGCCTTCTCCAGGGCGGTGCAGCAGGTGTCCACCATCAGGCGGGTGACCACGTAGGGGTCGACGTTCGCGTTGGGGCGACGGTCCTCGATGTAGCCCTTCTTGTCCCGCTCGACCTGCCACGGGATGCGGACCGAGGCGCCGCGGTCGGACGCGCCGTAGCTGTACTGGTCCCACGGGGCGGTCTCGTGGGCGCCGGTCAGGCGGTCCTCGATGCCGGTGCCGTACTGCTTGACGTGCTCCAGCGGCTTGCCGTCCTGGCCCAGCGACTCGCACGCGGTGATGATCGCGTCGTAGCCCTCGCGCATCGCCTTGGTGGAGAAGTTGGTGTGCGCGCCCGCGCCGTTCCAGTCGCCCTTGGCCGGCTTCGCGTCCAGGGTGGCGGTGATGCCGTAGTCCTCGGCGGTGCGGTAGAGCAGCCAGCGCGCGATCCACATGTGGTCCGAGACCTCCAGCGCCGGCAGCGCGCCGACCTGGAACTCCCACTGGCCCGGCATGACCTCGGCGTTGATGCCGGAGATGCCGAGGCCGGCGGCGAGGCAGAGGTCGAGGTGCTTCTCGACGATCTCGCGGCCGAAGATCTCGTCGGCGCCGACGCCGCAGTAGTAGCCGCCCTGCGGGGCGGGGAAGCCGCCCTCGGGGAAGCCGAGCGGGCGGGTGCCCTTCAGGAAGGTGTACTCCTGCTCGATGCCGAAGATCGGCTCCTGGTTCGCGAACTTCTCCGCGACCGGGCGCAGCAGCGCGCGGGTGTTGGAGGCGTGCGGCGTCATGTCGGTGTTGAAGACCTCGCACAGCACGAGAATGTGCTCGCCGCCGCGGATCGGGTCCGGGCAGGAGAAGACGGGCTTCAGCACGAGGTCGGAGGAGTGGCCCTCGGCCTGGTTGGTGCTCGAACCGTCGAAGCCCCAGAGCGGCAGCTCGGCCAGCTCGCGGCGCTCGGAGAGGATCTTCGTCTTCGAGCGGAGCTTGGCGGTCGGCTGCGTGCCGTCGATCCAGATGTACTCGGCCTTGATGCTCACGGGGGCCCTTCCTGCGGGGTAGTACGAATACGCGTGCGGGCGTCCTAGGCACCCTGGCAACGAGCCGTTTCCCAGCCATTGCTCGAATGTGAACCCCGTGTTACTCGGGCCCCGTGTGACGCACGCCATGCGGCCCCGCCCGTGACCGGCTCGAAATGGCCGGTCAGTATGCGTGAACGCGCCGTGTGTCGTGTCACAGACAACATTGCGACACTGTGGCACGTTCAACTGCGTTACTCCTCCGTACAGTTGGCACGCCCACCCGCACGCGTGGAGAGGATCGCATGAGTACACTCGAAGCCACGACGCTCGACCAGATGGTCGACACGGCCCGCTACCCCCTGGCGGATCCCGACGGCGCCGAGGGCCTCGCCCTGACCGCCCGCGCCCGCCGCGAGCTGGCCACGACCGGCTGCACCGTCCTGCCGGACTTCATCCGCCCGGCCCTGCGCGACCTGCTGCGCGAGGAGTGCGCGGTCCTCGCGCCCCGCGCCTACTTCGACGTCGAGACGGTCAACGTCTACAACACCGCCGTGCACCCGGACCTGCCCGCCGACCACCCCGGCCGCACCACCTTCGAGCGTGGCAACGCCTTCGTCGCCCGCGACCGCATCCCGGCCGACGCCCTGATCAGCCGGCTCTACGCGCACCCCGCCTTCCGCTCCTTCGTCGCCCGCTGCTTCGGCCTCGCGGAGCTGCACGAGCTCGCCGACCCGCTCTCCGGCCTCGTCCTCAACGTCGTCGAGCCCGGCCGGGAGCACCCCTGGCACTTCGACACCAACGAGTTCACCGTCTCCCTGCTGACCCAGGAGTCCGAGACCGGCGGCACCTTCGAGTACTGCCCGAACATCCGGTCGGCGAAGGACGAGCACTTCGACGACGTACGGGACGTCCTGGCCGGGCGCGGCGAGCGGCTGATCCGCCGCCTCCCGCTGCACACCGGCGACCTCCAGCTCTTCAAGGGCCGCTACTCCCTGCACCGCGTCAGCCCCGTCGGGGGCGGCACGGCACGCCACTCGGCGATCTTCGCGTACAGCGAGCGCCCCGGCGTCATCGGCAGCGTGGCCCGCACCCGCCAGCTCTTCGGCCGGGTGCTGCCCGAGCACCTGGCGGCCGAGGGCCGCGCCGTGCGGGGGGACGAGCTGCTGGACTGAGCCGTCACGGGGCATCCTCCTTCTGACGGGGGCGCCCCGCAGCACGCCGCAGGACGTTTTCCCATTCGCGATCCACGGAGGAGTAACCCCGTGCGCTTCGACACGACCGGAAAAGTCTCGCTCGACCACATCTACACGCAGCCCGACCCGCGCGCGTACTTCACCATGCTGCGCACGCTCGACTACTGCGTACCGCAGCTCGCCAAGCCGTACTTCGCCAAGCTCCTCCAGGAGTACCGCGAGACCCGGCGGGTGGCGGTGCCCAAGGTCGTCGACATCGGCTGCTCGTACGGCATCAACGCCGCGCTGCTGAAGTACGACCTGGCCATGGACGAGCTGTACGCCCGTTACGGCGGCGACGCGGCCGCCGGGCTGACGCGCGAGGAGCTGCTCGCCCGGGACCGGGAGCTGTCCCGGGCCCGCCGGCCCGCCCAGCACACCCGCTTCGTCGGCCTCGACGCCTCCGAGAACGCCCTCGACTACGCGCGCGAGGCCGGCTTCCTCGACGGCACCGTCCACGCCGACCTGGAGAACCACGACCCCACACCGGAACAGCGCGCCCTGCTGTCCGGCGCCGACCTGGTGTTCTCCACCGGCTGCATCGGCTACGTCACCGAACGCACCCTCACCCGCGTCGTCCGCGCGCAGGGCGGCCACCGGCCCTGGATGGCCCACTTCGTGCTGCGGATGTTCCCGTTCGACCCGGTCGAGCGGGCGCTGGCGGGCCTGGGCTACGAGACCACCCGCGTCGACGGCATGCACAAACAGCGCCGGTTCGCCTCCCCCGAGGAGCAGGCGCTCGTCCTGGACACGATGTCGGCAGCCGGAGTGGATGCCACCGGCCTGGAGGCGGAAGGCTGGCTGTACGCACAGCTCTACGTCTCCCGGCCGTACGGCCCGGCAGAACGCCTCCGGTCCCACGATCCTCACGACCCGAATCGAGAGCAGCTTTGAACCCCAGTCAGGGCACGGCCACCGCCACCCCGGCCACCGCCGCCCCCACCACCCCCACCTTCGCCCACGAGGACACCCTGCCGCGGGTGCCGCTGCCCTCGCTGGAGGACAGCTGCGAGCGGTTCCTCGCCTGGTGCGGGCCGCTGCTGACCCCCGAGGAGCGGGCGGCGACCGAGGCGGAGGTGGCCGCCTTCTGCCGCCCGGACGGTCCGGGCCCCGTCCTGCAGGCGGCGCTGGCGGGGTACGACCGCACGCCGGGCGTGCACAGCTGGCTCGACACCTTCTGGCCCTACCGCTACCTGGGCCGCCGGGACCGCATCGCCCTCAACGCCAACTTCTTCTTCCTCTTCAAGGACACCGGGCAGCAGCAGGCCGAGCGGGCGGCCGGGCTGATCGCCGCGGCCGTCGCGTACAAGAAGCAGCTCGACGAGGAGAAGATCCCGCCCGTGGTGCTGCGCGGGGCGCCGCAGACCATGGAGCAGAACAAGTACCTCTTCTCCACCACCCGCATCCCCGGCGTGGAGCTGGACACGGTCCGCCACCCCTACTCCGAGGAGTGGCCCGGCCCCTCCGACGCCCGCCACATCGTCGTCTTCTTCCGGGGCGCGATGTACAAGATGGACGTCCTGGGCGCCGACGGCACCCCGCACAGCCTCGCCGACCTGGAAGCGGGGCTGGCCGCCGTGGTGAAGGCCGGCGCGGAACCGCCGGCGCCGGGCACGTCCGTGGGCCACCTCACCACGATGGCCCGCGCCGAATGGGCGGCCGCCCGCGCAGACCTCCTCGCCCACCACCCCGGCAACGCGGCGGCCCTGGACGACGTCGAAACGGCCCTCTTCTGCGTCTCCCTGGAGGACTTCGCACCCGCCGACACCCAGGAGACCTGCGACGAACTCCTCTACGGCGACCGCGGCAACCGCTGGTTCGACAAGGCGGTGACCTTCATCGTCTTCGCCGACGGCCGGGCCGGCATCAACGTCGAGCACTGCGGCCTGGACGGCACGACCATCCTCAGCTTCGTCGACACCCTCCTCGGCACCCCCGCCGAGGAGCACTCCCGGCTCTCCGGCGCCCGCTCCCAGGGCCGCCCGGAGATCGCCCCGGTCGTCTTCGAGCTGGACGACGCCCTCCAGGCCAGGGCCCGCGCCGCCGCCGAGTCCTTCGCCCAGTACGGCGCGGACACCGCCACCCGGACGGTGTCCTTCGAGGACTTCGGCAGTACGGCGGCCAAGGCGCTGCGCACCTCGCCCGACGCCTTCGTGCAGCTCGCCTACCAGCTCGCCCACCAGCGCGCGAAGGGCCGGCTGGGCGCCACGTACGAGTCGATCGCCACCCGCCAGTGGCGCCGCGGCCGCACCGAGGCCATGCGTGTCGTCACCCCCGAGATCCAGGCGTTCGTGGCGGCCATGGAGGACCCGGCGGCCGACGCCGGGGCCCGTCGCGCGGCTTTCCGCGCGGCCGCCACCGCACACGTCACCCGCGCCAAGGAATGCCAGGCGGGCGAAGCCCCCGAGCAGCACCTCTGGGAGCTGGAGCTGATCCAGCGCCGTCGCGGCGCGGACCTGGGCGTGACCGAACAGCCCGCGCTCTACCGCTCCCCGGGCTGGCTGACGATGCGCGATGACTACCTGAGCACCAGCTCGGCGCCGTCCGAGTACATCCAGTACTTCGGCTTCGGCTCCACGAGCAGCCGCTGCATCGGCATCGCCTACGTCCTCCTCCCCGACCGCTTCAACCTCTACCTGAGCACCCCCCGCGCGGTCGCCGACCAGATGCACGCCTTCGCCGACCACCTCCGCACGGCGGTCACCGAACTCCGGGAACTGCTGGCGGGGGAGTGATCTCGTGACGGGGAAGTGATCTCGTGACGGGGGAGTGACCCCGTGACGGGGGAGTGACCCCCTCCCCTCGCCGAGGGCCGCCACCTGCGTCGGGGTGGCGGCCCTCGCGCTGTGGGTAAAACCCCTTTCCGGCACCAGAGTTGCCGGTGCGGCGGAAGGGGGACGCGTGAGTGAGGAACGGGTCGAGACGGCACGTACGGGGGCCGAAGGCGAGGAGGCGGCGACGGAAGGCGGCGCCCGGTTCCAGAAGTTACGGACCTGGGGGCTGGCCCTCGCCGGCATCGTGGTCAGCAGCCTCGTGGCGGCACTGGTCACGAACTACTTCGACACCTTGACCAGCGCGGGCAACGTCCCGGGCGGCCGCGGGCTGCACGCGGAGTCCCAGGTCTGGTGGGACCGGACCCGGGACGTACGGACGGTGGCGATGCCGCACCCCGTGGATCTCGAAGACCTCGGGCTCGCCGCCGGCGACGCGGACGGACAGTTCGACGCCCTCGTCAAGGACGGCGGCAGCTACGCGGGCATGATGCGCATCCGGCTCACCCTCATGAACTTCGCCAAGTCGCCGGTCGTGATCACGGGCGTGCGGGCCGTGACCACCGCCGAGAAGCCGGTCCCTTCGGGCCCCGCCTTCTCCTGCGGCGGCGCCCAGGGCAGCACGGGCGTCACCCGCGTGCGGCTGGACCTGGGGAGCGCGGACAAGGAGGCGGAGGAGTACGACGGGGACGAGCTCGTGGGCCGCTATCCCGCCGAGGAGATCCAGCTCGCGAAGCAGGACGAACCGGCGATCTTCGATGTCCGGGTGACGGCCGGGCCGAAGTTCTACCGGTACGTCATCGAGATCCACTACACCCAGGGCACCACGAAGGGGACGCTCCGCGTCGACGACGGGGGAAAGCCGTTCGCGCTGGGCCCGGTGAACAAGCGGGCGACGCGCTACCGCTGCGACGAGAACACCAACACCTGGGTACGGTCGTGAGCCCCCGCGGCCTCCTGCTCCTCGCCGCGCTCACGGCCGGAGCCGTCGTGGGAGCGCTCACCGCGGCCGGGACCGGCGGACCGGAGACGCTCGGGGGCGGCCCGGACATCCAGGTGCTCGGCCGCTCGGTACTGGGGGAATCGGGCGGCTGGACGGCGACGGTACCGACCCGGAGCGCCGTGCCGCGCCGGCTGCTCGCCCCGGCCGGCGGCTGCCTCCCGCTGCACGCCTGGGCGAGCGAGCGCGCCGCGGTCCCCCGGGGCACGGCCACCGCGGCCTTCACCGTCGCGGCACCCGCCGACCGGGCACTGCTCATCCGCGGCGTGAAAGTGATCAAGGGCAAGCGCCTCCCGCTGCCGACGGGCCGGGACGTGGCGTGCTCCGAGACCGGCGGCTCCGTCCTGGGCTACGGCATGCCGCTGCGCGCCCAGCAGAGCCTGGACGGTCCGGCCTCCGCCCGGCCGCTGAGCCAGTACGTCCGTCCGGGCGGCACCACCGGCGGCTCCATTCGGGTTCGCACCCGCGATTGCTCCTGCCAGTGGTGGCTCGAACTGGACGTGCTCGACAACGGGAAGCCCCGGAAGCTCCGGATCGACGACGGCGGCAAGCCGTTCACCCTCGCCCCGCCGGTCCCGCCCGTCGCCACGGACGCGGACCGGGAGGTGTGGAAGTACGGCGGCGGGAACATTCCGCTGGCCCGCGCGCCCCACAACGGCACGGTCGGCGATCACCGCCACTCCGCCCGCGGGCTCTGGCTGACCCCCGGCTCCCAGGCGCCCTGGCAGCTCACCACCGACCACGAGGTCCCCGCCGTCCGGCGGATCGCCGGCAGCCTGGACGTACCGGGCGTGCCCTGCGTACGCATGTACCGCACGCTCATCGCCGCGGGCGGCCGGCACACCGGACACAGCACCTTCGTGGCGCAGGTCGCCTCCCGCACCGAGCAGTCCCTCACGGCGGACGTCAGCCTGCGCATCGAGAAGGCGGAGCCGCGGCGCGGCGGCCCGGCCCACGCCTGCCTGGCCGACAACTGGCAGCTGGACATGGACCGCAAGCGCGAGGAGGTGACCGTGCACCTGACGGGTGCCGCACCCGGCACGGAACTCCCGGTCATGACGGGAAGGGAGCTGGACCTCGCCCACCCGGAAGGAACCCCCGTCGGTGGCACCCCCCTGTTCTTCGGTGTGGAACCGGGCGACGCCGACTATTCCTTCACCGTACGGCTGCGCCTCACCGACAAGGCCGGCAAGGTCACCGAACACACCCTGACCGACAACGGCAGACCGTTCGTCGTGTCCGGGTCACCACCCCCCGACGAGGTCACCGTCCATCGCGAGACCGGCAACAGCACCAGCCTCTTCCTGCTCGACTGACGTACCGGCTCCCTGGCCGACTTCCCGGCCGACTCCCTGGCCGGCTTCTTGGCCGGCTTCGCGCCGCTCGGCGTCCGCAGGCCGACAGGCTCGGTGCCGGATTTGCCCCGCCCCCGGGTCGGTGTGTCACAGTGGTCCGCCCCGATCGACCGGGCGCGCGCGTGCGCAGCCGTCGTCGGGGTCCCCAACTCAAACGGACCTTCCGAGCCGTGCTTCTCGCATGCCCGAAAAGTCCCGTTCTCCTCCTGTCCATGTCCGTGCCCTACTGATGTCCTCCCGACATCCGTACTCCCCACCCAGAGAGCGATGCAGGCAACGACTCACGCACCCCGAGCCGCCGACCTGTTCCACCAGGGACTGGAGCGCCAGGCCGGCGCCGCCCTGCTGCGCTTCGGCGCCGCCCGGCCGCGCCCGGCCGGCCGGATCAGCTGGACCGGCGACGGCGCCGCCGCCTGGCTCGACGACGCCCGCGGCCATGTGTGGTCCGTCGGCGAGCCGGAAGCCGCCGCCGGCCTCGTGCTGCGCGCCGCGCTGGGCTCTCCCGACCGGGTACGCGAATTCACCGGCCCCCGCGGCACGGAAACCCTGGTGGCCCGCCACCTCGCGGTCACCGACATCATCGAGTGGATCTTCCGCTGGACGCTGGAGGAGCCCCCGCTCCAACGCGCCGAGGACCGCGTGATCACCCTCGACGAGTCCCATCACGACGAAATCCGCGCCTTCCTCGCCGAGCACAGCCCCGCCCACTCCACCGGCCCCGGCTCCGCCGACGTCAGCCTGTGGGCCGGCATCCGCAACACCGACGGCCGGCTCGTCGCCTGCGGCGCCCTCAGCAGCCTGCGCGACAGCGGCGCCCCCCTGATGGCCTCCGTCGCGACCGACGCCACCCAGCGCGGCCAGGGCCTCGGCGCGGCCCTGACCTCCTGGCTCACCCGCCACGCCGTCCACCACCACGGCTTCTGCACCCTCTGGCAACTGGCCGACAACACCCCCGCCGACCGCCTCTACACCCGCCTCGGCTACCGCAACGAGGACCCCTGCGTCTCGGCGCGCCTCGTCACCCCCTGAGCGCGGCGCCCAGAAACGCCCGAGGGCCGTCACCCCGACTGCGGGGTGACGGCCCTCGTACTGCGGAAGCCGCGCTCTTTAGATGTCGAAGTACAGCTCGAACTCGTGCGGGTGCGGGCGGAGCTGGATCGGGGCGATCTCGTTGGTGCGCTTGTAGTCGATCCAGGTCTCGATCAGGTCCGAGGTGAAGACGCCGCCCTGCTGGAGGTACTCGTTGTCCGCCTCGAGGGCGTCGAGGACCGCGGGGAGGGAGGTCGGGACCTGCTGGACGTTCGCGTGCTCCTCGGGAGCGAGCTCGTACAGGTCCTTGTCGATCGGCTCGGCCGGCTCGATCTTGTTCTTCACGCCGTCCAGGCCCGCGAGGAGGAGCGCGGAGAACGCCAGGTACGGGTTGGAGGACGGGTCCGGGGCGCGGAACTCGACGCGCTTGGCCTTCGGGTTCGAGCCGGTGATCGGGATACGCATCGCGGCCGAGCGGTTGCGCTGCGAGTACACCATGTTGACCGGGGCCTCGAAGCCGGGGACCAGGCGGTGGTAGGAGTTCACCGTCGGGTTGGTGAAGGCCAGCAGCGACGGGGCGTGCTTGAGGATGCCGCCGATGTAGTAGCGGGCGGTGTCCGAGAGGCCCGCGTAGCCCTGCTCGTCGTAGAAGAGCGGCTCGCCACCGGACCACAGGGACTGGTGGACGTGCATGCCGGAGCCGTTGTCACCGAAGATCGGCTTGGGCATGAAGGTCGCGGTCTTGTTGTTGCGCCAGGCGACGTTCTTCACGATGTACTTGAAGAGCATCAGGTCGTCGGCCGCGGCGAGCAGCGTGTTGAACTTGTAGTTGATCTCCGCCTGGCCGGCCGTGCCGACCTCGTGGTGCTGGCGCTCGACCTTCAGGCCCGCGCGGTCCAGCTCCAGGGAGATCTCGGCGCGCAGGTCGGCGAAGTGGTCGACCGGCGGGGCCGGGAAGTAGCCGCCCTTGTAGCGGACCTTGTAGCCGCGGTTGTTCTCCACCGCACCGGTGTTCCAGGCGCCGGCCTCGGAGTCGATGTGGTAGAAGGACTGGTTCGCCGACGTCTCGAAGCGGACGTTGTCGAAGACGTAGAACTCGGCCTCGGGGCCGAAGAACGCGGTGTCGGCGATGCCGGTGGAGGCGAGGTACGCCTCGGCCTTCTTCGCCACGTTCCGCGGGTCACGGCTGTACTGCTCGCCGGTGATCGGGTCGTGGATGAAGAAGTTGACGTTGAGCGTCTTGTCCCGGCGGAACGGGTCGACACGGGCGGTCGAGAGGTCCGCGCGCAGCGCCATGTCGGACTCGTGGATGGCCTGGAAGCCGCGGATCGAGGAGCCGTCGAACGCGAGCTCCTCGTTCGGGTCGAACGCCTCCGCCGGTACCGTGAAGTGCTGCATGACACCGGGCAGGTCGCAGAACCGGACGTCGACGAACTTGACGTCCTCGTCCGCGATGAACTTCTTGGCCTCGTCGGCGTTCTGGAACATCCAACTCCTCCTAGCCCGGTCACCGGTCGGCGGCTCGGGGTTGCTCCTCGGATCGCGACCATGTGCGGTGGCGCGCTCGCCCGACCTTAGGTAGGCGGGATTTCCCAAGCATGACCCATTTGTTTCGCCCAGGTTAACCGGCGCGCGGCGGCCGTCGCCCGTCGTGGCGTCCCGGCCGGGTGCCGGGACGGCCCCGTACCCCGTACGGCGGGGTGGCCGCCGCACACCCCGTTCCGGCGCCCCGCCCCGCGGGAAATGTATGCGGTCGCAGTACCGTGGACGGGTGGACAACAGGCAAGCAATGGGATCGTGGCTCTCCGGGCCCCGCGCGGCGGCCGAGGACATGGGCGTCGACTTCGGTTACCGGGGGCAGCAGCTGGGACTGCCGGAGCACGGCTCCGGCTCGGTCGCCCGCCCGGGCCGCCGCTTCGTGGCCCTGCTCATCGACTGGGCGCTGTGCATGCTCATCGCGTACGGGCTGCTCAGCGGCGGCAAGGCGAACGCGGCGAGCAACTGGGCGCTGCTGGTCTTCCTGGTCCTGAGCGTGCTGACCGTCGGCACGGTCGGCTTCACCCCCGGCAAGCGGCTGCTCGGCCTGCGCGTGGTCGCCGAGGGCGGCGGCCGGCTGTCGCTGCCCCGCGTACTGGTCCGTACGGTCGCGCTGATGATCGTCATCCCCGCCGCGATCTGGGACCGCGACGGCCGTGGCCTGCACGACCGCCTGGCGCGGGCGGTCCAGGTCCGCATCTGAGACGCGGACACAGAGAACAAGGAGAAGCGGGGGGGGGGGGGGGGGGGGGGGCGGGGCGGGGGGGGGGGGGGGGGGGGGGGGGGGGGGCCCCCCCCCCCCCGACCGGTGGGTCAGGAGAGGGTCGAGACGGTCTTGCGGACCTGCTCGGCGATCTCGGTGGGCAGCGGGGCGTAGCCCAGGTCCTTCAGAGCGGCCTGGCCGTCCTTGCTGGCCATGTAGGTCAGGAAGGACTTGGTCGCCGGCAGGGTCTCCTTCTTGTTGCCCTTGTCGCAGGCGATCTCGTAGGTCACCAGGGTGATCGGGTAGGCACCCTCGGCCTTGGTGTCGTAGGCCAGCTCCAGGGCGTGGTCGTTGCCCTTGCCGACCCGCTTGGCCTCGGCGATGGCCTTGGAAGCGTTGTCGACGTCGGCCTCGACCGGCTCCTTGGCGCCGGTGTCCAGCTTGACGGTGTTCACCTTGCTGGACTCGGCGTAGGAGAGCTCGAAGTAGGAGATCGCGCCGGCGGTCTGCTTGACCTGCGAGGAGACGCCGGAGGAGCCGGAGGCGGCCTGGCCGCCCTTGCCCGCCCACGCCTTGTCGGGCTCGTACTTCCAGGACTTCGGCGCGGCCTTCTTGAAGTACTCGGTGAGGTTCTTGGTGGTGCCGGACTCGTCCGAGCGGTGGAACGCCTGGATCTTCAGGTCGGGCAGCTTGGCGCTGGGGTTGAGCTTCTTGATCGCCGGGTCGTTCCACTTGGTGATCTTCGAGTCGAAGATCTTGGCGAGGGTCTCGGCGTCCAGGACGAGGTCCTCGACACCCGGGACGTTGTAGCCGATGGCGACCGGGCCGCCGACCATCGGCAGGTTGATGCCCTGGCCGGTCTTGCACAGCTGCTTCGACTTCTCGACCTCCGCCGGCTCGAGCGCCGAGTCGGAGCCCGCGAAGGCGGTCTGGCCCTGCAGGAAGGTGGTGACACCGGCACCGGAGCCCGTGGGCTGGTAGTTGATCTCGGTGTCCTTACAGGCGCCGGAGTAGTTCTGCACCCAGACGTCCATGGCGTTCTTCTGCGCCGAGGAGCCGGAGGCGAGGAGCTTGCCCTTGCCGTCGCACTTGATGTTCGCGGCCTTGGCGGACGAGGCGCCGGGACCGCCCGTGGTGTCGTCCGAGCCGCACGCCGAGAGGGCCAGGGCTCCGGAGACGGCGAGAGCGCCAACGGCGAGGGCGCGAACCCGGGTCTTGCGCTGAAGCTTCACTGTCGAGAGTTCCTTCCTGGGGCCCGCCGTGGTCAGTGGCGTGCTGGGCCGTGAAATGAATCAGTTGAGGTGTCCAGCTATGCGGTGCCGCGCCGCCTTCCGGGCATGACGCGCACTCGGTAAGGCCGAAATTAGGCAGATCAGGTGAAGCCGCCGAAGGAGCGGAGTGAACGCGGGGTGAACCTCGGCCGTCGGATGAGTGCGGCCGGTTTGTCCGCTGCGCACCGGACCGGACGGTGATCTACCGGAAGAAGTGATGCGCTGCTCTTCTGTATTACCGGCCGGTATGGCAGCATCCGCGGCTGAGGTCCGCTGCAGGGGTGGGGGCGTCCGCTCCCCGACGACGCGTACGGCGACATGACCGGAGGTGGCCCGTGAGGAGCCCGGTGGAACGGCGGAACGTGGGGCGGGGAGCGGCGGTGGTCTGCGCGGCCGTGGTGCTGTGCGCGACGGGCGCCCTGGCGGGCCCGGTACCGGCGGCGTACGCGGATCCGGCCCCGGCGGGCACGCGGGACCTGGAGGAGGTACGTAAGAAGATCGACGGCCTCTACCGCCGCGCCGAGCGGGCCACCGACGCGTACAACGCCGCGAAGGAACAGGTCGAGCGCCAGCAGAAGGACATCGTGAAGCTGGCGAAGAACATCGTCAGTACGCAGCACGAACGCAAGGAATTGCGGCGCCGGGCCGGCTCGCTGGCCAGCGCGCAGTACCGCGGCGGCGGCCTGCCCGCCGAGGCGAAACTGATGCTCGACAAGGACCCGGAAGGATTCCTCGATCACGCCACGCTCGCCCGCAAGGGACAGCACGCGGTCCGCGGCGTACTGGCGCGGCTGGCCCGCACGGAGAGCGATCTGCAGGGCTACGCCGAGGACGCCACCGCGCGCTGGGAGAAGCTGGAGAAAGAGCGGAAGAAGAAGGCCGCGGCGAAGAAGGACATCGAGCGGAAGATCGACGCCGCGGAGCGGATCGAGTCGCGGCTGAAGGCGGCGGAAAAGGCCCGGCTGAAGAAGCTGGAAGAGGACCGGGCCCGGCAGGCACAGACGAAATGGCTGGATTCCGGAATCCTGGCCGACATCGGCGGTACCGCGTCCGCAGCGGGCAAGCGGGCGATTTCCTACGCGACGGAACAGATCGGCAAGGATTACGTGTGGGGCGCGGAAGGCCCGGACACCTTTGACTGTTCCGGACTCACCATGCGCGCGTGGGAATCGGCGGGCCATCCCATTCCGCGCACGTCACAGGAACAATGGCGGCAACTGCCGCACATCGACATCGAGGACATGCGTCCAGGGGATCTGATCATTTACCACGAGGACGCCAGCCATGTGGGGATGTACCTGGGCGACGGCGCCATCGTGCACGCCCCGCGGCCCGGCCGCCAAGTGACCCTGGCCGGCGCCGGATCGATGCGGATCCTGGGCGTCGTACGGCCGGACGCGAAGCGCTGACCCGACGTAGCGTATTGCGCTGTGTGCGCGCTGTGTCCGCCCTGTGATTCCGCCATCGGGACGGCGAAAACAACGTCACCGTCCGGTTGCCGAGCGTGTGCCCGGGGTGATGTTCGTCATTCCGCATTTCTCCCCAGGACGGCCAAATCGCTGGCGTAACCCGGTTTATGGTCGTGGCCGCGTGTCGGCCGCCATTCCGTACGGGCCCGTACTGGCGCTAAGGTCGGCTTCCAGTGCCCGGTGGCGCACCGCTCGTAGGACCAATGAGCGGCGCGGAACCGGGCACGGTGGTGCGCCGGTCGGTCACCGCCGCCGCACCCTCGGGGGGAGGGAAGGAACCAGAGGACATGCCCGTACCCGGACCGCGCCAGCGCACGGCCCTGCTGCCATCGGCTGCGGGGCCGGCGAACGGCGCGCCCGAGTCCGCGCGCCCTGCGCAGGGGGAGCCCGCGCCGCGGGACGCGGCGCTGGGGGAGGCCGCGCGCCCGCAGGACGGCGCGGACACGCTCCCGGATCCGGCACACACGCCCGGGCCGGCCGCGCCGGGCACCACCGGCCACGGGCTGACCCTGCTGGTGATCGGCGAGGACCCCACCAGCTCCGTACCGGAGATGTCCGACGGCCAGGGCCACAAGGTCAGGGTCCGCACCGCGCGCAACCTCACCGAGGCCCAGCGGCTGCTCACCGACGACGTGCACTGCGTCCTGCTCGACCTGGCGGCCATGCCGGGCGGCCGGGAGGCGCGGGAGGCCGGGGACCGGGAGAGCCGCCCCGAGGCCGGGGAGACCGTGGCACCGGACGAGCTGGAGCCGCTGCGCGCGGTTCTGCGGCTCGCCCCGCGCCACGCCGTGCTCGCGCTGACCGCGGAGGCGGACGCGGAGCGCGGCGCCGAGGCCGTGCGCGTCGGGGCGCAGGACTACCTCTCCCGTGACCAGCTGGACGGCGCCGTGCTCAGCCGCGTCGTGCGCTACGCCGTGGAACGCAAACGCGCCGACCTCGCGCAGCGCCAGCTCACCGAGTCCCGGCTGCGCGCCCAGGAGAACGCCCGGCTGGAGCGCGGGCTGCTGCCCACCCCCCTCCTGGAGGGCTCCGACCTGCGCTTCGCCGCCCGGTACCGCCCGGGACGCAGCCGTGCGCTGCTCGGCGGCGACTTCTACGACACGGTCCGCACGCCCGACGGCACGGTTCACGCCATGATCGGCGACGTCTGCGGGCACGGTCCCGACGAGGCGGCCCTCGGCGTGGAACTCCGTATCGCCTGGCGCGCGTTGACCTTCGCCGGCCTGTGCGGCGACGAACTGCTCTCCACCCTCCAGCAGGTGCTGGAGAACGAGCGCGACAACGACGAGATCTTCGCGACGCTGTGCACGGTCGACATCGCGCCGGACGGGCGGAGCGCCGGGGTCTGCCTGGCGGGCCACCCGGCGCCGCTGCTGGCCCGGGCAGGCCGCCCGCCGCGGCTGCTTCCGTACGAGAGCGGTGGCCCCGCGCTCGGCCTGCTGCCGCGCGCCCGCTGGCCGCGCCACCAGATCGCGCTGGGCGGCTCCTGGAGCCTGCTGATGTACACCGACGGCATGATCGAGGGCCGGGTCGGGGACGGCAGTCAGCGGCTGGGCCAGGACGGGATGGTCGATCTCGTGGCCGCCCGGATGGCCGCGGGGCTGCGCGGCGAGGCGCTGCTCGACGCCGCCGTCACGGAGGTGCGCGACCTCAACGGCGGTGAACTCACCGACGACCTCGCGGTCCTGCTGCTGGACCGCGGGGGCGCGTGGGGCTGAGAGCCTGTTCCTCACAGGCTCTGACCGGCCGGCTCGGAGGCGCGGTCAGCAGCCGCCTCGGAGGAGCGGTCAGCGGCCGCCGTTCCACGGGCCGTACGGGCCGTCGGAGCTGGAGCCGCCGCGGCGCGGGCCGCGGCCGCCGCCGGAGACCTGCTTGAGCGCGGGCCGGACGTCGACCATGTACACGATCGTCGCGATCAGACCGATGATCGGCAGGAACGACATGACGCCGAAGAGCACGTTGACCAGCGTCGCCAGGCCCAGAATGATCAGCCAGAACGGCTTGGTCTTCTTGTCGGCGGCGCGGTAGGCGTCCTCGCGGCGGATGGCGGAGTCGACGAAGGCGAACGCGCTGAACACCAGCAAGGCGAGCGAAATCAGCCACAGCAGATTGTTGAATCCCTGGATCAGCATGCCGTTCCACCACCCGTTGACTGTCGGACTGTCCTCGTCACCGTACCGGTAGAACGGGCCGGGCACGTCGCACGTGCCCGGCCCGCTCCCCTTGCCCCGCGGCTTACTTCGCCGGCGGCGTGGTCTTCTTGGCCGTCGTCTTGCGGGCGGCCGGGGCCTGCTTCTTCGCCGGCTCGGACTTCGCGCCCTCCTCGGCCTTGGCGGCGGCCGGCTTCTCGCCGGCCTTCGTCTCCCCGGCCTTGGCCGGCTCGGACTTGGCCGCGCCGGACTTCTGCTGCTCCTCGGGCTCCGGCTCGATCGCGACCGCCAGCTCCTCGACCTCGTCCGCGACCTCGCCGCGCCAGGTCTGCACGGCGCCGCGGCCGCGCTCGGCGAGCTCGTCGTAGCCCTCGCGCACCTTGACGGCGTACTCGGCCGCGCGGCCCACGCCCTGGAGCGCGAGGTCCTGGGCCTGCTCACGGATCTTCTTGAGGTCGGTGTCCAGCGAGCCCAGCAGCTCGTAGAACTTGTCCTGGGCCTCCTTGGCCTGCTTGGACACGCGGTCCTGCACGGCCTTGGCGTCGGTGGTGCGCACCTCTTCGAAGCGCTTGGGCGCCTCGGCGCGGATCTTCTCCACCAGCGCCGGCACCTCCTTGAGCTTCTCGCTCGCGAGGTCGGCCGTACCGGCCAGGGCGTACAGCGGGGTGGGGTCGGTCAGCGTCTTGCGGAGGTCGTCGGTGATGGCCATGGCGTTCTTCCTCCTGGAATCGGTTGCTCAGGTGGCGTGCGGGTCGCCGTCGGCCTCTTGGGTGCCCTGCTTCTTGCCCTTGCCCGTACTGCCCTTGCGCGTACTGCCGTGCTCATCGCCGCCGCCGTGCTCGCCTTCCGGCGCGGTCCGGTCGAGGTCCAGACCCTCGGCGCGCGCGATGTCCGAGCTGTAGCCGTTCTCCTTGCGGAACGACTCGTAGATCTGCAGCAGCACCTGCTTCTGCTTCTCGTTCAGGGCCGGATCGGTCAGGATCGCGCTGTGCACTTCCAGCCCGTCCGGATCCCGCCGCTCGTCGAGTATCCCCGCCTGTACGTACAGGGTCTCCGCCGAGATCCGCAGGGCCTTCGCCAGCTGCTGCAGGATCTCCGCGCTCGGCTTGCGCAGGCCGCGCTCGATCTGGCTGAGGTACGGATTGGACACCCCGGCGGCATCGGCGAGCTGCCGGAGGCTGAGCTGCGCGTTGCGCCGCTGCTCCCGCAGGAACTCCCCGAGATTGCCGACGTTGAGTGATGCCATACCCCGATCCTGCACGCATTCGCTAACTATTGCAAGCACCCGCTAGCAAAAGTGTGCCGCATCATGGCTGAGCGAGCGGTTTCCGCGACCGGGCGTGGGATGCTGGGCGGGTGACGCTCGAGGATCTGGTCCGGCTTCGGCGGGCCCGTGACCTGATGGACCGCGAGTACGCGGAGCCGCTGGACGTCCCCGCGCTGGCGCGCGCGGCGCACATGTCGCCCGGCCACTTCTCCCGCAGCTTCCGCGCCGCCTTCGGGGAGACGCCGTACAGCTATCTGATGACCCGCAGGATCGAGCGGGCCAAGGCCCTGCTGCGACGCGGCGACCTGTCGGTGACGGAGGTCTGCTTCGCGGTCGGGTGTACGTCGCTGGGCTCGTTCAGCTCGCGGTTCACCGAGCTGGTGGGCGAGAGCCCCAGCGCGTACCGGGCACGCCGGCACGAGGCGGGCGCGGCCATCCCGGCCTGCGTCGCCAAGATCTTCACGCGCCCGGTCCGGAACGCGGAACGGGCCGGGGCGCGGAGTCGGCCGGGAGCGCGGAACCGGTCACGAACAGGGGAGTGACCGGGGGCGAAGAACCGGCCAAGAACGGCCGAGCGGCCGGGGGCGCGGAATCAGCCAAGAACGGCAAAGCGGCCGGGAGTGCGGAACCGGTCAGGAATGGAGAAGCCAGGCGCGCGCCCCGCCCGTAGCGTGAGCGTCATGGACATCAACCTTTCGCAGTGCTTCATCGCCGTCGACGACCACGACAAGGCGCTCGCCTTCTACCGGGACGTGCTCGGGCTCGAGGTGCGCAACGACGTCGGGTTCGAGGGAATGCGCTGGGTGACGGTCGGCTCGCCGTCGCAGCCCGGCGTGGAGATCGTGCTGGAACCGCCCGCCGCCGACCCGAACGCCTCGCCGGCCGACCGGCAGGCCATGGCGGAACTGCTGGCCAAGGGCATGCTGCGCGGCGTGATCTTCTCGACCGACGACGTCGACGCCGCCTTCGAGCGCATCCAGGCATCGGGTGCCGAGGTGCTGCAGGAGCCGATGGACCAGCCGTACGGGGTCCGCGACTGCGCCTTCCGCGACCCCGCGGGCAACATGCTCCGCTTCAACCAGCGCCTCGCCAAGTAAGAGCCGGGCCGGAGCGATACATGAGTCGTCACATGAGTCGTCGTGATGCAGGGGGAGACATGAAGAGCAGGGCCACGGGGACCGGCGCGCAGCCGCCCGCGCCGCACGTCGCCGACAGCCACGATCTGATCCGTGTGCACGGCGCGCGCGAGAACAATCTCAAGGACGTCAGCATCGAGATCCCGAAGCGCCGCCTGACGGTGTTCACCGGCGTCTCCGGTTCGGGCAAGAGCTCGCTGGTGTTCGACACGATCGCCGCCGAGTCGCAGCGGCTGATCAACGAGACGTACAGCGCCTTCCTGCAGGGATTCATGCCGACGCTCGCACGGCCCGAGGTCGACGTGCTCGACGGACTGACCACCGTGATCACCGTCGACCAGCAGCGGCTGGGGGCCGACCCGCGCTCCACGGTCGGCACCGCCACCGACGCCAACGCCATGCTGCGCATCCTCTTCAGCCGCCTCGGCAAGCCCTACATCGGCTCGCCCAAGGCGTTCGCCTTCAACGTCGCCTCGATCAGCGGCGCGGGCGCGGTCACCGTGGAGCGCGGCGGCCGGACGGTGAAGGAGCGGCGCAGCTTCCGCATCACCGGCGGAATGTGTCCGCGCTGCGAGGGCCGGGGCTCCGTCACCGACATCGACCTGACCGAGCTGTACGACGACAGCAAGTCGCTGAACGAGGGCGCGCTCACGATCCCCGGCTACAGCATGGACGGCTGGTACGGCCGCATCTTCACCGGCTGCGGGTTCTTCGACCCGGACAAGCCGATCCGCCGCTTCACCAAGAAGCAGCTGCACGACCTGCTGTACAAGGAACCGACCAAGATCAAGGTCGAGGGCATCAACCTCACGTACGAGGGCCTGATCCCGAAGATCCAGAAGTCGATGCTGGCCAAGGACGTCGACTCGCTGCAGCCGCACGTCCGGGCGTTCGTGGAGCGCGCGGTCACCTTCGCCACCTGCCCCGACTGCGACGGCACCCGGCTCAGCGAGGCCGCCCGGTCGTCGAAGATCGGCGGGATCAGCATCGCCGACGCGTGCGCGATGCAGATCAGCGACCTGGCCGCCTGGGTACGCGGACTCGCCGAGCCCTCGGTGGCGCCGCTGCTCACCGCGCTGCAGCAGACCCTCGACTCGTTCGTGGAGATCGGCCTCGGCTATCTCTCGCTCGACCGGCCGTCCGGCACCTTGTCGGGCGGTGAGGCGCAGCGCGTCAAGATGATCCGGCACCTCGGCTCGTCGCTCACCGACACCACGTACGTCTTCGACGAGCCGACCACGGGCCTGCACCCGCACGACATCCAGCGGATGAACGACCTGCTGCTGCGGCTGCGGGACAAGGGCAACACGGTGCTCGTCGTGGAGCACAAGCCGGAGCTGATCGCGATCGCCGACCATGTCGTCGACCTCGGCCCCGGCGCTGGTTCGGGCGGCGGCAGCGTCTGCTTCGAGGGCACCGTCGAGGGGCTGCGGGCCGGCGGTACGGTCACCGGCCGGCACTTCGACGACCGGGCGGCGGTGAAGGACACGGTACGCAAGCCCAGTGGAGTGCTGGAGATCCGCGGCGCCTCGACGCACAACCTCCAGAACGTCGATGTCGACATTCCGCTCGGCGTACTGACCGTCGTCACGGGCGTCGCCGGGTCCGGCAAGAGCTCACTCGTGCACGGGTCGCTGTGTCAGCAGCGGGGAGCGGCCGGGGAGGGCGTGGTCTCGGTCGACCAGAGCGCGATCCGCGGCTCGCGACGGAGCAACCCGGCGACGTACACCGGTCTGCTCGACCCGATCCGCAAGGCGTTCGCCAAGGCCAACGGCGTGAAGCCGGCGCTGTTCAGCGCCAACTCCGAGGGCGCCTGCCCCACGTGCAAGGGCGCCGGCGTCGTCTACACGGACCTGGCGATCATGGCCGGTACCGCCACGACCTGCGAGGAGTGCGACGGAAAGCGGTTCGACGCCGCCGTACTGGACTACCACCTCGGCGGACGCGACATCAGCGAGGTCCTCGCGATGCCGGTGGCCGAAGCCCTGGAGTTCTTCGCCGCGGGCGAGGCGCGCGTGCCGGCCGCGCACAAGATCCTGGAGCGGCTGGCCGACGTCGGGCTCGGCTACCTCACCCTCGGCCAGCCGCTCACCACCCTCTCCGGCGGCGAACGGCAGCGGCTGAAGCTGGCCACGCACCTGGGCGAGAAGGGCGGCATCTACGTCCTCGACGAGCCGACCGCCGGCCTGCACCTCGCCGACGTGCAACAACTGCTCGGCCTCCTGGACCGGCTCGTCGACGCCGGCAAGTCGGTCGTCGTGGTCGAGCACCACCAGGCCGTCATGGCACACGCCGACTGGCTCATCGACCTCGGCCCCGGCGCGGGCCACGACGGCGGCAGGATCGTCTTCGAGGGCACGCCCGCTGAGCTGATCGCGGCCCGCGCGACGCTTACGGGGGAGCACTTGGCGGCTTACGTGGGCGGGTGACGGGGCGGCTGACCGGGCGACTGGCCGGAGCAGCCGACCGAGGCGGCGGGCCCGCGGCGTTGTGATCATCTGCCTGCGGGCCGCCGCACCTCTGTGCTACTTCTGACGTCATGAGCTCTGACGCGAACGGCCGTGTCCGGCCAGGGGACTTGCCGGCGATGGCCTTCACCATCCTGTCGGAGGCGTTCTTCGATGACGCGGGACGTGCGGTGCCGTTCCGGCTGCGGGACAAGCGGAACACGCAGGACGACCCGTTCGACGAGTACGTCACCGAACTGTTGCGCGCAGAGCTGCCGACGGAGGTCCTCGTACTCCGCGCGGACAAGCCCCTGGTCAGCCCCGATGTCGTGATCGCGCGGCCCGAGGAGTACGAGCTCCTGAAGTCCGGCGGCGCCGACTACGACCCGCGCGCGATCTTCGGACTCGAGGTCAAGAAGGTCGATCTCGGCAGGAACGGCAAGCCCGCGCGTTCCACGGGTCTCGACTACAACAGCACCCCGCCCTGCGCGACCGTGCGCGTATACGCCGAGGACGGCAGCGAGATCCGGATTCCCGGTTTCTATCTCTTCGTTGCTCTGGAAGGCGACGAAGAAGGCGGCACGGTGTGCGTGCATTCGATGGTGCTGGTGGCTGGGGCAGTGCTGAACAAGGACATCGACCTCTACGACCGCATCACGGGTACGCGGACAAAGGAGATCCGGCTCGGCACCTACGGTGACGGAGCGAACCGCGTGCGGCCGATGCTGCTCTTCTCCAACCCGCTCGGCTGGGAATGGACGCTGGGCGCGGCGACTCTCATCAGTGAGCGCGACGATCTCGCGGACGAGCAACCCCTCGCCCATGTACGCGAGATGACCCGGACCGTCCCCTCGGGGGTGTCCGAGCGATTCCACTGTTACCGGCTCGCCAAACTGTCTCCCCCGGTCGAGGAGACAGCACACGACCCCTTCCCCCAGCCGTCGAAACGCAAGGAAGAGACGGCTCAGCGCGGCCGGTTCGAAATCGACCTCCGGACGCTCACGCTCGGATAGCGTGACGGGAACGGATATCGGTGGGCGCGGTCAGCGACCGGCGCGGTCAGCGGCCGGCGCGGTTGGAGCGCACGTCGAGGGCGGCGGCAGCCGCGGTAACCGCCTCACCGGCTGTCGCCGTCAGTTCCTCAAGGGACAGCGAGTTGCCGGGAATGGTGTGCAGCGCGAGGATGGATCCCCGGACCACGGATTCCACATCCGCATAACCGACCTTGACGCCGGCGTCCTGACACTCGCGCAGCGCGACCACCGCACGATCCCGTACGGATTCCACCGTGAGCCGTTCGGGAACCGTATGCCCGGTGAGCCGGCACACCACGATCGAGTCCAGATTCGACGGATCGGCGGCGCTGGACTTGACGGTGCTCGTACTCATCTCCGCCTTGACGGGCTGCACCGCGGTAATGACCAGTCCCGCGTTCTCCAGCGCCTTGACCAGCTCGACCCACCCGGTGATCCGCGCCTGATGGAAGGTGAACGCGAGCAGACCGTCCGGCTTCAGGAGCCGGGCGCACTCCTTCCACACGGCGGCAAGCGCGCGGCCGAATTCCGCGGGGTCGGCGGACTGTACTTCCTCCGGGTGGCGGGTCGTGACGGCGGTTTTCGGGTAGCTCTCGAAAGGCTGGAGCTGCCGGAGCCAGGCGTGGAAGAAGTCGGCGAGCTCGCTGTAGTGGACGTTGTCCATGAACGGCGGATCGGTGATGACCAGGTCCACCGACTCATCGGGAAGGTCGAACGAGGACGAAGACCCGGAGCGGACATACGCGGGCACGTTCTCCCGCGTGAAATCCTCGGCACCGCCGATTTCCATCGCGAGGGGCTGTGACAGCCCGAAGACACGTTGTGGCTGTGGCGAGCCGTCCATGGGCACGAGATCGTGCGGAGCGCGCTTGTACTCCCAAGCACGGACGATGCGTGACTGATACAGCGTGGAGAAAGCCCCGGAAGACGCGGGGGTACCCCACGGGTGCGCCTCGAGCGGGATCCGTTCCGGCTTCAGAACGTGGTGGGAGAACATGTGCCGGACGGCACCGGTTCCCTCGCCCTTGAACGAACAGAAGAGATTGTTGAATTCGAGCACTCCGGAGAAGAGCGCCGCCAGCGCCTCCCGCTCCGGCCCCGGATCGAGGTCACGGATGGCCTTGCCGAGCAGTCCAAGACTGTAGAGCTGACGGTCGTTGAAGAACTGCCGCCATTCGCGATAATTCCAGCGGAGCGCCTGCCGGGTGTTGTGCCCGTCGTCCAGCGTGCCGACCGGCAGTACGAGCTCTTCACCGCGTTCTTCGAGCAGTTTCCCGGCCTCCGCGTAGAGCGCCAGATCGAAGTCGTCGATGGGTTCGTAAGCGCGCGATCCGTCGGCGGCAAGTACCTGCTTCGCGTACATCCGGAGCCGCGGAGGCCGCCCGCCCAGGGCGTCGATGACCTTCGTCGTGTGGCCCAGCGGGCAGGTCATGGTCGCGCGGTTGACCGGACCGGCCAGGTCCGCGGTCCGGCCGCAGGCGTGGCAGGTGAGCTGCGCGTCCCGCACCACGTTCACGAGGACGACCGCGTGACAGTGCGGACACGTGGCCTTGCTCTCCGGATATTTCTTCGGGTAGGCGTGCTGGGCGAAGACGTACCGGCTGAACAGTTCCACCGGCGGCGCGTCCGGAGGGCACTGCGCGCACGCGGCCAGCGCGACCCAGAAGTAGTACAGGACGGGCCGGCCGTGCCGGTCCTTGTGCAGCCGGTCGATCTCGGCGCGGACCTGGGACTCCACCTGCTCGAATGCCCGGTCCAGCCGGGTACGGTCCCAGCGGGCCAGGGCCTGCCGCTGGACCAGGGTGGCCACCGGATTGATGTCCTTGCCGATCACCTTTGCGCCGAGCTTGGCCGCCTCCGCCAGCGTCGTCCCGGAGCCGGCGAACGGGTCGCAGACGACGAGGCCGTCGAGCCGGAGCGCATTGCTGTAGCAGTCGACCGCATCCTGTTCGTCCTGAGCCACCGCCGCGGCCAGGATGCCGCGGAAGACGGACCCGAGCCGCTGCGCCCACCACTTGTGGGTGTGGGTGGCGGGGCGGTGCACTTCCTTGCGCCAGGACTCCCGCTCGCCGGCCGCCGACACGATCCCGGCAGGAAAGGCCGTCTCCAGCGCCGTCACCGTCGGGACCGCGGTCCGGACGATCGTCGTCGGGGCGTCCTCCGCAGCACCGAAAATGCTGTCCTGCTCGAAGACCGTCATTCACACCTCCAGGTTCGGTCCAAGTATCGCCGGTCCGCTCCAGCGGAGCGGACGCCCGGCAGCGCCCGGCAGGATCCAGTACGGGCCGGCAAGGTCCGGTACCGGCCGGCCGGATCTCCGGTGCCGGCCGGCCGGATCTCCGGTGCCGGCCGGCCCGGAAATCGTTTGCCGGTGGTCGGGGGGCGGGTGACGATGGCCGGTATGGTGCGTGATTTTGATGAGCTGGTGGGCGAGGCCGAATCCGTGTCCGTCGAGGGGTGGGACTTCTCGTGGCTGGACGGGCGGGCCACCGAGGCGCGGCCCTCGTGGGGGTACCAGCGGCTGATGGGCGAGCGGCTGGCGGGGGTCTCGGCCGCGCTGGACATCCAGACCGGCGGCGGCGAGGTACTCGCGGGGGCCCCGAAGCTGCCGCCGGTGATGGTGGCCACCGAGTCCTGGCCGCCGAATGTCACCAAGGCGACCCGGCTGCTGCACCCGCTCGGCGCGGTGGTCGTCGCAGACGCGGACGAGCCGCCGCTGCCGTTCGCCGACGACGCGTTCGACCTGGTGACCAGCCGGCATCCGGCGACGGTGTGGTGGGCGGAGATCGCGCGCGTACTGCGGCCCGGTGGCACGTACTTCGCGCAGCACGTGGGGCACGGGAGCGTGTTCGAGCTGGTGGAGTACTTCCTGGGGCCGCAGCCCGAGGAGACCCGGCGGGCGCGCCACCCCGACGACGAGCGGGCGGCCGCCGAGGCGGCCGGGCTGGAGATCACCGACCTGCGGTTCGAGCGCCTGCGGATGGAGTTCTTCGACGTCGGCGCGGTCGTCTACTTCCTGCGGAAGGTGATCTGGATGGTGCCCGGCTTCACCGTCGCGCAGTACCGGGACCGGCTGCGCGAGCTGCACGAGAAGATCCAGGAGGAGGGACCGTTCGTCGCCCACTCCACCCGCTTCCTGATCGAGGCGCGCAAGCCGGAGTGAGTTCGGGGTACCGCGGCGGGAACGGGTGAAGACGCCCGGGCGGGCGGTGGTTGACTTCGAGTGCGCTCCAACTCCTACCGTCGCTGACGTGAGCCCGAAACAGTCCTCGCCCACGGGGGACGGGGCACTTCAGGAGGTAATCGCATGACCAGCATTCCCACCCGGCAGCTCGGCGCCCTGACCGTTTCCGCGCAGGGACTGGGCTGCATGGGGATGAGCCACGGGTACGGCGCTTCGGACGACGCGCAGTCGATCGCGACCATCCACCGCGCGCTCGACCTCGGTGTGAGCCTCCTGGACACCTCCGACTTCTACGGGGCCGGGCACAACGAGGAACTGGTCGGGCGGGCCGTCGCCGGCCGCCGCGACGACGCCGTGATCGCCACGAAGTTCGGCTTCGCCAACAAGCTCGGCGAACCGACCGCGATCCGGGGCGACGCCGCGTACGTACGCCAGGCGTGCGACGCCTCGCTGCGCCGGCTCGGCGTCGACCACATCGACCTGTACTACCAGCACCGCGTCGACCCCGAGGTGCCGATCGAGGAGACCGTCGGGGCGATGGCGGAGCTGGTCGCGGCCGGGAAGGTGCGGCACCTCGGGCTGTCCGAGGCGAGCGCGGAAACGATCCGGCGGGCGCACGCAGTCCACCCGATCGCCGCGCTGCAGAGCGAGTGGTCGCTGTGGACGCGGGACCTGGAGGAGGAGATCGCGCCGGTCTGCCGGGAGCTGGGCATCGGGATCGTGCCGTTCTCGCCGCTCGGCCGCGGCTTCCTCACCGGGCAGTACCGGTCCGTGGACGGGCTGGCGGAGGGCGACGTACGGCGTACCCAGCCGCGGTTCGCCGACGGCAACCTGGAGCGCAACCTCGCCATCGTCGAGCAGCTGAACGAGCTGGCCGCCGAGAAGGGCATCACGGCCGGACAGCTGGCGCTGGCCTGGGTGCAGCACCGCGGCGCGGACGTCGTGCCGATCCCGGGCACGCGTCGTGAGAAGTACCTGCTGGAGAACGTCGCCGCGGTCGCCATCGGGCTGTCCGCCGACGAGCTGGCCGCCATCGACGCGGTGGCCCCGGCCGAGGCGGTGGCCGGCACGCGGTACGACGCGACGAGCCTGACCTTCGTCAACCGCTGACCCGGGGTGACGGGCGCCGGTCCGGGGGTGACGGGGTTGTCCACAGCCCCGGTTTTCCCCGGACTCCCCCGGGCTTGCCCACAGGCCCGCTCGCCGCGCGCCGTCCCGCCGTAAAGTCGGAGACATGAGTGAGGACGAGGGGAGCGTGCGGATCGACAGCTGGATCTGGTCCGTGCGGCTCATGAAGACGCGGTCGATGGCGGCCACGGCGTGCCGGGGCGGGCACGTGCGGGTCAACGGCGAGCGCGTGAAGGCGGCGCACGGCGTGCGGACCGGCGACGAGGTGCGGCTGCGGCACGCCGGGCGGGAGCGGATCGTGGTCGTGAAGCGGCTCGTGAAGAAACGGGTCGGGGCGCCGGTCGCGGTCGAGTGCTACATCGACAACAGCCCGCCCCCGCCGCCCCGCGAGATCGCCGTACAGGTCCCGATCCGCGACCGCGGCACGGGCCGCCCGACCAAGCGCGACCGCCGCGAGATGGAACGCCTGTGGGCGCGACGTGGGGGGACGGGGGAGGGGCCGAGCTGACAGCCCCGGGCTGACAGCTGAGCTGACAGCCGAGCTGAGAGCTGAGCTGAGAGCTGAGCTGACAGCCGAAGGGGGTGGGGAGGGGGGAGGGGAGGGCCCCCGGAGGGGCATTCTCGGAGGGAGCGGGACTTCCGGAGGGGCATCCTCGGACGGAGGCGAGATCCCCGGAGGGGCATTCTCGGGGGGCGGAGGGGCATTCGGAGGGGAGCGTTGAGCCTCAGCCTCCGTTCTCCGCAAGCCAAGCCGGGTTCGGCTCGATGAGCTGCAGTACTTCGATCAGGATGCCTTCCGGGCTGTGGACGTTGAAGCGGCGTTGGCCCCATGGCTCGTCGCGGAGCGGGGCGGTGATCGGTACGCCCCGTTCGCGCAGCGTGGCCTCCTCGGCGGCCGCGTCCGTGACCAGGAAGGCGAGGCAGAGGCCCGCGGTGTCCTGGGTGCGGAAGCCTGCCGGCATGGACTCGTGGCCGCGTTGGACGAAGTCCAGGACGTATGCCGGGTGTTCGGGGTGGTGCAGGCTGACGTACCAGCCCAGGTCGGCGACCTGGGTGAAGCCGAAGTGCTCGGTGTAGAAGCGGCTGCTGGCGGCGGTGTCGTCGGTCAGTACGGCGATGCCCAGCTTTTCGAAGCGCATGGGTTCCCCTCCCTGTTGGCGGCCGTGCGCCGCTAACCACTGTATGTGTAGTACGTTACGTGTAGTGGTTGCAAGGGGTGAGAGCGAGGAGGCTGCCGGTGGTGCGCAATCCGGAGCGGCGTACGGCGCTGGTGGACGCGGCGATCGAGGTGCTGGCAAGGGACGGTGCGCGCGGGCTGACGTTCCGTGCCGTGGATGCGGAGGCGGGCGTACCGAAGGGCACCGCGTCCAACTACTTCGCCACCAGGGACGATCTGCTGGCGCAGGTCACCGGGCAGATCCACCAGCGCATCGCGCCGGATCCGGACGAGGTCGCCGAGGTCATGACGGCGCCGCGCGGGCGCGAGCTGGTGACCGAGCTGATGGGGTGGATCAACCGCAGGGTGAGCGCGAACCGCACCGGTTACCTGGCGATGCTGGAGCTGCGCCTGGAGGCCACCCGGCGGCCCGAGCTGCGGGAGGAGCTGACCGCCACCATGCGCGGCGCGCTGGAGGAGGATCTCCGCTTCCACCGGGAGGGCGGGCTGCCGGGCGACCGTACGGCCGTGCTGCTGATGTATCTCGCGATGACCGGGCTGATGCTGGAGCAGCTCACGCTGCCGGGCGTGGTGCCGGCCGAGGAGACGGACGGGCTGATCGCCGCCCTGGTCGACCGGGTGATCCCGTCGACCGCGTGATCCCGGCCGGGTGACCTCGACCGGGCCCGGCCGGGCCCTCTTGAGACCGCCGGCCCTCTTGAGACCGGAGCCACGGCGCGGTCGAGTGCCGCGCGCCGGAGCCGCGACGCGGGTGTGTGCCGCGCGCCCGAGCCGTGACGCCGGAGTGCGGCACCGGTGTACGTCCCGTGCCGGACTCCCGCGTCCAGCGGCGGTTCACTGGCTCTCGAACAGCTCCAGCAGTTCCTTCTTCTCGAACATGCGGGCAGTGTCCAGCGCGGACGGTGAGCCCGCGGCCGGGTCCGCGCCGTGGCTCAGCAGCAGCCGTACGATCGCGTCCTCGCCCTTGAAGACCGCGCCCGCGATCGGGGTCTGGCCACGGTCGTTGGGCCGGTCGGCGTCCGCGCCGCGCTGGAGCAGGGCCTCGACGGTCGCGACATGACCGTGGTACGCGGCCAGCATGAGGAGCGAATCGCCCTTCTCGTTGGTGAGGTTGGCGGGCACCCCGGCGTCGACGTACGCGGCGACCGTGTCGGTGTCGCCCTGCCGCGCCAGGTCGAAGACCTTGGCCGCCAGCTGCAGCACCTCGGGGTCGTGCGCGTGCTCGATCGACTCGGGGCCCTGCGCGCCTGGTGTCGTCTCGCTCATGCTGTCGGCCTCCTGCTCTCGTGGTGTGCGCCTGCACTGGCCACTTTATGCAGGCCACGGCCGTTGGCGGCGAGGGTACGCCGCGGAAAACGGTACGTCTCGGAACGTCTCGGAAGGCGAGCACGCCTCGGAGGACAGTACGTCTCGGAGACGGTACGCCCTCAGAAGAGGTCCGGGCACCACGGCCGGCGCGCTGTCCGCAGCAGCGTCTCCGCGGTGGCGAGCGCGCCGGGCCGGTCCTCCTGGACCCGGCCGAGCGCCGCGAGCCGCGTGGGGGACTCGTCGCCGAGGTACAGCGTGGCCAGTTCCCGGACGTCGAGCGTGAGGTCGGCGGAACGGGTGGTGCGCGTGCAGGTGGCGCCTTCGGGCCCGGCGTCGAGGTGGTACCGGCCCGCGGCGTACCCGTCCGCGTCCCGCACCTCCAGGACCAGTGACCCGGGCCCGCCGTACGTCCGCGCCGCCAGCAACCGCGGTACGTCCAGGGGCCGTAGCCACAGGAAGTCGGCGTGCGTCTCGATGCTCGCGGCGCGCGGGTCGCCGAGCAGCTGCGGCATCAGGTCGTCGGGGGCGCGGGGCCCGGTCTTCACGTGCAGGATCCAGTCGATCGAGCAGAGGAAGTGCCACAGGGCGCGCTCGGCGGCCGGGGTGATCGTGATCAGCCTGCTGACCTGGAGCGTCTGTTCGGGCCGCTCGTGTTCCCAGCGATCGTCACTGGTGTACGTGACCAGGCCCTCGACCTCGCCGCCGGGTGACCGGTACACGGCGTGGAAGGGCTCCCGCCACGTTTCCTCGGGGAACCGGACCGCGCCGGTCGCCTGCGTCCACCAGCGTTCGCCGCGCGAGACGGCGCCCGCTTGCCGCGCGCGGAAGCGGTCGTGGAGGACGGGGCCGAGGGTGCGGACCTCCTCGGGCGTCACGAAGTCCACCCGGCCGCCGTCCTGCGGACCCGCGTACCGCGCGTCCAGCTGGGCGCGCGCCACGTCGATGCGCCACTCCGTGCACGACGCCGCGGGACCGAAGCCGTACCGTCCGTAGATCGGGTACTCCGCGGCGACCAGCGTGGCCACCGCGTCGCCGCGCTCCTTCGCCGCCGCCAGGTCCCGCGCCATCATCCGGCTGAGCAGGCCGCGGCGGCGGTGCGTGGGCGAGACGGTCACCTGCGAAATGGCGTCGGCCGGCACCCGGGCGCCGCCCACGACCGTCAGCTCCTGCGCGAAGCTGCGGAAGGTCGCGACGCAGCGTTCGCCGTCGAACGCCCCCTGCGTACGCGTGAGATCCGTACCGACGAGCCGCCACTCGAACAGTTCCTTGGAGACTTCCGGCGACTTCAGGAAGCCGGTCCCCACCGCCGCCAGCCAGCCGTGGAATTCGTCCTCACCGACCGTACGCACCTCAAGGCTCATGTACGTACGCTAGCCACGCTCCTGACGGGTTGTCGCCTGGTTTTCACGGCGCCGAGGGCCCGCGAGGCCGGCGACGGCCCAGAAGGACCCCGACGGCCAGGAGCCGCGCCGACGGCTCAGAAAGACGCCGCCCGGATCTTGCCCACGCGCTCGGCGCCGCCCAGGAGGGGGACGTCCGCGATGCGGTCGAGTACCGGGGCGTCGATGCCCATCAGGCGCAGGGTGCGGGCCAGGACCGGGCCGAGCGTGCGGGTCGCGCCGTCGTCGATTTTGAAGGCGAGCGCGCGGCCGTCGGGCAGCGCCAGCGCCTGTACGGCCTCCGCGCCCATCTTGGACAGCACGCCGGGGATCTCCCGCATCAACCAGGTGTCGGGGCGGCGGGTGCCCGCGACGTACTCCGGGTGCGCGCGCATCGCGTCCGCGACCCGGCGCTCGGGGGTGCCGGGCTCGGCGAGTACGAAGTGCCGGTAGGAGCGGGCCAGGCCGGTCAGCGAGAGCGCCATGAGGGGCGCGCCGCAGCCGTCCGTGCCGATGTGGTCGACGGCCTCGCCGCTCGCATCCCGTACGGCTTGGAGGACCAGCTGCTGGAGCGGGTGGTGCTGGTCGAGGTAGCTCTCCAGGGGCCAGCCGTTCGCGGCGCAGGCGGCGAGCATGGCGGTGTGCTTCCCGGAGCAGTTCATGGTCAGCCGGTCGCGGACCTTGCCGGCCGCCAGGTAGTTCTCCGCCTCGGTGGGGTCCAGCGGCAGGTCGGGCGGGGTCTGCAGCTGCTCGGGGGAGAGGCCGTGCTCGGCGAGCATCTTCTGCACGAGATCGAGGTGAAAGCTTTCGCCGGAGTGGCTGGCGGCGGCCAGTGCGAGGCGCTCGCCGCTCAGGTCCAGGCCCGCGCGGAGGATCGCGGCGGCCTGCATCGGCTTGTTCGTGGAGCGCGGGAAGACCGGCGAGGTCACGTCGCCCAGCGCCAGGTCCACGCTGCCGTCGGCGGCGAGGACAACCAGCGAGCCGCGGTGCACGCCCTCGACGAAGCCGGACCGGACGACCTCGGCGAGCACGGGCGGGACGGAAGTCCCGGCGGACTGCCCGGCGGTCGGCGCACCGGATATCGGTGCGTCCGCACCGGATATCGGGCCGGTGGGCTCGTGCGTGGGCTCGGGAGCGGAGGAGGAGGTCATCGCGGGCCTTCCGGGGACGGGTCACGGACCGCCTCCTCGGAAGGCCGGTGGCCTCCGCGTCAGGAGAGCAGGTCGTCTACTTGCGCTTCCCCTTCACGGTACCTGCGGGCGATCTCCGCGCTGCAATCGTCGGCCGTGCGCTGCAGCGACTGGCGGCGCAGCGAGACCTGCCGCTCGTACTGGACCAGCCGGGCCATCGCCTCCCGCAGCTCGGCGTCCGTGCGCGCACCCAGGTCGGAGAGCTCGACCTCGCCGAGCATGTCCTCGGCGAGCCGGCGGTACTCCTCGCTGTGCGGCGTCCCGACCGTGACGTGCCGGGCCGAGGAGCGGTGCCGGGACGGCTCGTCGGTCAGGATCTCCGGGAGCCGGTCCAGGACCGTGGTCTGCGGCGCGGCCCGCCGGGCGGCCTCGGCGCGCAGGATGTCGATCCGGCCCTGGAGCAGCCGGCGTACATAGCTGAGGTCGGCCTCCTCCTGCTGCGCGTCCCGGCGCAGCTTGCGGATCTCGGGCAGGCCGAGCCCGGAGAGGTCGGGCCGGGGGGCCGGACGGAAGCGGTCGCGCTGCAGCGGAGGGCGGGGCTGTGCCGGGCCTGCGGGGAGCATGGGGCCATCCTCGGTGCGGTCACCGTCCTGTGCCGGGCGCCCGGGCGGGGGTGCCGGCTCGGGCCGGGACGTGGACGTCGTCGTCGGCGGGGGCAGGGGCCCGCTCGCGGACGGTGCCGCGGCCCCTTGGGTGGATGTACGGGCAAATGGTACGGAACCGGAGGGTGTCTGCCCGGCGCCGGCGGTGCTCATGCGTATGTCCGTCCCCTCGTGCGGTGCGGTCCCGGACCGAGTGGCCCCGCGCACCTTGTGCACGCATCGTGCCACTGCGAGCGGTGTGCGCGCAGGGTCATCGGCCCGCGAACGGTCCGTGTGGGGGTACGGCGTGTGCTGCGGTTGGGCTGTCCGGGTGGTACGGGCTCCGCACCCCATGGGGTGGTGTGGGGTGGCGCCCGGCATCATGGCGGTATGCGAGCAGTGGTGCAGAGGGTGAACGGCGCACGCGTCGACGTGGCGGGCGAGACGGTCGGCGAGATCGTGGGGGAGGGGCTGTGCGTCCTGGTGGGCGTGACGCACGACGACACCCCGGAGAAGGCGGCTCAGCTGGCCCGCAAGTTGTGGTCGGTGCGCATCCTCGACGGCGAGAAGTCGTGCTCGGACACGGGTGCGGGGCTGTTGGTGATCAGCCAGTTCACGCTGTACGGGGACGCCCGTAAGGGGCGTCGGCCCACGTGGAACGCCGCCGCGCCTGGGCCGGTCGCCGAGCCGCTCGTCGATGAGGTCGTCGCGCAGCTGCGGGCACTCGGTGCGCAGGTGGAAACGGGCCGGTTCGGGGCGGACATGAAGGTGTCCTTGACGAACGACGGCCCGTTCACGGTGCTCGTGGAGGTCTGACGTGGCCCGCGGGCCGGCGCGGCTTACGGCTCGACCACGACCTCCTGTGCCGCCGCCGTCCCGTCCGCCATCAGTTCCGCGTCCGCGGGGACATTGCGCTTGACCAGGGCCAGCGCGATCGGGCCCAGCTCGTGGTGGCGGGCCGAGGTCGTGAGGAAACCGACCTGGCGGCCGTCGGGGCCGTCGGCGGCGAGCCGGACGGGCGCGCCGTGGCCCGGCAGCTTGACCTCGCTGCCGTCCAGGTGGAGGAAGACCAGGCGGCGCGGGGGCTTGCCCAGGTTGTGGACGCGGGCGACCGTTTCCTGGCCGCGGTAGCAGCCCTTCTGGAGGTGGACGGCCGTGCCGATCCAGCCCAGCTCGTGCGGGATGGTGCGGTGGTCGGTCTCCAGGCCGAGCCGCGGGCGGTGCGCCTCGACGCGCAGCGCCTCCAGGGCCAGTACGCCGATCGCGGGGCCGTGCGCGGCGGCGAACTTCTCCAGGGAGGCGCGCGGCAGGAAGAGGTCGCGGCCGTGCGGCGTCTCGCGGACGGCGGCGGCGTCCCCGGGCGTCTCGGTGATGGAGCCGGCCGGCAGGTGGACGACGGCGATCTCGTCCGTGCGGTCGGCGGCCTCGACCCGGTAGAAGAACTTCATGCTCTCGAGGTACTCGAGCAGCGCTTCCTGGTTGCCCGGCTCGGTGTGCATCCAGGTCGTCTCGCCGTCGTCGACGAGGTAGACCGCGTGCTCGATGTGGCCGTTGGCGGAGAGGATCAGCGCCTCGGTGGCGTGGCCGGGCGCGAGCTCGCTGACGTGCTGGGTGAGCAGCAGGTGCAGCCAGGCCAGCCGTTCGGGGCCGGAGACGGAGAGCACGCCGCGGTGCGAGAGGTCCACGAAGCCGGCGCCGTCGGCGAGGGCGCGTTGCTCGCGGAAGAGGTCGCCGTAGTGGGCGGCGACGCCTTCATCGGGGGCCTCGGCGGGGACGGCACCGGGCAGCGACAGCAGGGGGCTGGCTTCAGCGGGACGCAGCATGGTTACCAGCGTACGACCCGGTAGTACCGGACGTCCGGCCCGCTCGCTCCGGACGTCGGCCGCAGGCTCTCGGCCCGCGTCCGTACAGGCCCTCAGCCCGCGTCCGTACCGCCGGACCCCGCGTCCGTTCCGGCGGCCTTCTCCTCGGCGTCCGCCGCCTTCGCCGTGCACGTCGCGCACCGGCCGAAGATCGCGAAGTGCTTGAGGTCGGTCTCGAAGCCGAACTGCTCGCGCAGCGTCTCCGTGAACGGCGCCGCCACCGACAGGTCGGCCTCGATCACGTCCGTGCAGTCCCGGCACACCAGGTGGATGTGGTGGTGCCGGTCGGCGAGGTGGTAGGTGGGGGCGCCGTGCCCGAGGTGGGCATGGCTGACCAGCTCCAGTTCCTCCAGCAGCTCCAGGGTGCGGTAGACCGTGGAGATGTTGACGCCGCCCGCCGTCTTGCGCACCTCGGTGAGGATCTCGTCGGGCGTGGCGTGCTCCAGCCGGTCCACCGCCTCCAGCACGAGCTGCCGCTGGGGGGTCAGACGGTATCCGCGCTTGCGGAGGTCGCTCTGCCAGTCGGTGGTCACCACGCCCCCAGTGTAGGCGCGCCCGCCACAGGGCCCGCCGGGAGCGGAGCCTGTGTACGAAGAGCCTGTTATGCCTGGTGTACGGAGCGGCTGTTACGCCTCGCCCTGCGGCTTGTACGGGGTGCCGTCCGCGTTGAAGAAGGAGACGCCGTCCGGCATGTCGTCGGGCAGGCTCTCCGCCCACTCCTGCAGGCTCGCGTCAGCGACCTTCTTCAGGTGGGCCGACATGTACGGGCGCAGCGGGACGTCCGGCGTGGCCTTCTCGCCGACCCACATCAGGTCGCTGTTGACGTAGCCGTACAGCCGCTTGCCGCCGCTGTACGGGCCCGCGGCCTCGGTGCGGGCCACGGCGTCCGTCGCCAGGTCGATCTGCGGCTTCTGGTCGGCCAGCTCGCCGTACCAGACCTCGACGACGCCCTGGTCGCGGATCATGACGATCTCGACCTTGCGGTCCTTGTCGACGCGCCAGTAGCCGCTCTCGGTCTCCAGTGGGCGGACCTTCTTGCCCTCGCCGTCCAGCACCCAGCTGTGCGAGGTGTACTCCAGGAAGTCACGGCCGTCGTGGGAGAAGGTGACCTCCTGCCCGAAGTTGCACTTCTCGGTGCCCGGGAAGTCGGCGACGCCGGCACCCTCCCAGCGGCCCAGGAGGAAGGCCAGCGGTACGAGGGCCGGGTTCAGGTCGGACGGGATCTCGATCATGAGAGCTCAGGCGATCTATAGAGAGAGGGGGAAGGCTTCGGTCCGCGCGTGCTCAGCGCTGGCCCTGGTACAGCTTCTTCCAGGTCAGACCGGCGAAGGCGATGACGCCGATGCCGACCAGGACGAGCAGAGTGGTGAAGAATGCCTCAAGCACGAGCGCGCTCCTCGGACGGAGTGAGGGTTTACGGACCGTAGGTGAGTCTAGTCGCCGTGCGAAGCGGTGGCGCTGTGAGGTCCGCCCCAGCGGGCTGCACCGTCCGCTACCGGCGGCCTGCACCGTCCGCTACCGGCGGCCTTTGTCGTCCAGCTCGCGCCACCAGCGGTCCGATTCCGGGTCGCCGGACTCGTCCCACCAGCGTTCGCCCGGCTCTCTGCGGTTGGCGACGATCGCGGCGAAGGGCGGGATGACCATGGCGACGACGCACATCGCCACCGCCGCCGGGACGGACCAGAGCCGCACCACGCCCCAGGCCAGGACGAAGAGCGCGATGCAGACGGCCATCATGGCGTAGTACCGGCGATGACGGCGCTGGACGGACATACCTCCACGGTAAGACCGCGCGGCGGCCGGGGAAACGGTTGGGCAGACCGCACGGACCGCCCGCGCACGCACGGAGGGCCGCACCCCCAGCCAAGGCGTCCAAACCCCTGGGGTGCGGCCCTCCGGCCGTAGAAGTACCGCTGAAGCGGTGCCTCAGACGGCGATGGCGACCTCCGCCAGGCCACCCTTCTGGGCGACCACGGTGCGGTCGGCGGTGCCACCCGGGACGAGCGCGCGCAGCGTCCAGGTGCCCTCGGCCGCGTAGAAACGGAACTGTCCGGTCGCCGAGGTGGGGACCTCGGCGGTGAACTCGCCGGTGCTGTCCAGCAGGCGGACGTAACCGGTGACGGGCTCGCCGTCCTTGGTCACGCTGCCCTGGATCGTGGTCTCACCGGGCTTGATGGTCGACGCGTCGGGGCCGCCGGCCTGTGCTCCACACATGGGGATTCCTTGAGGGGTGTAGGGAAGGGTCGGGGCTTACTTCGCGGCGCCGAGCTCGATCGGCACGCCGACCAGCGAGCCGTACTCGGTCCAGGAGCCGTCGTAGTTCTTGACGTTCTCCTGGCCCAGGAGCTCGTGCAGCACGAACCAGGTGAGCGCGGAACGCTCACCGATACGGCAGTACGCGATGGTGTCCTTGGCCAGGTCGACCTGCTCGTCCTGGTAGAGGGCCTTGAGCTCCTCGTCGGACTTGAAGGTGCCGTCGTCGTTGGCGTTCTTCGACCACGGGATGTTGCGGGCGCTCGGCACGTGGCCGGGGCGCTGCGACTGCTCCTGCGGGAGGTGCGCCGGGGCGAGCAGCTTGCCGCTGAACTCGTCGGGGGAGCGGACGTCCACCAGGTTCTTGTTGCCGATCGCGTTGACGACGTCGTCGCGGAAGGCGCGGATGGAGGTGTCCTGCGGCTTGGCCTTGTACTCGGTCTTCGGGCGGTTCGGCACCTGCGAGCCGTCGACCAGGTCGCGGGAGTCCAGCTCCCACTTCTTGCGGCCGCCGTCGAGGAGCTTCACGTCCTGGTGGCCGTAGAGCTTGAAGTACCAGTAGGCGTACGACGCGAACCAGTTGTTGTTGCCGCCGTAGAGGACGACGGTGTCGTCGTTGGCGATGCCCTTCTCCGACAGGAGCTTCTCGAAGCCGGCCTGGTCGACGAAGTCACGGCGTACCGGGTCCTGCAGGTCCTGCTGCCAGTCGATGCGGACCGCGTTCTTGATGTGGTTCTTGTCGTAGGCCGAGGTGTCCTCGTCCACCTCGACGATGACCACCTTGGGGTCGTCGATGTGGGCCTCGACCCAGTCGGCGTCGACGAGGACGTCGGTACGGCTCATGAGTTTCTCCTCCGGGGCAGTTTCGGATTCGGATTGCGCGGGGGTACGCCGGACGCGCGCGGCGGCAATTCAGAAGGCGCGCGGCGCTGCGCGGGGATACAAGCGGAATGGCCTCGCGGCCGGGAGAACGGGTGGCAGAAACCCGTCAGACAGAGCGACAGAGCATGGCGGCGACGCGGCACAGGTCGACTGCCCGCCGCTTCGTGAGATCCGCCTGTCCCCGTATACGGGAACGGCTCATCAGGCTCTGCATGGCTCCGATCGTAAAGAGGGACGGCGGGGCGTGTCACCGGTGTGTCGGATGCTGAGACGTAGTCGTCCGCATTGTGGAAGCGGAGTCGGTGCGGAGTGGCCGGGAGGCCGCCGGACAGCGGGTTCGGCGGCCTCTTCGGGTCGCGGTACGGACAGCGGCGTCTCAGGAGTTGGACGCCCGGCTCCGTACGGAGGGTACGAGGGGCGGGGGATCAGCCCGGCAGCCGGACGTCGGTGCCCTTCGCGGAGACCACTATGCCGTCGCGGGTGGTCGTCACGCGGTCCAGCTCCAGCCCGGCCGGCAGCTCCCCCAGCTTCCAGTCGTGGTCCGTGCGGGCCCGCACCTTGTCCTCGCAGCCGGGGATCGCGGTGCACAGCGTCGGGAGCTCGTCGGCGCGCAGCCGTATCGTGTCGCCGCCCACCGTGGAGATCGTGCCGACCACGTCGAGGTTGCTGAGCACGGGGACATCCGGCGAGATCTTGACCTGGCTCTTGCCGGCGCCGCCGGAGCCGCCGTAGGACACGCGGACGCCGTCGCCCGCGGCCTCGGTCAGGTCGGCGTAGCTGATCCGCGCGTCGCCGGTCGCCGAGGCGGCGCCCTCGATGGAGGTGTAGTCGCTGCTCAGCTTCACGTCGTGGAACTGGGCGTTCAGCTCCGTCACGCGCAGCCGGCGGCCCTCCGCGGTGGCCTCGATGCCGCCGAGCGTGGCGTCGACCTCGGTGAGCGTGCCGCTCGCGACCTGGGTGAGGAAGGGGAAGCCCTTGACCGAGACCTGTGGCGTCTCGCGGAGGCCCAGGCTGCCGCGGATCTTCTCGGCCGCCTTGTCCTCGGCGAAGTTCACCGCCAGCCGGTCCGCGGCCACGAACAGCACGCCGACGATGACCAGTAGCACCACGAGCCTTCTCAGAGCACGCATCGAACCCCTTCCCCCCACGCTTCTGTGTCGCGCCGAGCCTAACCGGACCACTCACGCGGCGGCATGAATCGGCCGGTCACCCTCCGTATACAAGGAGCGTGACCGGCCGCGTGCGGTTGCCTCCGGCGGAGGACGAACGGGAGGACGAGCGGGCGGACGAGCGTCAGCCGAGGGCGCGGCCCAGGACGTAGACGGCGGGCGCCGCGAGCGCCAGCGGCAGCGCCACCCCGGCCGTCAGGTGCACGAACCGCGAGGGGTAGTCGTAGCTGGCCACCCGCAGGCCGATCAGCGCGCAGCCGCCGGCCGCGAGCCCGAGGACGGCGCCGGCCGTGCCGTAGTCGCCCAGCTGTCCGGCCGCGATGCCCGCGCCGGCGGCGGCGAGCAGCGCCAGTACGACGGAGACGGGCCCCGGCAGCGGCAGCGCGCGGGCGAGCACCGCGACGGCCACCGCGGCCGCGCCGATCACCGTGGCGTGCGGCGCCGCCGCGAGGTGGCCCGCGGCCAGTACGGCCAGCGCCGAGGAGGTGAGGCCCGCGGTCAGCGCGTACATCCGCTCGTCCGCGCTGCTGCGGTTGCGCAGCTGCAGGACGAGGACGAGCAGGCACCACACGCCGAGCGTGCCGATGCCGACGACGGGCGCGTCGTCCCGGTCGGTGGCCAGCAGCGCGACATCGGTGACCAGGCCGCCGAGGAACGCCAGCGCGATGCCCTGGCGGGCCGGCCACATGCCGTTCAGCCGGAACCAGCCGGCCGCCGTGACCGCCTGCAGGACCGCGACCACCACGGCGGGGAACACCCGGGGCAGCGGCGCCGCCAGCGCGAGCAGTACGGCGAGCCCCGCCGTGAGCGCGGCCGGCTGGAAGCCGGGCGGGATGATCGGGGAGTGGCCCAGCGCGCGGGCGCGCTGGTTCGGTGCGAGGTGGGAGAGGTCGTCGCCGGGCGCGGCGGCGGCCTGCGGCGCGGGCTCGTCGAGCACCGCGGCCGGCGGCGCGGCGTGCCGGCCGGGCAGGTGGGCGGTCTCCGCGGTGGCGGACGCGTGCGCGGGCAGGCCCGCGTCGGTCTGCCAGGTGTCGCCCTCCCAGGTCTGGGTGCGCGGCTGGGCGTAGGGGGTTTGGGGGTTGCCGTACGAGTCGGCGTACGGGTCCTGGGGCTGGGCGTACGCGTCGTGGGGCTGGGCGTGCGCGTCCTGGTGGTGGCCGCCGTACGCGTCGTCGCCGTACCCGCGGCCGTCAGGGGCCCCGTACTGCTGGCCGTACGACTGGTCGTACGGCCCGGGGGTCCCGAACTGCTGCTGCCCGTAAGGGTTGTGCTGCTGATCGCTCATCTCGGCCCTCATCCTCCCGCGAACGGCGGGAGGACCTCGACGGTGCCACCCTGGGACAGCGGGACCGCGGCGTGCTCGCGGCCGCCGACCGCGGTGCCGTCCACGAGGAACGAGCAGCGCATGAGGACGCGTGCGAACTCCGGGTTCGCCGCGTGCGCCGCACGCGCCGCGTCCAGCGCCTCGGCGAGCGTGCTCGCGGCGTACGGCTCCTCGGCGGTACCGGCCGCGGCCTTCGCCGCCGCCCAGTAGCGCACGGTGCCTGTTGTTGTCACGACGGCCCCTTCTCCTCTGTTGCCGCCTCCATGATGGCCTACGCGGAGACGGAGAAAAGTCGGTTGCTGCGGGCAAGCGTTCGCATAAGCTCGACCGAGTGCTGGTACGACTCGCCAGGGCGCACCTTGGCCCCCACAGACGCGCGATATCGCTGATCGTGCTCCTCCAGCTGATCCAGACGCTGGCCACCCTCTATCTGCCCACCCTCAACGCCGACATCATTGACAACGGTGTCGTGAAGGGGGACACGGGCTACATCTTCCGTACCGGCGGCCTCATGATCGCCGTGACGCTGCTGCAGATCGTCTGCGCGATCGGCGCCGTCTACTTCGGCGCCCGCACGGCCATGGCGCTCGGCCGCGACATCCGCGCCGCCGTCTTCGACCGCGTGCAGTCCTTCTCCGCGCGCGAACTGGGCTCCTTCGGCGCGCCCTCGCTCATCACCCGCACCACCAACGACGTCCAGCAGGTCCAGATGCTGGTCCTGATGACGTTCACGATGATGGTCGCGGCGCCCATCATGATGATCGGCGGCGTCGTCATGGCGCTCAACCAGGACGTGCCGCTCTCCGGCCTGCTGCTGGTCATCGTGCCCGTGCTCGGCGTGCTCGTGGCGCTGATCGTCCGGCGGATGCGGCCGCTCTTCCGCGGCGTGCAGGAGCGCATCGACACGGTCAACCGCGTGCTGCGCGAGCAGATCACCGGCATCCGGGTCATCCGTGCCTTCGTCCGCGACCAGCACGAGCGGACCCGCTTCGGGCACGCCAACACCGACCTCTACGACGTCTCGCTGCGCGCGGGCCGGCTGATGTCGATGATGTTCCCGCTGGTCATGCTGATCGTGAACGTCTCCAGCGTGGCCGTCGTCTGGTTCGGCGGCCACCGCATCGACAGCGGCGGCATGGAGATCGGCGCGCTCACCGCCTTCCTCAGCTACCTTATGTACATCCTGATGTCGATCATGATGGCGACGTTCATGGTCATGATGCTGCCGCGCGCCGAGGTCTGCGCCGAGCGCATCCAGGAGGTACTGCACACCGACACCAGCGTCACGCCACCCGAGGCCGGCATCACCGAGCTGCGCCGGCACGGCGAACTGGAGCTGCGGGACGTCGAATTCCGCTTCCCGGGCGCCGAGGAACCGGTACTGAAGGACGTCTCCCTCCTCGCCCGCCCCGGCGAGACCACCGCCGTCATCGGCTCCACCGGCAGCGGCAAGTCCACCCTCCTCGGCCTGGTGCCCCGGCTCTTCGACGCGACCGGCGGCCAGGTGCTGGTCGACGGCGAGGACGTGCGGAACCTCGATCCGCGCACCCTCTCCGACGCCATCGGCCTGGTACCGCAGAAGCCGTACCTCTTCTCCGGGACCATCGCGAGCAACCTGCGCTACGGCAGGCCGGACGCCACCGACGAGGAGCTGTGGCACGCGCTGGAGACCGCGCAGGCCCGCGACTTCGTCGAACGGACGGAGGGGGGCCTTACGGCCCCGGTCGCGCAGGGCGGCAGCAACTTCTCCGGCGGCCAGCGGCAGCGCCTGGCCATCGCCCGCGCACTGGTCCGCAGGCCCGAGATCTACCTCTTCGACGATTCCTTCTCCGCGCTGGACTACGCCACCGACGCCGCGCTGCGGGCCGCCCTGGCCCGCGAGACCGGCCGGGCGACCGTGGTGATCGTCGCGCAGCGGGTGTCCACCATCCGCGGCGCCGACCGGATCGTCGTCCTGGACGAGGGCCGGGTCGTCGGCACCGGTACGCACACCGAACTGATGGCGGACAACGAGACATACCGGGAGATCGTTCTCTCCCAGCTCACCGAGCAGGAGGCGGCGTGAGTACCCCGGCACCCCAGAAGAGAGGCCCGGCACCGGCCGCGGGCCCGGCCCGCTTCATGGGCGGCCAGCCCACCGAGAAGTCCATGGACTTCAAGGGCTCGGGCAAGCGGCTGCTGCGCCAGATGCGGCCCGAGCGCGCCGTCATCACGGTCGCGCTGGCCCTCGGCACGATCAGCGTCGCCCTGACCGTCGCCGGGCCCAAGGTGCTCGGCCACGCCACCGACCTGATCATGGCCGGCATCGTCGGGCGGCAGCTGCCCGCCGGACTCACCAAGGAGCAGGCCGTCGAGGCGCTGCGCCACAAGGGCGAGAACGGGCTGGCCGACATCCTCGGCACGATGCCCGTGGTCCCCGGGCAGGGCATCGACTTCGGCGCGGTGGGCACCGTACTGCTGTGGGTGCTGCTGATCTACGTGGCCGCCTCGCTCTTCGGCTTCGTCCAGGCCCGCATCGTCACCAAGGTCGTACAGCAGACCGTCTTCCGGCTGCGCGAGCAGGTCGAGGAGAAGCTCGCCCGCCTGCCGCTCCGTTACTTCGACAAGCAGTCCCGCGGCGAGGTCCTCTCCCGCGCGACCAACGACATCGACAACATCCAGCAGACCTTCCAGCAGACGTTCAGCCAGATCGTCGCCTCCCTGCTCACGATCGTGGGCGTCCTCGCGATGATGTTCTGGATCTCCCCGCTGCTGGCCCTGGTCGCCCTGGTCACCGTCCCGGTGTCCGTCGTCGTCGCCACGAAGATCGGCAAGCGCGCGCAGCCGCAGTTCGTCCAGCAGTGGAAGACCACCGGCAGGCTCAACGCGCACATCGAGGAGATGTACACCGGCCACTCCCTGGTCAAGGTCTTCGGCCGCCAGCAGGAGTCCGCCGAGATCTTCCGCGAGCAGAACGACGCGCTCTACGAGGCGGGCTTCAAGGCGCAGTTCATCTCGGGCATCATCCAGCCCGCGATGATGTTCATCGGCAACCTGAACTACGTCCTGGTGGCCGTGGTCGGCGGCCTCCGCGTCGCGTCCGGCGCGCTGTCCATCGGCGACGTCCAGGCGTTCATCCAGTACTCCCGGCAGTTCAGCCAGCCGCTCACCCAGGTCGCCTCGATGGCCAACCTGGTGCAGTCCGGCGTCGCCTCGGCCGAGCGGGTCTTCGAGCTGCTGGACGCCGAGGAGCAGGAGCCGGACGGAGCGCACCCGCAGCGCCCCGACCACGTACGGGGCAAGGTCGCCTTCGAGAACGTCTCCTTCCGTTACGAGGAGGACAAGCCGCTGATCGAGGGCCTGTCCCTGGCGGCGGAGCCGGGCCAGACGGTCGCCATCGTCGGCCCCACCGGCGCCGGCAAGACGACGCTCGTCAACCTCCTGATGCGCTTCTACGAGGTACGCGGCGGCCGGATCACTCTCGACGGCGTCGACATCTCCGCCATGTCCCGCGAGGAACTCCGCTCGAACATCGGCATGGTCCTCCAGGACACCTGGCTGTTCGGCGGCACCATCGCCGAGAACATCGCGTACGGAGCGCCCGAGGGCACCTCGCTGGACAAGATCGTCGAGGCGGCGAAGGCCACGCACGTGGACCGCTTCGTACGCACCCTCCCCGACGGCTACGACACCGTCCTCGACGAGGAGGGCTCCAACGTCTCGGTCGGCGAGAAGCAGCTGATCACCATTGCCCGCGCGTTCCTCGCCGAGCCGGCCATCCTCGTCCTGGACGAGGCCACCAGCTCGGTCGACACCCGTACCGAGGTCCTCATCCAGCAGGCCATGGCCCAGCTCCGCTCCGGCCGGACGAGCTTCGTGATCGCCCACCGCCTGTCCACGATCCGCGACGCCGACCTGATCCTGGTCATGGAGTCCGGCGCGATCGTCGAACAGGGCACGCACGACGCCCTGCTGGCCGCGGACGGCGCGTACGCCCGCCTGTACGCGGCCCAGTTCGCGGAGGCCCTGGCGGAGACGGACTGAGGGGAGGCGGGGGCGAGGCGCTGAGGGGGGGCGGGCTGGGGGGAGCGGGCGCCGACGGCGCGTTGTCAGTGACCCTCGGTAATGTGTTGAGCAGGGGACTCAAATCCCCCCATGGGGGAGAGGCGGGGGGAAACGGTACGCCTCCCATGGGGGAGAGGCCGGGGGGAAGCGGTACGCCTCACGGAGCGCGCCGGTGCCGGGCCCGCGCCGGCGTCAGGCCCGCTCCCTGATCCACCCCGCGATCCGCTCCAGCAGTTCCGGTGCCGCCGCGTTTTCCGCGTGGCCGTAGCCGTGCTCGATCCACAGCTCCGTGGAGGCGGGGTCGGCCGCGGCCGCGAGGGCGCGTGGGTGGTCGAGCGGGAAGTACGCGTCGCGGTCGCCGTGGACGATCAGGAGCGGGGTCGGGGCGAGCAGCGGGGCGGCTTCCGTGGGGGAGAGGGGGACCGGGTCCCAGGCGATGCCGTGTATCCGGGTGCGGAGCCCGAGGCGGCCCACCAGGCGGCCCAGCGGCCGCTCCACCACCCAGTGCAGCCGCCGCATCGCCGCGGTACCCCGGTAATACCAGCGAGCAGGGGCGCTCACCGCCACCACCATGTCGGTGTGCGCTCCTGTGCGCCCCTCGTGCGCGGCTCGGTACTCGGCGGCGTGCCGGACGACCACCGAGCCGCCCATGGAGAAGCCGACCGTGGCGACCCGGGTGTGGCCCAGGGTGCGTGCCCAGCGCACCGCGGCCGCCAGGTCCAGCACCTCCCGGTCGCCCACCGTGGAGCGCCCGCCGGACCGGCCGTGCCCCCGGAAGGAGAACGTGATCACGGGCGTGTACTGCGCGAAGGCGGCGGCCGCGCGGCGCAGCGCGGGGCGGTCCAGCGAGCCGGTGAAGCCGTGCGCGAGGACCACGACGAGGCCGTCCGGCACGGCGTGCGGAGCGCCCGCCGCAGCGGAATAATCGGCTTCGATGCGGACGCCGTCCTCGGTCAACAATGACACGCGACGACCACTCGAAGTGATCGAAGGAACACAAGATCGCGCAAAGTCGGCCGCCGCTCGGGAAGTCATGTGGGCTATTCTGTCGGGCAAGAAGGATCCGGGCAGCGTAGCCCCCGGGTCCTTTTGTGCTTTCAGACGCGCAGTGCGCGGATGAGCGCGGGTGTGCTCCAGGGCGCGGAGCGTACTGCGGTGCTCACGTTCCGGAGGCACGCGAGCCTCGCAAGGGCGCGGGGCCCGCGACCATACGAAGCAGTGCCGCAAAAGTCCTCGCAGGCAGGGACCGAGGAGGAACCGATGGGCGAGCGAAGCGTGCAGGAACACCGAACGGTCAGGGAACGACGGACGACCCGGGGCGGTGAGGGGCACGCGAACGAGCGGAGCGAGCGAGCCATCGTCAGGTGCGTCCCGAGCGCATGCTCGGCCTCGCGAAGCGAGGTGCAAGCATGAGTTCGCTGCTGCTCCTGACGAACGCCCTCCAGCCCTCGACGGAAGTGCTGCCCGCGCTCGGCCTCCTGCTGCACAGCGTGCGCGTCGCGCCGGCCGAAGGCCCGGCCCTGGTGGACACCCCCGGTGCCGACATCATCCTCATCGACGGCCGCCGCGACCTCCCCCAGGTCCGGTCGCTCTGCCAGCTGCTGCGCTCCACCGGCCCCGGCTGTCCGCTCGTCCTGGTCGTGACCGAGGGCGGCCTCGCCGCCGTCACCGCCGACTGGGGCATCGACGACGTCCTGCTCGACACCGCGGGCCCGGCCGAGGTCGAGGCGCGGCTGCGGCTCGCCATGGGCCGCCAGCAGATCTCCACGGACGACAGCCCGATGGAGATCCGCAACGGCGACCTGTCGGTGGACGAGGCGACCTACAGCGCCAAGCTCAAGGGCCGGGTCCTGGACCTGACCTTCAAGGAGTTCGAGCTCCTGAAGTACCTCGCGCAGCACCCGGGCCGGGTCTTCACCCGCGCCCAGCTGCTCCAGGAGGTCTGGGGCTACGACTACTTCGGCGGTACGCGGACGGTCGACGTCCACGTACGGCGGCTGCGGGCCAAGCTCGGCCCCGAGCACGAGTCGCTGATCGGCACGGTGCGCAACGTCGGCTACCGCTTCGTCGTACCGGACAAGGTCGAGCGGGCCGCCGAGGAGGCCAAGGAGAAGGCCGCCAAGGAGGCCGAGCGCAAGGCGCAGCGGGCCGCCGCCGAGGCCCGCGAGCACACCGCGGACCGGGGCGCGGCGGCCAGCGGCGCACGCCCTGCCGAGCGGTAGGACGACCCGCGTAGACTGCCGCGCGTGGCCAAGGTGACGCGGGATGATGTGGCGAGGCTGGCGGGGACGTCCACCGCCGTGGTGAGTTACGTCATCAACAACGGACCGAGGCCGGTCGCCCCGGCCACGCGCGAGCGGGTGCTCGCCGCGATCAAGGAGCTGGGGTACCGGCCGGACCGGGTCGCGCAGGCCATGGCCTCGCGCCGGACCGACCTCATAGGGCTGATCGTCCCCGACACCCGCCAGCCGTTCTTCGCGGAGATGGCGCACGCCGTGGAGCGCGCCGCCTCCGAGCGCGGAAAGATGGTGCTGGTCGGCAACGCCAACTACGAGGACGAGCGCGAGGTGCACTACCTCCGTGCCTTCCTCGGCATGCGGGTCGCCGGGCTCATCCTGATCAGCCAGGGCCCCAGCGAGCACGCCGCCGCCGAGATCGACACCTGGGACGCCCGCGTGGTGCTGCTGCACCGCCGCCCGGATGCCATCGACGACGTCGCCGTCATGGCGGACGACGTCGGCGGCGCCCAGCTCGCCACCCGCCACCTCCTGGAGCACGGCCACCCGTACGTCGCGTTCTTCGGCGGCCTGGAGGAGACCCCGAAGTCCGGCGACCCGGTCACCGACCACGTCAAGGGCTGGCAGCGGGCCATGCAGGAGGCCGGCCGCTCGACCGAGGGCCGGTACTTCCAGGCTCCGTACAACCGCTACGAGGCGTACCCGCTCGCACTGAAGCTCCTGGAGAGCCCGGACCGGCCGCCGGCGATCATGTGCGCCACCGACGACCAGGCCATCGCGGTGCTGCGCGCGGCCCGTGAGCTGCGCATCGACGTGCCCGGCGAGCTGGCGGTGGCGGGCTTCGACGACGTGAAGGAAGCGGCGCTGACCGACCCGCCGCTCACCACGATCGGCTCGGACCGCGAGGCGATGGCCCGTACAGCGGTGGATCTTGTGCTGGACGACGGGCTGCGGGTGGCGGGTTCGCGCCGGGAGCGGCTGCGGCAGTACCCGTCCCGGCTGGTGATCCGCCGGTCCTGCGGCTGCGGCGGCTGACCGCCCGGGCGCGCGTCTTTATACCGGGCATACCGACTTCTGCCGGACCTCTCAGGGCGTTCTCAGCCTCTTCTCATGCACGGCTCGCAGAGTTGTGGACATGACCGAGAGCTACCGCCGCAGCGGCGATGATTCCCCGCAGACCTCGCAGATCCCGCAGTACGACGCCCAGCAGACGGCCTCGTACGCGTCCTTCGGCGCGCAGGGCGCCTACCCGCCGCCGCCCCCGTACGCGCCGCCGGCGCCGCCCGCCGGCGGTGGCGAGCCGCAGCCCCCGCGCCGCCGGATGCGCCGCCCCGTCGCGCTGATCGCTGCGGTCGCGCTGGCCTCCGGCCTGATCGGCGGCGGCAGCGCCGCGCTCATCGAGAGCGCCACGCAGGCCGGCAGCAGCGGCCAGAGCACCGCCGTGGTCAACGCGGGCGCCACCACCGGCAACGGGGTCTCCTCGGTGGCCAAGGCGGTCAGCCCCGCCATAGTCGAGATCAAGGCGCGCACGACCCAGGGCGAGTCCACCGGCTCCGGCGTCGTCCTCACCGGCGACGGCGAGATCATCACCAACAACCACGTCGTCTCCGGCGCCGGCACCGTCTCGGTGTCCTTCAGCGACGGCTCCACCCGGACTGCCAAGGTCGTCGGCACCGACCCCGACAAGGACCTGGCCCTGATCAAGGTGCGGGGCGCCAAGAACCTCACGCACGCCACCCTCGGCGACTCCAGCAAGCTCGCCGTCGGCGACCAGGTCGTCGCGATCGGCTCCCCCGAGGGCCTGACCGGGTCGGTGACCAGCGGCATCGTCTCCGCGCTCGGCCGCGAGGTGACCGTGCCCAAGGAGGACCAGCAGCAGCAACAGCAGCAGAGCCAGGGGCAGGGCGACCTCCCGTGGCCGTTCGAGTTCGGCGGCAACCAGTACAACGGTGACACCGGCTCCTCGACCACCTCGTACAAGGCCATCCAGACCGACGCCTCGCTCAACCCCGGCAACTCCGGCGGCGCCCTGATCGACATGCAGGGCCGGGTCATCGGGATCAACTCCGCGATGTACTCGCCGTCCGACGCCACGAGCAGCAGCGCCGGCAGCGTCGGTCTCGGATTCGCCATCCCGATCAACACCGTCAAGGCGGACCTGGACACCCTGCGTGCCGGCGGCAGCGGCAACTGAGGAGCGGCCGCCGCACCTGAGAAGCTGGCACCGCAACCGTCCGCTTCCCGTACACACCGAGGACCCGACACCCATGAGCGCCGCCGAGCAGGGCGAGACGCCCGCCCGCATCCTGATCGTCGACGACGAGCCGGCCGTCCGCGAGGCCCTCCGGCGCTCGCTCGCCTTCGAGGGCTACGCCACCGAGGAGGCCGTCGACGGCCTGGACGCGGTCGAGAAGGTGGCCGCCCACCGGCCCGAACTGATCGTGCTGGACGTGCTGATGCCCCGCATGGACGGCCTGACCGCGGCCCGCAGGCTGCGCGCGAGCGGCGTGACCGTGCCGATCCTGATGCTCACCGCGCGCGACACGGTCGGCGACCGGGTCACCGGACTGGACGCGGGCGCCGACGACTACCTGGTCAAGCCCTTCGAGCTGGACGAGCTGCTGGCCCGCATCCGCGCGCTGCTGCGCCGCAGTTCGTACGCGGCGGCCGCCGGCGCGGCCCCCGACGAGGGCGACACGCTCGCCTTCGCGGACCTGCGCATGAACCTCGCCACCCGGGAAGTCACCCGCGGCGACCGGCCCGTGGAGCTGACTCGCACCGAATTCACCCTGCTGGAGATGTTCCTGGCCCACCCGCGCCAGGTCCTCACCCGCGAGCAGATCCTCAAGGCCGTCTGGGGCTTCGACTTCGAGCCCTCCTCCAACTCCCTGGACGTGTACGTCATGTACCTGCGGCGCAAGACCGAGGCGGGCGGCGAGCCGCGGCTGGTGCACACCGTGCGCGGCGTCGGGTACGTCCTGCGGTCCGGCGGTGCCGAGTGAACCTGCGCGAGGAGGCGGCCCAGCGCTACCGCCGGCTGCCGCTGCGCTCCCGGCTGGCGATGCTCACCGCGCTCGCCGTCGCGCTCGCCGTCGCCGCGTCCGCCGCCGCCTGCTGGCTGATCACCCGCGACCGGCTCACCGAGCAGCTCGACGCGACCCTGGGCAACGTCAGCGTGGACGCGGCGTACGTCCGGGCGCTGAGCGCCGAGTGCAACGGCACCGCGCCCGAGGGCATCCGCTTCCAGCCCACCCCGTACACGATCCAGCTGGTGTCCGTGGACGGCAGCGTCTGCACCTCGCCGGAGAAGTCGCAGATCCCCGCTCAGCGGGCGGACGTCGAGGTCGCGCAGGGACGTTCCGGCGGCACCGTGCACACCGCGCGGGCCGCCGACGGCGCGGAGATGCGGGTCTCGACCGTGCCGTACCACGGGCCGGCCACCGACGCGCTGGGCAACCAGGTCGCGGTGTCCGTCGCCGCGCCCATGGAGCAGGTCACCGAGCCGCTGAACCAGCTCGCGCTGGTGCTGCTGATCGTCGCCGGGGTGGGCGTGCTGGGCGCCGCGACCACCGGCCTGTGGGTGGCCAGGGCGGGCCTGAAACCCGTCGACCGGCTCACGGCGGCCGTCGAGCACGTCGCCCGTACGGAAGACCTCGCGATCCGCATCCCCACCGAGGGGGAGGACGAGATCGCCCGGCTCTCCCGGTCCTTCAACTCCATGACCGCCGCGCTCGCCGCCTCCCGCGACCTCCAGCAGCAGCTCATCGCGGACGCGGGCCACGAGCTGCGCACCCCGCTGACCTCGCTGCGTACCAACATCGACCTCCTGGAACGCAGCGAGCGCACCGGCCGCGCCATCCCGGCCGCCGACAAGCTCGCCCTGCTGGACTCGGTGAAGGCCCAGATGGGCGAGCTGGCGGCGCTCATCGGTGATCTCCAGGAGCTGTCCAGGACGCCGGAGCAGGGGCCCGGCGGGCACCCCGCGCTGAAGGTGGTCGCGCTGCACGAGATCGCGGACACCGCGCTGGACCGGGCCCGGCTGCGCGGCCCGTCCCTCACCTTCGACGCCGCGCTGGACCCCTGGTACGTACGGGCCGAGCCCGCCGCGCTGGAGCGGGCGGTGGTCAACCTGCTGGACAACGCGGTGAAGTTCAGCCCGCCCGGCGCCACGGTCGAGGTCCGCCTGAAGGACGGCCTGCTGACCGTGCGGGACCACGGCCCGGGCATCCCCGAGGACGAACTCCCGCACGTCTTCGAGCGGTTCTGGCGCTCGCCGTCGGCGCGCAGCCTGCCCGGCAGCGGCCTCGGCCTGTCGATCGTGGCCCGCACGGCGCAGCAGGCGGGCGGCGGCGTCCGGCTGCTGCCCGCGGCGGGCGGCGGCACGCTGGCGGAGCTGCGGCTGCCGGGTGCCGCGGTGCCGCCGCCGGAGGAGCCGCCCGCCGCGGAGTGAGCCCTCGCGGAGTGCGCCTTACCGGGCGAAGCCCGAGCCCAGGCCCGCTCCCGCCTCGGGGGCGCCGATCGCCCCGGGACCGTACGAGACGACACCGTCCGTCGTCAGCCCGCCCGCGGCGCCCCGGAGGGACCACACCGCGCCCGTGTCCTTCGGCGTCGTGCCGTCCTCGCCCGGCGCACCGGCCGCGAGGTCCGCCTTGCCGTCGCCGTCCGTGTCGAGCAGCGAGACGGCCTCGCCGAACCGGTCCCCGGCCTCGGCGACGCCCGGGACGCCCGCGGTGTCCTGGTGGAAGGACTGCGCGCCGGTGCCGGTCAGGCCGCCCTTGCCGCCCTTGAGGAGGACGGTGCTGCCCGCGTCCTTCAGCGCCGCGCCGGAGGCGGACGTCAGGTCCTCGTACGGGACGCCGACCGCGACGTCGGCGTACCCGTCGCCGTTCACGTCGCCCGCGCTGAGCGAGTAGCCGAACTGGTCGCCCTCCTCGCCCGCGCCCGGTACGCCCGCGGTGTCCTGGGTGATCGTCGTGGTGCGCGTGCCCGGGCCGTCGGGCGAGCCGTACGCGACCTTCACGGTGCCCTTGTCGTACGGGAGGTCCTCCACGACGCCGCCCGGCACCGGGCGGTATATGAGGTCGCCGTAACCGTCCTTGTCGACGTCGCCGACCGTGGCGGAGGCGGCGTCCGGCAGCTCGGTGGACTTGGTGGCGAGACCGCCGTCGCCGCCCTTCCACAGCTCGCTGGACTCCGACCGCTCCTCGAACGCGTGCATGCTGACGAGGTCGTCCCGGCCGTCCCCGTTGAGGTCACCGGCGACCAGCTCTTCGGTGGGGAAGAGGTGGCCGGTGTCGATGTCCGCGGTCCGGGCGGGCGCCCCGGCCCGGGTGAACGGCCCGTACATCACGTGCAGCCCCGAGGAGTCCGATCCTTCCGAGCCGTCGCCGTCGGCGACCAGGTCGGCGTGGCCGTCGCCGTTGAAGTCCCCGGCGGTGAGGTTGCGGCCGCCGACGCCCTGGAGGCTGCCCGCGCCGCCCTTGCCGTCGGCGGAGCCCCACAGGACGACCGGCGCACCGCCGCCGGTGATGACGAGGTCGCCGGTGCCGTCGCCGTCCAGGTCGCGGGCGACGGTGCGGCTGCCGAAGCGGCCGTTCTCGCTGGGCGAGCCGGGCACGCCGGCCGTGGCGCGGCTGATGACCTGGTGCTTTCCGGTGGCGGCACCGGAGGCGGAGCCGTAGACCACGGTGATGTAGCCGGCCTTCGCCGTGCCGTCGGCCGTGCCGCCGGGGGCGGTGGCAACGATGTCGGCGTAGCCGTCGTGGTTGAAGTCGGCCTGCGGCGCGGTGCCGGCCGGGCCCGCGGCAGCGGCGGCGGGCGCGGTGTCCGCGGGCGCCGCGCTCGCCGGCGCGGCCAGCACGAGGGGGGTGGTGAGCAGGGCGGCCACCGCGGCGCAGCGCGCTGCGGTGGGGGTGGGGCGGTGGCGCACGGTTCCTCCTGGGGTCGGCACCCGGACACCCCGGGTGCACCTTTCGTACACCTGGAAGGACGAATGTCGCCTACACATGGTTGTCCGCGCTTTGTAACACCCGTCCCACAGACCCCGGTTCAGCGCTGCTTTTTCGCCGCGTCCCCGAACGGGATGCCAGTGCCGGAGAGTTGGGCCCGGATGCCGTCCCGCTCCACGGAAATGGTGCGGAGCCGCACGTCACCGGGGGTGGCCGGGAGGCGGAAGGAGAGGTCCATGCGGTCCGCGAGCTCGGGCTTGGTGAGCCCCGCGAGCGAGCCGAGGATCTTTGGGTCGATGCCGACCTTCTTCAGCAGCCAGGGGTGGTCGACGACGACGTCGACCAGATTGACCTTCATCAGCTTGCTGATGAAGCGCGGCGTGCCGATCAGGTCGTGCAGCTTGCGCTCGTTGTGCAGGGCCGCGTCGATGTAGGCGTGCGGGATGCCGATGCGGTCGGCGATGGCCGGGACGGCGAGCATCGCCCTGACCTTGGCGGCCTCCCGGCTGAGCTGCCGGGCCGTCTTGCGGGTGAGCTGCAGGCCCTCGCCCTTGCCCGTACCGGGGCGGTAGACCGCGATGTCGCCGATGTCCAGCCGCATGTTGCTGATCTCGGTGGAGACGCCGCGGTCGCCGGCCTGCCGGATGTGGGCCCTGGCGTGCACCCGCAGCTCGTGCCCGGCGATCGGCAGCCGCCCCTCCGCGCGTACGGAGTTGGGTCCCAGCTCGCTGAACTTGACCTGCGAGGCGCCCAGTTCGCGGTTCATGTCCTCGAAGGAGAGCAGGACGTCGCCGTGCATCCGGCCGACCGTGCCGCCCTTGAGGGACGTCGGCAGCTCGCCGTCGAGCCGTACGTCCTCCGCGGTCGCCTCGAACTTCGCCAGCGAGACCCGGTCGGCGGCGAGGTCGGGGATGGCCACGTGCACCCGGTCCAGGCGCTTGTCCGCGACCTGGGTGAGGAAGGGGAAGCCCTCGATGTCCACCTCGGGGTCGGCCGCCAGGTGCAGCGAGTCCTTGAGCTTCTCGGCGGCCTTGTGCTGCGCGTACAGCACGGCGAACCGGTCGGCGAGGCCCGCGAAGGAGGCGGCCGCGAGCACCGTGGCGAGCAGCTTGACGGTGATCGGCACGGCGGCGAACCGGCCGATGCCGCGCCGGGCCTTGCGGTGGTTGGGCGGGGTCCACGCCTCGTCGTCGTCCGGGTCGTCGCGCAGCCCGAGCCCCAGCGGGTCGTCGCTGTCGTCGCGCTCGTTGAGGTACGACCGCCCGGGGCCCGGTTCCGGCTCGGGATCGGCCAGCCCGGCGAGCTCCGCGTACGGGTTGACCGGCGCCATCTCACGGGTGTCGCCCTGCGCGTCAGGGCCCTGGGACGCGCGGGGCTCCTGCGAGCCCTGCGCGTCCTGCGGTGCGTGCGATGCGGATATGCGTGTGGGGGTTCGCATCGGCACATCCCACCATGTGCACGACCCTCGAACGCAAGTCCTACTGCCGGTAAGTGGGGATATGAGCGGTTACTTCACCACGGCGGTCGGTTACTTCACCACGGTGATCCACGCGATGATCGGTTATTTCACCACCGTGATGCGGTCCGCCTTCGGCGGGGCCAGTGGGCCGGACGCCGAGGAGTGCGCGCCGAGGTACGCGGTGAACGCGTCCAGGTCCGACGGGCCGACGAACTTGTCCGTGCCGTCCTTGAACGCGGCGAAGCCGTCACCGCCGCCCGCCAGGAACTCGTTCAGCGAGACACGGTAGGTCTTCGCCGGGTCGATCGGCTCGCCGTTCAGCTTCACCGAGTCCTTGACCACCCGGTCCGCGCCCGACTTGGTCATGTCCAGGGTGTAGGTGAAGCCCTTCGACACCTGGAGGATCTTCGGGGAGGCCGCGTTCGCGCCGCTGACCTGCTGCTGCAGCGCGGTGATCAGCTGCGCGCCGGTCAGCCCGATCACGTTCGTCATGTTGGTGAACGGCTGCACGGTGAACGCCTCGCCGTACGTCACGACCCCGTCGCCCTCGCTCCCCGACGCCTTGAAGGCCAGGTCGGAGCGGACGCCGCCGGGGTTCATCAGGGCGAGCTGCGCGCCGCCCTTGCCGCTGTCGGCCGTCGCCTCCAGCTGCGCGTCGGCGATGACGTCGCCGAGCGGCGACTCGGGGGTGGTCGCGCCGCGGCCCGCGATGTCGGCGGAGATGTAGCCGACCGGCTTGTTCGCGACCGGCGCGGCCAGCTTGTCCCAGCGCTTGATCAGCGAGGTCAGGTCCGGCGCCTTGGGCTGGGTGCGGTTCACCACGTGGTTGGCCGACTTCACCGCCGTCCGCACGATGTCCTTGGTCCTCCGGTCGTACGTCAGCGTGGTGTCGGTGTAGAGCTTGCCGAAGGAGGAGGCCGAGGTGACCATCCGCGGCTGCCCGGCCGGGTCCGGGATCGTGCACGCGTACGCCTGGTGCGTATGGCCGGTGACCAGCGCGTCGACGTCCGGCGTGACCTTCTTGGCGATCTCGGTGATCGGCCCGGAGATGCCGTCGCCGTCCCCGGGGCTGTCGCAGTCGTAGTTGTACGCGGTGGACGCGGGCGCACCGCCCTCGTGGATCAGCGCCACGACCGACTTCACGCCCTGCTTCCGCAGCACCTTGGCGTACTTGTCGATGGTCTCGGCCTCATCGTGGAACTTCAGGCCCTTGACCCCGTCGGCGCTGACGATGTCCGGGGTGCCCTCCAGCGTCACGCCGATGAAGCCGATCTTCACGCCCTTGTGCTGCCAGACCGTGTACGGCTTGAGGATCGGCTTGCCGGTCTTCTCGTCGGTGACGTTGGCGGCCAGGTAGGGGTAGTCCGCGCCCCCGAAGGTCCGCCCGTCCTCGTAGCAGCCGTCCTTCGGGTGGCAGCCGCCGTTCTGCAGCCGCGCCAGCTCCGCGCGCCCCTCGTCGAACTCGTGGTTGCCGACGCCGGTCACGTCCAGCTTCAGCTTGTTCATCGCCTCCACGGTCGGCTCGTCGTGGAAGAGGCCCGAGAGCAGCGGGCTCGCGCCGACCAGGTCGCCGGCGGCCGCGGTGACGGAGTACGGGTGGCCCGTGCGCGCCGTGCGCAGCGCGTTCGCCAGGTACTCGACGCCGCCCGCCTCGATCTTCTTCCTGCTACCGTCCGCCTGCTCCTCCTCCACGGTCCCGGACGAGCCCTGCGGCGGCTCCAGGTTGCCGTGGAAGTCGTTGAAGGAGAGCAGCTGCACGTCGACGGTGCGCGAGGAGTGGCCGGGGCCGCCCGGGGTGCCGGCGCCGGCGGGCAGCGCCGCGGCGGTGACGCCGGCCGCGGCGGCCAGTACTGCCGCCCCGGCCGCCAGGCGGCGCTTCAGACGGCGCCGATGAGGTGTAACTGACATGGGTCGTCCCCCTTGTGTACTGCGGATGAGGAGTGGCGAGCGACCGGAAGCCTATGGTCAACGCGCGTAGCGCACCAGAGGCGAAGGGTTAAGGGACGGTTGCGATGCGGGGACCGGGGACGCCGCGGGACGCCCGGCGGGCCGTACCCTTCGGGACATGACTGACGCTGCACAGGGAACGGGCCCGGCCGGGCGGGACATGCAGGTACGGGAAGCACTCACGCCGGACGTGGCCGGTGCCGTACTGGAGCTGATCGAGACGGCGGCACGGACGGACGGCCAGCCGGCCGTGTCCGAGCAGGGACGGCTGCAGCTACGCGGCGGAGCGCGGGAGGGCGTGAAGCACGTACTGCTGCGCGCCGCGGGCGACCGCATCGTCGGATACGGGCAGCTGGAGGACACCGACCCGGTCGAGGCGCCCGCCGCCGAGCTGGTCGTGCACCCCGAATTCCGCGGCCACGGCCTGGGCCGCCGGCTCGGCGGCGCGCTGCTGGAGCAGTCCGGGCGGCGGCTGCGGCTGTGGGCGCACGGCGGCCACCCCGCGGCCCGCCACCTCGCGCAGACCCTGGGCCTGACCCTCTTCCGCGAGCTGCGCCAGATGCGCCGCCCGCTGGCCGACCTGGACCTGGCCGAGCCGGTGCTGCCCCCGGGCGTCACCGTCCGTACCTTCCAGCCCGGCACCGACGACGCGGCCTGGCTCGCCGCCAACGCCGCGGCCTTCGCGCACCACCCCGAACAGGGCTCGCTCACCCAGCGTGACCTGGACGACCGCAAGGCCGAGCCGTGGTTCGACCCGAAGGGCTTCTTCCTGGCCGAGAAGGAGGGAGAGCTCGTCGGTTTTCACTGGACGAAGAAGCACGCCGAGGAGGGCCTGGGCGAGGTGTACGTCGTGGGCGTACGGCCCGAGGCACAGGGCGGCGGCCTCGGCAAGGCGCTCACCGCGATCGGGCTCCGGCACCTGGCCGCCGAGGGCATGCCGACGGCGATGCTCTACGTCGACGCGGACAACGTTCCCGCTGTCACCGTCTACGAGCGCCTCGGCTTCGTCACGCACGAGACGGACCTGATGTACCGCACGGAGCTGTGACGTACAGCGGGGCTGCGACGCAGTACTGGTGACGGCGCGTCAGGCGCGGCGGCGGGCTCCGTCCCGCCGCCGCCCGGCACCGGAAAATCCCCTCCGAGTAGCCCCCCGCTTGCCTGTCCGCCATGTCCGCGTTACCAGCGATTCAAACTCGCTTGCGAGCATCACTGAATGCAGCCCTCCGCGCAGCCGGCCGGTGACCGAAGGCTCCGAGTCGCCCCGCCGCCTCCCGACGCGCCTTCCCTGCCGGGAGCGCGGAAGAATGAGGTCATGGACCAGCAGACCAGCGCCCAGGCCCCGGCAACGCCGTCCGCACAGGCTCAGCCCTCGGTCGGTTCGATCGCCGCGCACCGCCCGAACACCGTCGCCGCCTCCCTGCCCGAGCTGGAACCGGACCTCGACGCCGATCTTGACGCGTACGACGTCGACGGCGCGCTGGGCGACGGCGGCGTGGAGCTGCCCGCCGGCCGCTTCCTGGACCGCGAGCGCAGCTGGCTCGCGTTCAACGAACGGGTGCTGGAGCTGGCCGAGGATCCGGCCACACCGCTGCTGGAACGCGCCAAATTCCTGGCGATCTTCGCCTCGAACCTGGACGAGTTCTTCATGGTCCGGGTCGCCGGACTCAAGCGCAGAATCGCCACCGGGGTCGCCACCCGCTCCGCCTCCGGGCTGCAGCCCCGCGAGGTACTGGACCTGATCTGGACCCGCTCCCGCGAGCTCATGGCCCGGCACGCCGCCTGCTACCAGCAGGACGTCGCCCCGGAGCTGGCCGGTGCCGGCATCCACCTGATCCGCTGGCCGGAGCTGACCGAGAAGGAACAGGCCCGCCTGTTCACCCTCTTCCGCCACCAGATCTTCCCCGTCCTCACCCCGCTGGCCGTCGACCCGGCCCACCCCTTCCCGTACATCTCCGGCCTCTCTCTGAACCTGGCCGTGGTCGTCCGCAATCCCGTCAGCGGCCACGACCACTTCGCCCGGGTCAAGGTCCCGCCGCTGCTCTCCCGCTTCCTGGAGGCGTCCCCGCAGCGCTACGTCCCCATAGAGGACGTCATCGCGGCGCACCTGGAGGAGCTGTTCCCGGGCATGGAGGTGCGTGCGCACCACATGTTCCGGGTCACCCGCAACGAGGACCTGGAGGTCGAGGAGGACGACGCGGAGAACCTCCTCAAGGCCCTGGAGAAGGAGCTCATGCGGCGCCGCTTCGGGCCGCCGGTCCGGCTGGAGGTCGAGGAGTCCATCGACCCGGCCGTCCTGGACCTGCTCGTCCAGGAACTGAAGATCTCCGAGGCCGAGGTCTATCCGCTCCCCGGTCCGCTGGACCTCACCGGCCTCTTCGGCATCTCCGCGCTGGACCGGCCCGAGCTGAAGTTCCCCAAGTTCGTGGCCGGCACCCACCGCGACCTCGCCGAGGTCGAGTCGGCCTCGGCCCCCGACATCTTCGCGGCCCTGCGCAACCGCGACGTCCTGCTCCACCACCCGTACGACTCCTTCTCCACCTCCGTCCAGGCGTTCCTGGAGCAGGCCGCCGCCGACCCGGACGTCCTCGCGATCAAGCAGACGCTGTACCGGACCTCCGGCGACTCCCCGATCGTCGACGCCCTGATAGACGCCGCCGAGTCCGGCAAGCAGGTCCTCGTCCTCGTCGAGATCAAGGCGCGCTTCGACGAGCAGGCCAACATCAAGTGGGCGCGGAAGCTGGAGGAGGCCGGCTGCCACGTCGTCTACGGCCTGGTCGGCCTCAAGACGCACTGCAAGCTCTCCCTGGTCGTCCGCCAGGAAGGCGACATGCTGCGCCGCTACTCCCATGTGGGGACCGGCAATTACCACCCGAAGACCGCCCGGCTCTACGAGGACCTGGGGCTGCTGACCGCCGACCCGCAGGTCGGCGCCGACCTCTCCGACCTGTTCAACCGGCTCTCCGGCTACTCCCGCCGGGAGACCTACCGGCGGCTGCTCGTCGCCCCCAAGTCGCTGCGGGACGGCCTGGTCCAGCGCATCACCAAGGAGATCGCGCACCAGCGCGCCGGCCACCCCGCGTTCGTCCGCATCAAGGTCAACTCGATGGTGGACGAGGCCGTCATCGACGCCCTGTACCGCGCCTCCCAGGCCGGTGTGTCCGTGGACATCTGGGTACGCGGAATCTGTGCACTGCGGCCCGGCGTACCGGGTCTGAGCGAGAACATCCGCGTCCGCAGCGTCCTCGGCCGCTTCCTCGAGCACTCGCGGGTGTTCGCCTTCGGCAACGGAGGGGAGCCCGAAGTGTGGCTGGGCAGCGCGGACATGATGCACCGCAACCTCGACCGGCGGATCGAGGCACTGGTACGGGTCACCGACCCCGGCCACCGCGCCTCGCTCGACCGCCTGCTGCGGACCGGCACGTCGGACACCACCTCGTCCTGGCACCTCGGCCCGGACGGCAACTGGACCCGGCACGCCGCCGACGCGGACGGCACCCCGCTGCGCAACGTACAAGAAATGCTCATCGACGCCCGGAGGCGCCGGCGTGGCCCTGCGACCTGACCTCTCCCCGACCTGCGAACGGACCGGTGCCGATCCGGCCGGACCCGCGCCCGACCGCGCGACGGCCGGCGAGGTGCTCTCGGCCTACCTCCACGAACAGTCGGCGGCCTTCCTGCGCAACCTGCGGCTGCACCGCGAGAGCGGCTCGGACGCGCGGGGCGCCGGCGACGCGGCCCGGGAGCTGCGGGCCGCGGCCCGCCGGATCAGCGGCGCGCTGCACACCTTCCGGCCGCTGACCGACGAGGCGTGGGCCGACCAGCTGCGCGGCGAACTGGGCTGGCTGTCGGGCACCCTGGCCCGCGAGCACGCCTACGCCGACCGGCTCGCCCGCCTGCTGGCCGCCCTGCACCGGGTCGCCGGCCCCGCCGAACCGGCCGGCGGCACGAGAGCCCCCGAGGGCGACGCTCCACGGGGACAGGCCCGCACCCCGAGGCCGAGGAGCTCCGGCGCCCGGGACAGCCGAGCCCGGGACGAGCGGACCGGCGACGAGCGGTCCCGCGACGAGCGGAGCCGCGACCCCAAGGACCCGGCCGCCACCACCGCGGCGGGGGCCGCGCGGGCCGGCGCGCTGCTGGACCGGCAGCTGACCCTGGCCCGCACCCGCGCCCACTCCGCGGCGCTCCAGGCGCTCGGCTCCTCGCGCTTCCACGCCGTCGCGGACGCCGTCGCGGTGCTCGCCTCCGAAGCCCCACTGGACAAGAACGCCGCCGACCGGCTCGCCACCGAGGCGCTGCCGCCGCTCGCCGACCAGGCGCACCGTCGGCTCTCCGAGGCCGTTGCCGCACTGCCGCTGACCCGGGTCGGACACCCGTACAACGCCGCGGCGCTGACCTCCGACGACCGCCAGGACGGCGCCTGGCACCAGGTACGGCTGCTGCTGCGGCACAGCCGGTACGCGCAGGAGGTCGCCGACGGCGGCGTCACCGACCTGAGGCTGCTGGAGGCGGCCCGGGCCCTGGAGCGGCACCGTGACGCGGCCGAGGCCGCCACCGCGGCCGCCGCCGCGGCCCGCACCCCGCGCATCGCCCCGGCCACCGCGTACACCCTCGGCATCCTCCACGCCGACCAGCGCCACGAGGTCGAGGCCGCCCGCTACGCCTTCACCCGAGCCTGGAGGCCCGCATGAGCGACGGAACACTGATCCGGGCCGCCGGCTGCGTCCTGTGGCGCCGCTCGCCGGGCGCGTACGGGCTGGAGATCGCCCTCGTGCACCGGCCGAAGTACGACGACTGGTCGCACCCGAAGGGCAAGCTGAAGCGGGGCGAGGAGGCGCCGGCGGCGGCCGTGCGCGAGGTCGCCGAGGAGACCGGCATGGACTGCCGGCTCGGCACCGAGCTCTCGACGGTGTACTACGAGGCGAACGGCGGGCCCAAGGAGGTCCGCTACTGGGCGGCGGAGGCGTGCGGCGGGGAGTTCGTCCCCAACGACGAGGTCGACCGGGTGCTCTGGCTGCCGCCGGCCGAGGCCCGCGACCGGCTCACGCAGGACCGGGACCGCCTCCTGGTCGATGCGCTCATGGAGGCTCTGTACCCGGCCTGACCTGGTCTTTTTCGTTCCGCACGACAGTGCCCCGACTGACTTGAGTCGGGGCTTGTCAATTTTCCTTCGTGGGGCTATACCGGAGGGCGAAGGGCATCGCAGACAGGAGTCAGCGACTCGGAAGGAGATGACCCGTGATGCTCATGCGTACCGACCCGTTCCGCGAGTTCGACCGGCTCACCCAGCAGCTGTTCGGTACGGCGACGCGGCCGGCGGCCCTGCCGATGGACGCCTACCGCGCGGACGAGAACTTCGTCGTCCACTTCGACCTCCCCGGCGTGGACCCCGAGTCCATCGGCCTCGACGTCGAGCGGAACGTCCTGACGGTCCGGGCCGAGCGCCGCTCGCCCGCGCCCGAGGGCGCCGAGCTGATCGCCGCCGAGCGCACCACCGGCACGTTCAGCCGCCAGCTCTTCCTGGGCGACAGCCTGGACACGGAGCACATCGACGCCTCGTACGACAACGGCGTACTGACCCTGCGCATCCCGGTCGCCGAGCAGGCCAAGCCGCGCCGGATCGAGATCAGCGGCGGCACCGGCGCGCCGAAGCAGATCCAGAGCTCCCAGTAAGGCAGCCGAAGGAGTTCAGGCGCTGGCGCCCCGTGGCGCCAGCGCCTCCCAGCGGACGGTGATCTCGCCCTGGCGCCAGCGGCGGGGGCCGTCGGTCAGCGGCCAGCCCGCGGCGTGCAGGGCGCGGACCGAGCGGATCCAGCGCTGGCGGGCGCCGAGGGCGCCGTAGGGCGCTGCCGCCGCCCAGGCGCGGTCGAAGTCCCGCAGGAAGGCGTGCACGGGCTCGCCCGGCACATTGCGGTGGATCAGCGCCTTGGGCAGGCGTTCCGCCAGGTCGGAGGGGGTTTCCAGGGAGCCGAGGCGGGCCGCGAAGGTGACCGTGCGGGGGCCCTCGGGGCCGAGCGCGACCCAGACGTGCCGGCGCCCGATCTCGTCGCAGGTGCCCTCCACCAGCAGGCCGCCCGGCGCCAGCCGCGCGCACAGCCGCGCCCAGACCGCCGCCACCTCGGCCTCGTCGTACTGCCGCAGCACGTTCGCCGCCCTGATCAGCGCGGGGGAGCGGCCCGGGGCGCCCGGCAGCGGCACCTCGAAGCCGCCGTGCAGGAAGACCAGCCCGTCCCGCTCGTAGGGCCGGGCCGCCGCGACCCGCTCCGGATCGATCTCCACCCCCACCACCTGCGCGTCCCCGCGGGCCGTACGCAGCCGGTCCAGCAGCTCCACGGCGGTCCAGGGCGCGGCGCCGTACCCGAGGTCGACGGCGACCGGGTCGGCGCTGCGGCGCAGCTGGGGCCCGTGCGTGGCGGCGATCCAGCGGTCCATGCGGCGCAGCCGGTTCGGGTTGGTGGTCCCGCGGGTGGCGCTTCCGACCGGACGTACGGACGGGGGAGGGGAGGAGCTGCGGGCCATGGCATGACTGTATGCGCTGGGCTGGTACGTGCTGACGCTGAGCTGCGGGGGCCGGCCCGGCGGTCGGCCCGGTGGCGAGCCAGGCGGTGGGCCAGGCGGTGGGCCAGGTGGTGGGCCCCGGTGGCCGTGCGGCGTCCGGCCCGTGGACCGCCGGGGACAATCCGCCGGACATCCCATAGAGTCACGCTTTGGCAAAGAGGGGGCGGCGCGGCGCCTGGCGGGAAATGGCACGGCCGGCTCTGTTGTTGGCCGGTGGAGAGGCGCTGTCGCGCCGGGTTTCTGCCGGATTTTCGGAGGTAGCTCGCAGTGAGCCAATACGTGTCCCGGCTCCGCGGCCGTCCCCAGAGCCAGTTCGCGGGCCCCGCCCGGCTCCGGCTGGGGGGCTCCCGCAAGCCGCGCCGGGTGGCGATGCTGAGCGTGCACACCTCCCCGCTGCACCAGCCCGGCACGGGCGACGCGGGCGGCATGAACGTCTACATCGTCGAGCTGGCCAGGAAACTCGCGGCGCTCAACATCGAGGTCGAGATATTCACCCGCGCCACCACCGGCGCCCTCCCGCCCTCCGTCGAGCTGGCCCCCGGCGTCCTCGTACGCCACGTGGACGCGGGCCCGTACGAGGGGCTGAACAAGGAGGACCTGCCCGCCCAGCTGTGTGCCTTCACGCATGGCGTGATGCAGGCGTGGGCCGGCCACCGTCCCGGCCATTACGACCTGGTGCACTCGCACTACTGGCTCTCCGGCCACGTCGGCTGGCTCGCCGCCGAGCGCTGGGGCGTCCCCCTCGTCCACGCCATGCACACGATGGCCAAGGTCAAGAACGCCGCGCTCGCGGAGGGCGACACCCCCGAGCCGGCAGCCCGCGTCATCGGCGAGACCCAGATCGTGCGCGCCTCGGACCGCCTGATCGCCAACACCGCCGAAGAGGCCGGTGAGCTCGTCCGGCACTACGAGGCCGAGCCCGGCAAGGTCGCGGTCGTGCACCCCGGCGTCAACCTCGACCGCTTCCGGCCGGCGCACGACGCGACGGGCGGCATCGCCGCGGGCAGCGGCGTGGCGGACGCCCGGGCCGCGGCCCGGGACCGCCTCGGCCTGCCCCAGGACGCGCTGATCCCGCTCTTCGCGGGCCGCATCCAGCCCCTGAAGGCGCCCGACATCCTGCTGCGCGCGGTCGCGGTGCTGCTGGACCAGGACCCCTCGCTGCGCTCCCGGATCGTGGTCCCCGTCGTGGGCGGGCCGAGCGGCAGCGGCCTGGCCAAGCCCGAGGGCCTGCAGAAGCTGGCCGCCCGGCTCGGCATCGCGGACGTGGTGCGGTTCCGGCCGCCGGTCGGCCAGGACCGGCTCGCCGACTGGTACCGCGCGGCCAGCGTGCTGGTCATGCCGTCCTACAGCGAGTCCTTCGGGCTGGTGGCCATAGAGGCGCAGGCGTGCGGCACCCCGGTGATCGCGGCGTCGGTCGGCGGCCTGCCGGTCGCGGTGAAGGACGGCGTCAGCGGCTTCCTCGTCGACGGACACGACCCGGCGGACTACGCCCGTGCGCTGCGCCGCTTCGCCGACGAGCCCTCGCTGACGCTGCGGATGGGCGCGGCGGCCGCGCGGCACGCCGGGTCCTTCGGCTGGGACACCGCGGCCGCGGCGACGGCCGACGTGTACACCGCCGCGCTGCAGGAGCGGCGCCGTCGCCTACGATCACTGCATGGCTGACGACGCGCGGCAGATCATCGAGGCGACGCTCAACGACGCCGGACTGGAGTGGGAGTCCCCGGAGAAGGGCAGTTACGTCGTCAAGCTGCCCGGCACCCGCAAGCTCTCCACGACGTGCTCGCTGCTCGTCGGCAAGCACTCGCTGTCCATCAACGCCTTCGTCGTACGGCGCCCGGACGAGAACCACGAAGCGGTGCACCGCTGGCTGCTGGAGCGCAACACCCGTCTGTACGGCGTGAGTTACGCGATCGACAAGCTCGGGGACATCTATCTCGTCGGCAAGCTGCCGCTCGCGGCCGTCACCCCCGAGGAGCTGGACCGCATCCTCGGCACGGTCCTGGAGAACGCCGACGGCTCCTTCAACACCCTGCTGGAGATGGGCTTCGCGTCGGCGATCCGCAAGGAGTACGAGTGGCGGGTCTCGCGTGGCGAGTCCACGCGCAACCTCGAGGCGTTTGCGCATCTGACCGGCCAGGACAAGTAGCGCTTTCCGGCCCATTTCGCGGTCACCCTTCCCGGCTCTTCCACCGCCCTGTGAGCGCGTGCCATGCTCGCGGCCTCCTCTCCCATGCACCTCTTCACCTGCATGAAGGGCGGCCCATGGACATCAGCAGGCGCACCCTGCTGGGCAGCGCGACCGCCGTGGCGGCGGCCGCCGTACTGCCCGCACTCCCGGCCTCGGCGGCCGGTCGGCACCACGCACTCCCGGCCCCGGTGGCCGGTCATGGCAACGCACTCTGGGACGAGTTCACCGCCCGCCCCTTCACGCATCCGCAGATCCCGTACATCGGCCGGGCGGGCTGCCGGCGCGGCCCCCGGGCCGCCGGCGAAGGGCCCGAGATCGACGCGGTACGGGAGTACGGCGCCACCCCGGGCGGCAGGAAGGACTCGGCCCCCGCCCTCAACCGCGCCCTCGAGGCCGCGGGCCGGCGCGGCGGCGGCACCGTCACCCTCCCGCCCGGCACCTTCCGCATCGACGACGTCATCCGCATCGGCCACAGCAATGTGGTGCTGCGCGGGGCCGGCAGCGGCCGTACCAAGCTGCTCGCCACCAAGCACCTCACCGAGCTGATCGGCCCGTACGGCAGCCGGTACGGGGGCGACAAGTCCGCCTGGTCCTGGACCGGCGGCCTCATCTGGCTCTGCCCCACGGCCCGTTACGACTCCCTCGTCGCGGCGATCAGGAAGAAGCAGTGGCCGTTCGAGGGGTGGACGGGCAACCGGCGTGACGAGTGGCGCACGCTCACCGCCGTACGCCCCGCGCGCCGCGGCGACTGGACGGTGCAGGTCGCCGACACCTCGCGCCTGCGCCCCGGCACCCTCGTCCTCCTCCGGCTGGCCGACGACAAGGATCACACCCTCCTCCAGCACATGGCGGGCGGCGGCCCCGGCCCCGCCTCGTACACCTGGGACGGCAGGGTCAAACTCAACAGCTTCGTCCCGTACGAGTGGCCCGTACGCATCGTCCGTATCAAGGGTCGCGAGGTGACCTTCGAGCGCCCGCTGCCCCTCGACGTGCGCCCGGAGTGGGACCCGCGCCTCACCACCCACGTCCCCGCGCTCACCGGCGCCGGCGTCGAGGGCCTCACGATCGAGGCGGTCGAGACGCCGATGTCCCCGCACCTGCAGGACAAGGGATACAACGGCGTCCTCCTGCAGTGCGCGTACGACTGCTGGGTACGGGACGTCGTCGCGCGCCACGTCGACAACGGCATCGGGCTGACCGCCTCGTCCTCCTGCACGATCAGCGGCACCCGTATCGCGGGCCGCGGTTCCCACCATCCGTACTTCTGCCGCGAGGGCGCGCACGACAACCTCTTCGAGGACTTCGTGATCGAGAAGCGCAGCGTGCCCGAGCAGCCCGGCACCATGCTGCACGGCATCAACGTCGAGAACCTGTCCAGCTACAACGTCTGGTCGCGCGGCCGGATGGAGATGGGCACGTTCGACTCCCACCGCGGCATGCCGTTCGCCAACGTCCGTACCGACATCGTCATCAATAACACCGGCCGGCACGGCGGCGACCTGCGCGCGGGGCCCCTCTTCGGGGCCCGCTTCACCCACTGGAACGTCCGCGTCACCAACGGCCGGGCCGGCATGGTGAAGATCGACGGACTGGCCCCGTACAGCGTCACCGCCGGCATCTCCGAGGTCCGCGAGTTCGGCCAGATCGACGAGCCGGACTTCACCGGTGACCTGCACAGCAGGCTCGTGGCGTACGGCCGCCCGGGGTCGCTCAGGCCACGGAATCTGTACGAGGCACAGCGGCGGCTGCGTCCGTGACGGGCGTGGGGGGTGCGGCCTGCGCGCGCTCCTCCGCGTTCATCCGCCGCAGCAGCAGCCCGTAACCGAGCGCCGCCACCGTCCCGATCACCGCACTGGCCGACCAGAGGGTGGCCGGGCCGTAGTGGTCGATGACCGCCCCGCCGAGCAGCGGGGCGGCCAGCGAGGCCACCGACCAGGACAGCGAGTACATGCCCTGGTACCGGCCGCGGCCGTGGGTGGGGGAGAGGCGCACCACCAGCCCCATCTGCGTGGGCGAGTTGATGATCTCGCCGAGCGTCCAGACCGCGACGGACACCGCGAACAGCGCCACCGAACCGGCGAACGCCGTCAGCCCGAAGCCGTAACCGGTCAGCAGCGCCGAGCCGATCAGCAGTGCTGCCGGGCTGCGGTGCTCGATGAAGCGGGTCACCGGGATCTGCAGCAGCACGATCAGCACGCCGTTCGTGGCGATCACCAGTCCGAAGTCCGTGCTGCTGAAGCCTGCCTGACCCATGGTCACCGGCAGCGACACATACGCCTGCTGGAAGAGCAGCGCGAGCATCAGGTTCAGCCCGACGACGACCATGAAGCGCCCGTCCCGCAGCACTGTCATCATCGACACGCGCCGCCCGGACTCCTCCGCGGTGCTGTCCGCAGCCGTCTTTTCTCCTTCCTCCGGCCGGGACTCGGGCAGCTTCACGAAGACCACGACCGCGCAGGCCAGCACCAGCGCCGACTCACCGAGGAAGAGCAGCAGATAGCCGTACTGGGCGAGCAGCCCGGCCAGCGACGAGGAGATCGCGAAGCCCATGTTCAGCGCCCAGTAATTGAGCGCGAAGGCCCGCACCCGGTCCTCCGGGGCCACGATGTCCGCCATCATCGCCGCCACCGCGGGCCGCGAGCCGTTGCTCGCCATGCCCACCACCGCGGCCACCGCCGCGATGGCCACCGGGTTCTCCATGAAGCCCAGCAGCGCCACCGAGACCGCGGTCATCAGCTGCGCGATCAGCATCGTGGGCCGCCGCCCGAGCCGGTCGGTCAGCACCCCGGCGACCACCGAGGAGACCGCCCCGCCCAGCCCGTACAGGGCGCCGACCAGCCCCGCGTAGGACGCCGAGTACCCCCGCTCCACCGTGAGGTACAGCGCCAGGAACGTGGCGACGAACGCCCCCAGGCGATTGATCAGTGTGCTCGTCCACAACCACCAGAACTGCCGCGGCAGCCCCGACACACTCGCGACGACGGCTCGTCTCACCCTGACTCCCCCGTTAACCGTGTACGTACCGTGCACGTGTGGCGCCGATGTAAGTGGCGCTACCACCAAAGGGAAGCTACATACGCAGGTCAGCCACCGCCATTGAATTGACGCGAACCGTCAAACGTCGGCGCCCCGGCACAGACGAGCGCCCCGGATTCCACGAACCGGCCCCCTGCCTGGCCTGTCACCGTTTTCGATTAGTCTCAAAGACATGGCCGACGCACCGTACAAGCTCATCCTCCTCCGCCACGGCGAGAGCGAGTGGAATGCGAAGAACCTGTTCACCGGCTGGGTGGACGTCAACCTGAACGAGAAGGGCGAGAAGGAGGCGGTCCGCGGCGGTGAGCTGCTCAAGGACGCCGGCCTGCTCCCCGATGTCGTGCACACCTCCCTCCAGAAGCGCGCCATCCGCACCGCGCAGCTGGCCCTGGAGGCCGCCGACCGCCACTGGATCCCGGTCCACCGCAGCTGGCGCCTGAACGAGCGGCACTACGGCGCGCTGCAGGGCAAGGACAAGGCCCAGACCCTCGCCGAGTTCGGCGAGGAGCAGTTCATGCTCTGGCGCCGCTCGTACGACACCCCGCCGCCGGCGCTCGACCGCGACGCGGAGTACTCCCAGTTCTCCGACCCGCGCTACGCGACCCTCCCGCCGGAGCTGCGCCCCCAGACGGAGTGCCTCAAGGACGTCGTCGTCCGCATGCTCCCGTACTGGTTCGACGGCATCGTCCCGGACCTCCTCACCGGCCGCACCGTCCTGGTCGCCGCCCACGGCAACAGCCTCCGCGCCCTGGTCAAGCACCTCGACGGCATCTCCGACGCGGACATCGCCGGCCTGAACATCCCCACCGGCATCCCGCTCTCCTACGAGCTCGACGCCGACTTCAAGCCGCTCAACCCGGGCGGCACCTACCTCGACCCGGAAGCCGCCAAGGCCGCCATCGAGGCAGTGAAGAACCAGGGCAAGAAGAAGTAAGCCCACAGCAATAAGCCCCCTACCTGCGGTTTTCCCGCGAGTAGGGGGCTTGTCGCTGCCCGTGGGCCGTCTCTGGGCCGTCAGCTGTTTGATTGGGCCGTCCCGGTCGGAGCGAAGACAGCGGCCACGGCCTTCCGAGTCCGCTCCTGGCTCGACGGCAGGAGATGGGCGTACACCCGTAGCGTCAGCCCGGGGTCGGAGTGCCCGAGGTACTCGGCGAGCGCCTTCACGTTCTCCCCGGCGTCCAGGAGCACCGAGGCGTAGAAGTGCCGCAGCGCGTGCATCCCGTTCTCACGAGACTCGGCGTACGGCCGACCGCGCTCAGGAACCGAGATCACTCCAGCAGAGGCGAGCGCGGGCTTCCACGCCTCCTCGTTGAGTGACGTACGCCATACATGGCCACCACGCGGCCCGGTGAAGATCAGGCGTTTGGTCACCGGCTCACCGTCCGCCACCTTCCACGGCAGCGTGATCTCGACCGGAGGGAACTCCTTCATGTGAGCCCGCAAGGCATCCGCCACCGGCCCGGGAAGTGGCACATCCCGCAGCTTGCCGCCCTTCGGCGGGGCGAACACGGGCTTGCTCCGGCTCAGCTTGAGCTGCTGGACCACGTGGAGCGTGTCCGACTCGAAGTCGATGGCGTCCACGGCCAGGCCCAGGATCTCGCCCTGCCGCAGCCCGCAGCCACCACCCAGGTCGACCATCGCTCGATACCTCTCGGGCATGCCCGCCCTGACCGCGAAGACGCGTTCCGTCGTCCACGGGATCACCCGTTTGGTGTCCACGGCGGGTGGCCGGACCGAGCGAGCAGCGCACGGGTTACGGGGGAGGTGGCCATCGTCCACGGCTGCGCTCAGGGCAGCCCGCACGTTGGAGTAGATCGTCCGGGCGTAGGAGCCACGGACCCCGTTCTGCTGGAGCTGCCGCACCCAGTCCCGAATGTGAGCAGGTTGGAAGGAGCCGAGCGGCCGCGAACCGAGGTACGGGAACGCGTGCAACCGCAGCTGTGACTCCATGGACGCCTGCGTATTCGGATCGGCTCCCTGGGTGACGACCCACCGTTCGGCGTACTGCTGGAAGGTGGTTCGAGCCGCACGCGGGTCGATGTACTGGCCCCGAGACATGTCCGCCTCGACGTGGGCAAGCCACTGATCAGCAAGACGCTTCTGTCGGTCGGGGAACGACTTGTTCTTCTCCGTGCCGTCCGGGCCGATGTAGCGGGCACGGTAGCGCGAACGAGAGCCGTAACGGTCCGTCTTGACCTTGCGGGGCTTGCCGTCCGGTCCGATCTCGGTCTTGTACCAGCGGTCCTGGATGTGCCCGGCCATCAGGCGGCCTCGCTCATCTGCTCAGCGACCCAGCGGTGGACGACTTCGGGGTCGTAGCGGACGTGCTTGCCGACGCGGAAGCCGCGGGGACCGGTGCGCTTGCGGCGCCACTGGTAGACGGTCTCGACCGGTACGCCGAAGAGGTCCGCGAGGTCCAGCGGGGTCAGGAACCGCTCGGGCAGCGTGCGGGCGCTCATGTCCAGCTCTCCTCTGTCTCCAGTTCGGCGCGTACTTCACGAGCGATGTCGCGGTTGGCTTGGACCTCGCGGGCGAGGTTGGCGGCGAGCCAGGATTCGCCGGGGGTGTGGCCGTGTCCGGCGTAGGCCCAGTGGGCGATGACGCGGGTGGTGGCTTCGGGGTGGTCGTCGGGGTCGGGGAGGCCGAGGGCGGCGCGTTGTTGGGCGGCGCGGTAGTCGGCGCGGACCTGGCGGAGGGCGCCGAGGGTGGTGGAGTAGCGGCGGGACTTGGTGGAGAAGTGGCCGCGGAAGCCGAGCATGTGGGCCCACTGCCACAGCTTGCGGTCCGGGTAGAGGTCGTCCAGGTCGCGGCAGGCGCGGATGAGGCGGCGGGTGTGGTCGGGCAGGTCGGGATGCTTGTCCAGCTCGTGCATTTCGCCGATGCGGCGGTCGACGGTGCCGGTGGTCTCGGCGGCCTTGGTGGCGTACTTGGCCACGTAGGAGGCCACGGCCTGCTCGGTGAGGTCTTCGCCGTTGCCGAAGGCGCCGATGGGCCGGACGTCGAGCTGGGTGCCCCAGCGCAGGGTGCGAGCGGGCTGGTCCCCGACCGAAGGCAGCTCGATCTCCGCGCGGGCAGCAGCGGCCCGAAGGGCATCGGTGAGGAGGTCGATGGTCGCCCAGGCCGGGGGCGCGGTGTCGGGCCCGTCGGGTCCGTCGAAGCGGATGACGGCGTGGAAGTGGATGGCCCCGCGCTTTTGGTACTCGGCGACCTTGCCGTAGGAGACCCGGAGCTGTTCCTTGAGTGCCTTCTGGGTGATGCCGGCGCGCTTGGCCAGCTCGCGGGGGAGGTAGATGGTCACGTACCGCCACAGGTGTCCGGCGTGGTTGTTCCAGAGCACGGCGCCCGCGTAGTCGTAGGTCTCCGGGTTCAGGGCGGTGCCGAGTTCGGGGGCGTCGGCCTGGTGGTGGATGCCGCAGCGGCAGGGACGGTGGCCGTTGTCGGGGCGGTTGTGGACCGGGCCGAAGGAGGGGGCGGTGAGGGTGGCGAAGACGCGGGGGTGGTCGCGGACGGTCTCCGGGGTGCCCTTGGCTTCGTCTCCGGTGAGTCCGGCGCGGATGAGGTGGTAGGTGTCGCCCGCGTAGGTCCAGGCGCAGGACGGGCAGCGGGAGGCCCGGCGGTTGCCGCAGGCCACCCGGAGCCGCCCGCCGGGTTCGGCGTCGGTGGAGTAGGCGTGCAAGACGGTGCCGGTGGCCCGGTCGACGGTCTTGGTAGTGCCGGTGAGGTGGATGGGGTCGGCGCATCCGCCGGTGCGGCGGATCTGGTCTTCCCAGCGGTCGAAGCCGGGGGACCCGGCCACCCGGAGGAGGTCCCCCAGGGTGGTCGGGTCCAGGCCCGCCAGGGTGGCGGCGTCACTCACGCGGCCACCTCACGAGCAGCTGCACGACGGGCAACGGTCCCGGCGCCTTCGCAGGTCCGGCAGATGACGGTGAGGGTCGTACGGGAGCCGTCGGGGTTGGTCTGGCCGGTGGTGATGGCGACGGTGGGGAAGCCGTCGCAGTCGGGGCAGAGCCGGACGCGGGCAGGGGTGTTCTCGGGCATGATGAGGAGTCCCTTTCGGGTCAGCGGATCTGGAAGGGGTCAGGCGCCCGGGGCGGCGGAAACTTGGCGGTTGAGGCCGCCCCGGGGGCCGCTTAGCGCTTGCGGGCGAGCTTGAGCGAGATACCGGCGCCGCCCACGGTGGGGACAGCAGCGGCCGCAGCGGCGGCAGCGATCTGGAAGGCGATCGCGAGGACGACGATGACCACGGACGCGCCGACGGCGAGCGTGATAGTCAGCAGGATCGGGCCCGCGTAGGAGCGCGGCGGGGCCTGGATGACCACCACCTCACCGGGGCGGATGCCGGGCGGGATCAGGTCGGCCGGGCGGTGGTTGGCACGGAGCTGGGCGTCCGGGTAGCGCATGGGCCTTGCCTCCGTCCGGGTCAGGGGTTGCAGCGGTGGGTGCGGGCGGCGAGTTCGGCGGCGGACCGGTCCGGCTTCTCCACCGAGAAGCGGCAGCCGGGGGCGGTGCAGGTGGCGGTGTGCTTGGTCCGTCCCCGCCCGTCGTAGTAGGAGCCGACCTGGACGGGGCCGATGCGGATCACGTCGTAGAAGCGGTTCGGGCGCGGCATGGGGCTTCCTTTCAGGCGAGTTGGGCGGTGATGGCGTCGGCGAGCACCGGCGGAACACCGAGCCGGGCGCGGAGGGTGTCCGCGTCGATCGGGGTACCGGTGGCGGCCTGGTGGTTGTCGGCGACCTTCCGGGCGTGGGCGATCAGAGCCGGGGGCACGGTGGGTGCCGGCGGGGCAGGCCGGGGCGACGGCTCGACCGGGGCAGGCTCCGGCAACTGCTCGCGCACCGGCTCCGGTTCGGGCACCTTCTCGGGCTCCGACTCGGGGAGTTCCGCCGGGGAGGGCTCCGGGGCGCGTTCGACGGTGACCGGCTCCGCGACCGGTTCAGCCGCGGGCACCGGGGTGGGGTCGGTGACAAGGGTGTGGACCTGGCGCATGAGGGCGCCGAAGGCCAGGAGCGCGGCGGACGGCGGTACGGCTGCGACGACGTAGTCGAGGATCGGGGCGTTGGTGCCGACACCGGCGACGTTGAGACCGATGCTGCCGAGCGATCCGGCAACCGTCAGGCCGATGGCCCACCAGTCGGTCACATGCCGCAGCGCGGCGCGGAACATCAGGACCTCACCGGCCAGGATGAACAGGTCGATGGTGCCCGGCCAGGCCCAGCGGCGCACCGGGGATGCGGCGAGACCGTGCGACTCAGCGACCGAGGCGAGGTGCGCGTAGGAGAGCCAGAACGCGGCGATCGTGAGAGCCATGATCACGGCACCGGCGACGAGGATCGCGGTCCGTTCCGCCTGCGGCTTGGTCATCGCGTCCTCCTTTCGGTTTCAGGCATGGGCGGGGTAGGGACCTGGCGCGAGACGGTCACGCCAACCGTGCAAGGGGAGGGAGTTACTCGGTGACGGGCTGGGGCTTGATCAGCGAGGGCGCGTCAGCGGGTGTGGGGTCGGCCGGCACGTGCGGGCGGAACGGGGCCAGGTAGGGCAGGTCCGGCGTGAGGTGGGCGTAGTCCCGGCAGATCGCTGCCGCCTCGGTGGGGGTGGTTTCGGGGGTGCGGATGCGGGACCATCCGCCGGAGGAGTCTCCGGCCACCGCGATGCCGGGCCGATCCGGGGCGATCGAGGTGGCGGCGAACACCGCTTCCGAGGAGATGTCGTTCAGGCCCATCTCTGCGGTCTGCTTGTCGTTGACCCGATGGACGACGCGGCCGGTGAGCTGGGCGCGGAGCATGGTGGCGCCCTTGCCCAGTTCCGAGCCGAAGCGCTGGCCGCAGACCTCCAGGTAGATGCCGATAGCGCGGGCCATCTGTCCCAGGCGCACCATTTGCATGACCATCCGGTCCCGGCGTTCCTCGTCCTTCTTCGCGGCGGTCAGGAACAGTTCCGCCACCTCGTCGACGAGGACCACCAGCGGCACCGGGCGGACCTCTTCGGGCAGGTCCCACAGGTCCGAGACGTGGTACTCGCTGAGGAGATCGAAGCGCTTCTCCATCTCCGCGATCAGCACATCGAGCACCTGTGAGGCGTCCTCGGGGGTGGTGGCCAGGGCCGACAGGCGCGGGGCGTAGGCGCTGTGTTCCACCCCGCGCTTGCAGTCGATCCCGACCAGCCCCACCGGCAGCTTGGCCAGGCCGGTGATGAGGTTGCGCTGGTACATGGACTTGCCCGACTGGTTGGCGCCCAGGGTCAGGGCGTGGGGGACCTTGCGGTAGTCGCGGACGAAGACGGTCCCGTCCTCGCGCAGGGCCACCGGCACCACCATCGGTCCGGCCGCCCAACGACGGCGCGGCATCTTCACCCGGCGGAGCACGTCATAGCCGGTCATCCGCAGCTCCACCACGCCGGGCTTGGTCTCGGCGACGGTGACGGAGTGGACGCCCCAGGCGTGCCGGAGCCGTTCAGAAGCGGCCGCCACGTCCGAGGGCTCCAGCCCGGCAGGCAGCCGAAGCGAGGCGATCAGTCCGGTGGAGGTGCCCCGCAGGCGGCGGACCTTGGGCGGGACGGGCTGGACCTCGCGGCGGGCGACGTTGCGGACCATGAACGCCCGCAGCTTCGACGGCTGTACCGTCAGCCCGCACACGTCCATCGTGGTGCCGTAGGTGAAGGTGAAGCGGCCCATGGCGACCGGCATGCCCACCAGCGACCAGTACACGCGGGGAGCGTGGCCCTTGGCGTAGCCGAGGCCACCGACACCGGCGAGAGCACCGGTGGCCTCCAGCACCGTGGTCAGGTCCGTCATGATCAGGCACCCGCCGCAAGCGCGGCCGCGCGGAAGGCGATGCCGTGCCGCTTCTCGCCGTTGAACTCGTTCTCCCAGTCCCGCGCCTTGAGGCCCACGACCGAGACCGGCATGCCCGGCGTCAGGCCCTCGGGGACGCCCGTCTCCGGCACGGACACCTGGTAGAGGTTGCCCTCCCCGTCATCCGAGACCAGCAGGCCCACCGTCATCAGGTCGGCGCCGGTCTCGCGGTCCTTGGCGATCTCGCCCGTCTTCCGGTTGGCGACCTTCGGGGTCGGTGCGGTCGCGACGAACACCACGGCGGTCGACGTGTCGATCTTGAACGAAGGCATGAGGAACTTCCCCTCAGGAGGTGACTGACTTGGCTAGCCCGGTTGGGCACATGGCTAACGTAAGCAACATGGCTAGTCATGTCAACACCTGACTGTCCTGGCTGTCCCAATGTCAGTAGGGCCGCGTAGCATCGGGCCATGACCTTCGCTCCCGACCCGCTAGACCCGGACGACGACCGGCCCCCGTATGAGCAGGTGGCAAGCAGCCTTGGGGCGGCCATCCGAACCAGGAAGCTGGCTCCAGGCGAAAAGCTCCCGTCGCACAAGGCACTGACGGAGATGTACGGCTTCGCGCGGGCGACCATCCAGCGCGCGCTTCGGGACCTGGAAGACGAAGGTCTCGTGGTGTCCCGGAAGGGAAGCGGCGTCTTCGTCCGCAATCGCACGGAGCGGCCCGCCGGCCTACGTCCGTACGTCGAGCAGGCTTTCTCCAGCCAAGACGTCACCATCGACTTCGCCGGGTTCTCCAGTGAGACCCTTCACGGCGCGCTCCAGGAGCCTATGGACAAGATCCGGGTGGGTCGCCTCACGCCGTCGAGCATCACTGTCCGCATACTCGTGCCGGACATGTCAGTGCCTCACGCGGCACCAGTACGCCGCGAAGACTGCGCGGACGACGTGCGCCTCCGTAACCGGATGCACGACATCATGGTCGGCTACACGCGGAGCATCCGAGACTCGATCAAGGAGCTGGAGCACCTCGGTCTGGTGCCGGAGACTCGTGTGGACGTACGCGTTCACAGCGGGACCCAGTTCTTCAAGCTGTACGTGATCAACAACGAAGACGCGTTCTTCGGCTACTACCCGATCAAGCCCAACAAGGTGGTCGCTCAGGGCGAAGCGATCGAGATCTACGACCTTGTGGGCAGGGACACCGTGCTCTTCCATCACTCCGTGAACGACAGCGATTCGTCCAGCGGCACTCAGCAGGTGCAGCAGGCCCGCATGTGGTTCGACAGCGTGTGGGAGACGATCGCGAGGGACTTCGATCTCGATGCCCAGTGACGACCTCAGCAAGACGCTGGCCCGAGCATCCGCAGTGCTCTTCGACTTCGACGGCCCGTTGTGCGACGTGTTCGCCGGTCTTCCGGCGCCGAGGGTTGCGGACGATTTGAGGCGCCAGGTTGCCACGCATGATCCCTCGCTCAGCACGAAGCTCACCGAGACGGACGACCCGATGGAAGTCCTGCGACTGAGCTATGAGTCCAACCCTGAACTGGGCTTGCAGGTAGAGCGTGCCCTTACCTCTACTGAACTTGAAGCCGTAGAAGTCGCCGGAGCCCCCACCGCCGGTGCCGTAGCAGCGCTGAAAGCGGCGGAAGCCGCGGGGCGCCGGGTCGCCATCGTGAGTAACAACTCTGCTGAGTGCGTCCGCGCATTCCTCGCACAGCACTCGTTGAGTGAGCACGTACGCGAAGTCGTAGGGCGTGCGGCGAATCGCCCTGACCTGATGAAGCCGCATCCTCACTCGTTGCTCCGAGCTGCTGAGCTACTTGAGGTCGGCCCTTCCGAGTGCGTGCTCATTGGCGACTCCGTCACTGACATCCAGGCAGCCCACTTGGCAGGCGGTACGGCCATCGGCTACGCCAACAAGCCGCACAAGCGCGAGGCGTTCACGGAAGCTGGCGCCGAGGCGGTAACTGATCACATGGAGGCCATCGCCGACGCGATGCGATGAGGTGGTGGGAGCTGTTACAGGTTTCTCTACCTCATCAAGCCCCACCCTTCGGGCGGGGAAGAGGGGTGGGGAGGGGAAGCACTCCGGGGCTTTCTCATGAGGGGATGCCGTTCCCTGCCGGGCCGTCCTGGGCCGTTCGCTTGGCGTTCGCCTGTCGATCCACCGGGGCCGTTTGAGGCCAGCAGTCGCCTTGAGCCTTGGCGGCCGGGCACTTGTACGGCCAGGCCCTTTAGAGGCTGTCGGTTTGTCGGCGTCGTCCTTGTGGGTGCTCTTGCCTTCGGCATCCGGCGCGCGGTCAACGGCTGTCCAGCCGCCGCTACGAATCACACCCCACCGGCCCGTAAAGGGCCGGCGCGGGCACGGGGGCTCGGGCGCCGCTCCTGCCTGCGGCCCGCTCCGCCCGGCCCCCGGCCCCGCGCCACTCTCGTTGCCCGGGGTGATCCGCTAGACGCTATGTCCGCCCAAAGCAGCGCCGGAACGAGCAGCGATCCCCACCGGCCAACGCCACCGACCACGCCTTCCAGAACCAGCCACAGGCACCCACCACCAGCACGGGCAAGGCAGCCACACAGGCCCACATAACTCGGGGCGAGCCCAGACGGGGAGCCCCGGGGGCGGCGAGAAGAGCGCGAATGTGGGTGGTGGGGAAGGTGGAGCGGAAACGGTGAGCGGTTTACGTGACACGCGCACTGCCGACTGCCCCATAGGCCCTAGTCCTGTGGAGAAGGCCAGCTACGGGAGGGGTGGGGACGGGCGGCCGAGCACTCCGGGCAAGAACGCCGGCATGGGGAAGGCCGCCGTACCGCCACCGTCACGGATGCTCCAACGTGAGCGGACCGCACCCCGATATGTGGCTGAGGGGGAGCAGCTGCTGCCGCGATGTGGCGAAGGCCCGTAGACGTTCCACTCGACGCGGCACCATCGGGGCCAAGGAGCGTGTCACGCCTACGGACCAATCATCGTCCCGCCGCGAGCGCTCCACCCGGGCACAAAGCCAAGCCCGCTCGATGGCGTGTGGGACGACGGCAGGCGGGATGGCAGCAGGGGCGGGCAAGGTAGCCGCTAGCTCTCACATCGCACAAAGCGACCGTATGCTACGTGCATGAGCGAAAGGGAACTGAGTGCCGTCATGCGGGCCTTGAACCTCGTCGAGCGCATTCGCAAAGACGGCGCGGAAGGTTGGGAGGCATCTTGGCGGCGAGAGGCCGAGCCCGAACTAGTCGCACAACTCACCTCGCTGATAGTCAGCTTCTTGTTGGAGAACGACGCCCAACGGCGGGATATGACCTGGGACGAAATCTTCGATCAGCTCCGTCAGGAAGCCGTGGAGCACATGAGCTAGTCCTCAGAAGCTCGACGGGTCTTCTCGGTGCTGCCTGCGGGGTGGTTCTCATGATGCCGACGACGCCTCTTCCTCCAGAAGCACCAGCAATCGTCGCCCTAGATCAGACAGGGCGTACGGCCTACCGGCATCGCCCATCATGAAGCCGTTGAGGGCGCTCTCTACCAAGCCCAGGGCGATGAGCTTCTGCAGTACCGCGTGACCGCCTACTTCAAGGCCCGGGTCAAGAGAGCAGACAGCAGACAGGGACATCCCGTACTTGGTGTCGCTTGACGTCCGCTCAGGGGGCTTCGGCAATGACGGCGCAGGCGAGATGACGTGCATGAACCTGATGTGCGGCGGATCGATCTCAGAAATCGCTGCCTGTAGCAACTCCCAAATATCGAGTCGGGCAGGTGCGGGATCTGCCACAGCCGCCGCCAACGCTCGCGCCAACGCCCGACGTTTCTGTGCAAGTGAAATGTCCTGTGCCGCTCCGACGACTCGCCCGGCGAGTTCCAGCAGGCGTTCGTCTTCTAGGAGGCGCTCTGCCAGCTCTTCCGGCTCGATTCGCAGCAGTCGAGCCACGTCGCGTACCACCTGGTCCCTTCGCTCCGCCCGACGAGAGGCGATGCGATCAGCCACCAGTTCAAAGCCCGTGGACAAGGCTGGGCCGGCAGCGGCTCCAACTAGCGCGCCAGTCGAGCCACCAACAACCACACCAGCAACCGACCCAGCTGTGGCCGCCGCAATCTGTTTGAGGCCGTCTGCAACCTGACTTTCAGTCCTTTTGCTCACGAAGGTGACTGTAAGAGCATATGTGGAGGCTGTCAGCCATGTCTCGTCTCACGATCCTGATGAGTAGACGACCCGATGTCCGACGATCACAGCGTTCTCCCAAATGGTGCGCGAGGAGCCGAAGGCTCTGGGGCGTGACGGACTCGCGAGCGGCCTAGTGCGCGGCATATGCGCCTGGACGTTACTTGCCGCTGGTTGTGCGCTCTCCCCGCCCTCTAGGAGGCGGGAGCACTCTGGACCCCTGTTCGAGGCGAACTGTCCAAGGGGGAAGCGTGGGTGAGTGGAAGCAGGGGAAGTGCGGTTGGCCTTTGGCGAGCGGGCGCCGTTGCCAGAACAAGACGATGAAGGGCACGGCCCGTTGTTACCGCCACCAAGGGGACTGGACGAAGCGGGGCCAGGAGGAGAAGGGGAAGCGGGCACGGCGCCGTAAGAAGTGAGGTTCCTCAGCGTGGAGCAACACGGCACGGCGCGGGAGCCAGGGGCAGCCGGGTAGCAAATTCTGGGCCGTCTCTGGGCCGTCCGAGGTCGCTCAGCAGCGGCCAACGACGACCAATGACGCCGTACTCGGCATCGGCGATCAGCGCTCAGACCAGGGGAAATGCAGGTCGCAAAGATCGCTAGCAAGACCCAGGGCAAGAAGAAGTAGCCCTCACGATCATGCCCCTGAGCTGCGCAAACGGCGCGGCTCAGGGGCATTTTCACGGCCCGGGCCCTCCCTGGGCCCTCAGCGGACGGACATCAGTGGACGGTGAAGCCACCATTCCTTGATGATCCCGGCCATGGCCTCGGCCTGGTGCCACTCAGCGGCAAGCCCCCTGCCTGCGGAAATCCGCGGGCAGGGGGCTTGGTGCCGCTCAGGGCGGTGCCGGGGCGTCAGCCGCAGCTGCCGCCGCAGCTGCAGGAGCCGCCGGACTGGCAGCCGCAGCCGCAGCCGGGGCCGCACGAGCAGCCGTTGGCCGCGGTGGGCTCAGGGGTGCTGGAAACAGGGGTGTGGGGCATGAGTTGCCTCCTGGTTGGCAGCCATAAGGGAGGTTCCTTCCCTCCCCTACCCACGCCAGGGGGCGCACCAACGGCGTGCGGCTGCACGGGGCGGGGCACACGCTGCCCCGCCCGCCCCTGTCAGGAGGACGCTCAGCTGCCCTCCACCGCGGCCTGCGGCGCGATCTCGTCCGCGTGCTCGCCCGTGACCAGGTACACCACGCGCTTGGCGACCGACACCGCGTGATCGGCGAACCGCTCGTAGTAACGGCCCAGCAGCGTGACATCCACCGCCGTCTCGATGCCGTGCTTCCAGCGGTCGTCCATCAGGTGCTGGAAGAGCGTGCGGTGCAGCAGGTCCATCGCGTCGTCGTCCTGCTCCAGCTGCAGCGCCAGATCGACGTCCTTCGTGATGATGACCTCGCCGGCCTTCGCCATCAGGCGCTGCGCCAGCTGCCCCATTTCCAGAATGGTGGCGTGCAGATCCTGCGGCACCGCCTTCTCCGGGAACCGCAGCCGCGCCAGCTTCGCGACGTGCTGCGCCAGGTCACCGGACCGCTCCAGGTCCGCGCTCATCCGCAGCGACGTCACGACGATCCGCAGGTCCGTGGCGACCGGCTGCTGGCGCGCCAGCAGTGCTATGGCCCGGGCCTCCAGGTCGTGCTGCAGATCGTCGACCTTCTCGTCGCCGGCGATCACGTTCTCCGCCAGCTTCAGGTCCGCGTCGAGTATCGCCGTGGTGGCGCGCCCGATCGCGGAGCCGACGAGCCTGGCCATCTCGACCAGACCTTCGCCGATCGAATCCAGCTCCTCGTGGTACGCGTCCCGCATCAGTGACCTTCTCTCGCATCGAGTCGTGTGTGGGCCTGCGACGCCCGTGATCAGACCTCCGGGTCCGTGCCCCTGCGTAGTCGCCCGGGCTGCGCCCCTGGTGGTGTGGGCCTACGATTCCCACGCTCCCACGTTCGAGCCCGGATGCGACCGGTTCGCCCCTCCGGAGTGAACCAGTACCGACATGAAGGTGAACTCTCGGCAACCAGTGGCCGAGGTGGCCCTCTGATGGCTGGGGAACTGTCACAACCGGCGCATAACCTGGACTCATGAACGTGGACGCGGCCATCGCCGCTGTGGCAGCGATCGCCGGTTGTTGTACCGGCGTGATCGCCATGCTGGCGTTCCGCTGGAGCGAGCGGGACCAGGCCAAGCCCACGCGTACGTCCCTGCACACCGACGCCGTCCTGCCGCCCGGCGTGGACACGGTCCTGTCGGTGCTCAGATCCTCCGCCGTCGTCCTGGACGAGGCCGACGGCGTGGTCAAGGCCAGCTCGGCCGCGTACGCCCTGGGCCTCGTACGAGGCGGCAAGCTCGCCGTCGACCCCATGCTCCAGATGGCCCGCGACACCCGCAGGGACGGGGAGATACGCCAGGTCGAGCTGGATCTGCCGCGCCGCGGCACCGGCCGCGGCGACGCCCTCGCCGTCTCCGCGCGCGTCGCCCCCCTCGGCTCCCGCCTCGTACTCCTCCTGGTCGAGGACCTCACCGAAGCCCGCCGTATCGAAGCGGTCCGCCGCGACTTCGTGGCCAACGTCAGCCATGAGCTCAAGACCCCGGTCGGCGCGCTCTCGCTGCTCTCCGAGGCGGTGATGGACGCCAGCGACGACCCCGAGGCGGTGAACCGCTTCGCGGGCCGCATGCAGACCGAGGCCACCCGCCTGACCAGCCTGGTCCAGGAGCTGATCGACCTCTCCCGGGTGCAGAACGACAACCCCCTGGAGGACGCCGAGCCCGTCCGCGTGGACGAGCTGGTCGAGGAGGCGATGGACCGCTGCCGCCAGCAGGCCAGCAGCAAGTCGATCACCATGGCCGTCGGCGGCATCGCCGACCTGCACGTATGGGGCAACAGAAGCCAGCTCGCCGGCGCCCTCGGCAATCTCGTCGAGAACGCCGTCAACTACTCCCCGGCCCGCACCCGCGTCGGCATAGCCGGCCGCCGAGTCCCGGCGTCCGGCGGCGCGATGATCGAGATAGCCGTCACCGACCAGGGCATCGGCATCTCCGAGAAGGACCGGGACCGGATCTTCGAGCGGTTCTACCGCGTCGACCCGGCGCGCTCCCGCGCCACCGGCGGTACCGGACTCGGTCTCGCCATCGTCAAGCATGTGGCCGCCTCGCACGGCGGGGAGGTCACGGTGTGGAGCTCCGAAGGACAGGGCTCCACCTTCACCCTGCGGCTCCCGGAAGCCGGCGCGGTCCGTGACCGCGACGACCGGCGGGACGGCCCCGCAGCAGACCCGGACGACCTCGATGGCGAGGACGGTCCGTACGACACCTTCAACGGCCCGGCCGACACCCACCACCACACTTCCCCGGATGCGCTGCGCGCGCCCTATCCTGCCCCGGAGGTCCTTCCGTGACCCGAGTGCTCGTCGTCGAGGATGAGGAGTCCTTCAGCGACGCCCTGTCGTACATGCTCCGCAAGGAGGGCTTCGAGGTCGCGATCGCCGCGACCGGCCCCGACGCACTGGACGAGTTCGAGCGCAACGGCGCCGACCTGGTCCTGCTCGACCTGATGCTGCCCGGCCTGCCCGGTACGGAGGTCTGCCGCCAGCTGCGCGGCCGCTCCAACGTCCCGGTGATCATGGTGACCGCCAAGGACAGCGAGATCGACAAGGTCGTCGGCCTGGAAATAGGAGCCGACGACTACGTCACCAAGCCGTTCTCCTCGCGGGAGCTGGTCGCCCGCATCCGCGCGGTCCTGCGCCGCCGCGGCGAGCCGGAGGAGGTCACCCCGCAGGCCCTGGAGGCCGGCCCGGTCCGCATGGACGTGGACCGGCACGTCGTCACGGTCTCCGGCGGCAAGGTCGACCTCCCGCTCAAGGAGTTCGACCTGCTGGAGATGCTGCTGCGCAACGCCGGCCGGGTCCTCACCCGCATGCAGCTGATCGACCGCGTCTGGGGCGCCGACTACGTGGGCGACACCAAGACCCTCGACGTCCACGTCAAGCGCCTGCGCGCCAAGATCGAGCCGGACCCGGGCGCGCCGCGCTATCTGGTCACGGTCCGCGGCCTCGGGTACAAGTTCGAGCCGTAAGCCGACCCGCTGGCCGGTGACCGGCCGGTACGACACGCTGTCGCTCCAGCGCTCCGCCTGATGCCGGGTGGGGCGCTTGTGGCGTTGTACGGGCGCCTGCGGTACGCAGGGCCGGCGCCCGCGGTACGGCTCACGTGCGGCCGTGTGTACCGCTGTGCCCGCGTATACGGCTGCGCCCGCCGCGCTCCCCGAGGGCGGGGGCGTGACGGGCGTCAGCTGCGCTCTGGATGCCCTACGGCGTCCGCCGCGGCTCAGTGGCCGGCGTGCTCGGACTCCGGCGCGGAGGCGGACTCCGACGGCTTGCCGGACTCGGACGGCGAGGCGGAGCCCGACGGCGTGGCGGAGTCGGACTGGCCCGGCTGCGGCACCTCGCTCGGCCCGTAGTCCTTGAAGTAGCTCTTCGCCGGGACGACGTACGCCCGCAGCGACACCTTGCCGGTGCGGCTGAGGTCGAAGGTCACCTTCTGCGCGTTGCCGTCCTGGACGGCCTCACGGCCGCTGGACAGGGTGGCCGAGGCGTTGCCCTTGCCGCCGATCACGAGGGAGCCGCCGGCCGGCACGGTGATCTTGCCGGAGCCCTTGGCGGGCTTCAGCTCGGCCTGCTGGCCGCTGCCGTCGACCGTGATGGAGTCCAGCGTCTGGTCCTTCGTACCGCCGTTGAACAGCGTCGCGGACACGACAGCCGGGCCCTTGGCGTCCGGCTTCGGCTGGGTGATCACGATGGCGTTCTGGATCTTGATGTCGCCGACGGAAGTGGCGGCGTTGTCCGGCTTGACTTGCAGCGTCGCGGCATCGTTCCCGGCCGCGCACGCGGAGAGCGAGGCGATCGAGAGCGTGAGGACGGTGGCGGCGAGGGCGCCGCGTCGAAGGCTGCGGCTCACGGCGGCGGCATCTCCTAGGACGAGCTTCGGCGGCCGAACGGTCATGCCCGGTCGCGGGGTGGACGGCTGGGCGGCCGTTCCGTACGCCGCGCGTCGGCGCCGTACGTAAAGCCGCCCTAAGGGTGTGTCAGCGCCGCTAGGTTACCGAGCCGCCCTTCAGGCGCCGCACCCGACCCGCCCCCTGCGCGATCACGTGCCGGTCACGCGCCACTCACCCGGTCACGACCGGCCACCCGGAAGGCGCTCGGCGCCGCCGCCGGCAGCCCTCCCCACGGACGCCCGGCCGGCTTACCGGAGCCCTCACGAGAACCGCCGCAAGAATTCACCTGACGTCCGTTCGAGTGATCGCCGCGGGAGAATCCGCCGGAGCCGCCGACGGGAATAGCGGCAAAGGCAAAGGAATGCGCCGCGTCACACGAATTGATCATGTCCGGTACGCCCGGCCGGGTGACGGGATGATCAATTCTCGATTCGGACCGGAGTGGTCGGGAGTGACCGAACGGAGTAGCGGAAGCACGCCATCCGGATCCCGGCAAACCGGGACGTTCGTCCTCTCGATCGGGCACTTCCGGAGCTGTAACGTACGCGTTTCGCTCCGCTCAAGAAGCGCCTCCGACCTGCGAATACCTGCTTCCGGCAAGCGGCCGATGCACGTCACGGCCGTCGTTGTCAAGCCCCGAGATACGCCCTGACCTGCGAAAACGCCATTCAGAACGGACCGTTCCCGTGTTAGGATGGATAGCCACGGAAGGGGTACCTGTCACATGACGTTCAAGGTTGGCGACACCGTGGTCTATCCCCATCACGGGGCCGCGCTGATCGAGGCCATCGAAACTCGCCAGATCAAAGGCGTGGACAAGACCTACTTGGTGCTGAAGGTCGCCCAGGGCGATCTGACGGTTCGTGTGCCAGCGGACAATGCGGAGTTCGTCGGTGTGCGCGATGTGGTCGGCCAGGACGGGCTCGACCGGGTCTTCGAGGTGCTTCGCGCACCATATGCCGAAGAGCCGACGAACTGGTCCCGTCGCTACAAGGCAAATCTCGAAAAGCTCGCCTCCGGCGACGTGATCAAGGTCGCCGAAGTTGTTCGCGACCTGTGGCGCCGTGAGCGTGAGCGCGGACTCTCCGCAGGTGAGAAGCGGATGCTCGCCAAGGCCCGCCAGATCCTGGTGAGCGAGCTCGCCCTCGCGGAGAACACGAACGAAGACAAGGCCGAGGCTCTGCTCGACGAGGTCCTCGCGTCCTGACCCCGCCGCTGCTGGGTCTCCACGGTGATCGTCTCCACAGTGATCGCTCACGGTGGTGCACCCCGCGATGAGGCGCTCAGCACAATGAGGCGCGCTCAGCGGTGCTCAGCACGAAAATGCCGCGGTGCCCGAGCGACGATTGCTTCCTACGGAAGCAGTCCGTTGCCGGGCGCTGCGGCATATCTGATGACCGGCGTATCCACGACTGGCCCACCTGCGGCCGACCGACCGGCCTGCCTGTGGCCGGCGTACCCGAGCCGACGCGACGGCTGTACCCGGAACCGAACCCGGAAGTGACGTGCCGGGCCCGGGCAGCTGGCTCGACCGGTCGTCACGGAAGGGTCCGGTCGGGGCGTCGCGCCCGGCACGGTGTGGCCATACCCACCTCTGCCGAGTAAACAAACCTGCCGCTCGAAATTCGGGGTGCGACCCCCGGCTCACGGAGTGCAACCGATGTCTGAAGATTCCCGCCGACTTCGCACGGCGGCGGTCATCCCGGCGGCCGGCCGAGGCGTACGCCTCGGCCCCGGCGCCCCCAAGGCCCTGCGCGCGCTGGGCGGCACGCCCATGCTCATCCACGCCGTACGGGCCATGGCGGCCTCCCGCGCCGTCTCGCTCGTCGTCGTGGTCGCGCCGCCCGACGGCGCACCCGAAGTACGCGCGCTGCTGGACAGCCACACCTTCCCCGAGCGCACCGAGCTACTGGTCGTCCCCGGCGGCGACACCCGCCAGCAGTCCGTGAGCCTCGGCCTGCGGGCCCTGCCCGACGACGTCGACGTGGTCCTCGTCCACGACGCGGCGCGGCCCCTCGTGCCGGTCGACACCGTCGACACCGTGATCAACGCCGTACGGGGCGGCGCGCCCGCCGTCGTACCGGCGCTGCCGCTCGCCGACACCGTGAAGGAAGTACGGCCGGATTCCGACGGTGGATCCGAGCCAGTGGTGGGCACCCCGGAGCGCGCCCGGCTGCGCGCCGTACAGACCCCGCAGGGCTTCGACCGCGACACGCTGGTCAAGGCGCACGAGACCGTGACCTTCGACGGCGAGGGCGCCACGGACGACGCCGGCATGGTCGAACGGCTCGGCGCGCCGGTCGTGGTCGTCCCCGGCCACGAAGAGGCGTTCAAGGTCACCCGCCCGCTGGACCTGGTCCTCGCGGAGGCGGTACTGGCACGCAGGCGGGTGACGGACGGGTACGCCTGAGACGTCTCCGCGGTCGGGAGGCCGGGCGACCGTCGGCGACGGGCCGGCGGCGGGGCGGTCTCCGGTCGGGCGGCTCGGTGGCCTCGCGGGGGCGGGGTTTGGGGTGGGTGGGGGGCGTATACGGGGCGGTGGGGGGTGGCCCCCTACCCGTCCGACGAGCGGGGGCGGGGCGGAGTTCTCGCGCGGTTCGATGTTCACTCGCAGGGAGGAAAATTTCATGGTCGCGTTGCCCCAGGTGGGGATCGGGACGGACGTACACGCCTTTGAGCAGGGGCGTGAGCTGTGGTGCGCCGGCCTGCTCTGGGACGAGGCGGCCAGCGGCGGCTACGGCCTCGCCGGGCACAGCGACGGCGACGTGGCCGCGCACGCCGCCTGCGACGCCCTCTTCTCCGCGGCCGGCATCGGCGACCTCGGCGCGCACTTCGGTACGAGCCGCCCCGAGTGGTCCGGTGCCTCCGGCGTGACCCTGCTCGCCGAGGCCGCCCGCATCGTCCGGGCCGAGGGCTTCGAGATCGGCAACATCGCCGTCCAGGTCATCGGCGTACGCCCGAAGGTCGGCAAGCGCCGCGAGGAGGCCCAGAAGGCCCTCTCCGCCGCGGCCGGCGCCCCCGTCGCGGTTTCCGGCACCACCACCGACGGCCTCGGCCTCACGGGCCGAGGCGAGGGCCTCGCAGCCCTGGCCACGGCCCTGGTAATCCGCACGGCGTAACACCCCCCGGCCACGGGAACGCCCCCACGGCGTCCCCCCCACGGCACGGGAAGGGCCCCACGGCGTCCCACCCACGGCACGGGAACGCCCCCACGGCGTCCCACCCACGCCACGGAAACGGCCCCTACCCATGCCACGGGAACGGTCGCCGTACGGCGTCCCACCCACGCCACGGGAACGCCCCCACGGCACGGAAACACCCCCGGGAACAACCCCCACCCCCCATTCGTCAGACGGGGTGGGGGCCTCAGGGTGCGCGCATACGGGCGCAGCGCCGACTCCTCGTGCAGTCCCGAACTCCTCACCCCCCAGGGGGAATTCTTCGCCCCTGGGGAATTCCCTGCCCCGTACGGACGTTGGCCCGGCAACAGCACCGGGCCGAGTCCCGTTCCGTACGCTCCGCAGGAGGCACCGCCGTGGCAGTCGAGCTCTCCGAGGCCCTCAAGAAGGTCCTCGATTCCCCGGTCCTGGTCACGGTGGCCACGATCCAGCCCGACGGCTCCCCGCAGCTCTCCCCGGTGTGGGTCAAGCGGGACGGCGACGCCCTCCTGTTCTCCACGACCGCGGAGCGCCGCAAGGCGGCGAACCTGCGGCGCGACCCCCGGGTGACCGTCGTCGTCCAGGCCCCCGACGACCCGTACGTCTACGCGGAGATACGCGGCACTGCGGAGGTCAGCAGCGAAGGCGCGCAGGAGCTGCTCGACGAGGTCTCGGTGAAGTACACGGGGAAGCCGTACGCGGAGTTCAACCCGAGGGCCGGGCAGGACGGGGAGCGCGTGGTCGTGCGCATCACCCCGCGGAAGATCGTCGGGCGCCTCTGACCGGCCGGCCGCGCTCTCCCTGCTGACCGGCCGCCCGCACTCCTCCTGCCGACCGGCTGCCCCCGCGCTCCCCTCCGCCGCGTCCCGCACCCCGTCCGCCCGCGCCCCGCATCCCCGGGCGTACCGCCGCGAAGTGGTGTGGAACACCCGCGAATATCACGCTTCTGTGTCCCCGTGGCCCATCGGGTCGCGGGGCACTGCCTCGTTCCGTCTACCCTTGATGCGTGACCATTCGCCTGTACGACACCAGCGCCCGGCAGATCCGTGACTTCACCCCGCTCACGCCGGGCTCCGTCTCGATCTACCTGTGTGGCGCGACCGTGCAGGCCGCCCCGCATATCGGGCACATCCGATCGGGACTGAACTTCGACATCATGCGCCGCTGGTTCGAGTACCGCGGCTACGACGTGACGTTCGTGCGGAATGTCACGGACATCGACGACAAGATCATCAAGAAGTCGGCCGAGCAGGGCCGCCCCTGGTGGGCGATCGGGTACGAGAACGAGGTCGCGTTCAACACCGCGTACGACGCCCTCGGCTGCCTGCGGCCGACGTACGAGCCGCGTGCGACCGGCCACATCCCCGAGATGATCGAAATGATGCGCGGCCTGATCGAGCGTGGCCACGCCTACGCCGCCGACGGCAACGTCTACTTCGACGTGCGCTCGTTCCCCGGCTATCTGGAGCTGTCCGGCCAGGAGCTGGACAAGCTGCTGCAGCCGTCCGGCGAGGGCGAGACCGGCAAGCGCGACCCGCGCGACTTCGCGATGTGGAAGGCGGCCAAGGAGGGGGAGCCCAGCTGGGAGACCCCGTGGGGCCGCGGCCGGCCCGGCTGGCACCTGGAGTGCTCGGCGATGGCCCACAAGTACCTGGGTGCGCAGTTCGACATCCACGGCGGCGGCGTCGACCTCGTCTTCCCGCACCACGAGAACGAGATCGCGCAGGCCAAGGCGTTCGGTGACGAGTTCGCGCGGTACTGGGCGCACAACGCCTGGGTCACGATGAGCGGCGAGAAGATGTCCAAGTCGCTGGGCAACTCCGTGCTCGTCTCCGAGATGGTCAAGCGCTGGCGCCCCATCGTGCTGCGCTACTACCTCGGCACCCCGCACTACCGTTCGATGATCGAGTACAGCGAGGAAGCGCTGCGCGAGGCCGAGTCCGCGTTCGCGCGCATCGAGGGTTTCGTCCAGCGCGTCGTGGAGCTGGCCGGGGGACCGGTCGAGCCCGCCGACGAGGTGCCGCTGGCCTTCGCCGAGGCGATGGACGACGACCTGGGCGTGCCGCAGGCGCTGGCGATCGTGCACACCGCCGTACGGCAGGGGAACTCCGCCCTGGCCGCGGACGACAAGGAAGCGGCCGTCGCCCGGCTGGCCGAGGTCCGTGCCATGCTCGGCGTGCTGGGCCTGGACCCGCTGGACGAGCGGTGGTCCGGCGGCGGCTCCGAGCGCGGCGAGGACCTGCACGGCGTCGTCGACTCCCTCGTCCGCATGGTCCTGGACCAGCGGCAGGCGGCCCGCGCCCGTAAGGACTACGCCACCGCCGACGCGATCCGCGACCAGCTCCAGCAGTCCGGGCTCGCCATCGAGGACACGCCGTCGGGGCCGCGCTGGTCACTCTCGTGACAGACGGCGACGCCCGCGCCGCGACCGGACGCGGGCGGCGCAGCCCTGCCCCGGTCGCCCGTCCAGGGCGCCGCGGGCGACACTCATACCTATACGCAGCAGACATCCACGTCGCGAGACGTCGAGAGCAGTAAGAAACAGGTGACCCATGGCCGGCAACAGCCAGCGCAGGAACCGCCGCACGTCCAACAAGAAGGGCATGCAGGTCGGCAGCGGCGGCCAGCGCCGCCGGGGCCTGGAGGGCAAGGGCCCCACCCCGCCCGCGTCCGCCCGCAAGGGACATGTGAAGAACCGCGTCGCCAACGCGAAGGCCAAGCAGGCGGCCCACCGCCGCCCGGCCCCGCGCCGCGGCGGCGCCAAGGGCACGGCCGAGCTGGTCGTCGGCCGTAACCCGGTCGTGGAGGCGCTGCGCGAGGACATCCCCGCGACGACCCTCTACGTCCAGCAGTTCATCGACAGCGACGAGCGGGTGCGCGAGGCGCTCCAGCTCGCCGCCGACCGCGGCATGAACCTCCTGGAGGCGCCGCGCCCCGAGCTGGACCGGATGACCAACGGGCTCAACCACCAGGGCCTGGTCCTGCAGATCCCGCCGTACGAGTACGCGCACCCGGAGGACCTGGGCGCGGCCGCGTTCGACGCCGGCGAGGACCCGCTGATCGTCGCGCTCGACGGCGTCACGGACCCGCGCAACCTCGGTGCGGTGGTCCGTTCGGTCTCCGCGTTCGGCGGCCACGGCGTGGTCGTACCGGAGCGGCGCGCGGCCGGAATGACGGCGGGCGCCTGGAAGACCTCCGCCGGTACCGCGGCGCGCACGCCGGTCGCGCGTGCCACCAACCTCACCCGCACGCTGGAGTCGTACCAGAAGGCCGGGATGATCGTCGTGGGCCTGGCGGCCGACGGCGAGGTCGAGCTGCAGGACCTGGAGGCGCTGGACGGCCCGGTCGTCATCGTCGTCGGCAGCGAGGGCAAGGGCCTCTCGCGCCTGGTCGGCGAGACCTGCGACGTGCGCGTCCGCATCCCGATGCCGGGCGGCGCCGAGTCGCTGAACGCGGGCGTCGCCGCCGGCGTCGTCCTGTGGGAGGCGGCCCGCCGCCGGGCGTGACGTTCGTTCGCTCAGCGGGGGCGGGCTGCTGCCCGCCCCCGCGCGCACGCTCTTTCGTCCGCCGTCCCATACCGGGGCAAACTCCGTCCGCAACTCGGGGCAGAACGTAACCCTCTGTTCCGTACGGGAAGTTTTGACGGGTCTCGGACAGATCGGCGCGGTCAAGGCAGTGTCTTAAACGCTGGTCACTCGGTTAGATGAGCGTGGACACCAGAACACCCCGCACGCCTACGGGGGGACGCTCGCCGGGCTTCGATGACGAGCCGGTACTGAGCTCGGTCAAGGTGCCGTGCGACCCCGCGCAGGTCATCGTCAATCACGCCAGCTTCCGCGTGCAGCTCGCGGCCCCCGTGTCGGCGGGCGCCGCGCGGGGTGCCACGGCCGGCGCGGCGTCCGGCCCGGGTACCGCCGCTGCCGGCGCCACCGCGTCCGGGCCCGCCCGGCGGCGCGCGCCCGTCGTCTGGAGCGGCCGTACGACGCCGGGCGACACCACGGCCCCCACCACCCAACTCCTGCACGCGGTGCGGAACAACGCGGGCCGGAGCGACGACGCCGGCGCGACCCAGGTGCTGCCCAGGGTCAGGCCCGAGGAGACCACCTCCTTCGCGCCGCCCCCGTCGGCCGGCGTGATCGGGCCGCGCGGCGCCTCCGACGACACCGAGCTGCTGCCCCAGGTCCCGCAGGCCCGCCCGTCGGACGCCGGCTGGTCCGACGACACGTACGCCCACGCCGGTGCGTACACCGGCTCGTACACCGATTCGTACGCCGACTCGTACGCCGATTCTTCCGACGGCTCGTATGCGGGTCCGTACGACGGTTCCCGGGAGGGGGCGGCCTCCGGCCCGTACGACGGTGCGGCCACTGGCCCGGACGGCGGCTCCCGCGGCGCCTGGGGCGAAGCCCCGTACGGCCACGAGGGCCCGTACGGCGGCGAAGGCCCGTACAGCGACGCCGAATTCGAGCCCCGCCAGGACGGCGGCCGCCGCTTCGCCGGCGACAAGCAGGCGTTCTACCCCGACCGCAGGATGAACCTCGGCGTCGTCCTGCTGCCCCTGCGCATCTTCCTCGGTTTCATCACGATCTACGCGGGCATGGGCAAGCTCTGCGACCCCGTCTACTTCGACGGCGGCGAGCGCGGCTCCATGGTCAAGTGGCTGGAGTCGCTGGACCCGTGGGCGCTCGCCACGCCGCTGCGCGACTTCGCGCTCGCGCACCCGGTCGGCGCCGGCCTCACCGTCGCCTTCCTCCAGGTCGTCGTCGGCGTACTGACCGTCTGCGGCCTCTGGCAGCGGGTCGCCGCTTCCCTGGGCGCGCTGCTCTCGGCGGCCCTCCTGATGACCGTCAGCTGGCGGAACGTCCCTGTGTACGACGCGCCGGACATCATCTACCTCGCCGCCTGGAGCCCGCTGATCATCGCGGGCGCCCCCGTCTACTCCCTGGACGCGCGGCTGGCCGGCGAGGCATGGCGCAACCTCGGACCCCGCGTCGAGGTCTGGGACCTGCGGCGCCGGGTACTGCGCCGCGGCGCCGTGATGACCGCGGTGGTCGCCGGCCTCACGCTGCTGATCGGCTCCCTCCTGGGCGGCGCCGTACGGTCCGCCTCCGGCCCGACCGTCCCGAAGCCGGGCGAGCCGCCGACCAACAGCCTGCCCGGCCGCCCGCTGCACACCCCGCGCGAAGCCCCCGGCCGTACGGACAGCGGCCGCACGGCCGGCGCCTCGCAGGGCAGCAGCGCCTCGCCCACCGCCGGCGCCTCCCGCGGTACGGACTCCTCGGCCTCCCCGCAGCCCTCACAGCCGAGCACGGCCAGGGAGACGGCCGGCGCCACCCAGGGCGTCCAGCCCGGCCGGACCACGAGCGGCCCGCCGCAGCAGTCGACCCCGGCCGACCCGCCGGCCGCCACCCAGGCCCCGACCTCCACGGCAGGCACGGGCGGCGGCACGACGGGCGGCTCCTCGGGCGGCTCGTCCTCCGGCGGCTCCTCGGGCGGCTCTTCCAGCGGCGGCACGCTGGGCGGGCTGCTGGGCTGACGACCGGGGGTGTGTGCGACGACCGGGGGTGTGCGCGACGGTCGGTGGCGCCACGACGGTGGGTGGCGCCACGGCGGTCGGTGGCATATTGCGGCGAACTGGGCGGGGATTCCCGCCCAGTTCGTCTGCCCAGTTCGTCTGACAGTCTGCCCAGGTCGTCTGCCCAGTTCGCCCGACGATGCCTCGCCTGCCTCGCCTGCCTCGCCGATCAGTCGGGATTCCACCTGATACCCCTGGCGCTCGTCGGGGTGCCGGCCTACTTGCTCCGCCACGTCACGCACAAGAAGACGCCGAAACTGGCCGTTACGGCGTTCACCGTCGCCCTCCCCGCCGCAATCGTGCTGCCGATCATCACCCAAGAGGCCGGCGACGAGCGGGGACTGGAGAGGTGGGGCCGGTGGGCCGAGGCCGTCGTGGTCGAGATCGACGGAGGCAAGACCGACGAGTCCACGCTTCGCACCCGCGACGGCCGGGAGATCTCACTTCAGCTGTCGGACGGCTGCGACCGGGGAAGGGTTGAGCCGGGTGACAAACTGCGCGTGCTGTACGACCCCGAGGGCGCCGCCGCTCCGTTGGAGGACGCGGACACGGAAGTGGACCTGGACCCCGGCGCGTACGGAAGGACGATCGGCGGCCTGGCAGCGCTGACCGTCGTGGCAGGCACGTGTGGCTGTGTACGGGCGAGTCGGGGGAATGACGGGTAGGACGGGCCGCCTGTCTCCAGGACGAGTGCCCCTATCCAGGCGCGCGTCCGTATCCGTGCCCGCGCCCGTATTCGTTCCCGCGCCCGTATCCGTTCCCGTATCCGTTCAGAAGGCCCGGCTCTGGCTGTGTCCGTGTCCTTGTCCGGGGCCGTACCTGGCGAGTTCGCTCGCGGCCTCGGTGAGATCCTTCGCCGTGTCGATCGCGCGCCAGTAGGCGCCGTGCGGCAGCGGGAAACCTGCCAGCCGGCGCTCGCGCGCGAGCCGCGGGAACGTCATGCGTTCGTGGTCGCCGCGGTCCGGCAGCAGCCCTCTGAAGGCCGCCGAGAAGACGTACACGCCCGCGTTGATCAGGTACGGCGACGGCGGCGCCTCGATGAAGTCCAGTACGTGCCCGAAGGGATCCGTCTCGACGGCGCCCCAGGGGATCCGCGGCCGGGCCAGCGCCAGCGTGGCCTCCGCGCCCCGCTCGTGGTGGAAGTCCGCCATCTCGCGCAGGGAGAAGCGCGTCCAGATGTCGCCATTGGTGGCGTACCAGGGCTGGTCGGGGCGGGGGAGTGAGGCGGCGGCGTACTTGAGTCCGCCGCCGCGGCCCAGCGGTTCGGTCTCCACGACCGTGGTAACCCGCAAGGGCAGGTCGGCCTGGTCGAGCCAGTCCTGGAGGACGTCGGCGAGGTGGCCGCAGGAGACGACCGCGTCGGTGACGCCCTCGGTGGCCAGCCAGGCGAGCTGATGGCCGATGATCGGGGTCCCGGTGCCCGGGATCTCGACCATCGGCTTGGGCCGGTCATCGGTGTACGGGCGGAGCCGCGAGCCCTGGCCGCCTGCCAGGACCACGGCCTGCGTGGGATGCGGGTACGGGACGCCTGTCATGATCCGCACCCTATGCGGTGATCGCGGCGGCCGACGGCGGTCACCGCGACCAGGGGGCCGACGACCGTTTTCCGGGGAGCGACGAGAGGCCATGACACCTGTCACTGACCGTGTCACTACACCTGTCACTGACTGTGCCACTGCACTGGACACTGACTCTGCCACTGCACTTGTCACTGACCCTGTCGCTGTACTTGTCACTTCACCTGCCACTGCACCTGTCACTGCGCAGAGGCAACCCCGCTCGCGAACGACGTGTCACAGACCGGCCGCGAGTACGCCTGCGCACGGTGCGAGGCGCCGTACTTCTGGACGGCGGCGCGCCCCAGGGCGCGGGCGATGGACGCGCAGTGCTTGGCCAGCGACGGACGCTTGGTGGTGGCTTCCTGGAGGTGGGTCAGGGCGGTCCCCGGGTTCTTCTCCTGGAGTTCGGCCAGGAGCTGGTCGCGCAGGACGTCCTGCGGGGCTCTGTGGGGCTGCTGGTGGCTGGTGACCGTACCGGAGGACGCGGTGAGCACCTGCGACTCGGAGGTCGGCGAGGCCCACGGCACGCGGGTGACGGCGAGCGTCCCCGAGAGCACGAGGACGACGGGCAGGACGAGAGCGAGAGTTCGGCCGATACGCCGGGCTGCGGAGTTCACGTCCGTGATGGTAGCGAGCAGTGATGATATGGCGACATTTAGTCACCCGGTCGAGGGATGAATTCGCCTGTCGTGCGTTACATGATGTTGACGCACACTGCTCGAAATGGCGGAACTGCCGGGGTATTTGTCGACAACTGGGAAGCTCACGTACCTCCCCAACCCACCCGTCGCCCCAAACCGCCCGTACGGCAGGAAGTTCCCGTCCCCCTGAACCAGCGGGCCGAGCAGCGAAAACGGCGGCCGAGGCGGCCCTCCGCAAGGAAGACCGCCCCGCCCACCACCAAACTCACCCGTTCCGGGCACCTACAACATGCTCAGGGGCGTGACGCGGGGGTGTGTGTTGCCCCCGGGAGCCCCCGGGCCTCTCCGGGGGCTCCCCGAGCCGTCCGGCCCTCCCTGCCTCAGTCGCTGAGGCGCTCGCCGCTCGCTCAGTCGCTGAGGCGCTCGCCCGTCGACGTCGAGAAGACGTGCGTCTCGCCCGGCCGCGGCACGACGTGCACCTGCGTGCCCTTCTCCGGCACCTGCCGGCCGTTGACGCGGACGACCAGGTCCTTGACCTCGCCACCGACCTCGGCGGTGCCGTACACGTACCCGTCCGCGCCCAGCTCCTCGACGACGTTGACCGTCACGGCGAGCCCGGCCGGAGCGTCCGCGGCCTCCTTGGCCAGTGTCTTGGCCGCGCTGCCGTTCTGCTCCACGATGTCGAAGTGCTCGGGCCGCACGCCGACCGTGACCGTACGGTCGCCCTTGTCCGCCGCCGCGCTGAGCGCCTCCCGGCTGACCGGTACGACACTGTTCCCGAACTTCACCCCGCCATCCGTGATGGGAACTTCCACCAAATTCATCGCGGGCGACCCGATGAACCCCGCCACGAACAGATTCGCCGGCCGGTCGTACATGTTCCGCGGCGAGTCGATCTGCTGCAGCAGCCCGTCCTTGAGCACGGCCACCCGGTCACCCATCGTCATGGCCTCGACCTGGTCGTGCGTGACGTACACGGTCGTGATCCCGAGGCGGCGCTGCAGCCCCGCGATCTGCGTACGCGTCTGTACACGCAGCTTCGCGTCCAGGTTGGACAGCGGCTCGTCCATGAGGAACACCTGCGGCTCACGCACGATCGCGCGCCCCATCGCCACACGCTGCCGCTGACCACCGGACAGCGCCTTCGGCTTCCGACCCAGGTACTCGGTCAGGTCCAGGATCTTCGCCGCATCCTCGACCTTCTGCCGGATCTCGGCCTTGTTCACGCCCGCGATCTTCAGCGCGAAGCCCATGTTGTCCGCGACCGTCATGTGCGGGTAGAGCGCGTAGTTCTGGAACACCATGGCGATGTCCCGGTCCTTGGGCGGAAGGTGCGTGACGTCGCGGTCCCCGATGCGGATCGAGCCGCCGTTGACGTCCTCCAGGCCCGCGAGCATCCGCAGGGAGGTGGACTTGCCGCACCCGGACGGCCCGACCAGGACGAGGAACTCCCCGTCCTCGATCTGGATGTCGAGCTGATCGACGGCGGGCTTGTCGGAACCCGGGTAGATGCGGGTTGCCTGGTCGTACGTGACCGTAGCCATGGTGATGTGTCCCTTCACCGGCAGGAACGTGCCGGACGATCCGAGTAAAGGAATGAATGGGCAGCCCGGCGCGCGCTGTGGTGTAGTCCACTGCACACGGGCTGCCAGGGACGGTACCGGCACCGGCACCCGGTGTCAGTAGCCCGGACATCACCAAAATTCTCGACCCAGGTAACCTGCAGCCCTGGGTACACTTCACCAGACACGCCTCCTTAGCTCAGCTGGCCAGAGCACCGCTCTTGTAAAGCGAAGGTCGTCGGTTCGAATCCGACAGGGGGCTCTAGGCGCGACAGCGCGCTGAACAGTGCAAACGCCCCGGACGGGCCCTTTTGAGGGCTCGACCGGGGCGCTTGACATCCACACCTGACATCAGCCGACCGGTGGAAAGATCACCGCTCGCGCTCGACGCGCCCCTCCAGCAGCTGATCCATACGACTGATCGCTTCCCGCTGCGCGTCCTGACGATCGGCGAACGTCTGGCGCGTCGGCGTATCAGCAGGTGTACGGCGTGCTGGCAGCACGGTCGCGGACGACGCAACACGCTGAAGTGAGAGACGCGCGCCTGCTCACTCAGGAGGCATGATCGCCCCAGCCGACCCGCGAACGGGCGCCCACGGTGCCGCCAGGGGCCGGGACGAGGGCTGCGACCGCTGATCCCCAGACCCGTACAGAACGCACCCACAGCACCTCCCGGGGCGGCGAAGAGGCGGGAACGGGGCTGGTGGCCCGCCTGGGCTGCAGCTGTCCGTCCTCGCAACCCGGGCGGGCGGTCATGGGGAGGTGCGATCGCGATGCGCCGCGATCCGTTCATTGAGCCGCTGAAGCGCCTCCGCGTCATGCTCTGGGGCGCCCCACTCAGGGGGAAGCTGGACGCGGAACGCGTCTCTCAGCCCGTCGAGGTGCCGGTACAGCGCGCGCTCGGTGACGTGCCGGCACCACCAGTCTTCGGCTGCCCACCAGGCCGGGCGTGCTCGCTCGAAGAGCGTGCGGCGGGGTGGGTTCAGCAGCCGCTGAACGTTGAGTTCCTGATTGGTTGGATCGAAAGGTGTGCGTTCCTTCGCACGCCGGGCCATTAGCCGTCCTCCTTGACGCGCAGCTCGGCGCGCACGATCTTTCCCCAGTGCCGGACAACGGTCTCCCAGCAGTCCGCCGTCACGTCCACGAGGTAGAGGCCGCGCCCGCCTTCCGCGTCCTCCGCGGGAACCTGGTAGGCAGGGGGAGTCTTCGACCTGTCCGATACGGCGATGACCACCAACGCGGACTTCGGGCGGGTGATGCTCACCCGCACTACTCGGGACTGGCTGTGCTCAACGGAGTTGGTGACCAGCTCGGACACGATGAGCTCTCCCCGGTCCACCAGACATACGAGTCCCCAGGTGTTCAAAGCTGTCTTGACCAGGCTCCGAGCACGTCCAACTGTCGGTGGCTCACAGCGCCATGTCTGGCTGTAGCCGGGGGCTCCTATCGCGTGGGGCCGAGTCACGGTCATGGTCACGGGGCTTCCCTCCGGGGCGGTGGAACACCTGGCCGAGCAAGGCCGGGACGCTCTCCATCACCGACGGGCCGGGCCCGGCGGCGTCACGCGGATGCGAGAACGAACGTAGAGGGCACCGGAACCAACCCCCAAGGAGATTGCGCGAGTTTGCAGCAAGCCGATTGACGGCCTCGAATGCAGCCTCGACCATCGGTGTGGCGCGCAATCTCGCGCAAGGCCGCAGACAGGAGAAACGCCATGAAGCTACGGTTCCTTGGCAAGAACTCCAACGTGGGGGACTGTCCAACCCTGTACGCCACCGACCGTGACTCCTACCTCGTCCAGGGATGGAAGATCTTCGCCAACGACCTGCTCATGCAGCTCGCCATCCCCGAGGGCCAGACGGCTGTGGAGGTGCCCACCGAGTTGTTCGAGCACCTGGAGAAGGACGGTCTTCCCGCAGGCGAGTTCAGGCGTCTTGACGCCCCACTCATGATCCTCACGCCGGGAGGCACGTACGTTGTGCAAGGCCGCGAGGTGACTGACGTCGAGGCGCTGGCACAGATGGAGATCCCGGACTACGAGACCGTGGTCGAGGTCTCCAAGGCCGCGATCACTGCCCTACTGGAGGAACCGCGTGGAGCTGATCTCCAGCGCCGAGCGCAACCAGCTCTTTGAGAGCTTCTCGCACGATGCTTTCCACTTGGAGCTGAGGGACGACTACGGGGCGCCCGTCGAAGACACGCCGTACGTACGGTGGCAGAGGGGCGAGCCCGATGACTACGAGTGGTTCGACTCCTGGAGGACGCTCATAAAGCGAGTCACCGGAGAAGGGAAAACCGTTCGCAGGCTCCGAATCATCACCGAGCCGCACTCTCAGTACATCAGGTGGGAGCATTCCCTGACTCACCTGAACACCGAGGCCGGCGAGGACATCCGATGGCTTCCGCGGCACCTCCTGCCCGAAGACATCACGTTCCCCGTAGCTGGCAACGACTGGTGGCTGTACGACGATCGCCTACTCGCTGTCGGTCACTTTGATCCCGATGGTCGCGTACTGGGATCAGAGATCATCGACGGCCCCGAGACCGTGGCAGAGTGCCGGCGCACACGCGACCGGCTCTGGGCAATGGCCGTCCCCCACAACGAGTACAAGTTCTGACCCAACCGTGAGCAAACAAGCACAGGAAGCCCGTGAGGCACTGGGTGCCCGGCTGCGTGGATTCCGGAAGGATGCCGGATTCAGCAGTGGCCGGGCACTCGCGCGTGCCCTGAACTGGCAGGAGTCGAAAGTCTCGCGCCTTGAGAACGGTCGGCAGAACGCCAGTGAAGACGACATTCGAGCCTGGTGTGGGGCGACGGGCCAGGAGGGACATGTACCTGATCTGATCGCCACCGTCCGCCATATCGACGAGCTGTGGTTGGAATGGCGTCGGCAGCTCCAGACAGGGGCTGAGTCGCGACAGAAGAAGTCGCTCCCTGTCTACGCCAAGACGAAGGTCTTCCGGATCTGGAACCCCAACATGGTCTGGGGCACCTTCCAGACCGCGGAGTACGCGGCCGAGGTGTTCCGACAGGCTGTCTGTTTTTACGAGTTCCCCAACGACACCGAAGCGGCGGTGGCGAAACGACTGGAACGGCAGAGGTACCTCTACGAGGGGGAACGTGTCTACAACGTGCTCCTCGGCGAGCAGGCCCTGTACTCGAACGTCGGCGGACCGGACGTCATGAAGGCCCAGCTCGACCGCCTCATAGCGGTCATGGGGTTGCCGCGGGTGAGTCTGGGCGTGGTCCCCTCCGCAGCGGCCACAGCCATCTGGCTTGGCCACTCATTCTCGATGTTCGATGACAAGCTCGTGCTCGTGGAGACGTTTTCCGCCGAACTGTCGGTCACTCAGCCTCGCGAGATCGAGCTGTACAACAAGGCTTTCTCTCTCCTGCGTCAATCAGCGGTGTACGGGGAGTCGGCAAGGGCGTTGATCTTGACCGCAGTTCAATATTTCAATAGACAGCACGTGTGATCTTCCAACCAGAAGGAGAGACGGTGGTCGTTTCCCTGAAATGGCGCACGAGTTCTTACACCGGGACGGAGAATTGCGTCGAAGTTGCCGACAATGATCCATCCAAGGTCATGGTCCGGGACAGCAAGGACCGGGACGCCGGCATTTTGGCGTTCCCGCCGTCCTCCTGGGCTAGCTTCGTGGAACTCAGCAAGACCGTCAGGGTCTGAGACCTGCGGTCTGCGCTCACCCAGCGAGGTTTCGTCTCGACGCTTGGGCACCGGGCGGTGCCGCATGTGCTCAGCAGTACGGATGCGGTACACATCCCCTACACACGAGCCGGGAAGCCTCGGGATAATGAGCGACAGGGCGGGATTGGTTTTCGCAGGCCGACCGGCTGAATGATCACTGTCCGCGCCCCCTCGCCTCGCTTGAAGTTCACCGTCCATGCGGCCTACCGAGCGCTGGAGGCAGAAGGGCTGGTTACCTCGTCACGAGGACACGGCACCGTCGTGCGCCAGCAGACTCCGCTCAAGCGGCTCGGCATCGCCCGCTACGACAAGGCCAAGTGGCGCGATGCCGATGAGGTGGCGTTCATCGCTGACCGCGTGGCCACTGGGCGTGCGTACCGGCGTGGAGAGCAGACTCAGAGCGTCAGCCGTGTCGAGGCCCCGCCGGCCGTCGCTGCCGAGCATGGCCTGGAGCCTGGTGCGGAGGTGTACGCGCGGGCCCGCCTGGTGAAGGAAGGCGAGCAGCCGACGCACACCCTGACCAGCTACTACCGTCCCCAGTACGTGGAAGGCACGCGCATCGTCGACCCAACTCCGGGACCCACCGGCCGTGGTGGTGGCTTCCGGGTGCTGTACGACGCCGGGTACGAGATTGACCACATGACCGAGGAACTGTTCGCCCGTGTCCCCACCTCGGACGAGGTGGAGCTCCTGCAGCTGCCTGCCGGCGAACCCGTCGTGGAACTGCACCGGACGACGTACACGGCCGATGGCACCGTCGTCGAGTACGCGATCGGCCTGCACGCTGCCTCGCGCTTCGCCTGGAAGTACGACTTCAAGGTCCCCGACTCCACCCGCGACGGAAAGGCCGCACAGTGATCTCCGAGCAGGCCCGGGCAGACGCGCGCCGCATCTGGGACTACCACCAGATGCACCACGAGCCGCGGCCCTGCTCGGTCGCGATCGGCCTGGGCAGCCACGACCTCGGTGTGGCGACCACGGCGAACCTGTACCTGTCCGGCCTGGCGCCCCTGATCGTCTTCACCGGTTCCAACAGCCCCACGACTCGCGACCGGATGCCCCACGGCGAAGCGGTGCACTACAAGGAGCACGCAGTCGAGCTGGGCGTCCCCGAGTCCGCCATCATCGTGGAGCCCAAGGCAACGAACACCGGCGAGAACATCCGCTTCTCCCACGCGGCCCTGGACGAAGCCGGCGCAGTGGTCGAATCGATTCTCCTCGTCACCAAGCCGTATGAGGAACGCCGCGCCTACGCCACCGCCCGCCAGCTCTGGCCCGAGGTAGACAGTCATCTGTGCCTCATCACCCATGACCTACGACCAGTACGTCGACTCCATCGGAGACGAGCACCTCGTCATCGACATGCTCGTAGGCGCCCTGCAACGCCTCATGATCTACCCGAAGCAAGGCTTCATGATCGAGCAAGCAGTGCCGTCCGTCGTCGCTGAGTCATTCGATCGCCTCCGCAATGGCGGCTTCACGAGCCGACTCGTCAGCCCTCACTGACGCTCATGAGTAGCCCTCTGCACTCGGTATCTTTCGCTGGTGTGGTCGGCCGCGACGATGGTCGCATCCTGGCAAACCACGCGCGGACAACGGTAGGTGGGAGCCACCAGGAGGAGTTCTGGAGCTGGGGGAGTCCCCTCATGCCGGCACCCGCCGTGAGGTCCTGGGGAGACCAGCATCCTCGTCCAGGTCGACCACCTGACCGGCGTCTACAAGAACATGACGCTCGGAGTCGTATATCTCGTCTCCCGAGCTCGATCCGTATCGCGGCTGAGGCCAGCAGAGGTATCCCAGTACATGAGGGTGCCCTGGGCGATCCGCGTCCTGGACGCGCTGAGCGCTGCTGGCGCGCACGTCCGGGCTCACGACGACGGCGCGCCTGTCGGCTGACCAATTTGCGCCCTCCTTGTCGCCGCGTAGGGGACGAGAATCACTGCCTCTCGGGTGGATGAGTGGATGGGTTTCAACGGAGAGGGTTGCCTGTGCGGCAGATGCGTCGGTACACCAGATCGGTGTAGGCGACGCCTTGCTGACAAATGGTGGCTCAGTACTGATCAGCTCAGGGGCCGCGTCGAACGAAACCAGCGCGGTAGGTGTCACCGACGCGAGAGCGGGAAAGCGTAAACGAGGCCCACCATAACCTGCTCCTCACGCAGAGTGACGAGATGGCTACATACAGTCATTGTCAGTGTCGTCTGGCAGTCTGTAGGAGCTGGCGCTAACAAGACACAGTGCTAGGAGCCAACGACCGAGGAGTGGTACGCCATGACTAGCGTCCGCAAGTCTCGCGTTCATCACGTCGGCATACCCAATCCAAACGGCTGTAGGTGGTGTGGTGACGCTCAGCATCATCACGGCTACCAATGGGTGGCCTCGGTCGGTTTGCACCTTTGGGAAGCTCCCACCGCTGCACAGCGATTGAAGCGTATGCAGGCGCGACGTTCTTCGCGGCAGCGCAATCAAAGCAAGGTCTAGGATTCCCAGTAGTGGGGGCCGGCATCCTGGGCGTGCTCGACAAGCGCATCGAATAGCGTCGTCAGGGCGGACGGAATGCGATGCTTATCAATCATCGAAGAGATGCCGATCATCATTGCCTCCTTTCCCTTTGGCCCCTCAGGCGAGCCTGACTTCAGCATATCCAGAACGGCTGAGCTGAATTTCTTCCCTCGAAGGGAAGCGAAGTCTTCCTCGACCCAACTGTCGCGTTCACCGTTGCGCTTCCAAAGCACATTGGCGACCTCGGCCCAGTCGCTGTCGGAGAAGAGATCTTCTAGTTCGTTGGGCTGGCCAATGTAGTGACATTCGTGCTGCAGGTCGAATCCGTACTCTTTTAGCTTGTCATCGCGGAAGGTCTTCTTCTGGTTGAGGCGGCTGTCTTTGTCAACCACAAACGCGACGTCCCGCTGATTCTTCTTCAAGAACCGGGCGAATTTGAGTGCGCCTTCATTGTTCCCTCCGTCCCACAGGCAGATCCCCGCAGACTGGATGGGAATCCCTGTGTGCTTCTTGAATAGGATGGGGAATGCTGCAGTCTCTGAAGGGCCTTCGACGGCTACGAAGAACCTTTCATGCAGAAGTACGCTGTTCCTGAAGCCGAGCGATGTAGAGATTGTAGACAAATGCTTGCGCACTTCCTGATCGCCGCTGTCCGCAGAAAGCAATTCGGCATAGGTGCCCCCTTCCCCCAAGCGGAGGTGCACGACGTTGGCGATGTCCACCCCATCGATCAGGTTGAGGGAGTGCGTGGCCACGACTACACGAGCATTTCGTCTTGCGGACTGCTCGTGAATAAGACTCATTACGCGCCGCTGATGTTCGTAGTCTAGATGTGTGTCCGGTTCATCGTAAATGAACACCACATCTGTATCCACCTGCCCTGTTTCTTCCTGTGCGCTGTCGCCTGCAGCGCGCGTAAGGATCTCGCTGCTGCTCTCCCAGAGCGCTAGCGAGACTCGCCGGGAGCGACCGGTGCCAGCAGCGGATAGAGGAACCTCATGCCCCGCCTTATTGGATACCTTCACCTCGACCCTCGCAAGGGAAGGACGGATCTGCACCTCTGGATTGAGTTGAACCGCCGGAAATCCGCACCTTTTGGCCACGTGCTCACAAATTCGATCAATGTCAGGGCGCAGGCACTCGGCCAGCTCCCCTTCAAGTGCCGAAATCTTCTTTTGAGGGAACTCGCCCTTCGCGTATTCTCTAAGTTTGGAACTAAGGACGTTTTGTACTACGATTTCTGGCGCCTGGACAGCGTCACCCTTGAAATAGACAACTGTCGGCAGGGCTGTCGACGCAGCGCCAGAAAGGGAAACCCACTCCTCGATCCGAGGCTTTTCTGCGGCCATTTTGAGGAGAGGTGTCAGCCAACTCTCTCGAGAGTTTGCTCGCCCCGCGGGCTGGACGTGGTATTTAGCAGCAATTTCCTTCAGGGATTGGAGCTTCTCCGTGTCCAAGTCGCGCAAATCTTCATTCTTGCATACGAGCTTCTTGATCTGCAGGCAAGTCCCGTGAGTAGGGTTGTATAGGCGCCGGATCTTTACCATTTCCGGCAGTCCGAATTGTTCACACTCGATTCGGCCCAGTCGGAAGGTTCCCGTGACGGTGATCTGTTTGACTCGCGTGATGGGCTGCTGTTCTTCCACCTCTTCCGAGTCTGCCAGCTGAGACAGATCGTACTCGGAGGGTTCCTTGCCGGAGATTAGGAAGTCAAGAGCTTCCAGTAGTGTGCTCTTTCCCCCATCGTTCTGACCGGTAATGATTGTCTGACTATTAATCGGAACAAAGGGAATGCTAACGAGGGAGCGAAAGCCCTCAACCGCGATGTCGCAGATCTGCACGCCGATACCTCGCTACCTCGATCAGGCCCTGCAATGCTATGACCTCGGCCTTGCCGAGAGGTTACGGCGTCCGGTTGAGAGAGGTCACGACAGAGAGTGGGGTTTTGCTTGGAGCGATCTTCGTTAAATCCTTCTAAGGGCTGGTCGCGTCATGCGGTACGCGTATTTCCCCTTTATGAATTTAGCGAGATACGTTCCCTTGCTATCTGCCTTCATGAGGTCGGCATGCACATTAGCGGGAACGTTAATATATTGATAAGTCGCGCCGCTTTGGAACTGTATTTCGAGGATGCGCTCTTCGGCATCGTGAGCTACCGAACGTATGTGCGACGAAACTACCGCTCGATGCAACACTGTCCCCCCAGGACTAGCATGCGGCCAGCGCCGAGTAACTGGCGCACGATGGTATCAGCCACACGTCTGCCCCCAAGAGTGAACAGATGCCTCTCTTTGGACTCGGTGATGCGTTGACTGACGCTGATCTGGCGGGTCTTGGCTTCGCGGCCTTCGGAACGAAAGAAACGGCTGGCCGTGGCATTTTTCGAACACATGTTTGAGGCGGGTGTGTGGGACGGTTCGTGTTGAGTTGAGGGCAGGGTCTGCTGATGTGGAGTAACTGCTGAGTGCTTGGTGTTGCTGCTGAATGCTTTCTGGGACGCGCCTGACATCACCGATCGACATCAACGACGGTGGACAACAGAGGCGTCAGGGGGTGTGAGGCGTCACTAGCGGCGGTCGCGCTAGACGGTGCCTGGGCACCTCGGTCGAACTTGTAAAGCGAAGGTCGTCGGTTCGAATCCGACAGGGGGCTCTGCGTATGGAACGCGCTGACCTGCGGTTTCCCCGTCAGGGAGATGTTCTGCTCGGCCCCGGACTTCTCGTCCGGGGCCGTTTGCGTGAGCGGTGCGTGAGTGGACGTGCTGCCAGCGCTGGTTTTCGCGGGGAGTTTTTCGGGGCTGTGCGCCATGGCTGCGCGTGGCGCGAGTCGGGCTGTGGCCTCGGGTGTGGCGAGGGCGACCAGGTCAGGGGTGTGCGGAAGAGGGGGCTGTCCGGCCGCATCGGTCACGGTTGCGCTTGGCTCACGGCATTGAGGGGGCGCCGGGCTGTTGCCGGGGCCGTTGCCACGTCCGGGGTGGGGAACAACCGCTCGCCGCGGCAAAGCTCCTGCTGAGCCTGATGCCGGGGGTGTTGCCGGGTTCGAGGACGACGCGGCGCAACACGTGCCCGGTCCGCCAAGCTGTGTGGTCAGGCCATCCGTTCACGCCGTGGGAGGCGTCATGGACCATCCCCTACTTTCAGCGAGGGCCGCGCTCGTGCTGCTGCTCGCAGTCCTGACCGGCGTCGCTGCCGGGGTGCTGACCGCTTTGTCGGGTGGCGGCCTTGCGTCGTGCGTCCTCTGCGGAGGAGGCAGCTTCGGGGTGGCAACAGGGTTCTTCAACCGGATCGTGGCGCCCGAGCGGGCCGACGCCTCCCGCACCGGCGACCGGCAGCGTCACCGAAACCCCGAGGCGGAGGCGGGAGGGGAGCGTTCATGGGCGAACTGAAGCCTCTCGACCCGGATCTGACCAGGGAGTCCTACGCACTGGCCGACGCCCTGCGCGGGATTTTCGACGGGCTGGGGATATCGGTACGGCGCTACGCGGCCCGTCGCATGCGCGACCCCGGTGCCCTGTCCCGCTACCTGAACGGCACGCGGGTACCACCGTGGGAAGTGGTCACAGACCTGCTGACCGATCTTGGGGAACAACGGGGCGCGCCACCGAAGCCGGAGACGATCGACCTGCTGCGTACGCTGCATCGCCGCGCTGTGCAGGCGAACCCCTCGCCAAGACATGGCGTCGAGTTGCTGCAGGACCAGCTGGCGCAGGCGGACCGGGAGTCACGCGTGTCCAAAGAGCACCGGGACGTGCTCGGGGAGGCCCTGCTGGACCGCCGGCACCGCATCGCGGATCTGGAGGTGCGGCTGCACCAGCTCGAAGCCGAATGGGTCGCGGAGCGGGCCCGGGCGGAAGCGCTGGCCCAGGCCGCCCCGGACCTCGCCGAACTGATCCGGGACCGCGACCGACTCCAGGAGGAGGTCAAACGCCTCGCCGGCGAGGCACGCGAGGCGGAGCTGCGCCGAGCCCGGGCAGAAGAGCGCTGCGCATTGCTGGAACGACAGCTGTTGAGTCTGGAGGGGAACGCGGCGGAAGAGGGAGAAGTGGAAGTGGGCGTGTATGACGCAGCGCCCCTGGACGATCCTCCGCCTCTCGCCGGGGCGCAGCAGCTGCGTATGCCGAGGGTGCTGCTCGTGGACGATCAGGCCGACAACCGGTTTGCGATGACGGCCGTGCTGGAGACTCTCGATCAGGAGATCGTGACGGTCTCCTCAGGGCGGGAAGCCCTCAAGGCTCTCCTGGATCACGACGACTTCGCCGTGATCCTCCTGGACGTGCAGATGCCCGGGATGGACGGGTACGAGACCGCGGCGCACATCAAGCGCCGACCCCGCACCCGTGACATCCCGATCATCTTTCTCACGGCCATGGGGGTCGACCCGGAGCACTCGGCCCGTGGGTACGCCGCCGGCGCCGTCGACTACATCGGCAAGCCTTGCGATCCCTGGGCCCTGCGCGCCAAGGTCGCGGTCTTCACCGGCATCCACCTCGAAAGGATCCAGCGCACCCGCTGACGGGGGCCGGGTCGGGGGAAAGTCAGGCGGGCTGAGCTGTGTTGATGATGGCGAAGGGGGCGGATTGGGGGTCTTGGAGGAGGGACATTCGGCCGGCTGCCATGTTGAAGGGGGGCTTGAGGACGTTGCCGCCGGCGCGGGTGTGGGCGGCGACCGTGCTGTCGGTGTCGTCCACCGCGAAGTACGGCAGCCAGTGCGAGGGTGTGTCCGGGGGCGCGTCCTCGAGGGTGGAGAGGTCCTGCATGCCGCCGACCATGCGGCCGTTCGCCGAGAGTGAGTAGTAGCCCTGCGCGCCCTCCATGGGGGCGGCTTCGAGGCCCAGCGTCCTGGAGTAGAAGGACGCGGCGGTGTCGGGGTCGCGGGTGTTGAGCTCGTTCCAGATGACCGCGCCGGGCTCGTTGACGATGCCGGCGCCGGGGAAGTCGCGGGCCTGCCAGAGGCCGAAGACGGCGCCCGTGGGGTCACTGATGACCGCCATGCGGCCGAGTGTGAGTACGTCCATGCCCGGCATGATCACTTGGCCGCCGTTGGCCGTCGCCGCGTTCACGGTGGCGTCGACGTCGGTGGTGGCGAGGTAGGTGGTCCACACGGTCGGCGGCATCGGGTCGGGCACGCTGCCGTCCGGGTTCCTCGCCGCCATGATTCCGGCGACCGGGTTGCCCTTCAGCGAACAGACCGCGTAGCCCCCGGTCTCGGGCGGGCCGACCTCGCCCTGCCAGCCGAACAGGTCGCGGTAGAAGTCGAGAGCGGCCTGCTGGTCGGGGGCCATCAGGTCGATCCAGCAGGGGGTGCCGGGTGTGTACGGGTCGGTGACTGTCGGCATGGGTGACCTCCTTGGAAGAGCGGGGCGCCCCGGACGGGGAGAGGGAGAGGGGGCGAGGGGGCGGTGTGCGCAGTTGGCGGGGATGTGTGCAGCAGTGAGCGGTGTGTGTGGCTGTGTGTGGCTATGGGGGGGCTGGTGGGTCTTTGGTGGGCAGTGGCGATATCAGTTATCAGTCAGGCATCTGGTCTTCGCGGGTGCACGTTTGCGGTGGCCATTCGGGCTCGTCATGCGGGCAGGAGAAGGGATAGGGGGAGGGGCGGGGACAGGGGGCAGGTGCTCGCGGCGCTGCCCGCGGGTCTGGTGGTCGGGGTCACTGAGTAGCGGGCGGGACTTTGAGCAGGGATGACAGGTATGACTGGCATGGAACTGACGACTCTCACGCGTACCGAACTGTCCGAGCGGCTCGAAGAGCTCCGTGGTGAGCACGCTCGCCTCAAGGAGCGGGGGCTGCGGCTGGATCTGACCCGGGGGAAGCCGTCCGCCGAGCAGCTGGATCTTTCGCGGCCGCTGCTGTCCCTGCCGGGCGAGGGCGATCACACCGCGCAGGACGGCACCGACTGCCGCAACTACGGCGGGCTCCAGGGGCTGGCCGAGCTGCGCGCGACGTTCGGCGGGCTGCTTCAGGTGCCCGCGGAGCAGCTGGTCGCCTTTGGTAACTCCAGCCTTGAACTGATGTACGAATCGGTGGTGGACGCCGTGCTGTTCGGGCTGCCCGGAGGGCCCGGTCCCTGGGAGCGGGAGGGGCGGACGGCCATGCTCTGCCCCGTACCCGGTTACGACCGGCACTTCGCGCTGTGCGAGAAGCTCGGCATCGACATGATTCCGGTGCCGATGACGGAGAGCGGCCCGGACATGGACGAGGTCGAGCGCCTCGTCGCCGACGAGCGCGTCAAGGGCATCTGGTGCGTACCGAAGTACAGCAACCCCACGGGTGTCACGTACACGCAGGAGACCGTGCGGCGGCTGGCCGCCATGGAGACCGCGGCGCCGGACTTCCGCGTCTTCTGGGACAACGCCTACGCCGTTCACCAGCTGCGGGGTGACCGTGAGCCGGTCGCCGACATCCTCGGACTGTGCGCGGAGTACGGCAACGCCGACCGGGTATTCGTCTTCGGCTCCACCTCGAAGATCACCGCGGCCGGCAGCGGTGTGGCCTTCTTCGGCTCCTCGCCCGCCAACGTCAGCTGGCTGCTCGGCCACCTCGCCAAGCGGACGATCGGCCCGGACAAGATCAACCAGCTCCGGCACGCCCGCTTCCTGCCCGACGCCGAGGCCGTGCACGCCCTCATGGAGCGCCACGCCGAGCTGCTGCGGCCCAAGTTCGAGCTGGTGGACGCCGTCCTGGAGAAGCGGCTCGGGGGCACCGGCATCGCGACCTGGACCCGTCCGCAGGGCGGTTACTTCGTGAGCCTGGACGTCCTGGACGGCTGCGCTTCCCGTGTCGTGCATCTCGCCAAGGAGGCGGGCGTCGTGCTGACGCCGGCCGGAGCGCCGTTCCCGTACGGGAAGGACCCGCGGGACCGCAACATCCGCATCGCACCCAGCTACCCCCGCCTGGAGGAGCTGGGCGACGCGCTGGAGGGGCTGGCGCTCTGCGCCGAACTGGCGGCGGTGGAGAAGCTGCTGCTGGAGGGCTGACAGCGGGTGTCACCGATACCGGTGTCGCCGATGTCGGTGTCACCGATGCCGGTGACGACGTCGTCACCGGCATCTTCACCGGCGTCGTCGCCGGCATCGGCGCCGGCGTTCCGGCACGTTCGGTCCCCGGACGGCTCCTTCCGGCGTAAATTCCGGGGCATGGCGACTTCTGAGGGGACGACGGCGGCTACGGCGAGCGCGGGGGCGGCTGCGAGTACGGAGACGGCGGCCCGTGGGAGCACATCGGGGCGCACCGCGGTGAACCGGGAACCTACCGAGGTGACCCGGGAGGACTACGAGCGGCGGATGGAGCGGGCCGGGCGGGCGGCCGCCGATGCCGGGCTGGCCGGGCTGATCGTCACGCCCGGCCCCGACCTGGTGTGGCTCACCGGCTACCAGCCGACCGCGATCACCGAGCGGCTGACCGCCCTGGTGCTCGCCGTGGGCAGCAGGCCGCGCCTGCTGGTGCCCGTACTGGAGCGGGCGGACGCGCAGCACGCCGCGGGCGCCGGCGCGACGGAGGTTCTCGGGTGGCGGGACGGCGAGGACCCGTATGCCGTGCTCGCGAAGCTGCTGGAACCGCAGCGGCGGTACGGCATCTCCGACTCGGCGTGGGCGATGCACCTCCTGGGGCTGCAGCGGACCCTGCCGGGCAGCGCGTACGCCTCGCTCACGGAGGCGCTGCCGATGCTGCGCGCCGTCAAGGACGCGTACGAGGTGGAGCGGCTGGCGGCGGCGGGCGCGGCCGCTGACGCCACGTACGAGGACATCCTCAAGGTGCCCTTCGGGGGCCGGCGGGAGTGCGACGTGGCGGCGGATCTGGCGCGGCTGCTGGTCGAACACGGGCACAGCCAGGTGGACTTCACGGTGGTGGGTTCGGGCCCCAATGGAGCCGACCCGCACCACGAGGCGGGCGACCGGGTCATCGAGAACGGTGACATGGTCGTACTGGACTTCGGGGGGCTGCTGGACGGCTACGGGTCCGACACCACGCGGACCGTGCACGTGGGCGAGCCGTCCTCCGAGGAGCGCAAGGTCCACGACATCGTGCGGGAGGCCCAGCAGGCGGCGTTCGAGGCGGTGCGGCCGGGGGCCGCCTGCCAGGACATCGACCGGGTGGCACGGAAGGTGATCAAGGCGGCGGGGTACGGGGAGTACTTCATCCACCGGGTCGGGCACGGCATCGGCGTGACGACGCACGAGCCGCCGTACATGGTCGAGGGCGAACACCTGCCCCTCGTACCGGGGATGTGCTTCTCGATCGAACCCGGGATCTATCTGCCGGGACGCTTCGGGGTGCGGATCGAGGACATCGTGACGTGCACGGAGACGGGCGGCCGGCGGCTGAACAACACGGCTCGGGAGATGGGGATCGTGAGCTAGGGCGACCAGGGCGACCAGGGCGACCAGGGCGACCAGGGCGACCAGGGCGACCAGGGCGACCAGGTCGATCAGGGCAGTCAGGGCAGTCAGGGCGATCAGGGCAGTCAGGGCGCGTCTTGCGGACACGTCCTAGCTGTCGCCTCGGTGTTTTCGCAGGTCAGGTTTCCGCAGGTCAGGGCCGGTATCGGCGTCCATTGTCAGTGGTGGGGTGCACGATGGATCAGGACGGGGCGGGACCGAGGCGACAGCAAGGACGGGCGGTGGTCGGGGTGGCCGGGTTGGCCGGGCGTGGCGGGGACGCGGGGCGGACGGTGCGGGCCGTGCGGCGGCCGGAGGTCCGGCTTCCGGAGCTGGTGGCGTACGACGGAGGGGAGTGGGAGCCGGAGGGGGATTACGACGGACTGGAGTTCGCCGACGCGGACTTCGCGGGGCAGTCGGCGCGGGGCGCCCGGTTCATGGACTGCGCGGTGCGGCGGTGCGCGTGGGACGAGACGGTGCTGAGCCGGGCGCGGTTCATCGACAGCGTGCTGGAGGGGGTGCGCGGGGTCGGCACGGACCTCTCGCAGGTGTCGCTGCGGGATGTGGAGGTGCGGGACGCGCGGCTGGGCGGGACGCAACTGCACGGGGCGGTGCTGGAGCGGGTCGTGGTGCGCGGCGGGAAGCTGGACTTCCTCAATCTGCGCAAGGCGAAGCTCCGGGACGTCGCGTTCGAGGACTGTGTGCTGGTGGAGGCGGACTTCGGCGGGGCCGAGCTGGAGCGCGTGACGTTCGACGGCTGCACGATGGCGCGTACGGACTTCACTCAGGTGCGGATGCGGGACGTCGATCTGCGGGGCGCGGCGGCCCTGGACATCGCGCAAGGCGTCGACCGGCTGGCGGGCGCGGTGATCAGCCCGTCGCAGCTCATGGACCTGGCCCCGGCCTTCGCGGCCGAGGTGGGCGTACTGGTGGAGTGAGGAGCGGGGGAGGGGACGTGATCAGACGCGGGGGAAGCGGGCCTGGAGGTCCCATACGAGCGGGTTGTCGGCCAGCCCGTCGTGCATGTCCGTGAGGTCGGCGATCAGGTCGTGCAGGAAGTCGCGGGCCTCGCGGCGGAGCGCGGCGTGGTTGAAGCTGAGCGGGGCCTCGTCGGCCGGTACCCAGTCGGCGGTGACGTCGACCCAGCCGAAGCGGCGCTCGAACAGCATCCGGTCGGCCGACTCGGTGAAGTCCAGTTCGGCGTGCTGTGGGCGGGCGGCGCGGCTGCCGTGCGGGTCGCGGTCGAGCCGCTCGACGATGTCGCACAGGGCCCAGGCGAAGTCCAGGACCGGCACCCAGCCCCAGGCCGTGGACAGCTCCCGGTCCGTCTCGGTGTCGGCGAGGTAGACGTCCCCGCAGAACAGATCGTGGCGCAGCGCGCGGGCGTCCGCGGTGCGGTAGTCCGTCTGCGGGGGGTCAGGGAAGCGCCGGGAGAGCGAGTAGCCGAGGTCGATCACGTAGGTGATGGTCGCACGTCGGTCGGAGTGCTCGCTCGGGTGCGGGCGGGGGCCGGGGCCGGGGCCGGGTGAGACGGACAGGGGCGGGGGTCAGGACTCGGTGAGACGGGCAGGGGGCCGGGGCTGGGTGAGATGGGCGGGTCGCAGGGCTGGAGGGGGAACGGACGGGGACCAAGGTCGGGTGAGACCTGCGGGGTCAGGACTGGGTGAGGATGCGGGGGCCCTCGTCGGTGATGGCGACGGTGTGCTCGAAGTGGGCGGCGCGGCTGCCGTCGGTCGTGACCAGGGTCCAGCCGTCGTCCGCCGCGCGGTACGCGTCGTGGCCGCCGGACAGGAACATCGGCTCGATGGCGAGGACGAGGCCGTGCCGGAGTACGAAGCCGCGGCCGGGCCGGCCCTCGTTCGGTACCGACGGGTCCTCGTGCATCTGGCGGCCGATGCCGTGGCCGCCGAAGTCCGCCGGGATGCCGTAGCCGGCGGCGCGGCCGACGCTGCCGATGGCGTGCGAGATGTCGCCGATGCGGGCGCCCACGACGGCTGCCGCGATGCCTGCCTCCAGCGCGCGCCGGGTGGTGTCCATGAGGCGCTGGTCCTCGGGGTGCGGCGTGCCGACGGCGACGGTGATCGCCGCGTCGCCGGCCCAGCCGTCCACGGTCGCGCCGCAGTCGATGCTGAGCAGGTCGCCGTCGCGCAGCCGGTACGGGCCCGGGATGCCGTGCACGATCGCGTCGTTGACGGAGGTGCAGATGGTGGCGGGGAAGGGGGTGGGGGCGAAGGACGGGCGGTAGTGGAGGAAGGGGGAGCGGGCGCCGGCCTCGGCCAGTACCGAGCGGGCGACCTCGTCCAGTTCGCTCAGCCGCACGCCGGGCGCGGCTGCCGCGCGTACGGCCGTGAGGATGTCGGCGACGACGCGGCCCGCGGGCCGCATGGCTTCGAGTGCGGTGTCGGTCTTGATCTCGACCATGGGGAACCTCCGTGATGCGGGCTGCGGCTGCGGTTGCGGGCGCGGGTGCGGGAATCGGCTGACGACGCGGGCCGTCGGCCGGTCGGCAGTCGGTTCGCCAACCGGTCGCCAATTTTTATACCGGTATTTCTTTACCGGTATTAGTATCACGGGCATGGTCCGTACACCTCTGACTCCATGGGAACGCGAGCGCGGCGAGCGGCTGGGCGCGCTGCTGCGGGCGGCGCGCGGCGAACGCAGCATGGTCGAGATCGCGGCGGCCGCGGGGCTCTCGGCGGAGACGCTGCGCAAGATCGAGACGGGGCGGGCGCCGACGGCGGGGTTCTTCACGGTCGCCGCGTTGGGCGCCACGCTCGGCGTGTCCCTCGACGAACTGGCGGCACTCGCCGCGCCGCCGGCCGAGCCCTCCGCGGCGCCGCCGGTCGAAGCCGCCTAGCGCTGCCGCTCGAAGCCGCCTGAGTAACCGCCGGTTGCCAGCCCCCGGAACGACTCGCCTAAAGGGCCTTGTGGAGGACGGTGCACGGGCGGTTCATGGCGTGGTCCGTGCGGTGGTCGATCGCGCGGTAGCCGAGCGTCGACCAGAAGACGAGCGCCTGCGGGTTGGCGTCGAGGACGGCCAGGCGTACGCCGTCGTGGCCGGCCGCGCGCAGCCGTGCCTCGACCTGCGCCGCCAACCGGCGGCCCCGGCCCGCGTGTTGGTACGCGCCGTGGATCAGCAGCAGGCCGATCCACGGATACGGGTCGATCGGGTCCGGGTGCTCGGTGAGGGTGACGGCCACTCCGGTCAGCCGGCCGTGCTCGTTCCCGTGCTTACTGCCGTCCTCGCCGCCGTGCCCGCCGCCGTGCTCGCGGGCGAGGAGTACCTCGGCGGCCGGGTGGGTCAGTTCCCCGTTGATGCTCGACGCGACCTCGTCGCGCCGGATGGCGTACGGGTCGGGGAAGTCGCCGCTGAGGGCGAAGAACGCGGCGTTGGACGCATAGAGATCCGTCAGCTCGTCGAGGAGTGGTGACGGCAGGTGCCCGTCGTGTGCGGCGAGGAGGGACGAGAGTGGTTCCAGTACAAGCTGCATACGCCCATGCTGGCCAGGCCCGCGGCCGGGCGCGAGGGAGTTCCGCGCACGCCGAAGGCCCGCCCGCGCGAACGCACGCCGAAGGCCCGCCCGCCCGCGCGAACGCGGGCCGGACGGGCCTCCCGGCACGCCGTACGGCAATGACCGTCAGACGTGGACGGCGATGACCGTCAGACGTGGACGGGCATCTCCGTCAGGCGTTGACGGGCGATGAGCCTCAGACGTTGACGCCGAAGTCCTGGGCGATGCCGACCAGGCCCGAGGCGTAGCCCTGGCCGACCGCGCGGAACTTCCACTCCGCGCCGTTGCGGTACAGCTCACCGAAGACCATCGCGGTCTCGGTGGCCGCGTCCTCGCTGAGGTCGTAGCGCGCGATCTCGGCGCCGCCGGCCTGGTTGATGATGCGGATGAAGGCGTTGCGCACCTGGCCGAAGTTCTGGCTGCGGTTCTCCGCGTCGTAGATGGAGACCGGGAAGACGATCTTCTCGACGTCGGCGGGCAGCGCGGCGAGGTTGACGTTGATCTGCTCGTCGTCGCCCTCGCCCTGGCCGGTGAGGTTGTCACCGGTGTGCACGATGGACTGGTCCGGCGTGGCCTTGTTGTTGAAGAACACGAAGTGCTGGTCCGAGTAGACCTTGCCGCTCGGGTTGACCGCGATCGCGCTCGCGTCGAGGTCGAAGTCCGTGCCCGTGGTGGTGCGGACGTCCCAGCCGAGGCCGACCGTGACGGCGGTCAGGCCCGGGGCCTCCTTGGTGAGGGAGACGTTGCCGCCCTTGGACAGGCTTACAGCCATGGGAAGTCCCTTTCCTTGTCGACTCGTCGAATCGTCGGGCTCCGTACTGCGGACGAAGCTACCGTCACCCTGCACAACGTCGGCCGGGGACCAAGAGGTTCCAGCTTCCTTTACTTTCTTTGCCAAGTCCTGATGCCGTCCCCGAGGGCCGCCCCGCCGACTGCCCTGCCGACTGCCCTGCCGGCCATCCCCGGCGGCCGGTGAAATGCGGGTGACGGAACGGGGGCGGACGCGGGATCATGGGGGGCATGTCCGGCCCCTATGTCATCCGCGGTTCGGTCGTTCTCCCGGAGTCGGAGCTGGTCTGGCGCTTCTCACGGTCTTCCGGGCCGGGCGGCCAGCATGTCAATACTTCAGACAGCCAGGTGGAGCTGCGCTTCGACCTGGGCGCGACCGACGCGCTGCCCGAGGTCTGGAAGGAGCGCGCGCTCCAGCGGCTGGGGGAGCGCGGGCGGCTGATCGACGGTGGCGTGGTGTCCGTACGGGCGTCCGAGCACCGCTCCCAGTGGCGCAACCGCGAGACGGCCGCGGTCCGGCTGGCGTCACTGCTGGCGGAGGCGTCCGCGCCGCCGCCGAAGCCGCGCCGCAAGACGCGGATCCCGCGCGGCATCAATGAGCGCAGGCTGCGGGAGAAGAAGCAGCGCGGCGATACAAAGCGCGGCCGCTCGGGCCGCGACTGGCACTGAGAGCCAGGCGCTGACGGAGGCTCGGACCCGCACCGAGACCGGCCCCGCCCAGCCCCGTCGGCCCCTCCCCAGCCCCGACGGCCCCTACCCCAGCTTCCGGTACCGCCCCCGGAAGTACGTCAGCGGATTGCTCTCGATGTTCGGGGTGTGGGCGGTCAGTACGCGGCCGATGGTGAGGGTGTGGTCGCCGGCCACGACGCGCTGTTCCGTGCGGCACTCCATCGTGGCGAGCGCGCCCTTCACGAGCGCGGCGCCGGTCCGCTCGCCCCGTACGTGCGGGACGCTCGCGAAGAGGAGGCGGTCGCTGAGGCGGCCCTTCATGGCGAACTGGCCGGCGATGTTGCGCTGGCTCTCCGTCAGGACCGAGACGGCCCACAGGGGCTGCCGCTCCAGGATGTCGTCCATCCGTGAGTCGTTGCGCACGCTCACCATCACCAGCGGCGGGTCGAGCGAGACGGACATGAACGCGGTGGCGGTCATCCCCGCGTCCTCCCCGGCCGGCAGGCCGTCCGCGAGGTCCTCGTCGGCCGGATCGTCCTCCGGGTCGAGGGCGGTGATCAGTACGACCCCGGCAGCGAGCCGGGACAGGGCGGCACGGAACTCGTCGGCACTCACCCCACCAGCATGCGGGATCATCTCCGGAGCAGGGCTGGTCTCCCGGTCGGTGTGCGGGTCGGTGACGTCGGCGGCAGGGTTGCTCGTGAAGTCGGCGGCAGGGTTGTTCGTGAACACGTCATGAACGCTAAACGGGACCGCGCGCCGCCCGCATCGGGCCCTGGGACCAGCCGCGTCCTAGGACCCCCGACGGAGCCGATGCGCACGAGAGGACGGAATTTGCGTTCAGGAAGTTTACGAACACACACGAGGTGATTCCGAAGAGGGGCCGACGAGGCGCCGGAAGGGGCCTGATGCGGTCTCGGTAACTTCACGGCGTGTTCTGTGACTTGAGTCACAGCGAGGGGTAATTGTTGACCCTGTGTACCGGGTGTACAGCTCACTGTGATTCAGTGGCCGTGGCAATCGGACGACTAGAGGACGACAAGAAGCCTGGAGTTGCTGTCGAGGTCTCAGGGAGAGCGAGCGATGGAGACCGAGTCGGAGCCATACGTCCGTCTTGCGACCCTGCGGCAGCTGCACCAAGTGGTCGCCGACCTGAACACCGCACGCAGCCTTGCGGACACCCTGCAGGCCGTCGCCGACGGAGCGGTCAGCGGGCTGGGCTACGAGCTCGCCGCGGTCAATCTCGTACGGCCCGACGGTGACCTCGTGGTGGCCGCGGTGGCCGGGAGCGCGGGCGCCGAGGCGCTGCTGTCCGGCCGCGTCGGCTCCCGGGAGTCCTGGGAGCGCCGGCTGGCCATGGGGGAGCGCTGGGGCGCCCTGTGCTTCATCCCGTACACCCAGGGCTGGGTGCTGGACGACGACGACGTCCCGCAGTGGCACACCTCCGGGCCCGCGCCGCGCTTCCCGGACGAGTGGCATCCGATGGACCGGCTCTTCGCGCCCATGTACGCGGCCTCCTCCGGGGGCGGCGACCTGCTCGGCGTGATCTCCGTCGACCGGCCGCGCAACGGCCGGCGTCCGGGCGCCTGGGGGCGCGAGGCGTTGCAGATGTTCGCTTTCCAGGCAGCGATTGCGATCAGTAATGCCCGGCTTCGGGCAAACATGCAGCGTGCGCTGGTCCGTCTGGAGCGCGAGCAGCAGGCGCTGCGGGCGAGCGAGGAAAGCTTCCGGCAGGCATTCGAGTACGCGCCGAGCGGCATGGCCATCGCCGAGATGGGCGGCGACCAGCACGGCCGGCTGCTGCGGACGAACGACGCGCTCTGCCGGCTGCTGGGGCGGCCGGCGTCCGTGATGCGCCGCTACGCCTTCTCCGACCTGGTGCATCCGGAGGACATCGGGACGCTGCTGCGGACCTCGGCCGAGGGCGGCCGCGCGGAGCTGCGGCTGGCCCGCCGGGACGGCTCGTACGTCTGGGTGAGCCTGCGCAACAGCGTCGTCGCCGACACCGCCGACGGCCCGCGCTTCCTGCTCACGCACGTCGAGGACATCGAGGAGCGCAAGCGGCACGAGCTGCAGCTCGCGCACCGCGCCAGCCACGACGCGCTGACCGGCCTGCCGAACAGCGCCGAGCTGCGGACCCGGCTCAGCGCCCGGCTCTGCTCGCGGCCGCCCGGCACGGACGAGGCGGACGCGTTCGCCTCGGCGGCCGCCGCGGAGGACGACGGGCACGGCTTCCTGCCGGACGGCGGCACCGAGGCGTTCGAGGGCTTCCACCTGGCCCGCACGGGCCCCGCGTACGACAGTCATGTGCACGCGGTCGCGCCGTCGGACGGGCCCGAGGACGACGGGGCCAAGGGGCTGGCCGTGCTCTTCTGCGACCTGGACGGCTTCAAGTCGATCAACGACCGGTTCGGCCACCACACGGGCGACGCGGTACTCATCGAGGTGGCCCGGCGGCTGACCAACGGCGTACGGGACGGGGACACGGTCGCCCGCCTCGGCGGCGACGAGTTCGTCGTGCTGGCGGACGGGCTGGGCAAGGCGGACGCGGAGGACCTGGCCGTACGGCTGCGGAACGCGATCATCCCGCCGATCCGGGTGGACGGCCGGGCCGTGCGCGTCGGCGCCAGCTTCGGCATCGGCTGGGCGGGCTGCGGAATGTCTGCCGAGGAGGTCCTGCAATCCGCTGACCAGCGGATGTACGTCGAGAAGCGGTCCCGCTCGAAGGCGAACCGGCGAGTGAGCTGAGACGAGTGGGCTGCGGGCCCGCCGCCCCGGAGCGGCGGGCGCCCGGAGGACGGGGCGCCTTCGCGCCGCCCAGCGCCCCTCCGCAAGCCATGTGTCCACCATGTGTCCGAAGACACCTCCGGCCCGCCAAAGGCACGCCCGCACCGTGCTGACCGCCGACGACCCCGCCGGGCGCCCGCCGTTCACCGTCCTGTAGTGATCTTGTGGCCGTACGGAACCGGCGTACGCGGGTCCGTACCGGGTAGGCTGCGCCGATGCGGCGCTGGCCGCCAGGGGGCCTCACAAGCACGTAGACAACGGTGCGTGTGGACATCACTGCACGTAGACATCAGTTTGCAAGACCGCTGGGGAGTGACGCGGAATGACGGCCGGTAGTAACGGCACGGACACGCCGGAGAACGACGATCCGTTCGGCTACCTCTACCGCTCGGAGGGCGGCGAGGCAGGCGCGCAGGGATCGGCGGGCGACGGCGCGGCGGTGCGGCAGCCGGGCGTTCCCAGGAGGTCGTACAACCAGGTGCGCGCGGTCGGCGAGCGCCAGTACGGCCAGCAGGCACAGCAGCAGGCGTACGGCCGGCAGAACGCGCACTACGCGGCGCCCGAGACGCTGCCGAACGGCGGCCCGCGCCCGGCCGCCCCGGCGGCGCACGGCGCCGGCGACCAGGGCCCGCGCCGGAACCGCAACGGCCTGCTCATCGGTGCCATCGCCGTGGTCGCCGTGGTCTGCGTCGGCATCGGCGTCGCGATGATCTCCAACAGCGACGACGACAAGCCCGCCGAGGCCGGTGGCGCCGGGGCGTCCGCCGGTGCGAGCGCGGAGCCGAGCAAGAAGCCGTCCGACAAGCCGGCCGAGCCCGACCTGCCCAAGGCCGACGCGGGCAGCCTGCGGCTGGACGGCACGGCGACCACCGACAAGACCATTCCGGGAGCGCGCTCGGCCGGCGGCCTGTACGTGACCGGCATGAACACGCCGGGCGCCGCCGCGACGTGGCAGCTGGACGCGCCCAAGGACGGTCAGTACACCGTCTTCGTCGGGTACGGCGTGCCGGGCAAGGACGCCGACGCGACCCTGTCGATCAACGGCAAGGCCCGCGACTCCAAGCTCAACATGAAGAACTTCGCCGGGGCCGGGGAAGGCCAGTGGGACAAGGGCTGGACCCGGACCTTCGCCTGGATCAACCTCACCAAGGGCACCAACACGATCAAGATCTCCTGCGAGCAGGGGAACCAGTGCGACTTCAATCTTGATCAGGTGTGGCTGAAGCAGGGGCAGGTCACCAAGCCGTAGCCGCGTGGCGGGTGAGCCGACATGGGCCCTGCCCCGGTAGGCCGTCGTCGGCCGACCCGCCGTCGTGGCTGGTCGCGCAGTTCCCCGCGCCCCTGACGGCCGCTCACGCGGCCGCCGGGCCCTCCGTGACCTTGACCTGCTCAAGCAGGTCCTCGTACGTGGCGCGGTCGTACTCGCCCGCCGCCTCCGCCCGTACCGTCGCCGCCGACAGGGCCACCGCGCGGGTCAGCCGGTCCGGCCAGGAGAGGCCCTCCACCAGGCCGGACAGCAGTCCGGCCACCGCCGAGTCGCCCGCTCCCGTGGGATTGCCCGCGATCCGCTGCGGCGGCGCGGCCTGCCAGGAGCCGTCCGCGGTCACCGCGAGCATGCCGTCCGCGCCCAGCGAGGCCGCGACCGTGTGCGCGCCCCGGCGGCGCGCGTCCCGCGCCGCACGCAGCGGCTCGTTGTGCCCGGTCAGCGACGCCAGCTCGGCGGCGTTGGGCTTGGCGAGGTCGGGCCGCGCCGCGAGGCCGCGGCGCAGCGGCTCGCCGCTGGTGTCGAGGAGGACGGGGACGCCGGCCGCGCGGGCCGTACGGGTGAGCCGCGCGTACACGTCGACGGGCACGCCGGGCGGCAGGCTGCCGCACAGGGCCACCGCCTCGGCGCCGTCGAGGAGTTCGCGGTACCGGGTGAGGAAGGCGTCCCACTCGGCGGGGGAGACGGTCGGGCCCGGCTCGTTGAGCTGGGTGGTCTCGCCGCCGGCGGTGTCCACGACGGCGACGGTGCGCCGGGTGGCGCTGCCGATCGGCAGGAGCGCGTCGGTGACGCCGGTCTCCTGGGCGAGCATGGCGCGCAGCGCGTCGCCGGTGCCGCCGCCGGCGAATCCGGTGGCGACGGTGTCATGGCCCAGGGCGGCGAGCACCCGGGCGACGTTCAGGCCCTTGCCTCCGGGGCGTTCGGACACCTCGGTCACCCGGTTGGTGCCGCGCGGGCGGAGCCGCGGTACCCGGTAGGTGATGTCGAGTGCGGCGTTCAGCGTGACCGTGAGGATCATGGTTCCCCCTCCCGCGCAGTGGTCGGACGGCCGTGGTCTACGGCCGGGTACGGACGAGTGCGCGAGCGATCATGCCATCGGCGACGGCAGTTGGCACAGAGCGCGGTGACCGCCGGGGCCGCGGATCCGGATCAATCGGCCCAGCCCGGGCGGGAGCCCGCCCGGACCGCGTCCGCATCCAGGGATTACCCCGCCTGCGGCGGCCGTACCACCCACTCACCCCGGCGCATGACGCCCACCAGGTCGTACGAGGCGTCCAGTACGACCAGGTCGGCGTCCTTGCCGGGCTCGATGGAGCCGGTGCGGTCGTCGATGCCCAGCAGCCGGGCCGGGTTGCCGGACAGGGCCTGTACGGCCGCTTCGACGCCGATTCCGTCGATCGTGACGGCGCGCTTGAAGGCGAGGTCCAGGGTGAGCGTGGAGCCCGCGATCGAGCCGGCGGTGGGGCCGCCGTGGATGCGCGCGACACCGTCCCTGACCTCGACCTCCATCGGGCCGAGCGGGTACATGCCGTCGCTCATGCCGGCCGCGCCCATCGCGTCGGTGATGAACGCGACGCGCTCCGGGCCCGCGTGACGGAACGCCAGCTGGAGCACGGACGGGTGCAGATGGGTGCCGTCGTTGATCAGCTCGACGGTGATCCGCTCGTCCTCCAGGAGGGCGGCGATCGGGCCGGGGGTGCGGTGGTTCAGGCCCGGCATGGCGTTGAAGAGATGCGTGGCGACCGTGGCGCCCGCGTCGATGGCCTCGCGCGTCGCGTCGTACGAGGAGTCGGTGTGGCCGATGGCCGCGATGACGCCGGAGTCGGCCAGCAGGCGTACGGAGTCCAGGCCGCCGGGCAGTTCCGGCGCGAGCGTCATCATCTTCGCCGTGCCCCGGGCCGCGTCGACCAGCTTGCGTACGGCTGCCGGGTCCGGGTCGCGCAGCAGTTCGGGCTGGTGGGCGCCGCAGCGGTGGGCCGAGATGAACGGGCCCTCGAAGTGGATGCCGGCCAGCTCGCCCTGCTCGACCAGCTCGGAGAGGACGGCCGCCTGCCGGGCCAGGTCGGCCAGGTCGCCGGTGACGGTGGAGGCGGCCATGGAGGTGGTGCCGTGGCGGCGGTGGGTGTCGGCGACCTTGAGGCACTCCTCGGGGTCGGCGGAGGAGAAGGAGCCGCCGCCCCCGCCGTGTACGTGCAGGTCCACGAAGCCGGGGACGATCAGGTGCCCGAACAGGTCGACGGTGGTGCCGCCGGCCGCGGGGCCCACGGCGAGCCGGTGCCCGTCGACGGTGAGGGTGAGGCCGTCGACGACGCCCGCGGGCAGCGCCACCCGGGCGCCGCTGAGGATGGTTCGGTCCGCCATCAGGCAGTTACCTCCGTGGAGAGAAGATCCCGGGCCAGCAGTCCTGCGCCCAGGCAGCCGGCGGCGTCCCCGAGCGCCGCAGGAACGATCGAGGGGAGCGGCTGGAAGGTAACCCGCCGCCGGACCGCCTCCCGCAGAGGCGTGAACAGCGTGTCGCCCGCCTCGGCGAGCCCGCCGCCGATGATCAGGGTCCGCGGATCGAGCAGTGTGAGGCAGGTGACCAGGCCGTCCGCGAGCGCGTCGACGGCCTCCTGCCATACGGCCACGGCCCGTGGGTCGCCGGACTCGACCGCTTTGGCGGCGTCCGCTGCTGTGGCGTCCGGGTCACCGCAGGCGGCGGCCCAGGCCCGGCCGACGGCCGCGGCGGAGGCCAGCGTCTCCAGGCAGCCGCGCTGGCCGCAGCCGCACGGGGCGCCCTGGGGACGTACGACGATGTGCCCGATCTCGCCCGCGCTGCCGTGCGCCCCGGCCTCGATCCGGCCGCCGATGCCGATGGCGGCCGCGATGCCGGTGCCCAGCGGCAGGAAGACGAACCGGTCGGCGCCCTTGCCCGCGCCGATCCGGCCCTCGGCGAGCCCGCCGGTACGCACGTCGTGGCCGAGCGCCACGGGGACGCCGCCGAGCCGCTCCGAGAGCAGGGCGCGCAGCGGGACGTCCCGCCAGCCGAGGTTCGCGGCGTACACGGCGGTGCCGGTGGCCTCGTCGATGATGCCGGGGACGGCGACGCCGGCCGCCGCGGCGGGGACGCCGTACCGCCGCACACCGAGGGCGCGCAGCTCGGCGGCGAAGTCGAGGATCGTTTCGACCACCGCCTCGGGGCCGCGCTCGCGTCCGGTGGGGCGGCGCGCCTCGTGCAGCAGGACGGGGGGCCGGGCGGGCGTGCCGTCGGCGGACGGCGCCTCCGTACCGACGAGTGCGGCCTTGATCCCGGTACCGCCCACATCGAGCGCGATGACATGTCTCACGCGGAACAGTCTCCCGCGCGGAGGGTCGAGAGGTCTAGTCCACTGCGGTGCCGGTGGCGGTGCGTCAGGGCGGACGGCTGGTGAGTACGTCCGTACATGGGGAGTTGGGCGGCGGTTCGTGCGCGCGATGTCTGCCGGTCGCCGGCGCGGCGCGGGCACGGGGTGGCCGGAAGGTGATCCGGAGGAGGCTGGCGTTCCGTTTTCCTGATGCGAAACGGAGACCTTGTTTGGTGTAGACCTTGTGAGGGTGTGCGGGGCAGACTCGCAGCTCATGCGCCCGACGGGGGGTGATCCCCGCCGCCGCGGCGCGTCCCGGAACGTACGGCACCATCTGGACTCAAAGGGCGGAACAGGGCAGCAATGGCAGTACAGCGACGCTACAAGAGCCTGGCGGCGGCAGGTATCGCGACAGCCATGACGCTGACACTGGCCTCCTGCTCCGGCGGCCCCGTCGGCAAGGACGACGTCACCCTGAAGCTGGTCGCCGCCGACTACGGCGACGGCGCCGCCAACTCCAGCAAGCACTACTGGCACGACGTGGTCGAGGCGTTCGAGGCCAAGCACCCGCACATCAAGGTCGACGTCGACGTCTACAGCTGGAAGGACGTCGACAAGGAGGTCGAGAAGCGGGTCAAGGCCGGCGACGCCCCCGACATGGCGCAGATCGGCGCCTACGCCGACTACGCCGCCGAGGGCAAGCTCTACAGCGCCGACGACCTGCTCTCCATCAACACCCAGGCGGACTTCACGCCCGGTCTCGCGGAGGCGGGGGAGTACCACCGCGTCCAGTACGGCATGCCCTTCGGGGCCAGCACGCGCCGCCTCTTCTACAACAAGAAGCTCTTCGCGCAGGCCGGCATCGCGAACCCGCCCAAGACCTGGTCCGACATCAGGCAGGACGCGCAGCTCCTGAAGGCCGCCGGCGTGAAGATACCTTTCGCCCTGCCGCTCGGGCCGGAAGAGACCCAGGCCGAGACCATGATCTGGATGCTGAGCGGGGGCGGCGGCTACACCGACTCCATCGGCAAGTACACGATCGACTCGCGGCAGAACATCCGCACGTTCAAGTGGGTCAAGGACAACCTCGTCGCCCCGGGGCTGACCGGCACCGACCCCGCGAAGCTCAACCGGCAGGACGGCTTCAACGCCTTCGCGAGCGGCCAGGCCGGCATGCTCAACGGCCACCCCACGCTGATGCAGCAGGCCAAGGCCAAGGGCATCGACTACGGCACCGTCGCGCTCCCCGGCATCACCGGCCCGGCCAAGTCCACCATGGGCGTCGCCGACTGGATGATGGGCTTCAAGCAGCACGGGCACCGCGCCGAGATCGGCCAGTTCCTCGACTTCGTCTACAACCAGGACAACGTCCTGCGGTTCTCCGGCGATTACGGCCTGCTGCCGGTCACCGTCTCCGCCTCCCAGAAGATGCTCGCGGACGACAAGTACAAGAAGCTGCACAGCTTCCTGAAGCAGCTGCCGGAAGCGGAGTTCTACCCCGCCGACAAGACCTCCTGGCCGCTGGTCAGCAAGACCATCAAGGCGAAGATGAGCGGCGCGGTCGGGAAGAACGGCGACCCCGCGACGGTGCTCACCGACATCCAGAACATCGCGGACGAGGCGGACAGCGCGACGCGGTGACGCCCGCCGGACCGGCCCCGCGGCCGTCCGGCCGGGTGATCAGTAGGGATGTCGTACCGCGGGGCTATCGTGGACGGGTGGTCTCCGAATCGCCGTCCGAGCGGCTGTCAGCGCGCGACGAGGCCGTGCTCGCCGTGGAGCGCCGCTCCTGGTCCGGGCCCGGCGCCAAGGAGCGCGCCATACGGGAGCGGCTCGGCATCTCGCCGACCCGCTACTACCAGCTGCTCAACGCCCTCCTGGACGACCCGCGGGCACTCGCCCACGACCCGGTGACGGTGAATCGCCTGCGGCGGGTGCGGGAGGCGCGGCGGGCCCGCCGCTGACGATCCGAAAGATCGTCGTACGACCTCCGTACGCCCCGTCCCACCGATAGGCTCGGCCCCATGGGCAGCCCCGAGAACCTCCTCGCGCAGCCGATGACCGAAGCGGGCCGTGCGGGCCTGGCCGGCTTTCTCGACCGGCCGGCCGACGCCGTCGTCGCGCTCGATTTCGACGGCACCCTCGCCGGCATCGTCCCCGACCCCGAGCAGGCCCGCGCCCACCCCGGCGTGGTCCAAGCGCTCACGCGCCTCGCCCCGCTGCTGCGCGCCGTCGTAGTGATCACCGGCCGTCCGGCGGAGACGGCCGTCCGGCTCGGCGGCTTCGCGGGCGTCGACGGCCTGGACCGCCTCGTCGTCCTCGGGCACTACGGCGCGGAGCGCTGGGAGGCCGCCACCGGCCGGATCGAGGCGCCCGCGCCGCCGCCGGGCGTCGCCGCGGCGACCGCCGAGCTGCCGGGCCTGCTGAAGCGCTCCGGAGCCTGGCAGGACGGGCCGGCCGAGGCCGCGATCGAGGCCGCGATCGAGACCAAGGGCGGCCGGGCCGTCGCCGTGCACACCCGGCGCACCGCCGACCCGCAGGGCACCTTCGAGGCGCTGCGCGCGCCGCTGGCCGCGCTCGCCGAGCGGCACGGCCTGATCGTCGAGCCGGGCCGCTTCGTCCTGGAGCTGCGCCCGCCCGGCGTCGACAAGGGCGTCGCGCTCACCTCGTACGTACGCGAGGTGAACGCCGACGCGGTCCTCTACGCGGGCGACGACCTCGGAGACCTGGCCGCCTACGCCGCCGTCGAAGCGCTGCGCGCCGAGGGCCTGCCCGGGGTCCTGGTATGCAGCTCGGCAACGGTCGGCGAGGGCGCCGAGGAACTGGCGAACCGCGCGGACCTGGTGGTACCGGGCCCGGCGGGCGTGGTGGATCTGCTCACGGCGCTGGCGGAGGCGAGCGCGCCGCAGGCATGAGGGCGCGCCCCGCAGGGGCGCGGGGAACTGCGCGACCAGCCAACAACGGCGGGTCAGCCGGCAGCCACACCGCCCGGGGCAGCCCGGAACCCGCCGGCCACAGCCCCGCAGGGCCCGGCAGCCCGGAACCGCGCGGCGTCAGCCGCCAAGCGCCCGCAGCTGCTCCAGGAACCACTGCGCCGGCGGCAGCGCAGTCGCCGCCGCAGCCAACCGCTTCGCGCGCTCGGCCCGCTCATCGAGTGGCATGGTCAGCGCTGCGTGCAGCGCCTCCGCCGTGCCCCCGATGTCGTACGGATTGATCACCAGCGCGTCCTCCGCCAGCTCCGCGCAGGCCCCGGCCTCCCGGGAGAGGACCAGCGCGCAGCCCGCCTCGGACACCACCGGCACCTCCTTCGCGACCAGGTTCATGCCGTCGCGGATGGGGTTGACCAGCGCGACGTCGGCGAGCCGGTAGGCGGCCAGGGAACGTGCGAAGTCGTCCTTCACGTGCAGCACGACCGGCAGCCAGCCGTCCGTGCCGAACTCGTCGTTGATCTCCCCGGCCAGCCGCGAGACCTCCTCGGTGTACTGCCGGTACACCGCCAGGTCCTGCCGCGAGGGGTAGGCGAACGCTATGTGCACCACCCGGCCGCGCCACTCGGGGCGGTCGGTCAGCAGCCGCCGGTACGCCTGGAGGCCGCGCACGATGTTCTTCGACAGCTCCGTGCGGTCCACCCGCACGATCGTCTTCCGCGGCGTGCCGTCCTCCGCGGTGCCGATCTGCTCCCGCAGGTCCGCCAGCCGCTCGTCGACGTCCGGCTGCCGGGAGCGCTCGCGCAGGAAGTCCGCGTCGGCGCCCAGGCCGTGCACCCCGAGCCGGGTGGTCCGGCCCTCGTACGTGACGCGCAGGCCCGACGCGCCGTCTCTGGCGACCTCGGCGCCCAGCACCGCGGCGCAGCACTCCGCGAACGCCTCGGCCCAGCGGTGGGTCAGGAACGCCGCCCGGTCGCCGCCCAGGATCCCGCGCAGCACCTCGGCCGCGACGTCGTCCGGCAGCAGCCGGAAGTAGTCCGGCGGCGCCCACGGGGTGTGCGAGAAGTGGCCGATGCGCAGGTCGGGGCGGCGCTCGCGGAGCATCCCCGGGACCAGCGTGAGGTGGTAGTCCTGCACGAGGACGGCCGCGCCGGGCGCCGCGGCCTCGGCGAGCGCGTCGGCGAAGGCGGCGTTGTACGCCTCGTACGACGCCCACTGGCCGCGGAAGTCCGCGTCGAACGCGGGCTCCAGCGGCGTCTGGTAGAGCAGGTGGTGGACGAACCACAGCACGGAGTTGGCGACGCCGTTGTACGCGTCGGCGAAGACCCCGGGCGCGATGTCCAGCATCCGGACGGACTGTCCACCGGTGTCGCCGGGGTCCAGCAGCCCGTCGCCGGCGGCGGCCCGCCGGGCCGCCTCGCGGTCGCCGTCGCCGAGCGCGGCGCACACCCACACGGCCCCGGCGTCCGGGCCGATGGCGGAGAGACCTGAGACCAGACCGCCGCCGCCCCGCCGGGAGGTCAGCGTGCCGTCCTCGCCCAAGGCGTAGGAGACCGGACCGCGGTTGGACGCGACAAGAACCTGGGCACCTGAGCTGGAGGAGACCATGCCGATGACCTAACCCGCCATAGATCCGCTCAAACGTGCGGCCGCCCGGCCCTCATGCCGCGCGCCGCTCCGCGTACTCCGGTATGTCCCGCATCGGCGGCCGCTCCTCGGTGTCCACGTCGGTCGTCCGCGGTACGAACCCGCCCTGCTCCCCGCGGTCGAACTGGGTCAGCCGGGGCCGTACGAGGTGGCCGCGGGCCAGCCGCAGCTGGGCGGTGCGGTAGATCGCCGCGGCCATCCGGCCGAGCGCCTGCCCGTCCTGGTGCCGGTGCCTGCGCACGCCCACGTCCACCTGCGCCAGCGCGTCCAGGCCGACCGTGTGCAGCGCGTCGACCAGCAGGCCCAGCTCGACGCCGTACCCGACGGGGAAGGGCAGCTGTTCGAGCAGCGAACGGCGGGCCGCGTACTCGCCGCCCAGCGGCTGGACGAAGCCGGCCAGCTGCGGCCAGTGCAGATTGAGCAGCGGGCGGGCCACCAGCTCGGTGACCCGTCCTCCCTGGCCGGCCTTCGGGCCGCCGGCGCCCTCGCCCAGCGGCCGGTCGTACATCGCCTTCACGAACTGCACCTGCGGCTCGGTCAGCAGCGGCCCGACGATGCCGGACACGAAGTCGGCGGAGAACTCGCGCAGGTCGGCGTCGACGAAGCAGACGATGTCGCCGCTGGTGGCCAGCAGCGAGCGCCACAGCACCTCGCCCTTGCCGGGCACCGTCGCCAGCCGGGGCAGGACCGCGTCGCGGTGCACGACGCGGGCGCCCGCGGCGGCCGCGACCTCGGCGGTGCGGTCGGCGGAGCCGGAGTCCACCACGATCAGCTCATCGACCAGCGGCACCGCGGCGGACATCAGATCGCGCCGGATGATCTCCACGATCGTGCCGACCGTGGCCTCCTCGTCGAGCGCGGGCAGCACTACGCTGACCGTCTGCCCGGTGCGGTTCTTCGCGGCCAACAGCTGGTCGAGCGGTCGGTCGGCGGCTGACCAGGAGCGGCCGGTCAGCCAGCGCTCCACCTCTTCCAGCACCTGTCCGTCTCCTTAAAGTGATCCATCTCGCGCATCGGACGACTATCTCAACCGTCCATGCCTTCGGTTACAGTCTTGAACAACGCGGATGACCACCGCATGCCGGGGTCACCGCTGAACAAACGCCTGTGTTTCGTACGCAGGCCATACCGCTCATCCAGAGGGGCAGAGGGATACGGCCCGTTGAAGCCCCGGCAACCCTCCAGCCGGTCTTGCCGCCAGGACGCTGATGTCCGCCGCGCGAGGCTCCCGGCTAGGGAAGGTGCCAAATCCGTCTCACGGCGAGATGCGTCGTGAGGAAGATGAGGAGAAAGGGCCTCGCCTCCATGGCTGTGCAAGCTTCCGAAAGCACCACCACCTCTGCCGTCTCTCTCGGCCCCGCCGCCGCGCTGTCCTGTCGCGAGTGCGGTACGCGCTTCCCGCTCGGCCCGATCTTCGCGTGCCAGGAATGTTTCGGGCCGCTCGAAGTGGCCTACGACCTGCCGAGCGGCGACCCCGAGGGCCTGAAGAAGCAGATCGAGGCCGGTCCGAACAACATCTGGCGGTACGCGCCGCTGCTGCCCGTCCCCGCCGACGTGGCCGACAAGCCCAACCTGAACCCGGGCTTCACCAAGCTGGTCCAGGCCGACCGCCTCGCCGCCGAGCTCGGCGTCACCGGCGGCCTGTACGTCAAGGACGACTCCGGGAACCCGACGCACTCCTTCAAGGACCGCGTCGTGGCCATCGCCGTCGAGGCGGCGCGCGCCTTCGGCTTCACCACCCTGTCCTGCTCCTCGACCGGCAACCTGGCCGGCGCGGTCGGCGCCGCGGCGCGCCGGGCGGGCTTCCGCTCCTGCGTGTTCATCCCGCACGACCTGGAGGCCGGCAAGGTCGTCATGGCCGCGGTCTACGGTGGCGACCTGGTCGGCATCGAGGGCAACTACGACGACGTCAACCGCTTCTGCTCCGAGCTCATCGGCGACCCGCTGGGCGAGGGCTGGGGCTTCGTGAACGTCAACCTCCGCCCGTACTACGGCGAGGGTTCCAAGACGCTCGCGTACGAGATCTGCGAGCAGCTCGGCTGGGAGCTGCCGGACCAGCTGGTCATCCCGATCGCCTCGGGCTCGCAGCTCACGAAGATCGACAAGGGGCTCAAGGAGCTCATCGCGCTCGGCCTGGTCGAGGACAAGCCGTACAAGATCTTCGGCGCCCAGGCCGAGGGCTGCTCGCCGGTGTCCACCGCCTTCAAGGCCGGCCACGACGTCGTACGCCCGCAGAAGCCGAACACCATCGCCAAGTCGCTGGCCATCGGCAACCCGGCGGACGGCCCGTACGTGCTCGACATCGCCCGCCGCACCGGCGGTGCCGTCGAGGACGTCAACGACGAGCAGGTCGTGGACGCGATCAAGCTGCTGGCCCGCACGGAGGGCATCTTCGCGGAGACCGCGGGCGGCGTGACCGTCGGCGTCACCAAGAAGCTCATCGAGAACGGCCAGATCGACCCGGCGAAGTCCCTGGTCGTCCTCAACACCGGTGACGGCCTGAAGACGCTGGACGCTGTCGCGCCGACCACCGGGCCGACCGCGACCATCCGTCCGAGCCTGGACGCGTTCCGCGAGGCCGGCCTCGACAAGTAAGAGCCTGTGTCATGACACAGCCTCTAAGCGCCCGCACGCGCTGTTCCCCGGTCCCTGAAAGGTAGAAGATCCCCATGAGCGTCAACGTCCGCATCCCCACCATCCTGCGCACCTACACCGGCGGCCAGGCCGAGGTCTCCGCAGAGGGCGCGAACCTCTCCGAGGTCATCGCGGACCTGGAGAAGAACCACAACGGCATCGCGGCCCGCGTCCTGGACGACCAGGGCAAGCTGCGCCGCTTCGTGAACGTCTACGTCAACGACGACGACGTGCGCTTCGAGCAGGGCCTGGAGACCCCGACGCCGGACGGCGCCGGCGTCTCGATCATCCCCGCGGTGGCCGGCGGCTGCTGAAGCCCGCCGCCTTTCGCGCACGCCCCTGCGTGCGCCCTGTGTGCGCCCCCTGTGCACCGCCTCGTGGGTGACTGCATACGCCTCCTGGAATCGCCCCGTCCGCAGCAAAAGCGGACGGGGCGATTCCATGTCGTTAAAGGCGATACAGTTGAGGTGAATCCTCTTCGCGCGCGTGCCCCACGCATATGAGAACGCGACAAGATGTGCACAAAGTGTGTGCGTATTTTGTCGCGTTGATGAGCTATGCCCGGCCCGGCTTGCCCAGAATTATTGAGACTTCGCCGCAAATCGGCGAATGGTCGTGGGCAGAATTCTCGTCCGATTGACCTGTTGCGCTGGGCATCGGTGCAGATACATTCAGCGGCGGTCGACGCGTTCCGGCGCACACCCTCCTTGGGGGTGAGGTCTGACCCGGGTCCGCGGAGTGCGGTCCTGCGCAAGGGCCAGCAATAGGGGAGTTAGGAATGGCTCAGGGCACCGTCAAGTGGTTCAACGCGGAGAAGGGGTACGGCTTCATCGCGGTCGACGGTGGTGCGGATGTTTTCGTCCACTACAGCGCGATCCAGATGGACGGCTACCGCACCCTTGAGGAAGGTCAGCGGGTCGAGTTCGAGATCTCGCAGGGCCAGAAGGGGCCGCAGGCGGACATGGTTCGCGTGGCCGGCTGAGCGCCGACCGACTGCAGCGTACGGAGGCCCGTGCCCCCCTTGGGGGCGCGGGCCTTCTGTTGTGCACGGGCGCGTGCCGGCCCGGCCCCCTTGCGGCGCTGCCGCGCGGTCCCGCAGGCTGGCTGAGGCGCTTGCGCCCACCCGTCTCCCGGCCACCACCCCTCATCGAGCCTCCTTCGGAGGCGCTTGCACTCTAGGGTGCCGAGTGCTAATCATTGCGTTAGCACTCTGAAGGTGAGAGTGACAGAACTTCGGATCGGGCCGGTGAGGTCCGCGGTCCGGTGGGGCAGGGAACCACCGGGGCGCAGGCCGTCCGTCGCGGGCACCAGCGCGGTCCACTGCGTTTCCACCCCTGTCCGGGAGGACCACTTCACATGGCCAAGATCATCGCGTTCGACGAGGAGGCACGGCGCGGTCTCGAGCGCGGGATGAACCAGCTCGCCGACGCCGTCAAGGTCACCCTTGGCCCCAAGGGCCGCAACGTCGTCCTTGAGAAGAAGTGGGGCGCCCCCACGATCACCAACGATGGTGTCTCCATCGCCAAGGAGATCGAGCTCGAGGACCCGTACGAGAAGATCGGCGCCGAGCTGGTCAAGGAGGTCGCGAAGAAGACGGACGACGTCGCCGGTGACGGCACGACGACCGCGACCGTCCTGGCCCAGGCCCTGGTCCGCGAGGGCCTGCGCAACGTCGCGGCCGGCGCCAACCCGATGGCCCTGAAGCGCGGCATCGAGCGCGCCGTCGAGGCCGTCTCCGCCGCCCTGCTGGAGCAGGCGAAGGACGTGGAGACCAAGGAGCAGATCGCCTCCACCGCCTCCATCTCCGCGGCCGACACCCAGATCGGTGAGCTCATCGCCGAGGCCATGGACAAGGTCGGCAAGGAAGGCGTCATCACCGTCGAGGAGTCCCAGACCTTCGGTCTGGAGCTGGAGCTCACCGAGGGTATGCGCTTCGACAAGGGCTACATCTCGGCGTACTTCGCCACCGACATGGAGCGTATGGAGGCGTCGCTCGACGACCCGTACATCCTGATCGTCAACTCCAAGATCTCCAACGTGAAGGACCTCCTCCCGCTGCTGGAGAAGGTCATGCAGTCGGGCAAGCCGCTGCTGATCATCGCGGAGGACGTCGAGGGCGAGGCCCTGTCGACCCTGGTCGTCAACAAGATCCGTGGCACCTTCAAGTCCGTCGCCGTGAAGGCCCCGGGCTTCGGTGACCGCCGCAAGGCCATGCTCGGCGACATCGCCATCCTCACCGGTGGCACCGTCATCTCCGAGGAGGTCGGCCTCAAGCTCGAGAACGCCGGTCTGGACCTCCTGGGCCGCGCCCGCAAGGTCGTCATCACCAAGGACGAGACCACCATCGTCGACGGTGCCGGTGACAGCGAGCAGGTTCAGGGCCGCGTCAACCAGATCCGCGCCGAGATCGAGAACAGCGACTCGGACTACGACCGCGAGAAGCTCCAGGAGCGTCTGGCGAAGCTGGCCGGCGGCGTGGCCGTCATCAAGGCCGGTGCCGCGACCGAGGTCGAGCTCAAGGAGCGCAAGCACCGCATCGAGGACGCCGTTCGCAACGCGAAGGCGGCCGTCGAGGAGGGCATCGTCGCCGGCGGTGGCGTCGCCCTGCTGCAGGCTTCCTCGGTCTTCGACAAGCTCGAGCTCGAGGGCGACGAGGCCACCGGTGCCGCCGCTGTGAAGCTGGCCCTGGAGGCCCCGCTGAAGCAGATCTCCATCAACGGCGGCCTCGAGGGCGGCGTCGTGGTGGAGAAGGTGCGCAACCTGGCCGTCGGCCACGGTCTGAACGCCGCGACCGGCGAGTACGTCGACATGATCGCCGAGGGCATCATCGACCCCGCCAAGGTCACCCGCTCCGCGCTGCAGAACGCCGCCTCCATCGCGGCGCTCTTCCTCACCACCGAGGCCGTCATCGCCGACAAGCCGGAGAAGGCCGCCGCGGCCGCCCCGGGCGGCATGCCGGGCGGTGACATGGACTTCTGATCCACCCCTCCCGGGACCGGATCAGCTGTTCATCGCTGTACGAACCGAGGGCGGCACCCCCACCAGGGGGTGCCGCCCTCGGGCGTTTCCGGGCCGCCGCCCGTCAGGCGGCGGGGTGGGCGATGAACGCGACTTCTTCGTGCTCGTCGTCCAGGGCAATGCTCAGGGACGCGTCCAGGGCGCGGGCCAGGCGCCGCAGCAGGGGCAGCGTCGGCACGGTGTCGGCGCCCTCGATGCGGGAGATCTTCGCCTGGGCGAGCCCGGCGCGCTCGGCGACCTCTGCCTGGGTCAGCCCCAGTTCCGTACGGCGGTCGTACACGGCCTTGGCGAAGGCCATGGCCAGCCGGATCTCCGCGCGTTCGGCCGTGGCTTCGGGAGACTCGACGTGTCCCTCGGCGAGTTTCCTCTCGCGGGCCAGCTTCCAGCGGCTGTGATTCATCGCGCGTCCCCTTCCTCGCCGCGGCAATACGTCGTGTGGGCCGGGCCGTGCTCGCTTTCGCACACCTTACGGGCGGTCACTGCCCGGGAGACCTGAGCCGTTTCCCGCATACGGGTCTTACGGAAGACCGTGAGCAGCACGATGCGACGCTCCGGAGCGAACCAGTACGTGATCCTGGTGTCCTCGCCGCCCAAGGTGGGGCGTAGCTCGTACACCCCGTCCCGCAGCGGGCGGGCGAACGGCATGGGTGTCCGAGCGCCCAGGGTGGCCAAAAGCTCGGCGTACTCCTCGACCTTGCGGAAATGCCGGTCGGGGAGCAGCTCCAGCCAGGCCCGCACCTCGGGCTCGACCTCGATCACCTACAGGGCGTCCATGCGGCGCACCGTATTATGTCGTCAACGACATAATACGGTGCGGACGGGCGGATTCACCGGTTCTGGTGACGTCGGGCGGCCGGTGGGTCAGAGGGCTGCCGGTTCCTTGTCCGAAGGGGAGCTGGTGGGCGCGGCGGGGGCGGCCTTGGCGTGGGACGCCGGGGCATCAGCCGCAGGAGTGTCTGTGTCGGCGTTCAGCTCGGCGAGCATCTGCTTGCTGAAGCCGAAGAAGTAGGTGGCCAGGAAGCCGATTACGTAGCCGGCGAGGAGGCCGATGGCGTAGATGAGGGCTGTGGTGCCGAGGGCGTGGTTGCCCTTGAGGAGGGGGAAGAGGGCCCAGCCGGAGGGGCCGATGGCGGTGGAGCCGACGGCCGTGCCGAGCTGGTTGAGGAGGCCGACGAAGGCGCCGCCGAACGCGCCGCCGACGCAGGCGGTGATGAAGGGGCGGCCGAGGGGGAGCGAGACGCCGTAGATCAGGGGCTCGCCGACGCCGAGGAAGCCGGCCGGGAGCGCGGACTTGATGGTCGTACGGATCGAGCCGTTGCGGGGGAGGCGGAGGTAGACGGCGATGGCCGCGCCCACCTGGCCCGCGCCCGCCATGGCGAGGATCGGCAGCAGGACCGTGTAGCTCTGCTGCTCGATGAGGGTGGTGTGGATGGGGATGAGGGCCTGGTGGAGGCCGAGCATCACCAGCGGGAGGAAGAGGCCGCCGAGGACGAAGCCGGCGAGCGCGCCGCCGTGGGCGAGGAGCCAGTTGGCGGCCGTACCGATCGCGGCCGAGACCTCGCCCGCCGCGTACATCAGGCCGAAGACCGTCACCAGGCCGGTGAGCAGGACCGTGAGGGTGGGCGTGACGAGGACGTCGAGGGATTCGGGGACCCAGCGGCGGCACCACTTCTCGATGTGGACCGCCAGTACGGCGGCGCCCAGCGCGCCCAGGACGCCGCCCTGGCCCGGGGAGAGCTTCTGGCCGAAGGCGGTGACGTTCGCGACGCCGGGGAAGACGATGATCGCCGCGACCGCGCCGCCGAGGATCGGCGTGCCGCCGAACTCCTTCGCCGTGTTGAAGCCGACGAACACCGCGATCAGGGCCATGAAGCCGGAGGCGATGGCGGTCAGCGCGGGGACGAGCGTCGGCAGCCAGCCGAGGTTGGTGAGCAGGCCGTTGATGCCCGCGATGATGCCGCAGCCGATGAGCGCGGGGATCAGCGGCACGAAGATGTTCGCGATCCTGCGGAGGAAGAGCTTGAAGGGGGTGGCGTTGGCCGCCTTGCGCCGGGCCTTGATCGCGGCACCCTGGGCGGCCAGCTCGTCGGCGGTGGTGGTGGGGGCGGCCGGGGACCCGGGGGCCGGCTCGTCGGCGGGGGCCGGGCCGGGCGCCGCCCCGCGCTCCTCCTCGACCAGCTCTTCGAAGACGGGCGTGACGCGGGCGACCGTACCGGGGCCGAGCACGATCTGGTACGTGTCGTCCTCGACCACCCCCATGACGGCCGGCAGCGCCTTGAGCGCGTCGTCCTGGACCAGCGAACGGTCCTTGATGCCGAGGCGGAGCCGGGTCATGCAGTGGGCGATGGAGGTGATGTTGGCAGCGCCGCCGACGAGGGGCAGGAGCGCGGCGGCGGTGGCGCGGTTCTTGTCCGGGGAGCCGGAGTTCCCCTGGGGAGATGCAGAGGTCATGTGCGAGGCGCTGTTCTGTCGGAGGATGCGCCGCGGGGGCGCGGGGCAGCGGCGCCTCCCCGGGGGAGGAGGGGCGCCGGGCGGTCAGCTTTCCTGGGCGGCGGCCTGGAGCGCGGCGCGCAGGTGGCCGCGGGATTCGGCGAGCAGGCGGGCCGCGGTGGGCCCGTCCACGGAGCCGAGGAGCACCAGGATGGCGTGCTTCACCTCGCCGTCGGTGGCGGCGAGCGCTTCTTCGATCTCCGTGTCGGACGCGCCCGTGGCGAGCGCGACGATGCGGCGGGAGCGGGCCCGCAGCTTGTCGTTGGACGCGCGGACGTCGACCATCAGGTTCCCGTAGGTCTTGCCCAGTCGGATCATCGTGATCGTCGAGAGCATGTTCAGGACGAGCTTCTGGGCCGTGCCGGCCTTCAGGCGGGTCGAGCCGGTCAGCAGCTCGGGGCCGACGACGACCTCGATGCCGTGGTCGGCGGCGGCCGCGAGCGCGGAGCCGGCGTTGCACGACAGGCCGACGGTCAGCGCGCCCTGGGCGCGGGCGTGCTCGACGGCCCCGATGGCGTACGGCGTGCGGCCAGAGGCGGAGATGCCGACCACCGTGTCCTCGGCGGTCAGGCCCAGCGCGTCCAGCTCGGCGGCGGCCAGGTCCTTGCTGTCCTCGGCGCCCTCCACGGCGGTGATCATGGCGGGCGGGCCGCCCGCGATCAGCCCGATCACTTCTTCGGGAGCGGTGTTGAACGTGGGCGGGCACTCGCTGGCGTCCAGGATGCCCAGCCGCCCGGCCGTGCCGGCACCGGCGTAGATCAGCCGGCCGCCGCGGGCCATCCGCGCGGCGATGCCGTCGATGGCGGCGGCGATCCGCGGCAGCTGCTCGGCGACGGCGGCCGGGACCGTGGCGTCCTCGCCGTTCATCGTGCGGGCGATCTCCAGGGTGGGGAGTTGGTCGATCTCGGCGAGCTCCGGCCGGAACGCCTCGGTGGTGAGGGTGTCCAGCTGGGCCCGCAGGTCGGTGTGGTCAGCGGTGGAAGTCATGGCGGTGGGGGCTCTCCGAGTGCGGCTGAGGGGGGAAGGAGGGTGCGGCGTGCGGGCCGGCGGGCGCCCCTGCCGGGGGCCGCGCGCACAGGCTCTTAGCGGGGGCGGGGGGAGTGGCGGTGGGCCAGGGCTTCGTACGAAGCGGACAGGGCGGGCGCCGCCGTCTCGTACGTGCGCTGGGCGACGCCGACGAAGAGGCAGTCGACGACGAGCAGCTGGCTCGTGCGCGAGGACATGGCCGCCGGGCGCAGCTCGCTCTCGCGGGCCGTGGACGTGGTCAGTATGTGATCGGCGTACGCGGCGATCTCGCCGTCCGGGCGGCCGGTGATCGCGATGGTCGTCGCGCCGCGGTCGAAGGCGACCCGCAGCGGCTCTATGACGTCCGTGGTGCGCCCGGAGTGGGTGATCGCGACGGCGACGTCGCCGGTCCGCATCTGCACGGCGTTGGTCACCGCGAGGTGCGGGTCGGAGTGGGCGTGCGCGATCAGGCCGATGCGCAGCAGCTTCTGGGCCAGGTCCTGGCCTACGAGGCTGGAGGCGCCGATGCCGTACACATCGATCCTGCGGGCGCCTGCGAGCGCGGCCACGGCCGCCTCCAGCTGGGTGGTGTCCAGCGCGGCCGCGGTGTCGGCGAGGCACTGCTGCTCCTCCTGCGCGAGCTTGGCGACCACGTCCGTGAGCGAGTCGTCGACCGCTATGTCCGCCGTGACGGCGGGGGCGCGGCCCGCGGCCTGCTGGGCCGCGAGGGCGGCGAGCGCCAGCCGCAGATCGCGGTAGCCCGGGTAACCGAGCAGGCGGGAGGTGCGGACGACGGTGGCCTCGCTGGTGCCCGTGCGCTCCGCGAGGCCGGTGACGGTGAGCGCGGCGCAGCCCGCCGGGTCGCCGGCGACGGTCTCCGCGACCCGCTGCATGGAGCGGGTCATGGACGGCGCGAGGGTGCGCACCTTCGCCGCGAGGGCGGCGGGGGCGGGCGGGGTCCGGTCCGGCTGCGGCCGCCGGGCGGCGCCGGAAGCCGCGCCGGACGTGGCGGGGGCGGCCTCGGAACCCGTGCCGGACGTGGCCGGGGCGGCCTCGGAACCCGCGTCGGACGTGGCCGGGGCGCCGGGAGCCGTGCCGTTGAAAGTTTCCTTCAGTCTGGTGCTCACCTCTGAAAAGTAATTTCAGTCACCGGTGGCGTCAACACCTCTCCGCGGCCTGTGGACAACTCCGGGCCGCTGGGACGTGGGAGTACGCATGTGGGTGTTCGGCGTGTACGCGCGACAATGGGCACATGGAGTTGGAACAGGCGCTGCACGCCGCCCGGGCCCTGGTGATCGCGGACCTGATGGCGGGCGATGTCGCCGACGCGGACATCGTCTCGCTGGTGGAGGACGCGGTCGCGCACCGGCGGTGGTGGGTCGAACAGTGGCCGGAGGGCATCGAATTCGTCGCCGGGCTCGTCGCCCAGGACGTCCAGGATTCCCTGCTGGAGCGGTACGGCCGCTGGCCGCTGTGCCCGGTGTGCACCGAAGGCGGCGATCCGCACGCGCTGGACGTGGCGCCGGAGCTGGGGCCCGACCCGCACTGGGTCTGCCCGAAGACGGCCGTCTCGGTGGCCCGGGTCGGCTCGCTCGGCGCGCCGCTGGGGCGCTGAGGAGCGGGGTGACGGTCTACATCGATCCGCCGACCTGGCCGGGGCACGGCCGGCTGTGGTCGCATCTGGTGAGCGATGCGTCGTTCGAGGAGCTGCACGACTTCGCGGCCCGGATCGGCGCGCCACGGCGGGCGTTCGAGCGCGATCACTACGACCTGCCGGCGGAACGGTACGCCGACGCCGTACGGGCCGGCGCGGTCGAGATCGGCAGCAAGGAGCTGGTGCGCCGCCTCACGGCCGCGGGTCTCCGACGGCCGAAAAACCGCCGGATCTGACTGCTTTTGTCATAGGAGTCTGGATATGCGAACGGGGCGGCACCGGCTGACCGGGCCGCCCCGCCCGCTGCGCGGAGCTGTCAAGCGGAGCCGTCGCTCAGAGGCGCTTGCCGCTCGCCGCCGCGCTCCGGTCGTCCGCCGCCGCCTCGTGGGCGTGCGGCTCCTCCGAAGACGCGACCAGCCGGGAAGCCACACCCGTGGAGCGCTGTATCCGGTACGCCACGCCGGTCGCGGCGACGGCGGCCGCCGCCAGCGCGGCGCCGGTCCAGGCCACGGCCGGGTAGCCCCAGTGCGCGCTGATGACCAGGCCGCCCAGCCACGGGCCGAGCGTGTTGCCGATGTTGAAGGCGGCCGTCGTGGTGGCCCCCGCCAGCGTCGGCGCGGCGTTGGCGACGTTGAACATCCGGGCGTTCAGGGCCGGGGCCGTGGTGAACGCCGTGACGCCCAGCATCAGGGACAGCGCGATCGCCGCTACGGAGTTGTGCGCGGTCAGCGCGAGGACCGCCAGCACGAGGGTGGAGGCGATGATGCCTCCGAAGAGGGTCGGGAAGAGGTGCGCGTCGGCGATCCGGCCGCCTGTGTACGTACCGATGAGCGCGCCCACCCCGAAGAGCGCCAGCACCGTGGGCACCCAGCTCTCGGCGAGCCCGGCGGTATCGGTGAGCAGCGGGGAGAGGTACGAGAAGAGGGCGAAGACCGCGGCGCCGTTCAGCGCGGTGGCGGTGAGCGCGAGCCAGACCTGCTTGTCGCGGTAGATCGCCAGTTCGCGGCGGAGCTGCGGACGGTCCTCGCCCGTGGGCACCGCCGTACGCGGTACGAGCGCGACCACGCCGACCAGGCCGATGGCGGAGAGCACCGCCACCGCCCAGAACGCGGCGCGCCAGCCGGCCGTCTGCCCGAGCAGCGCGCCGGCCGGCACGCCCGCGATGTTGGCGATGCTCAGACCGCCGACCATCACGGCCATCGCGCGGGCGCGCGCCGTGAACGGCACGAGCGAGACGGCCACGGCCGCGCCCACCGCCCAGAAGCCGGCGCACGCCAGCGCGCTCACCACCCGGGAGATGAAGAGCACCGGGTACGAGGGCGCGAGCGCGCCCGCGACCTGGCCGAGGCCGAAGACGGCGAGCAGCGCGATCAGCGTCGTGCGCCGCGGGAGGCGGAGCGTGGCGGCGGCCAGCGTCGGAGCGCCGACCACCATGCCGATCGCGAACGCCGAGACGAGCAGCCCGGCCTGCGGGATCGAGACATGCATGTCCCGGGCCAGTGGCTGGAGGATCCCGGAGAGCATGAACTCGGAAGTCCCCAGGGCGAAAACGGACAATCCGAGGATGTAGACGGCGATGGGCATACGGGCGCGTTCGGCGCGATCAGGAGGGACAGGCATGACACGCATGAACAGCGTGAACACGCCTGACATTCCCGCGGGGTTCGCGCCGCCGCGTATGCCGCTCGCCGGCAGCCCGCCTCGTACAGCCGTCTCGTACGGCCGTCTCGTACGGCCGTCTCGCACGGCCGCCTCGTACGGCGTCTCGGACGCTCGTCAGCCCCGCTCGGGGGTCAGGGCGTCAGTACGCCGTCCCGTACGGCGGTGACGAACGCCGACCAGGCCCCCGGGGGCAGGACGAGCGCCGGCCCTCCGGGGTTCTTGCTGTCGCGCACCGGGACCGCGCCCGGCGCGCCGTGCCCCATCTCCACGCAGTCGCCGCCGCTGCCGCCGCTGTAGCTGCTCTTGCGCCAGCTGATGCGGGACAGGTCGAGCGTTGGGTGGAGCTGGAGTTGATCAATAACCATCGTGGTGATCCTTCGCCGCCGACTCGATGAGAACGAGGGACGCTTCGGGTGACAGTGCAGCGGCCCGGACGAGATCGTAAGCCAAGTCATACCGTTCCACATGCGAAGGCTCGTCCAACATTTGCCCTGTTGCAAGGCCCTGTAGGTACGCGACAGGAGGTGCATCTGCAAATTTCATCAGCTTGAGCGAGCCTTCGAGGGCCGCGTGGGCGCCCTCCGCGTACGGCAGTACCTGCACGATGACGCGATTCCGGCGTATGAGCGCCGCGATATGGGTGAGCTGGGTGTGCATGGCGGCCGGACCGCCCACGGGGCGGCGCAGCACGTTCTCGTCGAGCACCGCCCAGAACAAGGGGGTTGTTGGATCCTCGAGGACGCGGGCGCGGTCCAGCCGCGCGGACAGTAAGTCGTCGATGACGCTCTCCGGGGCGACCGGGTGCACCGCGCGGAACACGGCCCTCGCGTAGTCCTCCGTTTGCAGCAGCCCCGGGACGAGCAGCGGGGCGAATTCCCTGATCGAGATCGCCATTGCCTCGAACTCCGCGGCGTCCGCGAAGTGTTCCGGATAGCGGGAGCGCTGGGCCGCTTCGACGTTCCGCTCGAAGAACCCGTCCGTGCCGAGGATCTCGTCGATCCGCCGCGCGTACTCCCCCTGTATCCGTCGTGCGCCCGATTCGAGCTGGCCGATGAACGACCCGCTCACGAACATCGGCGCCCCGAGCTCCGCCTGCGTCAGCCCTGCGCTTTCTCGCTTGAACCGCAGCTCAGCGCCGTAAAGCGCCCTCGGTGAAAGCGACGGATCCAGTTGTTTCGGCTTCGGCATGGCCCACTCCCTGTCGTGCACCTGGTGTTGTTGGATGTCACCCTCTGTCAAGCTTAACCCCGGACCGTCACCATATAGACACAACGAGTAAGTCGGTACGGAGCGCGATGAGGCGCAGTGAGGCGCGGTGAGGCGCAGTGAGGTCCGCGACCGGAGAGACGAGGTACCCGGTGACGCTCCCGGCGAAGGGTTCGTATGTGGTCGACACCCGATTCGGCAGGATCGGGGAGGTGATGGGGCACGAAGGGCCCTACGTACAGCTGCGCCCGCCGGGGGGCGGACGTGAGTGGGACTGCCCGCCGGCCGACGCCCGGGCCGCCACCCCGCGCGAACGCCTGGCGGCCAGGACGGCGCTGGCCAACGCGCGCAGCCGCGGGGAGCGCGGCTGAACGAGACGCGCGAGAACGGCGCGTAATGAACGTGAGCGCGGTGCGCCCCGGACCCCGGCGCCCCCGCCTCAGCCCTCGCACCCCCGCCTCACGCCGTCAGAAGGTCGAGCTCCGTGGTCAGGTTCCGCCGGGCCAAACGCTCCCATCTGTCGTGCCCCTCCGGCGTGCGGAACAGCCGCGGCAGCGCCAGCAGTTGACGCAGTACATCGGCCCGGCCCGCCCGGAACGCCTCGTCCGGCACGAAAGCGAACTCCTCACGCACCGCGGCGGCGTACGCCGCGTACTGCTCCGGCGCCCCGGCCAGTACCGCCAGATCCGCGTCGCACAGCACCTCGCCGTTGCTGTCCCCCTCGGCCGGGTCGTGCGTGACCGTGAGCCGCACGAGACGCGCCACCTCCGCCGTGCGCTCCGCGTCGATCCCCAGCTCCGGCAGCGCCCGCTCGGCGAGCGCCGCGCTGCGCTCCTCGTTCTCGGACCGGTCGGGGCGGTAGACGGCGTCGTGGAACCACGCGGCGAGCCGTACGACATCGGGGTCGGCGGCGTGTCCGACCAGCTCGTCGATCCGGTCCAGCACGGCGGCCAGGTGCTCGGTCGTGTGATAGCGGCGCTGCGGCTCGGCCCAGCGCGCGAGCAGGTTGTCGGCGTACGGAGCGGGGTCGGGCGGCAGGGCGAGCGCGGTGCCGGGCACGGTCGCCGCGTCGGCGTTCCGGAGCGCCAGGACGGTGTCGTGCCAGCGGCGGCGCAGGTGTTCACCCGGGTCCATGCGGCCCGTGCGGCCCGTCGGGGAGGAAGCCATACGACCATTGTGCGCATCCGGACGGGGGGCCTCACCACAGGTGATCGCGCCGATCGCCGGCGCGTGCCGGGCACGTCGGCGCCGGACGCTTTTCGCGCCGGATCGGTGTCGCTCCGTAGCGCCGCCCTGCTGCGTATGGCACCCTTGAGCACATGTCTAGACCAATTCTCGAGGTGATCGCGCTCGATGCCGCGGACGCCGCCGCGGCCGAGGCCGGAGGGGCGGACCGCCTCGAACTGGTCACGGACATGGCATCCGACGGACTCACCCCGCCCCGCGAGACCTTCGCCGCCATCCGGGCCGCCGTCACCATCCCGCTGCGCGTCATGCTGCGCGCCGCGGACGGCTTCGCCGCGGGCGACGCCCGGACGTTCGACGCGCTGTGCGCGGCCGCCGCGGCGCTCCGGGCCGAGGGCGCCGAGGAGTTCGTCCTCGGATTCCTCGCCGAGGACGGCGGGCCCGACCTCGCCGCCGTCGACGCGCTGACCGAAATGATCGACGGCTGCCGCTGGACCTTCCACCGCGCCATCGACCACGCCGCCGACCGCGACGGCCTGCGCAAACGCCTGGACGGCCGGCCCGGCATGGACACCTACCTCACCGCGGGCTCGGCCGCCGGCGTCGACGACGGGCTGCCGGTGCTGCTCGCCGAGGCGGCGCGCGCGGCGGCCGGCGAGCCGGGGTACGGCCCGCAGATCATGGCGGGCGGCGGCCTCACCCTCGCGCACGTCCCGCGGCTGCGCGCCGCCGGCGTCACCGCCTTCCACATCGGCGGCGCGGCGCGCCCGGCGGGCTGGTCGGCGCCGGTCTCCCCGGCCGCCGTGGAGACCTGGCGCGCGGCGCTGGACGGCTGAGCGGTACCGGCCGCCCGGGGCGCCCGCCCAACCCGCGCGCCGGGCGCGTGCTTCAGCCCGCCAGCTCCTCCGGGAGCGGCGCCGCGTGCACGACCGTCAGGCCGGACACCGCACGCGTGAGGCATACGTACAGGCGGCGCAGCCCGGTCCGGTGGTCCGGCTCGGCGTCCACGAGCGCCGCCGGTTCGTCCAGCACCACGTAGTCGTACTCCAGGCCCTTCGCGAGCGTGGCGGGCACGAGGGTGAGCCGGGCGTCCGCCGAGGTCTCCTCTCCGGGGGAGAGCGTGGCCAGGCCGGCGGCTTCGAGTGCCTCGCGCAGCGCCGGGAGGCGCGGCTCCGCGGCGATCAGACCGATGGAGCCCTCCTTGGCCAGCGCGTCGCGGCAGGCGGTGATCACCGCCTCGTCGAGCGCGTCCGCCGCCGTCGCGCGGATCTCGAAGTCACCCGGGGACTCGCGGATGGACGTCGCCTCGGAGAGGTCCGGCGCGATGGCCGGAAGCAGCCGGGAGGCGTACGCGATGACCTCACGCGGCACACGGAACCCCTGGGTCAGCTCCTCCACCGCGGCACCCGGCTTGCCCAGATGGGCCAGCGCCTCCTCCCAGGTGTCCGTCGACCACGGCGTCGTGCCCTGGGCGATGTCGCCCAGTACCGTCGCCGAGCCGGTCGAACAGCGCCGGCCCACGGCCCGGTACTGCATGGGGGAGAGGTCCTGCGCCTCGTCCAGCACCACATGGCCGAGCGAGTGCGTACGCTCCACCAGGTCGTGCGCCTCGTCGATGAGCACGGCGTCGGCGGCGGACCACTTGGCGCTGCGCACGCTGCGGGCCGGCCGGGTCCACAGGATCGCCTTCTGCTCCTCGTCGGTGAGGATGCCGTCGGCGTGCTCGGCCAGGAAGTCCGCGTCGGACAGCAGCCGCAGCACCAGCTTCGCCGGATCGACCGGCGGCCAGACCGCCTTGACCGTCGCCTTCACCGCGGCGTTCCGGGCGACCGCGTCCTGCACACGGTCGTCGGGCGCCTCCCCGGCCCGCTCCATCTGCACGAGCACGGCGTGCGCGATCCGCTGCGGCAGCGCCTCGCGTGCCGCGCCGTAGCGGATGCCCCGGTCCAGCAACTGCTGGACGATCTCTTCCAGTTCGTACACGGGGACGCGCCAGCGGCGGGAGCCGCGGACCACCACGCACGCCTCCGTGGGCATCGTGACGTGCGCGCGGACGGCGCGCCGCAGCACCTCCGCCAGCCGCGCGTCCCCCTTGATCGTGGCGGCCGCGGCATCGTCCGTACCGCGCACCTCCACGTGCGCCACGAGGTCGTCGACCGTGGCCTGCTTGACCTCCAGCTCGCCCAGCGCGGGCAGCACCTGCTCGATGTAGTGCAGGAACGACTTGTTGGGCCCGATGACCAGGGTGCCGGCGCGGGCCAGCTTCTCGCGGTGCGCGTAGAGGAGGTACGCGACCCGGTGCAGGCCGACGGCGGTCTTCCCGGTACCGGGCGCCCCCTGGACGCAGACGGTGCCGCCGATCCCCGCCCGGACGATCTCGTCCTGCTCGGGCTGGATGGTGGCCACGATGTCGCGCATCGGGCCCACGCGCGGCCGCTCGATCTCCGTCTGGAGCAGCTTGCTGGCGTGCTCCGCCTCCGCCGGGTCGGTGAGGTGCTCGTCCTCGTACGCGGTCAGCTCGCCGCCGGTGTACCCGAAGCGGCGGCGCAGCCGCAGGTCCATCGGGTCCTTCTTGGACGCACGGTAGAAGGGCTGGGAGACGGGCGCGCGCCAGTCGATGACCATGGGGTCGCCGTCGGCGTCGTGGACGTGCCGCCGCCCGATGTAGAACTCCTCTCCCTCCGCCCCCTCCGCGAGATCGACGCCCGGCGCGTGCAGGTAGTCCAGGCGCCCGAAGAAGAGCGGGGTGTGGGAGAGATCGGCGAGCGCCTTGATGCGGGCCTCGACCTCGCCCTGCAGGATCTGGGCATTGACCCAGTTCGCCGCCACGTCCTTGATGTTCAGCGCCTCGGCGTCCTCGCGCATGGCACGGAGCGCGGCGCGGGACGCGGCCAGATGCGCTCGCTCGCTGGCGAGGGGGTCGTCCTGGTCGTGCTTTTCCTTCTGGTCAGGGGCGTGCGAGGGCACGGCTTCGCCTCCGGGCAGCTGCGGTGGTCTGGGGCCGGCCGGTTTCCGTCCGGGCGGCGGCGCTCCGCGACGAGAGTCGTACGGGAGGCGGGCAGACGCGCGATTGTATCCAGCACGCAGTGGCGGCGCGACCGAATTAAAAAGGGCCCGAATCCCTTAGGGGTGAGCCGCTGACCGGTGCTTCCGGGGCCGTACTCCCGGCGACACGCGGATCGGTCGTTGGTCGGATGTGCGGCGACCGGGTGAATTCCATCATGGAGGCATGGACAGCCGAGAGATGAACAGCCGCATGAATCCGCCCCCCGATCCCAAAACGACCGGCCGTGCCGGACACGGCGCCAGCGCCGTCGCCCACGAGCCGGGACACCGGCACCCCGTGGGCAGCGCCCTGCGGGCCGTGAAGGTCTTCGCCGGTACCGCCTTCAGCGTCGCCGTACTGGGCGAATACGCCGACGACAGATCTCCCCTCACCGACAAGCCCCAGGAATGACATCCGGACGTCCGGAAAGCGTCACGAAAGTCCGTGCGTGATCGATTAACGTCGCTGTAAAGGCTGTGAAGACTGTAAAGACTGTGCAAGCCGCATAAGGCGACAAGGAGGGGTCACCCGCGTGTCTGCCGCCGACGGGAAGCCGATCCAGCGGACAACGCCCCTCGTGGGCAGGCCACGCACCACCCGGGAGCTGCCGGACGGACCGGCAGACCGCAGTACGGCCCAACCCCGCCGTACTCTCCCCCGCCACACGCTCCCCGCGGCAGCGCTGCTCGCGGTATCCGTGGCCGCGCTCGGCGTCGTACACCTCTTCGTACCGATGCCCACCTCCGACATCCTCGTCTACCGGGCGATGGGCGACTCCGTCCTGACCGGCGGCGACCTCTACGGCTTCACGGTCACCGAGTGGCACCTCCCGGCCACCTACCCGCCCTTCGCCGCCGTGCTGTTCGTCCCGCTGGCGCGGATCTCCCCCGGCGTGCTGGAGCTCGCCTCCGTACTGGTCAACGTCGCGCTGCTCGCCCTGCTGATCCACTTCTCCGCGCGGCTCGCCGGGCTGCGCGCCACCCACCGCGTGCCCTCGCTGCTCGCCGCCACCGCGCTCGCCATCTGGCTGGAGCCGGTGTACCAGACGATCGTCTTCGGGCAGATCAACCTGGCCCTGACCTGCCTCGTCCTGTGGGACCTCACCCGCCCCGACGGCGCGCGCGGCAAGGGCCTGGCCATCGGCATCGCGGCCGGCATCAAGCTCACCCCGGCGCTCTTCGCCGTGTATCTGCTGCTCACCGGGCGGGTACGGGCCGCGCTGGTCGCGCTCGCCGGATTCGCCGGCACGGTACTGCTCGGCGTCGTCGCGCTGCCCGGCGCCAGCGTCGAGTTCTGGACCCAGCGGCTCTACGAGACCGGGCGGGTCGGCGAGGCGTGGATCGTCGACAACCAGTCGCTCCAGGGCCTCCTCGCGCGCGTGCTGCACACCACGCACCCCGGCGTCGTCTGGCTGGCCGGCGCCCTGCTGACGGCCGCGGTCGGGATGGCGGCGGCCCGCCGGACGGGCCTGGTCGCCGGCCGGGAGGCGTGGGGCGTGCTGTGCACGGCGCTCACCGCGCTGCTCGTCTCGCCGATCAGCTGGTCCCACCACTGGGTCTGGTGCGTACCGCTGCTCGCGGTGCTCGCCACGCACATCCGGCGGGACGCGTGGCGGCGCGCCATATGGGCCGCGCTGGCCGTGGTCTTCACCGCCCGCACGATGTGGCTCGTACCGCACAAGGGCGACCTGGACCTCGTACTCCCGTGGTGGCAACAGCCCTTGGCTGCGCCGTACCCGCTGCTCGGCGCGGCCTTCCTGCTGGCCGCGGTCTTCTGGCGCGGCGGCGTACTGACCGGTGTCGCGGCGGGAGCCCTGACCCGCCCGGACCCGGCCCGCCGGGAGTCGGTACCGGCTCCTCGGGCACCGAGCTAAGGGGAGCCAGGCTTACCGTTTCGCCCGGTCCTTCCCCCATGGGGGTGTAGCGAGCCCCCTTCTCAACACAGTACGGGGGGCCACTGACAACGGCCCCCCACCGCCCCGCCCCTCAAGCCCCCTCGTCCGCCAGCAGTTCGTGCGCGTCCACGATGCGGTACGCGTAGCCCTGTTCGGCCAGGAAGCGCTGGCGGTGGGCCGCGAAGTCCTGGTCGATGGTGTCGCGCGCGACGACCGAGTAGAAGCGCGCCTCGTGGCCGTCCGCCTTCGGGCGGAGCACCCGGCCGAGCCGCTGCGCCTCCTCCTGGCGCGAGCCGAACGTGCCGGACACCTGGATCGCGACCGTCGCCTCCGGCAGGTCGATCGAGAAGTTCGCGACCTTGGAGACGACCAGCACGGACAGCTCGCCCTCGCGGAACGCGTTGAAGAGCTTCTCGCGCTGTGCGTTGCTCGTGTCGCCCTTGATGACCGGCGCGTCCAGGTGCTCGCCCAGCTCGTCCAGCTGGTCGATGTACTGCCCGATCACCAGCGTCTGCTCGCCCGCGTGACGCCGCACCAGCGCCTCGGTGACCTTCTGCTTGGACGCGGTGGTCGCGCAGAAGCGGTACTTCTCGTCGCTCTCCGCCGTGGCGTACGCCAACCGCTCCGAGTCGGTCAGGTTGACCCGGACCTCGACGCAGTCGGCGGGCGCGATGTACCCCTGCGCCTCGATCTCCTTCCACGGCGCGTCGAACCGCTTCGGGCCGATGAGGGAGAAGACGTCGGACTCGCGGCCGTCCTCGCGTACGAGGGTGGCCGTGAGCCCCAGCCGCCGCCTCGCCTGGAGGTCGGCGGTGAACTTGAAGACCGGCGCGGGCAGCAGGTGCACCTCGTCGTAGACGACCAGGCCCCAGTCGCGGGAGTCGAACAGCTCCAGATGCGGGTAGACGCCCTTCCGCTTGGTCGTCAGCACCTGGTACGTCGCGATGGTGACCGGCCGGATCTCCTTCTTCGTACCGCTGTACTCGCCGATCTCGTCCTCGGTCAGCGACGTGCGCTTGACCAGCTCGTGCTTCCACTGGCGCGCGGACACCGTGTTCGTCACGAGGATCAGCGTGGTGGCCTTGGCCTCGGCCATCGCACCGGCCCCGACCAGCGTCTTTCCCGCGCCACAGGGCAGGACGACGACGCCGGAGCCGCCGTGCCAGAAGTTCTCGACGGCCTGCTGCTGGTACGGACGCAGCGACCAGCCGTCCTCCGCCAGCTCGATCGGATGTGCCTCGCCGTCCACGTAACCGGCCAGGTCCTCGGCCGGCCAGCCCAGCTTCAGCAGCGTCTGCTTGATCTGGCCGCGCTCGGAGGGGTGCACCGCGACGGTGTCCGGGTCGATCCGGGCGCCGACCAGCGGCTGCACCTTCTTCGACCGCAGGATCTCCTCCAACACCGGGCGGTCGGTGGTGGTGAGCACCAGACCGTGCGCGGGGTGCTTGCTGAGCGTGAGGCGGCCGTACCGGGACATCGTCTCGGCGATGTCGACGAGCAGCGCGTGCGGGACCGGGTAGCGCGAGTACGCGACCAGTGCGTCCACGACCTGCTCCGCGTCGTGCCCGGCGGCCCGCGCGTTCCACAGGCCGAGCGGCGTCACCCGGTAGGTGTGGATGTGCTCCGGGGCGCGCTCCAGCTCCGCGAAGGGGGCGATGACCTGGCGGCAGGCGTCCGCCTGCTCGTGGTCCACCTCCAGCAGCAGCGTCTTGTCGCTCTGGACGATGAGAGGTCCGTTCACGCGCCTCGCCTTTCGCTTCGCCTGCGGACGGCCGGCGTCGCCGCGCGGCCCGGCCGTTCGTACGGCCAAACGTCCAGTGTGCCGCATCGCGGCGAAAGGGGGGCCTGCGTCCACGGAGCGCGCCCCCGGCACCGCCCCCCGGGGGCCGCCGTCAGGACGCCGCGTCGTCGGCGAGCTCCGAGACGCCCGTGATGCGGTGCAGGGGGTACGTGCGGACCTCGTCGGCGGTGTGGTCGTACGCCGTCACGAAGCCGCCCTCGACCCGGACCGGGGCGATGACGCGCTGGCTGGCGGCTCCGTCGGCGTTGACGTAGCCGATCCACAGCGCCGAGTTGGTCAGCGCGGCGGCCTGCACGGTGGCGAGCGTCTCGGCGGACGTCGTACGCGGCAGCCGGCCCGGCGCGGGAGCCGCGGCCTCCGGGCCCGGCTTGCGCTCGGCGGTGGCCGCGAGGTCGCCCGCGCGGATGGCCCGCACGGCGGCTTCCAGCAGCGTCGAGTCCGGGGGCGGCGGGCCGTCGGGCACGGGGGCCGGGGCGGTGCGCGGCGGGGTGCGGTGGGCGTCGGCGCGGGCGATCACCACATCGCCCTCGGCGGACTCGGCGGCCGGCGCGTATCCCATGGCGCGCAGCCCCTCCAGGAGCGCGTCCGGGGCCGCCTGGGCGGCCAGCACGGTCGGCGCGAGGCGGCGCAGCCGCAGCCCGTCGGCGCGCCGGTCGGCCATGATCTCGTTCAGCAGCGCGTCGTCGTCGCAGCGCACGTAGGCGGAGGCGGCGCCCACCCGCAGCTGTCCGTGTCTGCGTGCCACGTCGTCGATCAGGTAGGCGAGCGGCTGCGGTACGGGCGTGCGGGAGTGCGCGGCCAGGAAGGACTGGATGTCCGCGGCCGAGCGGCCGGCGTCCAGCCCGCGGCGCACCGAGCCGGGCGTGAAGCGGTACACCGTCGCGCCGCCCTTGGACTCCACGTCGGCCAGCAGTTCGAGCGCGTCGGCGAGCGGGCGCTCCAGGGGGCCGGGCGCCACGGCGGTCAGGTCGGCCTGGAGGAGGACGTGGTCCAGGGGGGTGGGCAGCAGCGGGGCGAGGGCCGCGGCGGCGGCCCGGTGCGCCTCTGCGGGGTCGGCGTCCGGCTCCGCCTCCAGGAGGGCGCGGGTGTGGCCCGCGAGGGCGCCGCGGCCGGTGAGGCCGAGCAGTTCGGCCTCGTGGAGGGACCACAGGGCGATACGGGAGCGGAGGTCCTGCGGGGCGGTGTGTGCCCCGTGGGCCGCGTTCTGTGCGGCGTTGTGGTCGGCGCCGGGAGCGTGGCCGTTGTCCGGGGCGGCGTCGGGGGTGGCCTGCGCCGCGCCGCGGAGCGGCCGTTCCCAGCGCAGCCGGGCCAGTACGGCGTCCTGGGGCACGGCCGTGCCCGGGGGGAGGCCGCCGAGCAGCGCGAGGACGCGCCGCCGTACCTCGGGGGCGGGGGAGCGGTCCAGGTGCGGGCCGAGCGCGGCCAGGGTGCGGCCCTTGGCGTCGGCGGTGCCGACCAGGCCGGCCGTACGGGTCGCGGCCAGCCAGGCGGTCGCCAGCCGTACCCAGCGCTCCTCGGCGGGCAGCTGCCGCCAGTCCTCGGCGGCGGGCGTGGGCGCGTACTGCTCGTCGGCCTCGCCGTCCGAGGCGATCAGCCCCGCCGCGTACGCCAGCTCCAGCCAGAACGCGGCGGTGTGCACCCCGGTGTCCAGGGCTGTGGCGGTCCGCTTCAGGTCGCGGACGCTCAGGCCGCCGGCGCGCAGCACGGGCGGGCCGCCCAGGTCCCACTCCTTGAGCAGCTCGTCGATCGTGGCGAGCGCGGTGAACGCCTGGCCGGCCGCCGTACGGTCCACCATCTCCGGGTCGCGCGCGGTGGCCGGCGCGAGGGCGGGCGGCTCGGGCTCCGGCGCCCGGTGCGCGCGTCCGGCGCGCAGATGCAGGGCGGCTTCCCGGGGGAGCACGACATTGCGCGCGCCCACCGGGAGCAGCACGCCGCGGTCCAGCAGCCAGCGCAGGTGCGGCGCGGGCTGCGCGGTCACCGCACCGTACGGCGGGCCCCAGACGAGCCGGTCCAGTACGGCGTGGGACTCGGCCGGCGCGCCGTCGAGCAGCGCCGCCATGGCCTCCCGGTCCTCGAAGAGCGAGGTCAGCGCGGCGACGGCGGTGACCGGGTCGGGCGTGGTGGGCAGCCCGGCGGCCGTCACGATCTCCTGGAGGCGGCCGGGCGACATGCCGGCGGCGGCCTCGGCGACGGTGGGGCCGAGGCCGGTGGGGGAGGGGCGGGTGGCGCTCGGGGTGAGCAGTTCGCGGGCGGTGCGGACGAGCCGGAGGCGGTCGTCGGGGCCCCACACCAGGGCCTGGGCGCGGAGCACGGCCAGGGCGTCCGGGAGGCGGTCGCGGACGGCCGCCCGCAGCGCGGAGTCCGTACCGGATGCCTCACCGGGTGGTTCTTCGTCGCCCGTCATCAGCCCGGCGAGCGTGTCGTACGGGCAGGGGTCCGGGGCGACGGCCAGCGCCTCGGCCGTCTGCAGCGCGAAGGCGTCCAGCCGCTCCACGGCGCGGACCACGGAGGCGCGGGTGCCGGCGCGGGTGGCGAGCTGGGTGAGGTCGCTCGGGACGGGGTTGAGCAGGTCGGGGCGGGACCGCAGCAGAGCGGACAGGTCGTCGTCCGGCCGGTTGCGCAACTCCTCGGCCAGCGTGCGGGGGGACGGATGGCTGCCGCTCATTCGCCCCACGTTACCGCCTGCCGGTGGACGGGCCGACGGTCACGGGCCCGGCACCGGCATCCCGTGCCTGTGGAAAACCGGCGTCCGGCGCCTGTGGAAAAGCGCGGCATCCACCGCGCGCGGGGGTACCGTCGGAGCGGCGGAATCGGGCTGGCGCAGGGGTGTTCGGTGGGGATCGAGAGTGATCAGCTGGTCTTCGACTATCTGAGCCGGGTCGGGGACCTGGCGCAGGGGCGGGGGCTGACGGCCAAGCAGCGGATGCAGCTGGTCGCGCGGCTGCGGGCGGAGATAGACAAGAGACGGGCCGGGGGCGGCGGCGACGTCAAGCGCATCCTCGCGCGGCTGGGCACGCCGGAGGCGGTGGTGACCGCGGCGGTGAACGGCGGGGAGCCGGTGCCCGAGGAGCCGCCCGGCGGCGCGCCGGAGCGGAAGGCGGGCGCGCTGCCCTCGCTGCTGAAGCGGCCGGGGAAGTCGGTCGCGCTGCCCTCGCCGCGGAGCGGCGCGCAGCCGATGGTGCCTCAGCAGGCCCAGCAGGGGGCCGCGCCGCCGCATCTGGCGGGCCTGGACGAGCTGGGCGACCGGGACGCGACGGACGAGGAGGAGCCGGACTGGTGGCGGGTGTCGGCGGAGCCGTACGGCCCGGCCGGGCCGTACGCCCCCGGGGAGACCGTGCCGGGGTTCATCGGCGGGATCGAGATCGCGGAGATACGGCGGCCGCCGGAGACCGACGAGGAGGCTGAGGAAGAGACGGCCACGGAGGACGCCGGGCCGCGCGGGCTGCCGGGGGTGCTGAAGAAGGCCACGGGGAAGGTCCTGCCGTGGCGGCGGGAAGCGGCGGCAGCGCCGGCCGCGGAGCCTGCCGAAAAGGCCGAGGAGCCCGGCGAGGCGGTCGCGGCGCCGCGGCCGAAGCCGAGCCCGGTGCTGCTGCTGGCGGTCGTGCTGCTGGTCGCGGGCGCGGTGATCGGCAGCTGGCTGGCGCTCGCCGCGGGCTGGCTCGTGGCGTACTCCTCGCGCAAGCTCTCCCGCGCCGAGGCGAAGTTCGCGGCCCTGGGCGTGCCAGGGCTGGTGTGCGGCTCGGTGCTGGTCTGGCTGTGGGGCCGGTTCGCGGGCAAGTGGGGCGACCCGCTCGCCCAGGGACAGCTGGGCGCCGAGCTGACCGAAGCGCTGCCGTTGGTCGTGCGCGTCGCGGCCGTCGCCTCCGCCGCTTTCCTGCTGTGGCGGATACGGCGACGGCCGCGGTGAGCGGTAGGAGGCGTACGCCTGCAGAGGGTGAAGGTGAGGCTACGTCAAGTGCCCGGAGGTGGCCCTCGGGGCCAGAGGCACAATGGGTGCCATGGCCACGCACACCTTGACGGTCGGATTCGACCTCGACATGACCCTGATCGACTCCCGGCCGGGCATCAAGGACGCCTATACCGCGCTCTCCGCGGCCACCGGTACGTACATCGACACCGACCTCGTGACCACTCGGCTCGGGCCGCCGCTGGAGCAGGAGATCCGCAACTGGTTCCCCGAGGACCAGGTCGCCGAGATCACCGACCGCTACCGCGCGCTCTACCCCGAGCACGCCATCACCGGCACGCTCGCCATGGAAGGCGCCCGCGAGGCGATCGAGGGCGTACAGCGTCTCGGCGGCCGCGCCATCGTGGTCACCGCCAAGTACGAGCCCAACGCCAAGCTGCACCTGAAGCACCTGGACATCCACGCGGACGCGGTCGTCGGCTCGCTGTGGGCCGAGGGCAAGGCCGAGGCGCTGCGCGAGTACGGCGCGAGCGTCTACGTCGGCGACCACACGGGCGACGTGCGCGGCGCGCGGGCAGCCGGTGCGCTCTCGGTCGCGGTGGCCACCGGGCCGTGCTCCGAGGAGGAGCTGCGGGAGGCCGGCGCGGACGTCGTGCTGCCCGGCCTGACGGCCTTCCCGGCCTGGCTGGAGGGCTACCTCGCGGACGCCTCGCGCGGCTGAGCGGAACCCTCGCGCGGCGGAGCCGACGCCTCGCGCGCCTGACGGCGCTGGGCCGCGACCGACCGCAGCACCCCCGCGGCGGCGATCAGGAAGCCCGCGCCCATGAGCATGCACACCCAGTAGAAGACCGAGGGCAGCGGGTCGGACCCGAGGAAAAGGGGCGTCATCGTCGCGAGCGTGGCGAAGGCGCCAATAAGGAACACGATCGCGCCGATCCGGACGAGCAGGTCCCCGGCGCGCGGACCTTCGGGAGCCGCCGGGGTCGCACCCCGCACGGAAGGATTGTCAGACACACGACCAGGGTAAGTCCCCGGCCGGAAGCGCTGAGGAACCACCCGGCGACGTCTTGTCACCAGGCCCCGGACCATTAGCCTTGGATAGCGGCGGGTCGCAGACCCGCTGCACTGCTATCCAGAGCTGTTGTGTGCGCAGCTACCCCAAGTTTTCCCGACGAGTACGAGGACGAGGACAGACGTGCCTACCGGCAAGGTCAAGTGGTTCAACAGCGAGAAGGGCTTCGGCTTTCTCTCCCGCGACGACGGCGGTGACGTCTTCGTGCACTCTTCGGTCCTGCCCGCCGGCGTGGACGCACTCAAGCCGGGTCAGCGCGTCGAATTCGGCGTGGTGGCCGGCCAGCGTGGTGACCAGGCACTTTCGGTGACCCTCCTCGACCCGGCGCCCTCGGTCGCGGCCGCCCAGCGGCGCAAGCCCGACGAGCTCGCCTCGATCGTGCAGGACCTCACCACGCTCCTGGAAGGCGTCGCGCAGCAGCTGGAGCGCGGGCGGTACCCGGACAAGGCACACGGCGGCAAGATCGCGGGCATGCTGCGCGCGGTCGCCGACCAGCTGGACGTCTGAGCAGGACGCAGCGGTACGGAGATGCCCCCGCGGTCTCCCGCGGGGGCATCCGTCATACGAACTTCAGCGCGTCCGGTGCGAGGGGCGGTACGAGCCCCTCGGCCGCGGCACGGGTGAGCAGCCCGCGCACCGCCGCGTAGCCGTCCTCGCCCAGGTCCGCGCTGAACTCGTTCACGTACAGCCCGATGTGCTGGTCCGCGACGGCCGGGTCCATCTCCTGCGCGTGCTCCAGGACGTAAGCGCGCGAAGCCTCGGGGTCGTCCCACGCCATGCGTACGGACGTGGTGATCGTGCGGGCCAGCTCGCGCAGCCGCTCCTCGCCCAGCGACCGCTTGGCGATGATCGCGCCGAGCGGGATCGGCAGCCCGGTCGTGGTCTCCCAGTGCTCGCCCATGTCGGCCAGGCAGGTCAGGCCGAAGTTCTGGTACGTGAAGCGGGCCTCGTGGATGACGAGCCCCGCGTCGACGGCGCCGTCCCGCACGGCCGGCATGATCTCATCGAACGGCATGACCTTGACCTCGCCCACACCGCCGGGCACCTGGTCCGCGGCCCACAGCCGGAACAGCAGGTACGCCGTGGAGCGCTCGCTGGGCACCGCGACCGTACGGCCCGCCAGGTCCGCCGGCGCTGCCGCGTCCTTGGTCAGCACGAGCGGGCCGCAGCCACGGCCGAGCGCGCCGCCGCAGGGCAGCAGGGTGTACTCGTCCAGGACCCAGGGCAGCTCGGCGTAGGAGACCTTCAGCACGTCCAGCTCGCCGCGCTCGGCCATGCCGTTGGTGAGGTCGATGTCCGCGAAGGTGACCTCGGGCGGAGTGGCGCCGGGGACCTTGCCGTGCGTCCACGCGTGGAAGACGAACGTGTCGTTCGGGCAGGGCGAAAACGCGATCCTGAGCGCCTGGCTCATGGCGTGCTCCTTGCGGACAGGGCTCGCGGCAGATCGGCGAAGGCGGCGGTGAGGGCGGCGAGCGCCTCCCCGATCCGCCAGGCGGCGCGGTCCCGCGGGCCGACGGGGTTGGAGATCGTACGGAGTTCCAGCACCGGCACGCCGTGCGCGGCGGCGGCCTCGGCGACGCCGAAGCCCTCCATCGCCTCGGCGAGCGCACGCGGGTGACGGTCCAGCAGCTCCTTTGCGCGGGCCGCGCTGCCGGTGACGGTGGAGCCGGTGAGGACGGTGCCGGGCAGCGCGCCGGTGGCCGCGGCGACGGCCGCGACCAGTTCCTCGGGCGGGCGGTGCGCGTCGGTGCCGAAGCCGAGCGCGGTGACCGGCAGGAAGCCGTCGGGGGTCTCGGCGCCGAGGTCGGCGGCGGCGATGTCGTCGGCGACGACGAGGGCGCCGACCGGTGCGGCGGGCTGGAAACCGCCGCCGATACCGGCGGAGATCACCAGGTCGTAGCCGGAGCTCTCGCCCGCGGTGGTGGCGCCGAGTGCGGCGGCGGTCAGCGCGCTCGCGGCGCCGGCCGCGGCGGCCGCCGGGCCCACGCCCGCGGCCAGCGCGTCGAGCACGTACGGGCCCTCAGCGGCGCCCGGGCTGCCGGACACACCCCCCGCGGCAGCGGGGCGCGTGCGGTGCAGCACGAAGCCGCCCGGTACGGGGATGCGCTCGGGCCGTCCCGCCGTCGCGGCGGTGACCGCGTCGCGTTCGGCGGGGACGGCGGTGACGACCAGGATGTGCATCAGGGGACCGGGCGGCTTCGGTGCGGCGCTCAGGACTCGGCGCGGTTGAGCTTGATGTTCCAGATGCCGGTGTACTTGCCGCCCTTGGACGTCATGATCGAGATCGTCGTGGAGTCCGACATCTGGCGGGTCTGCTGGTTGTAGAAGACCTGGTCACCGTCGACGGAGGCGTAGGTCTGCTTGCTGAGGCTGGTCATCGGCATGCCGTTGGACATCGCGATCCACCCCTGCTCGGCCATGTCCGGCTCGACGCCGAGGCGCACCTTGTCACCGGGGTGCACGGTGAGCGTCTGGTCCGGCTTCGAGGTCAGGCACTTCTCGAACTTGGCCTGCTCCGCCTTTTCCTTGGCGGTGAGGTCGCCGAGGGTCTTGCCGTCCTCGTAGCAGGAGGCTTCGGCGGTGACGGTGTCCTGGCCGGCGGTCACGGTGGCCCGCGGCGTGGGCTGGTCACAGGCGGAGAGGACGAGCAGTCCCAGGGACACGGCGCCCGCGGCGGCGGCGGCACGGCGGCCCTTGCCCCGGAGCGAGGAGGAGAACGCGGTCATGCGGGCAGGCTATCTGGCCGCCGGGCCCGCACGTCGCCGGGGTACGGTGCGCGGCGCTCCGTGTGCCGCGGGTTACGCCACGCGGGGGCCGGGGCGCGCCGTGGAATCACGCGACGCGGGCGCGGGCGGCGCCGTGGTGGCGGTCCGCGGTCAGCAGTCCCCGGACGGTCGTGGCGGCCGCCAGGGCCAGTACCGCCGAGGCCACCGCCAGGCCCAGCACGCCGTGCAGCGGCAGCGCGATGCCCAGTCCGCCGCCCACCACCCACGACAGCTGCAGCACCGTCTCGGACCGCGCGAACGCGGACGTACGGAAGGTCTCCGGCACGTCCCGCTGGATCAGCGCGTCCAGCGACAGCTTCGCCAGCGCCTGGCACAGCCCGGCCGTCGTGGCGGTGGCGGTCACCACCACGCTCGCCAGTACGGCGTAGAAGACGGCGGCGGTGACCGTGACGCCCAGGGCCAGCGTCAGCACCACCGCGATGATCACTTCCGGGCCGCGGGCCCGCAGCCAGGCCCCGATCGCGGTCCCCAGCGCGTTCCCGGCGCCCGCGGCCACCGCCACCACCCCCAGCGACACCGCCGGACTCAGCCCGCCCAGCGGCTGCTCCCGCAGCAGGAACGCCAGGAAGAAGATGAGAAAGCCGGACAGCGCCCGAAGCGCGGCGTTGGCCTCCAGGCCGTGCAGGAGGGAGCGGCCGACCGTCCGCAGCCCGGGCCGGGGACGGCGCGCCCGCTGCCCGGCCGCCGGCGGCGCCGGCGCCTCGCCCCGCGCCGAGTCGACCTTGTGCGGCAGCGTGAAGGACAGGAACGCGCCGAGGCCGAAGACCAGGCACGCGCCGTACAGCGGCCAGGCCGGGCCGAGCAGGTGCAGCCCGGCGCCCAGCGGGGCCGCCACGCCGGTGGCCAGCAGCCCCGCGAGGGTGACTCGCGAATTGGCCTTCACGAGCGAGAAGCGGTGCGGCAGCAGTCTGGGCACCACCGCCGAGCGCACCACGCCGTACGCCTTGGAGGACACCAGTACGCCGAGCGCGGCCGGGTACAGCTCCAGCCCGCCGGTGGCCACCGCGCCCGACATGGTCAGCGCCAGCACCGCGCGGGCCAGCATCGCCCCGGCCATCGCGGCGCGCCGGCCGTGCGGCACCCGGTCCAGCAGCGGCCCGACGACGGGCGCGAGGAGGGCGAAGGGGGCCATGGTGACCGCGAGGTACAGGGCCACCCGGCCGCGCGCCTGGTCCGTGGGGACGGAGAAGAAGACCGTGGAGGCGAGCGCGACGGTGATCAGCATGTCGCCCGCGGAATTCACCGCGTGCAGCTCGATCAGCTTGCCGAGGCCCGACTCGCCCGCGCCGTGCGCGTGTGTCGCCCGGCGGATGCCGCGCCCGGTGGCGGCGAAGGGCCGGCGCACGGCGGCCCCGGCGGTCCGGCACGCGCGGCCCGCGCGCCCCGCGGCCCGGCCCGCGCCACGGACCGGGCCGCCTCTGCCCTTGGTCGATGCCCTGACGGCGGCCACGTCGTCATACTGCCCCAAACGCTGCCCCAACTCGCCCAACTGATGGCAGTTTCCATGAGTTTCGATGGGTTTTCATGGGGTCCTGACCAGGCTCCGCGGGCGTGGCGGAGGGGCCAGTGGCGGCTGCCGGTGACATTTGCCGCTCCCGCCGGGGGGTCGTACACGATTGAAGGGGTAGCGTGTGTAGCGCGCCACCGGCGGTCGCTCTTGGCCGCGCGCCTTGCCGCGATCCCGCAGAATGGTTCGTAGAGGTGCGCTGCTTCTGGAGGGCTGATCGGGCGCGGACGTCGACGCGGTCCCCAGGTCCGCTCCGCCCGCCCCGGCCCGTCGGTCGTCCGGACAGGATCAGGACGGCTCCGGCCGGCGCGCTCGTGAGACGGCGTGGAAGAGAGAATCGATTCTTGTGAGTGCTGCGATGCGAAGCCGTACGCCCGACCGCCTCTGCGCCGAGGCCGTCGAACTCGCCCGTGCGGCGGCCGAGGAGGCCGCCCTCCCGGGCATGGTCGGTGAGCACGTCGACGCCGTGGCCGACGGGGACCGCGTGGTCACCCATTTGTTCGAATGCAAGGAGCCGGGCTACCGGGGCTGGCGCTGGGCCGTGACGGTCGCCCGCGCCTCCCGGGCCAAGGTCGTCACGCTCGACGAGTCGGTGCTGCTGCCCGGGCCCGACGCGCTGCTGGCCCCCGAGTGGGTGCCCTGGAGCGAGCGGCTGCGCCCTGGCGACATGGGCCCGGGCGACCTGCTGCCCACGGAGGCCGACGACCTGCGGCTGGAGCCCGGGTTCGCCGCCGACGAGACCTTCGGCGACAACGGCGGCGTGGGCGTGTCGCCGGTCGCGCCCGGCTCGCCGGACGCCGCAGCCACCGGCCCGACGGCCGCCGACCTCGCGGACGCGGCACGGGCCGCGCGGCGGGCCGACGGGGCCGCGGAGAGCGCGCGGGCCGACGAGGCAGCCGAGGCGGCCAGGGGCCCGCTCGCCGAGCTGGCCGAGGCCGAGGACGCGGACGTCATCGCCGGTACCCCCGCGCACCAGACGACGGCACCGGCCCGCGGCAGCATCGCCGCGGTCGCCGAGGAGCTGGGCATGGGCCGCGCCCGGGTGCTCTCCCGGTACGGCCTGCACACCGCGGCCGACCGCTGGGAGGAGGCGTACGGCGCCAAGACCCCGATGGCCCAGGCGGCGCCCGCCGCCTGCATGAGCTGCGGCTTCCTCGTACCGCTCGGCGGCTCGCTGCGGCAGGCGTTCGGCGTCTGCGCGAACGAGTTCTCCCCAGCGGACGGCCGCGTCGTGTCGCTGGCGTACGGCTGCGGCGGGCACTCCGAGGCCGCCGTGATGCCGAAGCCGCCGCGCCCGGCGCCGCCGGTCATCGACGAGACGGTCGTCGAGCCGATGCCGCTGCGCCCGGACCGCACGAGCGGCTCGGTCTCCGAGGGCGAGCCGGCCGAGGAGCTCGGCCACAGCTGATCCGGGCCGGTGGCCACGGCCGGTGCCACAGAGGCACCGGTGGCCACGGCCGGCGCACACCGGACACCGTTTCCGGCCCCGTTCGCGGCACGCCCGTGCGGCGTGTCGTACCCCGGCCGGATCCGGGGCACCCGAGGCGGAAGAATGACACGTGAAGCCGCCGCTGGGCGGGAAGCTGTGTGCGAGGGAGCAGTCGTGAGCCGTAGGGCGACCGTCCACAATCCCGTCGATGGTGCGGACCCCTTCGGAGCCGCCCGGTTGCGGCGGGGCGTGCTGGACGCCTGGGCCGGCTCCCCGGCCAGATTCCGGGAGGACGCCAACGCCGAGGAGGACCTCGCGCTCGGCGGCTACCGCGACCGGCTCGTGGTCGAGCTGGCGCAGAACGCCGCGGACGCGGCGGCGCGCGCCGGCGTCCCCGGACGGCTGCGGCTGACGCTGCACCCCGGCGAGGGCGGCGAGCACGCCGTGCTCGTGGCGTCCAACACCGGTGCGCCGCTGGACGCCACGGGCGTCGAATCGCTCTCCACCCTGCGCGCTTCCGCCAAGCGGGACAGCGACGCCTCGGCCGGCGCGGTCGGCCGCTTCGGCGTGGGCTTCGCCGCCGTACTGGCGGTCAGCGACGAGCCGGCGGTGGTCGGGCGGACCGGCGGGGTGCGCTGGTCGCTGGCCGAGGCGCGCGCCATGACCATGGACGTCGCGGCCCACAGCCCGGGCCTCGGCAGCGAACTGCGGCGCCGCGAAGGCCACGTGCCGCTGCTGCGGCTGCCGCTGCCCGCCGAGGGCACGGCGCCGGAGGGGTACGACACCGCGGTGGTGCTGCCCCTGCGGGACGGCGCCGCCGAGGACCTGACGCTCCGTCTGCTGACCGCCGTCGACGACGCGCTGCTGCTGACCCTGCCGGGACTGGCCGAGGTGGTCATCGAGACCCCCGAGGGCGTACGGGAGCTGCGGCGCGGCGCCGACGGCCCGTACGTCGTCGTCGAGGACAGCGCGCGCGGCACGGCCCGCTGGCGGGTGGCCACCGACGGCGGCCCGCTGGACCCTGCGCTGCTGGCCGACCGCCCCGTCGAGGAGCGGCTGCGGCCCGCCTGGACGGTGACCTGGGCGGTGCCGGTGGACGCGGAGGGCGAGCCGGTACGCCCGGCCACCGTGCCCGTCGTGCACGCGCCGACCCCCACGGACGAGCCGCTCGGCCTGCCCGCGCTGCTCATCGCGTCCTTCCCGCTGGAGCCGACCCGCCGGCACGTCGCGCCGGGCCCGCTCGCCGACTTCCTCGCCGAGCGCGCCGCCGACACCTACGCCACGCTGCTGCGCGACTGGGAGCCGGTCTCCGTCGGCACCATCGACCTGGTGCCCGGCCCACTGGGCAAGGGCGGCCTGGACGGTGAGCTGCGCCGGCTGGTGCTGGAGCGGCTGCCCCGGGTGCCGTTCCTGCCCAGCGCCGGGACGGGCGCCGCGCTGCGCCGGGAGGCCGACCGCGCGCTCGCTGACTGGCCGGAGGCCGACGAGCCGGCGGGCACCGCGCCCGAGGGCCCGTACGTGCTGCGCCCCGTCGAGGCCGAGCTGGCCGAGGGCGCGGGCGCCGAGACCGTCGCCGTACTGGCCGAGCTCTTCCCCAGCCTGCTGCCCGCGGGCCTGGAGCGGCGGCCCGAGCTGCGCGCGCTGGGCGTGGCCCGGGTGCCGCTGGGCGAGGTCATCGACCGGCTGGCCGGAGTGGAGCGCACGCCGTCCTGGTGGCGGCGGCTGTACGAGTCGCTGGCCGGGACCGACCCGGACCGGCTCAGCGGGCTGCCCGTGCCGCTCGCGGACGGCCGCACGACGATCGGGCCCCGCCAGGTCCTGCTGCCCGTCCGCGAGGACCGGCCGGACACCGAGGCCCGGCACCGCACGCTGGCCCGGCTCGGCCTGAAGGTCGCGCACCCGGACGCGGTGCATCCGCTGCTGGAGAAGCTGGGCGCCGTGCCCGCCACGCCGCGCGCCGTCCTGAAGACCCCTCAGGTGCGCGCCGCGGTCGCGCATTCCCTGGAGGCGGCCGAGGACGAGTACGACGTCTTCGACGAGGAGACGGCGGACGGTCCCGGCGGCGCCCTCAGCGGCGAGGAGCTGGCCGAGGCCGTGCTCGGGCTGGTCCGCGACGCCGGCCTCGCGCCGGGCGACGAGCCGTGGCTGGGCGCGCTGGCGCTGCCCGACGAGGACGGCGAGCCCGCCCCGGCCGGGGAGCTGGTCTACCCGGGCAGCGCGTTCGAGCGGGTCATCCGGTCCGGCGAACTGGCCTGCGTGGACGAGGAGCTGGCGGCCCGCTGGGGCGAGCAGCCGCTCACCGCGGTGGGCGTGCTCGCCGACTTCGCGCTGGTCCGCGCCCAGGACGTGGTCCTGGATCCGGACGAGCTGGAGCCCCGCGACAGCGACTTCGCCGAGCCCGACGACGTCGGCCTGCTGGACGCGGTCGACGTCTGGTGCGAGGACGTCCTCGACGGCCTGCCCGAGACCCCCGTACCGCCGGTCGCCACCGAGATCGTCGCCGTCCGCGACCTCGATCTGGTCGACGACGACGCCTGGCCGCAGGTGCTGGCCATGCTCTCGCGGCCGCCGCTGCGGGACGCGCTGACCGCCCCGGTCCGCGTACTGCTGCCGGACGGCACGACCGAGTCGGTACGCCCGTACGCCGCGTGGTGGCTGCGCGGCCACCCCGTGCTCGACGGCCGGCGGCCCGCCGGGCTGCGCTCCGCGGGCGGCGACCCGCTGCTCGCGGGCCTGTACGAGGCGGCGGACGCCGGTGACGTGGACGCCCAGGTGCTGCGCGCGCTCGGAGTGCGGACCTCGGTCGCGGCCCTCCTGGACGAGCCGGGCGGCGCCGCCGAGCTGCTCGCCCGGCTGGCCGACGAGGACGCCGAGGTGACGGCCGCTCAGCTGCACGCGCTCTACGGCGAGCTGGCCCTGCTGGACCCCGAACAGGTCACGCTCCCGGACGAGCTGCGGGCCGTGGTGGGCGACACGGTCCGCGTGGTGGACGCGGCCGACGCGGTCATCGCGGACGCCCCCGATCTGCTGCCGCTCGCCGGGGACCGGCCGCTGCTGCCGGTCAGCCCCGCCCGCGCCGCGTCCCTGGCCGAGCTGCTCCAGGTACGGCGGCTGAGCGAGGAGTTCTCCGCGGAAGTACGCAGCGAGGGGACGGTACGCGAGGTGCCGGACGCGGTACGCGTACTGCTCGGCCCGGACACCCCCGGCACGTACGTCGAGCACGACGAACTGCTGGTGGGCACGGACGCCGGGGACACCGAGCTGGACTGGCGGCGGGCCGCCGACGGCACGGTGCACGCGGCCACGTTCGAGGGCGTGGCGGCCGGGCTGGCCTGGGCCACCGGCCAGTGGCCGCGCCGCTTCGAGGTGGCGGCCCTGCTGGAGGACCCGACGCGCACGGACGAGCTGGCCCGGGCCCGCTGGTTCGACTGACCGTCAGGCGGCGGCCCGTCAGCCCGGGCCCGTCAGCCCGGGGTCCGGCGGCTCACCCACCGCCAGGTGAGCTCCAGGGCCGCCGCGGCGGCCGCCGCCATCGCGACGGCCGCCCACGGCATCGTCGTACCGACCAGCCTCAGCTGGAAGAACGACTGTAGCCACGGGATCACGAGCACGACGACGAAGCCCGCGCCCATCGCCAGGACCAGGCCGATCCGCCACCAGGTGTACGGCCGGGCGATGATCGCCAGTACCCAGAGCGCGGTCAGGAACAGCGTCAGCGTCGCCACGCTGGTCTCGGACTTGAGGGCATCGGGCCCCGAATAGTGGCTCCGGGCCAGCAGGTACATCGCGAACGCCGCGGCGCCCGTGATCAGCCCGGAGGGGATCGCGTACCGCATGACGCGCCGTACGAAGTGCGGGCGCGCCCGCTCCTTGTTGGGCGCCAGGGCCAGGAAGAAGGCCGGTACGCCGATCGTCAGCGTGGACAGCAGCGTCAGGTGGCGCGGCAGGTACGGGTACGGGATCTGCCAGCAGGCGACCAGCAGTGCGAGCAGGACGGAGTAGACCGTCTTGGTGAGGAAGAGCGTCGCGACGCGGGTGATGTTGCCGATGACGCGGCGGCCCTCGGCGACGACCGCGGGCAGCGCCGCGAAGCTGTTGTCCAGCAGCACGATCTGGGCGACGGCCCGGGTCGCCTCGGAGCCGGAGCCCATCGCGACGCCGATGTCGGCGTCCTTCAGGGCCAGTACGTCGTTCACGCCGTCGCCGGTCATCGCGACGTGGTGGCCGCGCGACTGGAGGGCTTTGACCATGGACCGCTTCTGCTGGGGCGTGACCCGGCCGAAGACCGTACCGTCCTCCAGCGCCCCGGCCATGGCTTCCGGCTCCCCGGGCAGCCGGCGGGCGTCCACCGGACTGTCCGCGCCCGGCAGCCCCAGCTCGGCGGCGACCGCGCCGACCGAGACCGCGTTGTCGCCGGAGAGCACCTTCGTGCGGACCCGCTGCTCGGCGAAGTACCGCAGCGTGCCGGGCGCGTCCGCGCGCAGCCGCTGGGCCAGCACGACCAGCGCGGTGGGCGTGAGGTGCTCGGTCACGGCGGGGTCGGCCGGCTCGCGTTCCGCGCGGGCCAGCAGCAGGACGCGCAGGCCACGGGAGTTGAGGTCCTCCGTCTCGGCGAGCGTGCCGTCGCCCTCCGGGAGCAGCACGTCGGGGGCGCCGAGCAGCCAGGTCGAGCTCTCGCCGTCGGGTCCGTTGAGGGACGCGCCGCTGTACTTGCGGGCGGAGGAGAAGGGCAGCGACTCCGTGCAGCGCCAGCCGTCGTCCGCCGGGTAGGCGTCGATGACCGCCTGCAGCGAGGTGTTCGGCCGCGGGTCGCACTCGCCGAGCGCGCCGAGCACCTGCCGTACGTACTCCTCGTCCGCGCCGTGCAGCGGCCGCAGCTCGCTGACGTCCATGCCGCCCTCGGTGAGCGTCCCGGTCTTGTCCAGGCAGACCACGTCGACGCGGGCCAGGCCCTCGATGGCGGGCAGCTCCTGGACCAGGCACTGCCTGCGGCCGAGCCGGATGACGCCGATCGCGAAGGCGACCGAGGTGAGCAGGACCAGGCCCTCGGGGATCATCGGGACGATGCCGGCGACCATCCGGCGGACCGCGTCGTCACCGGCCATGTTCAGCGTGAAGAGGTGGCTCAGGACGAGGCCGACGGCCGTCGGGACCATCATCCAGGTGACGTACTTCAGGATCATGCTGATCCCGCTGCGCAGTTCGGAGTCGACGAGGGTGAAGCGGGACGCCTCCTCGGCGAGCTGCGCCGCGTAGGCCGCGCGGCCGACCTTCGTGGCGGTGAAGGCGCCGCCGCCCGCGACCACGAAGCTGCCGGAGAGGACCGGGTCGCCGGGCCGCTTCAGTACCGGGTCGGCCTCGCCGGTGAGCAGCGACTCGTCGACCTCCAGCCCGTCCGCCTCGGCCACCTCGCCGTCGACGATCACCTTGTCGCCGGGGCCCAGCTCGAGGAGGTCGCCGAGGACGACCTCGGAGGAGTGGATCTCGGTGGGCGTGCCGTCGCGGCGTACGGTCGGCCGGGACTCGCCGATGACGGCGAGCCGGTCCAGGGTCCGCTTGGCGCGCAGCTCCTGGATGATGCCGATGCCGGTGTTGGCGACGATGACGAAGCCGAAGAGGCCGTCCTGGATCGGGCCGATGACCAGGATGACCGCGAAGAGGACGCCGATGATGGCGTTGAAGCGGGTGAGGACGTTCGCGCGGACGATGTCGGCGGTGGAGCGCGAGGACCGTACGGGAACGTCGTTGACCTCGCCGCGGGCCACCCGCTCCGCGACCTCGGCGGCGGTCAGCCCGGCGTGGGCGCGTGCGGGCGCCGTCGCGGAGTGCCCGGCGGCGGACTGTGGGGGCTGTGGGGGCTGCGCCCGTTCCGTCATGCGTCCGACGCTACGGGCCGGATGCCCGGATCACCCGGCTATCAGGCGTCCGGTGTGGCCGCGGCGCCGGTGCGCTCGGCGGCCGCGGCCCGCTTGATGGCCGCGTCGCGCTTGCGGACGTACCAGACGCCGAGCAGCCCGAGGAGGCCGCCGGCCAGGCAGGTCCACACCCACCACGTCTGCCCGCGGCCGGCGAACCAGCCGTAGAAGGGGAGCTGTGCCAGGAAGAGGACGAACCAGATGACGGTGCCGCCGGTGATGGTGGCGACGACGGGCCCCTCCAGGGGAGCGGGTGCCTCGCGCAGTTCGGACTTCTTCCACATACGGGCAAGCTTACGGCGACCGGCCGGCCGCCTTGCCGCGGCACCTCCGTGAGTGCCTTCCAGCCCAGTCACCACAAGGGTCTACGCGCGGAGATAGCGATCAACGTTTTGTTGTTTCATACTGAACCTTTCCGGATCTGACCGGTTTCTGTCGTCTGATAGAACAAAGCTGATCCGATCGTTGTTGTGTGGTCCGACCCCGGGCCGCCGCGCCCCACCAGGCCCGTACACCTGAGGTCCTCACCGATGCCCACCCCGGCCCCCACGCAGGCCGACGCCGATTCCCCGTCCGGCGCCACGCCCGAGCCCAAGAACGGTCTCGACCGGTTCTTCCAGATCTCCGCACGCCGCTCCACGGTCTCCCGTGAGGTACGCGGCGGCCTGGCCACCTTCTTCGCGATGGCCTACATCGTGATCCTGAACCCGATCATCCTGGCCGGCGGCCAGGACATGAACGGGCACCACCTGGACAACGCCCAGCTGGTCACCGCCACCGCCCTGATGGCGGGCCTGACCACCGTCCTGATGGGCGTCATCGGCAACGTCCCGATCGCGCTCGCCGCCGGCCTCGGCATCAACGCGCTGGTCTCGCTCCAGCTCGCGCCCAAGATGACCTGGCCCGACGCGATGGGCATGGTCGTCTGGGCCGGCATCGTGCTGATGATCCTGGTCGCCTCGGGTCTGCGGCAGCGCGTCATGGACGCCATCCCCAACGGGCTGCGGCGCGCGATCGCCATCGGCATCGGCCTGTTCATCACCATGATCGGCCTGGTCGACTCCGGCTTCGTCTCGCGCAACCCGGACTCCGCGCACACCACCGTGCCGCTCGGCCTCGGCACCGGCGGCCAGCTGCAGGGCTGGCCGGTGCTGGTCTTCGTGCTCGGCCTGGCGCTGATGTTCATCCTGACCGTGCGGAAGACCAAGGGCGCGATCCTCATCGGGATCGTCGCGATGACCGTCGTCGCGATCATCATCAACACCATCGCGGGCCTGCCGGACAGCGCCTGGGGCCTGGCCGTCCCGAAGATCCCGGACGCGATCGTCGGCACCCCGGACTTCTCCCTGGTCGGTCAGATCAGCCTCTTCGGCGGCTTCCAGAAGGTCGGCCTGCTCACCGGCTGCCTCTTCGTCTTCACCGTGCTGCTCTCCGGCTTCTTCGACGCGATGGGCACGATCATCGGCGTCGGCGAGGAGAGCGGGCTGGCCGACGAGAACGGCCAGCTGCCGCGCATGGGCCGGATCCTGATGATGGACGGCATCGGCGTGGCGGGCGGCGGCCTCGGCTCCTGCTCTGCCAACACTTGCTTTGTTGAATCCACGGCGGGCGTCGGCGAGGGCGCCCGTACGGGTCTGGCGAACGTGGTCACCGGCGGGCTCTTCCTGCTCACGCTGGTCATCACCCCGCTCGCCACGGTCGTGCCGTCGCAGGCCGCGACCCCGGCCCTGGTCGTCGTCGGCTTCCTGATCATGGCGTCCAACGTCCGCGAGATCGACTGGAGCGACGCCACCGTCGGCATCCCGGCGTTCCTGACGATCGTCTCGATGCCGTTCACCTACAGCATCACCAACGGCATCGGCATCGGCGTCCTCGCCTTCATCCTGCTGCGGACCGCGACCGGCCGCTTCAAGGAGGTCCCCTGGCTGCTGGACGTCGTCGGCCTCTGCTTCCTGGTGTACTTCCTGCTCAACCCGATCGAGCAGGCGCTGGGCCTGAAGTAGCGGCCGAAGGTTCCGTCATATCGGCGGCGCGGCATAGAAACGTTCCGTCTCCTCGACCGACGTCGCGAAGCGTTCGTCGAAGTCCTCGCGCATGAGCGTCCGGATCACGTAATCCTGGACGCTCATGCCGCGTTTGGCGGCGTGCTGTCCGATGCGCTCCAGAAGCTCACCGTCGATGCGCAGGCTGAGCACTCTCGATCCCATGCGGTAACGGTCCCCGCAGGAGCGGCCCCGCGGTGTCACTTTCCGGAAACAGCTCACTCTTTTGGGTGATGAGTGGCTGATGCAAGAAGGCCGGGAACTCTCCGACTTTCTTTAGTTAGAGTAATGAGTTACGCTAACAAACATGCCGGAACTGTCCCTCGGTGACGACGCTGCCGCCGTGAACGCGCTGCGGTCCGCCGTCATGCGCCTCTCCCGCCGGATCAAACACCAGCGGGTCGATGAATCGCTCAGCCCCACCGAAATGTCGGTGCTGGGCACCCTCGCGCGCTGCGGCACCGCCACCCCCGGCGAGCTGGCCCGTAAGGAGCACGTCCAGCCGCCGTCGATGACCCGCATCGTGGCGATGCTCGAAGCCAAGGGCCTGGTCCGGCTGGAGCCGCACCCCGACGACCGGCGCCAGAAGGTCGTCACCCAGACCGAGCAGGCGGAGGCGATGCTCGAGGAGAGCCGCCGCCGGCGCAACGTCTGGCTGGCCGAGCTGGTCTCCGCCCTCGACGAGGACGAGTGGGCCACGCTGCGCGCCGCCGCGCCCGTACTGGAGAAGCTCGCGCACCTGTGAGTCCCCGCGCACCTGTCGTTCGGGTGCCGCCACCGACATGAAGCCACCGACACGAAGCCACCGACCGCCGAGGAGGCGAACCCACTTTGAGTACGGGATCCGGAACAGATTCCGCCCCCGCACCTGACCCCCACAACCCCGCCCCGGCCGCCGCCGAGCCGCGCAAAAAGGGCACCTTCAGCTCGCTGCGCATCCGTAATTACCGGCTCTTCGCCACCGGCCAGGTCGTCTCCAACACCGGCACCTGGATGCAGCGCATCGCCCAGGACTGGCTGGTACTGAGCCTGACCGGCTCCTCCGCCGCCGTCGGCATCACCACGGCCCTGCAGTTCCTCCCGATGCTGCTCTTCGGGCTGTACGGCGGTGTCATCGCCGACCGGCTGCCCAAGCGCAAGCTGCTCCTGCTCACCCAGTCCGCGATGGGCCTCACGGGACTCGCCCTCGCGGTGCTCACCCTCACCGGGCAGGTCCAGGTCTGGCACGTCTACCTGGTCGCCTTCCTGCTCGGCCTCGTGACCGTCGTCGACAATCCGGCGCGCCAGTCCTTCGTCTCCGAGATGGTCGGCCCCGACGACATACGCAACGCCGTCAGCCTGAACTCGGCGAACTTCCAGTCGGCCCGGCTGGTCGGCCCCGCCGTCGCCGGCGTGCTGATCACCGCCGTCGGCAGCGGCTGGGCCTTCATGCTCAACGGCCTGTCGTTCATCGCGCCGGTCGTCGGCCTGCTCATGATGCGCTCCTCGGAACTGCACCAGGGCAAGGTCGTACCGCGCGGCAAGGGCCAGCTCCGCGAGGGCCTGCGCTACGTCGCCGGCCGCCCGGACCTGATCTGGCCCATCGTCCTCGTCGGCTTCATCGGCACCTTCGGCTTCAACTTCCCGATCTGGCTGACGGCCTTCGTCGACAAGGTCTACCACTCGGGCGCCGGGACGTACGGCCTGCTCAACACGCTGATGGCGGCCGGTTCCCTGGCCGGCGCGCTGCTAGCGGCCCGCCGAGGCACGTCCCGCCTCCGCCTCCTCGTGGGCGCCGCCCTCGCCTTCGGCATCCTGGAGATCGCGGCGTCCCTCGCCCCCACGTTCTGGCTGTACGCGGCGCTGCTGGTCCCGATCGGCATGTGCGGCCTGACGATCAACGTCACCGCGAACTCCAGCGTCCAGCTGGCGACCGACCCGGCCATGCGCGGCCGCGTGATGAGCCTGTTCATGATGGTCTTCATGGGCGGCACCCCGCTGGGCGCCCCGCTGGTCGGCTGGATCACGGACGTGTACGGCGCGCGGATCGGCTTCCTGTCGGGCGGAGTGATTTCCGCGCTGGCGGCGGTGGGTGTCGGGCTCTTCCTCGCCCGTGCCGGGGGGCTGCGCCTCAAGGTCGACCTCCGCCGGGGTCACCAGCACTTCGCGTTCGTCCCGCGAGAAGGCGCTTCGCGGGAGAGGGTCACTGCCGCGGCCTGAGCGTGGCCGTCTGCGGATGCGTCGTGGTTCCTCGCGCAGTTCCCCGCGCCCCTCAAAGGGCGCGGGGAACTGCGCGACCAGCCACCGCGGCGCCGCAGCCGCGAGAATGACGCCATGAGACTCTTCGCAGCGGTCCTGCCGCCACCCGCGGCGATCGACGAGCTGGCCGCCGAGACGGCCGCCCTCCGTCGGCTACCGGGCGCGGACCGGCTCCGATGGACCGGCCACGACGGCTGGCACTTCACCCTCGCCTTCTACGGTGAGGTCGCCGAGGACCTGCTCCCCGAGCTGCACACCCGGCTGGCCCGCGCGGCCCACCGCCACCCCTCGTTCCCGCTGCGCATCAGCGGCAGCGGCCGTTTCGACCACAAGGTGCTGTGGGCGGGCGCGGCCGGCGGCCGCGAGCCGATGCGGCACCTCGCGGACTCCGCGCGGGCCGCGGCGCGCCGGGCCGGCGTCGACACGGGCGAGCACCGCCGCTACACCCCGCACCTGACGCTGGCCCGCCACCGGGGCGAGGACCGCGTGGACCTCACGCCCTTCGTGGACGCGCTCGCCGCGTACGAGAGCGCGGAGTGGCAGGTCGCCGAGCTGGCCCTGGTCCGCAGCAACCTCCCCACCTCCGGCGTCCCCGGCGAACAGCCCCGGTACGAGACGGTGGCGTCCTGGCCGCTGGGCCGCCGGACGGACTGAGTTCCGGTACCGGAACGGAGGGCGGTACCGGAACTGAGGGCGGTACTGGCTGCGGGCCCGTCCGGCCGTCCGGTTACGCTCAAAGGGTGGATCCCAAGACCCGTAACCGGATCATGTCCGGCCTGCTCGCCGTGCTGCTGATCGTCGTCATCGTCGCGGCCGCGCTTCAGTGACGCCCGCGCTTCAGTGACGCCCGCCCCGGGCAGGCGCCGCGCTCACCAGGCGAACGCCTCGGGGGACGGCCCCGGCCCCGGGAAGATCTCGTCCAGCGACCGCAGCAGCTCCTCCGGCAGCGTCAGCTCGACGGCCCGCAGCGCGGACGCGAGCTGGTCCGTCGTACGCGGCCCGACGATCGGCCCCGTCACGCCGGGCCGCGTGAGCAGCCAGGCCAGGGCGACCTCACCCGGCTCCAGGTCGTGCTTCGCGCACGCGTCCTCGTACGCCTGGATCTGCGCGCGGGCCGTCGGGTCGGCGAGCGCGTCGGCGGCCCGTCCGCTGGTGGTCCGCGCGCCGCCGCCCTCGCGCTCCTTGCGGATCGCGCCGCCCAGCAGCCCGCCGTGCAGCGGCGACCACGGGATCACGCCGAGCCCGTAGCTCTCGGCCGCCGGGATGACCTCCATCTCGGCCCGCCGCTCGGCGAGGTTGTACAGACACTGCTCGCTGACCAGCCCGTACGAGCCGCGCCGCGCGGCGGTCTCATTGGCCTGCGCGATGTGCCAGCCCGCGTGGTTCGAGGACCCCGCGTACAGGATCTTCCCCTGCTGGACCAGGACGTCGATCGCCTGCCAGATCTCGTCCCAGGGCGTCGCCCGGTCCACGTGGTGGAACTGGTACAGATCGATGTAGTCGGTCCCCAGCCGCTTGAGGCTGGCGTCCACGGCCCGCCGGATGTTCACGGCGGACAGCTTGTCGTGGTTCGGCCACACGGTGGCGCCGTCCGGCGCCATGTTCCCGTACACCTTGGTGGCGAGCACGACCTTGTCGCGCCGGTGCCCGCCCTTGGCGAACCAGGACCCGATGATCTCTTCCGTCCGGCCCTTGTTCTCGCCCCAGCCGTACACATTGGCCGTGTCGAAGAAGTTGACGCCCGCGGCCAGCGCGGCGTCCATGATCGTGTGACTGTCGGCCTCGTCGGTCTGCGGCCCGAAGTTCATCGTCCCGAGCACGAGCCGACTGACCTTGAGCCCCGTACGTCCTAGCTGCGTGTACTCCATGCCTCCACAGCCAACGCCTTGGAGTCCGCTCGAATCAAGCGCCCCCGTGCGCGGCGGCGAACCCGACGAAGGCCGCCCACGCGTCGGCCGACACGCACAGGGCGGGGCGCGCTATGTCTTTGGAATCCCGCACGTGGACGGCGGCGGGCGACAACGCGATCTCCACGCACTCGCCCTGGTCGCCGCTGTAGCTGGATTTGGTCCACTCCGCGGCGACCTCGACGCATTCGCCCTGCTCGGCGCTGTAGCTGCTCTTGAACCAGTTGAGGTCGGTCTTCATAGCTCGCCTGCCATCTGTTCGATGAGTTCCGCGGACTCTTCAGGGTTGAGAGCCTGGGCTCGCAGAATGCCATACCGTGCGAACAGGTCGCTGACGTCTGCCTGTTCGGCCACGAAGAAGCCGCCGCTCTGACCTTCGATGTAGGCGAGCCGGCGGCGTTCCTCCGTCTCCAGCAAAATCATGGGTCCGTTCAGTCCGGCGTGACTCTCCCGGTCCGGGGGCATGACCTGAACCTCGACATTGCGCAGCTGAGCGATGCGCAGGATGTGGTGCAGCTGGTCTTTCAGCACCTCCCGGCCGCCCAGTGGCCGGGTGAGCGCGATCTGCTCCAGCACGAAGCTGACGACAGGCGCCGGGTCGCGGCGGAACAATTGCTGACGGTCCAATCGGGTAGCGACCCGTGCTTCCACCTCGCCGTCGTTGAGTGGCGGACAGTGGCAGTTGAAGACGGCGCGGGCGTAAGCCTCGGTCTGGAGCTGTCCGGGCACGAGGTGGTTCTGATACGAGTACAGGGCCAGGGCCTTGGCTTCCTCCTCCGCGTACTCCGCGGTCCACCGCGGCAGGTGGCTGACCCGGAAGTGCGTTGCCGCCACGAGGAGCGCGCCCTGCGCGTTCAGCGTGTCGTCCGACATCGGGGCGAAGCTGCCCTTGGGCGGTCGGGCTCCCCGTTCGACCATGGCCACCTGCGACTTGGAGAAGCCGATGCGCTGGCCCAGAGCCTCTTGCGTCAGTCCGGCCCGTTCCCTGTAGAACCTCAGTAGCGCGCCGAACATCCGCGCATTCCCGTCCATGTACACGACGCCCTCCCCAAGTTCACGGCTTCGCACGAGCCGCATGTGGCACTGGTCACACTCAACCGCGCAGCGGAATGGTTCGGGTCATGAACCTGCGAATCTCACCCAATCTCGTGCCGGCCTGGGTGCCCGCCTCAGGGCATGTGCTCCGGTCCGTCGGCGTCCACTTCGACGCCATCCGGATCGCCGACCTCACCGGCGAGCAAGTCGCGTACGAAATCATGGCGTTCACCGACTTCCGGGCCGGGCCCGTCGTCCGTACCGCGACCGGCGGGCGGTACTCGTACTTCCTGCTGCCGCCGAAGAGCGCCGCGGCATACCGATGGCCCGTCGGGGCGCGCGATCTCGGAAGAGGCGGCCGGGAGGCCGCATTCGTCGGGGTGCCCGCGCTGTACGGGGACACCTGGCCGCTGTCGTGGCGGTCTCTCCCCTGCGCGGAAGCGCCCTACGTGGAGCCGGAGTTGCTGCACGAGGTGGTGGTGCGGGTGGTGGCCGGTCCGGCCTAGGGCCCGCTCCTGTGCGGCGCAACTCGTTCACTCACTCGAGTGGCGCCAATCCGGTCGAGTGGTCAGACGTTGCGGGCGGGCGGTGTGGGCAGTGGCCAGGGGACTGGGGCGGCTGGGGCACAGGAGAGGGCGTACGCCGTGGCCGGTATGCCGTGAGACGCCGCGTTGCCCGTTGTCCGGCCTGGTGCTGCGTTGCTTGGGTGAGCCGTGACCCAAGCGTTCCTGTGGCAGTGAAGTGCCCAGGTGACATGACGGAGGTTGATGCGATGACGGCATCGCGACGCCCGGCCCGGGCCGTGGGGATGTTGGCCCTGGCTGCGGGGATGATGCTGCCCTTGGCGGTGGCCGGACCCGCACACGCGGCCCCGCCGGTGGCCTTCTCCGAGCCCGGCATACACGAGTTCACCGTCCCGGCGGGGGTGGAGAACGTCATCGTCCTCGTGGTCGGCGCCGGCGCGGGCGGTGGCGGCGGTGGCCAGGGCATCGCCGGCCTCGGCGGCGGCGGTGGCGGAGGCGGCGCAGGGGGCACAACCATCGACTGCCGCCTCGGCGTCGCGGAAGGCGACACCCTCGAGATCCGCGTTGCCGCGGGCGGTGTCGGAGGAGCCGGCGGCAGCGGCCGCCCCCTCGGCAGGGCGGGAGAATCCGGGAAGACCGGCCGGGTGGCGACCACCGTCGTGGGTCCGGGATCGCGATTTGCGACCTCGGCGGGAGCCAACGGCGGTCAGGGCGGTGGCGGCGAACTGGCCGGGGGTGCGGGGCGAGGCGGTACCGCCGGCGGCCAGTCCCGCACCTGCAGCGACTTCACGGAGGCACAGCCCGGCGAGCCGGGCGACGACGGCAAGGACGGCCTCGTCACAGGTGGGGCAGGCGGCAAGGGCGGCGCTGCGGGCAGTGGCGTGCCGGAGGAGTGCCCCGCCGGGACCGGTGTCGGCGGTAACGGGGGAGCGGGCGGCGGCCCGCTCGGCAACGGCAAGCCCGGCACCAACGGCGGCAACGGCTGTGTCGTCCTGGCCTACTGAGCCTGCCCTCGGTGCCACCCGATCTGCGTGCCCTGCGGGACTGCCGCCTTGACCTCAAGGAAACTTGAGGTCATAGCGTCGGTCCCGTCGCCGAGCAAGCGCCCCGGCTCTGACCAGGAGGGACATCTCATGCCCGCCATTCCCGGCCGTTACCGCCACGCCGCGGTCCCGCACCTCATGATCGACGGCGCCGCCGAGGCGATGGCCTTCTACGCGACCGCGTTCGGCGCCGAGGAAATCATGCGTATCGCTCGCCCCGACGGGCGGATTCTGCACGCCGAGATGCGGATCCAGGATTCGGTGATCATGGTCGGCGACGGGGACGGCGCGTTCCGCACGCCGCGGCAAGCGGGCGGCACGACGGTGGGTCTGCACGTGTACGTCGACGATGTCGACACGCTGTACCGCCGGGCCGTCGCCGCCGGGGCGGAGTCGCTCCAGCCGCCCACCGACATGTTCTACGGCGACCGGACCGTCATGCTGAGGGACCCCTTCGGACACGTCTGGGTCTTCCTGACCCAGGTCGAGGAGCTCTCGCCGGAGGAGGTCGCCCAGCGGGGCAACGCGCTGCTCCAGGGCTAGCCGCCGGACACGGCCCGGCCCGGCTGCGATCAGGCCGCCGGCTCGTACGGACCGCCCACGTCCCACGCCTGGTGCATCGCGTCGGCGAAGGCGGCAGCGAGCAGGTGCTCGCCCGACGGCGACGGGTGCGTGCCGTCGTACGTGTCGCGGTCCAGGGAGTAGTCCTCCGGGGGCGACGCGAGGAGCAGCGGGGACGCCGGGGTGGAGAGGTCGGCGACGGCCTTGGCCAGCAGCTCGTTGAAACGGTCGCACTGGGCGGCGAAGTCGGGGTCGCCGGACGCCCGTACGTTGGGGATGACGGGCATCAGTACGGCCCGGACGTGCGGCCGCGCGGCGCGGGCCGCCGTGAGGAAGCGGCGCGCGTTCTCGGCGGTCTGGTCCGCGTCCGTGTAGAAGCCGAGGTCTATGAGGCCGAGGGAGATGAGCAGCGTGTCGGCCTTGTGCGCGCGGACGGCCTCGCCGATGAGCGGGGCCATGTGCAGCCAGCCCTCGCCCCAGCCGGCGAGATGGCGGCGGGCGCGCTCGGGAAAGGCGGAGTCGCCGTAGTCGTACGAGACGGGCTCGGCCGCCGCGATGTCGTACAGCGTGTCGCGCGGGCCGACGATGCGGTAGGGGCCGCCGTAGGTCCGGTTGAGGTGCTGCCACATGCGGTAACGCCAGGTGTAGTCGCCGGCGGAGCCGATGGTCATGGAGTCGCCGACGAACATGATCCGCATCCGGCCATTTTCGCCGATCGCGGGCCCGGCCGGTACGTGACGCTGCCCACGCGCCGTCGCGGACCGCCGCGCTGATGGGAAGCTGGGGGCATGCGTTCGCTTCTGTGTGCGGCCGGTGCCGCGGGGATCCTGCTGGTCGCGTCGGCCGCCACTGCGGTGGCCGCGCCCGCCGCCGACCCGGAACCGTTCACGATCAAGGATCAGCGGATCACCGAGTCCAGCGGGCTGGCCGCGAGCCGCGCGCACCCGGGCGTCTACTGGACGCACAACGACAGCGACGACGGGCCGTACGTCTACGCGGTGGACTCCCGGACCGGCCGTACCGTCGCCACCGTCACGATGCGCGGGGTCGGCGACCCGCGCGACGTCGAGGCGATCTCGATCGGGGCCGATGGTGACGTGTACGTCGGCGACATCGGGGACAACCTCGACGGGTCCTGGGACCACGTGTGGATCTACCGCTTCCCGGAGCCGAAGCAGCTGCGCGACCAGACGGTGACGGCCACTCAGTACGACGTGAAGTACGCGGACGGGCCGCGGAACGCCGAGGCGATGATGGTCCATCCGAAGACCGGGCGGGTGTACGTCGTGTCGAAGAAGGAGGACGGCGGGGCCGCGCTGTACGCGGGCCCGGAGCGGCTGAGTACCGCCGGCCCGAACGTCTTCCGGCGCGTCACGGGCATCGACATGTGGGTCACCGACGGCGCGTTCTCGCCGGACGGGTCCCGCCTGATGCTGCGCAGCTACTTCGGCGGGCGGATGTTCCGCTGGCAGGACGGCCGCCCGAAGGACGACATCGGCAGCGTGGGCGTACCGATCCAGGGCCAGGGCGAGTCGGTCACGTTCACCCCGGACGGCCGCACGCTGATGTTCGGCTCGGAGGGCGCGAACAGCCGGGTCGAGCCGGTCGGCCTGAACGGGAGACAGCTCCCGGACTCGACGTCCGGAGACGCATCCGCCACACCGGGCGTCGACAGTACGGGCGGCTCCTCCGATTCGTCAGACTCCTCCGATTCGTCCGACTCCTCGGAGAAGAGCAGCCCGGCCGTCACCGGCATCATCGTCATCGGCGTGGCCATCGCAGCCGTACTGGCCATCCGCCGCCGCGGCCGCCGCTGAGCGCGGAATGCGCAAGGGGCCCCGGCGATCGTCTCGCCGGGGCCCCTTCGTGTGTCAGCGCGGCTGCGCGACCGGAGTGATCAGAGCTTGTCGATCACGTAGTCGATGCAGGTCGTGAGGGCCTCGACGTCCGCCGGGTCGATCGCCGGGAACATCGCGATGCGCAGCTGGTTGCGGCCGAGCTTGCGGTACGGGTCGGTGTCGACGATGCCGTTGGCGCGCAGGACCTTGGCCACGGCCGCGGCGTCCACGTCCTCGTTGAAGTCGATCGTGCCGATGACCTGCGAGCGCTTCGCCGGGTCGGTGACGAACGGGGTGGCGTACTTGGAGTCCTCGGCCCAGCCGTACAGCGTGCGGGAGGAGGTCGCGGTGCGGCGGACCGCCCAGTCCAGGCCGCCCTGGCCGTTGATCCACTCCAGCTGCTCGTTGAGCAGGAAGAGGGTGGAGAGGGCGGGGGTGTTGTACGTCTGGTTCTTCAGCGAGTTGTCGATCGCCGTCGGCAGCGAGAAGAACTCCGGGACGTGGCGGCCGGAGGCGTGGACCGCGCGGGCGCGCTCCAGGGCCGCGGGCGAGAACACGCCGATCCACAGGCCGCCGTCGGAGGCGAAGGACTTCTGCGGGGCGAAGTAGTAGACGTCCGTCTCGGTGATGTCGACCGGGAGGCCGCCCGCGCCGGAGGTGGCGTCGACCAGGACGAGGGAGCCCTCGTCGGCGCCCGCGACGCGCTTGATGGGCGCGGCGACACCGGTGGAGGTCTCGTTGTGGGTGAAGGCGTAGACGTCCACGCCGGCCTCGGCCTGCGGCTCCGGGTGCGTACCGGGGTCGGAGGAGATGACGGTCGGCTCCTCCAGCCAGGGCGCGAGCTTGCTGGCCTTGGCGAACTTCGAGGAGAACTCGCCGAAGGAGAGGTGCTGGGACTTGCGCTCGATCAGGCCGTGCGTCGCGATGTCCCAGAAGGCGGTCGAGCCGCCGTTGCCCAGGACGACCTCGTAGCCCTCGGGGAGCTGGAAGAGGTCGCGAACGCCCTCGCGCACCTTGCCGACCAGGTTCTTGACCGGGGCCTGGCGGTGGGAGGTGCCGAGGAGGGAGGTTCCGGTGGCGGCCAGGGCGTCGAGCGCCTCCGTACGCACCTTGGAGGGGCCAGCGCCGAAACGTCCGTCGGCGGGCTTGATGTCAGCGGGAATCTGGATCTCAGCCACGTATGAAGCCTAATCCGTCGGGCCGCCGGGGTCTGACCGGAGTCCAGCCGTTGAGACGCATGTGTCCGAGATGGACGAGACGCAGGTGTCCGGGGATGGCCGGGCGTCGTGGGCCATCTCCCGCCGCTCCGCGGGGCAGGCTGAGGGGTATGGCTGAGCGTGCGCAGAGGGAGACAGGGACAGGAACGGCGGACCAGGAGCTGGTACGGGCCTTGGCGTCGGCCGTACGCGGGGAGGTGTCGGGCACCGCGGCGGACCGCGCGCTGGTGACCATGGACGCGTCGAACTACCGGCGGGTGCCGCGGGCCGTCGTCACACCGCGGGACGCGGAAGACGTCGCGGCCGCCCTCGCGGTCTGCCGGGAGCACGGCGTGCCCGTCGTGCCGCGCGGCGGCGGTACGTCCATCGCGGGGCAGGCCACCGGCACGGGCGTGGTGCTGGACTTCACCCGGCACATGCGGCGGATCGTGTCGCTGGACCCGGAGGCGCGGACGGCCGTGGTCCAGCCGGGTGTGATCTGCGACGAGCTGCGCACCGCGGCCGCCGCGCACGGCCTGACCTTCGGGCCCGACCCGTCCACGCACAGCCGCTGCACGATCGGCGGCATGATCGGCAACAACTCCTGCGGCTCGCACTCGGTGGCCTGGGGGACGACGGCGGACAACGTGAGCGCGCTGGACGTGCTGACGTACGGGGGCGAGCGCGTCCGCGCGGGACAGGGCTGGGACGGCGTGCCGGGCGCCCTCGCGGACGGCGTGCGCGCCCTGGTCGACGGGGACCTCGCGCTGCTGCGCACCGGTTTCCCCGAGCTGCCGCGCCGGATCTCCGGGTACGCGCTGGACGCCCTGCTCCCGGAGCACGGCGTCGATCTCGCCCGGGCGCTCACCGGGAGCGAGGGCACCCTCGGCGTGCTGACCGAGGCGACGGTGAAGCTGGTCGAGGCGCCGGCCGCCAGGGTCCTCGCCGTACTGGGGTACCCGGACGAGAGCGCCGCCGCCGAGGCCGCGCACACCCTGCTGCCGTATCGGCCGCTGACGGTGGAGGGCATGGCGTCCGACCTGGTGCCCGACCCTGGTGGGCTGCCCAAGGGCGGGGCGTGGCTCTTCGTGGAGATGGGCGGCGGATCGCCGGAGGAGGCGCGGGCGCGCGCGGAGGAGCTGTGCCGGGCGGCGGCCGCGGACGGGGTCACGGACCATCTGCTCGTGTCGGATCCGGCGGGGCAGCGCGCGCTGTGGCGGGTCCGGGAGGACGCGTCGGGGACGGCGACGCGGATGCCCGACGGGAGCGAGGCGTGGCCCGGCTGGGAGGACTGCGCCGTGCCGCCGGCGCGGCTCGGCGGCTACCTGCGCGACTTCCGGGCGCTGCTCGGACAGCATGGGCTGCGCGGCACCCCGTACGGCCACTTCGGGGACGGCTGCATCCACGTACGCATCGACTTCGACCTGCTGAGCGAGCCGGGCATCCGGCGCTTCCGGGACTTCTCGCACGACCTGGCGGATCTCGTCGTCGCGCACGGCGGGTCGCTGTCCGGCGAGCACGGCGACGGGCAGGCGCGCGCCGAACTGCTGCCGAAGATGTACGGGACGGAACTCGTCGGCCTCTTCGGGCGCTTCAAGGACGTGTGGGACCCGGCGGGCGGGCTCAACCCCGGCATGCTCGTCCGCCCGGACCGCATGGACGAGAACCTCCGCTTCGCCGTGCTGCCGAAGAAGCCGGTCGACGTGGAGTTCGGGTATCCGCACGACAAGGGCGACTTCTCCGCCGCCGTCCGCCGCTGCGTCGGCGTCGCCAAGTGCCGCAACACCTCCGTCTCCGGCGCGGGCGTGATGTGCCCCTCCTTCCGGGCGACCGGCGAGGAGCAGCACTCGACCCGCGGCCGCGCCCGGCTGCTGCACGAGATGCTCGCCGGTGACATCGTCACGGACGGCTGGCGGTCGACAGAGGTGCGCGACGCGCTGGACCTGTGCCTGTCCTGCAAGGGCTGCCGCAGCGACTGCCCGGTGGGTGTCGACATGGCGACGTACAAGGCGGAGTTCCTGCACCACCACTACGAAGGGCGGCTGCGGCCCGCCGCGCACTACGCCATGGGGCGGCTGCCGCTGTGGCTGCGGGCCGCCGCCATCTCCCGGCTGGCGCCCGTGATCAACGCGGCGGCCCGGGTCGGGCCGCTCGCCGCGCTGGCCAAACGGGCGGGCGGTATCGCGCCGGAGCGCACGATCCCCGAGATCGCGCCGGAGCCGTTCACGCGCTGGCTGGACCGCCACTCCCGGGCGCGCCTCGGCGACGGTACGCACATCTTCTCCAGCGACCGGGTCGCCTTCCTCTGGCCGGACACCTTCACCAACCACCTGGCGCCGTCCGTCGGACGGGCCGCCGTCAAGGTCCTGGAGGCGACCGGCAGGGAGGTCCTGATTCCCGGCCGTGGCGACCAGAAGCCCGTCTGCTGCGGCCTGACCTACGTCTCCACCGGCCAGCTCGACCAGGCCCGCAAGGTCATGCGGCGCACGCTGGACCACGTCGAGACGTCGCTCGGCTCGCCGGTCGTCGTCCTGGAGCCGAGCTGCGCCGCGACCCTCCGCACCGACCTCCCCGAGCTGCTGCCGGACGATCCCCGCGCCGCCGAGCTGGCCGGCTCCGTCCGCACCTTCGCGCAGTACCTGGAGGAGTACGCGCCGGACTGGCGGCCGCCCCGCGTCGACCGACCGGTGGCCGGGCAGACCCACTGCCACCAGCACGCGGTGCTCGGGGACGCGGCGGAGCGCAGGCTGCGCGAGCGCGCCGGGCTGACCGGCGAGCTGAGCGGCGGCTGCTGCGGCCTCGCGGGCAATTTCGGCTTCGAGCGCGGCCATTACGACGTGTCCGTGGCGTGCGCGGAGGAGCAGCTGCTGCCTGCGGTACGGGAGGCGGCCCCGGACGCGGAGATCGTCGCCGACGGCTTCTCCTGCCGTACGCAGCTGGCGCAGCTGGGCGCGCGGCCGGGGCGCCACTTGGCGGAGGTACTGGCGGAGCACCTGTGACGGTCCGGCCGGAAACCTCTGTCAGTACCTAAAGCCGCTGAAGCGCATTTCACCAACCGGGGCGGTGGCCCTTAGCTTGGGGTACGTGAACCACTCGTCTCCCCAGTCCGGCCCGCAGGCCGGCTCGCGCTCCAGCTCCTCCGCCGGCCTCCCGGACGCCCGTGAGCCCGCGGAGCTCGCGGCGGTACCGGCCTCGGACGAGGTACGGCGGGCCGAGCGGGCCGGCGGCTCCCGCGCGCGCATGATCTCGGTCGGGCTGGTCATCGGCGGGATCGTCTCGCTGCAGTTCGGCTCGTCGGTGGCGGTACTGCTGTTCCCGCGGGCCGGTGCGCTCGGCGTGGTCACCCTGCGCCTCGTCGTCGCGGCGCTGGTCCTGCTCGTGGCCTGCCGCCCGAAGCTGCGCGGCTACTCGCGCGGCGACTGGGCCACCGTCGTCGGCTTCGGCATCGCGCTGGCCGGCATGAACTCGCTCTTCTACCAGGCCATCGACCGCATCCCGCTGGGCGCGGCCGTCACCCTGGAGTTCCTCGGCCCGCTGATCCTGTCGATCGTGACCTCGCGGCGCGCGCTCAGCCTGGTGTGGGCGGCGCTCGCGCTGGGCGGCGTCGCGCTGCTGGGCCGCGGGGGCTTCGACGGGCTGAACGCGGCCGGCGCCGGCTTCGCGCTGGCCGCCGGCGCGCTGTGGGCCGCGTACATCCTGCTGTCCGCACGCGCGGGACAGCGCTTCCCGCAGGCGGACGGGCTGGCGCTGGCGATGACGGTCGCGGCGCTCCTCAGCCTGCCGCTGGGCATCGCGTCCGCCGGTCCGGCGCTGATCGACCCCGTGACGCTCGGCCTCGGCGCGGCCGTCGCGCTGATGTCCTCGGTGCTGCCGTACACCCTGGAGCTGCTGGCCCTGCGCAGGCTCCCGGCGTCCGGCTTCGCCGTGATGATGAGCCTGGAGCCGGCCGCCGCCGCGACGGCGGGCTTCCTGGTCCTGCATCAGGCGCTCGGCTGGGCGGAGATCGCCGCCATCGCCATGGTCGTCCTCGCGAGCGTCGGCGCCGTCCGCTCGGCCGGCTCCGCGCACTGACCCCCGCCGCCGGCCCGTGGGGGCCGTTGGTGTGAGCGGCCGGGGGCGGATGGATGAAGCCGCCGGAAAACGCGTGTGGCGCCTGTCCGTCACCGGTCACACGTCTCGCTGTACGGAACGGAAGACGTACGGACGACGACGTACGGAACGGCGACGGAGGGGCGACGCGGTATGACGGGGATCGGGCGCAGGGAACTTCTCAGGTTCGGAGGCGCCGCGGTCCTCGGCGGCCCGGTGCTGCTGACCGGCCGGGCCGAAGCCGCACCGAGGCCACCCGGCCCGGGCGGCGTCCCGTACGACGCGCCACTGCCCGACAAGAAGCCCGCGGCCGACGTGCCCACCGTGAAGCCCGCCCCCGCCTTCCCCGCGCGGGCCCCGGGCGACTGGATCGACCTGACCGGCCCGGCCGAGCCGCTGCTGCTCAAGAAGCGCCTCACGCACTTCTCCGTCCTGCAGTCCTTCGCGTTCGACGAGGCGGCCGGGTACATCTACGCCCTCCAGATCGTGCAGGGCGGCGTCCGCCTCAAGGGCGAGGGGCGCACGTACAGCCACGCGCAGCGGGCCAGCCGCGGCGACCTGTGCCTGAACCGCCTCACCATGTCGGGGAAGCTGAAGGACCGGATGTTCCTCAAGGGCTTCGGGCACGGCGGCACCCTCGGCGTGCAGCACCGGCCCGGGAAGGCGCCGCTCCTCTGGACGGAGTGGGACGTCAACCCCGCCTCCGGCTACGGCCGCGGCATCGCCCGCTTCCCCTACGCCCCGAACCGGGTGCTGCGGGCCGACGACCGTGCGCTGCGCACGTACCGGCCGCAGCCCGGCACCACGAAGAACCAGCCGGCGGTCGACATGACCACCCGCCGCCTGCTGCTCCGCTACCGCCGCCCGACCGGCGTCTACCGCTACGCGCTCTACGACCTGGACGACTTCGGCGCGGGCAGCCCGAAGCCGCTCGCCGACGTCGCGCAGCCGCTCCTGCGCAAGGGCGTCTTCCACCAGGGACTGGCGCTGTCGGGGAACTACGCGTACCAGCTCACCGGCAGCCCCTACGGCCCCGGCAACCCGGCATCCGGGCCCGGCAACGCCCGCCTGACCTGCGTCGACATGCGCAGCGGCGCGATCGTGCAGGAGGTCCGCACACGCGCGGGGCAGAAGCTGCACCCGCGCGAGCCGGAGGGCCTGGCCGTACTGCACCGCGGCGGCGAACGCCTGGTCGCGGGCTTCACCTCGGGCAAGGTCAACCGCCGCCGCTTCTCGCTGTACGCGCACGGCGGCTGACACACGGACCGGACTCCTGCCGCTGAACTCCTACTGCGGCTTCGCGTACTGCTGGGCCATGACGCCGGCGAAGTCGAACACCACGACCGGCTCGTCGCCCACGACCCAGGCGTCGTGCCCGGGAGAGATCACGAAGACATCGCCGGGGCCGCCGTCGGCCTCCGTGCCGTCGTCCATGCGGACGTGCATCCGGCCCTGCACGATGTAGCCGTTGTGCGGCACCTCGCAGCTGCTGGTCCCCGCGACCGGGGCCAGGGACTCGGACCAGCGCCAGCCCGGTTCGAAGGTCGCCCTGGCGAAGTCCAGCCCGGGCAGGTGGACGGCTTCCATGTGGCCGCGGGGGAACTCGCGCCGTTCGTCCGGTTGATCGATCGCCTTGACCTCAAGGGTCGTCTTCACTCCAAGCATGGGGGATCATCCCTTCGTTCAATAGGGCAAAGTCCCCCCTTTCTCCATGGTGCGCCCGCCCGCCGGGGCCCACCATCCGGGAGCGGCGGCCACTCACGCCGACAAAATCATGCAGGCATGCTTGATTGTTTCTGTGCCTGCTGCCACTCTCGTAGCCGCACCACCACACACGTCAACGCGGCCCGCCCGCCAGTGAGTCGGGCCCGATGAGGGGAGTGCAGCGTGTCCGACCCGAGCCCGGTGCTCGCCGATCTGCGCGCGGAGGGCCAGGCGCTGGACGCCCTCGTGGGGCCGCTCGCCGCGGGCCGCTGGGCGACGCCGACGCCCGCCGCGGGCTGGACGATCGCCCACCAGATCGCCCACCTCGCCTGGACCGACCAGCAGGCGCTGCTGGCGGCCACCGACCCGGACGGCTTCCGGCGCGCCGCCGAGGCGGCGCTCGCCTCCCCGGACACCTTCGTCGACGAAGGCGCCGAGGAAGGGGCCCGCCGGCCGCCCGCCGAACTGCTGGCCCACTGGCGCGGGGGCCGCGAGGCGCTGCACGACGCGCTCGCCGCGTACACCGGAGGCCGGCTGCCCTGGTTCGGCCCGCCCATGAGCATCACCTCGATGGCCACCGCCCGGCTGATGGAGACCTGGGCGCACGGCCAGGACGTCGCCGACGCGCTGGGCGTCGTACGGGAGCCGACCGCCCGGCTGCGGCACGTCGCCCACATCGGCGTACGGGCCCGGAACTTCGCCTACCTGGCGCACGGGCTCACGCCCCCGGAGGAGGAGTTCCGCGTCGAGCTGCGGGCACCGGGCCCGGACGGCGGGGTGTGGACGTACGGCCCCGAGGACGCGGCGCAGCGGGTGACCGGCGACGCGCTCGGCTTCTGCCTGCTGGTCACCCAGCGGGCGCACCGTGACGACGTGGACGTACGGGCCGAGGGCGCGGAGGCCGACCGGTGGCTGGGCATCGCCCAGGCGTTCGCCGGGCCGCCGGGCCCGGGCCGCGGCCCCCGCTCGGCCGCCGCCCCGAAGGAGCCCACCGCGTGACCCGCCCGGAACCGCAGCCACCCACCGCACCCCTGCGCGTAGGCAACGCCTCCGGCTTCTACGGCGACCGCTTCAGTGCGCTGGAGGAGATGCTCACCGGCGGCCCCCTCGACATCCTCACCGGCGACTACCTCGCCGAACTCACCATGCTCATCCTGGGCCGGGACCGCCTGAAGGACCCCGGCCGCGGCTACGCGAAGACCTTCCTGCGGCAGCTGGAGACCTGCCTCGGACTGGCCGCCGAGCGCGGCGTACGGATCGTCACCAATGCGGGCGGCCTCAACCCGGCCGGACTCGCCGACGCGGTAAGGGAGTTGGCGGACAAGGTCGGCGTACCGGTGCGCGTCGCGCACGTCGAGGGCGATGATCTGCTTGCCCGGCCCGGGTGGCCCGCGGGGACCCTGACCGCCAACGCCTACCTCGGCGGGGGCGGCATCGCGGAGTGCCTGCGGGCCGGCGCCGGGATCGTCGTCACCGGCCGCGTCACCGACGCCGCGCTGGTCAGCGGCGCGGCGGCCGCGCACTTCGGGTGGCGGCCCGACGAGTACGACCGGCTGGCGGGCGCGGTGCTCGCCGGGCACGTCCTGGAGTGCGGCACCCAGGCCACCGGCGGCAACTACTCCTTCTTCGGCGCCCTGGACGTGCACCGCCCCGGCTTCCCGCTCGCCGAGATCGCCGAGGACGGCTCGTCGGTGATCACCAAGCACCCGGGCACCGGCGGCGCCGTCACGGTCGGCACGGTCACCGCGCAGCTGCTGTACGAGACGACGGGCGCGCGGTACGCCGGGCCCGACGTGACCGCCCGGCTGGACTCCGTACGGCTGACCGAGGACGGCCCTGACCGGGTGCGCCTCGACGGCGTGCGCGGTGAGGCGCCGCCGCCCACGCTCAAGGCCGGGCTGACCCGGCTCGGCGGCTGGCGCAACGAGGTCACGTTCGTCCTCACCGGGCTGGACGTGGAGCTCAAGGCTCAGCTCGTGCGCGAGCAGATGGAGGCGGCCTTCGCGGCGGCCGGGCGGCGGCCCGCCGAGGTGGACTGGCACCTCGCCCGCACCGACCACCCGGACGCGGCGGCCGAGGAGGAGGCCAGCGCGCTGCTGCGGCTGGTGGTCCGGGACCCGGACCAGGACGCGGTCGGCCGGGTCATCAGCGGCGCGGCGGTCGAGCTGGCCCTCGGCAGCTACCCGGGCTTCCACGTCACGGCACCGCCCGGCAAGGGCGCCCCGTACGGCGTCTTCGAGGCGGCGTACGTACCGGCGGGGGAGGCCCCGCACGTCGCCGTACTGCCGGACGGCCGTCGCGTGAACGTCGAACCACCAAGCGCAACAAGGGAGTTGGCGCGCGAGCCCGACCCTCCGCTGCCCGAGCCGCTGCACCACGACGGCCCCACCCGCCGCGCCCCGCTCGGCCTCGTCGCCGGGGCCCGCAGCGGCGACAAGGGCGGCGCGGCCAACGTCGGGGTGTGGGCGCGCACCGAGGAGGCGTGGCGGTGGCTGGCGCACGAGCTGACCACCGACCGGCTGCACGCCCTCCTCCCGGAGGCCGCGACGCTGCCCGTCGAGCGGCACGTGCTGCCGAACCTGCGGGCGCTGAACTTCGTGATCGACGGACTGCTGGGCGCGGGCGTGGCCTCGCAGGCCCGCTTCGACCCGCAGGCCAAGGCCGTCGGCGAGTGGCTCCGCGCCCGCCACCTGGACATACCGGAGGTACTGCTGTGACTGTGCTCGGCACAGGGCTGGACACCGCGAGCCCCGAGTACGCGGAGAACCGCGCGGCGCTGCTCGCCAAGCTGGACGAGCTGGCCGCCGAGCAGGCCAAGGCGGTCGGCGGGGGCGGCGAGAAGTACGTCGAGCGGCACCGCAAGCGCGGCAAGCTGCTCGCCCGCGAACGCATCGAGCTGCTCCTCGACCCCGACACCCCCTTCCTGGAGCTGTCCCCGCTCGCCGCGTGGGGGAGCGACTACCAGGTGGGCGCCTCGCTGGTCACCGGGATCGGCGTGATCGAGGGCGTGGAGTGCCTGATCACCGCCAATGACCCGACCGTACGCGGCGGCGCCTCCAACCCCTGGACGCTGAAGAAGGCGCTGCGCGCGAACGAGATCGCGTACGCCAACCGGCTGCCCGTGGTGTCGCTGGTGGAGTCGGGCGGCGCGGACCTGCCCAGCCAGAAGGAGATCTTCATCCCGGGCGGGGCGCTCTTCAAGGACATCACCCGGCTGTCCGCGGCCGGCATCCCGACCGTCGCCGTCGTCTTCGGGAACTCCACGGCCGGCGGCGCGTACGTCCCCGGCATGTCCGACCACGTGATCATGGTCAAGGAGCGGGCCAAGGTCTTCCTCGGCGGGCCGCCGCTGGTGAAGATGGCCACCGGTGAGGAGAGCGACGACGAGTCCCTCGGCGGCGCCGAGATGCACGCCCGTACGTCCGGGCTCGCGGACTACTTCGCTGTCGACGAGCCGGACGCGCTGCGCCAGGCCCGCCGTGTCGTCGCCCGTCTCAACTGGCGCAAGGCGCACGCCGATCCGGCGCTCGCCGAGCCCCCCAAGTACGACCAGGACGAGCTGCTGGGCATCGTCCCGGGGGATCTCAAGATTCCCTTCGATCCGCGCGAGGTCATCGCCCGCCTCGTCGACGGCTCGGACTTCGACGAGTTCAAGCCGCTGTACGGGCCCTCGCTCACGACCGGGTGGGCGCGGCTGCACGGCTACCCGGTGGGCATCCTCGCCAACGCCCAGGGCGTGCTCTTCAGCGAGGAGTCGCAGAAGGCCGCCCAGTTCATCCAGCTCGCCAACCAGCGCGACATCCCGCTGCTCTTCCTGCACAACACCACCGGCTACATGGTCGGCAAGGAGTACGAACAGGGCGGGATCATCAAGCACGGCGCGATGATGATCAATGCGGTGTCCAATTCGACGGTCCCGCATCTGTCCGTGCTGATGGGCGCTTCGTACGGCGCGGGCCACTACGGCATGTGCGGCCGGGCCTACGACCCGCGCTTCCTCTTCGCCTGGCCGAGCGCCAAGTCGGCCGTCATGGGGCCGCAGCAGCTCGCGGGCGTGCTGTCGATCGTGGCCCGCGCCTCGGCGGCTGCGAAGGGGCAGCCGTACGACGACGAGGCGGACGCCGGGCTGCGCGCGATGGTCGAGCAGCAGATCGAGTCCGAGTCGCTGCCGATGTTCCTGTCCGGGCGGCTCTACGACGACGGCGTCATCGACCCGCGCGACACCCGAACTGTCCTGGGCCTGTGCCTGTCCGCGATCCACACGGCGCCTTACGAAGGCGCGCGAAGTGGCTTCGGCGTCTTCCGGATGTGAGGTTTCCGTTGATCACTTCTGTACTTGTCGCCAACCGCGGCGAGATCGCCCGCCGTATCTTCCGTACCTGTCGTGACCTGGGCATCTCCACGGTCGCCGTGCACTCCGACGCGGACGCCGACGCGCCCCACGTCAAGGAGGCGGACGCGGCCGTCCGCCTCCCCGGGGACGCGCCCGCCGACACCTACCTGCGCGGCGACCTGATCGTGAAGGCCGCGCTGGACGCCGGTGCCGACGCGGTCCATCCCGGTTACGGCTTTCTGTCCGAGAACCCGGAGTTCGCGGCCGCGGTGGCCGACGCCGGGCTGACCTGGATCGGCCCGCCGCCCGCCGCCATCGAGGCGATGGCCTCCAAGACCCGGGCCAAGGAACTGATGGGCATCGCCCCGCTCACCGAGGTCACGGAGGACGACCTTCCCGTACTGGTGAAGGCGGCGGCGGGCGGCGGCGGCCGCGGTATGCGCGTCGTCCGCAGACTGGCCGACCTGGACGGCGAGTTGGCTGCCGCGCGGGCTGAGGCCCGCAGCGCCTTCGGGGACGGCGAGGTCTTCGTGGAGCCGTACATCGAGAACGGCCGCCACGTCGAGGTGCAGATCCTCGCCGACGCGCACGGCACCGTCTGGCCGCTGGGCACCCGCGACTGCTCCCTCCAGCGCCGCCACCAGAAGGTCATCGAGGAGGCCCCGGCGCCCGGTCTCGCTCCCGGACTGACGGCGAAGCTGTACGAGATGGCCGTACAGGCCGCCCGCGCGACCGACTACCGCGGCGCCGGCACCGTCGAATTCCTCGTCGTCGACGGCACCGCGCACTTCCTGGAGATGAACACCCGCCTCCAGGTCGAACACCCTGTTACCGAGGAGATCTTCGGCATAGATCTCGTCGCGCTCCAGTTGAGCGTCGCCGAGGGCGAGGCGCTGCCCGACGCGCCGCCCGAGCCGCGCGGCCACGCCGTCGAGGCCCGCCTCTACGCCGAGGACCCGGCCGCCGGCTGGGCCCCGCAGACCGGCACCCTGCACGGCCTTTCCGTACCGGGCGTTCGTCTTGATTCCGGCTACGCCGACGGCGACACCATCGGCATCCACTACGACCCGATGCTCGCCAAGGCCGTCGCCTGGGCGCCCACCCGCGCCGCCGCCGTCCGCAAGCTGGCGGGCGCGCTGGAGCGGGCCCGCATCCACGGTCCGGTCACCAACCGCGAGCTGCTGGTGCGCTCCCTGCGCCACCCGGAGTTCACCGCGGCACGGATGGACACCGGGTTCTACGACCGGCACCTGTCCGGCCTCACGGCCGTCACCCCCGACCCGTACGCACCACTGGCCGCGGCCCTCGCCGACGCGCACGGCCGTTCCCGCTTCGGGGGCTGGCGCAATGTGTACTCCCAGCCGCAGGTCAAGCGGTACCGCACCGAGCCTGACGGCGAGGAGCACGAAGTCCGCTACCGGCACACCCGGCACGGGCTGGCCGCCGAGGGTGTGGTGGTCGTGCACGCGGGGCCCGACCGGGTCGTGCTGGAGGCCGACGGCGTACGGCGTACGTACGAGGTCACCGCGCACGGCGACCGGGTGTACGTGGGCAGCACCACGCTCACGGCGCTGCCTCGTTTCCCCGACCCGACGGCCCGCCAGGAGCCCGGGTCGCTGCTGGCCCCCATGCCCGGCACGGTGATCCGCGTCGCGGACGGTCTCGCCGAGGGCGCGGCCGTGGAGGCAGGCCAGCCGATTCTCTGGCTGGAGGCCATGAAGATGGAGCACAAGATCACCGCGCCTGCGACCGGAACCCTCACCGCCCTGCACGCCGAGCCCGGCCGTCAGGTCGAGGTCGGCGCCCTCCTCGCCGTCGTCAGCGACTGATGGACACCTCTCAAGGGAGCCCCATGACCAGCCTGATCGAAACCGAAGAGCACCGCGCCCTCCGTGACGCGGTCGCCGCGCTCGGCAAGCGCTACGGACGCGAGTACTTCACCCGTGTCACCTCCGAGGGCAAGCACACCGACGAACTCTGGGCCGAGGCCGCGAAGCTCGGGTATCTCGGGGTCAACCTGCCCGAGGAGTACGGCGGCGGAGGCGGCGGCATCGCCGAACTCTCCATCGTGCTGGAGGAGTTGGGCGCGGCCGGCTGCCCTCTCCTGATGCTCGTCGTCTCGCCCGCCATCTGCGGCACGGTCATCGCCCGCTTCGGTACCGAGGAGCAGAAGCGGCAGTGGCTGCCGGGCCTGGCCGACGGGTCGCGCAAGATGGCGTTCGGGATCACCGAGCCCGACGCGGGCTCCAACTCGCACCGCATCACCACCACGGCGCGCCGCGACCCGGAGACCGGCGGCTGGATACTCAACGGCCGCAAGGTCTTCGTCTCCGGCGTCGACATCGCCGAGGCCACCCTGATCGTCGGCCGCACGGAGGACGCCAAAACCGGCAAGCTCAAGCCCTGCCTCTTCATCGTCCCCCGCGACACCCCCGGCTTCGCCCGCAACCCGATCTCCATGGAACTGGCCGCGCCGGAGAAGCAGTTCGAGCTGGTACTCGATGATGTACGGCTGCCCGCCGACGCGCTGGTCGGTGACGAGGACGCGGGGCTGCTCCAGCTCTTCGCCGGGCTCAATCCCGAGCGCGTGATGACCGCCGCCTTCGCGCTCGGCATGGCCCGTTACGCGCTGGAGCGGGCCGTGGAGTACGCCCGCGACCGGCAGGTGTGGAAGGTGCCGGTCGGCGCCCACCAGGCCATCGCGCACCCGCTCGCCCAGTGCCACATCGACATCGAGCTGGCCCGGCTGATGATGCACAAGGCGGCCCACCTGTACGACATCGGGGACGACATGGGGGCGGGCGAGGCCGCCAACATGGCGAAGTACGCGGCGGGGGAGGCCGCGGTGAGGACCGTCGACCAGGCCGTGCACACGCTCGGCGGCAACGGCCTCAGCACGGAGTACGGCCTCGCCTCGATGATCACCGCGGCCCGGGTGGCCAGAATCGCCCCGGTCAGCCGCGAGATGATCCTCAACTTCGTGTCCCACCAGTCCCTGGGTCTCCCCAAGTCGTACTGAGGGGCGTCATGCTGCGGGACATCGTCCGCCACCGTCCGCCCCCCACGCCGCAGCCGGCAGTCGTCCGACCATCGAGCGAAGGGCCGTGAGTCCATGGTGTTCCGCAGCGAGTACCCCGATGTCGCACCGCTCGACCTGCCCATCCACGAAGCCGTACTGGGTCACTCGGCCGTCGCGCACGCCGACCGGGTGGCCCTGGTCGACGGCCTGAACGGCACCACCCTCACCTACGCCGGGCTGGCCGCCCGCACCCGCCGGCTCGCCGCGGCGCTCGCCGACGCGGGCGTCCGCAAGGGCGATGTGCTGGCCCTGCACAGCCCGAACTCCCTCGCGTACCCGATCGTCTGTTACGCCGCCTCGCGGTGCGGCGCCGTCGTCACCCCCGTCCACCCGCTCGCCACCGCGGACGAGGTCGCCAAGCAGCTGCGCGACTCCGGCGCCCGCTGGCTGGTGACGGTCTCCGTGCTGCTGTCCACCGCCCGTACGGCGGCGGAGAAGTGCGGCGGCGTGACGGAGATCTTCGTCTGCGACGGGGCCGACGGGCACCGGTCCCTGGCCGACCTGCTGGCCACCGAGGCGCCCGAGCCGCAGGTCACGATCGACCCGGCCGAGGACCTGGCCTGTCTGCCGTACTCCTCCGGCACCACCGGCGCGCCCAAAGGCGTGATGCTCACCCACCGCAACATCGCCACCAACCTCGTCCAGCTCGACGGCGTCCTCAGCGGCGGCCCCGGCGACCGGATTCTTGCGGTGCTTCCCTTTTTTCACATTTACGGGATGACCGCGCTGATGAACGCCCCGCTCCGGCAGGGCGCCACCGTCGTCGTCCTGCCCCGCTTCGACCTCGACACCTTCCTGACCGCCATCGAGACCCACCGCGTCAACGCGGTCTATGTCGCCCCGCCGATCGTCCTGGCGCTCGCCAAGCACCCGGCCGTCGCGGGCCGGGACCTCTCCTCGCTGGAGTACGTGCTCAGCGCGGCGGCGCCGCTGGACGCCGAGCTGGCGGCCGCGTGCGCCGGCCGGCTGAAACTGCCGCCGCTCCTCCAGGCGTACGGCATGACCGAACTCTCGCCCGGCACCCACGTCGTGCCGCGGGACGCCCGCGAGGCGCCGCCCGGCACGGTCGGCAAGCTGTTGCCCGGTACCGAGATGCGCATCCTCGCTCTGGACGGCGGCGCCGACCTCGGCCCGGACGCCACCGGCGAGATCCTCATCCGCGGCCCCCAGGTCATGAAGGGCTACCTGGGCCGCCCCGAGGCCACCGACGCCATGATCGACGCCGACGGCTGGCTGCACACGGGCGACATCGGCTACTGCGACGCGGACGGCTGGCTGCACATCGTCGACCGGGTCAAGGAACTGATCAAGTACAAGGGTTACCAGGTGGCCCCCGCCGACCTGGAGGCGCTGCTCCTCCAGCACGAGGACATCGCCGACGCGGCCGTCATCGGCGTGCCCGACGCCGACGGCAACGAGATCCCCAAGGCGTACGTCGTACGGCAGCCGGGGGCCCTGCTCACCGAGCGGGAGATCATCGCGTACGTGGCGGACCGGGTGGCCCCCTACAAGAAGATCCGGCGGGTGGAGTTCACGGACGCCGTGCCGCGCGCCGCCACCGGCAAGATCCTGCGGCGCGAGCTCCGCGCCCGGGAAAGGAGGACCCCATGACGCTCGTTCACCGTTCCCACGAGCGCGGCATCACCACCCTCACGCTCGACTCGCCCCACAACCGCAACGCGCTCTCCGCCGCCCTGGTCACCGAGCTCCATCAGGCACTGGCCGATGCCGTCGAGGACGCCGAGACCCGGGCCGTCGTCCTGACCCACACCGGCACCACGTTCTGCGCCGGCGCCGATCTCTCCGAAGCGGCATCGGGCGCGGCCGAGGACGGCCCGCTGGGGCTGGCCCGCCTCCTCCGCACGCTCGTGGAGCTGCCCAGGCCCGTCGTCGCCCGGGTCACGGGGCACGTACGGGCCGGCGGCCTCGGCCTCCTGGCCGCCTGCGACATCTCCGTGGCGGGCCCCGCCGCGACCTTCGCCTTCACCGAGGCGCGGCTCGGCCTCGCCCCCGCGGTGATCTCCATGCCGGTACTGCCCCGCATGGCCCCCCGGGCCGCCGCCCGCTACTACCTCACCGGCGAACGCTTCGACGCCGCGGAGGCGGCCCGCACGGGCCTGATCACGCTGGCCGCGGAGGACGTGGACGAGGCACTCGCCCCCCTCCTCGCCGGTCTCCGCAAGGCGTCCCCCCAGGGACTGGCCGAATCCAAGCGGCTCACCACGGCCGAGACGCTCCGCGCCTTCGACCGCGACACCGCCGCCCTGGCCGCCAGGTCGGCCCGCCTATTCTCCTCGGACGAAGCACGGGAGGGCATGACGGCCTTCCTCGAACGCCGGGAGCCATCATGGTCACGATGACCTCACCACGCCGAGAACCCCAGCAGGAACGCAGCCGCGCCACCCGCCGCAAGCTCCTCGAAGCCGCCGTCTCCTGCCTGGCCGAACACGGCTGGGCGGGCTCCACGGTCTCCGTCGTGGCCGAGCGCGCGGGCGTCTCCCGGGGCGCGGCGCAGCACCACTTCCCCACCCGCGAGGACCTCTTCACGGCGGCGGTCGAATTCGTGGCCGAGGAACGCTCCCAGGCCCTCCGCACGCTCTTCCCCGCCTCCGCGCCCGCCGACCGCCGGGCCGTGGTCGCCGCCGTCGTGGACCTCTACACCGGCCCGCTCTTCCGGGCCGCGCTGCACCTCTGGGTCGCCGCCGCCAACGAGGACCAGCTGCACGGCCGCGTCACCGAACTGGAGGCCCGCGTCGGCCGCGAGTCGCACCGCATCGCCGTGGAACTCCTGGGCGCCGACGAGTCGGTCCCCGGTGTGCGCGAGACCGTCCAGGGCCTCCTGGACATGGCCCGGGGCCTGGGGCTGGCCACCCTGCTCAGCGACGACACGGCCCGCCGCGAACGCGTGGTGGCCCAGTGGTCCCGTCTCCTGGACGGGGCACTGGGCCACTGAGGGTGCCGGCCGTCGGCCACGGCCCTCCGGCCGTCAGCGGGCCGAGATGTCCTCGTACCCGGAGATGTCGCGCGGGCTGCGCGCCGCCGGGCCCACGTACCGGGCGGAGGGCCGCACCAGGCGGCCGGTCCGCTTCTGCTCCAGGATGTGCGCGCTCCAGCCGGCCGTCCGGGCGCAGGTGAACATCGACGTGAACATGTGCGCCGGGACCTCGGCGAAGTCCAGCGTGATCGCCGCCCAGAACTCCACGTTGGTCGCGAGAATCCGGTCGGGCCGGCGGTTGTGCAGCTCCTCCAGCGCCGCCTTCTCCAGCGCCTCGGCGACCTCGAAGCGGGGCGCGCCCAGCTCCTTGGCCGTCCGGCGCAGCACGCGCGCCCGCGGGTCCTCCGCGCGGTACACGCGGTGCCCGAAGCCCATCAGCCGCTCGCCGCGGTCCAGCGCCCGCTTCACGTACGCCTTCGCGTCACCGGTGCGCTCGATCTCCTCGATCATGCCCAGCACGCGGGACGGCGCACCGCCGTGCAGCGGACCGGACATCGCGCCCACCGCACCCGAGAGCGCGGCGGCCACGTCGGCACCCGTGGAGGCGATGACGCGGGCGGTGAAGGTCGAGGCGTTCATGCCGTGCTCGGCGGCCGACGTCCAGTACGCGTCGACGGCCTTCACGTGCTTGGGGTCGGGCTCGCCCCGCCACCGCTTCATGAACCGCTCGACGATCGTGTCGGCCTTGTCGATCTCCTTCTGCGGGACCATCGGCAGGCCCTGGCCGCGCGCCGACTGGGCGACGTACGACAGGGCCATGACGGCGGCGCGCGCGAGGTTGTCGCGCGCCTCGGCCTCGTCGATGTCCAGCAGCGGTTTCAGGCCCCATACCGGGGCGAGCATCGCCAGCGCGGACTGCACGTCGACGCGGATGTCACCGGAGTGCACGGGGATGGGGAACGGCTCGGCGGGCGGCAGGCCGGGGTTGAACGCCCCGTCGACCAGCAGACCCCACACGTTCCCGAACGACACCTGGCCGACCAGGTCTTCGATGTCGACGCCGCGGTACCGCAGCGAGCCGCCTTCCTTGTCAGGTTCGGCGATCTCCGTTTCGAACGCGACGACTCCTTCGAGCCCGGGTACGAAGTCGGACAAAGCTGCTCCTCAAGCTAGGGACGGCAGTGCGGCCCGTGGCCACGCTGCCGTGCGGTCGGGGCCGTGCGGTCATGTGCGATGCGGTCGTCGGTGCTCCTTGCCTGGACTGCTCGCGCTCGCCCGGCGGTCCCCGCGTTTCCGGTCGCACCACGGCGGGGACGGCGCGTCACTGGTTCGTTCCGGCGTTTCGGGGGCGGACACCATATCTCCGGATGTGCGGAGCCCACAGCGTCCCAGCAGATGATTTTGGTGGTTTCGCCACGTGCGGGGAAGCGTGACATCCGGCACACTGTGCGATTCTTCAACAAGAGGGTTACGCGCCACCGAAGACGGGCAGACTGCCTGGCCACGAGTGGCTCACGAGCCGCCCGCGCGACCCGGCCGATGCTGCAAGATATGCCCGTGCACTCTGCCGACGCCGCATCCGCAGCCCACCCCGATCCCGCCTCGATGCGCGCCCAGTACCGCGCGCACGGCCTCGCCGAGGAAGACCTCGCCGGCACTCCGTACGAACAGTTCGCGCGCTGGTTCAAAGAAGCGGCCGCGAGCGGCATACACGAACCGAACGCCATGGTCGTCGCCACGGCGGACGCGGCCGGGCGGCCCAGCTCCCGCACGGTTCTGCTGAAGGCGTTCGACGACCGCGGCTTCGTCTTCTTCACCAACTACGCCAGCCGCAAGGGCCGCGACCTCGCCGGGAACCCGGCCGTCTCGCTGCTCTTCCCCTGGCACCCGCTCGCCCGCCAGGTCATCGTCGCCGGCACCGCCGAGCGCATCGGCCGCGACGAGACCGCCGCGTACTTCCGCACCCGCCCGCACGGCTCCCAGCTGGGCGCCTGGGCCAGCGAGCAGTCCTCGGTGGTCGGCTCCCGCGAGGAGCTGGAGCGGGCGTACGCGCAGCTCGCGGCCCGCTACCCCGAGGGCGAGCAGGTGCCGGCACCGCCGCACTGGGGCGGCTACCGGGTCGCCGCCGAGTCCGTGGAGTTCTGGCAGGGGCGGGAGAACCGCCTGCACGACCGCCTGCGGTACGTGAGCACGCCGGGCGGCGGCTGGGCCGTCGAGCGCCTGGCGCCGTAAGGGCGCCCGGAAACGCAGACGACCCGCGGGCCACTGCCCCGGCGCCTGAGGCGTCGGGGGCCGGTCGGACGAACCGGCGGCCCGCGGGTCGGGTGACTGCTTGGGATTGGCCGGCTGCGCACAGGTCTCGTGCGCTGGTCCGGCGCTGCACTGAGTGAAGCGACGGGCCGCTAGCCCGCAGCCACCTCACGCGTCCGGTGTGCATACATCTGCCGAACCACCTCCCTTCTCGTGTGCACCACACACTAGGAACCCGTCCGGCTCCTCACAACCGAATTTCCGGCGCGCACCGATTTCGCGGAATGGGGTGTGGGCTGTGTCACGTTCCAGTTGAATGATCCGACGTGCAGCACGTGCAGCCGCGTCCAGCAGGGGGTGCCAGTGACTGCTTCGTCCCGCCACTTCAATGCCGCGCTGCCCGGGGAACCGGGCCGCCCGGACCAGAGCCACGACCAGGGAGCGGAAACGGACCCGGCGCCGCCACCCGACAGCGAGGACTCCGGCCTGCTCGCGGCCCTCCTGGACGGCATGGACGCCGCCCTGTGCGCCCTCGACGCCGACGGCACCGTCACCCACTGGAACCGCGAGGCCGAACGCATCCTCGGCTGGACCGCCGCCGAGGCGGTCGGCCGCCCCGGCCTGGCCGGCTGGGCCGTGCGCACCGAGGACGCCGACGAGGTGCACGCGGCGCTGATGGCCGCGATGACCTCCCCGGGCCGCCAGGTGCACGAGTTCGCGCTGCTCACCAAGGAGGGCGGCCGGGTCCTCGTACGGACCCAGTCCTCCGCCGTCACCGGCGCCGACGGCGAGCCCGCCGGCGTGTACTGCGCCTTCAGCGAGGTCCACACCCAGATCGACCTCGAGCGCTCCATCGCGCTCAGCGAAGCCCTCTTCGACGACGCCTCCTGGGGCGTGGTGCTCGTCGACGCCGACCTGCGCCCCGCCGTGGTCAACGCGCACGCAGCCCGCGCCCTGGGCCTCGGGCGTACGCACGTCCTCGGGCGCCCGCTCGGCGATCTGCTCGCGCAGGGCGTCGAGGAGCTGGAGGCCGCGCTCCAGCACGTACTGGCGGAGGGCGCGCCCCCGGCCGCCACCGAGCTGTGGGTGACGCTCCGCTCCGAGGAGGCCGAGGAGCCCCGCCGGTGCTGGCGCAGCGGCTTCCTGCGGCTGGCGTCGCCGCTCGCGGAGGAGCCCGTCCCGCTCGGCGTCGGCTGGCTCTTCCAGGACATCACCGACCTCAAGCGCGCCGAACAGGACAGTTCGCTGCTGCGCTTCCGCGCCAACCAGCTGCACCGCGCGGGCCGCGCGGCCGCCGAGTGCGAGGACCCGGCGGAGGCGGCCGCCGTCCACCTCGACTTCGCGCTGGCCGGCTTCGCCGATCACGGCCTCGTCGACCTCGCCCTGTCCCCGTCGCCCGCCGGCCCGCCGCTCTCCGGCATGGACGCCACCACGCCCATCGAGGACGCCGACCCCGCCGCGTCCGCGGAGGAATCGACCGAGCCCGCGCCCCGGCTGATCCGCGTCCTCGCCTCGCCCGCGGGCGCGCCCGGACCGGCCCAGCCGGTCACGGGGACCGGTATCCCGCTGACGTACGTACCGGGGCACCCGGCCGTCCAGGCGTACCGCCGCCGCGGTTCGGTACGGGCCAGCGCGGGCCTGGCGGTCACGCCGGAGGGCTGGGCGGCGGCCCGCAAGTGGCCCGAGGGCACGGTGCACGGCCTGTGCGTGGTGCTGCGCAGCCGGGGCCGGACGTTGGGCGTGGCGACGTTCCTGCGCGGCGCCTCCCGCCGCCCCTTCGACCGTGCGGACGCCGCGTACGCCGAGGAGGTCGCCTCCCGCATCGCCGCGTCACTGGATCTGGCGGAGGCGCTGGGGGAGGGATGAGGGGGCGTCGAGGCCGGCGCGAGGGCGGTGGTGGGGCGGGGCCCGGTCGCGGTGCCGGGCCCGGCTGCCGGGCTCAGTACCGGTAGAAGATCCGGTCCGCGTACTCGCGCATGACCCGGCCGTTCCAGTCGTGGCCGCCGTCGACGTTCCCCGAGCGCAGCAGCGGCGGGTCGATGCCGCGCTCGGCGAGCGCCCCCGCCGCGGTCGCCACGACCGCCTGCATGACGGCGCTGGTGACGACCGTGGACGCGGGCCCGAACGGCGCCTCGATGCCCGGCGCGGTCAGCTCCGCGTCGCCGACCGGGATGCGGCTGTCCAGGACGAGGTCGCAGTGGTCCTTGAGGTACGTGCCGGACACGTGCCGTGACTTGGTGCCGTCCGCGTACGCGACCGAGGTCAGCCCGATGACCTTCAGGCCGAGCGCGCGGGCGTTCAGCGCCATCTCCACGGGCAACGGATTCCGCCCGGACAGCGAAATGATCACGAGGACGTCGCCGGCCCGCGCCGGGCTGGTGTCCAGTACGGCGGCGGCCAGCCCGTCGACCCTCTCCAGGGCGCTGCCGAGCGTCGCGGGCATCACGTCCACGCCCACCACACCGGGCACGGGCAGCAGATTCATCACCGCCAGGCCGCCGGCGCGGTACACGGTGTCCTGGGCGGGCAGCGAGGAGTGCCCGGCACCGAAGCAGAAGATCCGGCCGCCGGCCTCCACGGTGTCGGCGATCAGCGTCCCGGCCTCGGCGATGGCCTCGCCCTGGGTGTCCCGCACCGTCCGCAGCAGGTCGATCGCGGCATCGAAGTACTGCCCGGCCAGCCCGTTGCTCCCGCTCTCGCCCATCGCGGAGCGCCCCTCTCCTCGTCTGGTCCCGCCCGGTCCGGGCCGGTACCGCCCTCGTGGCGCGGCTCACGTTGCGGTCTGGACCAGTGCCCTGTCAATACGGCGCCCGCACCGTACGGCCGAAAGGTGCCCGCCCCGGCCGGACTCCGCGCGCGGCCCCGGTCACCGGCCGCGTCCGGGGCCCGGCGGCGGTCATCGGGCCGCGCGCGGCACCGTTGTCGGTGGGATGCGTCAGAATTGAGTTCAGGGCCACCGCACGACACAGCCGAGGGGCACGCATGTCCGGACTGATCGACACCACGGAGATGTATCTCCGCACCATCCTTGAGCTCGAAGAGGAAGGTGTGGTCCCGATGCGCGCGCGCATCGCCGAGCGGCTCGACCAGAGCGGCCCGACGGTCAGCCAGACCGTGGCGCGGATGGAGCGGGACGGCCTGGTCACGGTCGCCGGCGACCGCCACCTGGAGCTGACCGAGGAAGGCCGCCGCCTGGCGACGCGTGTGATGCGCAAGCACCGGCTCGCCGAGTGCCTGCTCGTCGACGTGATCGGCCTGGAGTGGGAGCAGGTGCACGCCGAGGCGTGCCGCTGGGAGCACGTGATGAGTGAGGCGGTGGAGCGCCGCGTCCTGGAGCTGCTGCGGCACCCGACCGAGTCGCCGTACGGCAATCCCATCCCCGGCCTGGACGAGCTGGGCGAGAAGTCCGAGGCCGATGCGTTCCTGGACGAGGGCCTGCTGAGCCTGATGGACCTCGACCCCGGCGCCGAGGGCAAGACCGTCGTCGTGCGGCGGATCGGCGAGCCCATCCAGACGGACGCCCAGCTGATGTACACGCTGCGGCGGGCCGGGGTGCAGCCGGGGGCCGTGGTGAGCGTGACGGAGTCGCCGGCCGGCGTGCTGGTCGGCAGCAGCGGCGAGGCCGCCGAGCTGGCCACCGACATCGCGCAGCACGTCTTCGTGGCGAAGCGCTGAGCGTTTCCGTGGCGAAGAGCTGAGCATTCCGGCTCTTCGCCGGCCGCTCGGCGGTGCGCTTCCCGGCCCGGCGCCCCGCCGCTCCGCTTGACCGGTGTGGCGCCGCCTCCGCGCCCCGCGCGCAGGCGCCCACCCGGTACGACCTCCCGTCCCGCGCTCCCCGCGGAGATTCCGCTTCCCCCTGCCGCCCGCCTTCCCGCGGAGAAATTTTCGGCCGTCCTCTCCGCCGCGCCGCCGCACTGACCTGGAGCGACGGTCCGCGCCGAGCCTTGCCCCGATTTCCCGCCCGGAACGGACTTGGCGGAATGCGAGCGGTGGGCGCGCCACCGTGCCACCCTGGCGCTGTCGCATACGCGTAGGCGCATATTGACGTGCTGCGTTGAGGACCTGGGGCCGGGGCGGCGCGGCGGATGTGGGGAACATCCGGCCGGTCGCCGTGACCTCTGGGGGAGGGGGCTCGGATGAGTCACCGGAGTACGCATTCGCCGGGCCGGGGGGCCACCGACAGCGAGGGCCCCGGCGCTGCGAGCAGCCGGGGCCCCGCCTCCCCATGTCCCCCCGCGAAGACCCGGAGCCCCGAGCTCCCAGGGTCTTCCCCCGCGGGCCCTCTTCCCGTCAGGGCCCGCCTCCCGCTCACACTCTCCCCGTGCCGCGGACGGCCAATCCTTGAGCATGGTCACTCGTACGAGGGGTGTTGGGAGCGACGGCAGTATATTCGAATACGGGTTCGATAGTGTGGGGCTGCTCAAGGGACGGATGGGGGTGCCAGGGCAATGGTGCGGCGCATCGACGTGACAGGTACCGGGGGCGTACGGCTCGCGGCCTGGGAGTTCACCGACCCTCCCAAGGCCGGCGGCGAAGGAGCGGAGCGGAAGCACAACGGACGCGGCCCCGGCGTGCTGCTCCTCCACGGCCTGATGGGACGGGCCGCGCACTGGGCGGAGACCGCCCGCTGGCTCGGCGCGCGCTACCGCCCCGTCGGCCTCGACCAGCGCGGCCACGGCCGCAGTGAGAAGCCCACCGACGGGCCGTTCGACCGCATGACGTACGTGGACGACGCGATCGCCGCCATCGAGCAGCTGCATCTCGCGCCGGCCGCCGTCATCGGCCACTCCATGGGCGCGCTCACCGCCTGGCAGCTCGCGGCCCGCCGGCCCGACCTGGTCAGCGCCCTGGTCATCTGCGACATGCGGGCCTCGGCGCTGGGCGCCGCGTCGCAGCGCGAATGGGAGGCGTGGTTCCGCTCCTGGCCGGTCCCCTTCGCCACGCTCGCCGACGTCCGCAAGTGGTTCGGCGAGGACGATCCGACGCTGGAGCGGCCGAAGCCGGTGCGCGGCGAGTACTTCGCCGAGGTGATGGCCGAGCGCGCCGACGGCTGGCGCCCGGTCTTCTCCCGCCGCCAGATGCTCGCCGTCCGCGAGGCATGGGTGCTCGACGCCCACTGGGAGGAGCTCGCCCAGATCGAATGCCCCACGCTGGTCGTCCGCGGCCTGGACGGCGAACTGGGCCGCGCCGAGGCCCAGGAGATGGTCCGCGTCCTTCCCCGGGGCGCCTACGCCGAGATCTCCGACGCCGGCCACCTCCTCCCCTGGGAGCGCCCGGAGGACTGGCGCCGCGCGGTGGAACCGTTCCTGCATGCGGCGATCCCGACGTGAGGGGCGGGGCGTTCCGGCTTGAGCGGCCGGGCGTCGGGGAAGCCGGCCCTGCTCTGTACCGGTCCTGACGTGAACCGGCCGTGACCTGAAGCGGCGGGCGCCCGCCCCATGCGGGGGACGGACGCCCGCCGGCTCTCAAGGTCCAGGCCGGCTACCCCTTGCTCACCGCCACCAGAATCTCCGGCAGCCGGCGGAGGACACCCGGCGCGGCCAGCCGCAGCCCGACGACGGCCACGACAGCGCCGTACACCGCCCCCACCGGCAGCACCAGCCACAACAACCCCTGCAGTCCCGCCACATGGAGCCCGACGGTCAGACCGATGACCGGCAGACACAGCAAGCCGCCCACGAGCACGCCGAGCAGCATGCTGATCCAGGCGATCCCGCCCTGCCCCGGCGCGACGTTCTTGTTGCCGTCGGACGGGATCGAGTACGGGAAGTGGACCGAGGCGAACGCCCCCGTGGTCACCAGCGCACCGAGGAGCGCCAGCGCCACCCCGTACACCTCGGGGAAGACCGCCCAGTCGTGGAGGAGCGCCGCCGACCCGGCCACCACCAGCGTCACGTACGGCACCGCGATCACGGCCAGTGCCAGCGCCCGCCCGCCCAGCTCCAGGAACGCGTCGCGGCGCGTGGAGAGCGTCGAGGCGACCATCCAGAACGCGGAGGTGTCCTGCCCGAACTGGTTGTACATCTGCAGCCCGAGCAGCCCCGCCGCCCAGCACGCCGTATAGACGCTGCCGCCGCCCTGCAGCGCCGTGACGACCGGGAGGATCAGGCCGACGCCGAGCGCCGTGGCCCAGCCCATCTTCGTCTTCGGGTCGCGCCAGCCGTACAGCAGCGTGCGCCGCATGACCGTGCCCGTACGGCCGGCCGGCAGCAGCCGCTCCCAGCCGCTCGCCCGGCCGGCCCGCTTGCGGCCGCTGTCCTTCTCGATGGCCTGCAGGGTGGAGGAGTCGGGCGAGGTCATGACAGTGGTGAGCGTGCGGCTCCACCACCACAGCAGCAGGACGAGCGCCAGAGCGGTCAGCGCGAGGCCGAACACCGCGCGCCCGTAAGCGCCCCGGCCCGCCGCGTCCACCGCGTCCACCGCGGAGGCGGGCGGTATCCAGCGCAGCACCGCCGCGGCCGGCTCCAGGGCCGTCAGCCCCTGCGACTGGGCCAGCTTCTGCGCGCCGAGGTTCACGCCCTGCGCGCCGAGCGCGACGAACAGGCCGCTGAGGACGGCGAGATCGCGGCCGCGGCGGCTGGTCAGCAGCCGCACGTTGGCGGTCGCGACGGCCCGCGCGAGCGCCGCGCACACCAGGACGATCAGTACGGTCGCGACGACCCCGACGATCACCGAGACGGCACCGTGCGCGACGGAGACCACCGACCCGGCCGCCAGTACGACGGTGAAGACCGGCCCGACGCCGATGAGCGAGGCGACCAGCAGCGAGCCGATCAGCGGCCGGGGCCGCAGCGGCAGCATGACCAGCCGGGTCGGGTCCAGCGTCTCGTCCGCGGAGGGGAAGAACAGCGGCATCGCCGCCCATCCGAGCGTGAGGATCGCGGTGAGCAGCACGGCCAGCGCCGGCACGCCCGGCACGCCGCGCAGCAGGATCAGGCCCAGCAGCAGGCCGGCCGCGAACAGCAGCGTGACGACCAGCGAGATGACGTACGCGGCGGTGCGCCCCGGCGACTGCCGCAGCCCGTTCTTCAGGAGCGACAGCTTGAGCCGTACGAAGAGGGGCGTGAGGGCCGGGTGCGGTGGGGCGTCGGCGGGTGTGCCCACGGGGCGGGTGGTGGCGGTACTCATCGGGCGCCGCCCCCGCCGAGCCAGTCCAGGTCCTGCCCGGCCCGCGCGCGGCCGCCCGCGCCGACCAGTTCGAGGAACGCGTCCTGCAGCGTGGGCGCGTCCCCGCGCACCTCACCGATCGGCCCATCGGCCCGGATCTTCCCGCCCGCCATCACGGCCACCCAGTCGCACAACGACTCCACCAGCTCCATCACATGACTGGAGAAGACGACGGTCGCGCCGGACGCCGTGTACCGCTCCAGCACACCGCGAATCGTCTGCGCGGAGACGGGATCGACGCCCTCGAACGGCTCATCCAGAAAAAGAATCTCCGGGTTGTGCAGCAGAGCGGCCGCCAGCCCGATCTTCTTCCGCATACCGGTCGAGTAGTCCACGACCAGCTTGTTCCGGGCCCCGGACAGATCGAGCACGTCCAGCAGCTGCCCGGCCCGCTTGTCCACCTCGTCGCCGGGCAGCCCCCGCAGCCGCCCGATGTACGAGAGGAGTTCGCCGCCCGACAGCCGCTCGAACAGCCGCAGCCCCTCAGGCAGTACGCCGATCCGGGACTTCACCGCGACCGGATCGCGCCAGACGTCATGTCCGCCGATCTCGACCTGTCCGGCGTCCGGCCGCAACAGCCCGGTCACCATCGACAGCGTGGTCGTCTTCCCCGCACCGTTCGGCCCCACGAGCCCGATGAACCGCCCGGCGGGCAACGTCAGATCAATCCCCGCAACCGCGGTGTGATCTCCATACTTTTTCCAGAGGCTGTGGATACGCACCGCCGCCGGTGTCTCCGCCGTGCCAGCCTGTTCCCCAGCACCCGAACTTTCGGTCGTCACTCGGTTCCCCTGTCCTCGGACGTCAAGACAGGGCCCGGTCAAGACCCTGCCGCCCCCAACGATATGTGGAGGACGCGGGATCGAGCCGGACGAGCAAAACGACCGCCGCACTGCGATGCACTTAGCCAGGGGGCGGGGGAGGGGGGAGGGGGCCCCAGGCCCGCGCATCACGATCGCGCGCCGCCCCCGCCCCGCCCGCCCCCGCTCAGCCCGCCCTCACCGCCCCCGGGACGCCGCTGCTTCGAGGCCGCAGGCGTAGGTGAGGGGGTTGAGGAGGTCTTCGGTGTCGGGGAGCCAGCGGTTGGCGGGGGTGGGGTGGCGGGCCCAGAGGACCGGGGCGTGGCGGCCGGTGCGGGTGGGGGGAGCGGCGATGTAGGTGCCCTCGCCGTGGGTGATCAGGTCGAGGCCGGCGGGGGAGGAGCGGGCCGGTTTGCGGGCCGGGCCCGAGAGCTTGGCGGCGGCGCCCGGCAGGACGAAGAAGAGCATCCGGCGGTCCGGGGTGCGGATGACCGGGCCGAGCGGCAGGCCCTGCCGTTCCATGCGGGCCAGCGCCAGGCAGCCGGCGGTCTCGGAGACGTCCAGCGCGTCGAACGTGCGGCCGGTGGGGAGCAGGATCGCCGCGCGGGGATGCTGCGTCCACAGCTTGTGGATGGTCGTCGCGCTGCCGGTGGCCGCCGTGGGCCAGTCGGTCGCGAGGGGGTGGGCGCCGGGGGTCCGGCAGTCACGGTCGCCGCACGAACAGTACGGTGTCGCACCGTCGTCTTCCAGCCATGCGCCGGGGAGCACGTCCCAATGGCGTTCCGAGGCGTAACGCACCGCAATGTCGAGCAGCCGCTCACCGCGCTGCTGAGGGACCTGTGGTGCTCCTGTGACTCCGCTGCTCTGTTCCACGAACGGGACAACTTCCGCTGTCACCAAGGGTTACGGCCAACCAGTGGCACGGCACGGCGCAACGTTCTGCCACGTGGGGCGCATGGATGCACGGGCGGGGGCGCGTGCGAGGCCGTGCGGCGGAGGCTGGGTAGCCACTTGCGTGACGGGGCGGGAAGGCCGCCCGGCGGCGAACGGTGCGCGTCTTCGTACGTACTTATAGGGCGTACGCGCAGTGCGTGCCCGAATGCGTACGCGCACTCGCCCGTCGGCGGTCGGCAATGAGCGGTTAAGGGGGCTGGTCCGGCAATTGGGGAGTATCGCTTATGTCACGCGGTAGCGGCGGAAAAAACGGATATCGCGGGTATGGGCGGGAAATGATGGACGGGGACGGCGTTCGACGGTGAACGCGCCGCAGTACACAGGGGGTACAGCATGGCCGCCAGGCCACTCGTCGCGCGGCAGCCGAACGAACGGCTGCAGGCGCTCATCCAGGAAGCTGCCTGTTCCAATGCCGGGCTCGCCCGCCGCGTGAACGTCTGCGGCGCCGAGCACGGCCTGGACCTGCGCTACGACAAGACGTCCGTCGCCCGCTGGCTGCGCGGCCAGCAACCCCGCGGCCGGGCGCCCGCGATCATCGCCGAGGCACTCGGCCGCAAGCTGGGCCGCACGGTCACGATCGACGAGATCGGCATGGCCGACGGCAAGAACCTCGCCTCCGGCGTCGGCCTCCAGTTCTCACCCACCGTGCTCGGCGCAATAGAACAGGTCTGTGAGCTGTGGCGCAGCGACGTCGGGCGCCGCGACTTCCTGAGCGGTTCGACGGTCGCCGCCTCGGCGCTGGTCGAGCCGAGCCGGGACTGGCTGATCACCGGCGCCGACACCCAGGTCGCGCGCAACGCCGGTGCCCGCGTGGGCCGTTCGGACGTCGAGGCGGTCCGCGCCATGACGACCGCGCTCAGCGAACTGGACCACCAGTACGGCAGCGGGCACGTCCGCCCGGTCGTCGTGCACTACCTCAACAGCGTGGTCTCCGGGCTGCTCGCGGGCACGTACCGGGAGTCCGTGGGGCGCGAACTGTTCGCCGCGGTGGCCCGGTTGACCGAGCTGGGCGGATACATGGCGGTCGACACGGGCCAGCCGGGGCTGGCTCAGCGGTACTACATCCAGGCGCTGCGCCTGGCACAGGCGGCCGGTGACCGTGGTTACGGCGGGTACGTGCTCGCCGCCAGCATGAGCCACCTCGCCGCCTCGCTCGGCAACCCCCGGGAGATCGCGCAGCTCGCGCGCGCGGCACAGGAAGGCACCCGCGGGCACGTGACGCCGCGCGCCGAGGCGATGTTCTGCGCGGCGGAGGCGCGCGGGCACGCGCTGATGGGGGACACCCGGGCGTTCCAGTCCGTGGCCGGGCGCGCGGTCAGCGCGATGGAGCGGGCCGAGTCCGGTACGGACGCGGGCGACGACCCGGCGTGGATCGGGCACTTCGACCCCGCCTATCTCGCCGACGAACTGGCCCACTGCCACCGTGACTTGGGGCAGGCGGCGGCGGCCAGGCAGCAGGCCGAGCGGGCGCTCGCCGGACACCCCGAGAGCCGGGCGCGGCGGCGCGCGATCGGGCTCGTACTGCTGGCGAGCGCGCAGGTGCAGGAGCGTGAGATCGAGCAGGCGTGCCATACGGGTACGCAGGCGGCCGAGTTGCTGAGCGGGCTGCGCTCCTCGCGCGGCGCGGAGTATCTGGAGGACTTCCAGGCGCGCCTGGAGCCGTACCGGGAGGAGGCGGTGGTGCGGGAGTTCGCCGCGCGGCTGGAGCTGCGGGCGGCGTGACGCGGACGGGTCCGGGGCGGCCCGGGGCGGTCCGGGGAAGCCCCGCCCTGCCGCCCCGGCCGGCTGCCCGCCCGGCCGCGTGGCCGGGCCGTCCTCGGAGCGGCATTCGGCCGGTGTCCTCTTTATCCGTCGATTCTCCGTAATCGACGGGTGGTGCTGCCGTGCGTCAAGTGGCCGGTGACCAGGGGACGTGGTCGAACGTGACTGCTACCCGGTAGCGTGAGCCGACGATTCCGTAAGAAGCAGAAGTAGGAGTCCCGGTGACGCAGAGCGGACAGGGCGGCGACCCGCAGAACACTGCGGGCGGGCCCGCGCGCGAGGGCGTGGTGCTGCCCGCGAACGGCGGCGAGCCGTACGTCCCCGATCAGCAGTCCGCGCCGGCCGCCGGTCAGCCGTGGGGCGAGCCGTGGGGCCCGTCCCAGGCGCCGCAGCAGCAGGGCTCCTACGCGCCGCAGCAGCCGGGCGCCTATCCGCCGCCGCCCCAGGGGCAGCCGCCGGTACCCCCGATGCCGCCGGAGCAGCCGGGCACGTACGGTGCCCAGCCTTCGTACGGCTCCCAGCAGTCGTACGACCAGCCTTCGCACGATTCCCAGCCTTCGTACGACTCGCAGTCTTCTTACGGTGCGCAGCCTTCCTACGGTGCGCAGCCTTCGTACGACTCCCAGCCCTCGTACGGTGCGCCGTCCCCGTATGCCCAGCCCCAGCAGTCCCCGCAGCCCTCCTACGGGGGCCAGGGCGGCCAGGCCGGTTACGGGGACCCGAATCCGTACGCGGAACAGAACCCGTACGGCGGCCAGGCCGCCCACGGTGCCGCCCCGAGTGCCCCGAGCACCGATTCCTCCGGTGGCGCGCTCGTGCGTGCCGAGCGGCAGGCCGGGGCGCCGCTGCCGCCCGCCGCCGACGGGCAGGGCGCGAGTGCGCCGCTGCCGCCGCAGAACGCCGGGCCGCTGCCGCCCGCCGCCGGCGACAGTGAGGCCACCCAGCTCATCCAGCCCTTCGGCGGAAGCCACGGCGGGCAGGGCGGCCAGGGCGGGCCCGGCGCGCAGCCGATGCCGGCGCCGCAGGGCGCCCCCGGCCCCATGCCCGGCTCGCTGCCGCCCGAGAACACGCGGCCCGAGTCGGACGCCGAGGCCACGACGATGCTGCGCCGGCCCGTCATGCCGCAGCCGCCCGCGTCCCCCGATGGCACGGAGGCGGCGACCCAGCTGATCCCGCCGGTCGGCGGTGGCGCGCCGCAGCCGCCTCCGGGCGCGCCGTTCGCCATCCGGCCGGGCATGCCGGGCGACCGGTCGACCCCGGCCGAGTTCGACGGCCTCTTCCGCGACGGTCCGGGCGGTGCCGGGGCCGGTACCTCCGAGGCCGAGTCGCCCGGGACCACCCAGCAGATGCCGCGCTTCGAGCCGCCCGCGCCGCCGCAGGGCCACGGGCAGCCGGGCAACGGTGGCCAGCAGGGGTACGGCGCCCAGCCGGGCTCCGGACCCCAGTTCCCCGGCGGTTCCGCCCCGCAGCACCCCGCTTTCGCGCCCCAGGGCCCGTACCCGCCCGACGGCCGCTCCGGCAGCGGCCACGGTCACGGCGGCGGTGGCGGGCGGCGCCGCAAGCTCGCGCCCGCCGCGATCATCGGCGCGGTCGTGGTGGTCTGCGTCGGCGCCGGGCTCGGCGTCGGCTACGCGCTCAGCGGCAGCGACGACGGCGCGAAGAAGGACGCCGGCAAGCCGTCGGCGGGCACGGTGAAGCAGGACAAGCCCTCGCCGACCGCCGACCCCGCCGAGGCGCAGGCCAAGGCGCTGGACGCGCTGCTCAAGGACAGCAACAACAGCCGTTCCGCGGTGATCGGCGCGGTCGGCAGCATCAAGTCCTGCACCAAGCTCGGCGCCGCGGCCAAGGACCTGCGGGACGCGGCCGCGCAGCGGAACGACCTGGTCACCCGGCTCGGGAAGCTCTCCACCGACGAGCTGCCGGACCACATCGAGCTGACCACCGCGCTGACCAACGCCTGGAAGTCCTCGGCGGCGGCCGACAACCACTACGCCACCTGGGCCGACCAGGTCGCGCACGCGGGCAAGAAGGGCTGCCACAAGGGCAAGGCGCGCGGCACGAAGGCGGCGGTGGCGGGCAACACCGCCAGCGGGCAGGCCACCACGGCCAAGAAGGAAGCCGCGAACCTCTGGAACCCGATCGCGAAGCGGTACGGCCTGACCGAGCACACTCCGGAGCAGCTCTAGCCGAGCGGGCCCCGCGCCTCGCCGGGGCCCACCGGCTCACTCAGGTCAGCTCACTCAGGCATCCCGCCGCGGCTTCTCCAGCGTGCTCGCGAGGTTGGCGAAGCCGGAGTGCGTGGCGACCAGCCGGCCGTCCCGTACGACCTGGTAGGTCACCATCGCGTTGACGATCCGCGGGAAGGACTGCACGGCGAGCATGTCGTCGTAGCGCCAGCGCAGCTTCGGGGTCAGACCGCCCGTGTCGACGGCCTGGTCGCCGCGGTCCAGCGCCTGCTGCAGCGAGCGCGCGGTGACGTCCTGGCCGTCCTTGGTGACCTGCTCGACCATCGCGCGCAGCACGGTGTACGCGATCCACGTGGTCTGCACGCCGGCGTCGGCGGGGTCGATGCGGTTGTCGTTGAAGGCGTGCTCGGTGATCACCTCGCGCATGGGGTTCCAGCGCCGGTCGCGCGCGTCCGGGTACCAGCCGGTGACCAGCGCGCCCTCCAGGGGGCTGGACTTGCCGCCCGTACGGTCCACCAGCGTCTGGTTCACGCTGCCGAGCACGGACGCCATCTGCACCTTCGGGTTGTCCTGCTGGAGGCGCCGGAAGGAGTCGAAGAACGTGTCGGTGTGCTCGCCGAGCGTCGCGGTCACGCAGGCGCCCTTGGCCCGCGCGCCGAACTCCGCCGACCCGTAGAACGCCGGATCGGCGCCGACCTCGTCCAGCGCGCTCTGCGCCGCTCCGGTGTAGTCGGTGGCGTTCTCGGGCGCGCGGATGTCGTGGGCGGGCGAGCGGCCCTCGGTGGCCAGCCCGGAGTTGAGGATCGGCGGCATCTGGTCGCCCTGGATGGTGTCGGGGCGGACCAGCGAGACGCGCTTGCACTCGGCGGCCAGCTGCCGCCCGTTCCCGGCCAGCAGCGCCGCCTGGCCGCCGTTGACCGGGTAGGACAGCGGGCTGTCGAACTCCTCGCTGGAGACGCCGTAGCCGCCGATGTACGGAATGCCGGCGGCCTCCAGCGGCCCCATGAAGGAGCGGCCCTGGCGGCTGTACGAACCGACGACGGCGACGGCGTGCGCGGCGACGGCCTTCTGGGCGCAGCGCGCGGCGGCGACCGATTCGTTGCGTTCGTTGCAGGTGAGGACGTTCAGCCGGTGGCCGGCGATGCCGCCCTCGGAGTTGACCCAGCGCGCGTACGCCTCGGCCATGGCGGGCATCCCGGCCATGTTCGTGCCCTTGGTGCCGGCGGGCGCCCAGGTCATCACGGTGAGGGGGGCCTGGTCACCGGCCCCGGCGGCGTTCCCGTCGGCCCCGGGGAGCGTGCCGCAGCCCGTCAGCAGGGCCGCCATGGCCGCCGCGCCCGCCGTCGCTGAGCGGATCACGGTGGCGCGGTGGGAGAAGCGGGGAAAGGAACGTCGCCATCCGGTCATGTACCGGCACTCTTCCGGCCAGGGCGGAACACTTGCGTGCCGTCCGAGTAACAGAAAGTGGCATGAAGGTGAACAGCAAGTGACGTCGGTCCGGGGGCCCCGGCCGGTGGCCCCGTGTCCAAGAACGTACGATCGATTGCTGTGCAAGGTATGCAAGGTTCGGAGAAGTCTTCCCGTCGCGGCCGCCGCTCGACCACCATGGGCGCCATGCCGCTCACAGACATGCCGTGGTGGCGCTGGCGCGCCAATGTGCGCTCGGCGCTGCACATGCTTTCCGACCCCGTCTTCCAGCAGGAGACCTGGCTGGCCGGCCTCCCCGGCTACGGCGATGTGACCGACGCCGTGTACCGGCTGGTGGAGGACACCTGGCTGGACAACTGGTCCGCCGAGAAATACGTCGGCACGATATTCAGGGACTCGCAGGAAGCCGCGCTGGTCGACGTCGCCGTGCTCCGGGTGCTGCGCATCCTGCACCAGGTCGGCGCGGACGCCCCGGTGGCCGCCTACCTGGAGCACCACGGCTGGCCCGAGGCCGTACGGGCGGCGCGGGACGCCCACGTCCGCATGGCGACCGCCGACGGCGAGGACCCCGACGAGCCCCCGCGCTCCCTCGAAGTACTGGCCATCCTCACCAGGGGACTGGAACCGCAGGAGTGAGCCGCGCCACGCGGACGCCGCCCGGCGCCCGGGAGCGGGGAGCGGGCGGTGACCGGCGGGCCGGAATGTGCGACCCTTTGTCCTCATGAGCCAGTCGCAGCCCGCCCTCTCCGACCAGTACGTCCTGACGCTGTCCTGCCCGGACAAGCAGGGCATCGTGCACGCGGTGTCCAGCTACCTCTTCATGACCGGGTGCAACATCGTGGACAGCCAGCAGTTCGGGGACCGGGACACCGGACTCTTCTTCATGCGGGTCCACTTCCGCGCCGAGACCGCCGTCACGCTGGAGAAGCTGCGCGCCAGCTTCGCCGCCGTCGGCGACTCCTTCCAGATGGACTGGCAGATCCACCGGGGCGACGAGAAGATGCGCGTCATCCTGATGGTGTCCAAGTTCGGGCACTGCCTGAACGACCTGCTCTTCCGCTCCCGCATCGGCGCGCTGCCGGTGGAGATCGCGGCCGTGGTCTCCAACCACACCGACTTCGCCGAGCTGGTCGCCTCGTACGACATCCCCTTCCACCACATCCCGGTGACGAAGGACAACAAGCCGCAGGCCGAGGCGCAGCTCCTGGAGCTGGTCCGCGCCGAGCAGGTCGAGCTGGTCGTACTGGCCCGGTACATGCAGGTGCTCTCCGACGACCTGTGCAAGGAGCTGTCGGGCCGGATCATCAACATCCACCACTCCTTCCTGCCGAGCTTCAAGGGCGCGAAGCCGTACCACCAGGCGCACGCCCGCGGCGTGAAGCTGATCGGCGCCACCGCGCACTACGTCACCGCCGACCTCGACGAGGGCCCGATCATCGAGCAGGAGGTCGCGCGGGTGGGCCACGACGTCACCCCGGACCAGCTCGTCGCCGTCGGCCGGGACGTGGAGTGCCAGGCGCTGGCGCGCGCGGTGAAGTGGCACAGCGAGCGCCGCGTGCTGCTGAACGGCAGCCGGACGGTCGTCTTCGCCTGAGCCCCTGAGCGCCTGAGGGTCTCCCGCCCCTCTCCCGCCTGACGCCTCTCGCGCCTCCGACCGTGGTCAGAGGCGCGAGAGCGAAGCCGTCGCGAAGAGGACCTCGCGGATCGCGTCCCGCTCGCCGTGCTGCCCCGCCGCCGCGTCCTCGGGCGAGACATGCCCCGCGGCCAGCTGGCAGAACTCCACGCTGTCCAGCGCGATGTGCGCGACCGTGCGGTCCGGTGTGCCGAGCGCGCCGGGCGAGTCCAGCGCGATGTACCAGTGGCCGCCGCCGCTGCCCTCCACCTCCAGGTGCAGCGTGCGCCCCGGAGTGCCCGCCTCGACCAGCCGCCGGGGCGGCGCGGCCAGGCCGGCGCGGCGCCGCACCGCCAGCGCGGACGGCAGCAGCCGCGCCGCCAGATCCACCATGCCGTGCATGTGGTGCGCTGCCGGGGCCTCGTACGGGTAGTCCACGGCATCGGCGATGTCGCCGGCGTGCACCCAGCACTCGAAGGCGCGCTCCAGCAGGGAGTCACGCAGCGGCAGCCGGAAGTCGCCGTAGGGCACGGCCAGTTCGGCGACCCCGCGGCCCGCGAAGGCCACCGTACGTATGAGGGCGTGGGACTGCTCGCGCCAGGGCTCGCGGGTCGCGAGCGGGGACTCCTCGTGCACCCCCGTGCGCCAGTACGCGAGCGTGCGCTCCGTCGGGTCGGTGGGGGCGTCCTCCGGCACCTCGGCGCCGAGCGGATCGGGGAGCCCGAGGGCCGTGGCGACCAGGCCGTCCACGGACATCAGATGGCCGATGACGCCGGCGACGGTCGTGGTGCGGACGGCCTCCCGGTCGTTCTCGAACCACCGCAGCCGTACCGGGGCCCGCCACTCCGACTCGCCCATGTCCCGCAGCAGCGCGTCCAGTTTGGCGGTCTCCGCGTCGTACGGGCCCGCCCACTCGGGCACCGGGATACGGGCCGGGCGGCGGCCCAGACAGTTCTCCAGGACCCGGCTGCGCAGCAGCGGGTCCAGGTCCAGGCTGTCGGCGGGGTGCAGCAGGCCGACGGCGTCCCGCAGCCGCAGCGCCTCGTCCGCGCAGGCGGCGCAGTCCGTGAGGTGGGCCTCGACGGCTGCGGTCTCCTCGGGCGAGCAGGCGGCCAGCGCCCAGGCCCCCAGCAGCGACTTGAGCACGGCGTGCGGCGGCTCGGGCAGGCCGGCGCCGGCGGGGTCCTGGTCCGTTGTCCCGTCCTTCTCCGTGGCGGCGTCCTCGGACGTCCGCCGTGGCTCCGGCGCCCGCGGCTCCTGCGGGGCGTCCCGTCCTCCGGGCGTCTCCTGGTCGGTCGGTACCTCCTGTTCCTCCGGCGGGCTCTCGTCCGGCCGGGGCGGGCGGACGTCCGGCAGCGGGCCCTGGTCCTCGGCCGGGCGGCGCGGGGACGGTATGCGCGGGCGCTCGCCGCGGCCGGGGCACGGGTGACCGGGCTCCTCCGGGTCCTGCGGGCCGTAACGGTCCCAGTCCTCCGGGCCGTTCACAGTGCCCGTCCGTATCCGGAGCCCGGCGACGGCGGCGTCGCGGCGCGGCCCGGAGCGGGCGGTCCCGCCTGGTGGTTGTGCGCGGTGGCGAGGAGCTGCAGGCCGAGCCGGAGCCGGCGGCGCGCCTCGTCCTCGGTGACGCCGAGGTCGGCGGCGGTCTGGCGGTAGTCGCGGCGCTGGAAGTAGGCCAGTTCCAGCGCGGCACGCAGTGGAGCCGGCATGGACGTGACGATGTAGTCGGCGCGGGCCGCGGTCGAGGCGGCGTTGATCTTCTGCTCGATCTCGGCCGGTCCGGGCGCGTCCGCGCCGCAGTCCAGCGCGGAGGCGGCCTCGGCCTGGCGCAGCCGGTGGACGGCCTGGCGGTGGGTGAGCGTGGCGACCCAGGAGCGCAGCGAACCCTGCTTGGGGTCGTACGCGTCAGGGTTCTCCCATATGTAGCCGAAGACCTCGCGGGTGATCCGGTCGGCGGCCGCCTCGTCCTCCAGAACGCGGTGCGCGAGGCTGTGCACTAGCGAAGCGAACCTGTCGTACAGCTCGCCGAGCGCGGCCGCTTCGCCGCGCGCGAGCCGCTGCTGCATCCGCCTGTCCCAGCGCGGTGGCGCTTCGTTCACCATCCACGGCCCCCTTCTCCGCCGCCGCTGTGCCCGCCGTCACAGAAGTCCATCGTCACAGAGTCCGTCGTGCGTCCACCGTGCCATCGAATGTAGTGCTCCGGTCCGTCGGTGCACCTTCCTTTACGGCAAAACGAGCCGTGCGGCGACTGCGGATGGTATAGGTCCCGTCACTTTCTGGTTGGGCTGTCGGTCAGAACTCGACTGATACAGACCGTTCATGCCCGTTTTTGCCTGCGCGTTATTCGCGTATGACCGGGTGCGGAGAGAAAAGCCGTTGATCCAGGGCATAGCCTGGGTACTGGCAGCCTGTTGCGCGCGGAATTCTTTCGAGTTTCAGGGGAGCGAGGCCGGGCAGCCGATGCGGGGAAGGGCGCGTTCCGGATGGCTTCCGGAGGCGTCCGGTCCGAAAGCGAGCGAAAGGCTTCGAGCGCGTGACGTTGAAGGTGGCAGAAGACGAGCAGGGGCCCTGGGCCGTTCTGCAGGTTTCCGGTGAGATGGATCTGGTCACGTCTCCCTCGGTGCGTCAGCACGTACACGACGCGGTCGCCGAGGGGCGCCGCAGCGTGGTGCTCGACCTGTCGGGCGTGCAGTTCTGTGATTCCAGCGGCGTCGGCGTACTGATCGCCGCGCGCCGCCTGATGCGCTCGTGCCAGGGGCGGCTGCGGCTGATCCTGCCGGCCCAGGGCGCGGTCGACGGCTCGCACGTGAACCGCGTACTCGCGGCGCTCGGCGTGCGCCGGCTCTTCGAGGTGTACCCGGACGTGGCCACGGCGGTCGACGAGGCAGCGGCACCACTGTCGGCCTGATCCCCACCGCTCTCGGCCTGCTCGCACCGCTGTCGGGCTGGTCCGCGCCGCTGTCGGGCTGCTCGCACCGCTGTCGGCCTGGTCCGCGCCGCTGTCGGGCTGCTCCGCAGGGCCCCGCCCGCTGTCCGCCGTACCGTTTCCCCCGCTCTTCTCCCCCACTGGGGGGAGCGCGAGGTCCCCTTCTCAACACAGTAGCGGGAGGGTCTGACAAGGGTCTGACAACGGCCGCTGCCGCACGCCCGCCAGGCCCCGCCGCACGCCCGCCAGGCCGCGCCCCGAGCCCGCCAGGCCCCGCCTCCTCACGCCCCGCGCCCGCCAGGCCGCGCCCCGCGCCCGCCAAGCCCCGCCCCCCTCACGCCCCGCGCCCGCCAGGTCCAGCCCCCTCACGCCCCGCGCCGCCAGCCCACGCGCCCTGCCAACCCCCGCTCGCCCCGCTCGCCCTCCTCAAGCCACCCGTCGAGGGAACTCCGCTCGCACCACGAAGCCGCCGTCCGGTGTCGGGCGGGCCTCCAGGGTGCCGCCCAGGCTCTGGGCGCGCTCCCGCAGGCCCACCAGGCCGTGGCCGCCGCCCGGCAGCGCAGGGGCGTCCGCGCCCGCGTCCGGCGGGCCGTTCCGTACCTCCACCAGCAGGCCCGCGTCCGCGGCGGGCGGCTGTGCGACCCGGACCCGTACCCGCGCCCCCGGCGCATGCTTGCGGACGTTGGTCAGCGCCTCCTGCACCGTGCGGAACGCCGCCCGCTCCACGGTCCGGTCCGTGGGCGCGTCCCCGGCCACCCCGTTCTCGTACGTCACGTCCAGCGCCGACATCTCGATCAGCCGCGGCAGTTCGGCCAGGTCCGGCTGGGGCGCGAGGTCCGGCTGCGCCGCGTCGTCCGGCGCCTCGCGCGGGCCGGCGCCCGCGGCCCGCAGGATGCCGACCATGTGCCGCAGCTCCTCCAGCGTCCGTACCGACAACTGCCGGATGGTCCGCGCCCCGTCCCGCGCCGCGGCGTCCTCCGAGGCCACCTGCAGCGCCCCGGCCTGCAGGCTGATCAGGCTGACCTGGTGGGCGACCACGTCGTGCATCTCGCGGGCCAGCCGGGCCCGCTCCGTGGCCAGTACCCGGTCCGCGATCAGCCGGTCCTCGCGCTCCAGGCTGCGGGTCAGCTCCGCGACCCGCGCCGCCAGCTCGCGCCGGGTGCGGACCAGCAGGCCCAGCCCGATCGGCCCGGCGGAGGTGACCGAAGCGTCGATCAGTACCAGGGTGTTCTCGCGGTACGCGGTGGGCTCCAGGTCGGAGATCGGATACGGGAAGAAGTGCGCGGCGATCAGCAGGAACGCGCAGCAGCCGAGGCGGGCCCGGCCCGGCCGCAGCGCGGCGACGGTGTACAGGGCGATCATCGGCGCGAACCAGATGTAGCCGATGTAGAGGCCGGGCAGGGTGGCCAGGAAGACCGTGAGCGGCAGTCGGCGGCGCAGCAGCAGGGCGAGCGCGGCGAACAGGGAGACGCCCAGCTCCAGCGGCTCGTCGATGTCGTTGACGAGGAAGGCGTCGGCGATGCCGAGGAGGGTGGGGACGAGCAGGACGGCGCGCTGCCGCAGCCGGGCCGTGCGGGTGCTCACTGGCGGGCAGGCGGTCGGCGGGCAGGCCGCCGCGTCGGCCGCCGGGGCCGTCTCCGGCGACACCTCCGTGTCCGCGGCCGCCGACGCCTCCGCGCCCGTGGCCCGGGTCATCTGGGGCCTCCCGTGACCAGGCCCGCGCGGTCGGCGACGATCGCGGCCTGTACCCGGTTGATGCCGCCGAGCTTGCCCAGCAGGGCGCTCACGTGGTCCTTGACCGTACTGGGCGCGAGGCCCATCCGGGCGGCTATCTGCGCGTTGCCCAGGCCCTCGCCGAGCAGCGCCAGCACCTCCGACTCCCGTGGCGTCAGGGCGCGTACGGCCTCGGCGGCGGCCGCCTGCGTCTCGGCGTTCAGATAGCCGCCGATGACCGCGCGGGTGACGCCCGGGTCCAGCACGCTGCCGCCGGCGGCGAGGGTGCGCACCGCGCGGATGAGCTGCTCGGGGTCGGAGTCCTTCAGCAGGAAGCCGGACGCGCCCTCGCGGAGCGCGGCGGTCAGGTACTCCTGTGCGTCGAAGGTGGTCAGCATGGCGATGGCGGGGGGCTCCGGGGCGGCGCGCAGGCCGCGGAGTACCGTCAGACCGTCGACGTCCGGCATCCGGATGTCGAGCAGCACGACCTCCGCCGCGCTGCGCCGGACCGTCTCCACGGCCGTCGCGCCGCTGCAGTCCGCGACCATCTCGACGTCGGGCGCCGTCCCCAGGATCATCCGCAGCCCGGACCGCACCAGCCGCTCGTCGTCCACCACAGCGACACGGATCACCGGTCGCCCCTTCCTGTCGTGCCGTACCGATTCCGCTTGGGCGGGGTGCCACCCCCGCCGTAGGGCGGGGGTCCGCACGCGACCTGCGGAGGATGCCGCGGGACGGCACCCGCGGGCAGAGTGCTCTTCATGCTGCACTACTGAAGAGGCCACAAGCCGCCCACGCGGTGCAGCTCACACCGGCGGCCGCCGCGACCCCCACACGCGACGGCCGCCTGTGGCGTTCCGGTACGGAGCGCCTGCCCCGGTGGAAGCGCCCCTCATTCCGGCCGGGTCCGCGCCCAGGAGTGCGTGGTGCCCTGGCACGGGCTGAAGGCGCGGCCCGTGGTGAGGACCAGTACCGACGTCATCGCGGCCAGTAAGTACGCGGTGGTGGCCAGGTCCAGCGTCCCCTCGGCGCTGTGCGTCCCGGTGCTGAAGGCGTCGGTGACCGCGTAGCCCACCACCGTCCGCACCGTGAGGTAGAGCTGTACCGCGGCGAAGACCAGCAGTGCGCCGCGCATGTCCCGCCGCCCGCTCAGCGCCAGCGCGCCGACCACCAGCCAGCCGGCGATGGCGGCGAGCGCGGCGAAGCCGGGCCCGGTGACCGGCGCGTCCGCGGAGGGGAGCACGGCCGCGTCCACGGCGCCCGCCAGCCAGGTCCCGGCCCCCTTCGTGCCGTCGGTCAGCAGCCGCACCGTCCAGGCCGCCTGGACCAGCCCGGCCAGGAGGAACAGCACCCCGCAGATCCGGGAGAGCCGCCCGCGCCACCAGGCCCCGGCGGCCGGTCCCGGCTCCGTGCGCGCCGGGAGGAGGGCGCAGAGTACGACCAGCCCGGTGAGCAGGCCGAGTACGTGGGTGGCCAGCGTCCAGCCGCCCATTGCCTCGAAGCTGTACGCGGAGCGGTAGCCGGGGTGCAGCAGCCCGATGACCTCGCGCAGCGAGCGGGCCAGCACCAGGCAGGCGAGCAGCAGGGCGGCCGGGCGGGCGAGGGTGCGCTGTGCCGTTGCCGCGCCGGCCACCGCCGCCAGTGCCACCGCGAGCGCCCACTCCTGCGGTCCCAGTGCGCCCACCGGTCCGGCCAGTGGGTTGAAGAGTCCCTCGACGAAGTCCAGGGGGCCCACCCGGGCGTCGGCCACGCCGGTCACCACCCAGGCGATGAGGGCGCCCGCGTACAGCCCGAGGGCCAGTCCGGTGGCGAGGTAGGCGCCGCTGTGTTCGGGCGCCGCCCGGCCGGGGTCGGCGCCCGGCCGCACATCGAGCAGCCCGCCGTCCTGCATCACCATGACCGACCCCCGATCCGCCGTGCGCCACCCTCATTGTTCAAGGACGGCATGCGTACGTAGGGAGGTTCCACCCCTGTGTGTCGCGTGTTCCGGGGTCCCGGGCACCCGCCGGGCACCGCTCAGCGCACTCGTCCCGCGACCGCGGTGACGAAGTCGCGTATCTCCTGCCGGGTGCGGGCGCGCAGTTCGGTGAGCTCCTCCCGGTCGTCCACCCAGTGCAATTGCGTCACGTCCGCCAGCAGGCGTTCGGTCAGCTCCACCACTTCGGCGTCGTCGCTGACCAGCTGCGCGCGGAACATCGCTTCGTGGGCGGCGTACCGCGTCTTGTACTGCTCCTCGCGCAGTTCGGGGCTGTCCTCGTCGCAGCGGTCCTCGTCGTGCAGGACGAACCACCGGTGGACCAGCACGCGGCGGTAGTCCAGCAGCGTGCCGGCGAACGCGCAGTAGGCGTCGATGCGTTCCTGCCGCAGTTTCTCGTCGCGCGCGAGGGCGTGGCTGCGTTCGGTTTCCTGGCGCTGGAAGAAATGGGTGATGCCGGCTCCGAGGAGCGTGCCGACCACGGCCACCACGCTGGTAACAACTGCCTCCATACGGACAGTTGATCACTTCGGCCCCGTGCGGCGACAGGGGGAGAGACCGTGCGGCGACGGGGGCGGGGGTGCCTGCCCGCTCCTTCCGCTTCGGTGATCGTGGGGCAAGATGGCCTCCATGGGGAGCTTCGGGGGACACGGCCGCTTGATCGCCGGCCGGTACCGGCTGGACGGGAGGCTGGGCCGCGGCGGCATGGGCACGGTCTGGCGGGCCACCGATGAACTGCTGGGCCGGCAGGTCGCGGTCAAGGAGCTGAACCTCGACGACGATCAGGACGACGCGGACACTTCCGTACAGCGCGAGCGGATGCTGCGCGAGGCCCGTACGGTCGCGCAGATCAAGCATCCGAACGTGATCGTCGTGCACGACGTGGTCATGCAGGACGAGCGTCCGTGGCTGGTCATGGAGCTGGTGGACGGCGGCTCGCTGGCCGACCGGCTGGCGAGCGGGGGGCCGCTGGCGCCGCGCGAGGCGGCCCGGATCGGCGTCGCGCTGCTCGGCGCGCTGCGCGTGGCGCACGCCAGAGGCGTCCTGCACCGCGACATCAAGCCCGCCAACGTGCTGCTGGAAGCGGGCACGGGCCGGGTGGTCCTCACCGACTTCGGCATCGCGCAGGTGCCGGGTGCCACGACGCTGACCGAGAGCGGCGCGTTCGTCGGGTCGCCCGAGTACACCGCGCCCGAGCGGATGGCGGGCCGCGGCACGGGCCCGGAGGGCGACCTGTGGTCGCTCGGGGTGCTGCTGTGCGCGGCGCTGAGCGGCGGCGAGACGCCCTTCCACCGCGACTCCATCGGCGGCGTGCTGCACGCCGTCGTCTCCGACGAGATCCGCATCCCCGAGGCGGCCCGGCCGCTGTACACGGTCGTCGCCGGGCTGCTGCGGCGGGACACGGAGCACCGGCTGACCGTCGCGGCCACCGAGCGGCTGCTGCGCGGCTACCTCCAGACCGGCCGGATGCCGGAGCCGGGCGCCGCGCTCGGCCCCGAGGAGCGGCCGCCCTTACTCACCGGGCCCGCCCGGCAGTCCGCGCCGCTCCGGGACGCGCTCGACGGCCGGGCGCTGGCGGCCGCCGCGCGCCCGCACACCGGGCGTACCCGGAACGTGCGCAACGTACTGCTCGCCGTGACGGCGGCGCTGGCGCTGGCCGCCGCGGGCGCCGGGATCGCCGCGCTGGTACTGAACGGGCGGGGCGCGGACGACGGCAAGACGCCCGCCACGCACTCCCCGCTCCCGACCCCGACCGCGTCCAAAAGCCCAGGTCAGAGCGGTACCGCCGGGCCCACGCCCACCGCGCCCACGGTGCCGGCCGGGTACACGACCGTCCGCGACCCGGAGGGCTTCTCCCTCGCGGTACCGGAGGGGTTCACGCGCTCCTACGAGAAGCCGCGGGTGTACTACTACTCCGCGGGGCGCCGGTTCCGGCTGGGCATCCACGCGCAGCCGCCGCAGCCGGGCGGACCGCTGGGCACGATGCGCGACGCGCACATCAACGGCCCGCAGAATTACCGGGGTTACCGAAACGGCCGGGTCACCGCCACCACCCACGGCGGCCATCGCGCCGCGCTGTGGGAGTTCACCTGGGACGGCGGGCCCGAGGACGGCGGGCCGCGCCGCACCTATGACCTCAGCTGGGACGAGGGGGGCCGGATGTACGACGTGTGGATCTCCGCGCCGGCCGGTGACCGGAAGGTGGCGAAACGACACTTCGACACCGCGCTGGCGACCTTCCGGGTGCTGCGGCCGCCGCCGGCCGGCTGAGCGTCCGCCGGTTGCTGCTGGACAAAACTGCTGTACAGCGGCGTTCTGGCCAGTGATCACTGGCGTAATTGTGGGCAGCCGGTGAAAACTCATTACTCCCGGGTACACAAAGTGTGTCCGGAGGCATACCCTCGGCGCCATGACGGACTCGCTGGACACCGCACAGACCGCGCCCGCCGACGGCAACCCGGTGGCCTCCGCCGCCGCGGGCAGCCGCACCGCCGCCGACGTGGTCACCAAGGACCTGGTCGCCCGCCTCACCCGGGGCGTGGTCGGCAGCGGCCGGACGGCGAACCACACGCCGTTCACCGGAGAGGTCCTCGCCGAGCTGCCCGAATCCACCCCCGAGGACGTCGCGGACGCCTTCGAGCGGGCCCGCGTGGCCCAGCGCCAGTGGGCGGCCACCCCGGTACGCAAGCGCGCCGCGGTCCTGCTCCGCTTCCACGACCTCGTACTGCAGCGCCAGGCCGAGGTGCTGGACCTCATCCAGCTGGAGACCGGCAAGGCCCGGCTGCACGCCCACGAGGAGATCCAGGCGGTCGCCGTCGCCGCCCGCCACTACGGCCGCAAGGCCCCGGCGTACCTGAAGCCCAAGGGCCACACCGGCGTCGTGCCGACCCTCACCAAGGTCACCGAACTCCGCAAGCCCAAGGGCGTGGTGGGCCAGATAGCGCCCTGGAACTACCCCTTCGAGCTGTCCGTCGGCGACGCCCTGCCGGCCTTCGTCGCGGGCAACGCCGTCGTCATGAAGCCCGATACCGAGACCGCGCTGACCGCCCTGTGGGCGCGCGAGCAGCTGATCGAGGCGGGCCTGCCGCCGGAGGTCTGGCAGGTCGTGATCGGCGACGGCCCCGTCGTCGGCCCCGAGGTCGTCAAGCACGCCGACTACGTCTCCTTCACCGGTTCCACCCGCACCGGCCGCGAGGTCGCCCAGGGCGCGGCGGCCCGCCTCGTCGGCTGCTCGCTCGAACTGGGCGGCAAGAACGCCATGCTGGTGCTGCACGACGCGGACATCGACAAGGCGGCGGCCGGCGCCGTCCGCGGCTGCTTCTCCTCCGCGGGCCAGCTGTGCATATCCATCGAGCGGCTCTACGTCCACGAGTCCATCGCCGACGAGTTCGCCGAGCGCTTCGCGGCCCGTACGAAGGCCATGCGGCTGGGCAACGCCCTCGCGTACGGCGCCGACATGGGCTCCCTCGTCGGCGAGCGCCAGCTGGAGACCGTCACCCGGCACGTCGAGGAGGCCGTCGCCAAGGGTGCCCGGCTGCTCGCGGGCGGCAGGCCGCGCCCCGACATCGGCCCGCTCTTCTACGAGCCCACCATCCTCGACGGCGTCCAGGCCCCGATGGCCGTGTGCAACGAGGAGACGTTCGGCCCGGTCGTCTCGATCTACCGCTTCAGCGACGAGGAAGAGGCGATCACCCTCGCCAACGCCACGCCCTACGGCCTGAACTCCAGCGTCTGGACCAAGGACGGCCGCCGCGGCCGCAAGATCGCCGCCCGGCTGAACACCGGCACCGTCAACGTCAACGAGTCCTACGCGGCCGGCTACGGCAGCGTCCAGTCCCCGATGGGCGGCATGGGCGACTCCGGCCTCGGCCGCCGCCACGGCTCCGAGGGCATCCTCAAGTACACCGAGGCCCAGACCGTCGCGCACCAGCGCGTCATGCCGCTGGCCCCGTCCTTCGGCATGGACGACGAGAAGTACGCCGCCTTCATGTCCCTCAGCCTGAAGGCCATGAAGGCCATCAGGCTCCGCTGACGCCATACGTCTCTCGGGCCGCCGCTGCGGGCAGTCGTGCCGCTGGGGCGGCACGGGTGGGCGCAGCGGCACCCCACCGGCAGGCAGCCGGGAAAACGTCCCCAGCCCCGACCCGCACACCTCAAGGAGCGCCGATGTCAGGGGAGAGCTCTACCCAGAACCAGGCCCCCGCGGACGGCTACGACTACGACGTAGTCGTCATAGGCAGCGGCTTCGGCGGCTCCGTATCCGCCCTCCGCCTCACCGAGAAGGGCTACCGCGTCGGCGTACTGGAAGCCGGCCGCCGCTTCACCCGCGAGACGCTGCCCAAGAACTCCTGGGACATCCGCAACTACCTCTGGGCCCCGGCCCTGGGCTGCTACGGCATCCAGCGCGTTCACCTGCTCGGCAATGTCATGGTCCTGGCGGGCGCCGGGGTGGGCGGCGGCTCGCTCAACTACGCCAACACCCTCTACGTACCGCCCAAGCAGTTCTTCGACGACCAGCAGTGGGGCCACATCACCGACTGGCAGGACGAGCTCAAGCCGTACTACGACCAGGCGCAGCGGATGCTGGGCGTACGGCTGAACCCGACCATGACCCCCTCCGACGTCCACCTCAGGGCCGCCGCCGAGAAGATGGGCGTGGGCGACACCTTCCACATGGCGCCGGTCGGCGTCTTCTTCGGTGACGGCAAGGACGCCGACGGCACGGCGAAGGCGGCGCCCGGCGGCGAGGTGCCCGACCCGTACTTCGGCGGCGCGGGCCCGTCCCGCAAGGCGTGCTCCGAGTGCGGCGAGTGCATGACCGGCTGCCGGCACGGCGCGAAGAACACCCTCAACGAGAACTACCTCTACCTCGCGGAGAAGGCCGGCGCGGTCATCCACCCGATGACCTCCGTCGTCGCCCTCACCGAGGACTCCCGGGGCGGCTTCGCGGTCCGTACCCTGCCCACCGACGACAAGCGCAAGGGCAAGGGCCGCACCTTCACGGCCCGCCGGGTCGTGATCGCCGCGGGCACGTACGGCACCCAGACCCTCCTCCACAAGATGAAGGACACCGGCCTGCTGCCCCACCTCTCGCCCAAGCTGGGCGAGCTGACCCGTACCAACTCCGAGGCGCTGGTGGGCGCGCTCACCGACAACCGCCGCTACCGCAAGAAGACCGGCGAGAAGAAGGTCGACTTCACCCGCGGCGTGGCGATCACGTCCTCCATCCACCCGGACGCCGACACCCACATCGAACCGGTCCGTTACGGCAAGGGCTCCAACGCGATGGGCGGCCTGTCCCTCTTCCAGGTCCCGGTACGGGACGGCGCCGCGGCCCGCGTCCTCGGCTTCCTCGCCAACTCGGTGCGCCACCCGATCTGTTCGCTCCGCTCCCTCTCCAATCGCCGCTGGTCGGAGCGGACCATCATCGGCCTGGTCATGCAGTCGCTGGACAACTCCCTGACCACGTACCGGAAGCCGCGCGGCATCGGAAAGGGCCTGCTTACGGCCCGTCAGGGCCACGGCGCGCCCAACCCGGCGCAGATCCCGGCCGCTGCCAAGGCCGCCACGCTGATCGCCGAGGACATCAACGGCTTCCCCGGCAGCAACGTCGGCGAGCTGATGGGCACCCCGCTGACCGCGCACTTCCTCGGCGGCTGCCCGATCGGCGAGGACGCGGACCACGGCGTCATCGATCCGTACCACCGCCTCCACGGCCACCCCGGCATCTCCGTCGTCGACGGCTCGGCGGTCTCCGCGAACCTCGGCGTCAACCCGTCCCTCACGATCACGGCCCAGGCCGAACGCGCGATGTCCCTCTGGCCGAACAAGGGCGAGGCGGACCCGCGCCCGGCCCCGGGCCGCCCGTACGAACGGCTGACGCCGGTGGAGCCGCAGAATCCGGCGGTACCGGAGAAGGCGTTCGCGGCACTGAAGCTGCCGTTCCTCCCGGTACCAGCGGTGCCAAAATCGAGCCCGTCCGGCGATTGAGGACATCTTTGACGCGTACGACGAGGGGCCGCACCCGGCAGACCAGGCGCGGCCCCTCACAGCTCAGCCGGCGTTACCGGCCTTACGCGGCGACGCCGCCCGTCTTACGGCGACGCACGACGAAGATCGCCCCCGCGCCCACCGCCATCGTGACCCCGGCCACCGCCGCGATCGTCGGCAGCGCCGAGGACGAACCGGTCTCGGCGAGCTTCCCGGTGACCGGCAGCTCCTTCAGCCCGCCCTGCGGCGCCGGCTCGTTGGGCTTGCGGTCGCTCGGCTTGCCGGTCGCCGGCGGCACCGAGCCGGGGTTGCTGCCCGCGACCAGGACGTCGAACTCGTACTCCGAGCCCTCGGAGTAACCGCACTCGCCGTCCGCGTTCTGGTACGCGCCGATGGCGAACGCGAAACCGTAGCTGCCCGGCGTCTTCGCGTCGACCTTCAGCCGCAGCTTGGCGTCGGCGTACTCACCGGGCGCGAGGTCGGCGAGGGAGGCGAAGTAGCCGTACTCGTCGACGTTCTCCCAGACGCCCGCGCCCTCGTCGTACCACTGCACGGTCAGCAGGTGCGAGACGTCGTCGAAGTTCTCGTTCTCGATGGCCGAGAGCATGACGTACGCGTCGACGGACGTCATCGCCACGTCGGAGGTGTTCGTGGCGCGGAACGTGAGGTTGTGCCAGCCCGAACCGGCCACGACCTTGCTGGGCAGCCCGCGCAGGGTGGTGGTGATCGCCGCCTCGTCCGACGGGGTCTCGCACTCCGCGGGGTCGGTGGGCTCGTCGCTGGGCGAGGTGCTGGGCGCGGGGGTGGTGGCCTCGTCGGTGGGCTTGTCGCTCGGCGTCTCGCTGGGCGTGCCGCTCGGCGCCGGGCTGCTGGGCTCATCGGTGGGCGGCTCCGACGGCTCGGCGGACCCGGAGGGCTCCGGGTCGGACGGCTCGGTCGTCGGGTCGGTCGGGGTGTCCCCGTCACCCGGCTCCGTCGGCGTCTCGGACGCGGACGCGCTCGGGGAGGCGCTGGGGTTCTCGTCCGTCGCATATGCGGCCGGCGCCGCCATGAGCGCGGCGGGAGCGATGACGGCCGTCGCGGCGGCAGCCGTCAGTGCACGGCGAAGCTTCATCGTGTCAAGACCTCTTCGGGGTCCGGAGTGCCGAGGGGGGAAGGCACGAAAGCGGTGGCGGGCCGTCGCGGTGGGGCGCGGTATGGCCGTGCGTTTACACGTACATGACCAGCCAACCGGCGCAAAGGTTGCACACGAGATCCGCATATCTGCGGGAAACAGAGCGAAGGGCCCCGAGGTGCCGTCCGCGAGGGGGGTGCGGGCGACCGCGGGGCCCTTGCTGCCCGGCGCCGTCGTCAGGGCAGCGGCGGCGCCGAAGGAAGGCGCCGGGGGGAGGGGCGCCTATGAGGCTCTGCTGGCCTTACTGGCTCTACTGGTGCCGTGAAGCTCTGCCGGTATAGACCAATGGCAGCACCAGAAGCCACCCGAGTACGGGGTAATCGGCTCTTCATGCATCGTGCTGGATGCGCCTCATCCGGCGCAACCGTTTCGACCGGATGCGGTCGGCCCCAGGCGTCCCCGGGGCCGACCGCCCCATCGGATGTGGCCGGGCTGCTGTCCCCTGCCGACCGGCCACAGCACCGCAGCGAGGTCCCACGGCGCCGTCCGCTGCAATCCGGACGACGTCTCATCGCTTCGGCGTTCCCGCCCACAAGGCGGCGTCTACGCGTAGTCCTGCAGACCGCACCTGGCTGGCGTGGCACCGGGAACAACGAAGCCCCGAGCCGCCCGGTCACGGTCCGTACGGGTGAGCCGCCGTCCGCACCTCGTACGGGTGAGGCGCGCCCCGAACGCGGATCCGCCGGAACTCAGATCCGCCCGCGGCACAGCTCCAGCAGTGTCATCGCCAGCGCGGTGCCGGGCCGCCCCAGCTGGTCGCGGAAGTGCTCCAGGACCTCCATCTCGCGGGAGAGGCTCACCCGGCGCCCGCCCGAGGCGATCCGCTCTTTCTGGATCACGGCCGACACGGCCATCCGTTCCTGTACGAGGCCGATGATCCGGCCGTCGAGATCGTCGATCCGCCGGCGCGCGTCGCCGATCAGGGCGGCCGCCTCCTCGGTCCGCGCACCGGTCTCAGGGCGGGGCTTGGTCGTGGTCGTGCTGCCGCTGCCGCTGCCGGTCGTCGTGGTGCTGCTCATATCCGTCTCCTGGCTTCTGGATTCTCGGTTCTGGGATCTGGGTTCTGGGATCTTCAGGAATCGATCCCGTGGCCCCGGAACCGCACCGCCCGGAGGGGAGAACACCAGCGCCCCGGGCCTTGTACGGCCCGGGGCGGCTGGGAAGTCGCTTGTCGCTGTGATCAGCGGTTCATGCAGCGCGACCATGGCAGCCGGACGGGCCGGTGCCATAGGTAAAGACGAAGGTCAGCTGCGTGAACATGGGGCTCAGTATGTGCCCGTTAGAATCGAAAGTCCAACCCCATCGCTCCACCACCGCCGGAAGGCCGCCGAAGTGTCAGCAGCGCCCCCCGCCGCCGCCCCGGATGTCGTCCTCGTTGTCGACTTCGGCGCGCAGTATGCCCAGCTCATCGCCCGCCGCGTCCGCGAGGCGCGGATCTACAGCGAGATCGTGCCCTCGACCATGCCGGTCGAGGAGATGCTCGCGAAGAACCCCAAGGCGATCATCCTCTCCGGCGGTCCGTCGTCGGTGTACGAAGAAGGCGCCCCGAGCATCGACCGTGCCCTGTTCGAGGCCGGTGTCCCCGTCTTCGGCATGTGCTACGGCTTCCAGCTGATGGCCGTGAAGCTCGGCGGCACGGTGGACAACACCGGTGCGCGTGAGTACGGCCGTACCCCGCTGGCCGTTTCCAAGACCAGCTCCACGCTCTTCGAGGGCACCCCGGCCGAGCAGTCGGTGTGGATGTCGCACGGCGACGCCTGCTCCGCCGCTCCCGAGGGCTTCACGGTCTCCGCCTCCACCGACGTCGTCCCGGTGGCCGCGTTCGAGAACGACGAGAAGAAGCTGTACGGCGTGCAGTACCACCCCGAGGTGATGCACACCACGCACGGCCAGCAGGTACTGGAGCACTTCCTCTACCGCGGCGCCGGCATCGAGCCCAACTGGACGATGGGCAACATCATCGAGGAGCAGGTCTCCGCGATCCGCGAGCAGGTCGGCACGAAGCGTGCCATCTGCGGCCTCTCCGGCGGCGTGGACTCCGCGGTCGCCGCGGCGCTCGTCCAGAAGGCCATCGGTGACCAGCTGACCTGCGTGTACGTCGACCACGGCCTGATGCGCAAGGGCGAGACCGAGCAGGTCGAGAAGGACTTCGTCGCGGCCACCGGCGTTCAGCTGAAGGTCGTCGACGCGTCCGAGCGCTTCCTCTCCGCGCTCGCCGGGGTCTCCGACCCCGAGGAGAAGCGGAAGATCATCGGCCGCGAGTTCATCCGGGTCTTCGAGCAGGCCCAGGCCGAGATCATCGCCGAGGCGGGTGCCGCCGGCGAGCCGGTCGAGTTCCTGGTCCAGGGCACGCTGTACCCGGACATCGTCGAGTCCGGCGGCGGCACGGGCACGGCCAACATCAAGTCCCACCACAACGTGGGCGGCCTCCCCGAGGACCTGGAGTTCAAGCTCATCGAGCCGCTCCGCCAGCTCTTCAAGGACGAGGTCCGGATGGTCGGCGCCGAGCTGGGCCTGCCCGAGGAGATCGTCCAGCGCCAGCCGTTCCCCGGCCCGGGCCTCGGCATCCGCATCGTCGGCGAGGTCACGAAGGACCGCCTCGACCTCCTCCGCGAGGCCGACGCGATCGCCCGCGAGGAGCTCACCGCCGCCGGCCTGGACCGCGAGATCTGGCAGTGCCCGGTGGTCCTGCTGGCCGACGTCCGCTCGGTCGGCGTCCAGGGCGACGGCCGCACGTACGGCCACCCGATCGTCCTCCGTCCCGTCTCCTCCGAGGACGCGATGACGGCCGACTGGACCCGCATGCCGTACGACGTCCTGGGCCGCATCTCCACCCGCATCACCAACGAGGTCGCGGACGTCAACCGCGTCGTCCTCGACGTCACGAGCAAGCCCCCGGGCACGATCGAGTGGGAGTGACCTTCCCGTAGGGACACTCCCGGTCAACGCCGACGCCGTCGCTCATTCGTTTGAGCGGCGGCGTTGTCGTTCCCCCGCCCGGAAGCCGGGCCCGGGCAAGGCTGTCGGCGTGCGCACCGATGAGCTGTTTCCCGAGTGGCCCAGGCCGCCGTACGAGGGCTTCGAGGCCGAAGACCTCTTCTGCCTCCGTGATCTACCGCCGCACACCCAGCTGATCGACGGCAGCTTCGTCTTCCGCAGCCGCCAGAGCATCTTCCATACGCAGACCAACGGCCGGCTGGAGCGTGGCCTGAGGCGTACGGTTCCGGCGCACTTGAATGTACGCCGAGAGATGGTCGTCGTCCTGGGGCGGCGGCAGGCCCTTGAGCCCGATATCTCGGTGATCCGGGCGGATGCCGTCGACGGCCCGGACACGGACCGTTACTACGCGCCTGACGTGGTCCTTGCGGTGGAAACGGTGTCTCCGGACTCCGCGGAGCGGGATCGCCACCGCAAGCCACAGCTCTACGCCGACGCGGGCATCCCGCACTTCTGGCGCGTCGAGATGGCGGATGGCGAGGGGACTGTGGCCCACGTCCACGAACTCGACCCCGCCGCCCGGGCCTATCGTGCCACCGGCACACACCTCGACCGCGTCGCGCTTTCCCTCCCCTTCCTCATCGACATCGACCTGGCGGAGATCGACAACCTCTGACAGCTGTTGACGGCCTCCCCTCCCGCGCGGAAAATTGATTCCGTACTACGGAACATAGGTCCGCGATGCGGAAGTAAGTGGGGCACGGCATGAGCACCATCGGTTTCATCGGACTCGGGATCATGGGCAGCCCGATGGCGGTCAACCTGGCGAAGGCCGGGCACACCGTCCGCGGGTGGAACCGCAGCCCCGGGAAGGCGGACGCGCTGGTCGAGGCCGGCGGTACGGAGGCCGCGAGCATCGCCGAGGCCGTCCGGGGCGCCGACGTGGTCATCACGATGGTGCCCGCGTCGCCGCAGGTCGAAGAGGTCGCGTACGGGGACGACGGCATCCTCGCGAACGCCAAGGACGGCGCGCTGCTGATCGACATGTCCTCGATCACCCCGCAGACCTCGATCGACCTGGCCGCGCGGGCCAAGGAGCACGGCGTGCGGGTGCTGGACGCGCCCGTGTCCGGCGGCGAGGCCGGCGCCATCGAAGGCGTGCTCTCGATCATGGTCGGCGGTGAGCAGGCCGACTTCGAGGCCGCCCGGCCCGTACTGGAAGCCATGGGCACGACGATCGTGCACTGCGGCCCGCACGGCGCCGGCCAGACCGTGAAGGCCGCCAACCAGCTCATCGTCGCCATCAACATCCAGGCGTGCGCCGAGGCCGTCGGATTCCTGGAGAAGTCCGGCGTGGACCTGGAAGCCGCGCTGGAGGTGCTCAACGGCGGGCTCGCCGGCTCGGCCGTACTGACCCGCAAGAAGGCCAACTTCCTCGCCGGAGACTACCGCCCCGGCTTCAAGCTCGCGCTGCACCACAAGGACATGGGCATCGTCACGGACGCCGCCCGCACCGTCGGCGCGACGCTGCCCGTCGGCGCCACCGCGGCCCAGCTCATCGCCTCGGCCGTGGCCCGCGGCGACGGGGACCTGGACCACTCGGCGCTGCTCCGCGGCGTCCGCCTGATGAGCGGCCAGGAAGAGAAGTAACCGGTACGACTGGCCTCTTCACTTACGGCGGCGTAGCTTCCGGTGCGAGCCGCTGGTACGCACGCGTACGAAGAGGAGAACCGCTATGCCCGAGCCGACGCCGATACCCACCGACCAGCTCCAGTTCGCGATGCCGCCGGCGCACGCGACCGTCGGGGAGGAGCGCCGGTACCGCAAGGAGCGGCTCGCCGTGGCGCTGCGGCTCTTCGGCCGGTACGGCTTCGAGGAGGGCGTGGCGGGCCACATCACCGTCCGGGACCCGGAGTTCACCGACTGCTTCTGGGTGAATCCCTTCGGGATGTCCTTCCGGCACATCACCGTGAGCGACCTGCTGCTCGTCAACCGCGAGGGGCAGGTCGTCGAGGGCCGCCACCACGTCAACCAGGCCGCGTTCGCGATCCACGCGCAGATCCACGCCGCCCGCCCGGACGTCGTCGCCGCGGCGCACAGCCACTCCACGTACGGCCGGGCGCTGGCCGCGCTCGGCGAGCCGCTGGAGCCGATCACGCAGGACGTGTGCGCGTTCTACGAGGACCACGCGGTGTTCGACGAGTACACGGGGGTCGTCGTGGACGAGGCGGAGGGCGCGCGGATCGCGGCGGCGCTCGGGCCGCGCAAGGCGGTGATCCTGCGCAACCACGGGCTGCTGACGGTCGGCGACTCCGTGGACGCCGCGGCCTGGTGGTTCCTCACCATGGAACGGTCCTGCCAGGTGCAGCTCGCCGCGAAGGCCGCGGGCAAGCCCGTACTCATCGAGCACGGCAACGCGCTCCGCACCCGCGAGCAGCTCGGCAGCGACCTGGTGGCGTGGATCAACTACCAGCCGCTGTTCCAGCAGATCAGCCGCGAGGAGCCGGATCTGTTCGGCTGAGCCGCGGACGAGCTCGGACGGGCCGCGGACGGGCCGCGGACGGGCCGCGGATGGGCCGCGGATGGGCCGCGGCCGGGTTCCCGGCCCCTCGCGCCGTCCGCCCGCACGCCCCGGAGCAGCGCGGTTGGCGCCCGCTCCGCCACCTCGGCACAATGCGCAGCCATCGCTGCCATCAGGGAGCGGTTCACGGCTACGGGTAGCGGGCGGTACGGAAGTGTCGGTGGACGCGGCGGCGGGAGCAGGGGCGGAGACGAGTACGAGCACGGGTGGGAGCGCGCGTACGGGGGCGGAGCCGGGAGCCCCGGGCGGGTGCCGCTGCGGGGACTGTCCGGACGGCGCCCGGACCGGGCACCGGCAGGCGGTCGCCGCGTTCCTCGCGCTGCGGGAGGACTTCGCCGCGGGGCGCGGCGTACCGGCCGCGCTCGCGCACTCCGCCGGCGCCGCCCGCCAGTGGATCTCCGACGAACTGGCGCAGTCGGCCCGCACGGTCGCCGAACGCGCCGCCGCCGAAGGCCGCGCCCGGTGCGAGACGCTCTGGCGCCGCACCCCGCTCGTGCTGTGGGGCGCCGTCGCCGTGCTGCTCATCGGGCAGGCGCTCACCGCGATCGGCGCGGGCTGGACCGACGCCCGGACCGCGGCACTGGCAGCCGCCGTCGTGCTGGCCGCGCTGCTCACCACGCTGGCCTGGCGGCACCGTGCCAACGGCGGCCTCCTCGCGCCCGTAACCGGCGCGGACAGCCGCCTGTCCACCTCCCGTACGGTCGCCGCCGCCTGGCTGCTGCCCGTCGTCTGGACGGTGCTGATGTTCGCGGCCCGGCTGGCACTGGCCCCGGACGCCGAAGGGCGCCGCCGCCTGCTGGCCGGGCTCGGCCTCTCGCGCGGCGCCGGGCTGCTCACCGTCGTGGCGCTGGCCTGCGCGGCGGCGGCCGTCGCCACCCGGCTGGTGTCCGTACGCCTCGCCGCCGGGCGCCAGCAGAAGGTGCCCGCCGAGTACCCGCGCGCCGGGGACCTGCTGACCGACGACGCCGGCCGCGGCAGCTTCGCGGACGCGCAGTACGTCCTGCTCAACGCGGTCGCCGTGGTCTTCGCCGCGGTCCGCCTCGGCACCGAGCCCGACCGGCTCCCGGACCTCCCGTGGGGGCTGGTGGCGCTGGCCGCGGTCAGCGCGGCGACGTATCTGGCGGGCAAGTACGCGGAGGGCGCCCGCCCGGTCGTGCTGTCCGTCGTACGGGCCCGGGAGATCGGCGGCCTGGACGGGCCGGTCCGCACCGGCGACGACATCGAGATCCGCGGCAGCGGCTTCGTCCCGCCGGGCGCGCAGCCGCCGCACCGGCTGGCCCGTACGGTCGTCCGCATCGGGGACGTCGACGTGCACGTCCCGCTGGTGCCGGTCCCCGGCGGCTTCGCGAACCCGGCGGACGGCACGCTGGTCGTGCCGGTACCGGCCGACGTGGAGCCGGGCCGCGCCGAGGTCCGCGTCATCACGGCCGCGGGCGTCGAGTCCGCCGGGTATCCGCTGTTCATCCAGGAGTGATCCCGTAGGGGCCCGCGGGCCGTTCAGGAGTGATGTACGGGTGCGGCGCGCATCCTGGTGCTGTCCGCTCCCGTTGAATGTTCTGTGACGTCCGGCCCGTATCAGTCTTCGAACGCCCGCCCGTGGGCAGAATCGTCCGCGCCGGGCGGCGGCACAGAGGCGGGAGGACACCATGGTGCACAGAGGAAGCTCGCTCGCGATGGGCCACGGGGGGACCGGCGGCGATGCCGGGCCGACGGGTCTGCGCGCGACCCTGGGCCGTTACGCGCTGCTGCCGCTGCGGATCTTCCTCGGCGTGACCTTCGTCTACGCGGGCCTGGACAAGCTCACCGAGCCGGGGTTCTTCGCGGCCTCCGGCAACGGCTCGATCGGCGAGCTGATGCGGCAGTCCCGTCCCTCCGCCGGCGTGCCGCAACTGGTCGACCTGGCGCTGCACAGCCCGGCGGTGTTCGGCTACCTCATCGCGGCGGGCGAGCTGGCGGTCGGCATCGGCATACTGCTCGGCCTCCTCGGCCGGCTCGCGGCGACCGGTGGCGCGCTGATCTCGCTGAGCTTCTGGCTGACCGTCAGCTGGTCGACGACGCCGTACTACTTCGGCAACGACCTGGCGTACCTGATGGCCTGGCTGCCGCTGATCCTGGCCGGTACGCCGTACTTCTCCCTCGACGCGCTCTACGCCAAGCGCCGCCGCCGCTTCGGTAGCCGGCTCATCGGCTGACCGGCTGACGACCGGCTGACCGGCTCATCGGCCGACCGGCCGCTCCGCCGGCGGCAGCTCCGCGCCCCGCCGGCGGCGGAGCAGGCCGTACAGCGCCGAGACGCCGCCCGAGAGGAAGAGGCCGGCGGGGAGCGCGATCAGCGGCCACGCGCCGGGCACATCGACCCGGCCTGCGGCGTCCAGCACGTAGACGCCGCCGATGCCGAGCGCGGTCAGGCCCGTGACGAGCCGGGCGGGCTGGAACTCATGCCGCAGCACGGTCGGTCACCTCCTCATGCGCCGGCACTTCCGGCTTCGCGGGTTCCTCCGGCTTCGCCGGTGCCGCCGGTTTTCCCGGTACCTCTGGCTTTCCCGGTGCCGCCGGCTTCCCCGGTACCTCTGCCGCCGCTCCCGCGTACGCCACCTCCGCCTGGCCGACCCCGACCTCCAGCCGCAGGTCCAGCGTGCCGTGCGGCCGTTCGCCCTTCTTCAGGCCGTGCGCGGGGAGCGTGACGGTCCGTGCCCGGTCGGCCGAGACGTCGATGTCCTCGGCCGCCTCGCCGGGCAGCTGGAGGTCGCCGAGCCCCACGTCGATCCGTACGCGCGTCCGTACCCCCTCCGGCAGCGTGACCAGCAGCCGGCCGGCGCCCACCTCGGCGTGCGTCCGGACCGTCTGCCCCTCCTTCAGGCGCAGCCCGCTGAGGTCCAGGTGGGCGTCGCCCGCGCCCAGTTCGTACGCGGGCCGGACGTCGGCCGCCGTGGACGCCGGCCAGGTGCGGGTGTCCCAGTCGGTGGTGAGGCTGCGCGGCAGGACGGCGGTCGCGCCGAGCAGCAGGGCGGTGACCACCACCATGAAGACCGTGCCGCCGCCGGTCCGGCCCAGCCACGCGCTGAGCACCATGCCGAGCCCGAAGACCACCAGCGCGGCCGCCAGCCCCGCCTGCACGCTCGCGGGCAGCGAGCCGCCGTGCCAGGCCGGCAGCGCGGCCACCGCGCCCGCCGCCAGCGCCAGCAGGAACGTCAGCCCGCCGATCGACCGCGCCCGCGCGGGCCGCCGTGGCCTGCGCGCCTCCGGCGCCGCGGAGGCACCCGGGGCTCCCTTCCGGTCGTACGCACCGTTCCCGTCGTACGCACCGCCCCCTGCCGTGTCGTACGACTCGTACCGGTCGTACGACGGCGTGTCAGCCGGCCCCCACAGATACCCGCTACGACCCGCCTGCGTACCCGCCCCCGCGCCGTCCTTCGTCAGCGGGTCCCGCCACCACGAGGGACTGCCCGGCGCGGGCGGCGCCTGCGTCTCGGGCGGCGCGTCCGCGACGGCCTGTGCGGTCGCCGTGTCCACCGGACCGGTCCCGTGCGCCGCGGCCCGCCGCTGCTTCGACCAGTACGCGGAGCCGGCCACCGCGAGCGTGAGCATGAGCGTGAACGCCAGGCCGCCGCCCCGCCCCAGCACGGACAGGAAGAGCCCGCAGCCGACCAGGGCGACGAGGAGCGCGGTCAGCGCCGCGCCCTCGACCCGCCCGGACAGCAGCCGCCGCCCCTCGTTCTCGTCCTCGCCCTCCAGCGGGATCAGCAGCCAGGCGAAGCCGTACACGATGAGGCCGATCCCGCTGCTCACGGCCAGTACCGCGAGCACGATGCGGAAGATCACCGGGTCCAGGTCCCAGTGCCGCCCCATCCCGCCGCACACCCCGGCCACCACCTTCTGCCGCCGGCTGCGCCGCAGCGGCGGCGTGGGCGGCGGCGGGGGAGGGCCATCGGCGGTCGCGCCCTGCGGCTCGGCGGTCGCGCCCTGCGGCGGTCCGGACGGCGAAGCATCGTTCATGCGCCCATGGTGGCAAGCGGAGCCGTCACCGGGCATCAGTGACAACCCTGGCCGGACCCTGAGATCCCGGAGATCCCGGGCGCGGCGACGACCGGCCGGTAACGGGTGTGGCTCTGTTGACTATCGTTGTTCTCTGACGGGTTACGGGGGAGCCGGAGGGCGTGCGGTGTCGGAGGCTGCGGTGGACGAGGGTCGGCTGATCGCCGGGCGGTACCGCCTGCTCGAACGCATCGGCCAGGGAGGCATGGGCACCGTCTGGCGGGCCCACGACGAGCTGCTGGGCCGCCAGGTCGCGGTCAAGCGCCTGCACGCCTCGCTCCAGCTGGAGCCGGACGAGCTGGCCACCCGTAACGAACGCGCCCGCCGCGAGGCCCGGGCCGCGGCCCGCATCAACCACTCCAACGTCGTCGGCGTGCACGACGTCGTCGACGACGCGGGCCTGCCCTGCATCGTCATGGAGTACGTGCCGTCCGTGACTCTCGGGGACGTCATCAAGGAGGCCGTGCTCTCCGGAGGCGGCGTGCCGCCGCACGAGGCCGCCCGCATCGGCCGCGGCATGATCGCCGCGCTGCGCGCCGCCCACGCGGCCGGCGTCCTGCACCGCGACGTCAAGCCCGGCAACGTCCTGCTGGGCGAGGACGGCCGGGTGGTACTCACCGACTTCGGCATCGCGGTGGCCAGTGGCACGTCCACGCTCACCAAGACCGGTGAACTGGTCGGCTCCATCGACTACTTGGCCCCCGAGCGCGTCAAGGGCGGCACCCCGGGCCCCGCCTCCGACCTGTGGGCGCTGGGCGCGACGCTGTACCAGGCGGTCGAGGGCCGGCCGCCGTTCCGCAAGAACACCGCGGTCGAGACGGCGTACGCGATCGCGATGGACCCGCTGGTCCCGCCCCGTAACGCCGGCCCGCTCACCCCGCTCATCGAGGCGCTCCTCGCCAAGGAGCCGGCGGACCGCCCCACGCTCGAGAACGTCGAGCGCGCGCTGCGCGCACCCGCCTCCGAGGCCGTGACGGAACTGCTCACGCCGGGCGGCTGGCGGGATACCGGTACGGGTACGGCGGCGCCCGGGAGCACGGGTACCGGCAGCGTTCCGCCCGCCCCCGCCCCCGCCCCCACTCCCGTCCCCGCCCAGCGCGACACCGCGGCCACGGCGGCCACCAGCCGCGTCCCCGTAGGCGTGCCCGCGGCCCCCGCCCGCCGCCGGCGGCTGGGCGCCGTCCTGTGGGGCGCGCTGGCCGTCGTGGCCGTCGGCGCGGTGACGGCCGGCGTGCTGTACCTGCTGCAGGACGGCGGCGGGGTGAAGGCCAGCCCCTCCGACGACCCGGCCAAGCCGTCCGCCTCCGCCTCCCAGGGCGGCGACGCGGACGAGCAGAAGCCGCCGAAGGTCCCGGTGGGCTACCACCTCGTCACCGAGAAGGAGTTCGGCGTCTCCTTCCCCGTGCCGAACGGCTGGACCCGTAAGTACATGCCGGAGCGCAACGAGGTCGACTACCTGGCCCCCACCGGCCTCGCCGGCCTGAAGGTCAGTGTGCTGAACTTCGCCAGTTCGAATCACGTCCGCCACTTCGAGCAGGTCGAGGAGCAGCTGCGGAGCAAGTCGCAGGGGTACGAGCGCCTGCGGCTGCAGGACACCCTGTTCCGGGGGCAGCCGGCGGCGATCTGGGAGTTCACCTTCCAGGGCCGGGTGCGCGACTTCCGCGCCATCGACCTGGGCTTCGGCAAGGAGGGCGAGGACGAGTACGCGATCTACCTGTCCGCGCCGAAGGACCAGTGGCCGAAGTTCCAGGAGGTCTTCCAGGTGGCACGGGACGGCTTCCGCCACAAGTAGTAGCTGGGGGCAGCAGCTGCTGAGGTGATCAGGGGTGCATCAGGGTCGACCCTGATGCCCGGACATCCGTCCTCATGTGACGATCGGGAGCATGACGACCGCTCCGCCCCGTGCCGAGGGCCCCTACGCCCCGGCACCCGACCCCGCAGAGCCGGCCCCGCGCCGCCTGTACCGCAGTGCCGACGGCCGCCTCCTCGGCGGCGTCGCCCGCGGCCTGGCCGGCCACCTGGGGCTGCCCGTCTCCTGGGTACGGATCGTCTTCCTCGCGCTCTTCGTGGCGGAGGGCATGGGCGCGCTCCTGTATGCCGCGTTCTGGTTCTTCGTTCCCCTCGGGGTCGGCGGCGTGGACACCCACCGGCACCCCGCGTACGGTCCGTCCGCCCCGCCCGCTGCCCCCGAGAGCTGGCGCCGGCGCTTCCGCCGCCTCGACAAGGGCCAGATCTTCGCCCTGATCGCGCTGGTCATCGGCGCGTCGGTGCTCGCCTCGCAGTTCCAGCTCGGCCGCGCCAACGCCTACCTCTGGCCGGTCCTGCTGATCGGCGCGGGCGTCGCGCTCGTCTGGCGGCAGGCCGACAACGCCCGCCGCGCCCAGTGGCTGGAGATCGGCCGCCGCAAGGGCGTGCTCCCCGTCGTACGCGGCGCGGCCGGCGTCCTCCTGGTCGGCATCGGCGTGACCGGCATCGTCGTCCTCCAGGGCTCGGTGCAGAACCTCGGCTCCGTACTGCAGGCCGCGCTCGCCGTCGTCGTCGGCATCGCGCTGCTCGCGGGCCCCTACCTGGTCCGCATGACGCAGGACCTCTCCGAGGAGCGCCTGATGCGCATCCGCGCGCAGGAGCGGGCCGAGGTCGCGGCCCACGTCCACGACTCCGTACTGCACACCCTCACGCTCATCCAGCGCAGCGCGGACGACCCCCGGGAGGTCGCCCGCCTCGCCCGCGCGCAGGAGCGCGAGCTGCGCGCCTGGCTGTACCGGCCGGAGGGGCGCGGCAAGGACGAGGACGCGGAGCCGGACCGCCTCGCGGACGCCGTCCGCGGGGCGGCGGCCGAGGTCGAGGACGCCCACGGCGTACCGATCGAGGTCGTGGTCGTCGGGGACTGTGCGCTGGACGAGAAGCTGGGTGCCCAGTTGCAGGCCGCGCGCGAGGCGATGGTGAACGCGGCCAAGTACGGTGGCAGCGGCGGCGCGGTGCAGGTGTACGCCGAGGTCGAGGGCCGTACGGTCTTCGTCTCCGTACGGGACCGCGGCCCCGGTTTCGACCTGGACGCGGTGCCGGCGGACCGGATGGGCGTACGGGAGTCCATCATCGGGCGGATGCAGCGCAACGGCGGCACGGCGCGGCTGCGCTCGGCCCCGGACGGGGGGACGGAAGTGGAACTGGAAATGGAGAGGGCGGCCGCGGAATGAGCGCGACGGAAGCAGCACAGGGGAGCGGCCCGGGGGACGCCCGGCGGGCGCGGGTGGTCCTGGTCGACGACCACCGGATGTTCCGTACCGGCGTCCAGGCCGAGATCGGCCGGACGGACTCGACCGGCGTCCAGGTGGTCGGCGAGGCCGCGGACGTCGACCAGGCGGTCACGGTCATCACGGCCACGCGCCCCGAGGTGGTCCTCCTGGACGTGCACCTCCCCGGGGGCGGCGGCGTAGAGGTCCTGCGCCGGTGCGCGCCCCTGATGGCCGACCCCGACCGCCCCGTCCGCTTCCTCGCCCTCTCCGTCTCGGACGCGGCCGAGGACGTCATCGGCGTCATCCGAGGCGGCGCGCGGGGCTATGTCACGAAGACGATCACCGGCACCGATCTCGTCGACGCGATCTTCCGCGTCGCGGACGGCGACGCGGTCTTCTCCCCCCGCCTCGCGGGTTTCGTCCTCGACGCCTTCGCCAACACGGACGCCCCGCCGGTCGACGAGGACCTGGACCGCCTCACCCAGCGCGAGCGCGAGGTACTGCGGCTGATCGCACGCGGCTACGCGTACAAGGAGATCGCCAAGCAGCTCTTCATCTCCGTCAAGACGGTCGAGTCCCACGTCTCGGCGGTCCTCCGCAAGCTCCAGCTCTCCAACCGCCACGAACTGACCCGCTGGGCAACGGCCCGCCGCCTGATCTGACGTCGTCAGCGGGGATCCGGAGCTCGCACCAGACGGTCTTGCCGATGCCGTGCGGGCGTGGCTCGGTGCCCCACGCGTCCGCGAGGGCGGCGACGAGCGCGAGGCCGCGGCCCGACTCGTCGCCGGGCCCGGCGTCCCGCTGTTGCGGCTGGGCGCTGCTCGCGTCGGAGACCTCGATGCGGAGGGTGTCTGCCCGTACGAGTGCGCGGGCGCGCAGCTCGCGGCCGGGGGACACGCGCGCGTGCCGGCACGCGTTGGTCATCAGCTCGCTGAGCAACAGCACGGCGGTGTCGGCGATTTCGTCGGGTACTTTCCAGGCCCGCGCCTGCGCGGCGAGCAGTGTACGCGCCCTCCCGACACTCCGCGCGCTCCGCGCCAAACGCCACTCGATGTCTTGAGGTGTTCCGTCGGTCATACGGAGAGCGTGACCGCGCGGCGTTACGTTATGGAGTCACAGCCCGTGTACACAGCGTTGTTGTACACAGCTGGACTCCGGAGGTGGAGCGGTGACGGATGCCTGGCGGTACTGCGGTAACCAGATCAAGCTGTGGCGAAATCAAGCGGGTGTTTCTCGCGAGGACCTGGGTCGAGAGGCCAATTACGAGTACGAGACGGTCAAGTCGATGGAACTCGGCCGCCGTCGCCCCTCGCTTCGCCTTCTCCAGGTCGCCGACGACATGTGCAGCGCACGCGGCCTATTGCTGGCAGCGCAGAGCTACCTGAAACCGGCGCCGTTCCCGGCGCGGGCCGACGAGTTCATGGCGCTCGCCGCCGACGCCGCGGTCATGCACTCGTACGAACCGCTGCTCATCCCCGGCTTGTTGCAGGACGAGCCGTTCGCGCGGGCACTGATCAGCGAAGCCTGCCCACCCCTGGACGACGAGACTGTCGACGAACGTGTAGCCGCCCGTATGAGGCGCCAGAAGGCGCTGACGGAGCGGCCGCGCACGGTGTTCGGGTTCGTCATCTACGAGGCCGCCCTGCGCACCCTGGTGGGCGGTCCCGACGTGATGCGGGACCAGTTGCACCACTTGCTCGAGGTCGGCAGGCTGCGGAACGTATCGATTCAGATCCTGCCGTTCGGACGTTGCGGCGGGTTGGCCCTCAACGGGTCCGTGGTGCTGCTCGAGACCTCCGAGCACGACCGCTACGCCTACGTAGAAGCGCAGGAGACGAGCGTGCTCCACGCGGACGCCGAACGGCTCAGCTCGCTGACACAGCTGCATGGCATGATCCGAATGCAGGCCCTCACCGTGGAGGAGTCGGCCGCGTTCATCGAGAAGGTGGCGAAGGAGCTATGAGCGATCGTCTTACGTGGTTCAAGTCCAGCTACAGCGACTCACAGGGCGGCAATTGCGTCGAGGTCGCCGAAGACGGGGCACGCGTACTCGTTCGGGACTCAAAGGCGGAGCCGGACGGCCCCCGTTTGGCGATAACCCCCGTCGCCTGGGCGGCGTTTGTCGGGTACGCCGCCGTACGCGGATAGTCATCGCGAGCCCCGTCTACGGAGTACCGCCGTGGTCACCGGGGAGTGGAGCTCCCAGCCCATGGCCCGGTACAGGGACAGACCGTCGTCCCGGGCCACCAGGACCCCCTGCGTCGCGCCCTGTTGCGCGGCGCGGGCGGCCAGGGCCGTCATCACGACCCGGCCCAGCCCCTGGCGGCGATGCGCAGGATCCGTCCGCACGCGGTCGAAGACCGCCACCGTGCCGGCGAGCGCGACCCGGCCGCCCGCGGCGACCTCCCCGGTCGCACTGAACGCGCGCGCGTCGACGAGGCCGCCCTGGGCGACCGTCTCGACGACGTATCCACCGGGCAGCACGGCCGGATCCGGCGGTGGCGCGGGCGCGGCGCCGGGCACCAGCCCGTCCCGCAGCCCGTCGGGTACCCCGTCGTGCATCCCGGCGCGCATGCTCAGCGCGCGCCCCAGCGGGGCGGTCATCAGGTACTCCGGGGCCTGGAATTCCCAGGACGCCGGCAGCGCGGGCTCGACGGCCGAGCGGGGCGCGCAGACCTTCAGCCACAGGCCGGGTGTGATGAGCGCGACGGACAGGCGGCGCAGCGCGGCGGGGTCGGCCGCGGGCAGGACGTACCGCGCGACCTGGTCCGTGCGGCCGACGGCTATCCGGAAGCCGCCCGGTACCGCGACCGCGCCGTCCGTGCCGCGCGAACGTACCCAGCCGTCCACCCAGGCGCGTACGACCTCCGGCCGTGCCACAGGCACGCGGTGGTGCTCGGTCATTGTGTCCACGGACCCGATCGTATTGCGAGAGCTTCGCAATAGTGACGGTGGAATTCGGCCCCCTTGCATAACGCTGCCGGGGCCACCCCAATCCTTTGAAAATCAGGCTACTTGAGAGAGGTCAAGGGCCGTGCGGGTACATATCGGTGATGGTGTTCGGCTCTACTTCGATGTGGAGGGAGCCCAACTGGTGACGGACGGCCCGGACATGGCCGAACGGCCGACGATCGTGCTGCTCCACGGGGGGCCGGGGGCGGATCACACCCTGTTCAAACCGGAGCTTTCCGCCGCGGCCGGTTTCGCTCAGGTCATCTATCTGGACCAGCGCGGAAGCGGGCGTTCCGTGCGCGGCGGGCCGCTGCACTGGACGTGGGAGCGGTGGGCGGACGACGCGATCGACTTCTGCGACGCGCTGGAGATCGAGCGGCCCGTTCTCGTCGGTACGTCCAGCGGGGGCTGGGTGGCGCTGCTGGCGGCCATCCGGCACCCGGACCGGTTCGCGGGGCTGGTGCTGGACAGCGTGATGCCCGGCGACGCGCAGGAACGGCTGGAGATGTTCGAACGGCTGGGAGGCGCGGAGGCCCGGGACGTCGCGCTGCGCTACTGGGCGGGCGACACGGGCGACGAGATGACCGACGCGTGGGAGCGGGTCTGCCTGCCGCTGTACTCGCAGCAGGCGGGCGGGGACGGGGTCGGCCGGGACCGGCTGCGCCGGGTGCGCTGGAACGACGACGTGCTGGATCACTTCCGGCTGGTACTGGCGCGGGAGTTCGACCCTTGGCGCGGGCTGGACCGGCTGGCGTGCCGGACGATGATACTGGCGGGCGAGCACGACCCGGTGGCGACCGCGTCGGCGGCCCGCCGCTTCGCGCACCGGCTGAGCCATACGGATGTGCGGCTGCACGTACTGGCCAAGGCGGGGCACGGCGTCTTCCGCGAGGCGCCGAAACGGGCGATGGACCTGCTGCGGGACTTCGTGGTGAGCGGCCATGTACCGCGGCTGCATTAGGAATTCCGACCGTAGGGTCGAATTCCGCGGCGGAATTGATTGACCGGATCGTTGACCGCTGGATCGTTTTCGTTACTGGTGTGGCACCAGTTGTCCCGCGTTCCTCCTCGCGCCAGCAAAGCACAAAGGGGGCTCCTGAGGCGGGGCGCCGCTCGCGATCCGTGCGGTACGGCGGCGGTCCGTAACAAGGGGGAGCGGGCCGCCGCCGTACCTCGGCGGGGGCGGCCGACGGCCGCCGGGGCGGAACCGACGGCGATGGGGAGCCGACCGCCTGAACGAGGACGCTAAACCTCCCGGCGGGCATTAGGCGGGGCATTGCCGGTACTTGTCTCTTCCGTTGCCGTGGACTGCTCGCTTTCGGTCACCGGGTGGCAGGTACCGATCGGTGGCGACTGGTGACGGACCGGGACAACGACGGCAGCCCTGCCCGATGGCCCGGCCGGGGGCGGGGCTACGATCGACCACTATGGACGTAGTGATCAATGTGTTCGTCGCCCTGCACATCATCGGCATCGCCTCGCTGCTCGGCGGCTTCCTCACGCAGATGAAGGCGATGGGCGCGGGCACCGCCCGCTTCGTGCCCGCGATGCTGCACGGCGCGATCACGATGCTGGTGACCGGCGTCATCCTGGTCGGCCTGAACCAGATGCAGGACTACTCGGTCAACAACATCAAGATCGGCGTCAAGCTCGCCGTCCTGATCGTGATCCTCGGGCTGGTCTACGTGAAGCGCGACGAGGAGAAGGTCGAGAAGCCGCTCTTCGGGCTCGTCGGCCTGCTCACGGTCGTCAACATCTTCATCGCCCTGCTCTGGACCTGAGCGGGCCTGAGCGGACCTGAGCCGCCCCGCACACCGGCGCGACGAACCGCGCGGCCGCCTCGTTCCCGGGGCGGCCGCGCGGTTCGTCGTTTCCGCGCCGTGCGCCGTGCGCCGTGCGCCGTGTGCCGTGCGCCGTGTACCGGGTGCCGTGCGCCGGGTCAGGCCGGCCGCACGCTCCCGTAGATCGGCATGTAGTAGATCGACTCCACGCGTACGTTCGCGCCCGGCTTCGGCGCGTGGATCATCTTGCCGTCGCCGATGTACATCCCGACGTGGCTGATGTCGTCGTAGAAGAACACCAGGTCACCGGGTTGCAGATCGCCCGTCGCGACCCGCGTGCCCACCTTCACCTGGTCCCAGGTCGTCCGCGGCAGCGAGACGCCCGCCGCCTTCCACGCCGCCTGGGTCAGCCCCGAGCAGTCGTACGACGTGGGGCCGGTCGCGCCCCATACGTACGGCTTGCCGAGCTGCGCGCGGGCGAAGGCGATCGCCTTCTCCGCCTTCGTCGCGTACGAACCGTCGGGCAGCCCGGAGCCCGTCCCCGTCCCGGACCCGGTATCACCCCCGGACCCGGACCCGTCGTTCGTACCGCCCGACCCGCCGTCCTGCTGCTCCTGCCGCTCGCGCTCGGCCTGTTCCCGTGCCAGCCGCTCGGCCTTGCGCCGCGCCTCGGCCTCCTTCCGGCGCTCCAGCTCCGCCAGCCGCGCCTTCTCCTGCGCGGTCAGCCGGGACAGCAGCTGCCGGGCCTCGGTCAGCTTGTCCTGGACGTCCCGCTTGGACGTCTTCAGCGTCTCCTGGGACTTCTGCAGCTCCTCCAGGCTCCTGATCGCCTGCGCCCGCTTGCGTCCGGCCTGCGCCTGCTGGTCCTGGTAGTCGGCGACCGCCTCCTGCTGGCGGCCGCTGAGCCGCTCCATCAGGTGGTTGCGGTCCACGAACTGCTGCGGGTCCCGGGCCAGCATCAGCTGCGCGGTCGGGCTCAGCCCGCCGGAGCGGTACTGCGCGGAGGCGAAGGTGCCCAGCTCGCGCCGGGCCTCGTTCATCTTCTCGGTCCGCCGGGCCGCGTCCTCGCGCAGCTCGTCCACCTTCTCGCGCTGCGTGCCGGCGCGCTCCTTGGCGGCGTTGTACTTCTGGGTGGCGACCTCGGCCTGCCGGTACAGGCCATCGACCTTCTTCTTGACCTCTTCTATGGAGGGCTTGGGGTTTCTGGGTGCCGCGTCCGCGCTCTGGGTGAGCAGCGTGACGGAGGCGAGCGCCGCGGTGGTGAGCCCGGCCGCCGTACGGCGGTGCGCGGGCACGGCGAGGATGCGGGTGCGCGGCTTGCGATGAGACGCCAAGGCCGGCGACTCCTTCCGTGGACCGCCTACCGGGTTAGCTGTCGGGTTCGGGCGTGTGCCGCGTGCTGCGGCGTACTACGGAAGGTGCCCTACGGCCGTACGGATCGCTCCGTAGCGGCCGATTCACCCCGGTGGTACGTGTGGGTCCCCGGCTCCGGCCGCTCTGGGGGCGGTGGTCCGGACTCGGCGGGGCGGCCCGTGCCGGCGCTTTCGCCGGGCGGTGGGGCGGGCTGCCCGGTCGGCACGGTAGCTAACTCGTGTGACTTCTGTGAAGGCTGATGTTCGTTTTGCCCGATACCTTTTCGTGATCTCGTCGTGTCCGGGGCGATGCCGGACCGGTTCTGACCACGGACTGTCCGGTGCTGTTGTCTGTCCGTGAGGGCCGGGTGGCGTGCCGTACGCTCCCCCTCCCCCCGGAATTCCACGGTCCGGACCGCGTTGTCAGTGGGGCGGCCTAGACTCGGTGGGCGATGAGCAGCCTCTTTGACGACAGCTTCCTGGCGGACCTCGATCCCAAGGACGAGGAGCCGCCGCCTCCCGAGGACGAGGACCGTCCGGCAGCGGAGGAGGTGCCGCACGACCTCTTCGGCGGCCGCTTCGACGCTCCCGTGCAGCGGGACGCGTACTACCGCGACGGCGCCGCCCGCCCCGCGGTGGACCCTGCCGCGCTCCTGGAGGGGCTGAACGACCAGCAGAAGGCCGCCGTCGTGCACAGCGGCGGCGCGCTGCTCATCGTCGCCGGCGCCGGCTCCGGCAAGACCCGCGTCCTCACGCACCGCATCGCGCATCTGCTCGGCGCGCGCGGCGTCCACCCCGGCCAGATCCTCGCGATCACGTTCACGAACAAGGCCGCGGGCGAGATGAAGGAGCGCGTCGAGGACCTGGTGGGCCCGCGCGCCAACGCCATGTGGGTGTCCACGTTCCACAGCGCCTGCGTGCGCATCCTGCGCCGCGAGTCCAAGAAGCTGGGCTTCACGTCGTCGTTCTCGATCTACGACGCCGCCGACTCCAAGCGCCTGATGGCCCTGGTCTGCCGTGACCTGGACCTCGACCCCAAGCGCTTCCCGCCCAAGTCCTTCAGCGCCAAGGTCTCCAACCTCAAGAACGAGCTCATCGATCACGAGGACTTCGCCGCGTCGGCGGCGGACGGCTTCGAGAAGACGCTGGCCGAGGCGTATGCGATGTACCAGGCACGGCTGCGCGAGGCCAACGCCCTGGACTTCGACGACATCATCATGACGACGGTGAACCTGCTCCAGGCGTTCCCGGACGTCGCGGACCACTACCGCCGCCGCTTCCGGCACGTCCTGGTCGACGAGTACCAGGACACCAACCACGCGCAGTACACCCTCGTGCGCGAGCTGGTCGGCCCCGGGACGGCCGAGGTGCCCGCCGCCGAGCTGTGCGTCGTGGGCGACGCCGACCAGTCGATCTACGCCTTCCGCGGCGCCACGATCAGGAACATCCTCCAGTTCGAGGAGGACTACCCGGACGCGACCACGATCCTGCTGGAGCAGAACTACCGCTCCACGCAGACGATCCTCTCGGCCGCCAACGCCGTCATCGAGCGCAACGAGAACCGCCGCCCGAAGAACCTCTGGACCGACGCCGGCACAGGCCCGAAGATCACCGGCTATGTCGCCGACACCGAGCACGACGAGGCGCAGTTCGTCGCCGACGAGATCGACCGGCTGACGGACGCGGGCGAGACGAAGGCCGGCGACGTCGCGATCTTCTATCGCACGAACGCCCAGTCCCGTGTCTTCGAGGAAGTCTTCATCCGGGTCGGGCTGCCGTACAAGGTCGTCGGCGGCGTGCGCTTCTATGAGCGCAAGGAGGTCCGGGACGTCCTCGCGTACCTGCGCGTGCTGGCCAACCCCGAGGACGCCGTCCCGCTCCGCCGCATTCTGAACGTGCCGAAGCGCGGCATCGGCGACCGCGCCGAAGCCATGATCGAGGCGCTCGCGCTGCGCGAGAAGATCACCTTCCCGCAGGCGCTGCGCCGCGTCGACGAGGCGTACGGCATGGCCGCGCGCTCCTCGAACGCCGTCAAGCGCTTCAACACGCTCATGGAGGAGCTGCGGACCATCGTCGAGTCCGGCGCCGGCCCCGCGACCGTCCTGGAGGCCGTCCTGGAGCGTACGGGCTATCTGGCGGAGCTCCAGGCGTCCACGGACCCGCAGGACGAGACCCGCATCGAGAACCTCCAGGAACTGGCGGCGGTCGCCCTGGAATTCGAGCAGGATCGCGACGAGGAGAACCCGGGTACGCTCTCCGACTTCCTGGAGCAGGTCGCCCTGGTCGCCGACTCCGACCAGATCCCCGACGAGGACGAGGAGGGCACGGGCGTCATCACGCTCATGACCCTGCACACCGCGAAGGGCCTGGAGTTCCCGACCGTCTTCCTGACCGGCATGGAGGACGGCGTCTTCCCGCACATGCGCGCGCTCGGCCAGACCAAGGAGCTGGAGGAGGAGCGGCGGCTGGCGTACGTCGGCATCACGCGCGCCCAGGAGCGCCTGTACCTCACCCGCTCCACGATGCGCAGCGCCTGGGGCCAGCCGCAGTACAACCCGCAGTCCCGCTTCCTGGAGGAGATCCCCGAGGAGTACGTCGAGTGGAAGCGGACCGGCCCGGCGACGCCGTCCGCGTCCATGGGCGGGCTGTCCTCCGGGCTGTCCGGCGGCGGCTTCGGGGCCTCGTCGTCCGTCTCCTCCTCGCGGAGCAAGGCGGGGCCGAGCGGCTTCGCGACCCGGCGGGCGAAGGACCGCCCGGTGGTCGCGCTGGCGATCGGCGACCGCGTCACGCACGACAGCTTCGGGCTGGGCACGGTCGTCGGCGTCAAGGGCAGCGGCGACAACGCCGAGGCCACGATCGACTTCGGCGGCGAGAAGCCGAAGCGGCTGCTGCTGCGGTACGCGCCGGTGGAGAAGCTGTAGTCGTACGCACGGATCGTACGCACGGACCGTACGCACTGATGGCGGCCCGAACCCCCAGGGGGCGGGCCGCCTTCGTGCACTGTTGCTCAGTTCGGGTTGATGCCGTGGGAGCGCAGCCAGGGCAGCGGGTCTATCGCGTCGCCGCCGTTGGGGTGCACCTCGAAGTGGAGGTGCGGGCCGGTGGAGTTGCCCGAGTTGCCGGAGTACCCGATGACGTCGCCGGCCTTGACCGAGCCCGAGCGGATCTTGGCGCTGCTCAGGTGGCAGTACCAGGTCTCGGTGCCGTCCGGCGCCGTGACCTCGATCATGTTGCCGTAGGCGGGGTTCCACTTGGTGACGACGGTGCCGTCGGTCGCCGCCATGACCGGCGTGCCGTAACTGACCGGGAAGTCGATGCCGGAGTGCAGCGACATCCAGTTCACGCCGGCCTGCCCGAAGAGCGCGCTCAGCCCGTGCTGCTTGACCGGCAGCGCGAACTTCGGCCGCAGCGCTTCCTTGCGCGCCGCTTCCTCCGCCCGCCGCTTCTTCTCGGCGGCCGCCCGGGCCTGCAGGTCGAGACGTTCCTGCGTACGACTGGCCCGGTCGGCGAAATCGCTCGCGTCCGCGCTCAGGTTGGAGAGCTGGGAGTCCAGCTTGTTGTTCGCGGCCGACGGCTTCACCGCCGAGGCGTCCGAAGCGGCCTGTACGGCGGTGTCCTCGTCCTTGTCGGTCGCGCCGGAGACGGAGGCGGCGGCCACGGCGCACACGCCCATGGCGGCCACGGACGGCACGGCGACGGTCAGCAGCGCGGACTTCTTCGGCGTACGCCGCCGGCCCCGGCCGCCGCCGCTCCCGTGCGCTTCCCGCCGGGCGGCCCGCCGGCCACCGGGGGCGGCTGCGGGAGCGGCTCCGGGAGTGCCGGAGGGAGCGTCGTCGGGCGCGGCTTCGGGGGAGAGGGTGGGGGCGGGGATGATCGCGGTGACGGAGGAGTGGAGATCCCCGTCGGCCGGGTCAACGTTGTCGTGGTCGACGGCTTCGGCTTCGGCCAGGTCGTCAACGGTGAAGACGCTGGTGGACTCGGCAGCGGTCTCGAACTGCCCGGCTTCGAAGTGGGCGGTGTCGAACTGGCCGGTCTCGAACTGCCCGGTGTCGAACTGGCCCGTGTCGAACTGGCCCGTGTCGAACTGGCCCGTGTCGAAGGGGCCGGTCCCGAACTGCGTCGCGTCGAACTGGCCACCCTGGTAAGCCTCGGCAGTCGGCCAGGCCCCGCCGGCCGTGTCGTACGTACCGGTGTCATGCGTCCCGGTGGTGTCGTACGTACCGGTGTCGTACGCACCGCTCACGTCGTACGTGCCGGTGTCGTAGGCACCGTTCATGTCGTATGTACCGGTGGTGTCGTACGTCCCCGTGGCGTCGTGCGAAGGGTAGGCATACGGGTCGTACGCACCGGTCTCGTACGTGCCCGTCTCGAACGCACCGGTCTCGTACGTACCGGTCTCGTACCCCGCGGGGTACGTACCGCCGTCGTACGTTCCGTTCGCCTCGTACGCACCGCTCACGTCGTACGTGCCGGTGTCGTACGCGGTCGCCCCGTAGGCGTCGTACGCACCACTCGCGTCGTACGCACCGGGCACGTCGTACGTGCCGGTGTCGTACGTACCGGCGGCATACGCACCGGTGTCGTACGTGCCGGTGGTGTACCCGTCGTACGCGGCGTAACCGAGCTGGGCGTCCTGCTGCTCATGCGGCTCGTAACCGGGGTAGGACCCGTACGAGGCGTCAGCAGCAGCGCCGGTCGGGTCTGGGTTCCCCGACGGGTGACGGTCGTTCACCACCAACTTCTCTTTCGCCTCGGCAGCAGGAGAATTAGCGGCGACTGTACCCGGCGGTATGCGACGGCGACAATCTTCCGTAGGTTTCGGGCCCTTCCAGACCGGGCATTTGGCCGTCTTTCGGAGGACGCCCGGCATGTTCTTGGCGCCACGTTCGATGAATGTTCGACATCGATTGGCGTAGGCGTCGTGATCGAAAAGCGGGGTCGACGCACAGGTCGGCGCGCGGATCCGACCGCGCCGCCCGACAAGTCGGGCGGCGCGGTCAGGCGACGGATGCCTGGTCGGACGCGATCTCACCGGCCGTGCCGCCGGGATTCTCCGACCGGTCCGGATTCGTCGGGTCCGCCGAGGCCAGCGCCTCGCGGATGCCGGCCGCGACCGTGCCGTTGACCGGAAATGCCAGATGTCCGACACCGGAGACATGGATGTTCCGGTGCCGGAGATCGGCATGATTGATCTGTGCCGTCTCGGTCGGAACCATCATCTGATCGAGATCGCTCCAGAAGCAGACGAAAGACGTCCGGCAATTCGGCGCGGGCCGGGCCAACTCCTTGATCACGTCGGAATCCGTCCGCATCTGGCGCACGAGCGGATGCGCGGGCAGCAGCGAGGCGAGCCGGGTGCCGCCGTGCGGGGTGCCGAGCGTGACCAGCGTCCGGATCCGCGCGTCCCCGCCCAGCCGCTGTACGTAGTACCGCGCGATCAGGCCGCCGAGGCTGTGCCCCACCAGGTCGATGCGCCGGTGACCGGTGCGCGCGCAGACGTCCTCGACATGCCGGCCGAGCAGCTCCGCTGCCTTGCGTATGTCGCAGGTGAGAGGGGAGTAGTTGAGCGCCTCGAGGTGACACCAGCCGTGCCGGCGCAGCGAGCGGCGCAGCAGTACGAAGACGGAGCGGTTGTCGATGAAGCCGTGCAGCAGAAGCACCGGGGGGTGCGACCGGCCCTCGGTCGGCAGCATGGCGGGCGCGGGCAGCGAGTCACCGGCCCCCGCTGCCGGCCGCCCCGAACCGGCGGCCCCGGCGTCCTGCGCGGTCTGTGGCCAGACATGCGATCTGCCGGCGCTCGCCCCGGCGTGCGCCCGCGTTTTCGTGCCGGTCCTGGCCGCGGTGGCCTTCGGGCCGGTCTTCGTGCTTCCGGACGGCGACCGTCCGGCATCGCGTACCGCGCCGGTGGCCGAGCCCGCGACCGAGTCGGCGGCCGAGTCCGCGGTCGGGTCGGTGGTCGAGTGGGTGGGCGAGCCCCCGGCCGGATCGGCGGCTGCGCCCGCGCGGGCTGCCGCCGCCGCGGCCTGCTCCTGCGAGACGCCCGTGGGGTACAGCAGCAGGTGCCCGGCGAGCACCGCCAGCTCCCAGACCGTGACGCGCAGCATGGCGGCGGAGGGGCGGATCAGACAGCAGAGAAAGGGCAGGGCCTTCATCGGCCGACCTCCGAACGGCACACGGAGGACGCCTCTGTCCCCCGTCATGCCCTCAAGGGGAGCCGTTGGGTGCGTACACGGCCCCCGTGCACCGTGCTCGCCGATGACGTTGAGGTACCGGCGCGGACCGCCGACGGATGTCACCCGACGCGGATCCCGCGGCTGCTGCGCCTGCCGTACGTGCCGGCCGAGCTGTCCGTTCCGTCTCTCCCGGCCGGCCTGCCCGTACGTGACGCGGTACCTCTTCCCCGCACACCGTGCGTGTGCATGGGGGCCTGTACGTACCCGGAATGCGCACTGCCGTGCCGCGCGGCTACGGCGCGGCGGTGCGGCAAACTGCTGCGGCTCCCTGCGCCGCCCCGCAGACGCCCCCGCCGCCTTGCGGCGGCGGAGGAGATGCGGCGTACGGCGCGTAGCGAACGTGTCCCACGTGTGATTTCCCCCTCCCTTCATGTCGCGAAACGGCTCTGTGCGCGATGCTGGGGATAACGTTCGTTCACGCTGGCGGCCGCCCTGGCGGCCGCATATTCGGTTGTCGGCTCGACGGCGCTGGTCAAGGCCGGTGCCGCGCTTGGCTTGGAGGCAGTGATGGGTGTGACCGGTCCGATCCGTGTGGTGGTGGCCAAGCCGGGGCTCGACGGCCACGACCGTGGTGCCAAGGTCATCGCGCGGGCCCTGCGGGACGCGGGCATGGAGGTCATCTACACCGGGCTCCACCAGACCCCGGAGCAGATCGTCGACACCGCGATCCAGGAGGACGCCGACGCGATCGGCCTCTCGATCCTCTCGGGGGCGCACAACACCCTCTTCGCGAAGGTCATCGAACTGCTCAAGGAGCGCGACGCGGAGGACATCAAGGTCTTCGGCGGCGGCATCATCCCGGAGGCCGACATCGCGCCGCTCAAGGAGCAGGGTGTCGCCGAGATCTTCACCCCGGGCGCCACGACGGCCTCCATCGTCGAGTGGGTGAACGCCAACGTCCGCCAGCTGACGGCCTGAGCGAACCGCCGCCCGTCCGGGCCGCGATCCAGGGCCGGGCCACGATCCAAGGCCGGGCCACGATCCAAGGCCGGGCTCCGATACCGGCGTCCGCCTCGAGCCGGGCGCGGGACGTCCCCGCGCCCGAGCGTCCGCCCGAGCGCCGGCCCGAGCCCCCGTCCAGGGGGCTGCCCGGGGGCTCACGGCCCCGCTCCGGCGTGCTTGGTGTCCGCCCCGGGGTGTCCCGTGTCCGCCCCGGTGGGCCTGGAGTCCGCCCCCGTGTGCCCGGCGTCCGTCCCGGCGTGCTCGGAGCCCGCCCCGGGGTGCCTGGAGTCCGCCCCCGTGTGCCCGGAGCCGGCTCCGGCGTCCGCGGTGTCCCTCTCGGTCTGTCGGGTGCACCCCTCGGTCAGTTCGGAGTGCATCGTGGCGCGGAGCCGGAGGGTGCCGACCAGGCGCTGGAACGCTTCGGACCAGTAGCCGTCCGCGCCGGGCGAGCCGTCCTCCGGTTCGCCGCCCTGCGCCGTGAGCATGTCGAGCCGGTCCGCCGCGGCCGGGTCCAGACACCGTTCGGCCAGCCCCATCACCCCGCTGAAGCTCCACGGATAGCTCCCCGCGTCCCGCGCGATGTCCAGCGCGTCGACCACCGCCCGGCCGAGCGGCTCGGCCCACGGGACGGCGCACACCCCCAGCAGCCGGAACGCGTCCGACAGCCCGTGCGACGCGATGAACCTCGCCACCCACGCCGCGCGTTCCCCCTCGGGCAGCACCCCCAGCAGCTTCGCCGCGTCCCGCGACGACCCGGCCTCTCCACCGGCGGCGTCACCGGAAGCAGCGCTGCCCGATATCCCGCTGCCGGCTGCGGTCGGGGCGCCCAGGAGGGCCCGTGCCCAGGCCGCGTTCCGCTGGCGCACCGCCGCCCGGCACCAGGCGTCGTGCACCTCGGTCCGCCGCCCGTCCGCCACCGGCAGCGCGACGATCTCCTCCGGGGTGCGGCCCCCCAGTAGCCCCGGCCACACCCCGAGCGGCGTCGCCTCGAGCAACTGGCTCATCCACCACGCCCGTTCGCCCCGCCCGGCCGGGGCCTTCGCCACCACCCCGTCCCGCTCCATCCCCGCATCGCACACCCGCGGCGGCGTCACGACGAGCACCGGGCCCGCGGCCGGACGCTCCCTGTCCGCGCCTTGGTACTCGGCAGCGCCGTCGTGCTCGGTGGCGGCCTCGTGCTCGGTGGCGCCCTCGTACTCGGCCAGGTCGCCGAGCCGGAGGCAGGCCGTGGCGCGGTCGGCCATACGGGACGCCAGGGCGGACTCCGGCAGGGCGGAGAGCAGTTCGGCGGCTGTCGCCCGGACGTTCCGGCTGCGGTCGGACAGCGCCTTCTCCAGGAACGGCTCGTCGGCCGGCGACAGCCCTTCGCGGAGCGAGTCGAGGAACATCAGCCGGTCCTCGGCCCGTTCGGTGGACCACGTGCCCGCGAGCAGCGCCAGGCCCGCCGCCGGGTCGAGGTGCCGGGTCGCCGACAGCAGCGCGACCCGCTCCGCGAACAGGCCCTCCTCCCAGAGGCGTTGGCTCGCCACGTGGTCCCGCCGCGCGGGCAGCGCCGCCGCGCCGCCGATCCCGCGCAGCGCGAACTTCCAGTCGTCGTTCAGCCGCGCCAGCCACAGCGCCCGCGGCCCGGCCAGCGCGAGCGCGGCCGGCCGCAGGTCCGTACGTGCCCGGGCCGCGTCCAGCAGGGCCGGCAACAGTGCGGCGGGCGCGCGGTACCCCTGCTCCCCGGCCGTCGCGAGCCACTGCGGCAGCAGCTCCGTCAGGTCGGGGGCCGCGCCGCGCCGGCTGCCGGCGTGCCCGCCCCGGTCGGCCAGCAGCAGCGCGAGCCTGCGCCGCGCCGCGTCCGGCAGCTCGGGACGCGGGTCCGGCGGGGCGAGCGCCGGCCGCTCCGCGGCGGGCGCGGGGCGCAGGCCCGCCCGCCGCCGTACCGTGCTCACCGCGGCCGCGTCCAGCAGCGCGGCGGCGGGCTCCCGCCCCGCCCGCACCGGCACCGGCGCGGCCCGCCGCTCCGTCCCGAGCAGCGCGGCGCTCACCAGCTCCCCCCAGGGAGCCACGCTTCCACTCACGGCTTCCCTCCCCTCTCGTCGGCCGTTCGGATCAGTTCTCACAAGGCCCTCGGATCAGTTCTCGCAAGGCCCTCGGACCAGTTCTCACAGGCACTCGGACCAGTTCTCACAGGTCCTCGGACCAGTTCTCATAGAGCCCTCGGTGCCGTCTCATAGGGCCCTCGGTGTCGTCTCGCGGGCCCTTGGTGTCGCCTCACAGCGGCTCCGGTGCCGACTCACAGCGCTACCGGTGCCGGATCCCATGTCGTCAGCGGGACGAAGCCCCGGTGGCCGCACTCGCCGAACACGGTGAGCGGGCCGCCGCCGGATATCGCGGCCAGCTGCCACAGGCCCGTACCGCCCTCGCAGCGCGGGTCCACGGGCAGCGCCGACTCGCCGTCGGCGTCCGCCAGTTGCCATCCCGTGCCCGGCCGCCCCGGCGTGGGCGGCCGGCCCGGTATCGGCACGACGTCGGCCAGCACCACCGGCCAGGCGTCCAGCCACGGGTCGTCGCGCAGCGCGTCACCGTACGCGGCGAGCGCGGCGTCCGCGCCGCACCCGGCCGGTACGCCCCCGGGCGCGGCCGGGGCGTACCGCTCGCCCACGGCGACCCGCAGCGGGCGGGCGCCCGGGTAGTACGTCAGGTCGGCGTCCAGGACGAGTCCCGGCGCCAGGGCGAGATCGTGCGTCCGCCCGGGGCCCGCGAAGGAGAGATGCAGTGCCATCCGGCCCGTCCGCTCGCCCCGCATCCATATGCGCCGCGTGGTCAGCTTGCCCTGCGGGCCTTCCTCGCGGTCCTGCTGTGCCAGCACCAGCCAGCGGTCCCGCACCGTCCGCTCGGCGGAACTCCCCCCGGAGTCGTTCCCGGAGCTCTCCCCGGAGCCGTTACGAGCAGCGTCCCCAGTGCCGCCCGTACCAGTGCCGTCTGTCCCGGTGCTGTCCGTCCCGGTGCTGTCCTTCCCAGAGCCGTCCGGGTGCGCCGGCAGGCCCACTCGGGAGCGGACCGTGGCCGCCAGCGGCTCCGGAAGCCGCTCGATACCAAGGAGCCCCTCGTCGAGAAGGTGGAGCAGCGCGCACTCCTCCAGCAGCCGGGACGGCCAGTCGGCGCCGGAGCCCGGGATGGACCCCAACTCCCGCACCCGGGCCGCCAGTCCGGGCGCCTGGGCGTCCACCATGCGGGCCGCCGTCTCGTCCCAGCTGCCGTACCCCGCGCGGTCCGCCGCGGCGAGCCCGGACCGCAGCAGGTCGGCGAGGCGCCGCTCCAATTCCTCGGCCCCCGCGCCGGCCCGCTGCGCCCGGCGCTCCGCCCGCCGGCGCGCCCCCTCCGGGTCCGCGAGCCCCTTACTGCCCTTGTCCTTGCCCCCGTCCTTGTCACCCTTGCCCGGCCGGTCCTCGCGGTGCTCGCGCCGGCCGGACAGCCACTCGGCCACCCACCGCGGCGGCTCGGTGCCCGTCACCACACCCCCGTTATCCCCGTCGTCCCCGTCGGAGCCGTCCTCGCTCGCCCACAGCAACAGCAGTCCCAGCGCGTGCTTGCACGGGAACTTCCGGCTCGGGCAACCGCACTTGAAGGCAGGGCTCGTCGTGTCCACCATCGCGCGGTACGGAGCGCTCCCGCTCCCTTTGCACACTCCCCATACCGCTCCGTCGCCCGCGCCCGCTTCCGACCACGGGCCGGGCGTCGCGAGCTTGCCGCCGGCCTTGCGCGACGCCGCGTCGGGCGCCATCGCCAGTACCTGATCGGTCGTCCAGCGTTCCCCCTGCGCTCGGGGGTTCGGGGTTTTCTCCCCGTCCATTCCCAGCATGTCGAAAACGCTAGACCCAGCCACTGACAATCGCTCTGACCAGCGCATTTGTCGCGGCGAGGCCGATTGTCAGTGGCATGGTGCAGTCTGGAATCCGCAAGCGGCCCGCGGGTTGCGGGTGGCGGGCCGTAGGGCTTGGGACAAGGGGGAGTCATGTCTTACGCGATGGCGGAGAACGGGGCGGGGAGCGGCCGGGGGACGGCGGCGGAAGCCGGGCGGCAGGACGGCGAAGCGGTGGCGCTGCGGCCGCACGCGGAAGATGCATTCGCAAACGAGCTGGCCGCGCTGGCGGCCGCGGACGACCGGCCGCGGCCCGAGCGCTGGCGCCTCTCGCCGTGGGCGGTGGCGACGTATCTGCTCGGCGGCACGCTCGCCGACGGCACGGTCATCACGCCGAAGTACGTCGGCCCGCGCCGCATCGTCGAGGTCGCGGTCACCACGCTCGCGACCGACCGCGCGCTGCTGCTCCTCGGCGTGCCCGGCACGGCCAAGACCTGGGTGTCGGAGCACCTCGCCGCGGCGGTCAGCGGCGACTCCACGCTCCTGGTCCAGGGCACGGCCGGCACGCCGGAGGAGGCGATCCGGTACGGCTGGAACTACGCGCGGCTGCTCGCGCACGGCCCCAGCCGGGACGCGCTGGTGCCCAGCCCCGTCATGCGCGCGATGGCGGAGGGCATGACCGCGCGGGTCGAGGAGCTGACGCGCATCCCGGCGGACGTCCAGGACACGCTCATCACCGTCCTGTCGGAGAAGACGCTGCCGATACCGGAGTTGGGCCAGGAGGTGCAGGCGGTCCGCGGCTTCAACCTCATCGCCACCGCCAACGACCGCGACCGCGGGGTCAATGAGCTCTCCAGCGCGCTGCGCCGCCGCTTCAACACGGTCGTGCTGCCGCTGCCGGCCACGCCGGACGAGGAGGTCGACATCGTCACACGCCGCGTCGAGCAGATCGGCCGCTCGCTGGACCTGCCGCCGGCGCCGGACGGCATGGCGGAGATCCGCCGGGTCGTGACGGTCTTCCGCGAGCTGCGGGACGGCCTGACGACGGACGGGCGTACGAAGCTCAAGTCGCCCTCCGGGACGCTGTCCACGGCGGAGGCGATCTCCGTGGTCACCAACGGGCTGGCGCTGGCGACCCACTTCGGGGACGGCGTGCTGCGGCCGTCGGACGTGGCAGCGGGCATCCAGGGCGCGGTGGTCCGGGACCCGGCGGCCGACCGCGTCGTCTGGCAGGAGTACCTGGAGTCGGTGGTCCGCGAGCGCGACGGCTGGAAGGACTTCTACCGCGCCTGCCGGGAGGTGAGCGCATGACGGCCGGGACGGCGGAGCACGGTACGGCGCGCGGTGCGGGGGAGCGGCGGGCGGCCGGACCGTGGCTGCTCGGGGTGCGGCATCACGGGCCCGGGTCGGCCCGTGCGGTCGGGGCGGCGCTGGCGCAGTGCGAGCCGAAGGCGCTGCTCATCGAGGGGCCGCCGGAGGCGGACGCGCTGGTGGCGCTGGCCGCGGACGACGAGATGCGGCCGCCGGTCGCGCTGCTCGCGCATGTGACCGACGATCCGGGGCGCGCCGCGTTCTGGCCGATGGCGGAGTTCTCCCCGGAGTGGGTGGCCCTCCGGTGGGCGCTGCGGCGCGGCGTGCCGGTGCGCTTCATCGACCTTCCGGCGGCGCATTCCCTCGCGGAGGCGGAGCCGGGGAAGGAGCCGGGGGCAGGGGCGGGGTCGGAAGCGGGGTCGGAGGCGGAGGCGGGGACGGAGCCGGCCGGATCGGCCGAGTCGGGTGGGCCCGCGGTGGACGACGCGCGCGTCGATCCCATCGGGGTGCTCGCCGAAGCCGCCGGTTACGACGACGCGGAGCGCTGGTGGGAGGACGTGGTCGAGCACCGCGGTACGGGGAGCGGTGCAGGGAGCGGCGCGGAAGGGGGCACCGGTGACGCGCTCGCCCCCTTCGAAGCACTGGCCGAGGCGATGGGCGTACTTCGGGAGGAGGGCGAGGAGGGCGGGGCCTCCCGGGACGCCGTGCGCGAAGCGCACATGCGGCTGCGATTGCGGGAGGCGCGGCGAGAGTTCGGGGATGACATCGCGGTCGTCTGCGGGGCGTGGCACGTCCCGGCGCTCGCCCGCCGGACGACCGTCACCGCCGACCGCGCCCTCCTCAAGGGCCTTCCGAAGGCGAAGGTGTCGGTCACCTGGGTCCCGTGGACACACCGCAGGCTGGCCCGGAACAGCGGTTACGGGGCGGGGATCGCCTCGCCCGGCTGGTACGGCCACCTCTTCAGCAGCCCCGACCGCCCCATAGAGCGCTGGCTGACCAAGGTCGCGGGGCTGCTCCGTGGGGAGGACTACGCGGTCTCCACCGCCCACGTCATCGAGGCGGTGCGGCTCGCCGAGTCGCTCGCGGCGATGCGGGGACGGCCGCTCGCCGGGCTCACCGAGACCGAGGACGCGGTGCGCGCCGTGCTGAGCGACGGCTCCGACGTCCCCGCCTCGCTGATCCACGACCGTCTGGTGGTCGGTGACGTGCTCGGCGAGGTGCCGCGGGCCGCGCCCGCCGTGCCGCTCCAGCGGGACATCGCGCGGCTCCAGCGCACCCTCCGCCTCAAGCCGGAGGCGAAGGAGCGCGAGCTGGAGCTGGACCTGCGCAAGGAGACCGACGCCGCGCGGAGCCGGCTGCTGCACCGGCTGCGGCTGCTGGACGTCCCGTGGGGCGCGCCGGCCCATTCCCGTACGAGCACGGGCACGTTCCGGGAGACCTGGCGGCTGCGCTGGGAGCCGGAGCTGTCGGTGCGGGTCGCGGAGGCGGGCATCTGGGGGACGACGGTGCTCGCCGCGGCCACGGCGCGGGCGGCGTCGGACGCGGCGGACGCGACCGCGCTCGCCGAGGTCACGGCGCTGGCCGAGCGCTGCCTGCTCGCCGAACTGCCGGACGCGCTGCCGGTGGTGATGCGGGTGCTGGCGGACCGGGCGGCGCTCGACGCCGACGTCGGCCACCTCGCGCAGGCGCTGCCCGCGCTGGTGCGGTCGGTGCGATACGGCGACGTGCGCGGCACGGACGCGGCGGCGCTGCGCGAGGTCGCGGTCGGCCTGGCGGAGCGGGTCTTCGTGGGCCTGCCGCCGGCCTGCGCCTCCCTGGACGCGGAGGGCGCGGCGGAGATGCGGACGCACCTCGACGCGACGCAGCAGGCCGTGGGGCTGCTGTCCCAGGGGGCGGAGGACGGGGGGCTCCGCGGGCGGTGGACCGCGGTGCTGCGTGTGCTGGCGGAGCGGGAGGCGATACCGGGGCTGATACGGGGGCGCGCGGCGCGGATTCTCGTCGACGACGGCCGGCTGGAGGACGGCGGTACGGGGGAGGACGGCCGTACTCCGGAGGACGGTGGGGCCGCTCGGCTCATGGGGCTGGCGCTCTCGCCGGGTGTGCCGCCCGCCGACGCCGCGGCCTGGATCGAGGGGTTCGTCGGGGGCGGGGCCGGCGGGGGAATGCTGCTGGTCCACGACGAGCGGCTGCTGGCGCTGCTGGACGGCTGGCTGACGCGGGTGCCGGGGGAGGCGTTCACGGACGTACTGCCGTTGCTGCGGCGGACGTTCTCGCAGTACGAGCCGGGGGTGCGGCGCACGCTCGGCGAGCTGGTACGGCGCGGGCCGGTGGCCGGCGGGTCGGCCGGCGGCGGTGCGGCGGTCGGCCACGGTGCCGCGGGCGGTGCCGAGGAGGCGGCGGCCCCCGGCTTCGGCCCGGGCCTGGACCGGGACCGGGCCGCGGCCGTCCTGCCGACCCTGCACGCCCTGTTGGGCGAGGGAACCGACGACGAGGACATTCCTACGGACGAGGACATTCCTACGGGGGAGAGCCGATGACTGCGGAGCCGGTAGCGACGGGAACGGTAGCGACGGGAACGGTAGCGACGGGGACGGTAGCGACGGAGCCGGTAACGACGGGGACGGTGGCGGCGGGAGCGCAAACCAGCACTCGCGCCGAAGAGCGCATGCGGCGTTGGCGGTTGGTGCTGGGCGGGGGAGAGGGTGACGGGACCGGGTGTGAGCTGCGCGGGCGGGACGCGGCGATGGACGGCGCGCTCGGGGCGCTGTACGGCGGCGGGCCCGGCGAGGGGCCCGGCGCCGGGAGGGCGGGAGGTCCCGGAGGGCGGGGCGGCCGGAAGGACGGCGCGTCGCGGTCCGGGGGGCTCGGGGGGTCCGCGCCCGTCGTGGCCAGGTGGCTCGGCGACATCCGCCGGTACTTCCCCACCCCCGTCGTCCAGGTGATGCAGCGGGACGCGATCGACCGGCTGGGCCTGTCCGCGCTGCTGCTGGAGCCGGAGATGCTGGAGGCGGTCGAGGCCGACGTCCACCTGGTCGGCACGCTGCTCTCGCTGCACAAGGCCATGCCCGAGACGACGAAGGAGACCGCACGGGCGGTCGTGCGCAAGGTCGTCGAGCAGCTGGAGAAGCGGCTGGCGAGCCGGACGCGGGCCACGCTGACCGGCGCGCTGGACCGTTCGGCGCGGATCAGCCGGCCCCGGCACCGCGACATCGACTGGGACCGCACGATCCGCGCGAACCTCAAGAACTACCTCCCCGAGTACGGCACGGTCGTGCCGGAGCGGCTGATCGGTTACGGGCGGGCGGCGCGGTCCGTCAAGAAGGAGGTCATCCTCTGCATCGACCAGTCCGGGTCGATGGCGGCGTCCGTCGTGTACGCCTCGGTGTTCGGGGCCGTGCTCGCGTCCATGCGCGCGCTCGCCACCCGGCTGGTTGTCTTCGACACCTCGGTCGTCGACCTCACCGATCAGATCGACGCCCCGGTGGACGTGCTCTTCGGTACGCAGCTGGGTGGTGGCACGGACATCAACCGGGCGCTGGCGTACTGCCAGTCGCGGATCACCCGGCCCGCCGAGACGGTCGTCGTGCTCATCAGCGACCTGTACGAGGGCGGGATACGGAACGAGATGCTGAAGCGGGTGGCGGCGATGAAGGCGTCCGGCGTGCAGTTCGTGACGCTGCTGGCGCTGTCGGACGAGGGGGCGCCCGCGTACGACCGGGAGCACGCGGCGGCCCTCGGGGCGCTGGGGGCACCGGCGTTCGCGTGTACGCCGGAGCTGTTTCCGGAGGTGATGGCGGCCGCGCTGGAGAAGCGGCCACTGCCGATACCGGACCCGACGGGCTGACGCGTCCGCTTCCGCCGAGCCGGCCCGCGCTGCCTCAGCGGTCCACTCGCGGCGGCGTGTTCGCAGGTCGTACAGGCTTCCGTCAGCGCTCCGTCAGTCCTGCGTCACCTTCCGATACCGGACATGACGGAGTAACAGTGACAGGTGGCACAGTGGACTTGCGCGGCACATAGCTGCTCGTGCAAGTATCTGTGCATCGCTCGATCACCCGCGACGTGCTGTGTGATGCGAAGTGCCCTGAGTGCCTCGCGCCCGGTCGCCGTCCGTACGGGAAGGTCCCCCTTGTCTGCTGTGCTCGCTCTGCCTGCCGTTGTGCGCCTGCCGCGCACTGTGGCTGTGCGGCGTGCGCTGCTGAGCGGGCTCTTCCTGATCGGCTTCGTCGTCCTCGCCGTCGCGTTCGGCGGCGGCACCGCGCACGCGGCGGACGCCGGTTCGGCAGCGGACACCGGCTTCGGGTCCGCCACGGCGAGCTCCACGTCCGGTATGCCCGGCACCTCACCCGCCGGCTCGGCGACCTCCGACCCCGCCGCCCACCCCGAAACGACCGACGGCGATGCGCCGTTCGCCGGTTCCGGTACGGCGCTGGAGCAGGAGGCCGCGGAGGGTGACGCGCGGGCCAAGGAGGCCGGCGCCCGGCTCTCCGCAGGCGCGCAGGCGACCGGGGAGCGGCTGGGCGAGACCGTACGCCCGCTGGCGGACCGCCTGCGGCCCGTCACCGACCCGGTCACCGCTCCGGTGGACCAGGTCGTGCAGGGCGTGGAGCACGCGACCGGCCTCCCGGTCCACCTCCCCGGCGTCAGCGCCGGGCAGGGCCGGGACGGCGAGCGGTCGCAGCAGAGTGCCGCGCGGGACGGCGACCGCCGGCACATGGCCGTACCCGACCGGTGCGGGGACCGCACCGGCGGCGACCCGTCGGCGGCTCCGGTGGACACCACCGGCGGTCCGGACCGTCCGGCAGCGCAGGCCGCGGCCGACGGCACCGGCGACGCGCCCGGCCAGGGTGGACTGCCCGGTCAGCTTCCGCAGGGCCCGGTCGCCCCGGCCCCGCATCTCACCGGCGACGGCAACGGCCCCCGAGGCGGGGACCAGCACGCCGTACTGCCGGGCACGGACCCGCGCTTCGGGCTGGTGCCCGGTGGCGTACGGGCAGCGAGCGGCGCGCCGACGCGCGAGCGCAGCACCGACATCCTCGAATTCCCGGGCTAGGGCAGACCTCCCGCCGGACTCCGACACAGGCGCCTCACCGACACGGTGAGTGAGCGCACGGAGCCGACGGCCGTCAGCACCCCTAGACCTGCCGCGCGGGGGCGGGACAGGTCTGCCCGTCACATCTTCCAGGAATTCGAAGGGCTCATCGCCATCATGCGCAACAACATCCGTCGTTCCATCTTCGTCGCCGCTGCCGCCACCGGTCTGTTCGCCCTGGGCACCGCGGGCGCCAGCGCCGCCGAGCTGCCCGTCGACGCCCCTGACACCGGTGCCGTCACCGGTACCCTCACCGGCACCGTCCAGAAGACGCTGCCGGCCGGCGAGCTGACCGGCACGGTCGAGGACACCGCGGGCCAGGCGACCGGCACCGTTCAGGACACCGTGGGCGGCGCGACCGACAAGGTGACCGGCGTGCTCGGCGGCGGCCTGCCCACCACGGACGGCCTGCCCACCGACCGCGTCGGCGACGCGACCGGCACGCTGAAGGACGTGCAGAAGAAGGCCGACCTGAAGAAGGTCACCAAGACCGCGAAGGACGCCACCAAGGCGGGCAAGGCCGCGGGCAAGGCCACCAAGACCGTCAAGGGCGCCGCCAAGCAGGTCCAGCAGGTCGGCAACGTCCGCCTGCCCGCCGTGCCGTTCCTGCCCGTCCAGGGCGTGCCCGCCCTCGACCTGCGCAGCCTCCCGGTCGAGGCCCCGGCCGCCCAGCTGCCCACCGAGCTGCCCGCCGGCCTCCCGGTCGACGCCCCCGCCGCTGAGCTGCCCACCCAGCTGCCCGCCGACCTCCCGGTCCAGGCCCCCAACGCCGAGCTGCCCACCGAGCTCCCCGCCGAGCTGCCCACCCAGCTCCCCAACACCCCGAGCCTGCCGGTCCAGCTCCCCAACGCCGAGCTGCCCACCCAGCTCCCCAACACCCCCGCGCTGCCCGACGCCTCCACCGCCGTCGCGGGTGTCACCTCGCTCGCCGGTACCGACCTGCGTCCCGGCACGCTGACCAACCCGGCCCAGGGTGCCCTGGCCACCGCCCGCCCGGTCGTCGACCAGACCGCCGCCGACGTGCTGCCGCCCGTCGCGCAGCGCGCGGTCGGCAAGGTCGTGCCGGTCGCCCAGGACGCGGTGGGCGGTGCGGGCCTGCTCGCCGGTGACGCGGCCGGCCAGGCCACCCCGTTCGCGCAGGGCGTCGTCGCCGACACCCAGCTGTTCGCCGAGGGCGCGGCCGCCGACGCCGTGCCGTTCGCGCAGGGCACGGCCGCCGACGCGCAGGGCTTCGTCCAGGGCGCCGCCGCCACCGCGATCCCCTTCGCGCAGGGCGCCGTCGCCAACGCGGTGCCGTTCGCGCAGGGTGTGGCCGCCGACGCGCAGCCGTTCGCGCAGGGTGTCGCGGCCGACGCCGTGCCGTTCTCCCAGGGCATCGCCACCACCGTGGCCGCCGACGGCCAGGAGACCGCGGGCAACGCCGCCGCCGGTGTGCAGCGCATCATCCCCGTCGACATCGCGCAGGCCGACCTGACCAGCCCCGCGAACATCCCGGCGCTGCCGGTCCTGGCGGGCTGAACCCCGGACTCCCGGGCCGGCGCCCGGGTGCCCGCCGGCCGGCGTTTTGGGGACGCCGCCCGCACGGCCCCCGGTGACCACCGCCGGTAATGAGCAGTACGAGCAGTACCAAAAAGCCGCTGGACGGCCCTCGTTGGGGAGGGGGCCGTCCAGCGGCTTTTCCGCTGCGGGAAACCGCAGTCGATCAACCGGCTCTCAGGACTTCGGCACCTTCAGCCGCTCCCAGCTCACCTTCCCCGGTATGCCGTCCGCGTCCTTGCCGCCGAAGCCGAGCTTGCGCTGCCACGCCGCGTAGGACTTGCGGTCGGCCTCCGTCCAGTACGGTCCGGGCCCGTCCTCGTAGTGCGAGCAGCCCTCCGCGACCAGCCGCTTGCCCATCGCCGTGATGATCGGGCTGTGCGCGCCGGCCTGGAAGAAGCCGCCGCCGGGGAAGCGTTCGTACCGGGCCGGGCGCGGCCGGCCGCCCTCGGGCCGGTCAGGCGCGGGCTTCTCCGGAGCGGGCTTCTCGGGCGCCGGCTTCTCGTCCGTGCCACCGCCCCCGCCCCCGCCCCCGCCGCTCCCGCTCGGCTTGCCGGCGAGTCTCTTCTTGATGCGTTCCCGCATCCCGTCCATCGTGAAGCCGCGCGGGTCCGTCTTGCCCGGCTGCCACTCCTTGTGGCCGATGACGGACTTCTCGGTCCAGCCGTGCGCCCGGCAGATCGCCGCCGACACCTTCTCGATCGCGGCCTTCTGCTCCTCGGGCCAGGGGTCGTCGCCGTCGCCGAGGTTGATGCACTCGAAGCCGTAGAAGTGGCGGTTGCCGTCGGTGTTGGCCGCGTTGTCGCGCGGCAGCCTCGACTCGTTGACCACCGCGCGCAGCACGTCGGAGTCGCCGAGCCCGGCGTGGTTGGCGCGGCCGTTGCCGACCAGCCAGACCTCGCCCTTCTTGTCGATGACGCCGTGGCACAGCGGGCCGGGCAGTCCGGAGCGGCCCTCGTAGCAGAGCTCGACGGAGCTGTCGGTGCCCTTGGTGACGGTGTGGTGGATCATCACACCGTTCAGCGGCCCCCAGGGGCCCTTGCTGTTCCTGTTGTGCCGGCGCCAGTTGCGGACTTCGTGGACGGTCAGGCCCTCCTTGCGCAGGACCTCCACCAGGCGCGACGCGCTCAGCGGCTCGGCCATCGTTGTGCTCCTTCCTCGGCCCGCCCGGGCGGGCCGGTCCCCCGGTCGCGGCGCGCGGTATCACCCGCGCGCCGCCTCATGCGTACGTGGTGGCGCGTCCCCGTGGCGCCACCCGCCGGTGTCACTCCTCCGTGAGCGCCTCCGCCTCGGCCGTCGTCTGCGAGCGCAGCGCCGCGCCGTGCGCCGGGCCGGCGGAGGCCACGTCGGCGGGCTCGTTCTCGGCGTCCGCCGCGGCGTCGGCGGCCCGCGCCTCCTCCTCGGCCGCCAGTTCCTCGTCGCTGGCTGCGGCGATCTCCCCGGCCAGCGGCTTGAACGCCAGCCGCAGGTCGGACACGGTCTTCTCGCCCATCACCCAGCCCAGCGGCGCGTAGTGCACCTGCGGCCCGAGCGGCGCCTGGAGGAGCGGCCGGCGCGCGGCGTCCGTCGGCCACTCCACGCTGCCGGTGGCCGTGCGGGCCGGTACCAGCCAGAAGTCGCCGCTGCGGTAGGTGCTGCCGGCCGCGAAGTACACCTCGACGCCGTCCTCCAGCGGCAGCCAGGCGCCTTCCTCGACGCGCACCGCGCCGTGCCTCAGCTGCCCCGCCGCGCCCTTCCTCGTCGTACGTTCCTGGGCCCGGCCGCCCTCGCGGTGGTCCCAGCGGCGCAGGTACGGGCTCCGCTCGGGCAGCCGCCCGACGCCCTGCGCGGGCTCGTCCGACAGCCGCACCCGGCGGCCCGGCAGGTCCAGCTCCTCCACCCGCAGCAGCGGGTGGGCGTCGAGCCGCGAGGCGACCGCGGAGTCCATGAACTCCACGTAGTCGCCGACATCGAGGTCCAGCTTGTCGTCGTTGCCCAGCGTGGCCAGCTCGACCCAGGTGCCGTCCAGGCCGTCGACCGGGAAGGTCACCGAGCCGTTCTCGCGGGACCACTTGAAGGTGGCGTCCTTGGCCGCGCCGCCGTCGTGGATCTCGATCCGGTACAGCTGGTTCTCCGGGCCGCGGTACCGGGCGTCCGGCTTGACCAGGCACGGGTCGTCGTCGGCGTGGTCGGGGCGCTCGCTGCGCACGGCGAGCCGCGCGGTGGCCTTGCGCTGCTCGGCGACCCACTTGCGGAACGCCTCGCGGACCGGGGCCTTCTTCGTCTCGTCGCCCTCGATGTCCAGCTCGCCGCCGGGCAGCGGCAGCACCTGCCAGACGACCTTGAGCCGGGCCGCGGTGTCCGGCAGCGCCGCGCCGAGCGCGACCTCGCGCAGTGCCGGGTCCTCGGCCGCGGTGACCGAGCGCTCCCACACCTTGAGGTAGGCCAGGTACGGGAATTGGGTGGGCAGCCGGTCCTCGGGGCGCTCGGCGTCGCGGTACGCGTCGGGCTGGTCCCAGTACGTCCAGGTGGCGGGCGGCTCGGCGGCCGCGCCCGCGCCGTCCTTGGCGTCGCCGTCCTCGGCAGCGGCCGGATCCGGCACCGGAACGCCCGGCTGCGGCCGGTACGCCTCGACCAGGATGCCGTCGACGTAGTACCGGCCGGGGCTGATCGACAGGTCGTCCAGCTCGCGGGCGCCGCCGGTCATGTCGATCTTGAAGCCGGCGTCGCCGGCCGGGCCGCCGTGCTGCCCGATCAGGTCGGTGGCGGTCACCCGGGCCTGGTAGAGCTGGATCGCGGTCTGCTCGTTGGCGTCCGCGTCCAGCTGGACGCGGCCCTGCTGGGCGAGGACGGCGGAGTACCGGGCGTCCGGCCGGAAGGTGATACGGGAGAGATCTGCGTGCATGTGAAGGGTTCCCCCTCGTGATGAAGCTCGTGAAGAAGCTCGTGGTGGTCGGCTGGCGGGTGGGCGGATCGGGTCAGGTCACGAAGAAGATCCCCGCATCCGTTCCGGCCGGTGTGTACTCCGCGAGCCGCGCCCGCAGGCTGTCCTCGCGCTGCGGCTGGTACAGGTCGTGGAAGGCGCCCAGTTCGGCACCGTCCTCGGCGGCGCGCCGGCAGCCCTCGCCGGCCGGGCCGTCCGCGCGGTCCGCCGCCAACTGGCCGTAAGCGGGCGTGCCGTACCGCTCGCTGCGCAGCAACGGCCTTACTGAGGCGGCGTCCTCGGGCGCCACCAGGTCCGGCAGGCAGCGGTACCGGCGCGGCGTCCGGGAGCCCGGCGTGACGTAGGAGTACCGGATGCAGCCGAGCTGCCGCCGGGCGACGTGCAGCCGCCCGGTGAAGAGCGAGTTCTCGGCGATCTGCACGGCGTGCACGTGGACTTCGCCGATGACCGTGGTGCGGTGCGCGTGCAGGACCGCGTGCGCGTGCCGGCAGTCCGGCGCGGAGAGCGCCTCGCGGTCGTGCCCGGTGGCGTCCAGGATGCTGTCCCGGATGTGGATCGGCAGCGGGTCGGTGGACACCTCGTCGCCGATGACCTCGATCGTGCCGAGGATCGTCCGGTCGATCTCCACACACGCGGTCGTCCGGTCCAGGACGAGGCTGGGCTCCTCGGGGGAGTGCGGCTCGCACTCCGGCTCCAGCGACCAGCCCGGGACGAGCGTGCAGTGCCGCAGCGCGAGCGCGCCGACCGGGCCCTGGACGTGGAGCCCGCGGCCGGCAATGAGCAGCCCGTCCAGCACCATCCGCGGCCGGTCACCCGCCGCGCAATCGGACTCGCGCGCCCGGATGTTCAGCGCGTCGGGCCGGTTGCTGTACCAGTCCAGCAGCCGGATCACCGGCCGCGTGCCCTCCGCGGCGCGCACCTCCAGCCGGTCGCCCGGGTCCAGGTCGAAGTCCAGCTGCTCCTGGTAGGCGCCGCTGTGTGTGATCTCGATGATCCCGTCGGGGCCGCAGCGCCCCGCCCGGCGGTCGTTCCCCCACTCTCGGTAGGCGTCCATGATCCGCTGGTACGTCTGGCCGGGCCCGACCCGGTACACGGCCGCGTCCGCGGGCGTCTGCCGCTCGCGGAGGTACTCGCCGCCGCCCAGGTCGTCCCCGAAGGCGTAGTGGTACGTCACCCACACGCCCTGGCGCGGGGCCGAGCGCGAGCCGAAGGCGATGCGGCCCAGCTCCGGGTCGACCGCGACCTGGCCGTGCCTGGGCCGGTAGCGCCAGTCGCTGAGGTCGGCGACCACGATGTCGGACGGGTCGACCGGCTCGCGCTGCCCGTCCCGCCAGATCGTGAAGGACTTGCCGGGCCCGTAGTAGTCCGCGAGCCGGTCGTGCAGCTGCCGGCGGCGGACGTACGCCGGGACGTTGTCGATGGTCGCGATGTGGGTGGCCGACGGCTCCGGCTCGGGCTTGGTGACCAGCGGGGTGTCGTTGCCGAGGATGGAGAAGGTGTACAGGTTGCGGGCCCGGTCGATGCAGTACGCGGGCGCCCGCGTCACCGAGTACGGCTTCAGCCGCCACACGTACAGGCCCACTCCGGCGGGGGAGAGGCCGCCCTGGCGGCGGCGCGAGTCGGCCCGGCGGACGTCCGCGGTGCGGGCCGTCGCGCCGAACGGGCCGCCCGCGAGGTCCAGGGCCGCGGAATCCCGCACGTCGACCGACCGGCCGCGCGCGGCCCGCCGCCCGTTGACGGCGGTGGTTCCCGAGCCGTACAGCTTCACCGGCTGGTCGTGCGAGAGCAGCCGGGAGAACTCCACGGCCCGCGCGGGCCAGTTCGCCACCTCGGCGGACAGCTCCTCCAGCAGCGCGAGGGTGCCCTTGCGGCGCCGGTTGGCGACCGTGGACGCCACGTCGCGGCGCGGGGCCAGTGCCTCGGCGAGGCGCCGGCGCGAGGAGTCCGGCAGCCCGCCGTCCTTCAGGCCGGTGGCCAGCACCCGCTCGTATCCGGGCAGCGGCTTGTAGCCCACCAGGTCACCGAGGTACGGCAGCACCCACTCCGCCGCCGTCTCCACGAACCAGTCGTCGTACTGCTGCTCGACCCCGTCGCGTACGAGGTCCACCTGCTCGGCGATCACCGCGAGCAGCGCCCGCAGCGGCTCGCCGTTCTCGGCGTCCCGCAGCCGGTGCCACTGGGGGAGCAGCTCCGCGAGCCCGTCCGGCTCCCTGGACATCACTTGACCTCCGTCAGAATCATGGTGTCGGCGACCTGCGGCGAGAACAGCGCGAGCTGGGCGGGCCGGATGCCGCGGAAGACGCACACCGAACGGCCCTTCGCCAGCGGCCGGGTATCGGTGATGTCCGGGTTCAGGCGCAGCAGTTCGGCGAGCGGGATGCCGTTGCGGGCCGCGACCGAGGAGAGCGATTCGCCCTTCTCGTCGGTGACCCGGTACAGCTGCTCGTCGTAGGTGGCCCGGCGGGCCGGGACCGTGGTCTGCGGGGCCGTCAGCCGCTCGCCGAGCCCGGCCAGGTCGGCGGGCGAGGCGGAGGCCGGTACGCCGGTGAAGGCGTCCACGTCCACGTAGTCCACGCCGGGCACGGACTGGGCGGTGGCCAGCACCTCCGACAGCCGTGCGGGCTGCCCCAGTTCGCGGCCTTCGTAGCCGAGGGTGCGCAGCAGGGCGGCGCGTACCCGCGGTTGGACCGCCGCCCAGGAGTGGTCCGGCGCGACCTTGACCTTGGCGACCAGGAGCAGCAGGACCAGCTCCCGCACGTCGACGCGCACGGGCAGCGCGGCGTCCCCGTACTCGGCGAGTGAGGACCGCAGCGCCTGAAGGACCTCGGCGTCGGCCGCGACCGGGTTGTCGTCCACCCCGGCCACGGTCAGGTGCAGCACCTGCCGCCGCCCGTCGTACAGTTCGGCCGCCGCGGCCCGGCCGATGCCGGCCCGGGAGCGCGCGAAGTCCTCGTAGTCGGGGAGCGAGACCAGCCGGTCCAGGGCCGAGACCGCGAGCGGGACCGTGCGGCGGGTGAGCCCGGGGCCGTCGGCGTCCGCGCCGCCCGTGGCGGGCTGCGGGTTGGTGACGCCGGTGACGCCCAGCGGGCGGGTGATCGCCTGGGTGATGCGGCCGGCCTTGACGTTGGCGGCGCGCCCGGTGCCGAAGCGGTAGCGGGCCCGGACGTTCTCGTGGCCGGTGGGCAGCCGCGCGCCGTGCACGCCGTCGCCGAAGGTCACCGTCGTCCGGCCGTCCCCGGCCGCGCCCAGCACGTACACCCGCTCGCGCGGCCCGCGCCCGGCGAGGCTGTCGACCCGGTGCCACAGCAGCCCGTCCACCCGGATCTCCAGCTCGGGCACCGCGCCCAGCGGATTGTCGTCGGGCAGCCAGGTGAGCGGGGACTGCCACAGCGCGAACGTCTGGTTCGCCTGCTCCGCGTTCCCGCTGCCCAGCGGCTCGTCCCGGCTCTCGCCGTGGGTGGCCGGCACGACGTTGCCCTGGATGCGGACGGTGTCGCGGCGGTACCGGTAGGCGAGGTCGGCGGTGAGCGTGAGGACCGTGTGGACGTGGTCGCCCGGCAGGTTCTCGTCCAGCCGCTGGTCGACCGCGGCGATCACCGCCAGCTCCGTGCCGCGCACCCCGGCCGAGCCGGGGATGTCGGTCCGCTCGCCGGAGACGACGATGTACCGGCCGGGGCGCAGCCCCTCGTACAGGTCGGCCAGCTCCAGCTCGTTGCCGTGCACGTCCTCGCCCAGCGGCTCGTCCGCGCTGCGCAGCGGCTCGCCGCCCGCGTGCACGGTCGTGTCCCGGATCGCCGACAGCACGACGTCGTGCTCGTCCAGCCACGGATCGGCGAGCGTCAGTTCCGTACCGCGCCCGGTGATCCCGAAGTTGGTGTACGCGGCGGTGCGGACGGCCGTCACACGGGTGGTGACGAACGCCAGCTTCTTGTCGCCGGGGATGCCGTCCGGGCCTTCGGCGCCCTTGCGGGGCCGCTGGACGGCGACCCAGCTGCCGACCGTGATGCCGTCCTGCACCGACTCCAGCGGCAGGACGTAGCGGTTGGCGGGCTCGGGGACGGTGGCGATGCCGATCTCCACGGCGGGCGGCTCGCTGCCCGGCGTGCGCCGCACGGTCACCTCGTACTCGCCGTGCCGGACCTGGTGCTTGTCGCCCGGCGCGAGATCCCAGGTCTTGGTGTCGCCGTTGTTGACGGCGACCTCGATCTTCCCGTCCTCGTCGGGGCGGGCCACGAACAGGGAGCGCTCGGGCAGCCCGGCGAGCAGCCGGACGGTGACCCCGGGCTCCTGGGACTCGGTCGGGCGGCGGCCCAGCCAGCTCAGGTCGCGGTCCTGCCCGGTACGGGTGGACACCTGGACCCGCCCGGGACCCAGGTCGAAGGAGTTCTCGGACGGCAGATTCTCCGTGTACTGCACCGAGCTGCCGGTCTCGACGTGCTGGAACTCCGCCTTCACCGGCACCTTGCCGGCCGTGTCGAAGACGATCCGCACGCTGGTCAACACGCCGCCGGTGAGCGGCCAGTCCGCGGTGCGGATCACCCGGCCCGCCTTGTCCTGCACGGGCTTGAGCGGTGCGGTGGCCCCGAAGGGCGCGGACGTCACCCGCATCGCCAGCAGCGCGCGCAGCGCGGCGGGCGTCGCGGGCGCGGCCTGCCGCCACGCCGTGTACATCCCGTCGGACAGCCTCGGGTCCAGCGCGGACAGCAGCCGCGCGGTGAGGTCCGAGCCGGGCGCGAAGAGGCGTCCGGGGTCGCGCGAGACGGCCCGCGCGCCGGACGGGGGACGCACGACACTCGTACGGAGGGCGGGCAGCACGGCGTCCAGGGCCCGCAGCGCGGGCGTGGGCTGCGCGGCCCCGGCCCCGGCTTTCTTGGGCTGCGGCTCCGACGGCGGCACGGTCCGCGCGGGCTCCAAGTCCCCGGCCCGCTCCCGGATTTCCCCGATCACCGCTTCGAGCTGCTCGAACCAGGCCGCGACGTCCTCGTACGGCGCGGCGAGCACCTGCGCCTCGGCCAGCCGCTCGTGCGGCCCGGCCAGCCGCTCGGCGAACGCGGCAGGGGTCTTGGCCGCCTCGCCCTCCAGGTCCTTGCGCAACGGCGCCAGCACCTGCGTGTCGAAGGTCTCGATCAGCTTGCTGACCGGCCGCGGGTTCGGCGTCTCCGCGGTCGGTGGTCCGGGCTCGTCCGGGTCGTCGGGGTCGCCGCCGTCCTCCGGCTCGGTGATCCACTGCTTCAGTTCGCCGACCAGCTCCTTGAGCGTGGGCGGCGCGGACTGCTGCAGCCCGATCGCGGTGACGTCCTCCTCCCGGTCGATGCGCACCCTGGCGACCGGCAGCAGCTGCTGCTCCCTGCCGCCGAAGTCGAAGAGGAGCTGGTCGCCGGTCTGCAAGGAGGTGTTCGTGCCCGAGACGTACAGCTCGGACCGCTTCTTCAGGTCCTCGGCGACCAGCAGCGCGGGCCGTCGCCTGCGGACCTTCAGCTCGTTCCACGCCCAGCGCGCGGTGAGGTCCTCGCTCGTCTCGAAGGTCTGCGACTCCTCGCCGGTGGCCGCCGGCACGCTGTGGCTGCGCGCCCCGCGCGGGATGACGACCGGCAGGTCCTCGGCGCGCGGGTCCTTGTCCAGGGTGTACGCGAGGTGGGTGTCGGCCGCGACGCCGGGCCGCGGCCGGTGCCCGACCAGCCGCCCGAGCAGCGCGAGCGACCGGTGCTCGTTGGCGGTACGCAGGTACCCCTCGTCCGCGATCCGCTCGCTGTGGAAGGTCAGCACGTCACCGAGTACCGCCCAGGCGTCCAGCAGCCCGATCGCGGGATCGTCGGTGGTGCGGACGGTCAGGCCGCGCAGCGCCGGGTAGGCGGGCGAGGCGAGCCGGTCCAGCATGCCGGCCAGGAACGTGCCGTACGTACCGACGCGGTAGTCCAGGGCCGTCCGGGCCGGCGGGTTGTACAGGGCGTCCGGGGCGCGCCGCTCGTCGCTGCCGCCCCCGCAGCCGCAGCCGCACGTGGCGCTCATCGGGTACCCCCGGGCTCTCCGAGGCGGATGGCCAGGCGGCCGTTCTCCGGGCGCTCGGGGTCGTTGTCGCACACGGCGATCTCCAGCGGGCCGAGCCGCAGCACACCGTCCTCCAGTGCTCTGTTGTCGATGGTTCCCTGCGGTGAGAGCCGCTGCAGGCGGGTCACCCGTACGCTCTCCACGCCCGGTACGGCCGCGGCGACCGCGGTGAGACGGCTCAGCCGCACCGGCTCGCCGAACGTCAGCGCGTCCGGGTGGAAGAAGCCGAGGCGCCCGCCGGACAGCCGCCGGCTGCCGAGTACGCGCGTCAACTCCGCGAGAATCCGGCCGTGTTGATGACCGGGCGCCGCGCAGACCTCGATCTCTATGTCCAGCGGCACCGTGCGGGCCGGCTCGACGACCAGGTCGTGCCCGATCCGCCGGTAGCTCTCCAGCGCGTACGCGACGGAGTCCAGCAGCTGGGGCGTGGGCTCGCCGGTGCGCGCCGCGTCGATCGCGATGTGCGCCTCCTGCACGCTGCCGGTCCAGCGGATCTCGGCCGCGGCCCGCTGCACACCGGGCAGCGCGGACGCCAGCTCCGCGTAATCGGCGGCGGTGACGGCTCGTTGGCGGGTGCGCTTGAGGTCGAGCGGCGCGAGCTGCCGTACCTGGTCGACGGGCTCGGGCGCGGCGCCGCCGATCGCGGGCAGCGGATTGCGCACGCCCGCCACCGGCATCGGCTCGCCCCCGTCCGACTCTCCCCCAGTCTCCGACCGGGAGGTGCCCCCAGCATTCGGGCTGAGTACAAGATGGTTGATGGCCTCGGCGCCCACATTGCCCGCCGTGCCGCCGCCCAGCCGGTAGTGCAGCGTGAGCCGGCTGCCGGGCTCCGGGCGCGCGCCGTACCGGCCGTCCCCGAAGCGCAGCGCGATCCGCCCGTCGTCCTCCAGCTCACCCACGAAGTGCCGGTCGCGCGGCCCGCTGTCCAGCAGGTCGCGGCGCGGCTCCCAGGTGTGCTCGCCGTCCTCGATCCGTACGGCGGGGAGCGCGGCCCGGGGATCGGGCGCCAGGCTCGCCGCCGGGCCGTGCAGCACCGGCTCGTCGGGGTGCAGCCCCGCCGCGTACGCCGGGCCCCAGCTGTGCGCGATCTCCCAGGCGATCCGCGCGTCCAGCACCGCGCCGGCCCGCGCCCGCGCGCTCAGCACGTCCAGGCGGCGCAGCTTGGGCGCGAGGAGCCGGTCGGCGCGGTGCAGCAGCTCGCGCAGCGCCCGTACGGGATGCCGGTGCAGCTCGAGGTGGTCCAGCGTCCGCAGCCCGAACAGGACGGTCAGCTCGGAGATCTCCGCCTCCGCCAGCCCGTCGTGGTCCCGGGCGCTGCGCCACAGCTCCACCAGCCGCGCCCGCACCCGCTCCCGTATCCCGGCGAGCCGCTCCGCCTGCCCCGCCGCCACCAGCTCGGGCCGCGGGAACGGCACGGTCTGCGCGACGGGGGAGCGGTGCAGCAGCGGCCGGAAGCGCGGCCGGATGCCCGGGTACACGGACTGCGCGAGCAGCGTGCGCAACGCCTCGGCCTGCGCGTACACCGTCCCCGGCACCACCTTTTCGCGCCGTTGCCCGGCCAGCTCCAGGCCGAGCCCGGCCCGTACGGTCGCCTCCTCGCCGACCACCTCGAACAGCTCACGGATGTCGTCGGCGGTCAGCGCCCGGTGGTGCTTCGTCTTGTCCATCAGGTGCTGGATGGTGCGCGCCGTGACGTTCCCACTGTCCTTGTGGTCGGCGCACCCAAAGGCGGGCGGCTCGCAGGACCCGGTCACGGCCGGTACGGGCGGCACGGTCACCGTCTCCGGCACGCCCTCCGGGCACTCCCCGAAGGTCAGCGACCGCCCGTGGTCGACGAGTACGACATTGCCGCGCGCCACGCTCACGTCGTCCACCGGCGCGCAGTCCGTCCCGCCCCGCGTGGACAGGCACAGCGGGAACGTCAGCGCGTCCTCCTGCGCCCAGGTCACCTCCAGCACCGGCTGCCCGTCGAGCTGGTCGACGGCCGGGGTGACGGAGGTCAGCCGGACGGCCTGCCGGTGAGCCGGGTCCTGGTCGCCGGGCGTGCCCGTGCGCGGACCCTTGACCTCCTCGAAGAGCAGCAGGTCGCCGGGGGAGAGGCGTAGCGAGCGGGTTTCGCAGGCATCGTCCGCCCACTCGTCCCGCAGCGTCGCCGACGTCGCGCCCTTCGGCAGTGCGCACACCTCGTCGCCCCAGGTCCACAGCCGGATGGCGTTGTGCTCCGGACGCAGCCGCAGCGGCGCGTCACCGACCGGCTCGAAGACCTCCACGGACCCGCGCTCGTCCAGTACGGCCAGGTCCCGGTCGTCGATGACGGTCCCGATCTCCGGCCGGTCGCGCGGCCCGTACGTACGGAAGTCCACCGCCGCGAAGCGGAACGTACCGGGCAGCAGCACCTGCTCCCGCACCGTCTCGACGGACACGAACGCCCGCGCGCTGCATCCGTCGTGCATCGGGTAGTCGATCAGCCGCACATGCCGCCGGACGGAGACCCGCCGCCGCGCGGTGTCCAGGTACGCCTCGGTGGCCACGGCATCCTGCTGGTAACTGATCTGATCAGCCGTGTACGCCAGCATCTCGACCAGCGTCATCCCCAGGTCGGCGGGGTTGCGCTCGACCCAGTCCGGCGTGGTCAGCCGCAGCCGGTCCAGGACGAGCCGGCGCAGCGTCTCGTAGTCGCGCGCGGTGTAGTCGATGACGGGGGCGGGCTTGAAGGTGTCCGGGCAGTCCGGCTCTTCCTCGACGCAGTCGAAGGGGCTCGGGCAGTCCGTCCGGAACCGGAAGTCGGCGGCGAAATACCGCTGGTCGAAGCCCTCGTACGGCTCCGTCCCCGGCCGCCCGTACGGATCGGTCTCCACGACCGACAGCCGGTACCGGGACGTGTCCCCGGTGCGGTCGAGGGTGACATGCACGCGATCGTCGAGCTCGGGGTCGTCATCCCGCTCGACGGAGACCTCCAGCGCCTCGATCCCCGTGATCCGCCGCCCGCCGTCGATCCGGAAGTTCTCCGGGCACAGCCCGTGCGGCGCCTTCCCGAGGAACGTGACGGTCAGCGTCACGCCGTCGTCCGCGACCTCCACCCCGTCGATGCCGTTCAGCCGCGCCGCTCTGATCCGCCCGCGCCGCTGGTCGGTACGGCACACCAGCTCACCGCTGATGAGCTGCTGCTCACTCATATCTCGCCCCGCCCCTCGAACACTTCGTCGCGCCTGCTCGCGGTGGAGCGCACCACATAGCGCAGATACACCCGTACGACGTTCTCCTCGTTCACCACGTCGAGCGACTCGACCTCGATCAGATCGCCCAGCCACCGCTGCAACGACGCCTGCACGGAAAGCTCGACGGCGGACGCCAACTCCGGACTGTTGGGCGTAAAAACAAGATCCAGCAGTCCGCAGCCGAAGTCCGGCCGCATGACCCGCTCACCAGGGCTGGTGAACAGCAACTGCTCGATCAGATCCCGCACATGCTCGTCGTGGTCCGAGTGCGCGGTCCGCCCCCGCCGGTCCGTCCGGAACGGAAAAGCGATCTCACTCCGCACTTTCTTCACAGCCCTCATCGGCTGGACACCCCCTGATGGACGGGCGCCACGACCGGCGGGCCCTGCGGCACCAGCCCGGCGCTGAAACACATCGCCGCCGAGGTGTCCAGCAGTACCGGCACCCCGTCGATCCGTACCTCGTCACCGCCGCCGGCCGGCATCCAGCGCACGCTGGTGCACGGCTGCGGGCGGCCGCCGACGGAGTGCGGGCAGCCGCTGACCGTGAAAAGGTCGGCGGCGGTGACGGCGGGCAGGCCGTCGATGCGCACGCCCGTACCGGCGGCCGCGGTGGACACCGCACGGCCGCCGTGCGGGCAGCTGATCACCGCGCCGCCGTGCACGAGATTCCCGTTCCCCACGTCTTCTCGCTCCCCCGTCGTCTCGCTGTCGCTTCCTGATGCATGGCTTCTCGGGTCATCGCTTCTTGGGCACGGTCGTCGCTTCTCGGGTCATCGCTTCTTCGGCACGGTCAGCCGGCCCTCGTTGATGTCGACCTGGTCGCCCTGGAGCAGGATCGACGCTCCCGCCCCGTTGTTGATCTGCACGCCCGCCGCATTGATCCGCACATACGCACCACCCGGCGCCTGCAGCAGAATCCCTTCCTCCGGGACATCGGACAGCACGATCTTGTGATGCCCCTGCGTCTCGATGACCACCGGCTCGGCCCCGGCCCGCGCCCCGGCCTGCGCGTCGACCGGCATCTCCGCCTCCGACCCGTACCAACACCCCGTCCACACCGGGAAGCTGGGATCCCCCTGCTCGAACTCGATCCACACCCCGGCGCCTTCACTCGGGATCACGTACTGCCCCGCCTGCGCACCCGTGAACGGAAAACAGGGCATGGCCCACGTCGACGCCTCGTCCCCGAGCACGTCGGGCACATGGGCGGTGATCCGGCCCATCCGCAAGGGATCGTTGTTGCTCGCCACCCGGCCCCGGAACTTGCCGAGGAAGCGATTGTTCGATGCTGGCGCCATGGTGGCTGCTCCTGGTCGGTCTCTCTGTGGTGATTCGCTGCGGAATTACGGGCGTACGCGGTCGCTGCGGGCGATCAGCCCCTCGCGCGACAGGGTGAAGTTCTGCTGGTAAGACCCCGGCCGGAGGTTATGAGTGACGCTCTTGACGTAGTAATCCCCGTCGTACGTGACCCCCGCGCCTCGCACCCCCACCAACTCCCTGGGCCGGAGCACATATCCGTGCCGATTCACGTCCAACTGGCCCGACCCGCTGATGGCGTCAGCACTCGTGGCGGCCCGCCCCAACGCCTCCGCCTTCGCCAGCGCCTCGTCCTTCTTCGCGGTCCCGCTGAGGGTCTTCCGCTTCAACGCGGGCGAGGCGCGCCGCCCCAACGGCGGCCGCAGCGGACTGATATCGGGCTGGGCGAGCAAGGGCGCGCGCCGCGTCACAGGGTCCTGCACACGCGCCTGCGGCTCTTCCCTCGCCGTCCCGTCATAGGCGAACGTCAACTGATCCACAGTCGAGTTCACATCCATATTCACGTTCAAGGCATGCTGCCGCTGCCCGAGCCGCTGCTCGGGCCCCCAGAAGGCAGTCGACCGCCCCGGCACCGGCCCCGGATCCAGGTAGAACGTGTAGCCGTTCGCCCGCGCCAGCTCATTCACATACTGCAGATCGGTGCCGGTCTGGTAGTCGACGCGCGCTTGCTCCCGCGGCGGCTGCGGCACCTGCTCCCGAATGATCCGCGCATCGATCCCGTAATCCGCGTACTTCCCCAGAATCCTCTCCACCCGCTGCGACGGTGCCAGATTCGGATACCGATCCGTCCGCTCCTCAAGGTCCATGAGCAGCGTCAGATCCTCCCCCGTGACCGTCAGGGTGGTCTGCCCGGGCTGGTTACTGGCCCCGACCTCCTGCCGCACGATGAGCCCGTCCAGCAGCACCACGGGCGTCCCCTTGACCGCAACGGTCAAAATCACCCGAGTCTTAGGATCAAAAAACCCCTCGGGCAGCAGCCGCTGAATAATGGCGCCCTTCTTGGTGAGGTCGAACGCAAGCTGAAACCCGCTCCTCTCACCCGCCGTACTGGTGATCTGCGCGGACAGCAGCGCCTCCGTCACCTCCTGCGGCACCAGCCGGGCCAACTTGGGCCCCATGTACAGCGACACATGAATGGGCCCGCCCCCGACGGGCAGATCATCAGCCATTCCGCACCCCCGGCCCGCCCATGCCCCCGGGGAACCCACCGGGCAACGGCACGGCTATCTGTTCTCCCGGTTCATCGGTCAACTCGTCCGGCGCCAGCACGGGATTGGCATCGGCAACCCGCCACCACTGCCCCGAATCCCCGAAATACCGCTGCCCGAGCTGATCGGCCCGCTCCCCGGCACTGACGGTATGCGGCGAGGTCTCGTCCGCGTCGTGGTCGAGCGGCGGCAACAACCGCCGCTTGGCATACTTCACTTCGGTACCGTCCGCGGCCCGATGCACCCCGATCTCCACATCGTGATACCGACTGCTCCGGGGATACGGATGAGCCCCCGGCACATCGTCCAACGCACTCTCATACGGCTCGATCACGTTCAGATCCCTCCCCCGAGCCCAAGCTGCGCCAAGCTCCCGGCCCGCGCCCGCCGCGCCAACTGCTCCTTCTGCGCGAGGTGAGCCAGGTACAACTCAGCCCCCCGATGCCCGGCCGGCAGATCACTCACCGTCAAAATCTTCATCCCAATGGACAGCGAAGCCCGAATCGGATTCAGATTCACATCAAACGCCGACTCATTGACGGACAACTCCGTCAACCTGACCGGCATCACCCGCTTGCTCCCCCAAGTGAAAAGCGTCAACGGCATCTCAATGGGACTGATCTCAATAGTCCCCTTCTTGCTGAGCTTGGAGGCGGCACGCAGCTGCGCAGTGGTCGGCTGCACCAGCATCTCCAACACGGCCAACTGCGGATGAATCCCATCGGGCGCAGCCACATCCAACTGATCCGTGGCATCAATCTCCGCAGTAAACTTCCACGTCTCCTGCGCCGGCCCCTTGAGCCGCAACGCCTCATTCCGATCCCCACCACTGTCCCCGCCACCCCCACCGCCTTCCCCACCGGCAGCCTGAGGCGCGACGGAGCGCTCGAGCGTGTCCGGGTTGAACTGCAGGACGATGATCCGCTGGGGGGTGCCACGCTCGGGGTCGACGATGACTATTCCGGAGCGAATGGGCTTGGGTATGTCGGCGTAGGTGGTCATGCGCGCTCCTCGAGGCGGGCCCGAAGGTCCGAGTAGTCGTAATCAGGAAAGAGTCGCGGAAAGACCTCCAGCATCTCTTTGAGGCCGTTCACAAGAGGCGTGAATCCTGGATGGCCGTATCCCGCGTCGCAGAACAAGTACTGCCATCCGATCGTTCCTTTGGTGACGAGGAGCGTGTCCAGATAGGTTCCATAATCCAGGTCCATCTCCATGGCTCCGTCGCGCATGTCGAAGAACCAGATCTCGGGGTCCGTGGTTCCGGGGGTGGCACGCAGGGCCGCCAGCCGGCCGGAGCCGCTGCGGGGCGTGTCGTCGAAGATCCTCAGCTCGCTGTGGAGTTCGCGTTCCTCGTCGTCCTTGCCCTCCCAGATGACGTCCAATTGTTTCTCGACCACGCTGCGGTACACATGAGTCAGGCAGAACTCGCCGACGAGTTCTGATTCGGGATTCGAGGATTGCCAGAATGCTTCGATCTCGTTGTGCCGAAAGAACTTCTCTCGGATTTTGTCGGAGAGCGGGAGTTCGTGCCGGCGAGTCATGTTTCTGAAGACGCGATCCACGTCGTCCAAAGGCGTGGAAATGACTCCGAATTCGGCCGTCAGTACCTCAAGTTCTGAGCACTGTGCGATCTCTTCCATGGCTTTTGCGCACAGGCCCTCGTAGGCGAACTCGACACTGTCTTCGTTCTTTGTCACGACTTTTAGCTCCAGTCGACTTTAAGATCGTCGTCCAGCTTTTTGAGGCTCCTGAGCAGGAGGCCGAGCTCTGGCATGGCGCCCTTTTTCTTGCTGTCCTTGAGGTCCCACATCAGATCCTCGACCTGGGTGTAGCTGGTGAATGTTTCGCCCTTCTCCTTCAGCGCTCCGCGCACGTCGATGAGGTGGTCGGCAATGCTCCTCTTGACGCCTAGCATGTCCTCCAGGTTCTGATGGCCGGCGTGATTGATTGCCAGCATGCCTTCTTCGTCCTCGGACGGCGGTTTGGGGGACTGGTTGTACTGCTTCTCTGCAGTTTTTCTCGGTGTCCAGTCGCCCTTGTTCTTTCCGGAGGTGCCGGGAGTCGGGTCGTATCCTCCGTACTTCGCCTGTATGTGGCTGGGGAAATTGGGGAAGTTCGCGTGATTGAACTCCACCTTGGTCTCGTACCAGATGATTCTGTGCGATTTCGGGATGGCGTGATAGGCGATGTCCTCGATGTTGTTCAAGAACGCGATATTGGTCGAGGGGCCACGGGCGGGGACCAGGTTGTTCCCCGTTGCCTTGCCTCCCAGGCGCTCCGGGAGCAGGTGCATCTTCACCCAGGCGGCGCCTTGGCTCAGCTTTTTTGACGTGACATAGTTCCATCCGGGCGGCTGCCCGTTCGGGCCCTTCTTCGCCTTGCTGGCGTCCTCTCCCTGGCCGCCGAAGATGGTTTTGGAGGGCGTCCCGAGGAAGTCCGAGCGATACTCTTCTGTCCCGCGTTTGGTTGTTGCAGGGTTGCTGAAGTCCTGGAAACCCGGGGATTTATGGTATTCCGCGGGCGTGGGAATGTCGTAGTACTTTCGCTGGCTGGCGGCATTGCTGAACTTCTGCATCTCCTCCCGGAGTTTCGCCAGCCGGTCCGCCCTTTCTTTCTTCTTGGTTTCGCTTTCCTTCGCCTGCGTCCTCGTCGGGATTCCCTTCTGGGTCGTTTTCGCCTTCGTGTACCAGTTATTGGCTTCCGCGAGGAGCTTCTGCTGCTTCTTTGTGTCAGGGTCGTCCGCCGCCTCCCCTATGTCCCGCTGCCAGTCGGCGGTGAACGCCGGCACCTCTTGCGGCGTGCTGTGGATATAGAGGGGCGCATGCGGTCCCCGGCCGTGGAACGACAGCGTGTGTGCTTCGCCGTCCTCCACGTCGCGGAACCGCACCTTCGGCAGGTCGACTTCCTTTGTGCTGTTGTCCTCGCGTTTGCGGTCGCGCCGGCGGTTTCGCCGGCGACTGCGATCGCGCCGCAGCCGGTCGCGGCGGCGGCGCCACTGGTCGCGCAGGCGGTGTGTGCGGTTGTTGAGTTTGCGGCCCAGTTTGCGGCCCTTGCCGAAGAGGCGGCGGGCGGCGCGGCGGGCTCTGTTCACCGCGGACTTGATGGTCTGGCGTGCTCGGCGGAGCTTGCGGCGGGTGCGGGACTCGGGCTTGCGCGGCCGCTTCTTGGTGCTGACCTTTTTCTTGCCGTCCTTGTCGCGGTCCTTGTCGTGGCCCTTGTCGTCGTGCTTCTGCTTCTTCTTGCGAAGCAGGTCCTCGGTCCTGTCCTTGTCGCGGTCCCGCTTCCTGTCCAGGTGGCGGCCATCGGGGCGGCGCTTCTTGCGGAGGGTGTCGCGAGCCGGGCCGCGACGGGGCTTGCCGGGGCGTGCCTTGTCTTCGTCGTGCTGCTTGCGCTTCGCGTCGTTCGCGCGGCGGCGGGCCGCGTTGACCTCACGTCCGTCGTCGCGGCGCTCGTGCTCGTCCGGCTTCTTTTTCGACTTCGGCTTGGACTGCTGAGTGGGGTGCGGCTTCTTTTCGGGGGAGGGACGCTTCCCCGGTCGCGGGCCCTGCTCCGGACGGGAGGTCTTGTCCGGGGAGGGCTTGCGGGGGGCCGGGCGCTGGCCCGGCTTGTCGGTCTGGCCGGGCTCGCCCGGCTTCTCGGCCTGGCGGGGCCGAGCGGGCTGGGCAGTCTGCCCCGGCCGGTCGGCCGGTCCGTGCTGGTTGTTGTGCCCGGGGCCCTCGTTCTGCCCGGGACGGTTGTTCTGGGCGGGTGCGCCGGGCGTGCCGGGCCCGTCGGAGCCGCCGTCGGGCCGCTTCTTCTTGCGCAGGTTCTTGAGCATGTCGCCGAGCTTGCGGGTCACACCGCCCATGAACCTGCTGACGCCCTCGATCAGGAACTGGTAGATGAGCTCCAGGAGGGCGACGACACCGGCCGCGACGGCCTTTGCGAAGGGGCGTGCGCCGTTGCCGCTCTTGACGGACTTGAGGAAGTCCATGAAGAGACCGAAGGCGGCGAGGATCTCGCTCAGCGCTCCCCAGGCCGTCTGGAGGGCGTCGATGATGGTCATGACCCATCCCGCACCCGGGATCAGCTTGGCGACGACCTTCTCCATCACCATCACGCCGATGATGACGGGGAGTTGGGGGAGCGCCTCGTCCCAGGCCATCTGGCCCATCTCCTTGGCGCTCACCCCGCCGCTGATCAGTTCCTGGAAATCCTCCATCGGGATGCCGATGATTTCCTGGACCTTCTGGTTGAACCACTCCTTGACGGCGGCCTTGATCTCGTCGAAGAGATATTCCTTGGCGCCCGTCTCGGCGGCGGCTCCGGCCTTGCTGATCCAGCCGCCCGGGTCGGAGACGATGTCGTTGAAGATGGCGGCCCACTCGCCGAGCCCCGCGACCACCGCCTGCCCGAATTCCACCGCCTTGACCGTGACGGTCTCCGCGACCTCGACGGCGGCGTTCAGCCCGGTCTCCAGCATGTCCAGCCCGGCGATCAGGGCGCTGCACAGGCCGTCGAGCAGCTTGCCGGCGACATCCTTGAGCGCGTCGGCGGCCTCGTTGACCTTCTTGACGGCATAGTCACGGCCGGCGTTGATGGTGTTGCGCCACTTGTCGCGCATCGCCGGGTATTCGGCGAGCATTTCGTCGCCGAAGGCGATCAGCGCGTCGGCGAAGTCATTGATCTGCTTGACGACCCAGTTGCGCACGTCGTCAATGAGTTTGAAGACCTCGCGCTTGAACTTGTCGATCAGATCGGTGACGGCCTTGCGCGCCCGCTCGAAGAAGTTCTTGATGTCGTTCTTGAGGTTCTCCCACCACTGCTTGAGGCTGTCGAGGAACCCGCCGTCCCCCTTCTCGGCCTCCTTCTTCTTGTCCTCCTGCTTCTTCTCCGCGTCCTTCTCCGCACGGTCCTGCTCGTCGTCGACCTTCTTGTTGTCGTCCTCGGTGCGCTTGTCGACGTCCTTGTCGGTCTGCTCGTTCTTGTCGTCGATGTCCTTACGGACCTTGTCGTACTTCTTGCCCTTCTTGTCGTCGATCTCCGCGACCTTGTCGTCCTGCTCCTTACGCCACTTGCCGCGTGCGTCGGCGATGGTGGACCGGCCCTTTTCGCGCTCGCCCGCCTGCTTCTTGCTGCTGGCGTCGACCTCGCGCTTCAGGTCCTGGTCGTGCTTCTGCTTGTCGTCCTTGGCCCGCTTGTCCTTGTCCTTGCGCTCCTGGCCCATCTTCTGATGGCCCTCGGTGAAACCGGCCTGGATCTGCGGACCGCGATCGTGCTCGGCCACGGCGGAGGCGGACTCGACCGGCACGCCGCCACCGGGCCCCTTGCCCGCACCGCCGCCCTTCTGCCCGGCCTTCTTCTTCCCGCCGGGGACCTTGCCGGTCAGCGTCTCCGAAGGGACGTCCGGATAGATCTGGTCCTCGCCCATCGGCCGGGCCGCGTCCTCGCGGCCGGCCTGGTGCAGCTCGGTCTTCCGCTCGTCGAGTTTCTGCCCCTGCTCGTCCGTACGCGCCGGGTCCGAGTCGTCCTGGAGCGGCACGCCGGGCGCGTCGCCCACCTTCGCGCCCTTGAGGCCGTCGTCCGACTTGGGCAGATCCATGATCGAGTCGATCAAGTCGTCGAACGGGAAGATCTTCTTGAGCAGCGCGCCGCCGATTGTCAGGAGGATGTCCCACCAGCTCGGCTCCGGTACGTCGGCGCCGGGCGGCTTCCCCTCCGGCCGCTGCTCGCCGTTGATCTCGGGCGTCTTGCCCTTGGCCGCGTCGGTACGGGCGACCTTGGCGTTGGTGTATGTCCCCGGAGCTGCGGGCGTGGGACCGCCCGGCACCGTCCGCGGTGACCCGGTCGGGCGCTCCGTCTTCGGCGGGCCCTTGTGCAGCGCCGCCCGTTCCTTGCCGACCGAGTTGCTCACCGCGCTGTTGACGCCCTTGAAAGTTTCGAGCATCTGGTACGGCTTGAGCTTCGCCACCGTGGCCAGCCCGGCCTCGGGCGTGCTCTTGGAAACGTCGGGCGCCGGCGCGTCCTTCTTGGGCTTCGCCGCACCGGACGTGGCCCGGCCGCCCCCGCGGCCACCGCCCCGGGCGGGTGCCGGGGCCGTGCGGCCACCACTCCCGCCACCACCGCGCCGGACGTTCTTGGCCGCCTGCCGGGCCGTCTGGCGCTGCTTGGGGGTGGCCGCTGCCTTCGGCCGCGCGGCCGGCTTTCCCGGCCCGGGCTTCGCGGCCTGCCCGGCCGCGGGGGTGCCGCCCTGCGCGGCGCCGCCCTTGGCTCCCGCCGCGGCCGACGGAGCGGCCGTCCCCTTGCCCGGTGAGAGCTTCGGCGCGAACGCGGGACCCGCCGCCGAGACCTTGTCCGGACCGGCGTCCGGACCCGGTACGGTCGCGGGCCCCTTCCCTTCGGTAACGGCCTTCCCCTGAGCGGCGTCCGTGGAGCCGGCCGCGGCCTTGTCCTCCGAGGCACCCTTCGTACCGGCGGTCTGCTCCGCGGACGTCTCGTCCTGGGACTTCTCGCCCGTGTCCGAGGCCGCGCCGCCCGACGCCTTGTCCTCGTCCTTGCCGGCGGCCGGCCCGCTCGTCGATCCGCCCGCCGGGGCGGCCTCCGCGGCGGACCCGGCGCCCGAGCCCGTACCGGTATCCGTACCGGACTTCTCGCCGGATCCGCTCGACGGCTTCGTGTCCTTGTCCGCCGAGCCGCTCGTGCTCTTCCCGTCACCGGAACCCGCGGCAGTACCCGAATCCGACCCCGCGGCGGCCCCCGTAGCGGACTCCGAAGACGAACCGGCCGCCTGCTTGCGCGCGTCCTCGTCGGCCTTCGACAGCCGGTCCGGTGCCGTGGTGTCGCCGCCGGTTCCGGACGCCGACCCGCCCGTACCGCCCTCGGTGTGACGGGCCTCCTGGTCCCGCCGCTTCGCCTCGGCGTCTTCCTTCCGTTCCGCGGCGAGCTGCTTCTCCTCTTCGGCGTCCTCGGGGTCCGCCGGGTCCGAACTCTGCTCGCCGGACTCCTCGCCGACCTTGTCCTCGGCTTTCTCGTCAGGCTCGGGCCCGATCTCCTGCTCGATCGACTTATCGGTCTCCAGGTCGGCAGCGAGCCGGTCGTCGGCCTCCTGCTTCTCCTCGGGGGAGCGGCTCCCGGACCCGCCGGGCCCGTCCGCCGCCCGTCGCGCGGCTTCGTCCGTCTGGTCCTTGTCGACCGGGGAATCGAGCACGCCGGGCGGGCCGGACCGCTTGCCGGCGGCCGAGTCGTTCTGGCGCTGCTGCTTCGCGTCGGACGCGGCGGATCCGTTCAGGCCGTCCTCGGAAGGATCACCCTCGGCGCCCGAGGAGTCGGCCTCCTCCTCGTCCGCCAAGTCCGGATCGTCGGCCGCGTCTTCCTCGTCCTCCGCGCCGTCCTCATCGTCCTCGTCGAGCTCCGCCGAGTCCTCCTCGAGGCCCAACGGCTCGTCGTCGGCGTCCTCTTCGTTCTCGGGGTCGCCCTTGCCGCGCCGCTCGTCGGGGTCGGCAGCGGTCCGCTCCTTCTCGCCGGGCTCCGCCGCGCTCTTGTCCAGTGCCTCCGGGTCGGAACTGCTGTCCTTGGCGGCCGCGTCCTCGCGCTCCTCCCCGGCACCCCGCGACTCCGCGTCCGCGGCAGCGGGCCCGTCCTCCGTCTGCTCCGGGGCGTCCTCTTCCTGGCCCCGGGCCGCGCTCTCCTCGTCCTTCTGGGCGGCCTGCTGGGCGGCGTCCTTGTCCTGCTGGTTCGCCTGGGCCTGCTCCGTCTGCCGGGCCGAAGCCGCTCCGGTGTCCTGCCCGGCGGGCCGCTCCGCCGACGACCTGGCCCCCGCAGCGGAAGCCTTCCCCGTGCCGGTGCCTCCTGCTGCCGACTGCCCGCCCCGTTCCGGCGCACCGTCCCCCGCGGGATCGGCGTCCTTGCGCTGCTGGGCCCGCTTGCGGCGGCCGTCGCTCTCCTTCTCGTCCTTCTTGCGCTTGTCGCGCGCGGCGGCAGCCGCGCTCGCCCGTTCCTGCCCGATGACCTCCATCTCATCGGGAACGGGCTCGGGTGCCACGGCCGGCTCCAGCGGGAGCGGTCCCTCCTCGACTTCCTCGACCAGGTCCAGCAACCGGTCGAGATCGGGGGTGGACAGCCGTACCTCCAGGCGGTCCAGCACGGACTCCTGCACCTGCGGCGCCATCCGCGCCAGCTGCAGGCGCACGCGGCGCGAACGGTCCTCCGGGTCGCCTCGGAGCGAGCGGAGCAGACCGTTGGCCAGCCGGTCCACCAGCGTGGCCGGGTCGACCTGCTCCATACGGGAACGATCCGCGTCCACCGTCGCGTACCGGAGCCAGCCCGGCGTGGCCCGGCCCTCCTCGATTTCGGCGGCGGGCTCTTCCGTCCGTACGGAATCCTGCAGCGCACCCAGTACGGAGGACTGCGCCGCGGACTCCGCCTCCCGCTCGATCGTCTCCTGGGGGAGGGATACGGAGCCCAGGTCGCGGCCGGCGCGGAGGGCGCCCAGGCCGTGCGGGTTCTGGACCGTGTGCAGGAGCTCATGGGCCAGCAGGCGTTGGCCGTCGGCCGTGCCCGGGCGGTAGGCGCCCTCGCGGAAGAAGATGTCCTGGCCCACGGCGAAGGCGTCGGCGCCCATCAGCTCCGCCAGCTGCCCGGACTCGCGGTCCGTGTGCAGGCGGACCTGGCTGAAGTCGTGGCCGAGCTGCTCTTCGAGCTCGCGGCGGACGCTCAGGTCGAGCGGCTGACCGGCGCCGCTGACGATGTCCTTCGGCTCCGGGGTGCGGGACTTGGCGTTGCGTTCCCTGCGCTTGCGGCGCTTTTCGGCGGCGGTGGACTGGCTGGTGTCCTGGGACGAGGAGTGCGTACTCATCGGGGTTCACCTCGTCCGGTCAGGCCCGCGTGGACCGAGCGGGCCAGGGCCTCGCCCAGGCGGGCGGGGGACGTTGTACGGGGGAGGGGCGGTAGGCCGGCGAGGGCGTCGAGGTGTACGGGTGTGCCGTCGGAGGCCAGGGGCACACCGCGGTCCCCCACCAGCCGCGTGAGTTCGCGCTGGAAGGACGTCATGAGACGGTCCGGGTCGACGCGAGAGTCGAAGCCGTCCAGGACCAGTTCCCCGATGTCGATCCGGAAAGAAGGTTGCGGCTCGTGCTCGTTCAGACCCATCCGTGGACCTCCGACGGGGTCAAGGAGCGTTCCAGCTTCAGGTATTCGGTGCGGGCCGCCGCCAGCATGTGGCGCATCTGGAGGTGGTCGCCCTCCTCGGCGGCGAGGAAGGCCCCGGAGAGGGCGATGTTGCGGATCGAGCCGCCGGCGACCGTCAGCTGTGCGAGCAGCGCCGGGTCGATGCCCTTCGTGGGGGCCTGGGGCGGCAGGACGCGGCGCCAGATTTCGGCGCGCTCGCGCTCGCCCGGGAAGGGGAAGTCGACGACGAAGCGGATGCGGCGCATGAAGGCCGAGTCGAGGGCCTTCTTCATGTTGGTGGTGAGGACGGCGAGGCCCCGGTATGCCTCCATGCGCATGAGGAGGTAGCTGACTTCGAGGTTGGCGTAGCGGTCGTGGCTGTCTTTTACCTCGCTGCGCTTGCCGAAGAGGGCGTCCGCCTCGTCGAAGAGCAGCAGGGCGCCGCCCCGCTCCGCCGCGTCGAAGACCCGGCTGAGGTTCTTCTCGGTTTCGCCGATGTATTTGCTGACGACCTGGGACAGGTCGATGATGAAGAGGTCGAGGCCCAGTTCCTTGGCCATGACTTCGGCGGCCAGGGTCTTGCCGGTGCCGGAGCCGCCCGCGAAGAGAGCGGTGACGCCGAGGCCGCTGCGCAGGGCCTTGGCGAAGCCCCAGTCCTGGTAGACCGTGCTGCGCCGGCGTACGTGCGCGACGATCTCCTGGAGGATGCGCAGCTGGCGGTCGGCGAGTACCAGGTCGTCCCAGCCGGCGCGCGGTTCGATGCGGCGGCCCAGTTCGTCCAGGCCCATCCGGGCCTCGGTGAGGCCGGCCTGCCAGGCGAGTTCCGCGCCGTCCAGCACGTCGGAGTGCGGCAGGTCGCGGCGTACGGTCGCGGCGGCCTGGCGCACGACGTGCGGGGGGAGCTGGAACTGTGCGACGAGGGACTGGAGGTGGCGGTCGGTCACCTCGGGGACGTCGGCGAAGGCGTCCGTCCAGAGGGTGAGGTGTTCCTCGTCGGAGAGTTTGGGGACGGTGACGCGTTCGCCGCGGGGGCGGCCGGTCCGGCGCGGGTCCTGGCTGGAGACGACCAGCGGTACGGCGGCGCCCGCGATGAACGCGTCGGCGGCCGCGTGCTGTTCGCGGTCCAGCTCGCCGGCCTCGATCAGGAGGGCGGCGGGGAGCAGGATCGCCTCGCGCTGCCAGAGCCGGGCGAGGCGGTCGCGTTCGGCGGCGTCGGTGGGGATGTCGTCGGCCGCCATGGAGTACAGGCCGAGGCCGGACCGGCGGGCCGCGGTGGCCGCGATGTCGGCGCGGGTGCGCAGGTCGGCGCCGACCAGCTCTACGCGGAGGGGCGCTTCGGGGCCCGCGCCGGACCAGCCTGCCGCGACGCGGTCGGCGGCCGCGTCGTACGAGGGAGGGAGGGACGCGGGCGCGGTGGTGCGGCTGAGCAGGCCGTGCAGCCTGGCGTCCAGGTACGGCGTGCCGACCAGGAAGTGCAGGATGCGCTCGTCCAGGCGGAGCCGGCTGGTGGTCAGCCGCGTCTCGTCGTCCAGCTCGATCAGGCGCCAGCGGCGGAGCGGCGCCACGGGCGTGAGGGCGCTCCAGTGCGGGTCGCCGAGGGCGGCCAGGGCGAGGGAGAACGTCGGGTACGTACGGGTGGGGTCGCCGCTCGCCGCGGCGCAGCGGGCAGCGGTGGTGGGGTCGAGCTCGGCCGCGGCGGCGAGCAGGACGAGCTCCTGCTCGAAGGCGCTGAGGCCGAAGCAGGTGGCGAGTGCGTCGAGGGTGGCGACGCCGGGGTGGGTGGCGACGCCGGGGCTGGTGGGAGCGGGCTCGACGGCCGTACCGGGCACGCGTACGGCACCGGCGCCCGCCTCGCCCTCGGCTCCCGCCTCGTCCCCGGCTCCCGCCTCGCCCCCGGCTCCCGCCCCCTCGGCCGTTGCCGCCGCTCCCCGGACCCGCGCGGCATGGGCGTCCACGCGCGCCAGTACGGACCGTACGGCCGCCGCCAGCGCGCCGCCGTCCGCCGTACCGGTTCCCTTGCGCTCGCCCATGTCCTCGGTTCCCCCCGCTTCGCGCACCCGCCTCAGCTCTCCTTGCCGTCGTCCGTACGTGTGGCGCCCTTGGCGCCGCCGGTCGCCTTGCGGGTCCGGGTGCGCGAACGTGCGGGCGTGGTACCGGACTTCGCGTCGCTCTGGGCGTCCGCCCGCCTGGCCGGAGCGGGAGCGGGCGCCGCCGCCTTCTTCGCGGGCTTCCCGGCCGCCTCGGAAGGCGCCTCGGAACGCGTCTCCGCACGCGTCTCGGAAGCCGCCTCCGTAGGCGTCCCCGAACGCGCCTCGGAAGGCGCCTCGCGCCGAGCCGGCGCATCCCCCCGTACCGACGCCTCCGGCGGCACCGGCGGCGCAGGCGGCACAGGCGCCCCCGGCGCCCCGAACGGCAGCACCCGTACCTCCGGCCTCCGGACCGGCTTGGCCGCTGCCGGCTTCTCGTGGCCGTCCAGCAGGACCAGCGACGCCTGGTACACCACCGACAGGGCGTACGGCGTGTTGTGCAGCATCCCCCACAGCTTCGAGGTCTCGTCGACGTCCATCTGGGTGGGCGTGAAGCGGACCTTCTGCAGGGACTCCGCGAGGTCGCTGCCGTCCAGGTACGGGCGCTGCGCCGCCTCCGCGATCAGCTCCTTGGGCAGGACGGGGATCTCGTGCAGCGTGCGTACGACGCTGCCGATCAGGCGCTGCCCGACCAGCTCCGTCTCCTCGCCGTACGCGCTGATCACGTAGTGCAGGTCCAGCGCCGCCGCCGACCGCTTCAGCAGCGTGCCGTCGGGGGCGCGGGTGACCAGGTCGTTGTTGCGCATGGAGGGGTTGTGCGTGACCTGGTAGCAGAAGACGGTGAGCGTCGGGTCCGTCGGCGGGTCGGCCGGCGGCTTGCGGGTCTCCACCGAGACGGCCATGTCGATCTCGGGGTGCAGATTGTGTTCGATCAGCAGCGCAAGGGCCTGGGTGACCGTCGCGACGGCGAGTGCGTTGCTCATGAGTTCAGTCCCGGTGAAGTCCGTGAAGTCGTCGTGGCCATGCGCGTCAGCTCGTCCTCTCCCCGCGAGCCAGGTAGTCGGCGAGGCTCAGGGCCGGCCCCCGGCGGTCGGCGCGGCCCGCCCGTGCGCCCGTCGCCGGCCGGTCCGGGCCGGCCGCGCTGACCTCCAGCCGCCCGATCTGTACGTGCACGACGCGCTCGGCCGGCCGCTGCCCGCGCCGCCCGGCGGCCGCGGCGCGTGCCGTGTCGCGGGCCGCGGGCACCTCCGTACGGGGGCGCAGCGCGGGCGCCACGGCGCGCCGGGCGGCGTCCGTTTCCGCGCGCACCGGCGTGGCCGCGGGCCGGGGCGCCCCCGGCTCCTCCGGACGGCCGCCCGCACGCCGCGTACCGGTGCGCTGCCCCTCGGGTGCGGCGGGCCGCGGGCCCGCTTCCGGCCGGGCGGCGGGCCGCAGCAGCGGGGCCGTCGGCGGTACGGGCCGCTCGGCGGGCTCCACGGCGGACGGGCGCGCGGGTTCGGGCCGCAGCACGGTCGTCTCCCGTTCGGTGGTTCTCAACACGCGTTCAACAACGCCCCGTTCGGGGGGAGCGGCCGGCGGGGCGGCGTGCGGGTACCGCGCGGCCGGGGCGTGCGGCTCGGCGGGCGCGCCGCCCAGTGCCTCGATGCGCTCGAAGGGGCCGGGGAGCCTCGGCTGTACGCGCGTGCGCCGGGCCGCCCCCGTACCACCGCCGGGCGCGCCCGGCACCGCGTACCGCGCCACCAGCCGCCCCAAGTAGTCGTCAGACATCTGCGCACAGCTCCAGGTAGTAGCGGCGCCGCAGCGGGCTGAGCGCCAGGATCTCGGGCTCGCTCCAGCCGTAGGCGGAGGCGAGCAGGTGGACGTCCAGGAGCACGTCACGCGCCCAGGCGTCCAGTTCGGTCCACAGGTACGCGGCGATGTCCAGCTCGGCCGGGGTGGCCGCGCCGCACTCGGGGCAGGCGATGTTCAGCGTCACCTCGGCGCCGGGGTCGGCCTGCTCGACCGCCTCGGCGAACCGTTTCAGTACCGCCTCCGGCAGCCGGGCGCACTCCTCCTCCGTCGCCGTACGGCCGTTCCGTACCGCCGTGAGCACGCAGCGCGCGCCCAGCAGCCGCCGGGCGTCCGCCGCGTCCGTGGCGGCGGCCGCGGCCTCGGTGAGGTCGGCGACGGCGGGCAGCCGGAACGTCACCGACCAGCCGTCCTCGGCGACCCGCAGGCCGTCCTCGGGCGGCGCGGGCCGGACCGCGCCCAGCTCGGCCGCGTCCAGCTCGAACTCCAGCACCTCGCCGCACTCCGGGTCCGCGCACGCCAGCTTGACCTGCATGCGGTCGCCGAAGAGCGCGCGGCGCAGCGCGAACAGGTCGGCGGCCCGTTCCCCGGCCGGCACCGACAGCAGTGCGTCGGTGCCGGCCTCGGGGCGGGCGGCGCGGTGCAGCAGCAGGGCACGGCCGCTGTCCTGGAGGGCCAGCCCGGCCTCCCAGGTGGCCAGCAGCTCAGCGGGCCCGGTGACCGCCATTCCTCACCTCGTCCGGTGGTGCTCGTTCTTCTCGGGTACGGGGTGACTCAGGCGGGGTGCGTGAACGAGGGCTCCTGCGGCTCCTCGACCTCGTAGTCCCGCTCCCAGCCCTCGCACTCCAGCTTCAGGCTCTGGATCGCCACCGCGTTGGCGTTGGCGTCCATCTCGCCGAGCACCTGGTACTCGCTCGGCCAGGCCCGGTAGATCTTGTGCGAGACGGCGACCTGGCCGGCCTCGTTCAGGACCTGGATGACGATGTCCTTGCGGAAGTCCGCGAGCGACACCTCCGAGCCCAGGCCCGCGCCGACCTGCCAGACCTTGTTGGCCCAGCGGTCGAACTCGGGGTCGTGGGTGACCCCGCGCTCCAGGGTGATGCCCTCGAACTCCGAGCGCCCGGGCGACTTCCGCGGCGAGCTGGGGTCGCCGCCGTGCCGGTGCTTGACGACTTCGGTGGTGCGCTTGAGCGGGGATATCTTGCTGATGCCCGCGACCGTCCGACCGTCCCACAGGACCAGGAACTTGAAGTTCTTGTACGGGTCGAAGCGATGGGCGTTGATGGTGAACTCAGCCATCGTTTTCCTTCGTTGCCTAGGTTCCTTCGCTGACGGGTGCGTGGCTAGAGCTCGAACTGCCCGGCCATCTGCTGGATCTTGACGATCACGAACTCCGCGGGCTTGACCGGCGCGATGCCGACGACGACGTTGACGATGCCGTTGTCGATGTCCTCGGCGGTCGTGGTGTCCTTGTCGCACTTGACGAAGTACGCCTCGCGCGGCGTGCCGCCCTTGAACGCGCCCTGCTGGAAGAGGCCGTGCAGGTACGACGAGGCGTTGAGCCGGATCTGCTGCCACAGCTGCTCGTTGTTGGGCTCGAAGACCACCCACTGCAGGCCGCGCAGCAGGGACTCCTCGACGTGCAGCGCGAGGCGGCGGACCGGTACGTACTTCCACTCGCTGTCCAGCGCGTCCGCGCCCTGCAGCGTGCGGGCGCCCCAGACCACCGGGCCGACCATCGGGAAGGTGCGCAGGCAGTTGATGCCGAGCGGGTTGAGCAGGCCGTTCTCCCGGTCGGTGAGCTTGACCGAGAGGGAGTGCACGCCCGCGAGGCGCGCCTCGGTGCCCGCCGGCGCCTTCCACACGCCGCGCTCGCCGTCCGTACGGGCGATCACGCCCGCGATGGCGCCGGACGGCGGGAAGGTGCGCAGCCGGCCGGTGAGCGGGTCGGTGAGCTGGAGGTGCGGGAAGTACAGCCCGGAGTGGTTGCCGCGGACCGAGTCCAGCGCGCCGATGCCGGCCCGCGCGGAGTCCACGGAGACCCAGGTCGAGGGCGCGTCCACGAGGTGGAAGATGCGCCGCTCCTGGCAGAGCCGCTCGGCGGCGGAGAGCACCGTGACCATGTCCTCGGTGTTCTCGTACGCGGAGAGCTCCGGCAGCGACAGCAGGTTCACGTCGTCGACGTCGCGCAACGCCTGGAGACCGGTCTTGCGGGCCTCGCTGCCGATGATGTCGCGCGGGCCCGGCGCGTCGCCGTCCACGCCGCCGGAGAGCGGGAAGACCGGCGGGTTGACCGATGCCTCCAGGCCCAGGTCGTTGGCGCACTCGCCGACGAACCGGACCACGTCCTCGGGGTCGGCCGACCCGGCGACCACCTGGAGGCGGCGGCCGAAGGCGGTGACCTGGGCGCCCGCGAAGGCGTGCTTGCCCGGGGCGTCCGGCAGCGCGCGCAGCTTGCGCTCCAGGAGGAGGGCGAGCTCGGTGACGGTGCAGGGGGCCTCGCCGTCCTGGTCCGGGTCGTAGAGCGTGAACTCGCGCTCCACCTCGCCGATCTTGACGGTGAGGTCCACGGCCAGGTCGGGCAGGTCGTGCGCGAACGGCTTGGAGACCGTGCCGGAGGGGTCGGGGCGCCCCTCGTCGAGGACCTTGACGCGGATCAGCTGGGAGCCGGCGTTGATCACGGTCTCGGCGTACCGGCCGCTCTCGGGGTCCATGGACAGGTTGCCGTAGGACTCGCGGGCCGTGCCCTTGGCGTCGAGGACCTGGAGGTTGAAGGTCTCCTCACAGGCCGTGGTGTCGTGGTCGACGGCGACGCGCAGGCCGTCGCCCCAGACGCCGGGCTCCTTGGCGTGCACCTCCAGCACCGGGCACTCGCTGTGCCCCTCGGTGGACTCCAGGGTGGTGCATGCCTCTTCGCCGGTGCCCGCCTTGACGGCCCGGACGATCACGGCGACGGTGCCGCCGTTGCCGAAGAACTGGTGTACCGCGTAGCTCAGCGGGCTCTTCGATGTCAGGCCGCCGAAGCGGCGCTCGAAGTCGGCGAAGCTGGTGACGCGCACCGGGTGGTTGAGCGGGCCCCGGCGAGTGTGACCCACGAAGGCGGTCACCGAGGTGGTGACGGTGGCGATGGTACGGACGCTGCTGGGAAGCTCTTCGACGTAGACGCCGGGATAGGTCGCGTTTGTCGGCATTCCCCCTCCAATCCCTTCAGGCACCGAGTAAGAGGGCACCAAGAGGGAGGTGGGGAGGAGGTGGCCAAGCCGACGCCACCGCGCCCCTACGCGGCCGCGCACTGCTCATCAGTCTCCCCCGTCCGCCCCGGTGAGTTTCGGTCTTCCGGGACCAGGCCGCCGCTTGTGACAGCGGCCTGTGACTCCTGATGCGTAAGTGCACAACGCAGTCTCCAGCGCGGTGAGTTGAGGGGTCAAGGATGCGTTCCGGTCGGCTTTTGCGGAGGAGTTGTGTGGGCCGGAACGGCGCGGTGAGCGGGCGGCTGCGGTGCGTGTCCGGGCCGTACCGCCCGTGAGCGGGGCGCCCCGGTGCATACCGGGCGCGGGTTGCCCGCCGTGCGGGGAGGTCCGGCAGCGGAGGGGTGTACTCCGTGTGAGGAGGCGGTGCGGGCCACCGTCGAGATCCGGCCGGGTCCGGCCGGCCGGTGTGACGCGCGCCTCCGTCCGCGTGATCTGTGACGGTAATCACCGCCGCAGTGTGATCTGCGATTTAGGAGGGCCGGTGCAGCGGGGATAACCTGCGAGACGGACATGCCGCGTACCGGCTGACGATGTACGCCCTTGCTGTGACTGCGTTGTCACCCTGCCCTCGCGGCACGCCCGCGCAGACAACGAACCGCGATCACCACGACTCGTGGCTATTTGAGAAGCAAAGGGACGGACGCGCGTGGACCTGTTCGAGTACCAGGCGAGGGACCTCTTCGCCAAGCACGGTGTACCGGTGCTGGCCGGTGAAGTCATTGACACGCCTGAGGCAGCCCGCGAGGCGACCGAGCGGCTGGGCGGCAAGTCTGTCGTCAAGGCCCAGGTGAAGGTCGGCGGCCGCGGCAAGGCCGGCGGTGTGAAGCTGGCCGCCACCCCGGACGAGGCCGTCGCTCGCGCGACGGACATCCTCGGGATGGACATCAAGGGCCACACGGTCCACAAGGTGATGATCGCGGAGACCGCTCCGGAAATCCTCGAGGAGTACTACGTCTCGTACCTCCTCGACCGCACCAACCGCACCTTCCTGGCCATGGCCTCGGTGCAGGGCGGCATGGACATCGAGGAGGTCGCGGAGAAGACCCCCGAGGCCCTCGCGAAGGTTCCGGTCGACTCCATCGAGGGTGTGACCATCGAGAAGGCCCGCGAGATCGTCGCCCAGGCGAAGTTCCCGGCCGAGGTCGCCGAGAAGGTCGCCGAGGTCATGGTGACCCTGTGGGACACCTTCGTGGCCGAGGACGCCCTCCTCGTCGAGGTCAACCCGCTCGCCAAGGTCGCCTCCGGTGACATCCTGGCGCTGGACGGCAAGGTGTCCCTGGACGCCAACGCCGAGTTCCGCCAGCCGGAGCACGAGGCCCTCGAGGACAAGGCCGCAGCCAACCCGCTCGAGGCTGCCGCCAAGGCCAAGGGCCTGAACTACGTCAAGCTCGACGGCCAGGTCGGCATCATCGGCAACGGCGCGGGTCTCGTCATGAGCACCCTGGACGTCGTCGCGTACGCCGGTGAGAAGCACTCCGGCGTCAAGCCCGCCAACTTCCTCGACATCGGTGGCGGCGCCTCCGCCGAGGTCATGGCGAACGGCCTGGAGATCATCCTCGGCGACCCGGACGTCAAGTCCGTGTTCGTCAACGTCTTCGGTGGCATCACCGCGTGCGACGAGGTCGCCAACGGCATCGTGCAGGCCCTGGAGCTGCTGAAGTCCAAGGGCGAGGACGTCAACAAGCCGCTGGTCGTCCGCCTGGACGGCAACAACGCGGAGCTGGGTCGCAAGATCCTGTCGGACGCGAACCACCCGCTCGTGCAGCGCGTGGACACCATGGACGGCGCGGCCGACAAGGCCGCCGAGCTCGCGGCTGCGAAGTAAGGGAAGAGGGACTCCAGAACAATGGCTATCTTCCTCAACAAGGACAGCAAGGTCATCGTCCAGGGCATGACCGGTGCCACGGGCATGAAGCACACCAAGCTCATGCTGGGTGACGGCACGAACATCGTCGGCGGCGTGAACCCGCGCAAGGCCGGCACCGAGGTCGACTTCGACGGCACCTCCGTACCGGTCTTCGGCTCGGTCAAGGAGGCCATGGAGAAGACGGGCGCCAACGTCTCCGTCCTCTTCGTGCCGCCGGCCTTCTCCAAGGCCGCCGTCATCGAGGCCATCGACGCCGAGATCCCGCTCGCCGTGGTGATCACCGAGGGCATCGCCGTCCACGACTCCGCCGCCTTCTGGGCGTACGCGAAGGCCAAGGGCAACAAGACCCGCATCATCGGCCCGAACTGCCCCGGTCTCATCACCCCGGGCCAGTCCAACGCCGGCATCATCCCGGGCGACATCACGAAGCCGGGCCGCATCGGCCTGGTCTCGAAGTCCGGCACGCTGACGTACCAGATGATGTACGAGCTCCGTGACATCGGCTTCTCGTCGGCCGTCGGCATCGGTGGCGACCCGGTCATCGGCACCACCCACATCGACGCCCTCGAGGCGTTCGAGGCGGACCCCGACACCGACCTGATCGTCATGATCGGTGAGATCGGCGGCGACGCCGAGGAGCGTGCGGCCGACTACATCAAGGCCAACGTCACCAAGCCGGTCGTCGGCTACGTCGCGGGCTTCACCGCGCCCGAGGGCAAGACCATGGGCCACGCCGGCGCCATCGTCTCCGGCTCCTCCGGCACCGCCCAGGCGAAGAAGGAGGCCCTCGAGGCCGCCGGTGTCAAGGTCGGCAAGACCCCGACCGAGACCGCCCAGCTCGCCCGTGAGCTGCTCGCCGGCTGAATCCGGCGCGGCGCGGCACTGCGTCCCTGACGTGGCGCGCGCGTAGCTTTTCCGAGCGCGGACCCGTACTCCCTTGGGGGGTGTACGGGTCCGCGTTCGTCTGTACGGGCCCGCGTTTTACGGGCGGTGCCGCGGGCCGCGCGTCAGGGGCGGTGCTGCGGGTCGTGCTCGGCGTGCGCGTCGCCGGCCTGGCCCGCGGGCGCGCCGGGCGGCGCGGGCGGCTGGACGTACCGTTCGCCGGTCCCCGCCCACAACGAGGCGGCCGTGACCGCCACGATCAGCCCGGTCAGCCCGATCGCGCTGCGTGTCATCCGCCGGGTGCTGCGCTCGCTGCCGGTCCGTACGGCACGGGCCGCCGCCGTCCGTACCGGGTGGGCCGCCGCCAGCCGCGCCAGCCGCTCGCACAGGATCTCCCGCTGCCGGGCCGGCGGCTCCCCGGCCAGCCCCAGCTCCGGCAGCCGCCCGGCCAGCGCCTCGCGGGCGTGCGTGAGCCGCCCGTGCGCGGCCGGCGTGCTCGCCTCGATCTCGGCCGCGGTCTCGGGCAGCTCCAGGCCGACGGCGTCGTGCAGCAGCAGGGCGCGGCGGTAGGGCGCGGGCAGCCGCAGCAGGGCGGTCAGCAGCGGATCGGGCCGGCCGCTGCCCGACGCCTTCGCGGGGGACCGGAAGGAGCTGGGGCGGAAGCGGTGCCAGGGAGAGAGTGCGTACTCGTGTGCCGCGGCCCGCACCCAGCCGGCCGGGTCGTGGTCGCGGGCCACCTCCGGCCAGCGCTGCCAGGCCAGCTGGAAGCCCCACTCGACGGCCTCGCGGGAGAGGTGCGGCCGCCCGGTGAGGAGGAACGCCTGCCGGGCGAGCGCCGGCGCGTGCCGGACGTACAGCGCGTCGAAGGCGGCCGCGGGGGAGGGGGCGTCACCGGCCGCGGATGACGGCGCGTCACCGGTCGCGGGTGACGGTACGTCAGCCGGGCCGGGGTCCTCCCCGGCCGGTCGGGGCTGCTGGGACTTTCGGGCTGTCCGGGTTGTAAATCCCATAAACGTATCTTGGGCGACACGTCCGGTATTCGCCCGCTGCGTAGTGGAAACGGGTGTTGTTGGCAGCATGGCGGCGTGAGCCAGATGACCGACAACGGACCGACGGCGGCCACGCCGGGCGGGGCCGCCGCGCAGCCCGCCACCACGACCGGCGGCGCGTTCCTCGCGGGGGTGGTGACCGCCGGGCTGGGCCTCGGCGTCTGCACCGTCTCCGTCCTCCTCCTGTGGATCGTCGCGCCGGCGCCGGCCGCCGGCAGCCCCTCCGGCGCACTGCACATCGCCGCCGACCTGTGGCTGCTCGCGCACGGCGCCGACCTCGTACGGACGGCGGGGCCCGGCGCGGCCGCCGTGCCGGTGGGCGTGACGCCGCTGCTCCTCGTCGCCGTGCCCGTATGGCTGCTGTACCGCTGCGCCCAGCGCGCCCTGGCGGCGGCGGGCGGCGGACCACGGCGGCATGCGCGCGGCAGGGGAGCCCTGCGCCGCCCCGCTTCCCCCGGCGCCGTGCTCGGCCGGTTCCTCGGCGGCTACCTGCTGACCGCCGCGGCCGCCGTGGCGTACGCGGCGTCCGGGGCGCTGCGGGTCGCGCCGGTGAGCGCGCTGCTGTGCGTGCCGCTCACCGCCGCGGGCACGGTGGCCGTGGTGGCGGCGCGCACGGTCGGGCTGGGCGCCGTCCTGCCGCTGCCCGCGCGCGCCCGGCAGCTCTGGGCCGGACTGCCGCCCGGCGTGCGCGCGGCCCTCGCCCCGCCCCGGCGCGCCGCCGCGCTGCGCGCCGCCTGTGCGGCCGGCGCGGTCCTGCTCGCCGCGGGCGCGCTGCTGGTCATGACCGGCCTGGTGTGGCACGCGGGCGCCGTGCGCCACCACGTCCTGCACGTCGCCCCGGACTGGCCCGGCCGCGGCACGGTCCTGCTGGTCTGCCTCCTGCTGCTGCCGAACGCGGCCGTCTGGGGCGCCGCGTACGCGCTGGGCCCCGGCTTCACGCTCGGCGCGGGCAGTACGGCAGGGCCGCTCGGCGCCGCGGGCTACCCGGCGGGCCTGCCGCCCTTCCCGCTGCTCGGCGCGGTCCCGCAGGAGGCCGCCGGATCCCCGCTGACCTGGGCGGCGGCCATCGGGCCCGTCGCGGCGGGGGCGGCCGCCGCGTGGTACGCGGCACGGCCCGCGCGCGCCGCGGCGGAGGCGGTACGGGAAGCGGCGGAGCGGACCGGTGGCGGGGCGGCCGCGCGCGGGCCCGAGGCCCGGCTGCTGCGCTGGAACCGCCGCTCCACCGCCACGGTCGCGGCGCTCGCGGCACTGGTGTGCGGGGCCGGGGCCGCGGTGCTCGCGGGCGCGGCGGGCGGCGCGCTCGGCACCGCCGCGCTCCGGCACGTCGGCCCGAGCTGGTGGCTCACGGGCGCGGCAGCAGCGGCCTGGACGGCGGCCGTCGCCGTACCGGGCGCCCTCGCCCTGCGCGAGTGGCACCTGTGGCGCACGCTCGGCCGCTCGCCGCTGCGGAAGCTCCGGTCACCACTGCCGAAGCTCCGCCCGCCTCGGACGGAGCGGTAGCCCGCGCGACCTCTGCGGGCCTTACTCCTGCACGCTCAGGATCGGCCGCAGCTGCTCCGGGAGGAGGTCCTCGCAGGAGTGCCGGGCGGACTGGGTGAGGGCGTCGTTGACGCAGGTGTAGTAGTCCTTGTACACGAGCTGGAGGGTGAATCCCGCGGCCACGATGCACAGTGCCAGGCACGCCGTGACCAGCCCGCTCAGTGCCGCGGTGGTCTGCGGCCGGGTGCTGCCGTAGGCCGCGGGCGCGCCCGTGTTGCCGGCGGTCGCGTGCGGCGGTCCCGCCGTCGTGGTGTCCGCGCCGTGCGGGGGGACGCCGCCCGAGATGTCCGCCGCGGTGGCCCTGGCCTGCGTGGGCTTGTCCCCGCCCGGCTTGCCCGCGCGCGGCTTGGCGCGCAGCGCGCTGATGCCCCAGTACAGGGCCAGCGCGCCGAGCAGCAGGGCGATCTCGGGGAGGCTGAAGAGCGAGAAGAAGAACGCCCACATGCCCGAGAGGAGGGCGTAGCGCGCCCGGCGCTGGGCCGGGTCGGTCGGGTCCCAGCGCAGCCCGGTCTGCCCGGGGCCGCCGGAGCCGCCCGGTCCCTCCGGTCCGCCGCGCCCGGGGCGGCTGCCGAATCCGCCGCTCTGGCGACCCGGCTGCCGGCTGCTCCACTGGCTGCCCCAGGCATGCCGGCCGTCGTGCTCGTCGGAGGAGCCCTGCGCGTCCTTCCCGGATTTCTCGGTGTCCCCGGACTTTCCGGAGTCCCCGGAGTCCTCGGGATGGCCCGAGTGCGCGTGGCGCGGCCGCCATTCCCGGTCGGGTGTCCCGGCCGGCGGTGCGGCGAAGGGGTTGTCCCGGTCCCGGTCCCGGCCGTCCTGGCCGCCGGCCCCCGCACCGCGGCCGTCCCCGGAAGTGCCCTCCGAGGAGGACGGCGACGGCTTGCCCTCGCGCGGCAGCAGCACCGCCGCCCCGGGAGCGGTGGCGGGGAGGGGGAGAAGGAATGCTGCCCGGCGGCGTCGGTCCGTCATCTGAGGTGCGTCTTCCCCTTGTCTCGTCCGATCGCCGGTCCGTCCGTCCGGCGGCGGGTCCACCACGAATCGCGCGCGATCTGCACAGATCACTTGCGGTCTTACGCCCGACGCTACCTCCCGCGTCCGCCCCCGTCCCGCGGGGGCCGCGCGGAGTGCCGGTATCGTTGCTGACGGTCGGCGCCTTCGTAGGGTTCCCCGGATTTCCGGTACCCATGGCCTTGTACGACCACACAAAGCTCGCGAGACCGAGAAAGAACCGCCGTGGCTTCCTCCCCACTCACCGTCCCCGCGCCCGCACGTCCCGGCCGCCCGGCCAGGATCGTCGCGCTGGTGTCCGGTTCCGGCACCAATCTCCAGGCGCTGCTGGACGCCATCGCCGAGCAGGGCGCGGAGGCGTACGGCGCCGAGATCGTGGCCGTCGGCGCCGACCGGGGGGCCATCGCCGGCCTGGAGCGCGCCGAGCGCGCCGGGCTGCCGACGTTCGTCTGCCGGGTCAAGGACCACGCCGACCGCGCCGCGTGGGACCTCGCGCTCACCGAGGCGACCGCCGCGTACGAGCCGGACCTCGTCGTCTCGGCGGGCTTCATGAAGATCCTGGGCAAGGAGTTCCTGGCCCGGTACGGCGGCCGCGTGGTGAACACCCACCCCGCGCTGCTGCCCAGCTTTCCCGGTGCCCACGGCGTACGCGACGCGCTCGCGTACGGCGCGAAGGTCACCGGCTGCACCGTCCACTTCGTCGACGACGGCGTCGACACCGGTCCGGTCATCGCGCAGGGCGTGGTCGAGGTCCGGGACGAGGACGACGAATCCGCGCTGCACGAGCGGATCAAGGAAGTCGAGCGTTCGCTGCTCGTCGATGTCGTGGGGCGTCTGGCCCGTAACGGCTACCGCACTGAGGGACGAAAGGTAGTTATCCCGTGACCGAGACCGCCGAAGGTACCAAGCGGCCCATCCGCCGCGCGCTGGTCAGCGTCTACGACAAGACCGGGCTGGAAGAGCTGGCGAAGGGGCTGCACGCGGCGGGCGTCCAGCTCGTGTCGACCGGCTCCACCGCGGGGAAGATCGCGGCGGCCGGCGTCCCCGTGACCAAGGTCGAGGAGCTGACCGGCTTCCCCGAGTGCCTGGACGGGCGCGTGAAGACGCTGCACCCGAAGGTGCACGCGGGCATCCTCGCCGACCTGCGTCTCGAGGACCACCAGCGGCAGCTCGCCGACCTGGGCGTCGAGCCGTTCGACCTGGTGATCGTGAACCTCTACCCGTTCGCCGCGACCGTCGCCTCGGGCGCGACCCCGGACGAGTGCGTCGAGCAGATCGACATCGGCGGCCCGTCGATGGTCCGCGCCGCCGCCAAGAACCACCCCTCGGTGGCCGTCGTCGTCAACCCGCAGCGTTACGAAGACGTGCTCGCCGCCGCCTCCGAGGGCGGCTTCGACCTCGCCACCCGTAAGCGGCTGGCCGCCGAGGCGTTCCAGCACACCGCTTCGTACGACGTGGCCGTCGCCTCCTGGTTCGCCGACGACTACGCGGCCGCCGACGACTCCGGCTTCCCGTCCTTCACCGGCGCCACCTACGAGCGCAAGAACGTCCTGCGGTACGGCGAGAACCCGCACCAGGGCGCCGCGCTCTACGTGGACGGCAACGGGGGCGGGCTCGCCGACGCCGAGCAGCTGCACGGCAAGGAGATGTCGTACAACAACTTCACGGACACGGACGCCGCGCGCCGTGCCGCGTACGACCACGCCGAGCCCTGCGTCGCGATCATCAAGCACGCCAACCCCTGCGGCATCGCGATCGGCGCGGACGTCGCCGAGGCGCACCGCCGCGCCCACGAGTGCGACCCGCTGTCCGCCTTCGGCGGCGTGATCGCCGTCAACCGCCCGGTCAGCAAGGCGATGGCCGAGCAGGTCGCGGAGATCTTCACCGAGGTCATCGTGGCGCCGGACTACGAGGAGGGCGCGCTGGAGGCCCTCACCAAGAAGAAGAACATCCGCGTGCTGCGCGTGCCCGGCGCCCCGGCGAACCCCGTCGAGGTCAAGGCCATCGACGGCGGCGCGCTGCTCCAGGTCACCGACCGCCTCCAGGCCGACGGCGACGACCCGGCCAACTGGACCCTCGCCACCGGCGAGGCCCTGTCCGCCGACGAGCTCGCCGAGCTGGCCTTCGCCTGGCGCGCCTCCCGCGCCGTGAAGTCCAACGCGATCCTGCTCGCCAAGGACGGCGCGACGGTCGGCGTCGGCATGGGCCAGGTCAACCGCGTCGACTCCGCGAAGCTCGCGGTGCAGCGCGCGGGCGAGGAGCGGGCGCGCGGCTCGTACGCCGCCTCCGACGCGTTCTTCCCCTTCCCCGACGGCCTGGAGGTCCTCACCGAGGCCGGCATCAAGGCCGTCGCCCAGCCCGGCGGCTCGGTCCGCGACGAGCAGGTCATCGAGGCCGCCAAGAAGGCGGGCGTGACGATGTACTTCACGGGCACGCGCCACTTCTTCCACTGATCACCGCGCGTACGGGCCCGGCGGAGCGCTCCGCCGGGCCCGTACGCGGTGGCCGCTCAGCAGCCGCTGCGCCAGCGGACGGCGTCGACGGTGTAGTCGAGGCCGCTGCGCCACGAGCCGGGCGCCAGACAGGTCCAGTCGTTGCTGAACCGCTTGATCCGCGCGTGGTCGCGCGGGTGGCTGGTGTCCCCGTTGTTCCACATCGAGCTGATGTGCTTGTAGTTGCGGTTCGTGTTGGCCCAGACCTTGTGGACCTTCCCCTGACCGTGCGGCTTGGTGTACAGGCACACCGCGCCCTCCGGACAGGGCTTCCAGCCCTTGGGCGCCGCGGCCTGCGCTGCCGTCTCCGCCGGTGCGGCCGCCCCCGCCGGGGCCATGGCGATCGTGCCCACGGCCACCGCCGCGGTCGCCACCGTCATCGCGATCCTGCGCATCATGGTCGTACGTCCCTCCGTTGACTGCCACCCCCGTGATGGCATGCCCTCACCATCCCGGAGCGGGCCGACGGCCGGTACCTCGGAACTCTCAGGGTGCGCTCAGCAGCTCTTGACCCACCGGTGGGAGCGGAGTTGCTCCTGGCCGGCCGGGAGGTCCGTGCGGCCGAGGCGGCTGATGCAGCCCTGCGGGCCGCGGAAGTCGTCGCCGGGGTAGTACGAGACGGCCGTGTACGAGCCGTCGACGCCGTTGTTGAACACCGAGCGCGGCGGCGTCCGGGCGCTCCAGGGGCAGGAGATCGTGCCGGTCCGCCAGTCCTCGTCGAAGCCGAACCAGCTGCACATGTCGCCCTTTCCGGCCGCTTCGGTGAAGAAGCAGACGTGGCCCTTCTTGCAGCGGTCATAGCCGGTCGGGGCCTTGCTCTCCTGGGCGGCTCCGGGCGCGCCGCCCAGCAGCAGCGCGGTGGCCCCCGCGGACGCGGCCATCAGCAGCAGGGCGGCACCGCCCGCGGCAACGGCCCGGCGCAGGCGCCGCCGGGGGGCCGGTGAGCGAACGGCGGTCCCGGCCGCCTCCTGCGTGCGGCGCAGCAGTGACGGCGCGTCATGTGCGGCGCGCTCCTCGTGCGTCGGCGCCAGACAGTCGCGGACGATCTCCCGCCAGGGGGAGGCGAGCGCGGGCGACAGCCGCAGGCCGCCGCTGCCCTGGGCATAGCTCAGCACGGCGTCCCGGCGGGCCGAGGGCGTGCCGCCCGGGAAGGGGGAGGTCCCGGTGAGGACGAGGTGGGCGAGGACGCCGAAGGCCCAGATGTCCGCGCTGGGCCGGACCAGCCGGCCGCGCTCGCCGATCTCGGACCAGAGCAGTTCGGGCGGAGTGTAGTCGGGCGTGGAGAAGGCGGGGGAGTAGGCGTGGGTGCCCTCCAGCTCCGCGGCGAGGTTGAAGTCGGCGAGCCGTACGGTGTCGGGCGCGACGGCGTCCGCCGCCCCGCTGCCCGCCCCGGCGGCCCCGGCCCCCCGGGACATCAACAGCACATTGCCGGGCTTGAGATCGCCGTGCACCCAGCCCGCGCCGTGCAACTGGGCCAGCCCCTCGCAGATCTGGACGAGCAGGGTCCCGGCGCCGGGCAGCGGGCCCGGTGCCACCAGCGAGACGAGCGAGAGCAGCGCGGCCAGGGAGCTTTCCGCACGTTCCAGGACCAGGACGGTGGCGCCGTCGACGTCGGGACACTCCGGCGCGTCGACGGTGAGCGCCTCGTACATCCGGATCAGCCGCGGCTGCCGGCACCTGCGGTGCAGGGCGAGTTCGCGCTCGGCGAGGTCCCGCAGGTGGTGCAGCTGCCGGGGTGTACGGGTGCCGGTGGGCAGGAACTTCAGGGCGGCCTCGGCGGGCTGCCCGGCACCCGGACCGGCCTCACCGCCGTCCACCGCGCGCGCCGCGTACACACTGCCGAACGCGCCCGAGGCGATCGGCTCGCCCACTTCCCACCGGCCGATGCGGAACCCGGCCGGCACGGGGACCGCGACGCCGGGCCGTGGGTCCGTCATGCCGTCAGTACCCCGTCCAGCACGCCCAGTTCGTCCTCGCGCACGAGGTCGAAGCGGAGCGCGAGGGAGACCACGGACTCCTTCTTGCCGTTCAGCCGCGGGCCGCAGTCGGCGGACTCGGGCGGCTGCTTGAGGCGCAGTTTGACCGCGAGGTAGTCGATGTTCCACTGCACGGCGGCCCGTCCGGCGGCCGGCCACACCGGCCGCAGCCGCTCGACGATCCGGTCGGTGGTGGGCAGCGGGGCGTGCGGCGCGCCGCTCAGCCGCGGCTCGCACAGCGCGGCCAGGACGAGGAAGTAGCGCTTGGTGCGATCGAGCGGGAAGGCGAGGACTGTGGCTTCGCCGCCGTCGGAGCCGGTGAGCGGGTCGGCGTAGTCGTGGCGCGGCGCCCAGACGTCAAAGGTCAGCAGCTCATCGGCGGCGGGCAGGACGACCCGCGCGAACTCGAACGGGATCGGCGCCCCGATCCGCCCCGGCGCGACCTTGACGTGCTCGCCCGCGCCCTCCGGGTTCTCCACGACGTAGGTCTGGCGGGCGCTGTGGTTGGTCAGCGTCCAGTACGCACCGGTGGCCGTGATCTCCCCGGCCGTACGCGAGACTCCGCAGTGCGGGATGGTCAGTTGGCGGCCGCCGTCGCTGCGCCGCTCCGAGCGGCCGAATCCCAGGGTCTCGCCCGGCTCCAGCCGGATCTGTTCCCCGCTCCCGCCGCACGGCGAGGGCACCACGATGATGCTGAACATGAGCCGTCCCTTCCCCCGGTGGATCATCGGAAGGGTAGCGGCGGAGAGTGATCGAAATCAGCCTGACGTGCGGATTCTGTTACGGACTGTGACATGAGGGGCGCGGGTGGGGTAACGACGCATGACGAAGGCCCCCGTCCACGGTGTGGACGGGGGCCTTCGGTGCGGTGGTTACTTCTCGACCACCGTTTACTTCTCGACCACCGTTTACTTCTTGATCACCACGGTGCCGGCGGCACGGTCGTGCCAGCCCTGCAGCTTGCCGCTGTTGTCGAAGAACGGCGACAGGTAGGTCAGCAGCATGCCGATGTAGCAGATGAACGCGCCGACCATCGGGATGATGTAGCGGATGAAGCCCGCGCCGACGCCGGGGACGCCGCCGGTGGACTCCTTGACGACCCGCAGGCCGAGCGCCATCTTGCCGAAGGTGGCGCCCTTGATGCCGATCATCAGCCACTCGTAGAGCAGCATGAAGAGAGCGAAGATGCCCAGGATGCCGAACATGACGGCGACACCGCTGCTGGCCTGCGCGGCGGCCTCGTTCATGCAGGCGTCGTAACCCGGGTCCATGTAGCTGCCGCAGTCCTCGGCGGCGTCACCGGCGATGCCGACGACGCTGCCCATGCCCGCGACCATGGCGATCGTCATGATCACACCGACGATCACGCCGTCCAGCAGCCGCGCGAGGAAGCGCTGGCCCATCGTCGCGAGCAGCACCGGGCCGCTGACGAGGTTGATGTAGCCGTTGTTGGCCTGGACGGAGCTGCCGGCGGGCTGCTGCTGGCCGTACGCGGCCTGCTGGCCGTACGGCTGCTGCGGCGCGCCCGGGGCCTGCTGCGGGTAGCCGTAGCCCTGCTGCGGCGGGACGCCCTGGGGGGCCTGCTGGGGGTAGCCGTAGCCGGGCTGGCCCTGCGGCTGCTGGGGCGGCTGCTGGCTGTAGGGGTTGTTCGGGTCGCCGGCGGGCGGCGGAGGGTAACTCACGGAAGCTTCCTTCGGGCGGGGACGTGGCGGGCCGACGGTTACTACGGGAAGCCACCGGACCGCCCCCGCAGCGCGTTGCTGCGTGAGCCGTGAAGAGTGCTTGGTGTTCTCCCCCGAACGTGCCGCCGTCGCATTCGGCCCCTCCTGCGACTGCAGCACGTGTCGCAACATCGTGAAGTCCGGATAAAGGCTTTGTCCAGCGGACGAGAGTCCGTAGTCCCCAGGTGATCCCGATATGTGTTGTTCCTGTTACCGAGATTGGACAGCTCTGTGGTCCGCTCGCGACAACCGCTGTGCCTCTACGCGCGTCGACCTCCGAACCCGGCCCTGATTGGTACGCCGGCCCCGTCATCCGGGAGGATAGGAGCCATGAGCGCCCAGATTCTCGATGGCAAGGCCACCGCCGCCGCGATCAAGTCCGACCTGTCCGCCCGTGTGGAGGCCCTGAAGGCCAAGGGCGTACAGCCCGGTCTGGGCACCATCCTGGTCGGCGAGGACCCCGGCAGCCAGAAGTACGTCGCGGGCAAGCACCGCGACTGCGCGCAGGTGGGCATCGCCTCCATCCAGCGCGAGCTGCCCGCCACGGCCACCCAGGAGGAGATCGAGGCGGCCGTCCGCGAGCTGAACGAGGACCCGGCCTGCACCGGCTACATCGTCCAGCTGCCGCTGCCCAAGGGCATCAACGAGAACCGCGTCCTGGAGCTGATCGACCCGGCCAAGGACGCCGACGGCCTGCACCCGACCAACCTCGGCCGCCTGGTGCTCAACGAGCAGGCGCCGCTGCCCTGCACGCCGAACGGCATCCTGACGCTGCTGCGCCAGTACGGCGTCGAGATCAAGGGCGCCGAGGTCGTCGTGGTCGGCCGCGGCGTGACCATCGGCCGCTCGATGCCGCTGCTGCTCACCCGCAAGTCCGAGAACGCCACGGTGACCCAGTGCCACACCGGCACCCGCGACCTCGCCAAGCACCTCAAGGAAGCCGACATCATCGTGGCGGCGGCCGGCTCGCCGCACCTGATCAAGCCGGAGTACGTCAAGGAGGGCGCGGCCGTCCTGGACGTCGGCGTCAGCCGGGACGAGAACGGCAAGATCGTCGGCGATGTGCACCCGGGCGTGCGCGAGGTGGCCGGCTGGGTCGCCCCGAACCCGGGTGGCGTCGGCCCCATGACCCGCGCGATGCTGCTGGTCAACGTCGTCGAGGCCGCCGAGCGCGCGGCCGGCTGAGCCACGGCGGCGGGCCGACGAGCGTACGGACGACAGAAGGGCAGCGAGCGCATGAACGCCGGAGCGCACTCGGACGGGGTGTCCAGGCCGCAGCGCCTCACACGACGCTTTCCGCTGATCACGAAGGACACCGCGCGCCCCCAGGGCGGCGGCCGCGCGGCGCCCGGTGACGCGCCGGCGCCGGTCCGGCAGTGGCCGCTGCTCACGGTGATCGGCGGGGTCGCGCTCGGGCTGTTCGTGCTCTCCCTCGACGCCTTCCGGGCGGGGATCCTGCTGATCGGGCTGTCGCTGCTGGCCGGCGCGGTACTGCGGCGCGTCCTGCCGTCCGTCGGCATGCTCGCCGTACGGTCGCGCTTCACGGACATGGCGACGTACGGCGGGCTCGGCTTCGTGATCGTGATGCTGGCGCTCATGATCCAGCCCAAGCCCTGGCTGTCGCTGCCGTTCCTGGACGACATCGTCCACTTCACGGTGCGCTGACTCAGGCTCAAGGCCGTTCCGAGGCCCGTTCTCCCCCGGGGAGAACGGGCCTCCGGCGTGCTCAGCCCCGCACGGCCTCAGCCCCGCACGGCCTTGAGGCGGACGTGCACGTCGTGCCCCTTGTGCCAGCCGGTGTCGATCAGCGGGCTGTGCTGGGACTCGTTGCCCCAGCCGTAGTAGTGGAACCAGCTCTCGCGCCACTCGCCGTTGATGTTCGAACCGGTCGCGGTGTACCCCTGGGCGATCTTCCCGTCGTGCTTGTTGTCCCACAGGTAGAGCTGGGCCTTGGTCTGCGTGGCCGAGCCGCTGTAGCGGTCGCACTCGCGGTACTTGAGCCCGACGGCGTTGCCGTCGGCCTGGATGGTCCGCCATCCCGTGCAGGCGCCCTCCTGCGCGCCGGCGGACGAGGCGGTGGCCGTGGGCGCCACCGCGGCGGTGACGGCGGCGGCGAGCGCCGCGATGGTCAGTGCGAGCCGCTTGCGTGTGGTCATGGTGCGGTTTCCTCCCGTGGTGTGGGGGCGGCGCGGAGCGGACCGCGCCGCCCGGTGGGCCACGACGACTCTGCGCGGCGGGCCCGGCCACCGGCCAGCGTTTCCGGGGGAGTTGGGCGATCGTGGGACGTCCCAGGGGCTGACCTGCTGGGACGCGGCGCGCGGGGACGCCGGCGTGGGACGTGGCGGGGCGCGGGAACCGGAGGCCGGGGAACCGGAGCCCCCTCCGTGGGCATCATCCGCACCAGAGGAGGCGGTACGCCTCGGGGGAACTTCGACGCGTGTGGAGTGGGACATGTCGCGTTGGCAGGAGTTGCCCGCACCGCTCGACCAGCGGGTGCGGCAACTCGTCGTACGGCTCAGGGAACTGAAGGACCACAGCGGCCTGAGCCTGGCCGCGCTGGCCGCCAGGACCCCGTACAGCAAGTCGTCCTGGGAGCGGTACCTCAACGGCAAGAAGCTGCCGCCGCGGGACGCGGTCGAGGCGCTCGCGCGGGTCTGCGGCACCGACCCGACCCGGCTGCTGGCCCTTCAGGAGGTCGCGGCGGCGGCCTGGGAGGGGCGGACGCCTTCGGTACGGGCGTCCGCACCCTCGGTACGGGCGTCCGCGCCTTCGGTACGGGCGTCCGCGCCTGAAACTCCGGCGTCCGCGCCGCCCGAGAGCCCCGCGCCCGGACCGCCGGGCTCGCCACCCGGACCGCCGGACGCGTCGGCCCCGCAGGCCCCGCCGCACCGTGTGAAGGCGCTGCTCGCCGTGGGGCTCGTGGCCGCTCTGCTGGCCGTCGCCGCCGTCCTGCTGGTGATGCGGCCCTGGGAGAGGGGGCCGGCCGCGCCGGCGGCCGTCGCGGAGGCGTCGCCGGGCGCGTTCCGGCCCGAGCCGGGGCGGACCTTCGGCTGCCGGGTCGCCCGTACCGGGGCCGGAGCGCTGTACGCCGGACACAGCACGTCCGATGACGCGGTGCTGGCCAACGGAGGGCAGGGCTGGGAGGTCGTCGAGGCGCAGTGCCTGCTGGCCCACCACGGCTACGACCCGGGCGCGGTCGACGGCATCGTCGGCGAGAAGACCATGCGGGCCGCGAAGCGTCTGCAGGCCGTGCACGGGCTGCCCGCCGACGGGATCGTGGGCCCCGACACCTGGAAGGTGCTGCGGCGGTGAGCGGCGCTCCGCCGCCGGAGACGGTCGAATCCGCGCGGCTGACCGAGGGGTTGCGGGAGCTGCGCGCGCGTACGGGGCTGAGCCTGGCCGCGCTCGCCGCGCGCACTCCGTACAGCAAGTCCTCCTGGCAGCGGTACCTCAACGGCACGAAGCTGCCGCCCCGGGACGCGGTCGAGGCGCTGTGCCGGTTGGCGCGGCAGCGGCCGGGCCGCCTCCTCGCCCTGTGGGAGCTGGCGGAGCACGCCTGGAGCGGCCGCGCGGCGGCGGGCCCGGCCCCGGGCGCAGCGCCGCCGCCCGAGGCGCCCACGCCCGCCCTGGAAGCGCCCACGCCCCTCCTGGAGGCGTCCGCGCGCCCGCCGGGCCGGGGCCCCGCTCCCGGGCCGAGAGGGCCGCGCACGCTGCTCGGCACGGCCGTCGCGGCGGTCGTGGCCCTCGCCGTCGCGGGGGCCGTCGCCCTGCTCGCCGCGCCGGGCCACGGGGCGGGCAGCGCGCGGGCGGCGGCGGGTCCGGCCACCGCGGCGGGGCCCGTCTCCGTGCCGGCGCCTCCCGCGGTCGGCTGCCGCGGCGCGTCGTGTGGGGGCGGTGACCCCGAGGCCATGCGGTGCGGCGGCGCCGGGCGGCTGGTGACCCCGCTGGAGCGGACGGTCGCCGGGGGCGCGCGGCTCCAGGTGCGGTACAGCACGGTCTGCCGGGCGGCCTGGGGCCGGGTCACGCACGGCACGGTCGGCGACCGGGTGGTGCTGACCGTCCCGGGCCAACGGCCGCGCGCGGTACGGGTGGCCGACGCGTACGACGCCGAGGGCTACCTCGTCACGCCCATGTCGGCGGCGAAGGGGACGGGCGGGATCACGCTCTGCCTGGAGCCGGCGGACGGCGGCCGCCGGCAGTGCTTCCGTATGCCGAAGTGAAGGTTCCGTACGTGGACGGCGTGCGGAGGCGCGTGTCCGAAGCGTGAACGCTCCCCTGCGCCGCTTTCATGGGAACTGGCATCCTGGCTGCCGGCATCCCAACGGATAGCCGCAGCAGTTCGGGGGGATAGGGGGAGGCAATGCCTCGCTGGAGGGCGCTACCGGAGGAACTCGATCCGCAGGTGCGGGAGTTCGCCGGACAGTTACGCAGGCAGGTGGAGCGGAGCGGGCTGAGCATATCGGCCCTCGCGGACCGTACGGGCTACAGCAAGACGTCGTGGGAGCGTTACCTCAACGGGCGGCTGCTGGCGCCGCAGCGTGCGGTGGTGGCGCTGGCCGAGGTGACGGGCGCGCACACCGGCCATCTCACGACCATGTGGGAGCTGGCCGAACGGGCCTGGAGCCGTGCGGAGATGCGGCACGACGTCACGATGGAGGCGATACGGGTGGCCCAGGCGCGGGCCGCGCTCGGCGAGTTCGGCCCGGCGCCGGACGAGCCGAAGGGGGGCCTCGGGAAGCGGCCGGTGGCCGCGGCCCCGGCGCCCGCCGCGCCCGAAGCGCCCGCCGCGGCGCCCGTCGCGCCGGAAGCGCCCGCCGAGGCGTCCGTCGCGTCCGAAGCGCCCGCCGCGCCGAGATTCCCGCACCAGCGCGACGGCTCCCCGACCCTGGGCGCGCACCCCGCGCCCTCCATACCCCCGGCACCCGCCCCGTCCGTGTCACCGCCCGTGTCACCGCCCACAGCCCCGCCCGCGGCACCGGCCGCCGGGCCCGACCCGGAGCGCCGCCGCCGCATCACGATGTTCGTGACCGGCGTCGTCGGGGCGCTGCTGCTGATCGCCGCTGCCGTGCTGCTGCTCGGCGACGGGGACGGCGGGCAGCGGGCGGCGCCCGCGCCCACGCCGACCCGGTCGCAGGCGCCCGACCTGCCGGCCGGCGTGAAGTGCAGCGGCGCCGGCTGCACGGGCAAGGACCCCGAGGAGATGGGCTGCGGCGGCACGCACGCCACGACCCCGTCCCGGGGCGTGATGGGCGGCGCGCTGGTCGAGGTCCGGTACAGCAAGGTCTGCGGTGCCGCCTGGGCCCGGCTCACGGGCGGCGCGCAGGGCGACCGCGCCACCGTCACCTCCGGCGGGCGTACGGAGGAGGCCAAGGCGGCCGGCGACGGTTCGGCGTACACCCCGATGGTGCAGGTCAGCGGCGCGCCGGAGAAGGTCAGGGCGTGCGGCACGACGAACGCGGGCTACCAGAGCTGCACCGAACCGGAAGCCGCCACGGGCACGGAGTCGGCCCCGGCCACCGGGCGCTGACCCCGCCCGGCGCGGCCCGCGTTGGGCCGATCGGGCGGTCCGCGGAACCGTGGGCATGACCCGGACGGAACGGGGCAGGCGCCCGGTCGACCCCCCACGGGTGTGGCACCGCCCGGCGGCCGCTCGCGCTCCCCTCCTTGTCGCGGGCGGCCGCTCTCCGTCCGCCGCGGGCCCGCGGTCGCGCGTCCTCGGGCGAGCGGCCGTGACCTGCGGGGTGACGGCCGGTGAGGAGTTACACACCGGCCTGTCACCGGTGCGGCGCCGCCGTCCGATAGCCTGACGCCCGGGTCTCTTGATACCGAGATACATCAAGAGGCTCCGTATACATGGGCAGGGACACCCACCGCCCACCGCAACATGGTGGCTCTGGGGCTCGCCCCCAGAAAAAACACGCCGCAGGAGATCGCCATGACCCGCACTCCCGTCAATGTCACCATCACCGGCGCCGCCGGCCAGATCGGCTACGCACTCCTCTTCCGCATCGCTTCCGGTCACCTCCTCGGTGCCGACGTGCCGGTCAAGCTGCGCCTCCTGGAGATCCCGCAGGGCCTGAAGGCCGCCGAGGGCACCGCGATGGAGCTCGACGACTGTGCCTTCCCGCTGCTCCAGGGCATCGAGATCACCGACGACCCGAACGTCGCCTTCGACGGCGCGAACGTCGCCCTGCTGGTCGGCGCCCGCCCCCGTACCAAGGGCATGGAGCGCGGTGACCTGCTGGAGGCCAACGGCGGCATCTTCAAGCCGCAGGGCAAGGCCATCAACGACCACGCGGCGGACGACATCAAGGTCCTGGTCGTCGGCAACCCGGCCAACACCAACGCGCTGATCGCCCAGGCCGCCGCGCCGGACGTACCGGCCGAGCGGTTCACCGCGATGACCCGCCTGGACCACAACCGTGCGCTCTCGCAGCTCTCGAAGAAGACCGGCGTGCCGGTCTCCGAGATCAAGAAGCTCACGATCTGGGGCAACCACTCCGCGACCCAGTACCCGGACATCTTCCACGCCGAGGTGGCCGGCAAGAACGCCGCCGAGGTCGTGAACGACGAGCAGTGGCTGGCCGACGAGTTCATCCCGACCGTCGCCAAGCGCGGTGCGGCGATCATCGAGGCCCGTGGCGCCTCCTCGGCCGCCTCGGCCGCGAACGCCGCCATCGACCACGTGCACACCTGGGTGAACGGCACCGCCGCCGGCGACTGGACCTCGATGGGTATCCCCTCGGACGGCTCCTACGGCGTGCCGGAGGGCCTCATCTCCTCCTTCCCGGTCACCACCAAGGACGGCAAGTACGAGATCGTCCAGGGCCTGGAGATCAGCGACTTCTCCCGCACCCGCATCGACGCCTCGGTGCAGGAGCTGGTCGAGGAGCGCGACGCGGTCCGCGGCCTGGGCCTGATCTGATCCGTTCCCCCTCGGGGGACGGCGCGAGCCCGTACCGCTCACTTCACGGTGAGTGGTGCGGGCTCGCTGTTTTTCCACTCCGGCTGTGGCCGGTTCTTCACCCCGCTGTAGAGGGCACCTATCAGCCAAAACGGGACAAGCTCGGGCAACTCGCCAGTAAATCCGTGAGCCCGGTCACCTTCCGTGAACTTTTGCGCATGAGGATCAGATAAGCGGGGAGGGGTCGATGTTGCTGGTGTGAACCAGCGGCACAAAACGGCAAGTGGAAGTGGAAGGCTGAGCGGACGTGTCGGCAATCGAGACCATTCACGTAGACGGGGTGTGGCGCGCCGCCGCATCCGACGCCACGCGGGAGGTCCTCGACCCCGCCGATGCGACGGTGCTGGCGGTCGTGTCGGAAGGCGGCGTCGAGGACGTGGACGCGGCGGTCGCCGCCGCGTCCCGGGCATTCGGCGGCGGGGCCGGTGAGTGGCCGCGCACGGCCGCCGCCGAGCGGGCCGCGCTGCTGCGCCGCGTCGCGGATTTCCTGCAGCGGGACCGCGAGGAGATCGCGCTGATCGAGAGCCGGGACACCGGCAAGACCCTGGAGGAGGGCCGGGTCGACGTCGATGACGTGACCAACGCCTTCCGGTACTTCGCCGACCTCGTGATGAACGAGAGCGGCGGCCGGGTCGTGGACGCGGGCAGCGAGGACGTGCACAGCGTCGTCGTGTACGAGCCGGTCGGCGTCTGCGCGATGATCACGCCCTGGAACTACCCCCTGCTGCAGGCCAGCTGGAAGATCGCTCCGGCGCTCGCGGCGGGCAACACCTTCGTGATCAAGCCCAGCGAGGTCACCCCGCTGTCCACCGTGCACCTGGTGAAGCTGTGCGTGGAGGCCGGGCTGCCCACCGGCGTGGCGAACATCGTCACCGGCGCGGGCCTGCCCGTCGGCCAGCGCCTCGCCGAGCACCCGGACGTGGACCTGTTCTCCTTCACCGGCGGCATCGTCAGCGGTACGAAGGCCGGCGCGGCCGCCGTGTCCGGCGCGAAGAAGATCGCGCTGGAGCTGGGCGGCAAGAACCCCAACGTGGTCTTCGCCGACGCCTGCGCCACGGACGAGGAGTTCGACACCGCCGTCGACCAGGCGCTGAACGCCGCGTTCATCCACAGCGGCCAGGTCTGCTCGGCCGGTGCCCGGCTGATCGTCCAGGCGTCGGTCAAGGACCGCTTCGTCGCCGAGCTGGCCCGCCGCGCCGAGCGGATCAAGCTCGGCCGGGGCACCGAAGAGGGCGTCGAGTGCGGCCCGCTCGTCTCCCAGCAGCAGCTGGACAAGGTCGAGGCGTACGTCGAGTCCGCGCTCAAGGAAGGCGCCCGGCTGCGCTGCGGCGGCTCGCGCCCCAAGCCGAGCGAGACCCGCCCCGAAAGTGGCTACTTCTACCAGCCGACCATCCTCGACCAGTGCCACCGCGGCATGAAGGTGATCCGCGAGGAGACCTTCGGGCCGATCCTGACGGTGGAGACCTTCACCACCGAGGACGAGGCCGTCGAGCTCGCCAACGACACCGAGTACGGCCTGGCCGGCGCGGTGTGGTCCGGTGACACCGCGCGCGCCCGCCGGGTCGCGGCCCGGCTGCGCCACGGCACCGTCTGGATCAACGACTACCACCCCTACCTCCCGCAGGCGGAGTGGGGCGGCATGGGCAAGTCCGGCATCGGCCGCGAGCTGGGCCCGGCCGGTCTGGACGAGTACCGCGAGAGCAAGCACATCTACGAGAACCTGCGCCCGGAGCCGGTGCGCTGGTTCGCGGGCTGACGAGCCCGCGGTGACCGGGCGGGCAGCGGCACCCCGCACCCGCCCGGCCACCCGCAGCCCGTCCCCCCGAAGCGGGCCCGGCCGCACCCCCCCCATCCCCGTAGGCCCGGCCCGCCCTGTACCTCCCCGGCCGCGACGAAGCGGCCCAGCGGAACCGCAGCCCCGCCGAGCGCACCCGCTCCGAAGCACTGCGCACCCGCTCGAACTTTGGAAAACACAAGGAGCTACCCATGTCTCCCGCAGCAGCGAAGAAGATGTCCGCGGACTATGTGATCGTCGGCGGCGGCACCGCAGGATCGGTGATCGCCTCCCGCCTGACCGAGGACCCCGACGTCACCGTCGCCGTCATCGAGGGCGGCCCGTCCGACATCGACCGTGAGGACGTGCTGACGCTGCGCAAGTGGCTCGGCCTGCTCGGCGGCGAGCTGGACTACGAGTACACGACCACCGAGCAGCCGCGCGGCAACTCGCACATCCTGCACAGCCGCGCCAAGGTCCTCGGCGGCTGCTCGTCGCACAACACCCTGATCTCCTTCAAGCCGCTGCCGTCCGACTGGGACGAGTGGGAAGAAGCGGGCGCCGCCGGCTGGAACGCCAAGGCGATGGACCCGTACTTCGGCAAGCTCCGCAACAACATCGTGCGGGTGGCCAAGAAGGACCAGAACCAGATCGCCACGGACTGGATCGAGGCCGTCAAGGACGCCCTGGACGTCCCCGAGGTCGTCGGCTTCAACGACCAGCCCTTCGAGGAGGGCGTCGGCTTCTTCGACCTCTCCTACCACCCGGAGAACAACAAGCGCTCCTCCGCCTCGGTCGCCTATCTGCACCCGCACATGGAGGCCGGTGACCGGCCGAACCTGACGCTGCTGCTGGAGACCTGGGCGTACCGGCTGGAGCTGGACGGCACCACCGCCAAGGGCGTCCACGTCCGCACCAAGGACGGCGAGGAGATCTACCTGGAGGCCGGCCGCGAGGTGCTGGTCTGCGCCGGCGCGGTGGACACCCCGCGGCTGCTGCTGCACTCCGGCATCGGTCCGAAGAAGGACCTGGAGGCGCTGGGCATCGAGTGCAAGCTCGACCTGCCGGGCGTCGGTGAGAACCTGATCGACCACCCGGAGTCGGTCATCGTCTGGGAGACCAACGGGCCGCTCCCGGGGAACTCCGCGATGGACTCCGACGCGGGCCTCTTCGTGAAGCGGGACCCGGACCACAAGGGCCCGGACCTGATGTTCCACTTCTACCAGATCCCCTTCACCGACAACCCCGAGCGCCTCGGCTACGAACGCCCCGAGCACGGCGTGTCGATGACCCCGAACATCCCCAAGTCCCGCGCCCGCGGCCGGCTTTACCTGACCTCCGCGGACCCCGAGGTCAAGCCCGCGCTGGACTTCAAGTACTTCGAGGACGAGGGCGACTACGACGGGCAGACCCTGGTCGACGGCATCAAGCTGGCGCGCAAGGTCGCGCAGTCCGAGCCGTTCGCCAAGTGGCTCAAGCGCGAGGTCTTCCCCGGCCCCGACGTCACCGACGACGCGGAGATCAGCGAGCTGGTCCGCAAGGCCGCGCACACCGTTTACCACCCCGCCGGCACCTGCAAGATGGGTGCCGTCGACGACGAACTCGCCGTCGTCGACCCGCAGTTGAAGATCCGCGGGCTGAACGGTATCCGTATCGCGGACGCGTCCGTCTTCCCGACGATGCCCGCCGTGAACCCGATGATCGGCGTGCTGATGGTGGGGGAGAAGTGCGCCGAAATTCTCACCGAGACCCCGACCCAGGGAGGTGATGCGTGATGACCAGCACCGTCGTCGACGCATCCGGCACCGAGAAGTCCACCGCCACGCCCACCGGTACGCAGACGGAGCAGGACGCGGTCTTCGCGGTCCGCCACCTGTGGAAGGTCTTCGGGCCCAAGGCCGAGAAGGTGCCCGAGGACGCCTCCCTCGCCGAGCTGTCCGCGCAGGAGCTGCGCGAGAAGACCGGCTGCACCGCCGCCGTCCGGGACGTCTCCTTCGACGTCAAGAAGGGCGAGGTCTTCGTCGTCATGGGCCTCTCCGGCTCCGGCAAGTCCACCCTCGTCCGCTGCCTGACCCGGCTCATCGAGCCGACCAGCGGCGACCTGGAGATGGACGGCGAGGACGTGCGCGGCATGGACCGGTCCGGGCTGCGCGAGCTGCGCCGGCACCGCGCCGCCATGGTCTTCCAGCACTTCGGCCTGCTCCCGCACCGCTCGGTGCTGGACAACGTCGCGTACGGCCTGGAGATCCAGGGCGTCGGCAAGGCCGAACGCCGCGCCCGCGCCATGGAGACGGTCGAGAAGGTCGGCCTCGGCGGCCTGGAGCAGCGCAAGCCCGGCCAGCTCTCCGGCGGTCAGCAGCAGCGCGTCGGCCTGGCCCGTGCGCTCACCGTCGACCCCGAGGTTCTGCTCTTCGACGAGCCCTTCAGCGCGCTGGACCCGCTCATCCGGCGCGACATGCAGGAGGAGGTCATCCGCCTGCACAAGGAGGAGGGCCGCACGATGGTCTTCATCACCCACGACCTCGCCGAGGCCCTGCTGCTCGGCGACCGCATCGCCCTGATGCGGGACGGGAAGATCGTCCAGCTCGGCACCCCCGAGGAGATCGTCGGCTCGCCGGCCGACGAGTACGTCCGGGACTTCGTCCGCGACGTGCCCCGCGAGCAGGTGCTGACCGTGCGCCGCGCCATGCGGCCTGCCGAGTCCGGCGAGGCCGACGAGGGCGCCGCGCTCACCCCGGACACGCTGATCTCCGACGCCATCGAGGCCGTGGCCCGCTCCGGCGGCGCGGCGCGCGTCGTCGAGGACGGCCGCTGCCTGGGCATCGTGGACCACGAGTGCCTGCTCAACGTCGTCGCCCGGCTCGACGAAGAGGCGCCGGACCACGGGAAGGCGGCCGCCTGATGCATCCCCGTACCGTCCCCACCGTCCCCGTGACGCCGAACCTCAGAGCCCGCCCCGCGGCCGACCGGCCGCTGACCCTGCGGGGGCTGCGCGCAGCGGCCCGCCGGTACTGGCACGAAGCGCAGCGCGCCGCCGCGCTGAACGTGCCGTCCGGTACCGCGAAGCGGGGGCGCGTGTGAGTGCCGCCACGACCAGCCCCACCACGACCGCACCGGGCACCTCCTCCCAGGGCCCGTCCCGCATCACCGCCTCGCTCCGCCACGGCGCCCTCGGCAAGCTGCTGATCCTCGCCGTCGCCGCGGCCGTCCTGGTCCCCCTCGTCAACGCCAAGTGGGCGAGCGGCGTCTGGCCGCACGCGCTGACCGTCGACCTCTCCGGTCCGTTCGGCGACGCCAGCACCTGGATCGTGAACAACCGCGATTCGCACTGGTTCTTCGTCTACTTCCTCGGCCACCTCTCCAACGGCGTGGTCGTCTCCGTACGCGCCGTCTACCTCTGCCTCCTCGCGCTCGGCTGGACCGGCGTGACCGCGCTGGTCACCCTGGTCGCCTGGCGCGTGGCGGGGCTGCGCATCGCCGCGACCGCCCTGGTGTCGCTGCTGGTCAGCGGCGTGCTCGGGATGTGGGTGCCGACGATGCAGACCATCGCGCTGATGGTCGTCTCGGTGCTCGTCTCGATCGCCGTGGGCGCGCTGCTCGGCCTCGCCGGCGGCCTCTCGGACCGGATGTTCCGGCTGCTGCGGCCGGTGCTGGACACCATGCAGGTGCTGCCGGCCTTCGCGTACCTGCTGCCGTTCGTCATGGTCTTCGGCATCGGCGTCCCCGCGGCGCTGCTCGCCACCGTGATCTACGCGGCCCCGCCGATGGCCCGGCTGACCGCGCTCGGCCTGCGCGGCGCCGACGCCGGCGTGCTGGAGGCCGTCGCCTCGCTCGGCGCCACCGGCAGGCAGCGGCTGCTGACCGCCCGGCTGCCGCTGGCCCGCAAGGAACTGCTGCTCGGCGTCAACCAGACGATCATGATGGCGCTGTCCATGGTCGTGATCGCCTCGATGATCGGCGCGGCCGGTCTCGGTGACCGCGTGTACCAGGCGCTGGCCTCCGTGGACGTCGGCGCCGCGCTGGCCGCCTCCATCCCGATCGTGCTGCTGGCCATCGTCATGGACCGCACCACCGCCAAGGCCGGCGAGCGGCTCGGCGACGGTCGGGGCGGCGGCCCGGCCTGGCTGCGCGGCCGCTTCGTCTGGCCGGCGCTCGCCGTCGTGACCGCGCTCGCCGCCGCCGCGGGCCGGCTCACCGGCTCGCTGGTCTGGCCGACCGCCTCGGTGGTCGACATCGCGCCGCCGGTGAACCACTTCAAGGAGTGGATGGTGGACCACCTCTACTCCGGTATCCCCGTCATCGGCGGCACCGCCGACTGGGCCGCGGGCTTCACCTCCTTCGTGCTCAACCCGCTCCGCGACGGCCTGACCGCGCTGCCCTGGTGGGGCGCGCTGCTGATCGTCGCCGCGCTGGCCTGGGTCATCGGCACCTGGCGCACCGCGCTGACCGCCACGCTCGCGCTCGCCGTCATCGGCGTGCTGGGCGTCTGGGTACCGTCCATGAACACCCTCTCGCAGGTGCTCGCAGCCCTGGTCGTCACGCTGGTCGTCGGCGTCGGCGTGGGCGTGCTCGCGGCCGGCAGCGCCCGTATGGAGAAGATCCTGCGGCCGGTGCTGGACGTCTGCCAGACCATGCCGCAGTTCGTGTACCTGATCCCGGTGGTCGCGCTGTTCGGTGTGGGCCGCGCCCCGGCCGCCGCGGCAGCCGTCGTCTACGCGCTGCCCGCCGTCATCCGCATCACCACCCAGGGCCTGCGCCAGGTCAGCCCGGCCGCCATGGAGTCCGCGCAGTCGCTCGGCGCCACCCGCTGGCAGCAGCTGCGCCAGGTGCAGCTGCCGCTGGCCAGGCCGGCGCTGCTGCTGGCCGTCAACCAGGGCGTCGTCCTCGTCCTCGCCGTCGTCATCATCGGCGGCCTGGTGGGCGGTGGCGCGCTCGGCTACGACGTCGTCACCGGCCTGTCCACCGGCGACCTGGGCCTCGGCATGATTGCCGGTATCGCCATCGTCTGCCTCGGCCTGATGCTCGACCGGGTGACGCAGCCGACGGACCGCCGCGCGGGGAAGGGAGCCTGAGCGATGATCTTCACTCGCAAGCGCACCACGGCCGTTGGCGCGGCCGCGCTGACCGGCGCCGTACTGCTGGCCCTCAGCGGCTGCGGCAAGGCCGACATGACCAAGCAGACGTCGCCGTTCGCGGCGGCCGCCGGCACCAAGACGGTGACCCTCTCCACGCAGACGTGGGTGGGCGCGCAGTCCAACGTCGCGGTCGCCAAGTACCTGCTGGAGCACGAGCTGGGTTACCGGGTCGACACCGTGCAGGTGGACGAGACCCCGGCCTGGGACGCGCTCAGCCAGGGCCGCGTCGACGCGATCATGGAGGACTGGGGCCACCCCACCCAGGAGAAGCTGTACGTCGACGACAAGAAGACCATCGTCCCCGGCGGCGACCTGGGCGTGGACGGCCACATCGGCTGGTGGGTCCCCAAGTACTGGGCCGACAAGCACCCGGACGTACTGAACTGGAAGAACCTCAACAAGTACGCCGACCAGCTGAAGACCGCCGAGAGCGGCGACAAGGGCCAGCTGATGGACGGCTCGCCGTCCTATGTCACCAATGACAAGGCCCTGGTGAAGAACCTCAAGCTGAATTACGAGGTGGTCTTCGCCGGCTCCGAGGCGGCCCAGATCACGCAGATGCAGCAGTTCGCCAAGGAGAAGAAGCCCTTCCTGACGTACTGGTACGCGCCGCACTGGCTCTTCAACCAGCTGCCGCTGAAGGAAGTCAAGCTTCCGAAGTACACCGACAAGTGCGCGGCGAAGGGCGAGAAGGACCCGGAGTCGATCGACTGCGCCTATCCGACGACGCCGCTGCAGAAGTTCTTCAACGCCGACTTCGCCAAGGGCAACAGCTCCGCCGCGAAGTTCCTGAAGAATTTCAAGTGGACCACCAAGGACCAGAATTACGTCTCGGAGCTCATCGCCTCCCAGCACATGCCCGCTGACGAAGCGGCCGCGCGCTGGGTGAAGAAGAACCCGGACGTCTGGCAGAAGTGGCTCCCGAAGAAGTAACACCCGTCGGGTGGCGACGCGGCCGGGCATCCCTCAGGGGGTGCCCGGCCGCCGCCATTCCGCGGCGGTCAGCGCGTATGCGACATCCCCGTGCTCGGCCCCCGGCAGCGGATCGGCCCATTCTTCATGGAACGTACGGACATACCGCAGCCCGCATTTCTCCAGCACCCGCCGGGACCCGGCATTCACCGCCATCGTCGTGGCGACCACCCGCGCCACGCCCAGCTCAGTGAAGCCCCTGTGGACCAGTGCCCGGGCGCCCTCCGTGGCGTACCCCTTTCCCCAGGCGGCGCGCCGGAGCCGGTAACCCAGCTCCACCTCGTCCGTGCGGCCGTCCCGCACGGGCCGGAATTCGAACCAGCCGAGAAATGCCGCGGTGGTCCTTTCCTCCGCGGCCCAGTATCCGAAAGCGGCGGGGTGCGCATAGCGGCCGGCGAGCAGCTCGGGCGCCGGGTGACCCCTGTCCAGGAATCGCATGACTTCGGGGTCCCCGTGCAACTCACGCAGATTGTCCAGGTCCGCCCCGGTGAAAGCGCGCAAACGCAGCCTTTCCGTCTCCAGTAAGACGTGCATCACAGCCCCCTACTCGCGCGTCAACCCCTGCTTACCGGCATAGTAGGGGCCCGCCCCTGAATGGGGTCATGACAACAACACAGCAGTTATCAGGGGGAGCAGGACCCATGCCATCCATACGCCGTGCCGCAGCAGCAGCCGTGGCGGTCGCCGCGTTGCTCGTCACCGCCACCGCCTGCGGGCCCGAGGACACCAAGGCGGCGGGCCAGAACGGCGCGGCGGAGGCCGGCGGGAAGCCGGACGGGATCAAGCTTCCCAACGGCCTGCCCAAGGACCTCGATTCGCTGAAGAAGTGGGAACAGGGCGGCTGGAAGGACTGGGACAAGGAGACCTGGGCCCGGAAGGCGTCCGAGTTCGCCAACCCGGTCATCAAGGACCTGTGGAAGCCGTCCCGGATGGCCAAGGCCGAGGACGCCCCCGCGGTGACCGTGCAGACCGCCGGCTCCGGTGACTCGGGCGCCACCGACCCCGAGCCCCGCCCGGTGACCGCGCAGCAGGTCGAGCGCCCGTACCACCAGCACATGGCGCCCATCGGGAAGATTTTCTTCGACAGCCCCGACGGCCCGATGGTCTGCTCCGGCACCGTCGTCACCGACCCGGCCAACCCGGGCAAGTCCAACCTGGTGTGGACCGCGGGCCACTGCGTGCACTCCGGCCGGAACGGCGGCTGGATGCGCAACATCGTCTTCGTGCCCTCGTACAACGACAACGGGCTGTCCGCGGACCAGGTCTCCGCCTCCTCGCAGCAGAACGTCACCCCGTACGGCACCTGGTGGGCGGACTGGTCGCAGACCTCCTCGCAGTGGATCGACGGCGGCGGCCACAGCGGCAACGCCGCGTCCGCCTACGACTTCGCCGTGCTGCACGTGAAGCCGGAGAACGGCGGCGGCAAGTCGCTGGAGGAGACCGTCGGCGCCTCCCTGCCGGTCTGGTTCGGCGCGCCCTCGGGCAGCGGCGTGACCGGCCTCGGCGCCACGAAGGCGATCGGCTACCCGGCGGCGCCCCCGTACGACGGCGCGAAGATGATGAACTGCCTCGACCGGCCCGTGCGGCTGACGATGGCTCAGGGCACCCCCGCCATGCACTGGATCGGCTGCAGCATGACCGGCGGCACCTCGGGCGGCGGCTGGCTCGCGAACCACAACGGCGAGCTCTCCCTGGTCTCCAACAGCTCCATCGGCTCGCTGGACCACACCTGGCTGGCGGGGCCGCACCTCGGCGCCGAGGCGAAGGGCGTCTTCGACGCGATCAGCAAGAAGTACGCGGGGCAGTGACGGCGTAGTGCGGGCGGCGGTACGCGGCACACGCGTACCGCCGCCCGCCGTGCTGTCAGCCCGTCCGCAGCTCCGCCGCCACCTCGCGCAGCGTCTCCATGGCCCGGCGCTGCAGCCCGCCGCCGAAGGTGACGCGGGAGGCGCCGGCGGTGCCCAGCGCGCGCGGTGACGGGCCGCCCGGCAGCGCGATCGCGTTGACCGGCGCGCCGATGCCCGCCGCCAGCTCGGCCAGCAGCTCCGGCGGCGCGAGGATCGGGTACACGCAGTCGGCGCCCGCGGCGACGTACCGCCGGCCGCGCGCCACGGCCGGCGCGGCCCCGGTCTCCCCGCGCAGAAACGTGTCGACGCGGGCGTTGATCACCAGCGCGTCCCCGGCGACGGCCCGCACCTCGGCCAGCCACTCGGCCTGCTCCTCCGGATCGCGCAGGGTGCCGGTCGCCGCGTCCGAGTCCTCCAGGTTGCAGCCCACCGCGCCCGCGTCCAGCAGCCGTTCGACCAGCTCCTTGGCGGGCAGGCCGTACCCGGCCTCCACGTCCGCGGTGACCGGCACGTCGACGGCCCGGGTGATCCGGGCGATCGCCGCGAACATCTCGTCCGGCGGGGTGTGCCCGTCCCCGTACCCCAGCGACTCGCCGATGCCCGCGCTCGGGGTGGCCAGCGCCTCGAACCCGGCTTCCGCGAAGACCCGCGCGCTCGCCGCGTCCCAGGGGCCGGGCAGGACGAGCGGGTCCTCCGGCGCGCGGTTCAGGTGCAGGGCGCGCAGCGCCGCGGCGGTCATGTGAGGACTCCGGGGTCAGCGCAGCACAGCCGGGGCGGGCACATGCCGGCGTCGCCGCCGGCCGTCGTGTTCATCGTCATGAGCCCGACGCTACGACGCTCCTGGCTCCTGGGTAGGGTCCTTCCCGACCTTGGCCGGGGAATACGCCCCCGGCCGGCCCACCACCCGCCGTCCGCCGAGGAGTTCACCATGACCGCGCGCCCCGTCACCCTCGTCACCGGCGGCAGCCGCGGCATCGGCGCCGCCACCTGCGTGCGGCTGGCCGCCGCGGGCCACGACCTGGCACTGTCCTACGTCCAGGACGCCGGGGCCGCCGAGCGGACCGCCGAGGCGGTACGCGCCGCCGGGGCCCGCTGCGTCGTCGTCCGGGCCGACACCGTCGAAGAGGCCGACGTGAACCGGCTGTTCGACGCGGCGGCCGACCGGCTCGGGCCGGTCACCGGGCTGGTGAACAACGCGGGCGTGACCGGGCCGCTCGGCAGGCTCGCCGACGCCGACACCGCCGTGCTCCGCCGCGTCCTGGACGTCAACGTCCTCGGCGCCCTGCTCTGCTGCCGTCGTGCGGCGCAGGTCATGGCCCCGCGCCGGACCGGGGCCATCGTCAACGTCTCCTCGGCGGCTGCCACCCTCGGCAGCCCCGGCGACTACGTCCACTACGCCGCCTCGAAGGCGGCCCTCGACGCGCTGACCGTCGGGCTCGCCAAGGAACTCGGCCCCGACGGCATCCGCGTCAACGCCGTGGCCCCAGGGATCACCGACACCGACATGCACGCCGCCATGGGCGCGCCGGACCGCGCGGCACAGGCGGCCCCCGGCATCCCCCTCGGCCGCGCCGGCGAGCCCGACGAGATCGCCGCCGCGATCACCTGGCTGCTCTCCCCGGACGCCTCGTACACCACGGGCACGGTCCTGCGGGTGGCCGGCGGACGGTGAGCCGCACGCTCCGTCACGGCCGCCGCACGCGCGGGTACGGACGGCGCGCGCTCCGTTACCGGAAGCGGGGCGTCCGCCCCGTACCTGCCGGTATTCCCACCGGCGGCCAGGACGCCCCGGGGACCTGAGAGAATGAGTGTCATGGCTCTCGATCGTCCGCGTGTGCTCTCCGGTATCCAGCCCACCGCCGGCTCCTTCCACCTCGGCAACTACCTCGGCGCCGTCCGCCAGTGGGTAGCCCTCCAGGAGTCCCACGACGCCTTCTACATGGTCGTGGACCAGCACGCGATCACCGTGCCGCAGGACCCGAAGGAGCTGCGCGCGAACACCCGCGTGGCCGCCGCCCAGCTGCTCGCGGCCGGGCTGGACCCGGAGCGCTGCACCCTCTTCGTCCAGAGCCACGTCCCCGAGCACGCGCAGCTCGCCTGGGTGCTGAACTGCATCACCGGCTTCGGTGAGGCGTCCCGCATGACCCAGTTCAAGGACAAGTCGGCAAAGCAGGGCCAGGACCGTACGACGGTCGGCCTCTTCACGTACCCCGTGCTGATGGTCGCGGACATCCTGCTGTACCAGGCCGACCAGGTCCCGGTCGGCGAGGACCAGCGCCAGCACCTGGAGCTGACCCGCGACCTCGCGGACCGCTTCAACCAGCGCTTCGGTGACACCTTCACGATCCCGAACCCGTACATCGTGAAGGAGACCGCGAAGATCCAGGATCTTCAGGACCCGCTGATCAAGATGAGCAAGTCGGCGTCCTCGCCGAAGGGCATCATCGACCTGCTCGACGAGCCCAAGGTCACGGCCAAGAAGATCAAGAGCGCGGTGACCGACACGGACACGGTGATCCGCTTCGACCGCGAGGCCAAGCCGGGCGTGTCGAACCTCCTGACCATCCTCTCCACCCTCACCGGCACGGACATCCCGCAGCTGGAGAAGGACTACGAGGGCAAGATGTACGGCGCGCTCAAGACCGACCTCGCCGAGGTGATGGTCGACTTCGTCACACCCTTCCGGGACCGTACGAAGGAATACCTGGACGACCCGGAGACGCTGGACTCGATCCTGGCCAAGGGTGCCGAGAAGGCCCGCGCGGTGTCCGCCGAGACGCTGGCCAAGACGTACGACCGGATCGGCTTCCTGCCCGCCAAGCACTGAGCCGCCCGCCGGGACGCGCTCGCCGTAACGGCGGCGCACCCGGCACACTGGCATCCGGGGACACCATCCGTTTCAGGGAGGAGAACGCAGTGGGGACCGTAACGCTCGGCGTTTCGATCGCGGTCCCGGAGCCGTACGGCCGCTTCCTCCAGGAGCAGCGCGCGCGCTTCGGGGACCCGGCCGCGCACGCCATCCCCACCCACGTCACCCTCCTCCCGCCCACCGAGGCCGATCCGGCGGACCTGCCCCGGATCGAGGAGTACCTCGCCGAGGTCGCGGCGGCCTTCACGCCCTTCACGCTGCGTCTGAAGGGCACCGACACCTTCCGGCCGCTCTCGCCCGTCGTCTTCGTCAAGCTCGTCGACGGCAAGGCGGGCTGCACGGCGCTGCAGGAGCGCATCCGCGCCGCGTCCGGCCCGTGCGCCCGGGAACTTCAGTTTCCGTACCACCCGCACGTCACCGTCGCGCACGGCACGTCCGAGGAGGCGATGGACCGGGCCCAGCGCGAGCTCGCGGACTTCGAGGCCGCCTGGACCATAGGCGGCTTCGCGCTGTACCAGCAGGGCGCGGACGGGGTGTGGCGGCTGGAGCGCGAATACCCTTTTGGCGGACCGGTCGGCGGCGTGCCGCGGCAGGCCGACCTCACCCGGCCGCCGGCCCCTTCCCGGTGACCCGCCGCGCCCTGGCGCGTCTGCGCCGTACGCGGTCATCCGGAGGCTAGTGTTCCGCCAGATGGGGGACAACGGCTCGGGAAGGGGTACCCGCGGCTCATGGAGTGGCTGACCAGGCTGCCGCTGATCGGCCCCGGGGTGGTGTGGCTGATGCGCACCCACCTGTGGCGGGCGTACCAGCGGATGGACCGCGTGCACTGGACCCGGCTGGCGGCCGCCCTCACCTTCACCAGCTTCGTGGCGCTCTTCCCGCTGCTCACGGTCTCGGCGGCGCTCGGCGCCGCGACGCTCACCGATGCGCAGCTGCGCCAGTTCCAGCACCAGCTCACCGAGCAGGTGCCGGGCATCGCGGCGCAGCTGGACGTGGGGGCGCTGGTGGACAACGCGGGCACGGTCGGGGTGATCGCCGGCGCCGCGCTGCTCTTCACCGGCGTGGGCTGGGTCCAGTCGCTGCGGGACTGCCTGCGCGCGGTGTGGGAGACCGACGACGAGGAGGGCAACTTCTTCGTGGTCAAGGCCAGGGACGGCGCACTGCTGCTGGGCCTGGGCGGGGTGGCGGTGGTCTCGCTGGCCTGCTCGGCGTTCGCCTCGTCGGCGGTGGGCCGGGTGGCGCAGGCCATCGGCATCCCCGAGCACGGCGCGGGCCGTGTCCTGCTGACGCTGGCGGGGTTCCTGATCGCCGTGCTCGCCGACTTCCTGCTGCTCGCGTACGTCCTGACCCAGCTGCCCGGCGCGGAGCCGCCGCGGCGCGCCGTGGCCGTCGCGGCACTGATCGGGGCGGTCGGCTTCGAGGTACTGAAGTACGCGCTCAGCGGCTATCTGCAGGGCGTCGCGGCGAAGAGCATGTACGGCGCGTTCGGCACCCCGATCGCGCTGCTGCTGTGGATCAACTTCACCGCGAAGCTGCTGGTCTTCTGCGCGGCCTGGACGGCCACCCAGGAGCCGGCCGACGAGCCGGTGGAGGTGCCCGAAGCGGCGCCGTCCGGCGGGGCCGCGGAGGACGCCGCGTAACGCCTCCCCGGCCCCCGCCAGGTTCTCAGGCGGCCGCGGCCTCAGCGGCCGCGGCGCCGTACCAGCTCCGGCAGCGGCCAGCGGCGGTGCACTGCGAAGGCCACGGCGCCGAGGACGGCCAGCGCGCCGCCCGCGATCCCCAGCGCGGTCCACGCACCGCCCCTGGTGTGGTCACCCTCCGTGGCGGCCAGGTGCGCCGCGCTCTTGCCGTGCGGCTTGCCGGCGCTGTGCTTGCCGGCGTCGCCCTCCTCGCTCTTCGGGCCGACCAGCCGCCCCACCGGCTCGACCTTGTCCCGGGCCGCGAACCCCCAGTCGAACAGCGCGGCGGTCTCCTTGTAGACCTCGTTCAGGTCCTTCTTGGCCGGGTTCATGACCGTGACCAGGAGGACCTTGTCGCCGCGCTGCGCGACGCCGGTGAAGGTCGAGCCCGCGTTCGTGGTGTTGCCGTTCTTCACACCCGCGATGCCCTTGTACGGCTTCATGCCGAACGCGCCGGTCAGCAGCCGGTTGGTGTTCTGGATGCCGAAGGTCGGGCGCTTCTTGCCCTTCTTCGCCTCGCCCGGGAACTGCGCGGTCGCCGTCGAGCAGTACTCCCGGAAGTCCGCGTTCTGCAGCCCCGAGCGGGCGAACAGGCTCAGGTCGTACGCGCTGGAGACCTGCCCCTTCGCGTCATAGCCGTCCGGGGTGACGACGTGCGTGTCGTGCGCGTTCAGCTCGTCCGCGTGTGCCTGCATGTCGCGGACGGTCTGCTCGACGCCGTGGTTCATCGCGGCCAGCGTGTGCACCGCGTCGTTGCCCGAGCGAAGGAAGACGCCCAGCCACAGGTCGTGCACGGAGTAGGTCTGGTGCTCTTTTATGCCCACCAGGCTGCTGCCCTCGCCCATGCCCGCCAGGTCCTCCGGCTCGACCTTGTGCTGCTCGGTCTTGGGGAACTTCGGCAGCAGGGTGTCGGCGAAGAGCATCTTCAGCGTGGAGGCGGGCGGCAGCGGCCAGTGTGCGTTGTGCGCGGCGAGCACGTCCCCGGACTCCGGGTCGGAGACGATCCAGGAGCGCGCGGAGAGGCCCTTGGGCAGCTTCGGGGCGCCGTCCTTGAGCCGGACCTGCGTACCGGGCTTCGCCAGCAGGTCGCCGCCGACGGCGGACATCGCGGCGGGCGGCTCGGGCGCCTTGGACTTCGTCGGCTTCGCGTCGTCGGCGTACGCGGGCGCGGCCACGGCCAGCGGCGCGGTCAGCGCGGCGCACACCAGGGCGGCGGCCGCGGTCGTACGGGCGGCGCGGCGGCGGGCGGGGGACGGGGCGGGGGAGGGCGTGATCGTCGGCACGACGGTGAACGTACCCGGCGTGTCCGGCGCGGCCGCCGCCACCCCGTACGGTGCGGCCCCTGACGCAGCTCCTACGGGCCCGCCGCTCATACTGGAAGGCATGAAGCTCTCGCGCCCCGTCTCCTGGTTCCTGCTCGCCTTCGGGGTCTGGAGCTGGTTCATCTGGATCACTTTCGTCAAGAATCTGGTCAAGGACGGAAGTGGTCTCGCCTTCGATGACGCAGGTGACCCGACTGCCTATTTCTGGGTGCATCTGGCGCTCGCCGTGACGTCCTTTCTCTTGGGGACGGCAATCGGAGTGATCGGGTTCCGTGGGGTGCGGGCCCTGCGGCGCGAGACCGCGGCCCCGGTGAGCGAGAAGTCCGGAACGTGATCTTCTTTCTGGCCATCGGGGCGATCTTCGCGCTGCTCGGCGCGGTCCACTGGTACCTCTGGCGCCGCCTGGTCCGCGACACGACCTCTCCCGGCAGCGGCCCGCGCCGGGCCGGCACCGTGCTCGCCGTCGTGCTGCCGCTGCTGATCCTCGGCGCCTTCGTCGCGCCCCGCGCGGGCGCCCCGTTCCCCCTCCAGCAGTTCTTCGCCTGGCCGGGCTATCTGTGGCTCGCGCTGGTGCTCTACCTGACCCTCGCCCTGCTGGCGGGCGAGGTGGTCCGCGCGGTGTGGCTGCGGGTCCCGGCGCGCGAGACGGTGCCGGAACCGGTACCGGAGCGGATACGCGAGCCGGAGCCGGTCCCCGCGGGCGCGGACGGGGGCGCGGACGGGGATGTGGATGCGGGCACGGGCACGGGCGTGGGCGCGGGCGGCGACGCGCCCGTCGCGAGCGAGCCCCCCGCCGCTGCCCCCGCCGCTGCCCCCACCGCCCCCTCCCGGCGCCTCTTCGTCGCCCGCTCGGTGGCGGTCGGGGCCGCTGCGGCCGCCGCCGCGACCGTCGGGTACGGCACCTACAGCGTGCTCAGCGGGCCCCGCCTGAAGCGGGTGACGGTGCCCCTCGCCAAGCTGCCGCGCGCCGCGCACGGCTTCCGTATCGCCGTCGTCAGCGACATCCACCTAGGCCCGGTACTGGGCCGCGCGCACACCCAGCGGGTCGTGGACACCGTCAACCGCGCGAACCCCGACCTGATCGCGATCGTCGGCGACCTGGTCGACGGCAGCGTGGCGGACCTGGGCCCGGCCGCCGAGCCGCTGCGCGGGCTGACCGCCCGGCACGGCGCGTACTTCGTCACCGGCAACCACGAGTACTTCTCCGGCGTTCAGCAGTGGGTCGACCACGTACGCGAACTGGGCGTCCACCCGTTGGAGAACGCCCGCACGGAGCTGTCCGGATTCGACCTGGCCGGCGTCAACGACATCTCCGGCGAGAACTATGCCGACGGCCCCGACTACGACCGCGCCCTGGGCGACCGCGACCCGTCCCGCGCCGTCGTCCTCCTCGCCCACCAGCCGGTCATGATCCACGAGGCGGTCCGGCACCACGTCGATCTCCAGCTCTCCGGACACACTCACGGCGGCCAGCTGTGGCCCGGCAACCTCGTCGCCGCGGCCGCCAACCCCACCGTCGCGGGCCTGGACCGCTACGGCGACACCCAGCTCTACGTCAGCCGCGGCGCGGGCGCCTGGGGCCCGCCGGTCCGCGTCGGCGCCCCACCGGACGTCACGGTCGTCCAGCTGGCCTCCCGGCAGGCATGATCTGCGCGGGCAGCGGAAAAATCGGGCGACGTCCGTCCGTACCGCCTGTTAGCTTCCGGAACCATGGACCCACTGGCAGAACCCGACATCCGCGCCTCCTTCGTGAACTGTTCGAAGGGCGAGGCACGTCGGCTGAACCTCCCCGCCGGGCTCGCCGAACTGCCCTGGCCCGACCTGGACTTCCTCGGCTGGCGGGACCCGCAGGCGCCCGACCGGGCCTACCTCGTCGTACCGCGCGCGGACGGCCCGCTCGGCGTCACGCTGCGCCGCCCCACGAACGTCCGCCGCACCTTCACCAAGACCACGGTCTGCTCCTTCTGCCTGACCGGGCACGGCGGTTCGGGCGTCAGCCTCCTCGCCGCGCCCCGGGCCGGCGCGGCGGGCCGCCAGGGCAACACCGTCGGCGCGTACGTCTGTGCCGACCTGGCCTGCTCGCTGTACGTACGGGGCAAGAAGCGGCCCGATCTCGCCGCGCGCTACGAGGAGCAGCTCAGCGTCGAGGAGAAGGTCGCCCGGATGACCGCCAATCTGGACGCCTTCCTCGACAAGGTCACCGACGGCAGGCTCACCGAGGGGGCCGCGCGCCGGACGGCGTGAGGAAGTCCTCCAGCAGACCGGTCAGTTCGCGGACCAGCGGGCGCAGGACGCGGTAGCGGGACGCGGCGATCGCGCGGGAGATGAGGGGCGCCGTACGGGCGGCCAGCGCGCGGCTGCGCGCGCAGTCCGGCGACCGGTCGTACACCCAGAACAGCACCAGACCCATCTGGTGCAGCCACAGCAGCCGCGGGAGCTGCTCCGCCAGCTCCGGCGCGGCCTTCACGCCCGCGCCCGCGAGCACCTCGCGGTGCAGCGCGACGGCGGCCTCGCGGGGGCCACGGGACGCCTCGGAGAAGGGGCTGAGCGGGCTGTCCGGGTCGGCGGCGTTCTTGAAGAACTGGGTGGCGAACCGGTGGTACGGCGCCGCCACGTCCAGCCACGCCAGCAGCACCCCGCGGATCCGCGCGGCAAGCTCCGTCTCGGTGGCGAGCACCGCGCGGGCCGCCGCCGCGTGCTCCGCCGCGATCCGGTCGTAGAACCCCTGCACCAGGTGTTCCTTGGAGGCGAAGTAGTAGTACGCGTTACCGGTGGAGACGCCCGCCTCCTGGGCGATGGCCCGCATCGTCGTCCGGTCGTAACCGCGCTCCTCGAAGAGCCGCATCGCGGTGGCCAGGATCAGCGCCCGCGTCTGCTCTCCCCGGGATGCCTGCTTCGCGTCGTCCACGCCCCGACCCTAAGCGAGCGGCCGGGACGCGGGGGACCGCAGGGGCCCGTCGGGCGCTTCTAGAGGCCGTGCGCGGCGAGGAAGCCGGTGATCAGCCGCTCCCACTCCTCGGGGCACTCGTGCATCGGCACGTGGCCCGCGGCGAGTTCGGCGTACTGCGCGCCCGGTATGTGCTCGGCCAGGTAGCGGGAGTGCGCGGGGTCGACCAGCTGGTCGTGGAGGGTGGCGATGACGAGCGTCGGGACCGTGATCCCCGGCAGGTCGGCGCGGACGTCCAGGGACCGTACGAGCGCCGCCTGGTCCGCCGAGCCGTCGGGCACCAGCTCCGGGCAGGGGTCCAGCAGCGCGTCCAGGTCGGCGTGCGGCAGGTCCCGGAGGCGGCCGGGGGACCAGCCGCTGAGCGTGCGGGCCAGCGCCAGGGCCGTGTAGTCGTCCTGCGCCAGCAGGCGCTGCCAGAGCGCGAGCCAGAGGTCGGTGCGGCGGTCCGGGACGGCCAGCCCGGCGGTCAGCACGAGGCCGCTGACGTGCTGCGGGTAACGGGTCGCTGTGCGCACCGCGACGGCCGTGCCGAGCGAGTACCCGACCAGGGTGAAGGTCTCCAGCCCGGCGGCGAGCGCGCCGTCGACGACCGCGTCGGTGAGGCCGTCCAGGGTGAGCGGCCCGGCCGCGCGCGGAGTGCGGCCCGAGCCGGGGTAGTCGGGGGCGACGACGGTGTGGCCGGCGGCGAGCGCCGGTAAGAGGCGGGCGTAGTTCTCGTCGATGCTGCCGGTGGCGCCGTGGGCGAGGACGATGCCCGGGCCGGAACCGGTGACAGTGGCGGAGAGCGGAGGCAGGGGCCGGTGCGGAGAAAGGGGGGTGGTGTCGTTCCTCATACGACTGAGCATTCCCCGGCACGCCGGGCGTACCTACGCGAAGGGCCCCTGCCCGGTACGAAAACCGGACAAGGGCCCTGCGCAGGCTCAGGCTCTCAGGCCGAGGTCAGAAACGCCGCGTGATGAGCGCGCGCTTGACCTCCTGGATCGCCTTCGTGACCTCGATACCGCGCGGGCAGGCGTCCGTGCAGTTGAAGGTCGTACGGCAGCGCCAGACGCCGTCCTTGTCGTTCAGGATCTCCAGGCGCTGCTCGCCCGCCTCGTCACGCGAGTCGAAGATGAAGCGGTGCGCGTTGACGATCGCCGCCGGGCCGAAGTACTGGCCGTCGTTCCAGAACACCGGGCACGAGGTCGTGCACGCGGCGCACAGGATGCACTTGGTGGTGTCGTCGAAGCGCTCGCGGTCCTCGGCGGACTGCAGGCGCTCGCGGGTCGGCTCGTTGGTGTCCTTCGTGATCAGGAAGGGCATCACGTCGCGGTACGCCTGGAAGAACGGCTCCATGTCCACGACGAGGTCCTTCAGGACCGTCAGGCCCTTGATGGCCTCGACCGTGATCGGCTTCTCAGGGTTGATGTCCTTGATCAGCGTCTTGCAGGCCAGCCGGTTCTTGCCGTTGATCCGCATGGCGTCGGAGCCGCAGATGCCGTGCGCGCAGGACCGGCGGAAGGTCAGGGTGCCGTCCTGCTCCCACTTGATCTTGTGCAGCCCGTCGAGCACGCGCTCCTTCGGGTCCAGCTCCAGCTGGAAGTCCTGCCACTTCGCCTCGTCCGAGACCTCCGGGTTGAACCGGCGGATGCGGAAGGTGACGGTGATCTTCTGGAGTGCGCTGCTCTCGGCCGCGTCCAGCGCGTCCGAGTGCTTGTCAAGCGTGGGGGTGCTCATCAGTACTTACGCTCCATCGGCTGGTAGCGGGTCTGGACGACCGGCTTGTAGTCGAGGCGGATCGACTCCTTGCCGTCTGCGCCGACCTCGCGGTACGCCATGGTGTGCCGCATGAAGTTGACGTCGTCGCGGTTCGGGTAGTCCTCGCGGTAGTGACCGCCGCGGGACTCCTTGCGAGCCAGCGCGGAGACCGCCATGACCTCGGCCAGGTCGAGCAGGTTGCCCAGCTCGATGGCCTCCAGCAGGTCGGTGTTGAAGCGCTTGCCCTTGTCCTGGACGGACACGTTCAGGTACCGCTCGCGCAGCTCGCCGATCTTCTCGACCGCGCTCTTGATCGTCTGCTCGGTGCGGAACACCATCACGTTGGCGTCCATGCACTCCTGCAGCTCGGTACGGAGCTTGGTCACGCTCTCCGTGCCGTTGGAGTTGCGCAGCCGCTCGACCTGCTCCTGGACCTGCTTGGCCGGGTCCTCGGGCAGCTCGACGAAGTCGCTCTTGTGCGCGTACTCCGCGGCGGCGATGCCCGCGCGGCGGCCGAACACGTTGATGTCCAGCAGCGAGTTCGTGCCGAGGCGGTTGGCGCCGTGCACGGAGACACAGGCGACCTCGCCGGCGGCGTACAGGCCCGGCACGACGGTGGTGTTGTCGGCCAGCACCTCGCCCTCGACGTTGGTCGGGATGCCGCCCATGGCGTAGTGCGCGGTCGGCTGGATCGGGATCGGGTCCGTGTAGGGCTCGATGCCGAGGTAGGTCCGCGCGAACTCGGTGATGTCGGGCAGCTTGGCGTCCAGCTGCTCCGGCGGCAGGTGCGTGAGGTCGAGGTAGACGTGGTCGCCCTCGGGACCGCAGCCGCGGCCCTCACGGATCTCCGTGTAGATGGAGCGCGAGACGACGTCACGCGAGGCGAGGTCCTTCATGACCGGCGCGTACTTCTCCATGAAGCGCTCGCCGTCCTTGTTGCGGAGGATGCCGCCCTCACCACGGGCGCCCTCCGTCAGCAGGATGCCCATCCGCCAGATGCCGGTCGGGTGGAACTGGAAGAACTCCATGTCCTCCAGCGGCAGCCCGCGGCGCCAGGCGGCGGCCTGGCCGTCACCGGTCAGGGTGTGCGCGTTGGAGGTCACCTTGAAGAACTTGCCGGTGCCGCCGGACGCGAAGATGATCGACTTCGCCTGGAAGACGTGGATCTCGCCGGTCGCCAGCTCGTAGGCGACGACACCGGCGGACTTCTTGACCCCGTCGACCTCGTTGAGCAGCAGGTCCAGGACGTAGAACTCGTTGAAGAACTCCACGCCCTCCTTGACGCAGTTCTGGTACAGCGTCTGGAGGATCATGTGGCCGGTGCGGTCCGAGGCGTAGCAGGACCGGCGGACCGGGGCCTCACCGTGGTTACGGGAGTGGCCGCCGAAGCGGCGCTGGTCGATCGTGCCGTTCGGGGTGCGGTTGAACGGCAGGCCCATCTTCTCGAGGTCCAGGACCGAGTCGATGGCCTCCTTCGCGAGGATCTCGGCGGCGTCCTGGTCGACCAGGTAGTCGCCGCCCTTGATCGTGTCGAAGGTGTGCCACTCCCAGTTGTCTTCCTCGACGTTCGCGAGCGCCGCGGCCATGCCGCCCTGCGCCGCGCCGGTGTGGGAGCGGGTGGGGTAGAGCTTCGTCAGGACGGCGGTGCGGCTGCGCTTGGTCGACTCGATGGCCGCGCGCATACCGGCGCCACCCGCGCCGACGATGACGGTGTCGTACTTGTGGATCTTCATTGTTCCAGTCAGCCCCGGCGTTAGCGGATGTTCGGGTCGAAGGTGAAGATCACCAGCGTGCCCAGAAGGACGGTGAACACCGTGGCGGCGTACAGCAGCATCTTCAGCCAGAAGCGGGTGTTGTCCCGCTGCGCGTAGTCGTTGATGACCGTACGCAGGCCGTTGGCGCCGTGCAGCATCGCCAGCCACAGCATGATCAGGTCCCATGCCTGCCAGAACGGCGAGGCCCAGCGACCGGCCACGAAGGCGAAGCCGATCTTGCTCACGCCGCCGTCCAGCACCAGCTGGAGGAGCAGGTGGCCGAGGACCAGGACGACCAGCACGATGCCGGACAGCCGCATGAACAGCCAGCCGTACAGCTCGAAGTTGGTCCGGGTCGACCGCGGGGTCTTCTTGGTACGGGCGCGGGGCGGCTCGATGACGGGAGCCGGATTGTCCACGTCGTACAGGGACACGGAGTCGTTCACAGGAGTCGTCTCAGCAGAGGACATCGCGCTTCATCAGCTCCCGAACAGCGTGCGCAGGGTGTGCTGCAGCACGGGGTAGAAGGCGCCGGCCATCAGGACAAGCCAGACACCGACAACGGTCCACAGCAGCTGCTTCTGGTACTTCGTGCCCTTGGACCAGAAGTCCACGGCCACGACGCGCAGGCCGTTGAGCGCGTGGAAGAGGATGGCGGCCACGAGGCCGTACTCCATCACGTTGACGAGGGGCGTCTTGTACGTGGCGACGACGTCGTCATAAGCCTCGGGAGAGACGCGAACGAGAGCGGTGTCGAGCACGTGCACGAACAGGAAGAAGAAAATGAGGACGCCGGTGACTCGATGAGCCACCCAGGACCACATACCTTCCCGGCCGCGATACAGCGTTCCAGCCGGCACGGAAAAACCCTCCGGGAGCGGGGACTGGGGCCTGCCGGCTTCACTGTCGGTCTGGCCCGGCCGGGTACGGTCCACCGGCCCTGGCCATCGTAGCGACGACTTGTCGGTTCCTCCCGCCGGGGTCCTCAGGTGTGATCAAACAAGCACGGACGGGCGATCGAACGGGCTAACGGACAGGGAGGAAAAGGGTAATCGGCGACCAATCACGGACTTTCGCCCGCAAGGTGGGCGAGGCGCCCCCGCGCGGTCCGGCGCAGCTCCTCGGCGGCGACCGCGCGCTCCTCGTCCGGCTCGTGTCCCAGCCGGTCCCTGATGCCGCTCAGCACGCGGTCCAGCAGCTCCTCCTCGCGCAGCCCGTCCAGGCAGATCACGAAGGCGTGCCGGAAGCGGCGCTCGTACTCGGCGTGCGCGGCGCGCAGTGCGGTGTGCGCCGCGAGGGTGCCGCGGCCGCGGGCGCCCGCGAGCGGCTGCGGGGAGAGCGACTCCTCGGCGAGCGCCTCGGTGAGATCGCCCGGGCTGAGGTCGTAGCTGGCCTCGTCGGCGGCCGCCAGCAGCGCTTCCAGGTCGGGGTACGGGCGGTGCGCGGCGATCCGGCGGGCCCAGCGGCGGCTGCCGCAGCAGGCCAGCAGCGCGGCCTCGGCGGCGCCGGCGGTGGCCGAATTGAAGCGGTCGAGTCCGGACGCGCCGTCGGGCAGCGTCCGCCGCGGCCGGCACGTCTGCAAGGGTAGGCCGGGGCGGGGAGCGTGCAGCGTGGCCGGCGGGCCGGCCGGGGGCTCGCTGGTCAGCGTGGTCTCCTCGGGCACCAAAGAGTCTTCTGGGGGTGAGGGCGAATGAGTCGTCACCGTAACGACGTATGTCGACCTCTGTCCGACGGATGCACGAATTTCACCCGGATGAGAGAGCTTTCGCGCGCGTAGTGGACGGGACGTTCTTCCAGCTAGCCATACTTCGCCCTGGAAAGGGAGGTTTGCGTAGATGAGGAAGTTGACGGCATGGGTGGCCCTGGCCGCCTCGGCCCTGACCATCACCGGCTGCTCGGAGGGCTCCGCGCAGCACGGCGGCAGCGGTACCGGAAACCAGGATTCCAAGTCGCCCACGTCCGCCGCGTCCTCCGCAGCGCCCACGCCCCGCTGGGCCGCGGTCAAGGGACCCCCGCGCACGATCCCCGCCGTCCGCGGCTTCAAGGCGGCCGACGGCACCGGCTGGCGCGTCTCGAAGAACGCCCGCGTCGTCGTCCCCGCCGGGCAGGACAGCCCGCTCGCCGACGAGGCCCGCCGGCTCGCCGCCGACCTGGGCGGCCTGAAGCTGTCCTGGAAGGACGACGCGCGCCCCGGTGACGTCGAGCTGACCCTCTCCGGCAAGGGCAAGGCCGCGGAGGAGAACAACGCGGCCCCCGCGAGCACCGCCGACGAGGCGTACACGCTCACCGCCCGCGACACCCGCCTCGCCCTGTCCGCGCCCACCGACACCGGGATCTTCAACGCCACCCGTACGGTCGTGCAGTCCGTACGGGCCTCCGGCGGTGTCCCCGAAGGGACGATCCAGGACCGCCCCGACCGGGCCCAGCGCGGCCTGCTCGTCGACACCGCGCGCAAGCACTTCAGCGCGGACTGGCTGGAGAAGCGCGTCCGCGAGATGGCCGACCTCAAGCTCAACCAGCTCCAGCTGCACTTCTCCGACGACCAGGCGTTCCGCATCGAGAGCTCCAGTCACCCGGAGATCGTGTCGACGGACCACCTGACCAAGGCGCAGGTCCGCCACCTGGTGAAGCTCGCCCGCGAGCTGCACATCACCGTCATCCCCGAGATCGACTCGCCGGGCCACCTCGGCGCGGTGATCGACAAGCACCCCGAGCTCCAGCTGCGCAGCGCCGCGGGCACCTCCCAGCGCGGCGCGATCGACATCTCGCAGCCCAAGGCCGCGCGGATCGTCGACGACCTGCTGCGCGAGTACGCCGAGCTGTTCGCCGAGGAGGGCGTGCCCGGGCCGCGCTGGCACCTCGGCGGCGACGAGTACCGCGCCCTGACCGTGAAGTCGCCGGGCGCCACCTACCCGCAGCTCGCGCGCGCCGCCACCAAGAAGTACGGCGCCAACGCCACCGTCCAGGACCTGACGACCGGCTGGCTCAACGACCGCGAGAAGACCCTGCGCAAGGCGGGCGTGCGGCACGTCGAGGCATGGAACGACGGCTTCCACGACTCCAAGGTGGTCACCCCCGACAAGGACCGCACGGTGGCGTACTGGACCGGCAAGGAGATCGGCGCGAACGACCCGGCCGGGTTCCTGAAGGAGGGCCGGAAGGTCGTCAACATCAACGACGAGTACCTCTACTACGTCCTCGGCCAGCCGAACGACTTCACCTACCCGACCGGCGAGCGGATCTACAAGGAGTGGACCCCGGCCGTGCTGCGCGGCACCAAGCCGGTCCCGGCCTCGCTCGCGGGCCCCGACCGCGTCCCCGGCGCCCGCTTCGGCGTCTGGTGCGACCTCGCCCAGTCCCAGACCACCGACCAGGTCGCCCGCGGCATCCGGCTGCCGCTCGCCGCGCTCTCCCAGAAGGTCTGGGACCCGCGCAAGCCGTCGCTGTCCTGGAAGGACTTCACGTCCCGCGCGGCGACGGTGGCGCCCGCGCGCTGAGACGGTGGCGCCCGCGCGCTGAAAAGCCCGGACGCGCGGGTGAAAAGACCGGACACGCGCTTTCGTTCCGGTTCCTCCCGGTCCGCTGTGACGTTCCCACGCCCCGGCACGCAGTACTGCCCGACAAGCAAGTGCCGGGTGCGGAGGGAAGGCGTACGTCATGAGCCTGGTGGAACTGCTCGCGCGGGCCGATGCGCGCGGGCTGGCGGCGAGCGGCCTCGCCTGCCTGGACCGCTGCCTGCCGCTGCTCGGCGCGGACGACGACGCGCTGCGCCCGCTGTGGGCGAGCCTGCCGGCGGACGGCGCCGAGTGGGGCGCCGAACTCGCCGCGGTACGCGCCGTGCTGCCGCCGGGCCCGGCGGACGCCGCCGAGTCGGCCGTACTGACCCGCCGGATGCTCGACACCGCGCCTGCCGACGACTCCGACGAGGAGGCGCTCCGCGCCTGGGCCGACGACTGCTCCAGCGCGGCGCTCCATGTGCACCACCTGCTGGACCACCCCGGCAAGCCGTACGAGGGCCCGCACACCCTCGCGGACCGCCGCGAGGGCCGCACGGACGGCACGACCCCGCTGGTCGAGGCCGAGCTCCGGCGCCAGACGACGATCCTGGAGCTGCTGGCCGGGCACGGCGCCGCGGGCCTGCGGCAGGCGGTGGAGATCTCCGCCGAGGGCCGCCGCGTACTGCGCGCGGTGGTCTCGCGCCAGGCACGCGGCGCGGCCTAGGCCCCCGAGCAGGACCCCGGGCAGGTCACGACCTTCTCCCCCCAGCCGCACGGCCCCGGGCCGCGCGGCCGCTGAACTGTGCCCTTTCCGCTCACTGTGACATTTCCGTCCGTTCGGACGCTGATGACTGTGGAGGCACAGGTGCCCTGATCCGTGCCGCGCCGCCGCGGCCGGTGCGGATCTGCCGAGAAGAGGACAACGGGGTTGGGCGGGGGAGGGGAACTCCGTCGGGTGCAGGCGCGCGACGGGGAGCTGGGCGCGGCGGTGACACGGGCGCAGCAGGGGGACGAGACCGCCTTCGCGGCCGCGTACCGCCTGGTGCAGCCGGGGCTGCTGGGCTATCTGCGCGGCCTCGTCGGCGACGAGGCCGAGGACGTGGCGGCCGAGGCGTGGCTGGAGATCGCCCGCGACCTCGGGCGGTTCAGTGGCGACGGCGCGGGCTTCCGCGGCTGGACCGCGACCATCGCCCGGCACCGGGCGCTGGACCTGCTGCGCCGGCAGAAGGTACGGCCGCGCGCTGCCGCGTTCGAGCCGGACCTGGTCGAGCTCCCGGGCCCGCACAGCACCTCCGAGCAGGCCCTGGAGACGCTCTCGACCGAACGGGTGCTGGCCCTGATCGCGGGCCTCCCGCGCGACCAGGGCGAGGCCGTCCTGCTGCGCGTCGTGGTCGGCCTCGACGGCCCGGCCGCCGCCCGCGTCCTGGGCAAGCGGCCCGGCGCCGTCCGCACGTCGGCCCACCGCGGGCTGCAGCGGCTGGCGGACGAGCTGGGCGTGCGGCGGAACGGGGAAGAACGAAGCGGGACGAAGGACACGAGGCGAAGGTGAGGAAGCCACGCATGGGCGGCGGTTCCAGGAACGCCGGTGCGGCGTCCGGAGAAGACGACACGGGCGGCCTCTCCGGGCTGGCCGAACGGCTCGGCGCCGCGGTACGCGCCGGCTCGGCCGCCACCCCGGAAGGGGAGGAGCGGGCGGTCGCGGCGTTCCGCGCCGCCCGGGACGCCCGGGATACCCGGGCAGCCGCGGCGGTGAGCCCCCGGCGCCCGTGGTTCACCGGGCGGCCGGTACGCGCCGCGCTCGGCACGCTGCTGGCGTCGGTGCTGCTGGGCGGGGTGGCGGTGGCCTCGATCGGTACGTTCGGCAACGCCCCGGAGCGCCCGGGCCCCTCTCGCACCGCGCCCGGCCACGCCGTACCCCCGTCCGGCCGCCCGGCCCTGCCGGCGCGGCCCACGGTCCCGCTCATCCGCCCGCCGAAGCCCTCGCCGGAAACCACTCCGGAGACCGGAGCGCCGGGGACGCACGACCATCACGACGAGCCGACGCCGAAGCCGAAGCCGAAGCCGGGGCAGAAGCACAAGCAGGGACAGGGGCAGAAGCCGCAGCCGAAGCCGGAGAAGCCCTCGAGGTCCCCGAAGACCCCGAAGCCCCCGAAGGCACACCAGGAAAACGAAAAGCCCCTCGAGCCCCGGCAGGGGAAGAGCCGGGACCAGGGGCAGAAGGCGCCGAAGCCCCCGCACAAGGCGAAGAACTAAGAAAAAAAGAAGAAGGGGGACGGCCGGGGCCGCCACCCCCCACAGGAGAGGCCCCGGCCGTCGTTCGCGGGAGGGCCGCACCGGGCCCTCATTCCCTACAGCGTCAACGACCCCGAAAGCGTCACAGTGGCGTCACTCGCCGTACGGACGACCACATCCCGGCGACTCTGGACGCAGGGCGGCCAATGCCCGTAACGTGCAGGTCCGCGCCGGTCGGTGCGCTTGCCACGCGTCCTGCGGCGGGCCTGCGGGCCCCTTGGGCGGGCACCAGGCGTACTTACTTCGGCGTAGGGGGCACCACGGGATACCGTCGGCGCCAGAAGCAGTTCCTTTACCTGCGGTAGCCGGACGCCGGCAGCAGACGTAGGCAGCAACGACCGGGCAGCGGATGCTTCGCGTGCGACAGGATGGACCCGTGCAAGGGGACGACACTCAGCCGGACGACAGCCGGTTGACGGTCGCCGTACAGGCGGCACAGGACGGCGACGAGACGGCCTTCCGTACCGTCTACCGGGCCGTACATCCCCGTCTTCTGGGATATGTACGGACCTTGGTGGGCGAAGCGGACGCAGAGGACGTCGCCTCCGAAGCCTGGCTGCAGATCACCCGGGACCTCGCCCGCTTCAGCGGCGACGCCGACCGGTTCCGCGGCTGGGCGGCCCGCATCGCGAGGAACCGCGCGCTGGACCACATCCGTATGCGCGGCCGCCGCCCGGCCATCGGCGGCGACGAGAGCGAGCTCACCGAGAAGCCGGGCCCGTCCGACACGGTCGACGAGGCCCTGGAGTCGCTCGGTACGGGACGCGCGTTCCGGCTGATCTCCCAGCTTCCGCAGGACCAGGCCGAGGCGGTCGTGCTGCGCGTGGTCGTCGGGCTGGACGCCAAGAGCGCGGCCGGGGTGCTCGGCAAGCGCCCGGGCGCGGTCCGTACGGCCGCCCACCGCGGGCTGCGCCGGCTCGCCGAGCTGATCACCGACCGCGACGACGACCCGGCCCCCCGTGACGGAGCCGCGCCGGAGCAACCGGAAGGACTTCCGGACCGTCCTGTACCAGGGAGCAGGCCGGCCGGTGGGCCCGTGGGAGGGGTGCCCTTCCAGAGCCGCGGGTGCCGGACCGGAGGAACGGAATCGTACGTCCCGGGTGTGACGGAAACGGCCGCACGGACGCAGAAGGACATGTGATGGCCGACGACCGGTACAGCTGGCTCGACAAGAACGCCGCGGAGAATTTGCTGCGCGGCGAACGGGTCGATGCCGGCGGCGGCTTCGGCGCGGACGAACTGAACGACCTGCTGAGCGCTGCGGCCGTGACCGGCGCGCGCCCCTCGGCGGACGTCCCGCTGCCCGGTGAGGAGGCGGCGGTCGCCGCGTTCCGCCAGGTTTCGTCGGGGAGGTCTACGCGCGACACTGCCTCGGCGGGCGGCGCGGCGCGGGCCACCGCGGAGGACGGCATACCCGTGGTGCGGTCCGTGTCCGGCGGCGGCGCGTCCCGCACCGCTGAACGCTCTCGCCTCGGCCGCCCCTTCCGGCGCGGTCTCGCCGTCGCCCTCGCCGGCTGCGCGCTCGGCGGCGTCGCGGTGGCCGCGGGCACGGGTGTCCTCCCCACTCCCTTTCACGGCGGCGCCGATCCGGCCCCGAGCGCCACGGCGGCCGTCACCCCCAGCATCCTGGAGAGCGAGGACGCCGAAGCGGACGCCTCGGACGGCGCCGCCGGCTCCCCCGACGCGAGCCGGGGCTCCTCGTCGCCCGCCACGCCCGCGTCCCCCGGGGGACCGGGCGGCACGCGGACGCCCGGGCGCGAGGGCGCGGACGGCGCCTCGAAGGCCCCGCTGCCGCAGCTCACCCCCGGCGGCGGTCTGAATACCGACAAGGCGAAGCGCCGCACGGCGGTACTGGGCCTCTGCCGCGACTACGAAGCGGGCCGCACCTCGGCCACGGAGCGCCGGCGCCTGGAACGCACCATGGGCGGCGCGGAAAAACTCCACACCTTCTGCAAGCAGTACCTCCAGAAGGACGGCGTCACGGACGGCGTGGGCGACTCCGCCCCCACCCCCGACTCCGGCCTGACGGGCGGCTCCGGTTCCACCGGCTCGGACGGCGACTCCTCGGACGGCACCACGTCCGGCGGCAGCGACTCCGACGGCGACAAGTCGGGCGACGACAGCAAGACGTCTGACGACGAAAGCCGCTCAGCGACCACCCCGACCGCTTCCCCGAGCCCCACGACCGCTCCGGCCACCACCGCGCCGACCTCCTCGACCACACCGTCCCCGGTCGGCTGACATCCCTCCTGACCATCCGGTGTGACGTTTTTGGAGCCCGTGACGCTGTACGTACTGAAGCCGACTGGTCATCGGCTGCGCGGGAGCCGGGGTTCCCCCCGTACCTACGGCACCGCGCGTTCGGCGCGAGCGGGGCACGTTCCCCCGGCCCCGCTCGCGCCCCTTTTTTTGCGCCCGCCGCCTACCTGTATATGACGACCTTCGTCCCCGGCTTCACCTGCTGGAACAGCGCGGCGATCTTCTTCTTGTCGCGGACGTTGACGCAGCCGTGGGAGGCGCCGGAGTAGCCGCGGGCGGCGAAGTCACTGCTGTAGTGGATCGCCTGGCCGCCACTGAAGAACATCGCGTACGGCATGGGCGTGTCGTAGATCGTCGAGACGTGGTGGCGGCTCTTGAACGTGATGCCGAAGGCGCCCTCGCGGGTGGGGGTGTACTGCGAGCCGAAGCGCACGTCCATCGCCGAGACGACCTTGCCGTCAACCATCCAGGCCAGCGTGTCACTCTTCTTGCTGATACAGATCACCCGGCCCGTCAGGCATCGCGGGTCGGGCGCCGCCACCGGGCGGGTGGTCGGCGGGTACAGCTCGTCGCGCGTCGGGGGCTGCGTCCGCACGCGGAGGGCGCTGAGCGTCGCCGCGTCCGCGCTGCCGGTCCGGGGGAGGCCCTGGGCCCGCTGGAAGGCCGTGACGGCGGCGGCCGTGACCGAGCCGTAGTACCCGGTCGGATTCCGGTCGAAGTGCTTCAACTGGCGCAGCCGCGCCTGCAGTTCACGTACGCGCCCGCTGCGGTCCCCGGGCGCGAGCACCGGCTTCGGGGCGGCGTGCGTCGGCTTCGGCGGCTTGGGCGCGGGCGCGTGGGACGAGGGCGCGGCCGGGGTCGCCGGGAGGGAGGCGCTCGGCGCCGGCGCGGCGTGCCCGGCGCCCTTGCCGCTGCCGTCCTCGACCCGTATCCGCATCTCCTTGCAGCCGGTCGTCACCGACAGTGCGGCGGTCAGCGCCAGCGTGCCGGCCAGCGCGCGGAACGTGCTGCTGTGACGCCTGTCGCGCCTGTGACGCCTGCGACGCATATCCCACCCCTGTGGTCTCACCCGCCCCTTCCCAGGCTTCCCGGCGCTGCGGCGCGCCGAACCTGCGGCCATGCTGGAAGTCGTGCTGTGAGCAAGGTCCTAGCCTGCGCCCCTCCACGGGGCGCACGGTCGCCGCTACAGTCCGTCGCGAAGGCCCTTCATTACTAAGCAGTAGTACAGCGGGAGGCAGGCACCATGGCGCGCGAGTCCGGCAGCTCTCGGCACACCGAGAGCGGATTGCCCATCGAGCCCGTTTACGGTCCGGACGCCCTCGGCGACTGGGACCCGGCGGAGAAGCTGGGTGAGCCCGGCGCCTACCCGTACACCCGTGGCGTGTACCCGACGATGTACACCGGGCGCCCCTGGACGATGCGCCAGTACGCCGGTTTCGGTACGGCCGCCGAATCGAACGCCCGGTACAAGCAGCTGATCGCGAACGGCACGATGGGCCTGTCCGTCGCCTTCGACCTGCCGACCCAGATGGGCCACGACTCCGACGCGCCGATCGCCAGCGGCGAGGTCGGCAAGGTCGGCGTGGCGATCGACTCCATCGAGGACATGCGGGTGCTGTTCGACGGCATCCCGCTGGACAAGGTCTCCACCTCGATGACCATCAACGCGCCCGGTGCCCTGCTGCTGCTCCTGTACCAACTCGTCGGCGAGGAGCAGGGCGTGGACCCCGCCAAGCTCACCGGCACCATCCAGAACGACGTGCTGAAGGAGTACATCGCCCGCGGCACGTACATCTTCCCGCCCAAGCCGTCGCTGCGGCTGATCGCCGACATCTTCAAGTACTGCAAGGCCGAGATCCCGAAGTGGAACACCATCTCGATCTCCGGCTACCACATGGCCGAGGCCGGCGCCTCGCCCGCGCAGGAGATCGCCTTCACCCTCGCGGACGGCATCGAGTACGTACGGACCGCCGTCGCGGCCGGCATGGACGTCGACGACTTCGCGCCCCGGCTGTCGTTCTTCTTCGTCGCCCGTACGACCATCCTCGAAGAGGTGGCCAAGTTCCGTGCGGCGCGCCGCATTTGGGCCCGGGTGATGAAGGAGGAGTTCGGCGCGAAGAACCCCAAGTCGCTGATGCTGCGCTTCCACACCCAGACCGCGGGCGTGCAGCTGACGGCCCAGCAGCCCGAGGTGAACCTCGTGCGCGTCGCCATCCAGGGCCTCGGCGCGGTCCTCGGCGGCACGCAGTCGCTGCACACCAACTCCTTCGACGAGGCCATCGCGCTGCCGACCGACAAGTCCGCGCGGCTGGCGCTCCGTACGCAACAGGTGCTGGCGTACGAGACGGACGTGACGGCCACCGTCGACCCGTTCGCCGGGTCCTACGTCGTCGAGAAGATGACCGACGACGTCGAGGCCGCGGCCGTCGAACTGATGGGCAAGGTCGAGGAGCTGGGCGGCGCCGTGTCCGCCATCGAGCACGGCTTCCAGAAGAACGAGATCGAGCGCAGCGCGTACCGCATCGCCCAGGAGACCGACTCCGGCGAGCGCGTCGTGGTCGGCGTCAACCGTTACCAGCTCGACGAGGAGGAGCCGTACGAGCCGCTCCGCGTCGACCCGGCCATCGAGGCGCAGCAGGCCGAGCGCCTGAAGAAGCTGCGCGCCGAGCGGGACCAGGCCGCGGTGGACGCGGCGCTGGCCGACCTGAAGAAGGCCGCCGAGGGCACGGACAACGTCCTGTACCCGATGAAGGACGCGCTGAAGGCCAAGGCGACGGTCGGCGAGGTCTGCAACACGCTGCGGGAGGTCTGGGGCGCTTACGTCCCGACGGACGCGTTCTGAGCGGGTGGGCGCGGGAGGAGCCCGCGCCCTGCGTCAAAATAGCTCCATGTCGTCGCCCCGCCGCACCTGCCCCGTCTGCACCAGAGAGATCGCCGTGGTCGGCGGGCGGTTTGCCCGGCACGATCCGCCCGGGCGGCGCACGGGGCTCGAACTGATCTCGTGTCCCGGCTCGCGGCGGATGGCGCCCATGATGGCGCCGGCGGAGAAGCTGTTCGACCCGGAGGAGCCGCCGTTCCCCGGGCAGCAGCCGCTGTTCTGAGGCGGCCCGCCCTTTTGCCCGGCCGCCCGGGAGCGGCTCGTCAGCGGTCGGTCAGCTGCCGATCAGCGGCTGATTACGGCGCGAGGATGTCCAGCTCGGCCATCGCGCCGACGGTGATCTCGCGGGTCAGTTCCTCCGCGCGGGCCGCGTCGCCCGTGCGTACCGCCTCCGCGACCTGGACGTGGAGGGTGACCGCCGCCGGGTCCGGGTCGGTGAACATCACGTGGTGATGGGTGCGGCCGGTCAGGATCGCCGCCACCACGTCGTTGAGCCGGGCGAACATCTCATTGCCCGATGCCGTGAGCAGGGTCTTGTGGAAGGCCGTGTCATGGACGAGGTACGCCTCCAGCTGCTGGCCGCGTGACGTGGCGACCATGCCCATGGCGTGCTCCGTGAGGGCCGCGCACTGGCCGGGCGTGGCGTGCCGGGCGGCCAGGCCCGCCGCGGCCGGCTCGATGGCGCAGCGCAGCACGGTGAGCGAGCGCAGCTGGCGGGGCCGGTCGGCGCCGGCCAGCCGCCAGCGGATGACCCGCGGGTCGAAGACGTTCCACTCCTCGGTGGGGCGTACGGTCACGCCCACCCGGCGCCGGGACTCGACCAGGTGCATGGACTCCAGGACCCGGACCGCCTCGCGGATGACCGTACGGGAGACGTCGAAGCGCTGGGCCAGCTCGTCGGTGCGGAGCACCGTGCCCGGTGCGTGATCACCCGCGGCGATCTCCGGCCCGAGGGACTCCAGCACCTTCGCATGCAGCCCCTGCCCCTGGTTTTCCATGGGATAAGCCTACGGGTCCGCTTCCCTGGGAATAATAAGTATGACGTTTGTGTCACAGACTCTTGAATACGTCGTACCTAATGGGTTTCAGTGGGGCGATGCATTCGAGCCACGCACTGTGGCTCGTCACGCCAAGTCAATGAGGACGAGCGAGCGAGGTAACCGCGATGAGCACCCCCCATGTCATCGTCGTGATGGGAGTCGCCGGCACCGGCAAGACGACGATCGGACCGCTCGTCGCCGAAGCGCTGGATGTCCCGTACGCCGAGGGAGACGACTTCCACCCCCCGGCCAACATCGCCAAGATGTCCGCCGGGACCCCGCTCGACGACGCCGACCGCTGGCCCTGGCTCGACGCCATCGGCGCCTGGGCGCACGGCCGGGCGGGCAAGGGCGGAGTGGTCAGCAGCTCCGCGCTCAAGCGGGTCTACCGCGACCGGCTGCGGGCCGAGGCCCCCGGCATCGTCTTCCTGCACCTCACCGGTTCTCGTGAGCTGATCGAGGGCCGGATGGCCGAGCGCAAGGGCCACTTCATGCCCACAGCGCTCCTCGACTCCCAGTTCGCCACCCTGCAGCCGCTCGGCGAGGACGAGCGGGGCGTGGCGGTGGACGTCTCCGGGACCCCGGAAGAGATCACCGAGCGGGCGGTCGCCGCGCTGCGGCAGCTCGACGACGCCGCTCCGGCCACCACCGAGCTCTGATCAGGAGCCGCATCCCCGAGCTCTGAACCGGCCCCTTCCCCCGGGGTCCGGTCCCGAGCCGTACCCATGAGCTCCGATCGCGAGACCGGGCTCCAACCGAAGGAAAAGCCGTGACCCATCTCAGCGTCGAGATGATGGCAGCGGACGCGGTCGAGCCGATCACCTCGGCCGGCAACGCGCAGCTGGGCATCTCCGTGCTCGTCGGCATCGCCGTCATCGTCCTTCTCATCACCAGATTTAAGCTGCACGCCTTCCTGTCACTGACCATCGGCTCGCTGGTGCTCGGTGCGGTGGCGGGCGCCCCGATGGACAAGGCCATCACCAGCTTCACCAACGGCCTGGGCTCGACCGTCGCGGGCGTGGGCGTACTGATCGCGCTCGGCGCGATCCTCGGCAAGCTGCTCGCCGACTCCGGCGGCGCCGACCAGATCGTCGACACCATCCTCGCCAAGTCCAGCCGGCGGATGATGCCCTGGGCGATGGTCCTGATCGCCGCGATCGTCGGCCTGCCGCTCTTCTTCGAGGTCGGCATCGTCCTGCTGATCCCGGTCGTGCTGCTGGTCGCCAAGCGCGGCAACTTCTCCCTGATGCGGATCGGCATCCCGGCGCTGGCCGGTCTCTCCGTCATGCACGGCCTGATCCCGCCGCACCCCGGCCCGCTCGTCGCCATCGACGCGATCAAGGCCAACCTGGGCGTCACCCTCGGCCTCGGCGTGATCGTCGCGATCCCCACCGCGATCCTGGCCGGCCCGGTCTTCTCCCGCTTCGCCTCCCGCTGGGTGGACATTGCGCCCCCGGAGAAGATGATCCCGCAGCGTCCCTCCGAGGACCTGGAGAAGCGCCCCAGCTTCGCCGCGACCCTCTCCACCGTCCTGCTGCCGGTCGTGCTGATGCTCGCCAAGGCCCTGGTCGACATCGTCATCGACGACCCCGAGAACCACGTGCAGCGCGTCTTCGACGTCATCGGCTCCCCGCTGATCGCCCTGCTCGTCGCGGTACTGGTCGGACTGTTCACCCTCGGCAAGGCCGCGGGCTTCAGCGCCGGCCGGCTCTCCACGACCGTGGAGAAGTCCCTCGCCCCGATCGCCGGCATCCTGCTGATCGTCGGCGCGGGCGGCGGCTTCAAGCAGACCCTGGTCGACGTCGGCGTCGGCGACATGATCCTGGACCTGTCCAAGGACTGGGGCCTGCCCGCGCTGCTGCTGGCCTGGCTGATCGCGGTCGCCATCCGCCTCGCGACCGGCTCCGCGACGGTCGCCACGGTCTCCGCGGCCGGCCTCGTCGCCCCGCTCGCCGCCGACATGAGCACCACCCACGCCGCACTCATGGTCCTCGCCGTCGGCGCCGGCTCGCTCTTCTTCAGCCACGTCAACGACGCCGGCTTCTGGCTGGTCAAGGAGTACTTCGGGATGAAGGTCGGCCAGACGGTCAAGACCTGGTCCCTGATGGAGACGGTCATCTCCGTCGTCTCGATCATCGTGGTACTGCTGCTGTCGCTGGTGTTGTAGCGCGGCAGCCCGGCACGGGAAATGGCATCGCGGAAGGGCCGTACGGACGGATAACGTCCGTACGGCCCTTCCCGTACGAGAGGCGACCCCATGACCACCGATGAGGGCGCACCGGCCGGCAGCGGCGTACCGGTCGACCACGCCCTGGTACGCGCCGCGGAGGAAGCCGTCGCGGCCTACGCGCACGACGACGAGCACACCGTGGCGGCCGCCGCGCGCACAGCAGACGGCCGCATCGTCACCGGCCTGAACGTGTACCACTTCACCGGTGGCCCCTGCGCCGAGCTGGTCGTCATGGGGGCCGCGGCCGCGCAGGGCGCGTACGACCTGCGCCAGATCGTGGCGGTCGCCGACGAGGGCCGCGGCATCATCCCGCCCTGCGGCCGCTGCCGCCAGGTCCTGCTGGACTACTACCCGGACCTCACCGTGATCGTCGCCTCGGATGACGACAGCCGGGCCCTCCCGGTCCGCGCACTGCTGCCCGTGGCGTACGTGAAGGCGGATCAGGAGCCCTCCGACACCCACTCGTAACGCCCGCCCGGTTCCCGCTCACCCCATGAGGGATCGTTTCAGCCGTGGTGTCAGGGGGCGTTCCACGAAGCGGTAGAGGCACCAGGCCAGGGCCAGCATCAGGGCCAGGACCAGGGGGAAGGTGGCCGCGGAGGGGAGGCCGAGGGTCTGGTGGAAGAGGTGTACGGCTACCCAGCCCAGGTGTTCGTGTATCAGGTAGAAGGGGTACGTCAGGGCGCCCGCGACGGTCAGCCAGCGCCAGTTCGCCCAGCGGAGTTTGCCCAGGGCGATAGCCCCGACCAGGAGGTAGCCGAGGGTGATGACGGCGACGATGCCGAGCGAGGGGCGGTAGGAGAAGGCGTCGGGCATGTCCGCCGGGTGCCAGAGGCGGGAGACCGCGTAGTGCTGACCGAGCAGCCAGCTGACGGCGACGATCGCCCAGCCGGCGGTGTCCCGGCTGCCGTAGCGGTGGATCAGGTAGAAGCCGATGCCGCCGATGAAGAACGGCGCGTACTCGGGCATCAGGACGATGTCGAGGACGGAGTTGTCCGCCGCCTCGGCGATCACCGCGGCCAGGGTCCAGCCGGCGCAGAAGAGGGCGACGCGGCCGCGGGTGGCGCCGGGGAGGACGACGCAGAGGGCGAAGAGCGCGTAGAAGCGCATCTCGGCCCAGAGCGTCCAGCAGACGCCGAGGACGCGGTCCACGCCCAGCGGCATCTGGAGCATCGTGAGGTTGGTCAGCGCGTCGGTGGGGGAGACCGCCTCGTACGCCACCCAGGGGAGCGCGAAGACGACCGTCACGAGGATGACCGCGGCCCAGTAGGCGGGGAAGAGGCGGGAGACGCGCGAGGCGAAGAAGGCTCTCAACGGCCGTCCCCAGCCGCTCATGCAGATGACGAAGCCGCTGATGAGGAAGAAGATCTGGACGCCGAGGCAGCCGTACGCGAAGAAGCCCGACGCGGTCGGGAACTGGTACGCGGGCGAGCTGCCCCAGGCGTCGCCGATCTCGCCGTCCCGGCCGCCGTAGTGGTATGCGGCGACCATGAGGGCGGCGAGCAGGCGCAGTCCGTCCAGGGCGCGGAGCCGGGTGGGGCCGGCGCCGCGCGTGGGGACGACAGGTACAGGCGCTCCCGTGGTGCGGGGGAGCGTGGGGGGAGCCGGTGCGGTCGTCATCCGAACGCGGCCCGCTTCTTGAGCTTGCGCTGCACGGAGCGGGCCTGCCTGGCGACCCGGCGGACCGTGGGGTTGCGCGGGATGAACGCGAGCTGGACCGGCACGCCGCCGGGCAGCGCCAGCGCGGTGAGCCGGCGGCGCTTGAAGTAGCGCCAGGTCGACTCGTCCAGGTGGGCGGAGAGGTAACGCTCGGCGGCCGGGCGCAGGTCCGGGTAGATCTGGTGCTGCATCGCGTAGCCGACCGCCTTGACCAGGCCGGTCAGATCGCGGGCCACCTCGCTCTCGGTGGGCGGCGTCCAGCGGGCCACCGCGGTCGCGTCGGTCAGCGGCGGCAGCAGCGCGTCGACGATGGTGACCGGCACGCGGTTGCTGTTCTGGTACGGCGCGAGGCGCTCCAGCAGCAGGTCCGTGCCGATGCGCGCGGCCGGCAGCCCGTAGAACGCGGTGGCGGTCAGCAGCGCGGTGGAGAAGCAGCCGACGACCAGCGCGGGCTTGAGGCGCTGGTACAGCACCTCGGCGAGCTGCGGCGTGTCCAGCACGGTCAGCTCGGCGCCCAGCCGCTCCGCCTCCTCCTCCAGGATGCGCGACCAGCGCGCGGGCGCGGTCGGGTGCGGCTTGAAGACCACCTGACGGTGGCCCAGGTCCACGGCCCCGCGCAGCATTTGGACGTGCAGCTCCTCCTCTTCCTCGGGGGTGAGGATGGAGAGCGCGGAGAGGTACTGGCCCAGCAGCAGGGCGCCGCCCCCGGCCGGTACCGCCGCGGCGTCGCCCCGCTCCGACCCCTCGGCGAACTCGGCCAGTTCGGCGAGGACGGCCAGGAACGGCTCGGTCGGCACGGTCTCGGCGGGCACCCCGAACTCGGTGAGCAGGAGCGGCTTCAGGCCGGGCACCAGGTCCAGGTGGAGCAGCCGCCGGATGCGGGTGCCGACCAGCGGGTCGAGCTTGGAGCGGGTGGGGCCGTAGCTCATCAGGCCGTCGGCGTAGACCTCGACCGGCGCGCCCTGGAAGATCTGACAGAGCGCCAGGGCCGGGTTGACCTGGATGGATTCGACGATCAGCTCGACGGGGGAGTTGCCGAGGTCCCACAGGAGGCGGAGATGGCGCTCCCACAGGGGCGCGTCGTCGCCGCGCGGGGACCAGCCGCCGGGGTGGAACGGGGAGATCGTCTCGTTCCAGGACCGTACCTCGTCGAAGCGGGCGCGCAGCCGCTCGAAGCCCGGCATCCCGTCCAGTGCCGGGGTGGTCTCGGGGCACGCCGCGTTATTGCTGACCAGCAGGATCCGGCGGCCGGCCGGCTCGAAGCGGTCGGCGTCCAGGGCGGCGGCCAGCGTGGCGGCGCCGTACAGCGTGGACGCGAAGAAGATCTGCGTACGCGGCCCGGCGGGCAGCGGGGAGAATCCGGCGGCGGACATCAGGCGGCCACCTCCGCCGGGACCGGCTTGCGGCGGAGCCGACGCAGCCGCGAAGCGCGCTGTACATCCATGGAATCGAGGGCTTCCTTCAATACGTCCTGCGGCATTCGCTTCAATGCCGCGGCACTCATCGAACGCAATTTACGGGCCACCTGCGGCTCAAAGCGTTCGATCGAACCGAGGTGGTGGGAAATGATCGCGCAATACGTCCGGACCGCCTTCGGCAGCAGCACGGCGGCGTCCCGGTCCTTGGCCGTCTCATCGATGACCTGGTCGAATGCGCGAATGAAGTCCAGCTGGCGGACGTCGCCGATCTGGGTCAGCGAGGAGGCCACGCCGCGGCGGTAGAACACGCCCAGCATCCCGAGCACCGCCATCGACTTCGCCTCGCGGTGCAGCCGCCAGATCCACGGCCGGTCCTCGGCCGTGCGCAGTCCGTGACGGAAGTGCAGCAGCCCGTCGTCCAGCAGCCGCCGGTGGTACATCCCGGCCCAGGCGAACGCGTAGTCCACCGACGTGGAGCGGTCCGCGGGCAGGATCAGCTCGCGCGGGTCCAGGACGACGTTGCGGCGGCCGTACGGCACCCGGTGCACGGAGCGTGCCCGCGCGGTGCACTGCACGTGATCGGTGCGGACGAAATCGCAGCCGAGGGATTCGATGGCGCCGAGGAGTTCCTGGTAATAACCGGGCGCCAGCCAGTCGTCCCCGTCCAGAAAGGTGATGTATTCACCGCGGGCGGCGTCCAGCCCGGTGTTCCGGGCGGTGGCCAGGCCGCCGTTCTGCTCGTGCCGCAGCAGCCGGGCGCCCGGGAGCTCGCGCTCGGCGCGCTCCAGAATCTGCGGCGTCCCGTCGCGCGAGCAGTCGTCGACGAGCAGGAATTCGAAGTCGTCACGGGCATTGGCCGCAAGACTTCTCAGGGTGTCGGGCGCGTATGTCTGCACGTTGTAGAACGGCACGATGACGGAGAGCTTAACCACTCAGGAGACGTTAGGGGCGGCTCCGGCATTCGTCTTTGCCGTATGGGGGCGCTTGGGTGAACGAAGAATGGCGGAATGGTTAACCGCCCTTTCCGGCCTGCCGGTTCGCCGTTCGTCGACGTGCTGTTAACCGTTTGTTGCGCCCTGGTTGGCCCGCGAATCGAAATGCCTTCCTAGCGTCTTCGACGTGCCATCACGTACACCTTCTCAGCCGCGGGTCGCGGTGCTCGCCGACTCGGACACCCGGTGGAAATGGGGCGCCCTCACGGCGCACCGTCTCCAGCCCGGCTGCCGGCTCGACGGCTTTCTGCTCCGCGGCCGCGCCACGCCCACGGTCCGCCAGCTCGACGAGGTCGGGGCCCGGGCGGACGCGCTGCGCGAGATCCGCGGGGTCGACTTCGTACGGTCCATCGACCGTACTGGCTACGACGTGGTCCTGCTGTCCTGCGTGGGCGGCGCGGTGCAGGCGATGCTGCACGGCCTGGCCCGCGCCTGGGAGGGCAGCGCCCGCCGCCCCGTCGTCGTCACCGGCTACGTCGGCGTGGTCTACGAGAAGCTCGCCGACGGGCTGCTGCTGCGGCACGGCGCCGACGTGGTGCTCGCCAACTCCCGGCACGACGCGGACCGCTTCCGCGCGGTCTACCGGGGAGTGAACGCGGACGAGCGCAGCGTCGTGGAGTGCGCGCTGCCCTTCCTGGGCGGCGCGCGCCACGAAGGCGGCGGCGAGGTACGCACCGTCGTCTTCGCCGTCCAGCCCTCCGTGCCGGACAACCGCAACGACCGCGCCTACCTGCTGCGCCGCGCCGCCGAGCACGCCCGCCGGCACCCCGGCCGCGAGGTGCTGATCAAGCTCCGCAGCAAGCCGGGCGAGCACACCACGCACATCGAGGAACTGCCGTACCAGAAGCTCGCGGCGCGCATCCCCGGCGGACTGCCCGCCAACTGCCGCCTGGTGTACGGGAACATGGGCGAGGTCCTGGACCGCACCGACCTGATGGTCACGGTCTCCTCGACCGCCGCCCTGGAGTCCCTGCACCGCGGCGTCCCCACCGCCGTCCTCACCGACCTCGGCATCCGCGAGGCGCTGGGCAACCACCACTTCCTCGGCTCCGGCTGCCTGGCCTCCTGGGACGAGCTGGACGCCGGGTACCTGCCCGAGCCGGACCCGGAGTGGCTGGCCCGCCAGGGCGTCTGTGCCGACGGTACGTACGAGAACGCCTTCGACGCGGCCCGCGCCCGCGTCACCGAGCTGCTCGACGCCGACGCGCTGCCGCCGCTCGCCCCGTACTACACGCCCCGTACGGCCCCCGGCTACCTGCCCGGGATCCTCGCCCGGCACGGCCTGGACGCGAAGGGCGAGCCGCTGCCCGGCTACACGGCCGAGGCCGACGAGCCGACCGGGCTGCGCCGGATGGCCCGCGACACCGTCCGCGAGGCGGCGCGCGGCGCCTACCGGCACGGCGTCCAGCGCGTCGCCCCCGCCATCCGCCGCTGGGGCCAGCTGTGAACCCCCCCTCTACCGGTCTCCGGAAGGAGCCTGAGATGCCGCAGACCGACCGGCCCACCGTGGTGGCCGTCATCCCCGCCAGAGGCGGATCGAAGGGCGTGCCCGCCAAGAACCTGGCCGCCGTCGGCGGCGTGCCGCTGGTCGCCCGCGCCGTCCGCGAGTGCCTGGCGTCCCGCCTGATCACCGATGTCGTGGTCTCCACCGACGACGACGCGATCGCCGCGACGGCGCGCGGCGCGGGCGCCGTGATCGTCCGCCGCCCCGGCACCATCGCCGGCGACACCGCCACCAGCGAGGCCGCCGTCCTGCATGCCATGGACGCGTACGAGACCGAGCACGGCAGCGCTGTCGACGCGGTCCTCCTCGTCCAGTGCACCAGCCCCTTCCTCACCCGCGAGGACATCGACGGCGTCGCCTCCGCGGTCGTCGAGCAGGGCGCCGACTCCGCGCTGACCGTCGCCCCCTTCCACGGCTTCGTGTGGCGGGACGCGGCGGACGACGCGGACGCCGCGGCCAGGACCACCGGCACCCGCAGCGCCGAGGGCGGCGAGACGGCCGTGACCACCGTCGGGACCGAGGAGGGCGGCTACGGCGTCAACCACGACAAGTCCTTCCGGCCGCGCCGCCAGGACCGCCCCCAGGACCTCCTGGAGACCGGCGCCGCGTACGCCATGGACGCGGCCGGCTTCCGCACCGCGGGCCACCGCTTCTTCGGCCGTACCGAACTCGTGCGCACCGACCCGGCCCGCGTGCTGGAGGTCGACGACCCGCACGACCTGGCGCGCGCCCGCGCCCTCGCGCCCCTGCTGGACGGCCCGCGGCCGGGCGCCCTGCCGACCCGCGAGGACATCGACGCGGTCGTCATCGACTTCGACGGCACCCAGACCGACGACAGGGTGCTGATCGACTCCGACGGACGGGAGATCGTCGCCGTGCACCGCGGCGACGGCCTGGGCATCGCCGCTCTGCGCAAGGCGGAGCTGCAGATGCTCATCCTGTCCACGGAACAGAACCCGGTCGTCGCCGCCCGGGCCAGGAAGCTCAAGATCCCGGTCCTGCACGGCATCGACCGCAAGGACCTCGCCCTCAAGCAGTGGTGCGAGGAACAGGGCATCGCGCCGGAGCGCGTGCTCTACGTCGGCAACGACGTCAACGACCTCCCGTGCTTCGGCCTCGTCGGCTGGCCCGTGGCGGTCTCCAGTGCACACGACGTCGTGCGTGGCGCTGCACGCGCCGTCACCTCGACTCCCGGAGGAAACGGCGCGATCCGCGAGATCGCCTCGTGGATCCTCGGCCCGTCTCTCTGAGCCGCACCCACCCACGTAGCCCAGAGAACCCCTAATGAAGAAGGAACTCTCCAAGATGACCAGCAACAACCGCGTTCGCACCATCGGTGACCGCCTCGTCGGCCCCGGCCACCCCGTCTACGTCACCGGTGAAATCGGCATCAACCACAACGGCGACCTGGAGAACGCGTTCGCGCTGATCGACGCCGCCGCGGACGCCGGCTGCGACGCCGTGAAGTTCCAGAAGCGCACCCCCGAGGTCTGCACCCCGCGCGACCAGTGGGAGATCGAGCGCGACACCCCCTGGGGCCGGATGACCTACATCGACTACCGCCACCGCGTGGAGTTCGACGAGGACGGCTACCGCGCGATCGCGGACTACTGCAAGAAGCGCAACATCCACTGGTTCGCCTCCCCGTGGGACGTCGAGTCGGTCGCCTTCCTGGAGAAGTTCGAGGTCCCGGCCTACAAGGTCGCCTCCGCCTCGCTGACCGACGACGAGCTGCTGAAGGCCATGCGCGCCACCGGCCGTACGGTCATCCTCTCCACCGGCATGTCCACCCCGAAGCAGATCCGCCACGCGGTCGAGGTCCTGGGCAGCGACAACATCCTGCTCTGCCACGCCACCAGCACCTACCCGGCCAAGGCCGAGGAGCTGAACCTGCGGATGATCAACACCCTGCAGGACGAGTACCCGAACGTCCCGATCGGCTACTCCGGCCACGAGACCGGCCTGCAGACCACCCTCGCCGCCGTCGCCCTCGGCGCCACCTTCGTCGAGCGCCACATCACCCTGGACCGCGCCATGTGGGGCTCGGACCAGGCGGCCTCCGTCGAGCCGGGCGGCCTGACCCGCCTGGTCCGCGACATCCGCACCATCGAGGAGTCCCTCGGTGACGGCGTCAAGAAGGTGTACGAGAGCGAGCTCGGCCCGATGAAGAAGCTCCGCCGCGTCGCGGGCGTCGTCGCCGAGGCCGAGGCCGCCGAGGCCGACCGCGAGCCGGTCTCGGTCTGAGCAGAAGGCACGACGACACCGTGAGCGCAGCAGACGGGGCCCAGCGCCCTGTTACCGCGGCCGGACGTGGGGGTCCGGCCGCGGGGACGGCCGGGCGTGGAGGCCCGGCCGCGGGGACGGCCGGGCGCCCTGTCTCCCGTGGGAAGGCCGGCCGGCCCGGGAGGGCGTCCCGGCGGAACTCGGACGCCGCCGGGTCGACCCTCGCCTTCGTCGAGAGCCCTGTGCAGCTGCTCAACGTCCTGGAATGGGCGTACGGAGCGCAGACTACGCAGGCCATGGAGGCCGGTGCGCTCACCGTCGTCGTGCTCTCCCCGCACGACCCGATGACCCGCGGCCAGCTGCGCCGGATGGCGGAGCTGGCCCGGGACGAGGGCTGCACGGTCCGCTGGGAGGAGGCGCGCGGCGGCGCGGCCGCCCCCCTGCGGACCATCGGGGGCCTCGCCCCGCTGCTGCGCCGCGCCCGCCGCATCGTCATCGGCGACCCGTTCTCGCGCTACGTCCAGCTGCTGCTGACGCTGGCCCGGGCCCGGGACCTCGTCGTGGTCGACGACGGCACCGCGACCATGGAGTTCATCTCCCAGCTGGCGCGTGGCGAGCGGCTGGTGCGCTGGCACCGCAGCGGCGGCAGCCGGGGTGCGCGCGACCTCGTTTTCGCGCCGTTCTCCGCCACCGCACGCCGCCGGCTCACCCCCGTACCGGACAGCGACCGCCGTACGGGCAGCCGTACCGTCGGAGTTTTCTCCTCGATGCCCGTCGAACCCCCGCCGGGCGTGACGGTCACCGCCAACGACTTCGCCTGGACCCGGGCCCGCTTCGGCCCGCCCAGACTCACCCGCGGCACCGACATCGTCGGCACCTCCCTCGTGGAGACCGGCGTCGTCGACCCGGACCACTACCTCACGGCCGTCCGCGCCCTGGCCCGTACGCACGGCGCCACCCGCTACTTCGCGCACCGCAGGGAGAGCGCCGAGAAGCTGCACGCGCTGGAGGCCGTCACCGGCCTGGAGATCGTCCGGCCCGACCTGCCGCTCGAACTGATCGCCCGGCGCGGCCCGATCGGCCGCACGATCCTCAGCTTCCCGTCCACCGTGGTGCACACCCTGCCGCTCGCACTCGTCGGCACGGGAGTGAAGGTCGCGGTGTGCGACGTGGACCCGGCCTGGCTCACCACCAAGGCGTCCCCGCGCGCGCAGGGATTCCTCTCCGGCGTCACCGGCACCGCCCGTGACGTGCAGCGACTCACCTACGCCGGGAACTTCTGAAGAGCTGCCGACGGGCCTGACGGACACGGCCGGGGTTTGGGTTTCGCCGATACGTGAAACCCTTCGTCATACCCCCTCGATGACCTGTCCATGCGCCGGGCGGCCTAGATTGTCTTCCCCTAACGGGCTGAACTTTTGTTGATCGACGGACAGTTGCCCCGCTCGGCCCCGTAACCTTCAGCGGGTGAACCAACTGATGTCCCGCGGACCCGAAGCCGATGCCAGCCCTGTACACGGTTCCCTGCCCGGAGCGCTCACCGAGGAGTTGCGCGCCGAACTCATCGCCTTCCGGCGGGACTTGCACATGCACCCGGAGCTGGGAAACCAGGAGTTCCGGACCACGGCGGCGCTCCGGGCGCGGCTGGAGAAGGCCGGCCTCGCGCCGCGGGTGCTGGACACCGGTACGGGGCTGATCTGCGACATCGGCAGGGACCCCGGTACGACACCGGCCGCCGGGCGCCCCATGCTCGCGCTGCGGGCCGACATCGACGCGCTGCCCATCCCGGACACCAAGGCCGTCGACTACCGCTCCACGGTGCCCGACCGCGCCCACGCCTGCGGCCACGACGTGCACACCACCGTCGTGCTCGGCGCCGGGCTGGTACTGGCCGACCTCGCGGCCCAGGGCCTGCTGCCGGGGCCGGTACGGCTGCTGTTCCAGCCCGCGGAAGAGGTGCTGCCCGGCGGCGCCACCGACGCGATCGACTGCGGCGTCCTGGAGGGTGTCGGCCGCATCCTCGCGGTGCACTGCGACCCGAAGGTCGAGGTGGGTCGGATCGGGCTGCGGACCGGAGCGATCACCTCCGCCTGCGACCGGCTGGAGGTCGCCCTGGAGGGCCCCGGCGGCCACACGGCCCGCCCGCACCTGACCACCGACCTGGTCACCGCCGCGGCCCGGGTCGCCGTCGACGTGCCCTCGCTGATCGCCCGCCGGGTCGACGCCCGCGCCGGGCTCGCCGTGACCTGGGGCCGCCTGGAGACGGGGCACGCGTGCAACGTCATCCCGCAGCGCGCCGAGCTGTCCGGCACGGTCCGCTGCCTGGACCTGGAAGCCTGGCGGCAGGCGCCGGACCTGGTCTACGCCGCGATCGACGAGATCGCCACGCTGCACCGCGCCAAGTCCCAGATCACGTACGTGCGCGGGGTCCCGCCGGTGGTGAACGAGCCGATGACCACCTCGCTGCTGCAGAACGCCATGGCGGCCCGCCGCGGCCCCGAGTCGGTCGAGGACACCGAGCAGTCCCTCGGCGGCGAGGACTTCTCCTGGTACCTGGAGAAGGTGCCGGGCGCGATGGCGCGGCTGGGCGTGAAGCCGGTCGGCGACCCGACCGGACGCGACCTGCACCAGGGCGATTTCGACGTGGACGAGGAGGCGATCAGGGTGGGCGTGGAGCTGTTCACCGCCGCCGCGCTGCTCGACCGCAACGCGCTGTAGACGCAGCCGTCGGCCGCGCTTCGCGACGATCCGATAACGGCTTCCAGACACCCCTTTATCTGGCATCTACGCGCGTTACGATGCGGCGGAATCAGCGCCGTAGGAGGCGCTACGAGCCGAAGGGGACCCCTCGTGCGCCGGGTAACCAAGATCGCTGCCGCGGGCATAGCCTCCGCGGCTCTCGCTCTCTCGCTCACCGCCTGCGGTGAATCCTCCACGGAGGCCGCCGGCAAGGACAAGGGCGTCGGCCTCGCCTTCGACGTCGGCGGCCGGGACGACCACTCGTTCAACGAGGCGGCCGCCCGCGGCACCGACAAGGCCGTCAAGGAACTGGGCGTGAAGTCCAAGCTGATGACCGCCAAGAACGGCGAGACGGAGGCCGACCGCGAGCAGCGGCTCACCTCCCTCGCCGAGGCCGGCTTCAACCCCGTCATCGGCGTCGGCTTCAACTACGGCAACTCCGTCAACAAGGTCGCGAAGAAGTTCCCCAAGACCACCTTCGCGGTGGTGGACTCCGCGTCCACCGCGAAGAACGTCTACGGCATCAACTTCTCCGAGAACGAGGGCTCCTACCTCGCCGGCGTCGCCGCGGCCCTGAAGACCAAGACCAAGAAGGTCGGCTTCATCGGCGGCGTGAACAACGCGCTGATCCAGAAGTTCCAGGCCGGCTTCGAGCAGGGCGTCAAGGACACCGACCCCAAGGTCAAGGTGACCTCGCAGTACCTCTACGCCAACGACGACAAGGGCTTCAACGACCCGGCGGCCGCCAAGGGCAAGGCCAAGGGCATGCTGGATGACGGCAAGGACGTCATCTACACCGCGGCCGGCCAGTCCGGCGCCGGCTCGATCGAGATGGTCGCCGCCAAGAAGGGCGCCTGGGCCATCGGCGTGGACTCCGACCAGTACGCGCAGCCGGGCCTGGCCAAGTACAAGGACCACATCCTGACCTCCGTCGTGAAGAACGTCGACGTGGCGGTCTACGACGTGATCAAGAGCGTCGAGGACGGCAAGCCGCTGCACGGCACCGTCCACCTCACGCTGAAGCAGGACGGCGTCAGCCTGGCCACCTCCGGTGGCTACATCGACGACCTCAAGGACGAGCTGGACGCGGCGAAGAAGCGGATCGTCGACGGCAAGGTCAAGGTCGCCGAGAACCCCGCCAAGTAAGAGCTCCACGAGCCTGTGTCCGAGGGCGGGGCCCTGCTCCGCCCCGCCCTCGCTCCTTCTCTCCGAGGAGAGTGCGCCATCACAGCGTCCAGCAGCACCACGGCAGAGCGCGCCCCCGCCGCGGCCCCTGCCGTCGAACTCCGCGGCATCACCAAGCGGTTCCCCGGCGTCGTCGCCAACCACGACATCGGCATCACCGTCCGGCGCGGCACCGTGCACGCCCTGGTCGGGGAGAACGGCGCGGGCAAGTCCACCCTGATGAAGATCCTCTACGGCATGCAGAAGCCGGACGAGGGCACCATCGCGATCGACGGCGAGCAGGTGAGCTTCGCGAGCCCCGCCGACGCCATCGCCCGCGGCATCGGCATGGTGCACCAGCACTTCATGCTCGCCGACAACCTCACCGTCCTGGAGAACATCGTCCTGGGCGCCGAGAAGCTGCACGGCATCGGCGCGGCGGCCCGCGCGGCCGTCCTGGCGGTCTCCGACCGGTACGGGCTGAACGTCCGCCCCGACGTCCTGGTCGAGGACCTGGGCGTCGCCGACCGGCAGCGCGTGGAGATCCTCAAGGTCCTCTACCGCGGCGCCCGTACGCTCATCCTCGACGAGCCGACGGCCGTGCTGGTCCCGCAGGAGGTCGACGCGCTCTTCGACAACCTGCGCGAGCTCAAGGCCGAGGGCCTCACCGTCCTCTTCATCTCGCACAAGCTGGGCGAAGTGCTCTCCGTCGCCGACGACATCACCGTCATCCGGCGCGGCACGACCGTCGCCTCGGTGGTGCCGGGGGAGACCACCCCCAAGCAGCTGGCCGAGCTGATGGTCGGCAGCGAACTGCCCTCCCCGGAGACCCGTGAGTCCACCGTCACCGACACCCCGATGCTGACGGTCGACGGGCTGCACCTGAGCGCCACCGACCCCGACGGCGCCGTACGCGCGGTCCTGGACGGCATCGGCTTCACCATCCACAAGGGCGAAGTCCTGGGCATCGCGGGCGTGGAGGGCAACGGCCAGGCAGAGCTGGTCGAGGCCATCATGGGCATGCGGGACCCGGACGGCGGCACCATCACCCTGGACGGCGCGGACATCAGCCACGCGCCCACCCGCAAGCGGCGCGAGGACGGCATCGGTTACGTCCCCGAGGACCGGCACCGGCACGGCCTGCTGCTGGAGGCCCCGCTCTGGGAGAACCGCATCCTCGGCCATGTCACCGAGAAGCCCAACTCCAAGGGCCGGCTGCTGGACCTGAAGGCGGCGCGCACCGACACCGAGCGGATCGTCGCCGCGTACGACGTCCGCACCCCCGGCATCGAGGTCACCGCGGCCTCGCTCTCCGGCGGCAACCAGCAGAAGCTGATCGTCGGCCGCGAGATGAGCCACCACCCCAAGCTGCTGATCGCGGCGCACCCCACGCGCGGCGTGGACGTCGGCGCGCAGGCGCAGATCTGGGACCAGATCCGCGAGGCCCGCCGCGAGGGCCTGGCCGTACTGCTGATCTCCGCGGACCTGGACGAGCTGATCGGCCTGTCCGACACCCTGCGGGTGATGTACCGCGGCCGGCTGGTCGCGGACGCGGACCCCGCCACGATCACCCCCGAGGAGTTGGGCTCGGCCATGACCGGCGCCGCCAGCGGCCACCTGGAGCACGTCGAGGACGGCACGGACACCGGGGGAGGTGTGGCGGAATGAAGCGAATCGACCGTACGAAGCTGACGCTGGGCATCGCGGCCCCGCTCCTCGCCATCGTCGCCGCCCTGGTCATCACCTCGGTGATCATCCTGGCCACCGGCAAGGACCCGCTGCACGCCTACGCCGTGATGGCGGACTTCGGCTCCAAGAGCGACAGCCAGGTCTGGATCATCAACAAGGCCGTCCCGTACTACCTCTCCGCGCTGGCCGTGGCCATCGGCTTCCGGATGAACCTCTTCAACATCGGCGTGGACGGCCAGTACCGCATCGCGGCCTTCTTCGCCGCGGTCGTCGGCGGCGCGCTCACCCTCCCCGGCTTCCTCCAGATCCCGCTGATCATCATCGTGGCGATGCTGGTCGGCTCGGTCTGGGCGGGCATCGCGGGCGTACTGAAGACCACCCGCGGGGTCAGCGAGGTCATCACGACCATCATGCTGAACTCCATCGCGGCCGCCGTGATCGGCTACTTCCTCCAGGAAGGCCGGCTCGCGGTCAAGGACGGCAACCTCTTCCACACCCCGGACCTGCCGGCCTCCAGCCACTTCTTCACCATCCCGACCCAGCCGGACCCGCTCGACGGCTTCCTCGTCGTCGCGGCCGTCGTCGGCATCGCGTACTGGTTCGTGCTCGGCCGCACCCGCTTCGGGTTCGACCTCCGCACGGTCGGCCGCTCGGAGTCCGCCGCGCAGGCCGGCGGCGTCAGCGTCAAGCGCATGGTCATCACCTCCATGCTGCTGTCCGGCGCGGCGGCGGGCCTGATCGGCATGCCGACCCTGCTCGGCGTCTCGTACAACTACGGCACCGACTTCCCCGTCGGCATCGGCTTCACCGGCATCGCCATCGCGCTGCTCGGCCGCAACCACCCCCTCGGCATGGCCGCCGGCGCGCTGCTGTGGGGCTTCCTGGAACGCACCGGCACCCAGCTGGAGTTCGAGGACTACGAGCAGGAGATCGTCGGCGTGATGCAGGGCGTCATCGTGCTGTGCGTGGTCATCGCCTACGAAGTCGTACGCCGCTACGGCCTGCGGATCCAGCAGCGCAAGGTCGGCGAGGAACTCGCCGCGCAGGCCCGCAAGACCGACAAGGCGGAGGTGTCCGCGTGAGCCAGAACCTCACGGCCCCGGTCGCGAAGGACCCCGGCGGCAAGGGCGGCAGGCTCGCCGCCGCCCGCACGAAGCTGACCTACCCCAAGGTCCTCCTGATCATCGCGGGCGCCCTCGTCCTGCTCTCCCTCCTGCGCGTCGTCACCGGCGCGACCGACCTCACCGGCTCCGGCCAGTACACCGCGGCCCTCAACGCCGCCGTGCCCATCGGCCTCGCGGGCCTCGGCGGCCTGTGGGCCGAGCGCTCCGGCGTCATCAACATCGGCCTCGAAGGCATGATGATGCTCGGCGCGTTCTCCGCCGGCTTCGTCGGCTGGCAGTACGGACCCTGGGCGGCGGCGCTGGCCGGCGTCCTCGGCGGCGCGCTCGGCGGCCTCATCCACGCCATCGCCACCGTCACCTTCGGCGTCGACCACATCATCTCCGGCGTCGCCGTCAACATCATGGCGCTCGGCCTGACCCAGTTCCTGGCCAAGCTGTGGTTCGGCGCCGAGGGCAGCGCGGCGGCCCAGGCGGGCGGCAACGACAAGCAGTCCCCGCCGATGGACGACATGCCGACCTTCACGGTCCCCGGCCTCTCCGACTGGCTGCTGTCCCTCGAGAAGCACCACTGGTTCCTCGTCTCCGACCTGGCCGGCATCCTCGGCTCGCTGGTCACGAACGTCTCCTGGCTCGCCGTACTGGCCGCGGCCGTCTTCGCGCTCAGCTTCTTCGTCCTGTGGCGCTCGTCCTTCGGACTGCGCCTGCGGTCCTGCGGCGAGAGCCCGGTCGCCGCCGAGTCGCTGGGCGTCAACGTCTACACGTACAAGTACGCGGCGGTGGTCGTCTCCGGCGCGCTGGCCGGCCTCGGCGGCGCGTTCCTCGCCATCTACGTGCACATCTACCAGGACGGCCAGACCGGCGGCCGCGGCTACATCGGCCTCGCCACCATGATCTTCGGCAACTGGCGGCCCGGCGGCGTCGCCATGGGCGCGGGCCTCTTCGGCTTCATGGACGCCTTCCAGCTGCGCGGCGGCGGCACCACCGTGCACGCGCTGCTCCTCCTGCTCGCGGTGCTGCTGGTCGGCCTCGCGGTCTGGAAGCTGCGCGGCGGCCACCGCGTCCAGGGCATCGCCAGCATCGCCGTCGCGGCCCTGCTCGGCCTCTGGTACGCCACGACCGACACGGTCCCGCTGGAAATCGTCTCCGTGGCGCCGTACATCGCTACGCTGCTGGTCCTGTCGCTGGCCGCACAGCGGCTGCGAGCACCGAAAGCCATCGGCAAGGCGTACCGAAGGGGCCAGGGCAAGTGACCGACGTACGGCGAGGGGGCTCGCGCACGTGACCGAAGCTCCCGACTGGGAGAAGCTGCGCGAACGGGCCCGGGACGCGATGTCCCGGGCCTACGCGCCCTACTCCGGCTATCCCGTCGGTGCGGCGGCCCTCGTGGCCGACGGCCGCACCGTCACCGGCTGCAACGTGGAGAACGCCTCCTACGGACTCGGCCTGTGCGCCGAATGCGGCCTGGTCTCCGAGCTGTTCGCGACCGGCGGCGGCCGGCTCACCGCGTTCGCGTGCGTGGACCGGTACGGCAAGGTCCTGATCCCCTGCGGCCGCTGCCGCCAGCTGCTGTACGAGCACGGCGGCCCGGACCTCTTGATCGACACGGAATCCGGCATCCGCCCCCTGAACGACCTCCTCCCGGACGCCTTCGGCCCGGAACACCTGTCCCGCTGACCACAAGGAGTGCCGATGGACGCCATCTCCGTCATCCGCGCCAAGCGCGACCGCGCCGAGCTGACCGACGAGCAGATCGACTGGGTCATCGACGCGTACACCCGCGGCGAGGTCGCCGACGAGCAGATGTCGTCCCTCGCCATGGCGATCCTCCTCAACGGCATGAACCGCAAGGAGATCGCCCGCTGGACCGCCGCGATGATCGATTCCGGCGAACGGATGGACTTCTCCGCCCTCTCCCGCCCCACCGCCGACAAGCACTCCACCGGCGGCGTCGGCGACAAGATCACCCTCCCGCTGGCCCCCCTGGTCGCCGCCTGCGGCGCCGCCGTACCCCAGCTCTCCGGCCGCGGCCTCGGCCACACCGGCGGCACCCTGGACAAGCTCGAAGCCGTCCCCGGCTGGCGCGCCGACCTCACCAACGCCGAGATGCTGGACGTCCTGGGCTCCGTCGGATCGGTCATCTGCGCGGCGGGCGCCGGCCTCGCCCCCGCCGACAAAAAGCTCTACGCCCTCCGCGACGTCACCGGCACCGTCGAGTCGATCCCCCTGATCGCCTCCTCGATCATGTCCAAGAAGATCGCCGAAGGCACCGGCTCCCTCGTCCTCGACGTCAAGGTCGGCTCCGGCGCCTTCATGAAGAACCTCGACGACGCCCGCGAACTGGCCGCCACGATGGTCGAACTGGGCACGGACCACGGCGTACGCACCACCGCCCTCCTCACCAACATGGCCACCCCCCTCGGCCTCACCGCGGGCAACGCCCTCGAAGTACGCGAATCCGTCGAGGTCCTGGCCGGCGGCGGCCCCGCCGACGTCGTCGAACTCACCCTCGCGCTCGCCCGCGAGATGCTCGACGCCGCGGGCCTGGGCGACGCCGACCCCGCCAAGGCGCTCGCCGACGGCTCCGCGATGGACCACTGGCGCCGCATGATCCAGGCCCAGGGCGGCGACCCCGACGCGCCCCTCCCCGTGGCCCGCGAACAGCACACCGTCAACGCCTCCTCCTCCGGCGTCCTCACCACCCTCGACGCCTACGCCGTCGGCCTCGCCGCCTGGCGCCTGGGCGCCGGCCGCGCCCGCAAGGAGGACCCGGTACAGCCCGGCGCCGGCATCGAACTCCACGCCAAGCCCGGTGACGAGGTGCGGGCGGGCGAGCCCTTGCTCACCCTGCACACCGACACCCCGGAGAAGTTCGCACCGGCCATCGAGGCCCTGGACGGCGGAGTGCTGATCGCCCCCGCGGACACGCCCTTCACCCCGGACCCGATCGTGCTCGACCGGATCGCCTGACCTGCGGCTTCCCTTTCCGGGAAAGACGAAGGGGCCGTCCCGCCAGGACAGGTGGCGGAGCGGCCCCTTCGGGCTTGTGAGGGCAGTCGGCCGCCTACGCGGCCTTCTGCATGTGGAGGACGCGCTGTTCCGCGACCGCCTTGCGGGTGGCGTACAGGGTGACCGACGCCGCCGCGACCATGGCCAGGAGGCCGAGGGCGACCGTGGCGGGCCAGCCGCCGGCGTGGAACGCGGCCGCGCCGAGCGCGCCGCCCACGCTGGAGCCGACGTAGTACGCGCTCTGGTACAGCGCCGACGCCTGCGCGCGGGCCGTCTTCGCCGTGCGGCTGACCGCCGAGGACGCCACCGCGTGGCCCGCGAAGAAGCCGGCGGTGATCAGTACCAGGCCGAGGACGACCAGGATCAGCACGTCCGCGAGGGACAGCAGCAGACCCGCGGCCGTGGTGCCCACGGCCAGGTACAGCGCCCCGCGCCGCCCCAGCCGGCCGACCAGCCGCCCGGCCGCGGCCGAGGAGACCGTGCCGACGAGGTACACCAGGAAGACCGAGCCCGCGATGCCCTGCGGCAGCGAGAACGGCTCGCCGACGAGGCGGTAACCGATCACCGTGTACACCGCGCCGAAGACCGTCATGAAGAGCGCGCCGATCGCGTACAGACGGCACAGCAGCGGGTCGGAGAGGTGCCCGAGGATCGTCCTGCCGAGCGCCTTCGGGCCGACCGCCTTCGGTACGAAGTGCCGCGCCTTCGGCACCAGCACCCGGAACGCCACCGCGCACACCACGGCCATCACACCGACCGCGGCGAGCCCGGCCCGCCAGCCCCATGCCTGCGCGACCCAGCCGGTCACGATCCGGCCCGACATGCCGCCGATGCTGTTGCCCGCGACGAACAGACCCACCGCGGCGACCAGCGCCTTGGCCCGTACCTCCTCCGCGAGGAAGGCCATCGCCGAGGCCGGGACGCCGGCCAGCGCCACGCCCTGGAGACCGCGCAGCGCGATCAGCGCCCCGAGGGAGGGCGCGAACGGCACGAGCATCGCGATCACGGCGGCGACGCTCAGCGAGACGGTCATCATCGTGCGGCGGCCGAACCGCTCGGAGCAGGCGCTCAGCGGCAGCACCGCGAGCGCGAGACCGAAGGTCGCCGCCGACACGGTCCAGCTGGCCTGGTCCGGCGTCACCCCGAGGTCGTCGGAGATGGCGGGCAGCAGCGCCTGCGTGGAGTACAGGAGGGCGAAGGTCGAGATGCCGGACGCGAAGAGGGCGAAGCTCATCCGGCGGTAGCCGGGGCCCCCGGGCCGCAGCTTGCCGGCCTCGGGGTCGGCAGCGGTGGCGGCGGAATCGGCAATGGTGGACGACAGGGCAGAGGCGTCCGCGCGGGTGCCGGCGGACGCCCTGGTATCAGCAGGAGGCATGACTCGAACGTACGGCCACAGGTTTCATGCGTCCAATGCATAGAAACGCGATAATCGATGCCATGCGGCATGATCACAGCTCACAGCGGCCCCTGTTGCAGCTTCGCAACAGAAAAGACATCCCCGATTCGTCCTGGGCACTGGCCCTGGCGCCCCGCCTCGCCCAGTTCGAGGCGGTGGCGAGGCACGAACACGTGACGCGCGCCGCCTACGAGCTGGGCATGCCACAGCCCACCCTCAGCCGCGCGATCGTCCGCCTGGAGGAGGAGCTGGGCGTCGCGCTCTTCGCCCGGCACGGCCGCACGCTCTCCCTCAGCCCGGCGGGCCGCGCCTTCCTCGGCTCCGTCGAACGCGCCCTCACCGACATCGAACGGGCCGCGGAGGCCGTACGCGCCGACGCCGACCCGGCCGGCGGCAAGGTCGCCTTCGGCTTCCTGCACACCCTCGGCTCCGAGACCGTACCGGGCCTGATCCGGTCCTTCCGCGCCGACCACCCCCAGGTCCGCTTCCAGCTGATCCAGGGCTTCGGCGAGGCCATGCTGGACCGGCTGCGCGCGGGCGACCTGGACCTCTGCCTGACCTCACCGGTCCCCGACGCGCCCGAGCTCGTCGCCCGCCGCCTGGACGAACAGAAGCTGCGCCTGGTCGTCCCCGACGACCACGCCCTCGCCACCCGCAAGCGCATCCGCCTCGCCGAGGCCGCCGACGAACTGTTCGTCACCCTCGAAGAGGGCTTCGGGCTGCGCCGCATCACCGACGCGCTGTGCGCCGAGGCGGGCTTCACCCCGAAGGTCGCCTTCGAGGGCGAGGAGGCCGAGACGCTGCGCGGCCTGGTCGCCGCGGGCCTGGGCGTCGCCCTGCTGCCGCCCCCGCCGGTCCCGCGCCCGGGCGTCGTCGAACTGACCGTCACCGCGCCACGCGCCGTCCGCGAGATCGGCGTCGCCTGGCTCGACGGCCACGTGGACACCCCACCGGTGGCCGCCTTCAAGAAGTTCCTGCTGAGCAGACGGGGGCAGTTGCTGCATTGACGGCAGTTGCTGCATTGAGGGCGGGGGAGCGGGGCGTGGGGAGCGGGGCGGGGGAGGGGCGGTGGGGTGGGACCGGCTCGCATGTTTCCTGGCAGGGCCCCTCCCTCTCCCCACGAGGAGCAGTCCCCCGGGAGCCCGGTGACGAGGCCCCTCCCCCACCTCCGCCACACTGCTCCCGAAGCTACCGCCACCCACTGACAATCCGGCCCGGGCCGGCTCGTCCCGTGGACCGGGCCGGCTCAGCCCCGCAGTGTCGCCCCGAAGCCCGCTGCCAAGGGCATGCGGAGGCCGAGGGGTGGGGGTGCGGCCATGGCGTCCTGGACGGGGCGGGAGTAGGCGCGGTGGAAGAGGGAGCCGAGGACGAAGTCGGCGGCCAGGGAGCGGACTTCGGAGCGGTGCTGGTGGAGGCCGTGGCCGTCGGAGTGGACCTCGAAGCGGCAGGTGTCGCGGTTGATCTTCTTGGCGCGCTCGGCGTAGCGGTAGGACAGGTCCGGGTCGACGCGCTCGTCGTTGGTGCCGTGTACGAGCAGGACGCGGCGGCCGACGAGCTGTTTGACCGGGTCGGGCGGGGTGGCGGCCGGGCCGGCCGGGAGCCAGGGGGCGATGCCCAGCACGGAGTTGACCGCCGGGTGGCCGGCGGCGAGCAGCGCCGCGCGGGCGCCCGTGCCCGTACCGACCAGGCAGAGCGGGACGTCTCCGTACCGGCGGACGATCTCGGCCACCGCCCACTCCGCGTCCTGCGCGGGGTGCGCCGCGTCGCCGTTCCAGCCGCGGCAGCGGAAGTGCAGGACATGGGTGGTCAGCCCGTCCCTGCGGCCGGCCCGCGCCAGGCCCGCGGCCAGCGAGCGGGCCGTCAGCGTGGCCACCGGAGAGGTGCGCCCGGTGCCCGTCTCGCCGCCCTCGGGCAGTAAGAGGGCGACCGCGTTCACCGCGCCGCCCGCCGCTCCCGTACCCGCTCCCAGTCGTTTCCCCAGCCGGGCCGTGCGCCCGGACAACGATTGCCCATCCATGGGCAGAACGATGGCAGACCGGGGGTCGGTGGCCCACCCCGTGTACGGGTCACTGTTCCGTATCGGTAATGGGCCCGCCCGTTCCGCCGGGAAGCGGCCGAATCGCTAGTGCGTTCTACGCGCGTAGGGGCTACAGTGCCGCAATGACGAGCCAGACCAGCAATCTCCCGACCGCACAGCAGATCCGCCGCGCGCCGAAGGTGCTGCTCCACGATCACCTCGACGGCGGCCTGCGCCCCGCCACGATCGTCGAAATCGCCCGCGAGACCGGGTACGACGGCCTCCCCGAGACGGATCCCGAGAAGCTCGGCATCTGGTTCCGCGAGGCCGCCGACTCCGGCTCGCTGGAACGCTATCTGGAGACCTTCGCGCACACCTGCGCCGTCATGCAGACCCGCGACGCGCTGGTCAGGGTGGCCGCCGAGTGCGCCGAGGACCTGGCCGCCGACGGCGTCGTCTACGCCGAGATCCGGTACGCGCCCGAGCAGCACCTGGAGAAGGGGCTGACCCTCGAAGAGGTCGTCGAGGCGGTCAACGAGGGCTTCCGGGAGGGCGAGCGGCGGGCGCGGGCCAACGGTCACCGGATCCGCGTCGGCGCGCTGCTCACCGCGATGCGGCACGCGGCTCGCGCCCTGGAGATCGCCGAACTGGCCAACCGCTACCGCGACCTGGGCGTGGTCGGCTTCGACATCGCGGGCGCCGAGGCCGGCTACCCGCCCACCCGCCACCTGGACGCGTTCGAGTACCTCAAGCGCGAGAACAACCACTTCACGATCCACGCGGGCGAGGCGTTCGGCCTGCCGTCCATCTGGCAGGCGCTGCAGTGGTGCGGCGCCGACCGCCTCGGGCACGGCGTGCGGATCATCGACGACATCCAGGTCGACGACGACGGCACGGTGAAGCTGGGCCGGCTGGCGTCGTACGTGCGCGACAAGCGCATCCCGCTGGAGATGTGCCCGACCTCCAACCTCCAGACGGGCGCGGCCAGTTCGTACGCGGAGCACCCGATCGGGCTGCTGCGCCGGCTGCAGTTCCGGCTCACGGTCAATACGGACAATCGCTTGATGAGCGGCACGAGCATGTCGCGCGAATTCGAGCACCTGGTCAAGACGTTCCAGTACACGTTCGACGACATGCAGTGGTTCACCGTCAATGCCATGAAGTCGGCGTTCATTCCTTTCGATGAACGTCTGGCCATGATCAACGACGTGATCAAGCCCGGATACGCCGAACTGAAGTCGGAATGGCTCTTCCCGAAGGGCTCCGTGCGGTCCGTGTGAGCTGGGCGTCTTGACGCTGAGTGAGGTGCTGGGGCGGGGAGTTCGGGCGGTGCACCGAGGCGGCGAACCGGGCATGTGGGATGTTTGCGGCTTGGGCGATCATGTCTTTAGCGTCAAGTGCCGGACAAAACCCCGTCACGAGGACAAAAGTTGATGAAGCAGGGAACCGTCAAGATCATCGGTGCCGCGGCCCTCGGAGCGGCCTTCGCCGCCACCGCGGCCGGCACCGCCTCCGCCGCTTCTGTGACCGAGCCGGTCACCGGTGCCGCCAGCGGGCCGCTGCAGAGCCTCACCGGCCAGGCCGCGCCGTCCTCCGACGACGGCGGCAAGAGCACGACGAACGCCAAGGGGAACCTCCTCGGCGGGCTGCCGGCCGGCGGCGTCACCAAGGCCGTGGGCGGTGGCCTCCCCCTCGGCGGCTGAGGCGCCGCCACGCACCGCGCCCCGGCCCGTACGCATCCGTACGGGCCGGGGCGCGGCTCTGCCCGGGTACCGCGGCGGGGGGGCCCCCCCGGGGGGGGCCCCGCGGGCCCCCCGCGGGGGGGGGGGGTCGTGTCCGGCGGGGGGGCGCTACCCACCGCGCGGTGTGCGCGGGACAGGGGGGCGGGCCGCAGGCCCG
>NZ_JBITXL010000009.1:0-383760 GCF_044544685.1 Streptomyces sp. NPDC053542
GCAGGGGGGACCCTGTGGGAGAGTAGGACGCCGCCGAACAATTCTTCAGCTCCGGTCCCTGAACCTTCTGGTTCAGGGACCGGAGCTTTTTTGTTTTCTGGTGTTCCCGGCTTGTCGGCCGGTGTTTGTTTCCGGACATGATCGGGCCTCAGCGCCGGCCTGACGGCGGCCGATACGGGGCCCGCGGTACAGGGGGACGAACCGGGCAGGTAAAGTCATGGGGCATCGTCGCTACGTTCCCCACAGGAGGCCCACGGGTGGAGGTTCAGGAGACGCGCATCCAGACTGATCGCGTCCTCACCATCCCCAACATTCTGAGCATGGCTCGCCTGGTCGGCGTACCCGTGTTCCTGTGGCTGATTCTGTGGCCGGAATTCGGTGGTCCCAAGGCCGACGGCTGGGCGCTGCTGGTGCTGGCTCTGAGCGGCGTCAGTGACTACCTGGACGGCAAGCTCGCCCGCAGCTGGAATCAGATCAGCAGCCTGGGGCGCATTCTCGATCCGGCGGCCGACCGGCTGTACATACTGTCCACGTTGGTCGGCCTGACCTGGCGGGAGATCCTTCCGCTGTGGCTCACGATCGCTCTGCTGGCCCGAGACCTCATGCTGCTGATCGCGGTGGGCTGGCTGAGCCGGTACCGGTACGGACCGCCCCAGGTGAACTTCCTGGGCAAGGCGGCCACGTTCAACTTGATGTATGCGTTCCCCTTGCTGCTTCTCAGTGACGGAAGTGGCTGGCTGCATACGCTCGCTGCTATTTTCGGATGGGCGTTCGCCGGATGGGGTACAACGCTCTACTGGTGGGCAGGAATCCTCTACGTGGTTCAGGTCCGCCGCATCATCAAGGCGGACGCCGCGGCCGACTGAGCTCGCCGAACCGGCAGCCGTGCGATGGCCGGGTGCCCAACGCGAGAGAAGTGGGCCATCTGGCGGGTGAAGTCGGCTAGATCGTCGTCTCTTAGAGGAGGACGCTTCCGACATGAAGGCCGTTGTGATGGCGGGCGGAGAAGGTACACGCCTTCGGCCCATGACTTCGAGCATGCCCAAGCCACTGCTTCCGGTGGCAAACAGGCCGATCATGGAGCACGTGCTGCGGCTGTTGAAACGGCATGGCCTCAGTGAAACCGTAGTGACGGTGCAATTTCTGGCCTCGCTGGTAAAAAACTATTTCGGCGACGGTGAAGAGCTCGGCATGGAGCTCACGTACGCCAATGAAGAAAAACCGCTCGGCACCGCCGGCAGCGTCAAGAACGCCGAGGAGGCGCTCAAGGACGATGCCTTCCTGGTGATCTCGGGCGATGCCCTCACCGACTTCGACCTGACCGACCTGATCCGTTTCCACAAGGAGAAGGGCGCCCTCGTCACCGTCTGTCTGACCCGGGTCCCGAATCCGCTGGAGTTTGGTATCACGATTGTCGACGAGGACGGTCAGGTCGAGCGTTTCCTGGAGAAGCCGACCTGGGGTCAGGTTTTCTCCGACACGGTGAACACGGGCATTTATGTCATGGAGCCGGAGGTCTTCGACTACGTCGAACCGGACGTTCCGGTGGACTGGTCCGGCGATGTCTTCCCGCAGCTCATGAAGGAGGGCAAGCCGATCTACGGCTATGTCGCCGAGGGCTACTGGGAGGATGTCGGTACACACGAGAGTTATGTGAAGGCCCAGGCGGACGTCCTCGAGGGGAAAGTCGATGTCGATATCGACGGCTTCGAGATGTCCCCGGGTGTGTGGGTGGCCGAGGGCGCCGAGGTTCACCCGGACGCCGTATTGCGCGGCCCGCTCTACATCGGCGACTACGCGAAGGTCGAGGCCGGCGTAGAACTGCGTGAGCACACCGTCGTCGGCTCGAATGTCGTCGTGAAGAGCGGCGCGTTCCTGCACAAGGCGGTGGTGCACGACAACGTGTACATCGGGGAGCAGTGCAACCTCCGCGGCTGCGTGATCGGGAAGAACACCGATGTGATGCGGGCGGCCCGCATCGAGGACGGCGCCGTCATCGGCGACGAGTGCCTCATCGGTGAGGAATCGATTGTCCAGGGGAACGTCCGCGTCTATCCGTTCAAGACGATCGAAGCGGGCGCGTTCGTCAACACCTCGGTGATCTGGGAGTCCCGCGGTCAGGCGCACCTTTTCGGCGCCCGCGGCGTTTCCGGAATTCTGAACGTGGAGATCACGCCCGAGCTGGCGGTACGGCTCGCGGGCGCGTATGCGACGACCCTGAAGAAAGGTTCCTCGGTCACCACGGCGCGGGACCACTCACGTGGTGCCCGGGCGCTGAAGCGTGCGGTGATCTCCGCGCTGCAGGCGAGCGCCATCGACGTACGAGACCTCGAGAACGTGCCGCTGCCGGTGGCCCGTCAGCAGACAGCCAGGGGCAGCGCCGGCGGCATCATGGTCCGTACGACGCCCGGTGTGCCGGACTCCGTGGACATCATGTTCTTCGACGAGCGGGGCGCGGACCTCTCTCAGGGCGGGCAGCGCAAGCTCGACCGGGTGTACGCCCGCCAGGAGTACCGTCGCGCCTTCCCCGGCGAGATCGGTGATCTGCACTTCCCGTCCAGCGTCTTCGACTCGTATACGGGTTCGCTGCTGCGCTCCGTGGACACGACCGGGATCGCGGAGGCCGGCCTCAAGGTCGTCGTGGACGCTTCGAACGGCAGCGCCGGTCTGGTGCTGCCGAGCCTGCTGGGTCGGCTCGGGGTGGATTCCCTGACGATCAACCCCGGCCTCGACGAGTCGCGGCCCACGGAGACCGAGGACGCGCGGCGGTCCGGCCTCGTTCGGCTGGGCGAGATCGTCGCGTCGGCGCGCGCGGCCTTCGGGGTGCGCTTCGACCCGGTGGGTGAGCGGCTGTCCCTCGTTGACGAGCGGGGGCGGATCATCGAGGACGATCGCGCCCTGTTGGTCATGCTGGACCTGGTGGCCGCCGAGCGGCGCAGCGGGCGGGTGGCGCTGCCCGTGACCACGACCCGTATCGCCGAGCAGGTGGCGGCGTACCACGGTACTCAGGTGGAGTGGACGACCACGTCGCCCGACGACCTGACCCGGGTGGGCAGGGCGGACGACACCATTTTCGGTGGCGACGGCCGGGGCGGCTTCATCGTCCCGGAGTTCGCGAGCGTCTTCGACGGCTCGGCCGCGTTCGTCCGGCTGATCGGCCTGGTGGCTCGTACCCAGCTCACGCTGAGCCAGATCGACGCGCGTATCCCGCGTGCCCATGTCCTCAAGCGCGACCTGGCGACGCCCTGGGCGGTCAAGGGGCTCGTCATGCGGCACGTGGTGGAGGCGGCCGGCGACCGTTCCGTGGACACCACGGACGGCGTGCGGATCGTCGAGGCCGACGGGCGGTGGGTGCTGGTGCTGCCCGACCCGGCCGAGGCGGTCACGCACCTGTGGGCGGAGGGCCCTGACGACGCCTCCGCGCAGCAGCTGCTGGACGAGTGGGCGTCCGTCGTGGACAGCGCGGGCCGCTGACCCTGGTGTCCCCGCCGGCGCGTCCGATTCGGCGCGCCGGTGGGGCCATTGGGTGACCGCGCCGCCGACGTGCGACGATGTGCGGCATGTCGCAGCAGCACCCCGAACGGAGCAGCCCCGGATACGCTCCGCGCCCCGATGCCTCCATGTCGCTGCTGACCAATGTCATGGAGCACAGCCTCGATGACGGGTACGCCGAAGCGGCGGCCCGTAAGGCGGCGACGGCCGGGGGCCTGCCCCGTACGCTGCGGGCCAAGTTGGGCCTCGCGGCCGGGCTGGTCCTCGCGGCCGTGGTCGTCACGGTGGGTGCGGCGCAGGCGCGGATATCAGCACCGACCATGGCGAAGGAGCGCGAGGAGCTCATCGCCCGGATCGACCAGGGCACCGACAAGGCCGACAAACTGCAGCGGCACGTCGACTCGCTCCGGGAGGACGTCGGCGACATGCAGCGCAAGGCGCTCAAGAAGAGCGACGGTGAACGGGCCGACCTGCTGGCGCTGCTGTCCGGCTCCACGCAGGTCACCGGACCCGGGGTGAAGCTGGTCGTGGACGACGCCAAGGAGGCGGAGACCGGCAGTGGCGGTCCCCGCGAGAGCACCGGCTTCTCCGACACCGGGCGGGTGCGCGACCGGGACATGCAACGGGTGGTCAACGGCCTGTGGGAATCCGGTGCCGAGGCCATCTCCGTCAATGGGCAGCGCCTCACGTCCCTCTCGGCGATCAGGGCGGCGGGAGACGCCATACTGGTCGACAACAAACCGCTGGCGCCTCCGTATACGGTGCTGGCGGTGGGGGACGGGCAGCGGCTGAGCACCACGTTCCAGGACAGCGCCGACGGCCAGTACCTGCATGTGCTCCAGCAGAACTACGGCGTCCGCACCAGGATTTCCACCGAGGGTGACCTCACGCTGCCGCCCGCGCCGAGCTTGATCGTACGTACCGCACAGCCGAAGACCGGTGCCGCGCAGCCGGGCGGCACCGACACAGGGAAGGGCACATCGTGATCGCCGTACTGGGCCTCATCGTGGGAGTCGTGGTCGGACTTGTCGTCCGCCCCGTGGTGCCGACGGTGGTCGAGCCCTACCTGCCGATCGCTGTCGTCGCGGCGCTGGACGCCGTGTTCGGCGGTCTGAGGGCGATGCTGGACGGCATTTTCGACGACAAGGTCTTTGTCGTCTCCTTCCTGTCCAATGTGGTGGTCGCCGCACTCATCGTCTTCCTCGGGGACAAGCTGGGCGTCGGTGCCCAACTCTCCACCGGTGTGGTCGTAGTGCTCGGCATCCGCATCTTCTCCAACGCCGCCGCGATCCGCCGGCACGTGTTCAGGGCGTGAGACCAATGGCATCCGACGAGCACGACAAGCACGACGAGCGCAACGAGCGTGACGAGGCGCAGGGGCGCGAGGACTCGCAGGAGCGCGCCGCGTCGCCTGAGAACGACCGGACGGCCGGGCGTGACGAGGCCGCACCTGCTGAGGGCGGTGCGGCGCAGAAACGTCCCACGGCGCCGGAAAGTGGCGAGCCGTCAGAAGACCGCGACACTCCCAAGGGTGACGATGTCCCGGAGCGTCGCGAAACGCCCAAGGCGCCCGAGAAGTCCGGTAAGCCCGACGAGGGGGAGCGTGCCGGCGCGCCCGAGAAGCCGGTGACGCGCAGGTCGGACGAGGCGGACGCCGCTCAGGGGGCGGCCGCGCAGGCCCCGAAGGGGGAGCCCGGCGAAGGCCGTACGCAGCGTCCCGGCCCCGGCCGTCTGCAAGGCCCCTTGCAGGGCCCCGCCCAAGGGCGCCCGCCGCGCCCCGTACAAGGACAGGGCGGCCCCCAGGGGCCCGCTCAGGGCCGTCCGCCGCACCCGGTGCAGGGCCGCCCGCAAGGAGGGCCGCAGGCGCGCCCTCAGAGGGGCGGCCAGGCCGGCCCCCATGGCGCGCACGGCCCCGTACGGGGGCGGCCGCAAGGGCCTGTGCAAGGGCCCGGGCAAGGGCGTCCGCAGGCCCCCGACGGCCGTTCCGGGCCCGCTGGGCGGTTCCCCATGCCGCCCGAGCGGCAGGGGCCCGGCGCGCCTCCTCAGGGGCCGCAGCAGGGCCGTCCCGGTGGCGCGTCGGCAGGACCTCAGGGCGGCCGTCCCGCGGCCGCCGCGGCATCCGGTGCGGAGCAGCGCGGCCCCGTAGGGCCCGCGCAGCCTCCCGTGTCCGGTCAGCCGTCCGCGGCGCGTCCGGGCCCCGAAGACGCGCCCCAGCTCACCGGCCGGGAGCGGCTGAAAGCCGGTCTGTGGCCGCCGCGCCTGAACCGGGCTCAATTGATTGCCGCGGTACTGCTGTTCATTCTCGGGCTGGGGCTCGCTATTCAGGTACGTTCCACCAGTGACAGCAGTGCGCTGCGCGGAGCGCGCCAGGAGGACCTGGTGCGCATCCTTGACGAGCTCGATGACCGCTCGCAGCGCCTGGAGGACGAGCAGCGGCGGTTGGAAGGCCAGAAGACCGAGCTGGAGAACAGTTCGGACCAGGCCGAGGAGGCCCGTAAGCAGACGGTGGAAAAAGAACAGCAGCTCGGGGTGCTGGCCGGTACGGTGGCGGCCGAGGGGCCCGGCATCTCGCTCACGATCGACGACCCGTCCCGCTCCGTCGAGGCGGACAAGCTCCTGGACACGATCCAGGAGCTGCGCGCGGCCGGTGCGGAGGCCATTCAGGTCAACGACGTCCGTGTCGTGGCGAACACCTACGTCTCGGACGTGCGGGGCGGCGTGGAGATCGACGGGAAGCGGGTCGTGCAGCCGTTCCGCTTCAAGGTCATCGGCAAGCCCGAGGACCTGGAGCCGGCCCTGAACATTCCCGGCGGAGTGGTTCAGACATTGGAGAAGGAGCAGGCCACGGTGTCTGTGACCCGGCAGAACAAGATCGTCGTGGACGCCTTGCGCAAGGCGGAACGGCCCGACTACGCGCGGTCGTCGTCGCAGTGAGGCGGGAACGTATGGCGAGGCGTGCGACGGGGCATGAGGTAGCCGGGGGTCGGCGCACCGCACAAGTGGTGCGTGGTGGAAACTGTGTGAAGGCCACGGACGTTGAATGGATGTCCGGATCGGCCGGTGTGTGCATCGAGGGTTCGTCCTGCCCCACGGGCGGGTCTGTTTCGTTCAAGGGGAATCGCCCGTGAGTTTTTTTGCGAAGCTGTTCGGCAAGAGTGACCGCAAGGAAGGCGCCGAAGCCTCTGCGCGGCACGCCGCGCCACGGCAGTCAGGTGAGCCGGCGTCCAATGAGGAGCGCCCGCTCTTCCGTGACGAGGTGGCAGGTCCGGCCGGTGGTACTTCCGGAGGTCAGCAGCCCGGTTCTGTTGACCCTGCCGCGTCCGGCCCCATAGGTTTCCAGGAACCATCAGCCGCTACGGGTGGAGGGTCCGCCTTGCCGGTTTGTACGAGGTGCGGGCACCGCAATGCCGAGGCGAGCCGGTTCTGCTCCAACTGCGGCGCGCCGCTGCGCGCCGGTGGGCAGGCCGAGCGTCCCTCCGAGACGACCTCGACCATCTCCATTTCGGGTATCGAGGCGTATGACGCGGAGTCGACGGGGCAGACCCCGATGCCTTCGCTGTCCCCCGAGGCCCAGGCCGCCGTGGACGCGCTGCCGCTCGGCTCCGCGCTCCTCGTCGTGCGCCGGGGCCCCAATTCCGGCAGCCGCTTCCTGCTGGACGGTGAGCTGACCACGGCGGGCCGTCATCCGCAGAGTGACATCTTCCTGGACGACGTGACGGTCTCCCGCAGCCATGTGGAATTCCACCGCGGTCAGGACGGCAGCTTCACCGTCAGGGACGTCGGCAGCCTGAACGGCACCTACGTCAACCGTGAGCGGATCGACTCCGTTCCGCTGGCGAACGGCGACGAGGTGCAGATCGGCAAGTTCCGCCTGGTCTTCTACGCGAGCCAGCGGGGCGTCGGCATCTGACCGGCCAGGGAAGGCACATGCACCACACACCGTCCGGCGGTGCCGGTTCCTCCGGCACCGCCGCCGCGGGCGGCGAGCTGGTGAGCATCGGTACGGTGCTCAATCTGCTGCGCGACGAATTCCCCGAGGTCACGATCTCCAAGATCCGCTTCCTGGAGTCCGAGGGCCTGGTCGAGCCGCAGCGTACGCCGTCCGGGTACCGCAAGTTCAGCACCGAGGACGTCGAGCGGCTGGCGGGCGTGCTGCGGATGCAGCGCGACCACTACCTGCCGCTGAAGGTCATCCGCGAGCACCTGGACGCCGTGGCGCGCGGTGAGGACGTGCAGCTCCCGGCGCCAGCCTCGGCGCCCGGGGAGTTCCTGGACGGTGTACAGGAGTCGTCCGGTGAGCATCCGACGGCCGCCCGGATCGGCCGCGACGAGCTGCTCGCCGCCACTGAGGTGGACGAGTCCGAGCTCGCGGACTGGGAGGCGTACGGTCTGCTCGCCCCGGCGTCCGACGGCGGGTACGGCATCGAAGCCGTGGCGGTCGCCAAGCTCGTCGCCGAGCTCGGCCGCTTCGGCCTGGAAGCGCGTCATCTGCGGGCGGTGAAGGCCGCCGCGGAGCGCGAGGCGGGCCTGATCGAGCAGGTCGTGGCGCCGCTGAAGCGGCACCGCAACCCGCAGACCAGGGCCCATGCGGAGGCCACGGCCAGGGAGCTGGCCACGCTCTCCGTACGACTTCATGCGGCCTTGGTCCAGGCCGCCCTCCACGTCCGGCTGCCGTGACCTTGGGTGCGGTCACCCCCGCCGAGGGGGTGCCCGACTACCCAAACCGGCCGGGCACGTCCTAGGGTTGCTGTGTGAACGAGCTCGACGTCGTGGGTGTCCGGGTGGAAATGCCTTCCAACCAACCAATCGTGCTGTTGCGCGAGGTGGGAGGCGACCGCTACCTGCCCATTTGGATCGGGCCCGGCGAGGCGACCGCCATCGCCTTCGCCCAGCAGGGCATGGCCCCTGCCAGGCCGCTGACGCACGACCTGTTCAAGGACGTGCTGGAGGCGGTGGGCCAGGAGCTGTCCCAGGTGCGCATCACGGACCTGCGGGAAGGTGTCTTCTACGCCGAGCTGGTCTTCGCCAGTGGCGTGGAGGTCAGCGCCCGCCCGTCCGACGCCATAGCGCTGGCGCTGCGCACGGGTACGCCGATCTACGGGACCGACGGGGTGCTGGACGATGCCGGCATCGCGATCCCGGATGAGCAGGAGGACGAGGTGGAGAAGTTCCGCGAGTTCCTCGATCAGATCTCGCCCGAGGACTTCGGCACCAACAGCCAGTAGCGCCACAGCGGGCGCCGCGCCGTCAGGGAGCGAGCGAGGCGCACGACAGCACACCCGGCGCACAACCCACCAGACATTCCCCGCATAAAGTCACGTGAAACCACTCGTAGGGTGATTATCACTCGGCGTGGCGAGCGCGGCGATCGTTGACGCACCCCGAGTGACTGCATACCGTCGATAAGGCAGGTCCCGTCCGGGACGTGAAGGACGGAGGTCGGCGTGGCAATCACCGGCGACGGTACGGCGGCGGGAGGGGCATTGCCGCTTCACACTGGCGCGGCGAATCGTGCCCCGGTAAACCGTGCCCCGGCACAGGCCGCCGGGAAGCCGGCCGGCCCGGGCAGCGAGACCGTCGGATACCGAGGGCCGACGGCATGTGCCGCCGCGGGGATCACTTACCGGCAGCTGGACTACTGGGCGCGTACGGGTCTGGTCGAGCCCAGCGTGCGGCCCGCGTACGGCTCGGGCACCCAGCGGCTCTACAGCTTCCGGGACGTCGTCGTCCTGAAGATCGTCAAGCGGCTGCTGGACACCGGCGTCTCGCTGCAGAACATCCGCACGGCCGTGCAGCACCTCGCCTCCCGCGAACTGTCCGATCTGGCGCAGATGACGCTGATGAGCGATGGCGCGACGGTGTACGAGTGCACCTCGCCCGACGAGGTCGTCGATCTGCTCCAGGGGGGCCAGGGCGTCTTCGGTATCGCGGTCGGCGTGGTCTGGCGGGACGTGGAGGCCGGGCTGTCCCAGCTGCACGGAGAGCGCGTGGACACCGGGGAGACCCTCATCGGCCACAATCCCCACGACGAGCTGGCCCGCCGGAGGAACCGCGCGGTCTAGAACGGCACGTGCAGGCGCACGGTACGACGCGGAGTGCGGAAGCCGTCGTACGGCTCCTGCCGGAGCGCTCCCGGCCCGCCGCGCGGCCGATTGTCAGTGGCGTACGGCACCATCAGTGACGTGAGACGTGCGCCGACGATCCTGCATCTGGACATGGATGCGTTCTTCGCGGCCGCCGAGCAGGCGGCCAAGCCCAGCCTGCGCGGGAAGCCCGTGGTGGTGGGCGGCATCGGCGGGCGCGGCGTCGTCTCCACCGCGTCGTACGAGGCCCGTGTCTTCGGCGTCCGCTCGGCCATGCCCACCGCCCAGGCCCGCCGCCTCTGCCCCAACGCCGCGTACCTCACGCCCCGCTTTCACGTCTACCGCCAGGTGAGCGAAAAGGTCATGGCGCTGCTGCACGAGCTGTCGCCGCTGGTGGAGCCGCTGAGCCTGGACGAGGCGTTCGTGGACCTGGAGGCCGGCGGGGTCGCCGACGACGCCGTATCGGCCCGTGCGGTGGGGGAGCAGCTGCGCCGCGACATCCTCGAGGTCACGGGACTGACCGGCTCGGTGGGCCTCGCGGGCGCCAAGATGCTCGCGAAGATCGCGTCCGAGCAGGCCAAGCCGGACGGCCTGCGACTGATAGAGCCGGGCACCGAGCGCGAGCTGCTCGGGCCGATGACCGTGCGGACGCTGCCGGGCGTCGGCCCGGCCACGGCCGAGGCGCTGCGCAAGGCCGGCATCCACACGGTCGCGGAGACCGCCGAGGCCGGCGAGGCGGAGCTGGTGCGGCTGCTCGGGCGGGCGCACGGCACGGGGCTGTACGCGATGGCGCTGGGCCAGGACGACCGGCCGGTGGTCGCGGAGCGGGACGCCAAGTCGATCTCCGTCGAGGACACCTTCGAGGTGGACCTCACCGACCGTACGAGGGTGCGTGCCGAGGTGATGCGGCTGGCGGACCGCTGCGTACAGCGGCTGCGCGCGGCCGGACGCTCGGGCCGTACGGTCGTGCTGAAGGTGCGTAACTACGACTTCTCCACGCTGACCAGGTCCGAGACGCAGCGCGGGCCGACGGACGACCCCGCGGTGGTGCGGGAGGCGGCGGGGCGGCTGCTGGACCTGATCGACACGACGGGCGGGGTGCGGCTGCTCGGCGTGGGGGTGACCGGCCTCGCCGACTTCACGCAGGAGGACCTCTTCGCGCAGGTGGCGACGGAGCGGGCGGCCGAGGAGGCCCGGCTCATGGAGGAGGCCAGGGCGACGGCCGGGGCGGCGGAGGACGGGGCGGCAGAAGAGGCCGAGGAGGCCCCTGAGCGGCCCAGGAAGTGGCTGCCGGGCCTGGACGTGGTCCATGCCGAGTACGGCCCCGGATGGGTCCAGGGAAGCGGCCTGGGGCGGGTCACCGTACGGTTCGAGCAGCCCTGGTCCGCGCCGGGGCGGGTGCGGACGTTCCTGGTGGACGACCCGGCGCTGACGCCGGGGGAGGCGCTGCCTCTGGTGGGCGGCGGTCCGGACGTTCCGCCGGCGGCCGATGGGACAGTGGCCGGGGAGAGCGCGCACCCGCCCATAGCCGGGGGCCCGGCCCTGCCGACAGCCCCGATGGATCGGACAGCCGCGGAGCCGCCCCCGCCTGCCGGTCAGTCCTCCGACGAGCCCGCTATCCGGCCGAAGTCCCGGTCGGCGGACCCCGCGGCCGGACGGCCGACGGCGTCCTCCCCGGCGAGCTCCGCGTCCGTGGCGGAGATATCCAGCCGGTAGTGGTGGTAGAGCTGCAGTTCCTGCTCCGGTGAGAGGTGGCGGCCCACTCCGAAGTCCGGCGCGTCCTTGATCAGCTTCCGCTCGTACGGCACGTGCAGCGCGTCGTCGACCAGCCGGCTCGGCTCCAGCGGCACGAACGCGTCCCGGCTGAAAAGCCCCGTACGGACCGCCGCCCACTCCGGCTCGCCGGTGGCGTCGTCCAGGTACACCTCGTCGACGGTGCCGATCTTGGTGCCGTGCCGGTCGAACGCCTTGCGGCCGATCAGACTGCGTGGATCGATATCGGTCTGCACTGTTCCTCCTACCTGCTGGAACTGTCCTCTGCACCCAACGAAACGGCACATTTCCCACCCTGGCCACTCGAGGGATGCCGAGCAGTCGCGCTGGTAGGCTGGTCAGCGATCGATGACCCCGTGCGGGAGAGCTCTCCGACCCCCGGGCCGGAGGCGCCGAAGGAGCAACTCCTCCCCGGAATCTCTCAGGCACCTGTACCGCGCGGACGAGATCACTCTGGAAAGCAGGGTGGGCCACGGACCAGTGCTGTGCCGGGAGCCCCTCCTCACCGACGGTGAAAACCGGACACTGCGTGCGTTCCGGTGAAGCTCTCAGGTTGAGATGACAGAGGGGGAGGCCGTCCGGGCACCAGCGCCGTGGTGCCCCTCGTAGGTCCCAGAGACCAGGAGGCCCCCGCAGATGACCACCAACCGCATCTCGTTGACCGAGCTGGAGCGCGGCACCCCGTTCGAGCAGCGCCACATCGGCCCCGACCAGGCGGCCCAGGCGAAGATGCTCGCGCACATCGGCTTCGGCTCGCTGGACGAGCTGACCGCGGCCGCCGTCCCCGACGTGATCAAGAGCGCCGAGGCGCTCGACCTGCCCCAGGGCCGTACCGAAGCGGAGGTCCTGGACGAGCTGCGGGGCCTCGCGGACCGCAACCGTGTGCTCTCCTCCATGATCGGCCTGGGGTACTACGGCACGTTCACGCCGCCGGTCATCCTGCGCAACGTCATGGAGAACCCGGCCTGGTACACCGCGTACACCCCGTACCAGCCGGAGATCTCGCAGGGCCGGCTGGAGGCCCTGCTCAACTTCCAGACCATGGTCGCCGACCTCACCGGGCTGCCCACCTCGGGCGCCTCGCTGCTGGACGAGGGCACCGCGGCCGCCGAGGCCATGGCGCTCTCCCGCCGCGTCGGCAAGGTCAAGAAGGGCGTCTTCCTCGTCGACGCCGACTGTCTGCCGCAGACCGTCGCCGTCATAGAGACCCGCGCCGAGCCCACCGGCGTCGAGGTCGTCGTCGCCGACCTGAGCGACGGCATCCCCGCCGAGATCGCCGAGCGCGGCGTCTTCGGAGTGCTGCTGCAGTACCCCGGCGCCTCCGGCGCGGTCCGCGACCCCCGCGCCCTGATCGAACAGGCTCACGAACTTGGCGCGATCGTGACCGTCGCCGCCGACCTCCTGGCGCTGACCCTGCTCACCTCGCCCGGCGAGCTCGGCGCCGACATCGCGGTCGGCACGACGCAGCGCTTCGGTGTGCCGATGGGCTTCGGCGGCCCGCACGCCGGCTTCATGGCCGTCCGGGAGAAGTTCGCCCGCAGCCTCCCCGGCCGCCTGGTCGGCGTCTCCGTCGACGCCGACGGCAACAAGGCGTACCGCCTGGCCCTGCAGACCCGCGAGCAGCACATCCGCCGCGAGAAGGCCACCAGCAACATCTGCACCGCGCAGGTCCTCCTCGCCGTCATGGCCGGCATGTACGCCGTCTACCACGGCCCCGAGGGTCTCGCCGCCATCGCCCGCCGTACCCACCGCTACGCAGCCGTCCTCGCCGAGGGCCTCCGCGCCGGCGGCATCGAGGTCGTGCACGGCACGTACTTCGACACCCTCACCGCGCGGGTCCCCGGCCGTGCCGCCGAGATCGTCGCCGCCGCCCGCGAGGCCGGCGTCAACCTCCGCCACGTCGACGCCGACCTCGTAGGCATCGCCTGTGACGAGACCACCGGGCGCGCCCAGCTCACCGCCGTGCTCGGCGCCTTCGGCGTCCAGGGCGACATCGAGCAGCTGGACGCGGCCGCCGCCGACGCGCTGCCCGAGTCCCTGCTGCGCAGCGACGACTACCTCGCGCACCCGGTCTTCCACCAGTACCGCTCCGAGACCGCGATGCTGCGCTACCTGCGCACCCTCGCCGACCGCGACTACGCGCTGGACCGCGGCATGATCCCGCTCGGCTCCTGCACGATGAAGCTGAACGCGACCACCGAGATGGAGCCGGTGACCTGGCCGCAGTTCGGCCAGCTGCACCCCTTCGCGCCGGTCGACCAGGCGCAGGGGTACCTCACCCTCATCCAGGAGCTGGAGGAGCGCCTCGCCGTCGTCACCGGCTACGACAAGGTCTCGCTGCAGCCCAACGCCGGTTCCCAGGGCGAGCTCGCGGGCCTGCTGGCGGTCCGCGCGTACCACCGCGCCAACGGCGACGAGCAGCGCACCGTCTGCCTCATCCCGTCCTCCGCGCACGGCACCAACGCCGCCAGCGCCGTGATGGCCGGCATGAAGGTCGTCGTCGTCAAGACCGGCGAGGACGGCGAGGTCGACGCCGACGACCTGCACGCCAAGATCGAGCAGTACCGTGACGAGCTGGCCGTCCTGATGGTCACCTACCCGTCCACGCACGGCGTGTTCGAGGAGCACATCACCCAGATCTGCGCGGCCGTGCACGACGCGGGCGGTCAGGTCTACGTCGACGGCGCCAACCTGAACGCGCTGGTCGGCGTCGCCGAGCCGGGCAAGTTCGGCGGCGACGTCTCGCACCTGAACCTGCACAAGACCTTCTGCATCCCGCACGGCGGCGGCGGTCCGGGCGTCGGCCCGGTCGGCGTGCGCGCGCATCTCGCGCCGTACCTCCCCAACCACCCGCTGCAGCCCACCGCGGGCCCCGAGACCGGCGTCGGCCCGATCTCCGCGGCGCCCTGGGGCTCGGCCGGCATCCTGCCGATCTCGTGGGCGTACGTCCGCCTCATGGGCGGCGAGGGCCTCAAGCGCGCCACCCAGGTCGCGGTGCTCTCCGCGAACTACATCGCCAAGCGCCTGGAGCCGCACTACCCGGTGCTCTACACCGGCCCCGGCGGCCTGGTCGCGCACGAGTGCATCATCGACGTACGGCCGCTGACCAAGGCCACCGGCGTCAGCATCGACGACGTCGCCAAGCGCCTGATCGACTACGGCTTCCACGCGCCGACGATGTCCTTCCCCGTGGCCGGCACGCTCATGATCGAGCCGACCGAGAGCGAGGACCTCGCCGAACTGGACCGTTTCTGCGACGCGATGATCGCCATCCGCGCGGAGATCGAGAAGGTCGGCACGGGGGAGTGGGACAAGGAGGACAACCCGCTGCGCAACGCCCCGCACACCGCGGCCTCCCTCACCGGCGAGTGGACCCACCCGTACACCCGTGAGGAAGCCGTGCACCCGGCCGGCGTGGACGCCGCGGCCAAGTACTGGCCGCCGGTGCGCCGCATCGACGGTGCCTACGGCGACCGCAACCTCGTGTGCTCCTGCCCGCCGCTGGAGGACTACGACGGCTGACGGCGGCGGGCGCGCCTCCTGAGGCGGCGCTCCCCGAGCTGACGGAGGGCGCTCCCTGAAGCGTCCCGGCACGTCAAAGGGCCCTCGGCGATCTCTCCGCCGGGGGCCCTGCTCGTACTTCCCGCTCACCGCGTCAGGCTGCGGTGACGACCTGCCCGGTGCCCATCGGCCGGTGCGGGTCGATGACCTGCCCGTCCGGCAGGAGCTCACCGGTGTCCTCGAAGAGGAGGACGCCGTTGCACAACAGGCTCCAGCCCTGCTCCGGGTGGTGCGCCACGAGATGGGCGGCCTCCCGGTCGGCGGACTCTGCTGACGGACACGGTGGCTGGTGCTGGCACATGGATGCTGTCTTTCGCTGCGGTGTGGTGGTGGACGTCTTCCTGCGGCTCGATGCACTGTTCATTTCGCCGCTCCCCCCGTTCGGTAGTTCGCTCCCAGTGTTGCCCTACGGACGTGATTCCGCAGGGATTTCGCAGCAGCGGTACTTACTGGATGAAGACGCATCACCCGTGCGGGCGGTTGCCGCCTCTCGTAGCGCACCTTTGGGTGGTCTCGACTGGTCATTGTGGGCTAGTCACCCGGCGGAACGATGCGTTCGGGGCGCCCACCGGACAGCAGTGCGCCCCGCGGCGAGGAGAACCGCGGGGCGCACTCCGGCGAATCGGAACCCGTCCGGTACGCGGCGCTTCGAGGGACGCCGCGTCCGGGGCCCCTAGGCCGGCGAGCTCATAAGGGACGCGGGCGTGAGGCGGAGCGTGAGACGGGACAGAAGCTCGGCGACACGGTGCGGACGGTGGGCGGCGATACCGGGGGGAGCCGGGGCCAGTGGGACCAACAGGTCCCCCGCCCCCGGGCAGCCCTCGGCGCCGTCCGCCGTGATGTCCTCGTGCAGCCACAGCGTGAGCATGTACAGCTCCGGTACGGACAGCAGCCGTGGCTGGTACGCGGCGGGCATGGATTCGGCCTGGTGCAGGGCCCGTTCGATCGCGGACACGTACGGACCCTCGCCGAAGTGCGAGAACGCCCAGCCGTCCGGCGTGAGCATGGCGTCCGCCGTGGCCAGCGCGTGCTCGCCGCCGCGGATGAGGAATCGCCAGCCGGTCAGGCGGGTACGCGGGGTGCCGCGACGGGAGACGTCGTCGAGCACATGGACGGGCAGGGGGCGTTCGGGACGCAGGGGCCCCTGGTGGACACGGAGGGCGGGGGTCGGGGCCTCACGTACGGCGGCAGGAGAGCCGAGGGCGGTGAGGACGCTGCGCAGGGCGGGAGCAGGAGCAGGGGGTACATGCAGCGGCATGGTGGGTCGCCTCTCACTTGGGAGACACGGTGGTGCTGGGCAAGTGCGGACGGCGCTGTCAGCAGGCGGGAGCAGAGCGTGGCCGACCGGGGCCATGGCCCGGCGGGGGTGTCAGCCGCTGTGCCTCAGCCTCGGAAATGCCCCGCTAGCTGGGCGCCAACTCTCTGCCTCGTCCACGAAGTTTATACGACAGGTGTTCAGTGCTTGTTTCGACTACCGCTGACGGAGATTTTTGGCAAGTCGTATTACGGCCCGTTCTCCACGGTGTTTTCGATGCAATTATGCACCCCGCCGCTCCATGGACCTCGGATTACCCCGGCGACGCGGTCGGCCTGATGTCATCGTGCTTTGGAACAGGGCCAATGCGCGGGGCCCGAGCCACCTCGGTATGCCCACGGAATGTGCCATTCGGCTCGCGCTCCCCAGCCTATCGGGGGCACCCGGCTCCCCGAGGCGTTATCGAACCGATTGCCGGGCATCATCGACCGCACGGGCCCGCGGCCGCGGGTCGGCCACGTCAGGAGGGACGCTTCAATGGGGGAGAAGGTCACGGCCGGTGGAAATATCCACGACGACCGGCAGCGTTATCGAAGAAGGCTGAGCGAGTGCCTGGAGGGTTTGGCGAGGCTCCTGGACGAGAAGCGCTTCGACCGCCCGAAGAACCTCATGGGCATAGAGATAGAATTGAATCTTGCCAGCGCCGACGGCATGCCCAGGATGATGAACTCCGAGGTGCTGGAGCGCATCGCCAGCCGGGATTTCCAGACCGAGCTCGCCCAGTTCAATCTTGAAGTCAATATCCTGCCGCACCGCCTCTCCGGGCGCGTGCTGGACCAGCTCGCCGAAGAACTGCGCACCGGCCTCGCCTACGCCGACCGCAAGGCCCGCGAGGTCGCAGCCCGTATTGTCATGATCGGCATTCTGCCCACGCTCACCGCCGGGGACCTGGTCTCGTCGAACCTCTCCGAGGCCGACCGCTACACGCTCCTCAACAACGAGATGCGCGCCGCACGCGGCGAGGACTTCGAGATCGACATCGAAGGGGTGGAGCGGCTCACCGCCACCTCACCCTCCATCGCCCCCGAAGCCGCCTGCACCTCCGTACAACTGCACCTCCAGGTCACCCCGAACCGCTTCGCCGCCGTATGGAACGCCGCCCAGGCACTCACCGCCGTACAAGTCGCCATCGGCGCCAACTCGCCCTTCCTCTTCGGCCGCGAACTGTGGCGCGAGTCCCGGCCCCCCGTCTTCCAGCAGTCCACCGACACCCGCCCGCCCGAACTCCAGAGCCAGGGCGTCCGCCCGCGCACCTGGTTCGGTGAGCGCTGGATCGAATCGGCGCACGACCTCTTCGAAGAGAACGTCCGCTACTTTCCCCCGCTGCTCCCCATGTGCGGCGAGGAGGACCCGCTCGCCGTACTGGAGAAGGGCGGCGTGCCCGAACTCTCCGAACTCGTCCTGCACAACGGCACGGTCTACCGCTGGAACCGCCCCGTCTACGCCGTCGCCGAAGGCGTCCCCCACCTCCGCGTCGAGAACCGCGTGCTGCCGGCCGGCCCCACCGTCACCGACGTGATCGCCAACGCCGCCTTCTACTACGGCCTCGTACGGGCCCTGGCCGACGAACCCCGGCCCATCTGGACCCGGCTGCCGTTCGCCGCCGCCGCCGAGAACTTCGACACCGCCTGCCGCTACGGCATCGACGCCGCCCTCCAGTGGCCACGCCCCGGCCGCTCCGGTGGCATCGCCCAGATCCCCGCCGCACGCCTCGTCCTCCAGGAGCTGCTGCCCATGGCCGCCGCCGGACTGGACGGCTGGGGCGTGGCACCGGCCGACCGGGACTACTACCTCGGCGTCATCGAGGCACGCTGCCGCCGCCGCGTCAACGGCGCCTCCTGGCAGGCCGCCGCCTTCCACCGCGCCCTGCAGAGCGGCCTGGAGCGCGAGGAGGCGCTGGCCGCGATGACCCGGCGGTACAGCGAACTGATGCATGAGGGGCGGCCGGTGCATGAGTGGCCGGTGGAGGGAGTTGTGCAGGAGTGAGGAGCTGAGGAGTGAGGGGCTGGAGTGAGGGACTAAGGGGTTGAGGAGCTGAGCGGGCTGTAGAGGCTAGGTGGGGGCGCACGGGGCTGCCTGTACGCCCCCACCTTCTTGCCGTCCTGGGCGGGCCCCGTGCTGACGGCCTCCGGCCTTTCGGGCAAGCTGGCGGGGCAGTGGAGGCGTACCGGCGCGATCGCGGAACTGGAGGCAGGCGTGCAGTCCGAAGTGCACCCCGTGGCTGAATCTCTCCCCGACGAGGACCCGCCCGGCGGCCTCGCACGCCGCACCCTGAGAAGCGAGACGCTGATCGTCCTCGCGCTCTCCGTCGGCGCCAGCGCGGTGTCCGCCCTCATCAGCTTCACGGGATCACTCACCAAGCCCGGCGGCCTGAAGGACCAGGCGGCGAACCTCAACAGCTCGCAGGCGCCCGGCCGCCCATGGCTGGATCTCGCCTGGCAGCTCTTCGGGATCGCCACCGCGCTGGTCCCCGTACTGCTCGTCGCCCACCTGCTGCTCCGGGAGCGCGCAGGCGGCCTGCGCGCCCTCGGGTTCGACCGCCGGCGCCCCGGCTTCGACCTCGGGTGGGGACTCGTGGTGGCGGCCGGCATCGGAGGCAGCGGCCTGCTGCTCTACCTGGGGGCCAGGGCGGCCGGGGCCAACCTCACCGTCGTACCGGAATCGCTGCCCGACGTGTGGTGGAAGTTCCCGGTACTGATCGCCTCGGCGCTGCAGAACGCCGTACTGGAAGAAGTGATCGTCCTCGGCTACCTGCTGCGCCGCCTCGGCCAGTTGGGCTGGTCACCGATGGCCGCACTCATGGCCAGCTCGGTCCTCCGCGGCTCGTACCACCTGTACCAGGGCATCGGCGGCTTCATCGGCAACATGGTGATGGGCGCACTCTTCGTACTTATCTACCGCCGCTGTGGACGAATCGCCCCCCTCGTCGCCGCCCATGCCATCATCGACATCATCGCGTTCGCCGGCTACGCCCTCCTGGCGGGGAGAGTGGGGTGGCTGCCTACGGGGTGAGGCGAGGGGGAGGTGGGGGGGAGCCCCCCCCCCGCGGGCCCCCCGCGCAAAAACCCCCCCCCCCCCCCCCCCCCCCCCCCCCCCCCCCCCCCCCCCCCCCCCCCCCCCCCCCCCCCCCCCCCCCCCCCCCGTACTCCGGCGGGGCCGCGGCACCCCCCGGGGGGGGGGGTGTGGGGGGGGGGGGCCTCGGGGGGGGGGGGGGGGGGGGGGGGGGGGGCAGCCCCCCCCCGGAGGCCGCCGAGCGAAAATCCCCCGCCCCGCCCCCTCCCGCCCAGCCCCGCTCCTCCCCACCCCTGCCCCCACCGGCCCCTGCCTCCACCCGCCCTGTCACCCTCCAGCCCGCCTGTCACCCTCCAGCCCGTGCCGCCTCCGTCAGTTCGCCGTCGATGACCGTCACCGCGCTGCCGCTCAGCAGCGTGCGCTCATCGCGCAGCGCAGTGCGCACGAAACCGGTACGCGCTGAGCCCTGCAGGCCGGTCAGTTCGTCGCGGCCCAGCCGCGCCGACCAGAAGGGCGCGAGCGCGGTGTGCGCGCTCCCCGTCACGGGATCCTCGTCAATGCCGACGCCCGGGAAGAAGCACCGCGTGGCGAAGTCGTAACCGCCGTCGGGGTCCTCGGCGCGCGCCGTCGCGATCACGCCCCGGCTGCCGAACCGGGTCAGCGCCGCGAGATCCGGCGACAGTTCGCGTACGGTCCGCTCGTCCGCCACCTCCACGAGCAGGTCCCCGACCTGCGCCCCCGTCTCGTACGTGGCGACCGGCTCGGTACCGAGCGCGGCGGCCAGCCCCTGCGGTACGGGCACCTCGGTGAGCGGCGCGGTCGGGAAGTCCATGGTGATGGAGCCGTCGGCCGATGCCGTGGTGATCAGTACTCCGCTGCGGGTCGCGAAGCGGACCGTTCCGGTGGCCGTCCCGGTGGAGTGCAGTACGTGCGCGGTGGCGAGCGTGGCGTGGCCGCACATGTCGACCTCGGTGGCGGGCGTGAGCCAGCGCAGCGCCCAGTCGGCCTCCTCGCTGTCCGGCAGCGGCAGCGCGAACGCGGTCTCGGAGAGGTTGACCTGGGCCGCGACCTGCTGCAGCCAGTGCTGGTCGGGGAACGAGGGGCCATCCAGCAGTACGACTCCCGCCGGGTTGCCGGCGAAGGGGCGGTCGGTGAAGGCGTTGACGATTCGGATTCGCATGGCGCGAGCCTAAGCACCGGAAATCCCGAGCGACGAGGTCCAATCCTGAGAAATTGGCCTGCAAGGCATCACTCTGTGGACTGGGTGTCCAGAGCCAGTTACCGGATCGTCCACCCAGCGCGCCCCGAACGCCCCGGGGTTCCGGTGCTCCCGCCGATGGCGCGCCGACAGAAACCCGCCAGTGAGTCCTTGCCGACCGAAGGCTTCCGATATATCGTTGAAGCATCGTGACAGATCAATGATGGGAGTGACGTAAAAATGCGTTCACATGGACACGAACACTGGGCAGCCGGGCGCCATGGCGGCGGCCGGGGTGAGTACGAGGGGCGGCGCGCCGCCTTCGGGCCGTTCGGGCCGCCCTTCGGTGGGCCTCCGTTCGGCGGCCGGGGTCGGGGAGGTCCGCGCGGCCGGGCGCGGCGCGGTGACGTGCGCGCCTCGATCCTGGCGCTCCTCAAGGACCGTCCGATGCACGGTTACGAGATGATCCAGGAGATCGCCGAGCGCAGTGGCGGCGCATGGAAGCCGAGCCCCGGCTCCGTGTACCCGACCCTTCAGCTGCTGGAGGACGAGGGCCTGATCGCCAGTCGGAGCGAGGGCGGCAAGAAGCTGTTCGAGCTCACCGACGAGGGGCGTGCGGCTGCGGAAAGCGGTTCGGACGCCCCTTGGGAAGAAGCCGGCCGCGGCGTGGACTGGGAGGCGATGCACGAGGTCCGCAAGGCGGGTGGTGGCCTGGTCGAGGCGTTCCGTCAGGTGTGGGCGACCGGGACGCCCGAGCAGCGCGAGAAGGCGATCACGGTCGTCAACCGGGCGCGGAAGGAGCTGTACCTGATCCTCGCGGAGGACGAGTGAGAGAGACGGCGAGGCCGTGGCCGGTGCACAGACCGGCCACGGCCTTCGCGGCCAGGCGTGACCCGGCAGCACGTAGTGAGCGTGATCAGGCGACCAGCCGTGCGAGTCTGCCGAGTGACTCCTCGAGCGCGGACGTCGCCGAGTCCCTGAGCTTGCCGGCCATCAGCGACACGGCCGCGCCGGTGAACGAACCGTCGATCCGTACGGTCGTCGCGCCGCCCTGCTCCCCGGTCGTCCCCTCACTCTCCGGTACGAGCGCATACCGCATCCCGAGGGTCACGCCCATCGGACCCTTGCCCCGGAGGTCGAGCAGGCGGGTGGGTTCCGCAGCGCGTACCGTCCAGGTCACCTCCGCCGGAAAGCCCATGAGCTTCATGTTCTCCGCGTAAGTGGCCCCGGCTTCCAGTGCCGTCGGGCCCCCTTCGGGGAAGCTGGTGTGGGTGGCATTCCACTGGCCGTAACCGTCGAAATCGGTCAGGCGGTCCCAAATCTTCTCCGCCGGTGCTTCTATGCGGGCCTGGGCGGTGACATCGGCCATGCGGGCACCCCTTCGGTTCCTGAGTGGTGCCGCGGAAGGTAGCCGCCGAAGGTGCAAGGTTCAATACTGATGGGCCGTCAGGTTTCGGGGGCGTACTGGTGTGGCGCCGGGCGCGCGTTCGTGCCTCCAGCGCATCCTTGATCGCCGATCGCGCGCCGGGCATATCCTCCGTAGGGATGAGATTTCGTTCTCGCGCACCCAACCACGGTGGGATGCGCAAATGCTCCCTCCCGGGGATGTTCCGGTAGCAAGAGGCTGGTGGGGTGGGTTCTGTGCAAAACCGTACTGCGTACAACAGCGGAGGTGGTCCGTCGCCGGAGGACCTCGACGCTTTCCTGACCGCCGAGCTCGCGTCGGTACTGTCGTCTGCCCGCAGGCGGGCCACGCGCGACGGCGACCGGCAGGTGGACACCGCCCACCTCCTGCACGGCCTCCTCGAATCCGACCCCGCCGTACGGGAGATGGTCGACCCCGAAGGCGTCAGGATCGCGCGCCTCCTCGGGTACCTCGTCCAGCGCAGCATCGGTTATGGACTGCAGTGGCACGGCACGGTGGAGGACTCCGGGGCGGTGCCGATGGTGACCGAGGGCGGCGTCCCGGGCTGGTCACCTGCCGCTGCGGCTGCGATGGACGGCGCGCGGGATCGCGCGCACGCCCGCTATGCCCTCCGTGCCGAATGCCTCGATCTGCTGGCCGCGCTCGTGGACGACGGGGAATGCCGTGCCGTTGAGGTACTGCGCCGGGCTTCGATCGACATGGCGGAGCTCGCGGCACGCCTGGACCGGCAGACGCAGGGCGCGCTGGTCGAGGACGAGCGGTAACTCCCTCACCGAACCGCACTCTCCTCATACCGCCCTTTGGGGGCCGAACACTTCCCAACGCTCCCTGCCGCGTCTCGCGACAGGGGCATCGGTGGTGACGCTGCTGACCTCCCCTGTCATCATGTGCGGATGCACGCGACTGTGGAGACGGAATCGAGCCAAAGGGGCGCGGGAAGAGGCTTCGGCCTCGGCCTGGCCCTGCTGTCGGCGTTGGCGTTCGGCGGATCGGGCGTGGTCGCCAAACCGCTGATCGCGGCTGGCCTGGAGCCCTTGCACGTCACCTGGTTGCGAAGCGCGGGCGCTGCGCTCGTCATGCTGCCCCTCGCCTGGCGCCACCGCGCCCTGTTGCGCCGTCGCCCCGCGCTGCTGGCGGGCTTCGGACTGCTCGCCGTCGCGGGCGTCCAGGCATGCTATTTCGCCGCGCTGTCCCGGATCCCGGTCGGCGTCGCGCTGCTCATCGAATACCTGGCGCCCGCCCTGGTCCTGGGCTGGGTGCGCTTCGTACAGCGCCGGCCCGTCAGCCGCGCCGCCGCGGTCGGTGCCGTCCTCGCCGTCGGCGGTCTCGCCTGCGTCGTGGAGGTGTGGGCCGGGCTGAGCTTCGACGTATTCGGGCTGGCGCTCGCGCTGGGCGCGGCCTGCTGCCAGGTGGGGTACTTCGTCCTCTCCGACCACGGCGGCGACGGCGACGAGGCCACCCATCCGCTCGGAGTGATCGCGTACGGCCTGCTCTTCGGCGCACTCGTACTGACCGTGGTCGCGCGCCCCTGGTCCATGGACTGGTCGGTGCTCGTCGGCGCCGCGGACATGAACGGTACGAGCGTCCCCGCCGTGCTGCTTCTCGCGTGGCTCGTGCTGATGGCGACGGTGCTCGCCTACCTCACCGGCGTGATCTCCATCCGCCGGCTCTCGCCGCAGGTCGCCGGCGTCGTCGCCTGCCTGGAGGCGGTGATCGCCACCGTACTGGCCTGGGTGCTGCTCGGCGAGCACCTGTCCGCGCCGCAGATCATCGGCGGCGCGGTGGTACTGATCGGCGCCTTCATCGCGCAGTCCACCACGCCCAAGGCGCCCCGGGACGTGGCATCGCAGCACGATGGCGAGGCGCACGCGGAAGCCGCCTTGCCGGCCGGTACAGCGGGCACGCCCGGCACGTAAGCGGCACTGCTGGCGAATCCTTCGGCGGCTGAGCGTGACGTGTGACGTCGGCCTTCATGACCCGTTGTGGTCGTGACGGCCGACGTTGCGTTTGGGGAGGGTATCGGTGTCGTCGCACGCCAGGAAGGTCGACGGGGTTGGGCGAGCTGTTCCTGGACGCGGACTTGGTGCGGCGCCGGTGTCACGGTCTGGCCGAAGCCCGGTTACCACACCGGCTCACCGCCGCCGCGATGAACTTTCACCGCCTCAATGCCTGGTGGACCAACGCCCCCAGAGCCGGTACTCGGATCTCCCGCCCGGCAGCCCGCCGGCCGGCCAGGTAGGACTCAGGTCGGCCGCGGACCGCGGAATCCGGCATTGCCGTGACGGACAGTGAGGCACTAGGGTTGGCCAGGTGACTGCCGGGTCGGCCATGGGCCATTCAAGAGTGAGGCACCCGGCCTCGGCGTGAGCACGAGGCGGGCAAGAGGCCCGCCGCTTCTCCGTGTCTTCCCTCCCAGCGCCCACGCGCGGCGCTTCCCATCGGATTCAAGACTCGGAGCCACGTCCACACATGCCACATGAGCAGCAGCACCAGCACGCATACGAGCTGCCGGCCACCGTCCAGCTGAACCACATCGCCATCTACGCTACGGACCGGCAGCTGTCGGCCGAGTTCATCGCCGCGATTCTGGGTCTGAAGGTCGGCGCCCCCTTCGGGCCGTTCCTGCCCGTCGACTTGGGCAACGGCGTGACACTCGACTACTACGAGAAGCGCGACGAGCCGATCCAGTCGCAGCACTACGCGTTCCTCGTGCCCGACGAGCAGTTCGACACCATGATCGCCCGCCTGGAGACGGTCGGGGTCACCTACTACGCCGACCCCAGCCACACCGAGCCCGGGCAGATCAACCGCCTCTTCGGCGGGCGCGGCGCCTACTTCGACGACCCGGACGGCCACAACATGGAAATCATGACGCGGCCGTACGCACGGCCGTAGCAGACCGCCCAACAGGGGCTGGCCCTCCCCGCCCTGCGGCTCCCCAGCACCCGCGCCGAACCCACGCCCGGGGCGGGTAGTTGGGGAGCCGTTTGCCGTAAGCGTCCCGGGGGCCGTCGTATGGCGGACCTCAGAGGTTCTTGAGGTAGGCGGGCAGGGGGACGTCGGGGGCCAGGTCGGCGGACGGTATGGGGGCGCCGTATACAGGTGCCACGGGGACGACGCCGCTCCAGTGGGGGAGGGCGAGGTCCTCGGGCTCGTCGTTCGGACCGCCGGTACGGATCTTGGCGGAGACCTCGGTCAGGTCGAGCCGGATGACGGCCGTGGCGGCCAGCTCCTTGGCGTTTCCGGGGCGGGAGTCGGCGGCGCGGCCGGGCAGTACCTGGTCCACCAGCGCGTCGAGTGCCGCGTTCTTCTCCTCGGGGTCGGTGACCTGGTGGGCGGTGCCGTGCACCACGACGCTGCGGTAGTTGAGGGAGTGGTGGAAGGCGGAGCGGGCGAGGACCAGGCCGTCGACGTGGGTGACGGTCACGCACACCTCGAGACCGGGGTCGGCCTGGCCGGCCATGCGCAGCGGCCGCGAGCCCGTGGAGCCGTGCAGGTAGAGGCGGCTGCCGACGCGGCCGTAGAGCGTGGGCAGTACGACCGGGGCGCCGTCGCGCACGAAGCCGAGATGGCAGACGTATCCGGCGTCGAGGATGGCGTGGACGGTGTCGTGGTCGTACGCGGCGCGGTGGGCGGACCGCGTCGGGACCGTGCGCTCGCTCGGGGCGTAGGCGGGGGATGAGCCGTCACCGGCGCCGGCGACGGACTCGGCGCCGGTCTCGGCAGCGTTCTTGGCGACGGTGGCGAACTCGGAGCTGTCGTCGGACGTTGCGGGAGATACGGGCTCGGGCATCTTGCCAACTCCATTGCACTAGTGCATAATCAAGTTTGTGCTAGGAGAGTATCGGATCGAAGGGCGGCGCGCATCGGAAATTGCCGCCAGCGTCGAGCGAGCCATCGGTGCGGGCGAGCTCCTACCAGGCGAAGTCCTGCCCCCCATGCGGGAGTTGGCCGTCTATCTAGAGGTGAATCCCAATACGGTCGCGTCCGCATACCGGACTTTGCGGGACCGCGGAGTGGTCGAGACCGGGGGACGGCGCGGCACCCGGGTGCGTCCGCGGCCGACGAGCACGCCGCGCGAGGCGCTGCGGGTCGAGGTGCCGCCGGGCGTGCGGAATGTGTCCGACGGCAATCCCGACCCCGCGCTGCTCCCCGCGCTCGGGCCGGCGCTCGCCGCGGCCGCGGAGCGGGCCACGGCCCGCCCGACGCTGTACGGCGCCCCCTTGATCGACGAGGAGCTGGCCGGCCGGGCGCGGGCCGCACTGGATGCCGATGGTGTGCCGGCCGGCCCGGTCGCCGTGACCTCCGGCTCGCTCGACGCTATTGAGCGGGTGCTCGCCGCGCATCTCCGTCCCGGCGACGCGGTGGCGGTCGAGGACCCCGGCTGGGGGAGCCTGCTGGATCTCATTCCGGCGCTGGGCCTGCGCCCTGTTCCGGTGGCGATCGATGAGGACGGGCCGCTGCCGACGGAGCTGGAGCGGGCGTTGGCGCTCGGGGTGCGGGCGGCGATCGTCACGGACCGCGCGCAGAATCCGACCGGAGCGGCGGTGGGCGCCGCGCGCGCCGAGGAGCTCCGGTCGCTGCTGGCCGAGTATCCGACCGTGCTGCTGATCGAGGACGATCACGGCCATCACATCGTCGACGTCCCGCTGCATCCGCTGGCGGGGGTGACCGATCACTGGGTCATGGTGCGGTCGACGGCCAAGGCGTACGGGCCGGACCTGCGGCTGGCGGTGCTCACGGGCGATGAGGTCACGGTGGACCGGGTGCGCGGGCGGCAGCGCCTCGGCCCCGGCTGGGTCAGTCATCTGCTGCAGGACACGTTGATCCATCTCTGGCAGACGGATGCCGTGGACCCGAGCGAGGTCGCCGGATCCTACGGGCGCCGCCGCGACGCTCTCATACGGGCCCTGGCCGACCGGGGCGTCGCGGCGCAGGGCCGCAGCGGGATGAATGTCTGGGTGCCGGTCCCCGAGGAGACGGGCACGGTGTCGCGGCTGCTGCACGCCGGCTGGGCGGTGGCGCCCGGCGCGCGGTTCCGGATGGACTCCCCGCCCGGGATACGTGTCACCGTGTCCTCCCTCTCGCACGGCGACACCGAGCCGCTCGCCGAGGCCATAGCGGCCGCCTGCCTGCCGGGGGAGGCTCGCCGGTACGACTGACCGGTGCGGCCCCGCTGGTTCTACTGGTTCTGCTGGCTCTTCAGGCGCTGGTGGAGTTCGGCGAGGTCGGTGAGGAACCAGGTCTGGCGTCCGCGGTTGCATTCCCTGACGAAGTCCCGCAGGGCTGAACTGGCCGCCGTATGACGGGAGATGTCGCCGAGGACGACGAGCCCTGTGCGGTAGTTGACGAACTTCTGGACGATGTCGCCGGCGACGCGGGTGCGCAGCTGGAAGAACCGCTCGTCGAGCCGTTCGGCGGGGATGACGACCCACTCGGCGCCCTGGTAGGAGGCGTTGCCGATGAGATCCAGGACGTCGCGTTCGTCGGCGATGACCTGCCCGTCCTCCGAGGCCCTGTCCCCTGAGGTCCTGTCCTCCGAAGCCCCGTCCCCGGAGGCCCTGTCCTCGGACGGCCCGTCTTCGGGCGCCCCGTCCTCGGAGGCGTAGATCAGGACGGGCACGTCATGGATCGTCTGCAGGGTCAGGGTGCTCATGGAGGGTGAGAGTAACGGGGGACGGGGGTGCGGTCGACGTAATTACCCGGGCGGGGGCCGCCGTCAGTACCAGGTCATTCGGTCGGGCGGGGGCGGCTTTGGGTGAGGGCGGCGCCGGCGAGGACGATCAGGGCGCCGACGGGGGTGTTCCAGGTGAGGCGTTCGTCCAGGACGGCGACGCCGGCGGCGGTGGCGATGACCGGGATGAAGTACGTGACCATCTGCGCGGTGGTGGGGCCGACTTCGGCGACCAGACCGTACTGGAGGAGGAAGGCGAGGCCGGTGCCGAGGGCGCCGAGGGCAATGACGGCCAGCAGGGGGACGACGGGGAACGAGGTGGGGAGAGAGGTGAAGAACGGGGTGACCACGGCCAGTTGGAGCGTGGCCAGCATCAGCTGGGCGCTTGACATGGAGAGGCTGGAGTTGTCGCTGCCCGCGAGGGTGCGGCGGACGTAGATCCAGCCGATCGGGTAGCAGAGCGAGGCGCCCAGCGCCATGAACGTGCCCAGCGGGTCCGTGCCGGAGAAGCCCTGCCAGGCGCCGAGGACGGTCAGCACGCCGAGGAACCCGAGGCCGAGCCCCGCGACGCGGCGGCGGGTGGGGCGGTCCTCGGAGAGTGCCACCACGGACAGGGCCATGCCCCACAGCGGGGAGGTGGCGTTGCAAATGCCCGCCAGGGTGGAGGGGATGGTCAGCTCGGAGTACGCGAAGAGCGAGAAGGGGAGGGCGTTGAGGAACAGGGCGGCCACCGCCAGGTGAGCCCAGGTCCGGAGGGTGCGGGGCAGCCGGTCCCGCTTGGCGACGAGTACGGCGGCCAGCACGGCCGTTCCGAAGGCCATGCGGCCGAGGGTGACGTGCAGAGGGGCGTAGCCCTGCGTGCCGACCTTGATGAACAGGAAGCTGAATCCCCAGATCAGCGCCAGGACGGCGAACCGGATGCGCCAGTCGACGGCGGACCGCGGCGCGGCCGGGGGAGTGGGCGACGCGAGGGGCTGCGAAGGGGAAGCAGGCGACGCGGGAGCCGGCGAAGGGGGAGCCGGAGAAGGGGGAGGGGCGGGGGTGGGTGTTGTGGTGGAACGGGAGGAGGAGGTGGCGGCGGTGGAGCTCATGGCTTACACGATCGTCCGTCTGTATCGCGTAGCACAAGTGAGAATTCGTGGGAGGCATCGCTTAGCATCGCTTATATGTTGAACATGGAGCGACTGCGGACGCTCAGTGCGGTGGCGCGGCACGGATCGGTGCGGGCGGCGGCCGAGGGGCTGCACGTCACCACCTCCGCCGTCTCGCAGCAACTGGCGAAGCTGGAGCGGGAGACGGGGCAGCAACTGCTGGCCAAGAACGGGCGGGGAGTACGGCTGACCGATGCGGGCCGACTGCTCGCCGGGCACGCCGCGCGCATCCTCTCGCAGGTCGAGCTGGCCGAGGCCGAGCTGGAGGCGCACCGTGGACAGGCGGTGGGCGAGCTGCGGATGGGGGCTTTCCCCACGGCGGCGCGCGGGCTGTTCCCCGACGCCCTGGCCGCGCTGGTCGTCGATCACCCGCAGTTGCGCGCGCGGCTGTGGGAGATGGAGCCGGGCGATTCGGTGCGGGCGGTGGTGCGCGGCGACATCGACCTGGGGGTCGTACTGGACTGGTACAACCGTCCGTTGTCGCTGCCGGAGGGGCTGGCGAAGGCTCCGCTGCTGGACGACCCGGCGGATGTCGCCATGCCGTCGGACCACCGGCTGGCGGGGCGGCGCACGGTGGAGCTGGAGGACTTCGCGGAGGACGCGTGGATCTCCTGGCCCCAGGGGGAGTTCTGCCACGACTGGCTGATGTTCACGCTGCGCAGCAAGGGGATCGAGCCGCGGATCGCGCACATGGCCGAGGAGCACGGTACGCAGCTCGCGCTGATCGCGAGGGGACTGGGGGTGGCGGTGGCGCCGCGGCTCGGGCGGGGGCCGGTGCCGGAGGGGGTGAGCGTGGTGCCCGTACGGCATCCGATGCGGCGGCATGTGTACGCGATCTGGCGCGCGGACGCGGACCGCCGGCCGTCGATCCGCGCGGCGGTCGCGGCGTTGCGCGAGGTGGGCGGCGGAATGGAGATGTGAGAGGGGGCTGAAGCGTGACAGGAGGTTGGGGCCGGGGCCGGGGCCGGGGCCGGGGCTGGAAGTGTGACAGGGGCTGAAGGTGTCGTAGGCGGTATGAGGCCGGGCGCCGGCGCACCTTGCGGTGGCCGGCGCCCGGGTGGGATGGAGAGTGGTGCGGAGTGGTCAGTTGGCTGGGACGATGCCGCGGATCAGGCCCAGGGACATCAGGTCCTGGGGGCGCAGGTGGAGTTGGTCGGCGGTGCGCGGGACTTCGGAGAGGGGGCGTTTGAGGATGGCGGTGGCCAGTTCGGGGGCGATGACGGAGAAGTAGCTGTCCGGGGTCGCCCACAGGCGGCCCGGCGCGGCCAGCGCCAGGGCGCCGCCCGAGCCGCCCTCGCCGATGAGCAGCGAGGTGAGCGGGGTGCGCGCCGCGGCCATGGCGGCGAAGAGGTCCGCGATGGCGGCACCCGCGCCGGAGCGTTCGGCCGCCGCGTCGTTGGCCGCGCCCGGGGTGTCCACGAGGGTGAGGACGGGGATGCCCAGGCGGTCGGCGAGGCGTACGAGCCGGGCGGCGGTGCGGAAGCCGGCCGGGCGGGTGGCCGTGCCGCACTGGGCCGCGTACGCGACCGTACGGCCGGCCCGGTGGCCGAATCCGCAGCGCATGCCGTCGTCCACGCCGCCGCAGCGGTCGCCGCTGATGTCCTCGCGCCAGTCGAAGTACGTGTCCAAGTACGCGTCGGCGCGTGGGCGTTCGGGGGCGCGGGTGCGTTGTACGGCGCTCCAGCCGGAGGCCGGCGGATCGCCCGCGCCCTGCGCGGCCGGTACCGGGGCCGGCTCCCCGTCCGGAGTGGTCAGCAGGCGCAGCCAGCGGGCGAGCGTGGCGCGCAGCCTCTCGGGCGGTACGACGGCGTCGATGTGGCCGGTGGCCAGCTGGCCCTCGGCGGTGTACGCGGACGGGTCGGCGTCGGCGGGGCGTACGCGGGAACCGGCGAAGCCGACCTGGGCGCCGGGCAGCGCCAGTACGACGTCCGCGCCGGCGCCGAGCGTCGCCCAGCCGCCGCCGGTCGTCGGGTCGCGCAGGACGGCGAGCTGGGGCAGGCCGGCGGCGCGGTTGAGCGTGGACTGGCCGGCGATGCGCTGCAGTTGGGTGAGGGCGAGCATGCCCTCCTGCATGCGGCTGCCGCCGGTGGCGATCAAGGAGACGACGGGGAGGCGGAGTTCGCGGGCCCGGGTGTACGCGGCCTCCAGGCGGTCGCCGGTGCGGCTGCCGAGGGAGCCGCCCAGGTAGCGGAACTCGAAGGAGATCACGACGGCGCGGGTGCCGCCGATGGCGGCGGTGCCGCAGACGACGGACTCGCGTTCGCCGGTCGACTCCGTGGCGCGTGCGCGGGCGGCGCCGTAGCCGTCCCAGCGGAGGGGGCCGTCGTCGAGCGGCCCGAGGGCCGTCGCTGGCTCCTCGGGCGACGCTTCCGGGGCCTCGGCCGGTTCCTCAGCCGGTTCCTTGGCCGGGGCCGATGCCGAGCCCTCGGTCGGCGCCGACACCGGCCCCTCGGCGCGCGGATCCGCCGACTCCGGGCCCCCGGCACGTTCCGACCCCGGAAGCGGCTCGAAGCTGCCCGCGTCCGTCACCTGCGCGAGCACCTCCCGAGCGGAGAGCCGCGCGGAGAGACCCGCAGCCGACCCCTCGGCCCGCCCCGCAGGCGGTCCCCCGGCCTGCCCCTCAGCCCGCCCCGCCGACGCGTCAGCAGGTACCTCAGCAGGTACCTCCGCACGCGCCCCCGCAGCCATGTCCCGCCCCGCCTTCGGCTCCTCACGCATGGAGGCCCCGCTTGAGGATCTTGCCCATGTCGTTGCGGGGGAGGGCGTCGAGGAAGTGGACGACGCGGGGGCGCTTGTGCGGGGCGAGCTGGGCGGCGACGTGGTCGGCGAGCTCCGCGGGGGTGGGCTGCTCGCCCGGCGCCGGGACGATCCACGCGACGATGCGCTCGCCGAGGTCCTCGTCCGGCTCGCCCGTCACCGCGGCCTCGGCGACGCCGGGGTGCTCCAGCAGCGCGTTCTCGATCTCGCCCGCGCCGATCTTGTAACCGCCGCTCTTGATGAGGTCGGTGGCCTTGCGGCCGACGATGCGGTAGCGGCCCGCCGCGTCCCGGGTGGCCATGTCGCCCGTACGGAACCAGCCCCCGTCGAACGCCTCGGCCGTAGCGTCCGGCCGGTTCAGGTACTCGACGAAGAGGTTCGGGCCGCGGACCTGGATCTCGCCGACCGTCTCGCCGTCACTCGCTTCGAGGACCTCGCCGGACTCGTCGACCAGGCGTGCCTGTACGCCCGGGAGCGGGACGCCGACCGTGCCCGGCGCGGAGGTGTCGTCGGCCCGTACCGCGGTGTTCATCAGCGTCTCGGTCATGCCGTAACGCTCGACGACCCGCGCGCCGGTCGCCGCCTTGATCTTCTGGTGGTCCGTCAGCGGCAGCGCCGCCGAGCCGGAGACCAGCAGCCGGGCGCCGCCCAGCGCCTTGGCGAGCGCCGGGTTCTCGCCCGCCTCGGCGGCAAGCCGGTGGTACATCGTCGGCACGCCGAACAGCATCGTGCCGGCGCCGCCCAGCTCGCGCGCCACCCCCTCGGTGGAGAAACGGCCGAGGTGGTGCACCGTACCGCCGCGCCGCAGCGGGCCGACGATGCCCAGGATGAGCCCGTGGACGTGGAACAGTGGCAGGCCGTGGACGAGTACGTCGTCAGCGGTCCACTCCCATGCCTCCTCCAGCGCGTCGAGCGTGGACGCGATGGCGCGGCGGGGGATGACCACGCCCTTCGGACGGCCCGTGGTGCCGGAGGTGTACACGATCACAGCGGGGGCCTCGGCGCCCGGCTCCGGAGGCAGTTCGACCGCCCGGTCCGCCGGCCCCGCGGCGTCGGCAGCGCCACTCGCCCCGCCTGCGGCGGCCCCCTCGGCCGTCGCGCCCGCCTCGGTCCCCTCGTACGGATCGACGTCGATGCGGTGCAGGGCCGCGAGCGCGCCGGGGAGTTCGGCGTCCGGCTCGGCCAGGACGAGGGTGGGCGCGCTGTCGGACACGATGTGTGCCAGCTCGCTCTCGCCGATCTTCGGGTTGACCGGTACCGCCGGTACCCCTGCGAGCAGCGCCGCGACCACCGCCACCGAGGTCTCCATCGTGGGCGTGGCCCACACCGCCACCCGCCGCTCGGCGCCGATCCGCTCCGCGAGCGCGCCGGCGGCCGCGGCGAGCTGCCCGTAGGTCAGCGCGCGGTCCTGGAAACGCAGTGCGGTACGGGAGGACGCTGTACGCAGCGCCGGGAAAAGCTCGTTCACCGAAACTCCTTCGTTCTCTTGCTGGTCGGGTACCCGTTCCTGAATACCTGAGGTCTCTTTCCTGGATACCTGAGGTCCCTGTGGGTCCCGTGGCCGGACCGGTTTCCTCAGCCGAGGCCCGGGACGACCAGCGCCAGCCAGACCAGCGCCGGTACGGCCGCGACCACGAGGGCTCCGTACACCATCAACTGCTTGAAGAAACCGTCCCGGTCGACATTCTTGGCGTTCGCCAGCACCAGTGCGCCGTTCGTCGAGAACGGGCTCACATCGACGACGGTGGCGGAGACCGCGAGCGCCGCGACCATGCCCACGGCCCCGATCGATCCCTGGGCCAGGAACGGCACGGCCAGCGGGATCAGGGCCCCGATGATGCCGACGGAGGAGGCGAAGGCGGAGACCAGCGCGCCGATGTAGCACAGCAGCAGCGCGGCCAGCAGCGGGATGCCGATGCCGCCGACGGCCTTGCCCGCCCAGGTGATGGTGCCCATCTGGTCGAGGACGCCGACGTAGGTGAGGACGCCGCAGATCAGCAGCACGGTGGGCCAGGTGATCTCCGAAACGGCGGCCTTGCTGTCCTGCGGCCAGACGGCGCTGAGGACGACGGCGAGGGTGATGGCGGTCAGACCGGCGTCCAGGTCGAGGACGAGCACCGCCAGGACGAGGGCCAGGAGGGCGAGGAGGGTGGCGATCCGGGCGGGCGTGAGGGCGAGGGCGCCGGCGGCGGGGGAGTCCGCGCTTCCTTCGTGGGCGAGGGCGCCGGCGGCCGGGGAAACCGCTCGTCCTTCGTCGGGGAGCGCGCCGGCGCGGGAACCCGCGCTCCCGCCATCGGAGTCGCCTCTTCCCTCGTCGGGGGCGCTCTGTGTCCGGCCCTTGCCACCCGTACGAGGGAGCCGGAGGCCACCCAGGGCGACGAACAGGACCGCCGCGATGAGGAGGTTGACGACCAGGCTGGCGGCGAAGAGGGCGAGCGGGCTGCCGGGGAGGTGCTCGCGGGCGACGATGCCGTTGACCGTCGAGCCGTAGATGCTGATCGGCGAGAAGCCGCCGGCCTGTGCGCCGTGCACCACCAGCGCGCCCATGAGCAGCGGTTTGATGCCGTACTGCGCCGCGAAGCCGAGCGCGAGCGGGGCGACGATCGCCACCGCCGCCGGGCTGACCGCGCCGATCGCGGTGAGCGCGCCGTTGACCGCGAACATCACCCAGGGGATCAGCGCGACCCGCCCGCCGACGAGCCGTACGGAGGCGTGCACCAGCCAGTCGGTGGTGCCGTTGGCGCGGGCGATGGCGAAGAGGTACGTCACGCCGACCAGGACCACGAACAGATCGCCGGGGAAGCCCGCGAAGATCTCGTCCGCGTCCATCCCGGCGACCAGCGTGCCCACGCCGAACGCCGCGGCGAACGCCAGCGCGCCCATGTTGATGGAGCGGGTCGTGGCCAGTACGAAGACCACCGCGAGCACGAGTATCGAGAGCACTTCCGGCGACATCTGCGGCTCCGTTCGTGAAGGGAAGGCCGTGGCACACCGGGCGGCGCAGGGGTGGGGTGTGGCACATTGGCCAAGTGGCTGAGCCACTTTGCTGGTGATCGACGAGGTGCGTCAATACTCTTGTCGCGAGTCTTCAGCACTCTTGCCACGACTCTCCGGCGACGCCGGGTCGCGGGAACCGATCGAGGGGGGCCGACCGATGTCCGAGGCGCTGCGGCCGATGGCCAGGCCACGGCTCTACGAGCAGGTGGTCGAGCGGCTGCGCCAGTACGCCGCCGAAGACGGGCTGGGCGCGGGCGACCGCCTGCCGGCGGAGCGCGAGCTGGCCCAGCGGCTCGGCGTCAGCCGGGCGTCCGTGAAGCAGGCGATCGTCGTGCTGGAGGTGCAGGGTCTGGTCGAGGTGCGGCACGGCGGCGGTACCTACCTGGTGCGCGACACCCTCGACGCGGCGGAGCCCGTCGAGCGCCTGGTCGAGCGCCGCCGCCGGCTGCCGGACGTCCTGGAGGCGCGCGAGGCCATGGAGACCAAGCTCGCCGAACTGGCGGCCCGCCGCCGTACGGACGCCGACCTCGCGGCGCTCGACGACGCCCTCGCGCACATGGCGAAGGAGGTCGAGGACGGCGGTCCGGGCGTCGAGGGCGACCGCCGCTTCCACGCCGCCGTCACCGCGGCCGCGCACAGCGCGCTGCTCGCCGAGTTCATGCGCTCCATCGCGGAGCAGATCGGCGAGAGCCGCAACGAATCGCTGCGCCAGCCGGGCCGCCCGCAGGGCTCACTGGCCCAGCACCGGCGCATCCTCGAGGCGGTACGCGACGGCGACCCGGAAGCGGCCGCGGCGGCGATGCGCGAGCACGTCCGTACGGTCGCCGAGGTGCGGCTGCTCACGTGGACGCCGGAGGAGGAAGAAGGAAGCTGAGCAGCCGGGTCACCCCCGCGTCTTGAGCAGCCGGGTCACCCCCGCGTCATGAGGAGGCGGATCAGCCCGGGATCTTGCGGAAGTCCCAGGACGCCACCGCTTCCGGCGTGAGCCGCAGCCAGGCGTGCCGGCCGTCGTGCGGCAGCGTCTCCATGCCGAAGTACTTCGCCGCGAAGAGCTTCTCGGGCGCCTCCAGTTCGGGGCAGGGCTCGCCGTGCCGCGGTGCCTCGCCGACGAACGCCACGCTGCCCGACAGTTCGGCGCCGCGCAGTTCGCCGTACTCGTGGCCGTCGTCGACCACGACCGCCACCCGCTGGTCCCTCACGAGGTGGGCCCAGCGCCTGCTGCGGGTGAGGGAGTACAGCCACAGTGCGGTGCCGTCCCAGACGTACCACAGCGCGCCGACGTGCGGTGCGCCGTCCGGCCCGACCGTGGCGATCCGGCAGGTCCGCTGCCGCGCCAGAAAGACGTCCAGCTCCTCCGGGCTCATCATGATCCGGCGTCCCCTGCGCTGCCCTGCCGCTGCCGCCATCCGCGGCCACCTCCCCGGTCGCTCCCTGGCCACCTGACCAAGTGTCAGGAATCATGAGCCCTTCGCCCGGCGAAAGCAATGGAAGTCCGCTGCCCGGCGAACGCAATGGACACCGGACCACCCCCGCACGGCCGCCCTCCCCCGACCGCCCTCCCGACCGCCCAGCCCAGGAGGTACCCCCATGCCCACGGACGCCCAAGTCCCCCAAGCCGCGCAGGCCGCCCAGCTCGTCGACCAGCTCGATCCCGCGAGCACCGCGCTGCTCACCGTCGAGTGCCAGAACGGTGTCGTCGGCACCGACAGCGCGCTGCCCGAACTGGCCGAGGCCGCCCGTACATCCGGTGCGCTCGCCAAGGTGGCGCGGCTGACCGCCGCCGCGCACGAGGCCGGCGTCCAGGTCCTGCACGCGGTCGCCGAGCGCCGGCCCGACGGCCGCGGCGCGAGCCACAACGCCCGCCTCTTCCGCGCCGCCGGGCGGCTGCCCGTCCAGCAGCTCACGGGGACGACCGCGGTGCGGATCGCCGACCCGATACCGGTGTCCGACGCCGACCTGATCGTCCGGCGGCTGCACGGGCTGTCGCCGATCGCCGGTACGGAGGTGGACGCGCTGCTGCGCAACCTCGGCGTCCGCAACGTCGTGATCGTCGGTGTCTCGGCGAACGTGGCGATACCCAACGCGGTCTTCGACGCGGTCAACCTCGGCTACACCGCGGTCGTGCCCGCCGACGCCATCGCCGGGGTGCCGGCCGAGTACACCCCGGCGATGGTGCGGAACACGCTCGCGCTGGTCGCCACCGTCACCTCCACCGAAGCGGTGCTGACCTGCTGGAAACGGTCGCGGCGGGCGCGGTGAGGGGAACGCGGCGGGCGCGGTGAGAGGAGCGCGGCGGAGTCGGGGGGAGGCGCTCAGGTCAGTTCGATCTCGCCGCCCTTGACCTTCAGCGGTACGGCCGGCAGCGGCTTGGTCGCCGGGCCGTGCCGCACGCTGCCGTCCGCGATGGCGTACTTGCTGCCGTGGCAGTGGCAGTTGATCGTGCCGCCGCTGACGTCGCCCACGATGCAGCCCGCGTGCCGACAGATCGCCGAGAACGCCTTGAAGTCGCCCTTCTCGGGCTGGGTCACCACGACCTTCTGCGCCTTGAAGATCTTCCCGCCGCCGTCGGGGATCTCCGAGGTCTTGGCCAGCGCCTTCCCGGAGCCCTCGGCTGCGCCGCCGCTCTTGGAGGGGCCCGCCGAGCCGCCGGACGACGGGGAACCGCCGGACGACGGCGAGCCCGACGAGGACGACGAGGACGACGAGCCGTATCCGCCGTCCCCGCCGCCCCCGCACGCGGCGAGTGCCGCGGTCAGGCCCGCCGCGCCGGCGGCGGCGACGACCGTGCGCCGGGCGGCGCCGGCACGTTCCTGTGATGGTGAGCTCATGGTGTCTCCAGAGGTCCCGGTACCGGTATGTCCTTCGCCTTGTGAAGGTTCCATACGGACCGGCGGCCTCCGGTGTTCAACGGGTCGGCCGAAAGGGTGCTTCCCCTTCCGCTTCCCCTTCCCCTTCCGCCTCCGCGACCGGCACCGAGCCGCTGTCCGCCAGCGCGTCCAGACGGTCGAGGGCGGTGCGCGGCAGCGCGTCCGGATCGGCGAGCAGCGTGAGGTAGGCGTGCGCTGCCAGCAGGGCCCGCCCGTTCGGCGCGGGCGCCGCGCACTCGTATGCCGCCTGTTCCAGCAGCAGCGTTCCCATGACGGTGCGGGTCAGCTCCTCCGCGTACCGCCCGGCGCGCATCTCCTGCTCCGCCGCCGGGCCTGCCAGCAGCCCGTCACCGCGGGCCGCCAGCTCCTCCCACCGGACGGCCAGCTGCTTCGCGGCGGGCAGCGACAGGGCGCGTGCCCGGTCCCCGTACGCCCGCGCGAGGGTGTGATGCGCGGCGTACTGACGCAGGCAGCGGAGCACGTCCAGGGCGATGACGTTGGACGAGCCCTCCCAGATGGAGCCGAGGTGGGCGTCGCGCAGCAGCCGGGGGTTCACCCAGTCCTCGATGTAGCCGTTGCCGCCGCGGATCTCCATCGCCTCGCCCGTGACGGTGCGGGCGCGCTTGCAGACCGTGTACTTGGCGAGCGGGGTGAGGACGCGTACGAGGTCCGGGGCGGCCGCGTCGCCCGCGTCGGCCTCGTCCAGCCGGGCCGCCGCCTCCAGGACCAGGGCGAGCGCCGCCTCCGCGTCGAGGATCATCGGCAGCAGCGTCACACGCATCAGGGGCTGCTCGAACAGCGGCGTACCGAAGACCGTCCGCTCCCGGGCGTGAGCGACCGATTCGCGGACCGCGCGGCGCATCAGGGCGGCGGAGCGCATGGCGTTGGACAGCCGGGAGACGTTGAGCATCTCGGCCATCTGCCGGAAGCCGCGGGTGAGGTCGCCGACCGGGGTGGCGTACGCGCCGTCCAGCGTGACCTCGCCGCTGGCGATGGAGCGCGAGCCGAGCTTGTCCTTCAGGCGGTCGATCCGGACCGCGTTACGGGTGCCGTCCGGGCGCAGCCGCGGCACCAGGAACATGCCGAGCCCGCGCGTGCCCTCGCCCTGCCCCGGCACGCGCGCGAGCGTGAGGATCACGTCCGCACCGGGGTTGGAGGCGAACCACTTCTTCCCGGTGAGAATCCAGTGGGTGCCCCCGTCGGCCGAGGTCGCCACGGTCTCGGTGCGCCCGACGTCCGTACCGCCCTGCTTCTCGGTCATGAACATCGCGCCGGTGGCACGCGTCGCGGGATCGGTGGAGGTGAGCGCGGCGATCTCGGCGGCGTACCGCTCGGGGTCGAAGAGGCGCAGCACGCGCGCCGCGGAGTCGGTCATGGACAGCGGGCAGGCCATGCCGAACTCGGACTGCACGTAGAGGTAGGACAGCGCGTACTTGACGGTGTGCGGGGTGCGGTCCGGGCGGCCGTGCACGCCGGGGCGGTGGGACATCGCGGCGAGACCGAAGCGTTCGTACGCGATCTCGGCGAGCCGGTCGTGGGCGGGGTGGTACTCGATCTCGTCGATGCGTTCACCGTCGGGCGCGTACGAGCGCAGCCGGGGCGGATTGGCGTCGGCGAGCGCCGCCTGCCGGTCGATCTCCCCGGCGGCGAGCTCCCCGAGCTCCGTGAGGAGGGGTTCGATACGGGCGCGGTCGTCGGCAGACAGCACCCGGTCCAGGAACGGACGCAGGGCGGGGTCCTGGTCGGCGAAGTTCGGCATACGGGTCTCCTGGTGCCTTGAAGTGATCCGCGCGGCATGACGAGACGCGATCACCTTCGCAGGGGCGCGGGAAGGCTGTCCAAGACCTGTTCGCCGCCCGATTGAGACGCGATCGAGGACAATCGCCCGCCACCAGCCCGTACCTCGAGACGCCGGGCGCCACGACATGTACCCGCCGGGGCATTACGGCACGTACTCGTCAGGGCGTTACGGCACGTACTCCGCCGGCGTCGGCAGCACCCGTTCCGCGACCTTCAGCACGTTGTGCAGCGCAGCCGACTCGTTGCCCGCGCGCCAGGCGAGGGCGATCGGCAGCGGGGCCACCTCGCCGGCCAGCGGGCGGAAGACCACATGCTCCAGGCGGATGTTGCGCGCCGACTCCACCACCAGCGCCACGCCCACCCCGGCCCCGACCAGCGCCAGCAGGTTGTAGGAGTCCGGCGCCTCCTGGGCGACGCGCGGCGAGAAGCCGGCGGCGTGACAGGCGTGCACCAGCGCGTCCCGCACCGCCGAGCCGCGCGCGGCGGGGAAGGTCACGAAGCGCTCCCGCGCCAGCGCGGCGACGTCGACCGCCTCCCGCGCGGCCAGCGGATGGGTGTCCGGCAGCGCCAGGACCAGCCGCTCGACGCGGACGACCCGGGAGACGATGCCGCGCCGCACGGGGAGCGAGACGAAGCCGAGGTCCAGGGTGCCGTCGGTGATCCGGCCGAGCGCCTCGCCGGAGTAGACCTGGCCCTGCAAGGACAGCTCGATACCGGGGTATTCGGAGGTGACCGCGCGGGCGAGTGGAGGCAGCGCCGCGTAGCTGCTGGCGCCCGCGTACCCCACGGTGACCCGGCCCGCCTCGCCGAGGCTGACCGACTGCACCGTACGGCGCACGGCGGCCGCGTCGGCGAGGAGGTTGCGGGCCGGCTCCAGCAGGGCCTGGCCGGCCGCGGTGAGCCGTACCGAGCGGGTGGTGCGGTCGAAGAGGGCGGCGCCCAGGTCCCGCTCCAGCAGCCGGATCTGCTGGCTGAGCGGGGACTGGGCGATGTGCAGGCGTTCCGCGGCCCGGCCGAAGTGCAGTTCCTCGGCGACGGCCACGAACCCGGTGAGATGGCGCAGTTCCACGCGCCGCACCTTCTCAGGGCGCGCGACCGCCGCTCAAGCGCCGTGCACGTCCGCCGGACCGGTCGGCCGGGTTCCGGCGGCGTTCCGGCCAAGCCCGAGCGCGTCCCGGAGGAAGTCGCGCTGGAACAGGAGGAGGTTCTCGTTCACCCGGTCGTCGGCCGGGGCGTGGGTGGCACCGGACAGCGGCAGGACCGTGTGCGGGCGGCCCGCGGCGAGCAGTTCGGCCGAGAACCGCAGCATGTTGGCGACCGTGACGTTGTCGTCCGCGAGCCCGTGGACCAGCAGCAGGGGGCGGCGCAGCAGATGGCCCCGGCCGGTCAGCGAGGACCGCTCGTAGTTCTCCGGCCGCTCGGCCGGGTGGCCGAGGAAACGCTCCTTCCAGTACGTGTCGTACAGCCGCTGGTCGGTCGGCGCGGCGCCGGCCACCGCCGCGCGGAAGATCTCCGGGCGGAGCAGTACGGCTGCGGCGGCCAGGAATCCGCTGAAGGACCAGCCGCGGATCACCACCCGGTCCAGGTCGAGGTCCGGGACCTGCTCGGCCGCCGCGTGCAGCGCGTCGACCTGGTCCTCCAGCGCGGGCGTCAGCTGGTCGCCGTGGACCGCCTTCTCCCACTCCGGGCCGCGCCCCGGCGTGCCGCGCCCGTCGGCGACCAGTACGGCGAAGCCCTGCTCGGCGAACCACTGCGAGACGCAGGCGGGCCAGCCGCGCGCCGCGACCGCCAGCTGCATGCCGGGCCCGGCGTACGGGTCGAGCAGTACGGGCAGCGGTCCCGTCCCCGGCTCGTACCAGGAGGGCAGGTACAGCGCGGCGCGCAACTGCCGCTTGCCGAGCACGAGATGGCGCGGGCGCGGGGTGACGACCGGGGTTTCCGCCAGAGAGGCGATGGTGGTCACCAGGGTGCTCCCGGCGGGCGAGGACGGTGCCGCGGTGGGTGAGGGCGGTGCCGCGGTCCCGCCCGTCCCGCGGATCTCCGCGTACGGCCCCTCCGGCGTCAGCCCGTGGAACACCGCCGTGCCGCCCCGGACCACGGCCCCGTGCGTACCGGGCCCCTCGCTCAGCCGCACCGGCGCGTCCGCCTCCGGGTCGTGGCACCACACGTGCGTCTCCACGGGGTCGTCGGAGGCGGTGAAGTACACCCGCTCGCCCTCGGTGCCCAGTACCCCGCGCACCTGGAGGCCGGCCGGCGTGACCGCCTCGCCGCCGACCGCGAGGTGCCGGGTGCCGGCCACGTCATGGGTGCGTACCAGTGCGCCGGACGCGGTTCTGGCGGGCGTGCCGGGCACCAGCTCCACCCAGGCGGCGTCGGTCCGCTCGTCGAGGAGCGAGGTCGCGCCGGTGTCCGGGTCCACGGCGAGGGTGCGCAGCGTGCGCTGGTCCCGGGACTGCACCCCGATGAGCGGGCCGTGCGCGTCCCAGCCGACGGTGGCCACGTACTCGTACGCCGCCCGGTCCCACGCCACCTCCGTACGGCTGCCGTCCAGGCCGTACACCCACAGACTCACGTCCGCGTTGGCCGTGCCCGCCTGCGGATACCGGATTGCGCGCGGCGGCCGATCGGGGTGCGCCGGGTCGCTGATCCAGCGCCGCTGGACGTGCGTGGTGTCCACCCGCGCGACGAGCAGCCGCGTGCCGTCCGGCGCCCACCAGTGGCCGCGCAGCCGGCCCATGGACTCCGCCGCGGTGTATTCGGCGAGGCCGTAACTGATCTCCGGGCCCTCGGCGGCGGCCAGTTGCCGGTCCCGGGCGGCCGCGCCCGCACCCTTTTCCGGTACCTCCACGACGTGCAGCGAACGGCCCGTCACGTAGGCGATGTGCCGGCCGTCGGGGGACGGGCGCGGGTCGGTGACGGGGCCCGCCGCCGGTACGGGGAAGGGCTCCCCGCCGTCCGTGCGCACCGCCCACAGCGCGCCGCCCAGCGCGAAGACCGCCAGGCGCACCGCGCGGTCGGTCGCGTACGCCACCACACCGGCGGAGCGCTCGCGGGCCCGCTCCCGGAGCAGCCGTTCCTCCTCCGGCACCTCGTCCCCGCCGCCCACCAGCGCCGTCGGGTCTGCGAGCAGCCGCTCGGCGCCGTCCGCCAGCAGCCAGAGCCGGCCGATCGGGTCCCGGCCGCCCCCGGTGCGCGTGAACAGGACGCGCCGGCCGTCGGGGGAGAGGGTGAAGTTCCGTGGCACGCCCAGCGAGAAGCGGCGAGTGCGGGCGAATTGGCGGGGGAAGGCGGCGCTTTCGGAAGTGTGGGTGGAGTCCATGGGGGAGTCCTATCGGCTGCGCGGCGGTGTCGGACAGTGAATAGTTCGGTGATGAATCGATTCAGTACCGGCCGTTGGCCAGGTGTTGGTCTATCTCGGCCTTGCCGACAAGCGCTTTTCTTGAACGATTCAACGAAGGTGAACGGAGGGGAACGACGATGTCCCCCATCCCCCGCAGAGCTCTCTTGAAAGCGGCCGCGGCCGTCGGAGCCGCCACCCAGGTCGGCTGGGCACTCGGCGCCGCACCGGCGCAGGCCGCCGGTCCGTCCGGTGAGCAGGCCGGCGCGCCGGTGACCGCGGCGGGCAACCGCGTCAACGGCCGCGCCGTCGACCTGGTCGCCGTGCACAACGCGGAGATCCCCGAGGAGTACCTGCGGTCCGGCGCCGGCTGGACGCCCGTCCTGCGGACCCGCGTGGACCACTCGCGCGCCGTCCCGGGTCTCCTCGGCCATCGGGTGGGGCGGAGCGGCTGCGCTGAGGCTCAACCGGTTCCCGCCGGTTGCCGAGGCCGGTGATTCTGCCGATGTGCGAAGGGGGCGCACGGCACGAGAGTTGCGGTCGTCAGTGACCGTTACCGAGAGGAACCGTCGTGCAGCAGCACACCAGCGTGTCCATGCGCATTCCGGAACGGCAGCGGAGCAGCCGGCTCAGAACCCGGCTGACGCGGTGGGGGCTGGCCGGCCTCCTGACCGCGGGCACCCTGCTCACCTCGCAGGCCGGACCGGCCGGGGCCGCGGACAACCCGTACGAGCGCGGCCCCGCGCCCACCGTCTCCAGCATCGAGGCGTCCCGCGGCCCCTACGCCGTCTCCCAGACCACCGTCTCCTCCCTGAGCGTCACCGGCTTCGGCGGCGGCACCATCTACTACCCGACCTCGACCAGCGACGGGACCTTCGGCGCCGTCGCCATCTCGCCCGGCTACACCGCCTACCAGTCGTCCATCGCCTGGCTCGGCCCGCGGCTGGCCTCCCAGGGCTTCGTCGTGTTCACCATCGACACCAACACCACCCTCGACCAGCCCGACAGCCGGGGCCGTCAACTCCTCGCCGCGCTGGACTACTTGACCGGGCGCAGCTCCGTGCGCGACCGGATCGACAGCAGCCGGCTCGGCGTCATGGGCCACTCGATGGGCGGCGGCGGCACGCTGGAGGCCGCCAAGAGCCGGCCGTCCCTGCAGGCCGCGATCCCCCTGACCGGCTGGAACCTCGACAAGACCTGGCCGGAGATCGCGACCCCGACGCTCGTCGTCGGCGCCGACGGCGACACGATCGCACCGGTCGCGACCCACTCCGAACCGTTCTACGAGAGCCTGCCCGGCTCGCTCGACAAGGCGTATCTGGAGCTGAACAACGCGACGCACTTCACCCCGAACACCTCCGACACCACGATCGCGAAGTACAGCATTTCGTGGCTCAAGCGGTTCATCGACAACGACACCCGCTACGAGCAGTTCCTCTGCCCGCTGCCGCGGCCGAGCACGACGATCGAGGAGTACCGGGGCAACTGCCCGCACACGTCCTGATCCCGCCCCGTGGGGCACGGGGGACGGAGGGGTTCCGTGGGGTTCCGTGACCGGTTACACGCCAGTAACGTGACGGTCGTGACCGGACCGAAGACCGTGCCCGGAGCACCCGGAACGAATCCCTCGCACCGGCGGGTGACACTCGGAGCGCCGGACGGGCCCGCCGCGGCCGGCCTGCCCGACGACCTCCCCGAAGACACCCGCCGGCTCCTGCTGCTGGCCGCGGCCGCGCAGGAAGCGCACCCCGACGGGCCCGGCGCCGAAGCGGCCCTCGTCCTGCGGGCCGCGGCGGCCGCCGGGCTCGGCGCGGCCGCCCTGGAACCGGCGGAGACGGCGGGCCTGGTCCGCACCGCGGGGGAGCGGATCCACTTCGACAACGCGCCGCTGCGCCGGGCCCTGTACGAGGCCGTACCGCTCGCCCGGCGCCGCGCGGCCCACGCACTGCTGGCATCGGTGAGCGCGCCCGGCCGGGACCGGCTGCCGGGCCTGCTGCACCGCGCCCTGGCGGCCGACGGGCCCGATCCCGGCCTCGCCGGGCGGCTGGCCGCCGCGGCGCGGACCGCCGGGCCGCACGTCTCCCACGAGGAGCGCGCGGTGGCCCTGGCCGTCGCGGCGCGCCTCACCGGGCACGGCACCGACCGTGCCACCCGGCTGACCGCGGCGGCCGACCACGCGCGCCTCGCCGGCCGGCCCGACCGGGCGCGCGCCCTGCTCGCCCCCGTCCGCGAACTGCCCGCCGCTGCGCCGGTCCGCGGCCGGGCCCAACTCGTCCACGGACTGCTGTCGTTGCGCGACGGTCCGGTCGCCGACGCCCGCGAAGAGCTGCTCCTCGCGGCCGCCCTGCTCGACCCTCACGACGCCGCCGCCTCCCTGACCGCCCGGCTCGCGGCCATGGAGGCGGCCTGGGCGATGGGGGACGCGGCGGCGTATGTGGAAGCGATCGACGACGGCCGGGGAGGCGTGGGCCGCGGTACCCCGGGAGGCGGGGCTGCCGGCGCTCTCGACGACTACCGGGCGGGTATGGCCGCCGTCCTGAGCGGGCGGCTCGGCGCGGGCGTCGGGCCGCTGCGGCGGCTGCTCGCGCGCACGGGACACGCCGAGGACCCCGAGGTGCTGCTGCGGGCCGGGGTCGCCGCGCTGGTCGTCGGCGACCTCGCGGCGGCCTGCCGGGTCAACGCGCGCGCCCTCGCGGCCGCCCGCGCGCTGGGCCGCGCCACACTCGTACCGCAGGCGCTGGAGCACCTGGCGTACGGGGAGTTGCGTGCCGGGCGGCACGCACGGGCCCGCGTCCACGCCGAGGAGGGGCTGCGTACCGCGCGCCTGACCGGACAGCGCAACATCGCGGCCCACCAGCACGCGATCCTCGCCCTCGTCGCCTCCGTCGAGGGCGACACGGACGCGTTGTCCGCCCACGCGGCGGCGGCCGGTGCCGTCGCAGGGCCGCACGGGCTGGTCCAGGTGTCCACGCTCGTCCGCTGGGCCCTGGCCAGGGCCGACCTGGGCGCCGGCCGCGTGGACGAGGCCGCCGCCCGGCTCGGCCCGCTGGTGCGGCCCGGGCCCCGGCAGGGCCACTTCGCCGTACGCATGCTGGCCGTGCCCTGCTACACCGAGGCGGTGGTGCAGGCGGGCACGCCCGGCGCGGCGCGCACCGCCGTCGACGAGTTCGCGGTCTGGGCCGCCCTCGGCGCCGACCCCGCGGCCCCCGCCCAACTGGCCCGCTGCCGCGCACTGCTGGCCGGAGCGGGGGCGGGAACGGGAACCGGTACCGGAGCCGAGAGCCGGGACGCGGCCGCGGCCGACGCGTACTTCGAGGCGGCCCGCGCGCACCACGACGACACCGTCAACGACTTCGAGCGCGCCCGCACCCTGCTCCTGCACGGCAAATGGCTGCGACGCAGACGCCGCCCAGGACCGGCCCGAGGGGTGCTGCGGGACGCGCTGGTCGCCTTCGAAGGATGTGGCGCCCGGACCTGGACCGAACAGGCCCGCGCCGAACTGCGCGCCACCGGCGAAGCGCCGGCCGCCGGCCGCCCGGCACCGCTCACCGGCCTCACCCCGCAGCAGCTCCGCATCGCCCGCTGCGTGGCGGACGGCGCCACCAACCGCGAGATCGCGCAACGCCTGTCCGTGAGCCCCCGCACCGTCGACCACCACCTCCGCAACATCTTCGCGACCCTGGGCGTACGGTCCCGGCTTGAGCTGGCCCGCCTGGTCGACCGTGCCGTCACGCCGCGGACGGGGGCGTGAGACCGACCGGGGACGTGAGCCCCGCCGGCGCCGGATTGAGCCGGGCGAAGCCCTCCTGGCGCTGGTACGGGAAGTGCGGATACGGCGCGGTCCGCGCGCTCGCCGCGTCCAGCCTGGCCACCTGATCCGCCGTCAGCTCCCAGCCCACGGCACCGATGTTCTGCCGCAACTGCGCTTCGTTCCGGGCGCCGATGATGACGGAGGACACGGTCGGCCGCCGCAGCAGCCAGTTCAGTGCGATCTGCGGGACGGTCCGGCCCGTCTCCCGCGCGACCTCGTCCAGCGCGTCGACCACCCGGTACAGCGCCTCCTCCTCGACCGGCGGGCCGTAGTCCGCCGTGTCGTGCAGCCGGCTGCCGGCCGGCAGTGGCTGCCCGCGCCGGATCCTGCCGGTGAGCCGCCCCCAGCCGAGCGGGCTCCACACCACCGCGCCGACGCCCTGGTCGAGTCCGAGGGGCAGCAGCTCCCACTCGTAGTCGCGGCCGACGAGCGAGTAGTAGACCTGGTGCGCCACGTACCGCGGATATCCGTACTTCTCGGCCGTCGCGAGCGACTTCATCAGCTGCCAGCCGGAGAAGTTCGAGACGCCCACGTAGCGGATCTTCCCGGCCCGCACCAACCCGTCGAGCGTGGCGAGCACTTCCTCCACGGGGGTGTGCGCGTCGAAGGCGTGCAGTTGGAAGAGGTCGAGGTGGTCGGTGCCGAGCCGGCGCAGCGCGTCCTCGACCGCCCCGATCAGGCGCGACCGGGACGTGCCCGCGTCCTGCGGTCCGTCGCCCATGGGCAGCCCGGCCTTGGTCGACAGGATGACCCGGTCCCGGCGGCCCTTGACCGCCCGGCCCAGTACCTCTTCCGACGCGCCGCCCGAGTACACGTCCGCGGTGTCGAACATGGTGATGCCGGCGTCGAGGGCGATGTCGACCAGCCGCCGCGCTTCCTGGGCGTCGGTGGTGCCCCACGCTCCGAAGAGCGGCCCCTGTCCGCCGAAGGTGCCCGTGCCGAAACTCAGGGCCGGGACCTTGAGGCCGGAGGCGCCCAACTGCCGGTATTCCATGATCGATCCTCTCGCGACGGCGATGAAGGTGAAGAAGGCGAAGAAGCCGGCGAAGGCAACGGAAGCCGGCGAAGGCAACGGAAGACCGAACCCGCTAATGGGTCATCCGTTCCGTTAGGCTCTGGGCGTTACCGTAACAGGGATCGCGAGCTAATGGAACGGGAGTACCGTTATGGCGGATGAGGGTGCGGAGCGGCCGGGAGCCACGGAGCAGCCGGGAACCGTGCGTCCGGGCGGGCGCACGGCGCGGGTGCGGGCGGCCGTGCTGGCGGCGGCCGGTGACGTGCTGGCCGAGCGGGGGCTCGCGGGGCTGGACCTCGCCGATGTCGCCCGCCGCGCGGACGTCGGCCGGACGACCGTCTACCGCCGCTGGGGGAGCGCGGCCGGCCTGGTGGCCGACCTGCTGGCCGACATGGCCGAACAGTCCCTGCCGCGTACGGACACCGGCTCGCTGCTCGGCGACCTCAAGGCCAACGCCGCTCTCGTGCGGCGGACGCTCACCGATCCGCGGCAGGGCCCGCTGTTCAAGGCGGTGATCGCCGCGGCCACCAGTGAGGCGGGCACGGCCGAGGCGCTGCACCGCTTCTACGCCGCGCGCATCGAGGAGTGGGCGCCCTGCGTGCGCCAGGCCGTCGAACGGGGCGAGGTGCCGACGGGCACGGACCCGCACGAGGTCATCCGCGCGGTCTCGGCGCCGCTCTACTACCGCGCACTGGCCAGCGGCGACCCGCTGGACGAGGCGGCGGCCGACCGCGCGGCCGAAGCCGCCACGGCCGCGGCCCGAGCAGGGGCGTACGTGCGCCCCAAGGGCTCATCGCACAACGCGTAGCCACAGATTGGTCGACTGCGGTGTCCGGCCGAGGTCGATGCGTTCGAGTGTGACGTCCGCTCCGCCCGGCTGGGCGAACAGCCGGACCCCGTCGCCGAGCAGGACGGGGGCGATGCACACGAAGATCTCGTCGAGCGCGCCCGCGGCGAGGCACTGCTTCGCGACGTCGGCGCCGAGGACGTTGACGTACTCCTTCTCGCCGGCCGCGGCCTTGGCCGCGGCGATACCGCTGTCGAGGTCACCGACGAAGGTGACGCCCGGTACGGCGGTCTCCGGCGCGTGATGCGTGAGTACGAACTGCGGCCCCTCCCAGCCGCCGCCGAACGGCTCGCCCTCCTGGGGCGTGCCCTTGTGCGGATCGTCGCCGCGGAAGGTGCGGTTGCCGACGAGCAGGGCACCGGTCTCCCCGATGAGCCGGTCCACCATCGGGTCGGGGCCGCCGAGGTGGCGGGTCAGCCAGGACATGTCCCCGTCGGGGCCGGTGATGAAGCCGTCCAGCGACATGGTCGCGGAGTACAGCAGCTTGGCCATGGCCCGCAGTATGCCGTTCCCCGGCCGGCCCGGGGCGGCTCACCCGGCAGTGGGCGGGTCCCCCCACGGCATTTCCAGCGCGGTCCGGAGCGCGTCGACCGTTCCGTGGCCGATCCGCTCGGCCAGCTCCTGCTCCAGTCGCTCCAGTACGCGCAGCGCCCGGCGGTGCGCGCGGGTGCCCTCCGGGGTGCGGCGGATCAGGCGTTGCCGGGCGGAGGCGGGGTGCGGTGCCTGCTCCAGCAGGCCGGCGGCGACCAGGCTGTGCACCGCCTGGTGGGCGGTCTGCCGCGTGACGCCCATCCGCCGGGCCAGTTCGGACACGGTCGTGCCGTCCTCGTCCAGTACGGCGAAGAGCTGGAGCTGGGTGGGGGAGACCGGCGGGGTGCCGTCGCCGTCCATGGCCGCCAGCAGGCCCTGGTCGAACCAGTTGCGGGCCTCGCCGAGCAGCTGGGGGAGGTTGCGGTTGGTGTCCATCGATGTCAGGCTACCTGACGTAGTCGGTGTCAGGCTGCCTGACATGCAGCCCATGGTGCGAGTGCCCTGACATGAATGCCGTACGCCTCCGGGAGAGTCGATGACCTTTGAATACGCCACCCGTTACCGGCGCGCCTCGCGCATCCCCGCCGAGCCGGGCAAGCCCTACTTCGTCGAGAAGGGCGAGGGCGACCGCGCCCATCTGTTCGGCGACCTGATCACCATCTACGCGGGCGGTGAGCAGACCGAGAACACCTTCAACTTCTTCACGGTCGAGGGCCCCAAGGGGGATGTCATCCCGGCCCATGTGCACGCCGACACCCACGAGGTCTTCTACATCACCGCGGGCGCCGTCCGGCTGTTCGTCGAGGACACCGAGGGCGAGCAGCAGGAGAAGCTGCTGACCACCGGCGACTTCGGCTTCGTACCGAAGAACTGCGCGCACGCGTACCGCATGGAGCGCCACCACAGCCAGGTCGTCGGCGTCGCGGCCGGACCCGGCGGCACCTTCGAGCGGTTCTTCGAGAACCTCGGCGCGCCCGCCGAGCAGCTCGGTCTGCCGCACGAGCCCGTGATCCCCGCGCCCGAGAAGTTCGGCACCGTACCGCGGGAGTTCGACGTCCGGTTCCTGCCCGACCACCAGTGGCGCACCCGGTGAGCGCCGCGCTGCGCGCGCTGATCGCGGCGCCCGCGCCCGAGGCCGCCCCGCTGCCGCCCGCCGCGCACTGCGCCCCCGGCGTCCGGCTGCTGCGCGGCGTCCCCTATGCCGTTCCGGCAGGCAGCCGCCCCCTGGAGCTGGACCTGTGGCTGCCCGAGGAGCCGGCGGGTGGCCCGGTGCCGCTGGTGCTGTACGTGCACGGCGGCGCCTGGCGCGTCGGGCGGCGGGACGACATGGGGATGCGGCTGCGGGACTGGGAGCCCGGCCCCTTCGCCCGGATCGCCGCCGCCGGCCTCGCGGTCGCCTGCGCTGACTACCGCCTCTCCGGCGAGGCGCACTTCCCCGCGCCCCTGGACGATCTGCGTGCCGCCCTGCGCTGGCTCGCGCTGCGCTCCGCCGAGCTGGGCGTCGACACCGCGCGGACGGTGGTGTGGGGCGAGTCCGCCGGCGGCCACCTCGCCTCGCTGCTCGCCCTCACCGGCTTGGCACCGGGCCACGCGGGGCCCGCTCCGGCCGGCGCCGTCATCTGGTACGGGCCGAGCGACCTGGCCACCGCGCGCGGCGGCTGGGACCCGTGGGACGCGGCCACGCCCGAAGCCGCGCTGCTGGGCGCGGCGCCCGCCACCGTGCCCGGCCTCGCCCGCGCGGCCAGCCCCGTGACGCACGCCCACGCGGGCGCCCCGCCCTTCCTGCTGGTGCACGGTGACGCGGACACCATGGTGGCCGCGGGCCACAGCCACGCCCTCGCCGCCCGCCTGGAGGCGGCCGGCGCGCCGGCCGAGCTGTGGACGGTGCCCGGCGCGGAGCACGGCTGGCACGGGGCGTCCGACGCGCGGGTGACGGAGATCTTCACCCGCTCGCTGGCCTTCGTGGAGCGGCTGGTGCGCTGAGCCCGCGAGGAATCAGTCGCGGGCCGGCCGTACCGTGAACCCGCCCCGGCCGTCGAACCGCACCTCCAGCACGGCGTCGAACCCGTCCGCAGGCGACGGCCTGCGCAGCCGCCGCCAGGTCGCGCGGACACCGATGTCGGGGACGCGGTCCCGGCCCTCCCGCGCGGCGTTGCGGTGCAGGGAGCCCGCGAGGTCAGGCGGGAACCAGTACGCCGTCACCGGCGCGCCGTACGCGTGGCCCATGGCGATCAGCGGATCCCACTCCGCCGGCGTCGGATTGGTGTTGTCGACCGCCACCGGCCGTCCGGCGGCCAGCGCCTCCTCGATCAGGCGCATCTGCCGGGCCTGCTTGTTCCGGGCCGAGTGGGGGAAACGGTCCTTGCTCACCAGGGCGTGCCGGCCGGCGAGGTGCTGCTCGTAGAAGGTGGTCTTACCGGCCGCCTGGAGCCCGACGAGCACGGACAGGACCGGGCCCGGTGCCGTACTTTCCGGGACGGACAGGGCCGGCTCCGGCTCCGTACTTTCCGGCAGCATCCGCTGTGCACCTCCTTCCGCCGCGTTCCGGACCATCCACCGCGTTCCGGACCGTCCGGCACTCTCATGGTGCCGGACGGCCCGGGCGTCACACAGCGCCGGCCGGCGTGGCGGCCAGCCGCAGCATGACCTTGCTGCTGCCGCTCGACCGGTCGGCGGCGACGGCCAGCGCCTCGGCCGCGCGGTCGATGCCGAAGCGGTGCGTAATGACCGGCGACACGTCGAGGCCCTGCTGCATCGCGAGCAGCGCGTCGTCGATCTCCTCGACGAAGCGGTACGAGCCGATCCAGGTGATCTCCCGCGTGACCAGGTCCCCGAGCGCCGCGGGTACGGCCACGCCGGGGAGATTGCCGACCTGGACGACGGTGCCGCCGCGCGCGGTCGCCCGGAGGACCGGGCCGAGCGCGGCCGCCGCGCCCGAAGCCTCGAAGACCAGCTCGACGTCCTCCGGGAGGGCCGCGCCGCTGCCGAGGTCGACCGTCTCGTCCGCGCCCATGGCCCGCGCGACGGAGAGCGACGCGGCGGAGAGGTCGGCGGCCAGCACCGCGGCGGCTCCGCGGTGCTTCGCGGCGGCCACCACCAGGGCCCCGATCGGCCCCGCGCCATTGACCAGCACCGTCTTCCCGCGCACGTCCCCGGCGCGGTGCACGGCGTGCATCGCCACCGCGAGCGGCTCGGCGAGAGCGCCGTGTTCGGTGGTCACGTTCTCCGGCAGCGGCCGGACCTGCGCCGCGCGGACCACGCGGTACTCGCTGAACCCGCCGTCCGTGTGCGGATGGAGCGCGGCCGACCCGAAGTACCGGACGCGGGGATGGAGATTGCTGCGGCCGGCGAGCCGGTCGGGCAGGGGCTCGTCGTCGGCCGGCGTGGCCGGGTGGACGGTGACCGGCTGACCCTCCGTCAGCCCGCTGACACCCTCGCCGAGGGCGGCGATCCGGCCCGCGACCTCGTGCCCGAGGACGAGCGGGTCCTTGAGCACGGCCGTACCGGTCCCGCCGTGCTTCCAGTAGCCCACGTCGGAGCCGCAGATGCCGCCCCACTCCATGGCGAGCAGTACCTCGCCCGCACCCGGCACCGGGTCGGGGCGTTCGTCGATCCGGAGGTCACCGGGGCCGTGCACGACAACCGACTTCATATCGCGTCCTCCAGACGCACCAGGTCACGCCCGCGCGATTCGGGGGCGAGGACGACGGACAGCAGGGTGATGAGCGAGTAGCCGACGAGCATCGCCGCGATCGGCCACCAGCTGCCGGTGACGGCGGTGAGGGTGGCCGCGACGACCGGGCCGATGGCGGTGGCGAGGATGCCGCCGATCTCCTTGGCCAGCGCGAGCTGGGTGAAGCGGGTCCGCGCACCGAACAGTTCGGCCATCGTGACGCTCTCCAGCGAGAAGAGGCCGAGGACGCCGACGTTGAGCCCGACGATCATGCCGACCGTCACCCCGGCCGTGGTGCCCGAGGCGATGAGGAACATCACCGGGAAGGCGAGCAGGACGGTCAGCACGGTGAGGGCGATGTAGACCGGGCGGCGGCCGAAGCGGTCGCCGAGCAGGCCGACCAGCGGCACGGTGGCGAAGCCCAGCAGCGAGCCGTACACGATGGCGTCGGTCGGGACGGACCGGTCGGCGCCCAGCGTGGTGGCGATGTAGCCAACGAGGAACGTCTGTACGAGGCCGGAGTTGCCGGCCTGTCCGAAGCGCAGCCCGAGCGCGAGGAAGAACGCCTTGCCCTTGCGCTGCCGCAGACCGGCCTCGATGACGCTCTCGCGCTCCGGCTCGACGGCCTTGTCCTCGACCGCCGCGGCGGCCTCGGCGCGGGACATCGCCACCCCGTCCACGACGTCGGGCCGCTCCTCGAAGACCGGGCTCTCCTTGAGGTTCCGGCGCAGCCAGACCGCGAAGACCATGAGGGCGAAGCTCAGCAGGAAGGGCAGCCGCCAGCCCCAGGTGACCAGTTGGTCCTCGCTGAGCACGGCGAGCAGTACCGCCCACAGGCCGGAGGCGGCCAGCGTGCCGGAGTTGGTGCCGAGGGAGACCAGGGAGGAGATCAGCCCGCGGCGCTTCGGGGGCGCGTATTCGGCGAGCATGACCGTGGCCCCGGCGATCTCGGCGCCCGCGCCGAAGCCCTGGACGAGCCGCAGGACGACCAGCAGGACCGGCGCGAGGATGCCGATCACGCTGTACGGCGGCAGCACGCCGATCAGTGTGGTCGACGCGCCCATCAGGAGGATGGTGAGGAAGAGGACCTTCTTGCGGCCGATGCGGTCGCCCATCCGCCCGAAGTACAGGGCGCCGGCGAGCCGGGCGACATAGCCGACGCCGTAGGTCGCCATGGCGGCGATCAGCCCGATCGCGGGGCTGACATCGGGGAAGAAGATCTTGTTGAAGACGATGGCGGCCGCCAGCGAGTAGAGCTGGAAGTCCATGAACTCCATGGCCGTGCCGAGCCAGCCGGAGACGGCCGCTCTGGTCAGGTCGCGCGTCGTTCTTCCGACGGCGCCGTCCGGCTCCGCCTGTGTGGTGTCCGTCATGGGTGAACTCCGTTGTTCTTACTGCACTTCGGGACTGCGCTTCGGGACTGCACTTCGGGACTGCGCTTCGGGCTTGCGGGGCGGGTGTCAGACCTCGACCCGGCCGGCCCGCAGCGCGGGGAGCCGGGCGGCGACGGCGGCGACGAGCGCCCCGTCCCCGGCCAGGTCCGCGGCGCCGAGGACACCCAGCAGGCGGCGGACCGCGTCCGCGTCGTCCGGTGCCTCGTGCCAGCAGCGGGCCAGGGCGGCGGCCGCGGGGTCGGTGGTACCGAAGAGCTGCCCGCCGTCGTCGGCGGGGCGGGTGGCGTTCGCCCAGCCCGCGAGGGCGAGTTCGAGCACGGGGGTGGCGGTGGCGGCGGCGCGCAGCGTGCGCAGCGCGTCGAGCCACCGCTCCGGGATCTTCAGGGACCCGTCGGAGCCGATCTGCCGGAGCAGGTGCCGCACCCCGGGGTTGCGGAACCGCTCGACCAGGTCCGCTGCGTAGGCCGCCGGGTCGGGGCCGCCCGCGGGCAGCGTCGGGGCGACCTCGGCGCACAGGGCACGGACGAGGCGCTCACCCCAGCCGGTCGCCAGCGCGTCCGCGATCGTCGTGCGGCCCGCCGCGGCGCCGAGATAGGCCAGCGCCGAGTGGGAGCCGTTCAGCAGCCGCAACTTGGTGAGCTGGTACGGCACGACGTCCGGGACGAACAGCGCGCCGTCCAGCTCCCACGGCGGCCGAGGCCCGGCGAAGGCGTCCTCCAGGACCCACTGCCGGTACGGCTCGCCGACGACCGGCAGCGCGTCGTGGACGCCCAGCGCGGCCTGTGCCGCCTGCCGGTCCGCGTCGGTGGCCGCCGGCACGATGCGGTCCACGATGGTCGAGGGGAAGGCGACGGAGGCCGTCATCCAGTCCAGTACGGCCTGCCGGTCCGGCCAGGGCGCGGCCGCGACGAAGTCCCGTACGACGCGGCCGAGCGCGGCACCGTTGGCCGCCATGTTGTCGCAGGAGACGACGGTGACCGGGGCGCCGCCCGCGCGCATCCGCGCGGCGAGCCCGGCGGCGAGCCGCCCGACGACGGTGGTGAGCGGGCCCGTGGCCGCCGCCACGAGGTCGGCGGCGATCTCCGGCGCCGCGACGTCCAGCGCGCCCGTTTCGGGGCTGCGGTAGTAGCCCTTCTCGGTGATCGTCAGGGTCACCACGGACACCTCGGGATCGGCGAGCAGCGCGTCGATCCGCGCGGCGTCCGGACCCATCCCCAGCGCTTCGACGACCGACCCGACGGCGCGGGTCACGGTCTCCGCCGCGCGCAGCTCGGTCATCGAGTACAGGCAGTCCTGGGCCCGCAGCGCTGCCGCGGTCCGGGCCGAGCGCGGGGCCACGACGGCGATCCCCCATGGCTCACCGGAGCGGGCGGCGGCGTTCTCGGTGTAGACGGCCTGGTGAGCGCGGTGGAAGGCGCCGAGGCCGAAGTGGACGGTACGGGGGCGCAGCTCGCGGGGGTCCACGGCCGGGCGCAGGTGCTCAGGGATGCGGGGGAGCGCGGCCAGGTTCAGTACGGGGGACGTCATGGCGCTCACCAGTCGTGCACGGAGCCGTCGAGGCGGCGCGCGACGGGCAGGTAGCGGGCCTGGTACGGGAAGCGCTCGGCCGCCTTCTCGTCGTACTCGACGCCGAGTCCGGGCTCCTCGGACACGTTCAGCATGCCGTCGGCGAAGGTCACGCCGCTGCGGAAGACCTCGCCCGTCTCGTCCGCGTGCGCCATGTACTCCTGGATGCCGAAGTTCGGGACCGCGGTGTCGAGGTGGACGGCGGCGGCGAGGGTGACGGGGGAGAGGTCCGTCGCCCCGTGCGAACCGGTCCTGACCTGGTACAGCGCTGCCAGATCGAAGATCCGCCGCAGATGCGTGATGCCGCCCGCGTGCACGACGCTGGTGCGCACGTAGTCGATGAGCTGCTCGGTGATCAGGCGCTGCACGTCCCAGATCGAGGTGAGTACCTCGCCCACCGCGACCGGCGTCGTCGTGTGCTGCCGGATGAGCCGGAACGCCTCCTGGTTCTCGGCCGGCGTAGGGTCCTCCATCCAGAACAGCCGGCAGTCCTCGACCTGCTTGCCGAAGCGGGCCGCCTCGATCGGGGTGAGCCGGTGGTGGACGTCGTGCAGGAGGTGGAAGCCGAAGCCGCAGCGCTCGCGGACCGCCTCCAGGTAGGTGGGCGCGAACCGGAGGTACGCCTCGGTGTCCCAGGGCTGCTCGTCGGGGAGCGAGGTGGCGGCCGGCTCGTAGACCTTGCCCTTGCGCACCCCGTACGTACCGCCGACGTCGGGGACCGCCGCCTGGGCGCGCACGGCCTTGTAACCGAGGCCGAGGAACCGCTCGACGTCGTCGATCAGCGAGGCGGTGTCCGTGCCGCTGGCGTGCGCGTAGACCATGACGCCGGCGCGCGAGCGGCCGCCGAGCAGCTGGTAGACGGGCAGGCCGGCGACCTTGCCCTTGATGTCCCACAGCGTCGTGTCGACGGCGGAGATCGCGGTCATCGTGACCGGCCCGCCGCGCCAGTACGCGCCCCGGTAGAGGTACTGCCACATGTCCTCGATGCGCGCCGGGTCCTTGCCGATGAGCAGCGGTACGAGGTGGTCGCGCAGGTAGCTCGCCACGGCGAGCTCGCGGCCGTTCAGCGTGGCGTCGCCCAGGCCGGTCACGCCGTCCGAGGTCGTGATGCGCAGGGTGACGAAGGTCCGCCCCGGCGAGGCGACGAACACCTCGACACGCTCGATCTTGCTCACAGGTTCCTGCTCCTTCGGGGACCTCGGGGGTGGTGACACCGCTCGAACGACCGGTTTACTGGCCGACCGGCACTGGTATACAAGCACTGGTCGCACAGGTGCGCAATACTTTTGAAACGTGAATCGACCAGCGTGGGAGGCGGGGTCGTCGCGCCCCGATACGATGAGCGCATGGCCCGATCGAACCGGCAGCGAACCAGCCGCCGCGCCGTCTACGAGACGCTGCGCCGCAAGGTTCTGACCCTCGAACTCCCCCCGGGCGCCGCGCTGTCCGAGAACGAGCTCGCGGCCGCTCTCGGAGTGAGCCGTACGCCGGTACGGGAAAGCCTCATCCTGCTGTCGCAGGAGGGGCTGGTGCAGATCTTTCCGCAGGTCGGCTCGTTCGTCTCGCGCGTCGACCCGGCCAAGGTCGCCGACGCGCAGTTCCTGCGCGAGGCCGTGGAGCTGGCGGCCCTGGACGACCTGCCCGGCCTCCCCGCCGAGCTCGACGCGGACCTCGTCGAGGAGCTGCGGCGCAATCTCGCCGAGCAGCAGCGCCCGGGCCTGGACCTGGAGGACTTCTTCGAGCTCGACGAGGCGTTCCACCACGCCCTGCTGCGGCTGAGCGGACACGGCAGCGCCTGGGCGACCGTCGTCTCGGCCAAGGGCCACCTCGACCGGGCGCGCCGGCTCGGCCTCTACGACACCGCCACCCCGACGGGCTTCGCCGCCCAGCACGTCGAGATCTTCGAAGCGGTGCTCGGCGGCGACGCCGCCCTCGCCCGCTCGGCCATGCGCACCCACCTCCGCGCGGTCTTCGACGACGTCGAGCGCGTCCGCGCCCGCTCACCCGAGCTCTTCGCCAAGGACACGGGCTCGGTCCCGGTCCGCCGCAATGTCGTGGTGTGGGAGTAGGCCCGCCCGCAGACAGGACAGCAGCAGTACGGCCCCCGTTCCTCCGCGCAGGAGGGACGGGGGCCGTTGTATGAGAGTGCGTCAGAGACTCTGGTCGCGGTGGGTCGGGCGGCCGTCGAGGACCGTGAGGAGGACCGGGAGGGCGGCCAGGTCGGCGGCCGGGGTGGTGAGCGGGTTGTCCGCGAAGGCCGTGAGGTCGGCGCGGTGGCCGACGGCGAGGCGGCCGGCCTCGTGTTCCTCGCCCGCTGCGTAAGCCGCGTTGACGGTCATGGCCTGGAGGGCTTCCAGGGCGGTCAGCGCCTGGCCGGGGCCGTGCGCGGGCTGGGTGAGGTCGCGGGTGGGGCGGCGGTGGCGGGCGCCGGCCATGACGGTGAGCGGCGGATACGGCGCGATCGGCCAGTCCGAGCCGAGGACGACCGTGGCGCCGGCGTCCCACAGGTCGCGGCAGCGCCAGGCGCGCGCGGCGCGCTCCTCGCCGAGCCGGCGGGACCAGTTGTCCGTGTGGTCGGCCCGGGTGAAGTCGCAGCAGTGGGTGGGCTGCATGGACGCGAGGACGTCGAGCTCGGCGAACCGGCGCACGGTGTCGTCGGGCACGGTCTCGATGTGCTCGATCCGGTGCCGGACCGCGGCGGCCCCCGTCGTGCGGGCCTTCTCGACGGAGTCGAGGGCGTGCCGCACCGCCGCGTCCCCGATGGCGTGGGTGGCGGTGGGTATGCCCGCGCGGTGCAGCTCGCCGATGACGTGGGTGTACGCGGCGGGGTCCGGCCAGAAGGCGTGCGTGGACTCGCCGTGGCAGTCGGGGCGCTCCAGCCAGGCGGTGCCGTTGTCGATGGTGCCGTCCATGAAGAGCTTGACGCCCGCGGTCCGCCAGAGCCGGCCGCCGGTGCCCTGCTGCGCGATCAGCGCCCGCAGCGCGTCGTCGTCGGCGCCGGGCTGGCACCAGGGCGCGACCCGCAGCCGCAGCGGCAGTTCGCCGGCCGCGTCCAGTTCGGCGTACAGGTCGAGGCTGTCGCCATTGGCGTCCATCACGTGCCCGCCGGTGAGTCCGGTGGCGGCCATCTCCCGCAGTGCGGTGGCGAGTTGAGTGCGGCGCTCCGCGCGCGTGGGCCGGGGCGCCGCACGCTCGACGAGCTCGCAGGCGGCGTCCTCCAGGAGCAGGCCGGTGGGCCGGCCCGCGGCGTCGCAGACGACCTCGGCGGCCTGCGCGAAGGTGCGCGGCCCGTCGACGCCCGCGAGTTCGAGCGCACGGGGGCTGGCCAGCATGGAGTGGGCGTCGAAGAGCAGGAGGAGGGCCGGGACGCCGTCCAGTACGGGGGCGAGCGCGGCGGCCTCGACGGGGCGGTCGCCGAAGACGTTCGGGTCCAGGCCCCAGCCGCGCAGCCACGCGCCGGGTGCGAGCGTGCGGACCTCGCGGGCCAGGGCCTCGCGTACGGCCTCCAGGTCGGCGCAGCCCGACAGGTCCAGGCCCTGGGTGAGTTCGGCGCCGTGCATCGGATGGATGTGCCCGTCGACCAGGCCGGGGGTCAGCACGGCGCCCTTCAGATCGAGCACCGTGGTCGCGGGCCCGGCGAGCGCGCGTATCGCACGGTCGTCGCCCAGGGCGGCGATCCGCCCGTCCTCGGACACGGCGAGGGCGGTCTCCGGCAGGAACGCGCCGGTCACCGGATCGAGCAGACGGGCGGAGAGCAGGACGAGGGCGGTGCGCACAACGGCTCCTTGAGGATGGTCAGTTCGGGGTGGTCCGGATGAGGGCGCCGCTCGGCAGGCCGAGTTCGCGCTCCGCGGTGGTGAGGGGCATCAGCTTCACCGCGGGCGGGCAGTTGTCGATGACGGCGTTGGTGTAGGCCCCCAGTCCGTCGATCGCCACCAGGATCTGCATGGCCACCACCTCCGGGTCGGCCGTGCGGAATTCCCCGCGCTCGACGCCTGCGCGGAGCAGGCCGGACAGGCGCCCGACCCACGCGTCCTCCTGCACGCCGACCCGGTCGCGCAGGACGGGCCAGTAACGCCTGAGGTGCCGGGCGTTGATCCAGAGGCGGCTCATGTCGTCGTACGCCTCGCCCGTCGCCTGGGCGAAGAACCGGGCGAGGTGCTCGGTGGGGGTGCCGTCGGGCCGCTCCGCCGGGATGAGCCGGTCGAGTTCGGCGCTCGCGGCGCTGCCGAACGCCTCGGCCACGAGATCCTCCACCGCGGGGAAGTAATGACTGATCAACCCCGGGCGGACGCCGAGCTGTTCGCCGATCCGCCGCAGCGTGATGCACTCCAGCCCCTCGGTCAGGGCGACGGAGGCGGCCGCTTCGACGATTTCCGCACGTCGGTCGGCCGGTGACTTCCGGATTCGCTTCCGCTGAACGCTTGACGGCATACCCCGGATGCTATTGAGTGTGCGACCAATAAGCAAGCAGGTGGGCAAGACCAGCACCCCGGAGGGCTTTATGGCGTCCACGCTTCCCGACCCGCAGCCAGGCACCCGCAGAGCGGACGATGCCCCGCCCGCCTCCGAACGGGCGGGCCGCATCGAGGCACACGGCATCGACCACATTCCCGATGCGGAACGCCACGGCAAGGCGCGCGAGCTCTTCTCCGTCTGGGCCGCGGCGAACGTCAACTACCTCAGCCTGGTGGTCGGCGGCGCCCTGATCCTCATGGGCCTGACCGTGTGGCAGGCCATCGCGGTACTCGCGGTGGGCAACCTGTTCTGGACGCTCACCGGATTCCTCGCCGTCTCGGGCCCGTCCGCTGGCGCGCCGAGCGAGGTGATCACCCGGGCGATGTACGGCGTACTCGGCAACCGCGTGAACAACGCGGTCGTCGGCTGGCTGATCTCCGTCTGTTACTTCGCCCTGAACCTGTCCGCCGCGGCGGTCGCCGCCTTCTCCCTGGTCGAGAAGGCCGGCATCACGACGACCACCGGCGTCAAGGTCGTCGTCATCGTGGTCATCGCCGCGCTCACGCTGACCATCAGCGTCTACGGGCACGCGATGATCATGAAGCTGTACCTTCCGATCACCCTGGTCCTCGCCGCCGTCTTCGCCGTCGTCGCCGTCAGCGTGGTCGGGCACGCCGACTTCTCGTACGTGCCCGAGGAGCCGCTGACCGGCGTCGACCTGTGGGCGACCGTCCTGGCCGGCGTCACGCTCGTCGCCTCGGGCCCGCTGTCGTACACCACCAGCGCGGACTTCTCGCGCTACCTGCCCCGTACGACGTCCAAGAAGGCGGTCCTGGGATGGACGGCGCTCGGCGCCTTCGTGCCCAGCATGATCGTCTGCTCCCTGGGCGTCCTCGCCGCGACGGTGGTCGACATGACCGACCCGCAGGCCGCGCTGGAGAAGATCCTGCCCGGCTGGTTCACCCCGGTCTTCCTGCTGGCGCTGGTCCTCGGCACGATCGCCATCAACGCGCTGACCGCCTACAGCGCCGGTCTGGCCCTCCAGGCGGTCGGCATCCGCATCCGCCGCTCCGTCAGCGTCCTCGCCGACGGCACCGCTTCCGTCGCACTGACCCTGTACGCGCTGCTCGTCTCCAACTTCCTGGACACCGTCAGCAACGTCCTCCAGCTGACCGTCGTCCTGCTCGGCCCCAGCATGGCCATCTACGCCACGGACATCCTGCTGTGCCGCAACCGCTATGACGGTCCCGCCCTGACGGACGAGACCCCCGGCAGCCGCTTCTGGTACACCGGCGGCGTCAACTGGTCGGGTGCCCTCGCGCTCGCGGCGGGTGTCACCGCGTCAGCCCTCTGCGTGAACACCCTGTACACCGGCCCGGTCGCCGCCGCCCTGGGCGGGGTCGACCTCGCCCTGCCCGTCGGCATGATCGTCGCGGCGGCGCTCTACGCGCTCCTGATGCGCCGCACGCGCGGCGGTCCGGCGACGGAGATACCGGCCTGAGCTCAGTCCGCCGCGGCCACGGCGGGCTCCGGGCCCGGGGCCGGAGCGCCGCCCCCCGGCACCCACCCGCCGGGCGAGGCAGGTGCCGAGGGTGCCGCTCAGAACCCGTAATCGGCCCAGTTCTCGACGACCCGCTGCCGCATCTCCTCGGGATACGAGCCTCTGAAAGACGCTGTGACGCCCTTCCCGGCACCCTTGAAGTGCTCGGGCAGCAGGCAGCTCATGACGGACTTGCCGCCCCGGCCCGTGCGCACCTCTTCCGGAGTGAGGTAGGGGACCATCGGGATGCCCGGCGCCTCCGGGTAGACGTACTCGCCCGTGCCGGGGTGGTAGCGGGTCGCCATCGCCCACACCACCTGGTTGATGTCGGTGATGTCGATGTCATTCGCCACCAGCAGGACCTTGGGCACCAGCCACCCGGTGTGCGAAGTGAAGAGGACGCCGGCCACCGCGTCGGCCAGCTCCCGCTCGCCCAGCCCGCTCTCCGCCAGCCGCCGGATGTCGATGGACACGACGATCCAGCAGGTCGCGGCCTCGTACGAGCACCAGGCCAGGTCGACGGGGAGCCCGCTGGAGCGCAGCAGGTCCAGGCTGACGGCGGAGATCATCGTGCCCCAGATGGTGTGGTTCTCCTCCGGGGGCAGGCCCGCCACGCAGACCGGCAGGATGGGGTCGTCGCGGTGGGTGATCGCCTCGACGTGGAAGACAGGCTGCTGCTTGCTCTCGGCGAAGGAGTACCCGTGGTACTCGCCCATCGGCCCCTCGGGCGCCGTCTCGTCGGGGCTGAGGTAACCCTCCAGCACGATCTCGGCGTTGGCCGGGACGTACAGGTCGTGCAGCTCCGTGCGGACCACCTCGACGGGGCTGCCGGCGAGGGCACCGACGTAGCCGTCCTCGTTCACCTCGGCGGGCAGCGGCATGCCCGCCGCGGCCAGCGCTGCCGGCGGGGCGCCGAGCACCATGGCCCACGGCGTCGGCAGGCCCTTCTCGCGCCACATCGCGTGGATCATGCCGATGTGCTGCTGCGGCATGGCGGGGCCGACCAGGGTGGTGCGCCCGTGCAGCATGGTGCGGCTGACCGACCAGCTGGTCCACCGCCCGTCGGGGGAGCGCACGACGTGGAAGCCGTACGTACCGAAGTACCGTCCGCCGTCCTGCTGGTGCAGCAGCGGGACCGGGAACCGCTCCAGGTCGACGTCGTCGCCCGTCAGCACGTTCTCCTTGCAGGGCCCGCTCTCCACCACGCGCGGGGGGACGGGGTCCGCGTGCATGGCGGAGATCAGCTTCTCCAGCAGCGCGCGCGGCGTCGTGTCGCGTGCCAGCCCGAAGTGCGCCGCGAGCCGCCCGTAGGCTCCCTCGTCGAGGCCGCTCAGACCGGCGGGCGCACCAAGAATCCGGAAGCCCGGCTCGGCCCCGGTCAGATTGCTGAACAGCGGCGCCGGACTCCGCGTCTCATAAACCCGCCGGGTAATGGCGCCGACTTCGAGCACCGGGCTGACCGGCCGCCGGACGTCGACCACATCACCGGCCTCCAGCGAACTCTCCACAAAATCCCGGAAGTTGAGCGCACTGCCGCGTTGCGTCATAACCCGACTTTCCCTCCTCGCCTCGCCCTGCCACACGCCGTCACACACAGTAAGTACGTGTACGTCCTATCGCCTCCGACGCTATAGTACGTGTACGTCCTAATCAATGGTCGAAGGAACGGCGGCTCACGCAATGGCACAGGAGAACGCGGACGACACCGGGCTGCTGCTCGCCGCGATCGGCGGGCTCGGCCCCCTCGCCCGTCAGCTGAGCCAGGCGCACAACCGGCTCTGGTACGAGCAGGTGCACCAGGATCTGACCGGGCCGCAGTTCACGGTCCTGTGCCTGCTGCACACCCGCGGCGCCATGGACCAGGGCACCCTCGGCGCCCTGGCCAATCTCGACAAGTCGACCGCAGCTCCACTGCTGGACCGCCTGCGCAAGCGCGGCCTGGTGGACCTAGCCAAGGACGACAGCGACCGCCGCCGCAAGCTGGTACGCATCACCGACACCGGCCGCGACCTGGCCACCCGCCTCGCCCCCGCGGTCGTCTCGGTGAGCGACCAACTCCTCGCCCCCTTCACCCCGGAGGAACGCGACCAGTTCCTCACCCTCCTGCGCCGAGCGGTCCAGGGACGGGAGCGCTAGCCACCTGCGCGGAGGCGGGGCCCACGTCCTTCATGCGGGCGCGCTGCAGCGCGGTGAGCCGGAGGACGAAGGCGATCGCGAGGGCGGCCGCGGCGGCGTCCAGCAGGTCGGAGACGAGCAGGGTGCGGACCGCGGTCCGGAATTCGTGGAATTCCTCGGCCTTCTTCATCTGGGAGCTGCCGATCAGGCCGACGACGTGTGTGGCGAGCCACAGGCCCCACCAGACGTTGACCAGGGTGAGCGGGGACCGGCGGCCGGGCGGACTGCTGGCCTTCCAGATGTCGGCCGCGATCTGGCAGGGGAACCACCAATTGAGGAAAGGGATGAACCAGGCGCCGAGCGTCCAGAGGCGCCCCCTGCGGTGACCGTCGGGGGCGAATACCTCGGCGTTGATCCTGGCGCGGAAGAACCAGACGAGGAAGGCCACAGCGATGAACGGCAGCAGCGTGAAGTAGAGGCTGCCGGAGAAGGTGTACGCGCGATTGCTGGCGACGAGTTCCGCGGAGAGGCCGGGGGCGGCCCAGCCCTGCGAGATCAGGTCGTCCAGTACGAGCAGGTAGCGGACGCCGGCGACGAGCGCGAACACGTCCGCGGCGAGGCACAGTGCCAGGAGCACGGTAACGACCGCCGCCGGGCGGACGGGCGGAGTCAGCCTCCCCAGCGCCCCGAGCTTCCCTGACGTGCGTGTCGTGTTCGCCGCGGGTCTCGGCGGCTCGGCGAGACCGCTGGTGCCGTCCGGTCGCTGTTCCGACGCCGCGCACTCCTCGCAACGGCCGTCCGCGGTGACGGCCGTCATCATGTGGCAGTTCGAGCACAGCATCGCGTGCCCCCCCCGTTCAGAAAGGGAGCCCCCCCCAGGGCCCCGTCAACGCGGCCCGTATGCGCGCCGCTTGCGGAAAATACGGGAGGCGGTGACGGCCTGTCCACTGGGAAGATCGCGGTGTTTCCTTACGCCCCGGGCAGGGACTCGCTGAGGCGTTGGATGCCTTCCTTCAGTTGGGCGGGGCCGGGGGTGCTGACGTAGCTCAGGCGGAGGTGGGGGGCCGGGGGTTCGGCGGTGAAGTAGGGGGTGCCGGGGGTGACCGCTACGCCGTGGCGGAGGGCGGTCGCGGCGACGGCGTGTTCGTCGGTGCCGTCGGGGAGGCGCAGCCACAGGTGGTATCCGCCGTGTGGCGTCTGCTGGGGGACGAGCTTGGGCAGCGCGCTGCTCAGGGCGGTGAGCAGGGTGGTGCGGCGCTCGCGCAGGGCGCCGGCGAGGGCCCGCAGATGGCCGGCCCAGGCGGGGGAGCCGACCAGTTCCAAGGCGGTCTCCTGGAGCGGGCGGGGGACGAAGAAGCTGTCGACGACCTGGATGGCGCGCAGCCGCTCCAGTACCGGGCCGCGGGCCGAGAGGGCTCCGATGCGGAGGCTGGGGGAGGCCGCCTTGGTGAGCGAGCGTACGTGGACGACGACGCCGTCCGGGTCGTCGGCGGCCAGTGGCAGCGGCAGCGGCGGGGAGTCGGCGTGCACCAGGCGGCGGGCGAAGTCGTCCTCGATGAGGAAGGCGCCGGCTGCCCGGGCGATGCCCAGTACCTCGGCGCGCCGTTGGGGGGAGAGGACGGTGCCGGTGGGGTTGTGGAAGAGGGGCTGGCAGACGAACGCGCGGGCCCGGGTGGCCTCGAACGCCTCGGCGAGCAGGTCGGTGCGTACACCGTCGGCGTCGACCGGTACCGGTACGGGGCGCAGCCCGGCGGCGCGGGCGACGGCGAGCATGCCGGGATAGGTGGGGGACTCGACCAGGACGGGGGAGCCGGGTGCGGCCAGGGCCCGCAGGGCAGTGGTCAGGGCGCTCTGGCCGCCGGCGGTGATCAGGACGTCCGAGGCGTTGAGCGAGCCGCCCGGTCCGCTGATGTCGCGCGCGAACCACTCCCGCAGCTCGGTCAGGCCCTCCACCGGGGGACGCGACCAGGTGCCGGGCCTGCGGCCGGCCCGGGCCAGCGCGGCGGCCAGCGCCCGTTCCGGCTGGAGCGTGGCGTGCAGGTAGCCGCCGTTGAGGTCGATGACCTCGGGCGGCGGGGTGGTGAGGGTGGCCAGGACGCCGGTGGCGTCCATGCGGCGGGGGCCCGCGTCGACGGCGGAGTGCGGGGGATCCGCGCTCAGCGCCACCTCCTGCCAGGAGACGTCGCCGAGCGCGCCCGTGACGCGGCGCGCGGTGGCCTTGAAGACGCCGGCGCCGGGCCGGGAGGTGACGAGCCCTTCGGCGGCGAGGGTCGCGATCGCCCGGGAGACGGTCACCGGACTGACCTGATACTGCGTCACCAGCGCCCTGCTCGACGGCAGCTTCTCCCCTTCCGGATAGCGGTTCAGCTCATTCCGCAAGATGGCGGCCAATTGAGCGACACTGCTACTCTCGTTCATGACAGTACAAGATAGCGCTACTCATTCTTCGGCGATAGCGGTCAACAGTGCTACTCCCCGCGATCCCAGCGGTGGTACTCCCAGCGGTGGTACTCCCCGCAGTGGCACGCGCCTGGCCGCCCTCGGCGTCGTGTCCTTCTCCTTCAGTCTTCCGGCCACCGTGTGGGCCCTGGACGGCTTCGGCCCGTGGACGGCGACCGGCGTACGGGGGCTGCTGGCGGGGCTGCTCGCCGCGGCCTGCCTGTACGCGGCCAAGGTGCCGGTGCCCGCGCGGCAGCACTGGCCGGCCCTGCTCACGGTGGCCGGCGGCTGTGCCATCGGCTTCCCGTTGCTGTCCACGCTGGCCCTGCAGACCTCCACCACCGCGCACTCGGCCGTGGTGATCGGCATGCTGCCGCTGGCCACCGCCGCGGTCTCCGCCGCCCTGACCGGCCGGCGCCCGTCGCGCGTGTTCTGGGCGGCCGCCGTCCTCGGCGCCGCCACCGTGGCCGCCTTCACCCTCACGCAGAACCACGGCCTGCCGACCGTCGGCGACCTGTACCTCTTCGGCGCCCTGCTGGTGTGCGCGGCCGGGTACGCGCAGGGCGGCCGGCTCGCCTCCCACATGCCCGGCTGGCAGGTCATCGCCTGGGGCGTCGTCGCCGCTCTTCCCGTATCGGCGCTGGTCACCGCCTTCGCCCTGCCCGTCGAGCCGGTGCAGCTGACCGGCAAGGCGGTCATCGGCATGGCTTACATCGCCGCCATTTCCCAGTTCGGCGGGTTCGTCGCGTGGTACCGCGGGATGGCCGTCATCGGGGTGCCCAGGGCGAGCCAGATCCAGCTGGCCCAGCCCCTGCTCACCCTGGTCTGGTCGGTCCTGCTCATGGGGGAGCGGTTCGCTCCCCTCGCCGCCGTCACCGCCCTGATCGTGCTCGGCTGCATCGTGGCCACCCAGCGCGCCCGGAGCTGACGCACTGTCGGGAGCCGGTCGCGGCCGGGGCCCGGTGCGCTTGCGCGCGGTGGGCAGCGGTACAGGGGCGGCCCCGGCCACCACCGTGTTGGACACACTGCCGAGACCTTCGACGGTGAGGGTGACGGTGTCGCCGGGCCGCAGCGGCGGGGGCGTACGGCTGCCTCGCCGGCCCCAGAGTTCGGCGAGGCAGCCGCCGTTGCCGCAGGTGCCGGAGGCGAGGACGTCGCCGGGCCGGACGTACGTGCCGCGCGAGGCGCAGGCCGCCATCGAGCCCAAGGCGGAAGTCTCCGTCGACGGCTTCCAGGCGAGCCCGCACCTGGTGGCCGGCACCCGCCGCATCGCCCTGGTCCAGGAACGCCTTGCGCAACTCCTCCGCGGCATCGCCCCCGTCCGGATCCTGGAGTGCCCCTACGAGGCCGTCCCACTCCAGGAAGCACTGTGGTGGCACCCCGTCCACACACACGGCGCCGCCCATCTCTGGCTCCGCGAAACGGCCCAGGAGGTCGCTTCGCGACTCCCAACCCCCATGTAACGCCAGGGGTGTGCCGGTCTGTGAGGATGTGCGGATGACGATGGATTCTCTGGATACGGATACAGCCGCGGTGGGCCGGATCGGGATCATTGGCGTGGGGGAGATCGCCCGCGCCCTTGTGGAGGGCCTGTGCGAGGGGGTGGACGACCCGCCGGAGATCTTCCTCTCGCCCAGGGGAGCGAGTGCGGCCGCTGAGCTGTCCCGGCGCTATGCGGGGGTGCACGTGTGTGCCGACAACCAGGACGTGATCGACCGCGCCGCGGTGGTCATCCTCGCGGTCCGCCCCGACGACCGGGACGAGGCACTCACCGGACTCGCGGTCGACGGAGACCGGGTCGTGGTCAGCGTCCTGGCCGGAGTGGGGAGCGAGGAACTGCGCCGCACGCTCGGGGACACCGGCGCACCGATCGTCCGGGCGATCCCCCTCCCTGCCGTGCGTCAGCGCACTTCCGTCACCGTCACCTGCCCGTCCCATCCGGTGGTGACCGCACTGTTCGAGCGACTCGGCGGGTCCCTCGCCGTGGCGGACGAAGCCGCGCTCAATGTCTTCTCCGCGCTGACGGCGACGATCACCAGCCACTACTGGTACCTGGCCACGCTCACGGACTGGGCCGTGCGGCAGGGCATTCCCTCCGATGCCGCGGAACGCTACGTGCGCAGCCTCTTCCAGGACGTCGGGCGTGCGCTGAGCGACGAGTCCCGGTCGCTGCCGCGGCTCGCGGCCGATCACGAGACGCCGAACGGGATCAACGAGCGGATCCGCAGCACCTGGTTCGACGCGGCGAACGCGCGCGCACTCAATGCGGCGCTCGACGAGCTGCTCGCGGACCTCAGGTAGGACCTCGATGCCGTGGGCGGTCTCCTGGAGCAGCAGGCTGTTGGTCAGCCCACCGGCTGCGGTTGCAGGCGCTCGGATCCGGTGTAGACGTTCATCGAGGTGCCGCGCAGGAAGCCGATGAGTGTCAGCCCGCTTTCCGCTGCCAGGTCCACGGCGAGCGAGGACGGTGCGGAGACGGCCGCCAGCATGGGGATGCCGGCCATCACGGCTTTCTGTACGAGTTCGAAGGAGGCCCGGCCGCTGACCATCAGTACCGTCTCGCGCAGCGGCAGCAGGCCCGACCGCAGGGCGTGTCCGACGACCTTGTCCACCGCGTTGTGCCGGCCGACGTCTTCGCGCAGGCACAGCAGTTCGCCGTCTGCGGTGAAGAGCCCGGCGGCGTGCAGGCCGCCGGTGCTGTCGAACACCCGCTGGGCGGCGCGCAGTTGGCCGGGGAGGGTGGTCAGCAGCTCCGGTCCGACGCACAGCGGGTCCTCGGCGACGGACCACGCCGCCGAGGTGCGTACGGCGTCCAGGCTGGCCTTGCCGCACAGCCCGCACGAGGACGTGGTGTAGAAATTGCGCTCCAGCGAGGCGTCCGGGGCCGCCACCCCCTGGCCCAGGACGACATCGACCACGTTGTACGTGTTGCCGTTGTCGGCAGTCGCGCCCGCGCAGTAGCGGATCCCCGCCACGTCATCGGCGGCGTGCACCACGCCCTCGCTCACCAGGAAGCCGGCCGCGAGGTCGAAGTCGTCGCCGGGGGTGCGCATGGTCACGGTGAGCGGCCGCCCGCCGACCCGGATCTCCATCGGCTCCTCGGCGGCCAGGGTGTCCGGGCGGTGCGCGGGCACCCCGTCCCGGATGCGCAGTACCCGCCGCCGTACGGTCACGCGTCCCACGCCGCGCTCCGCTCCCTGGGCTCCAGGCGGACCACAACGCCCTTGGAGGTCGGGCAGTTGCTGAAGTCGGCGACGCTGTCCAGCGGGACCAGGACGTTGGTCTCGGGGTAGTAGGCCGCGGCGGAACCGCGGCTGGCGGGGTAGCCGACGACCTCGAAGTGCTCCGCGCGGCGTTCCGTCCCGTCGTGCCAGACGCTCACCAGGTCCACCACGGAGCGGTCGGCGATGCCGAGCTCGGCCAGGTCGGCGGGGTTGACCATGACGATCCGGCGGGCGTGGTGAATGCCGCGGTAGCGGTCGTTCGGGGCGTACCAGACGGTGTTCCACTGGTCGTGCGAGCGCAGCGTCTGCAGCAGCAGATGTCCCTCGGGGACCTGCGGCATCGTGAACTCGTTGGAGGTGAACACGGCCTTGCCGCTCGGAGTGCGGAAGACCCGCTCGTTGACCGGGTTGGGCAGATGGAAGCCGCCGGGCTGCGCCACCCGGGCGTTGAAGTCCTCGAAGCCCGGTACGACACGGGAGATGCGGTCGCGGATGGCGCCGTAGTCGCTCTCGAACTGCTCCCAGGGGATGAACGGATCGTCGCCCAGGGTCCGGTGCGCCAGCCGGCTGATGATCGCCACCTCGCTCAGCAGATGAGGCGAGGCCGGCGGCAGCTTCCCGCGCGAGGCGTGGACGTCGCTCATCGAGTCCTCGACGGTGATGAACTGCTCGACGCCGTTCTGGAAGTCCTTGTCGCTGCGGCCCAGCGTGGGCAGGATCAGGGCGGTGTCACCGCAGACGGTGTGCGAGCGGTTGAGCTTGGTGGAGATGTGCGCGGTGAGCCGGCACTTGCGCATCGCCTCCTCGGTGACCGCACTGTCGGGGGTGGCCCGTACGAAGTTGCCCGCGACGCCGAGGAAGAACTTGGCGCGGCCTTCGTACATCGCGTGGATACCGTTCACCGCGTCCAGGCCGTGCCGGGCGGGCGGCGTGAAGCCGAACTCCTTCTCCAGCGCGTCCAGGAACTTCTGCGGCATCTTCTCCCATACGCCCATGGTGCGGTCGCCCTGGACGTTGCTGTGGCCGCGCACCGGGCACACGCCCGCGCCGGGCCTGCCGATATTGCCGCGCAGCAGCAGGAAGTTGATGACCTCGCGGATGGTGGGCACGCCGTGCTTGTGCTGGGTCAGCCCCATCGCCCAGCACACGATGATCTTCTTGCTCTTCAGTACCTGGGCGTGTACGCGCTCGATCTCTTCGCGGGTGAGCCCGGTCGCTTCGAGGACGTGCTCCCAGGAGACCTGCCGCACGTGCTCGGCGAACTCGGCGCTGCCGACGGTGTGTTCCCGGATGAAGTCGTGGTCGAGCACGGTGCCCGGCGCCGCGTCCTCGGCCTCCAGCAACAGCCGGTTCAGGGCCTGGAAGAGGGCGAGGTCGCCACCGGCGCGGATGTGCAGGAACTGGTCGGCGATCTGCGTGCCGCGGCCGACCACACCGCGCGGCCGCTGCGGGTGCTTGAAGCGCATCAGCCCGGCCTCGGGCAGGGTGTTGACCGCGATGACCTTGCCACCGTTGCGCTTGGTCTCTTCCAGCGCGGAGAGCATCCGCGGGTGGTTGGTGCCCGGGTTCTGCCCCACCACGAAGATCAGGTCGGACTCGTGGATGTCGTCCAGCGAGACGCTGCCCTTGCCGATGCCCAGCGTCTCCGTCATCGCGTAACCGCTGGACTCGTGGCACATGTTGGAGCAGTCCGGCAGGTTGTTGGTGCCGTACGCGCGGGCGAAGAGCTGCAGGAGGAAGGCCGCCTCGTTGTTCAGCCGGCCCGACACGTAGAAGAGCGCCTCGTCGGGGGAGGCCAGCGCCTTGAGCTCCTGGGCGAGCAGGTCGAACGCCTCGTCCCAGTCGATCGGCTCGTAGTGGGTCGCGCCGGGCCGCTTGACCATCGGCTCGGTGAGCCGGCCCTGCTGGTTGAGCCAGTAGTCGGACTTGGTGTCCAGCTCGGCGATCGAGTGCGCGCGGAAGAAATCCCGGGTGACGCGGCGCGAAGTGGCCTCGTCGTTGATGTGCTTGGCGCCGTTCTCGCAGTACTCGTTCATGTGCCGCTTGCCCGGCGCGGGCTCGGGCCAGGCACAGCCCGGGCAGTCGATGCCCTTGGGCTGATTGATGTTCAGCAGGGTCAGCGCGGTGCGCCGCACGGACGTCTGGCCCAGCGAGTACTCCAGCGCGTGCGTCACGGCGGGCAGACCGGTCGCCCAGGTCTTGGGCGGGGTGACCGACAGGTCGTCGGCGGGATCCTCGATCTCTGCGCTGCTGCTCATGCTCTGACCTTCCGGTAACGCACGGAGACAAGTCAAAGAGGGATTTCCGATCGCTTGATAGGCGCCGCTTATCTCGTCGTGCCCTGCGCCTTCCGACACCGTCCGTCCGGCGGCCGGCCGGATAACCGCCGCCTATCGCGCCATCGAGAAACCCTCTTTGACTTCCCCCGGAAAGCGACCGAAGGTGATCGCCGCGGGGGAATCGCACAGCCGTGAGGAGAAACCTGTCGTGACCGGGAGCGGTTGGCGGCGTTCCGCGGCCGGTGTGGCGGGCGTGCTCTCGCCGCGCGGTGCGCTGGCCCTGCGCCCGGTGGACGGGGCGTTCGCCTTCGCCCTGCGCGCCGCGCTCGCCATGGCGCTGCCGGCGCTGCCGATGGTGCTCGTCGGGCGGCCCGAGCTCGCCGTCTACGCCATGCTGGGCTCCTTCACCACCACCTTCGGGCCCGATCTGCCCTACCCGCGGCGCGCCCGGGTCCTCGCGCTGATCGCGGTGGCCATGACCGTCTGCGTGGGCTCCGGTACGGCGCTTGCCGCGTGGGCCCAGCCACGGGCGGGCGGAACCGGCGCCGTTGTGGTGGTCGTGGCGATGGCCGCGGTGGCCGGGCCGGCGAAGTTCGCCTGTGACGCGGCGCGGCTGGGCGGGCTCGGCGCGGTACTGCTCCTCTTCTCGTTCGCCGTGGCGGCCAACGGCTCACCCGCCTTCGCCGATGTCCTCCCGCGGACCGGGCTGGCCGCGCTGGGGGCGGCCGTGGCCTGGGTACTGGCGGTACTGGGGCGGCTGGTGCACCCGGACCGTCCGCAGCGCCTGGCCGTGGCCGCGGCGCTGCGCGCGCTCGCGGACCTGCTGGAAGCAGCCGGTGCGGGGGAGCGGTGCGTACGTTTCCGGCACCGTGCGACGGCCGCCGTGCTGCAGGCGTACCGGTCCCTCGGCCGGATGCCTCCGACGGCGGCCGACCGGGGCGACCAGGCCGACCGGGGCGACCGGGGCGGCGTGTGCGTGCGGCTCACCGACTTCTCCTGGTCGCTGCTGATCGACTCCGCGCGTCGGCCGCCGGACGATCCCGCAGGTACGGCACTCCACCTGCGCCGGCAGGGCCGACTGCTCGCGGACCGGCGCCGGAGGGTACCCACTCTCCTGCCCGAGCTGTCCCTCCCCGAGCCCGCTCCGGCCGATCGCACCACGCGGCGCGCCGCGGAACTGGTGCGGGGGAAGCAGCCGGGTACCCCCGCCCACCGGCACTTCCTGATCGTCCCCGCACTGCGGATCGCCCTCGGCACCGGGCTCGCGGGCGCCCTGGCCATCGCTCTTGGCCTCGGGCACGGCTACTGGGCCGCGATCTCGGCCGCCGCGGTGCTGCACTCGGTCAACGTCCGCACGGCGGCACAGCGTGCGGTGCAGCGCACCCTGGGCACGGTCGCCGGGCTGCTGCTCGCCTTCGGTGTACTGGCCGCGCGCCCGGAGCCCGCGGCGCTCGTCCTCGTGATCGTGCTCCTGGAGTTTCTGCTGGAGTACGTCGTCACGCGCAATTACGGCCTGGGCGTCGTCTTCCTCACCCCGCTGGCGCTGCTGCTGACCGACCTGGCCGCTCCTGAACCTGCCGGGGCGCTCGTCTTGGACCGGGCGCTGGGCAGCGTACTGGGGATCGTCGTGGGGCTGACCTGCGCCTTGCTGGTGGTCCATGACCGTGCCGCGCTGCGGGTGGAGCGTGCGCTGGCCGCGTGCGGGGAGGCCGCCGCACGTGCGGAGCGGGCGCTCGCCGGCCGCCCGGCGCCCGCGTCCCCGGTGGTACAGGCCCAACTGGCCGCTGCGGTGGTGGAGTTGCGCGAGGCCGACGACGCCGCGGCGGGGGAGCTGTGGCCGGCGGGGATCGATCCCGCCGAGCTCGCCGCCGCGGAACAGCGCGCCTATCTGCTCCTGGAGCTACTGCTCAGGCCGCGGGCCCGATGGTGACCTCGAGGTGTTTCGCGAGCGGCTGGTCGCTCCGGGAGTAGTCGCAGAGCGAGTACAGGTCGTTCATCCCGGACACGTTATGTCTGCTGCTCGGTCCACCCATCGGGAAGCCGCTCCAGAGCGGTGGCGAGGTCGGTGCGCCGGGCGATCTCCGTCAGGGCGCGCGCCATGACGGAGCCCGGCTCCCGTGCGGTCATCACCAGCCCGATGGTGACCGTCCGGGCGGGTTCGACCAGCGGTACGGCGCGCATGCCGGGCGGAATGCCGAAGACATGCAGCCAGGCGTGCGGCACGATACTGGCCCACCGGCCCGTCCTGACGTGCGCGAAGAGCGCGGCCACCGAGTCGGTCTCCACCCGGGGCGTGGGCCGCACCCCGGCCTCGGCGAACACCTCGTCCAGCACCCTGCGCCCCTGCATGGTCCCCGTCAGCAGGCACAGCGGCAGCCGCGACGCCTCCGCCCAGGTCGCCGTCGTCCGCCGGCCCAGATTGTCGGCCGCCGAGGTCAGCAGCACATACCGCTCCTGGTACAGCGGAACCGTACGGAAATTCTCCGAAATGCCCTCGCGCAGATAGCTGATGGCGGCGTCGATCTCGAAGTTCTGCAGCCGCCGGAGAATGTCCTCCGACCGGAGGTCCGCCTGGACGTCCACGGTGACCAGCGGATGCGCCGCGCAGAACGGGTCGATGAGCAGGGAGACCGCGCCGGTCGCGGTCGGCACGGCACCGATCCGTATGCGCCCGCTCAGCCCGGTGCGCAGCGCGCCGACCTCGTCCTTGAGGGCGTCCCGGTCGGCGAGGATCCGCTGCGCCCACACCACGATGCGCTCGCCCTCGGGCGTGAGTCCCTCATAGGTACGGCCGCGCCGGACCAGCGGCACGTCCAGCTCCTCCTCCAGCTTCCGGATCGCCTCCGAGAGGGCGGGCTGGGAGACGTAGCACGCCTGGGCAGCACGCGCGAAATGGCGCTCCCGGGAGAGCGCCACGAGATATTCGAGTTGGCGAAAGAGCACGTCAAGGGTCTACCCGACGGCCCGCCGGAACGCCAGTCGGGGCCGGCTGCGGCATCCGGGTGCGACGCCCGCGTCGGACCGGACAGCTACGGCTCGGGCGTCGTGGTGAGGAAACGCCGGCGGTCGACGATCGCGCGGTCGATCTCGCCTGTCGCGACAAGCTCTCCCGAGGCGTCGACGGCCCGTACGAGGAACGTCAGCCGCCGGCCCGCCGCGGACGCCGGAGGCTCGGCGATGACCTCCACCCGGCCGCCCACCCGCGTAGGACGGAGGTGCTCGATACGGATCGCCGTACCCACCGTCGTCTGACCCGGCCCGGTGAATGGTGTGGCGGCCCGTACGGTCGCCGCCTCCATCCACGCGATCAACCGTGGCGAAGCGAGCACGGGCACGTCGCCGCTGCCCACCGTCTCCGCGGTATCGACCTCGGTCACCTCATGGCGCATCACACCGCCACGTTACCCGCCCGAACCCGGCCGGCCGTACGGATGGAGGGGGCAGTACGCCGCTGCCCTCCGTTTGCCGTGTCGGGGCCGCTGCCGCCCCCCGGCGAAGATCTTGTGCCCGAGCATGAACCTTCCGTGACGCCCCACCGGATCAGCACGTCCTCGGTGAAGCGGCGTGCGGTGCGAACGTGGAGTGCCTGGGCGGGCAGCACGATCGTGCGGCACTTCGAAAAACGGTGCCGCCGGTGGCCTCCTTTCCTGTGCATCTTGCACAAAGGGTTCGTGGCGGACCCTGGACAAGAAGAGATGCGTGTTCGCAGGTCTGCCTGCGGCGGCCCTGAAACGTGCCTGGTGACGTCCCCTGCACCGTCAGGTTCAAGGAGCCTCCGCGGGTTCCGTTGTCGATGGGGCACAAACGGCCGCCGCGATTTGTCGACGTTTGACATGGGCCCGAGCCTTGAGTCTCCCTACTGTTCCGGTCACGAAACATCGCCGCGACGTAGAGGTGAACTCGGTGACCATCGGATATTTGCCCTGGGGCCGACCGGAGCGGGTCATGTCCCGCCCTTGTCTGCGCGATCCCCGCCACGAACTGACGTACGCCGAAGTGGCCCGCCGGGCTGATGCCGTCGCGACCCAGCTGTCCGAGCACGGAATCGGCGAGGGCGACGTCGTCGCCATCATGTTGCCCAATCGGGTCGAGCTGCTGCTGGTGATGCTCGCGGCGTGGCGACTGGGCGCGACCGCCACACCGATCAATCCGGTCTTCACGGCCAACGAGGCGGAATATCAGCTGCGTGACTCAGGTGCCGCGCTCGTGGTCAACAGCGGCCCCGGGGCGCCGACCGCCGGCCTGCCGTCGATCGCCGTCGAGGCATTGCGAGCAGAGCCCGCCGACGCGTTGCCCGGCCGCGAGGCGCGTCCCGAAGAGCTGGCCCTGCTGATCTACACGAGCGGCTCGACCGGACGCCCCAAGGGTGTCATGCTCGAGCACTCGCAGCTGCTGGCGATGACGTCGATGCTGTCCGGGCACCTCCGACTGACCGATGCCGACCACTGCCTGCTGGTCCTCCCGCTGTTCCACGTCAACGCCATCTGCGTGAGCTTCCTTTCGTCGATGCTGGCCGGTGGACAGCTCACCGTGTTGGAGCGATTCGCGCCGGTGCCGTTCCTGGAGGCGGTCGAACGGCACCGGCCCACCTACTTCGCGGGCGTACCGACCATCTACGCGCGGCTGGCTGAGCTTCCGGCGGATGCCGTGCCCGACACCTCGTCGCTGCGGTTCGCCATCTGCGGGGCGGCACCGGTGTCGAGGGAACTCCTCGAGCGGTGCGAGGAACGGTTCGGCTTCGTGATGGTCGAGGGGTACGGGCTCACGGAGGGCACCTGCGCCTCGACATGTAATCCCGTCGAGGGCGTGCGCAAGCTCGGCACGGTCGGACCCGCACTGCCCGGGCAGCAGATCGCCACCATCGCGCCGGACGGCAGCATCCTCCCGCCCGACGAGGTGGGCGAGGTCGTCGTGCGGGGCCCGAACGTGATGCGCGGCTACCTCAACCGCCCGGAGGAGACCGCTGCGACGCTCGTCGACGGGTGGCTGCGCACCGGCGACGTCGGCCGGGTCGACGAGGACGGCTACCTCGTGCTCGTCGACCGGGTGAAGGACATGATCATCCGCGGGGGAGAGAACCTGTACCCCAAGGAGATCGAGTCCGTGCTGTACGGCCACCCGGCTGTCCTCGAGGCCGCCGTGGTCGGCGCCCCCGACCCGGTCTACGGCGAGACCCCCATCGCCTACGTCGTCGCCTACTCCGACGTGTCCGTCACCGCCGGCGAACTGCTCGACCACTGCCGGCAGAACCTCACCAAGGTCAAGCTGCCGGTCGAGATCCACCTGCTTGACGCGCTGCCGAAGAACCCCGTCGGCAAGATCGACAAGCCGGCCCTGCGCAGGGCCCTGCAACCCCGATAACCCAGACCGTTACCGCACCGAATCGAGATCCAACTCCGTTCGGCCGGTACCCCCTTGTCTTCGAAGGAGCCGCACATGGGGTTCAAAACAGGTGATTTCCCGCCCGTCGACGTCGAGACGTTCCTGGACAAGCCGTTGCGTGAGCGGATCAGGACGCTCGCCCTGCACTGGGTGGAGTACGGGTTCGGCTCACCCAAGGTGATCCATGCGACCTATGTCGTCAAGCTGCTCGTCCTCTACATGCTGGGCGGCACGGCCGTGGCGACCTGGACCTCCGGGCTGGGGCCGTTCTGGGACGTGGCCCATTGGTGGAACGAGCCGATCGTCTACCAGAAGTCGGTGCTGTGGACGGTGTTGCTGGAGACGCTGGGACTCGCTGGTTCCTGGGGCCCGATCGCCGGTAAGTTCAAGCCGATGACCGGGGGCATCCTGTTCTGGGCCCGTCCCGGCACGATTCGCCTGCGGCCGTGGCGAGGGGTGCCGTTCACATCCGGCGACCGCCGCACGCCGGGTGACGTCATGCTCTACCTCGCCCTGCTCACGACTCTTCTGGTCGCGCTCCTGCTGCCGGGCGTCCCGAGCGCCACGCTGTCGGCGGTCCTCCCGGAGAACACCACGGGGCTGGTCAATCCTGAGCTGCTGATCGCGCCCATGGCGTTGCTGGTTGTGTGCGGACTGCGCGACAAGACGATCTTCCTGGCGGCCCGTGGGGAGCAGTACCTGCCGGCCCTGGTCTTCTTCACGTTCCTGCCGTTCGTCGACATGATCATCGCGCTCAAGCTGCTGATCGTCGCTGTGTGGGTCGGCGCGGGCGTGTCGAAGTTCGGGCCGCACTTCTCCAACGTCGTGCCTCCGATGGTCTCCAACGGCCCCTGCGTACCCGCGAAGTGGTTCAAGCGCGCCCACTACCGCGACTTCCCGCGTGACATCCGCCCCTCGAAGGCCGCCGGGGCCCTGGCGCACATCGGCGGCACCACCGTCGAGATCATCACCCCTCTGGTGCTGCTGTTCTCCACCGATCCCTACGTGACCCTGGCCGCCGTCGCTCTCATGGTCCTGTTCCACCTGTTCATCACCTCGACGTTCCCGCTGGCGGTGCCACTGGAGTGGAACATCCTCTTCGCGTTCGCCTCGGTGTTCCTCTTCTGGGGCTTCCCCGCCTGGTCCGGCTACGGCATCGGTGACATGTCCTCCCCGTGGCTGACGGTCGTGATCGCAGCGGGGCTGCTGTTCTTCCCGGTGCTCGGCAACCTGCGGCCCGACCTGGTGTCCTTCCTGCCCTCGATGCGCCAGTACGCCGGTAACTGGGCCTCGGCGCTGTGGGCCTTCGCGCCTGGTGCGGAGGACAAGCTCAACTCCATAGCGCACCGGCCGACGAAGAACCAGGTCGACCAGTTGCAGGCGATGGGCTACCCCGCCCCGGTCGCCGAGATCACCATGCAGCAGACGATCGCCTGGCGGGCGATGCACAGCCAGGGCCGCGGCCTGTTCTCGTTGCTGATCAGGCATATCCCCGACCTCGACCGGTGGACGGTGCGCGAGGCGGAGTTCGGCTGCAACTCGCTGATCGGGTTCAACTTCGGTGACGGCCACCTCCACAACGAGGACCTGATCCGCGCCGTGCAGAGCCGCGTCGGCTTCGCGCCCGGCGAGTGGATCGTCGTGTGGGTGGAGTCCCAGGCCATCCACAGCAAGGTCCAGCACTACAAGGTCATCGACGCCGCACTGGGAGTGATCGAGCGCGGGACGTGGCGGGTCGCCGACGCCGTCCGTGAGCAGCCGTGGCTGCCGAACGGGCCGATCCCGACGCAGGTCACCTGGTCGGCCGCCGCACAGCCGGCGCTCGCCCGGCGCGAGGGCGAGAACGGCTTCGGCCACAGGACGCCTGCATGAGCACGGCCGTGGTGGTCGGCAGCGGACCCAACGGGCTCGCCGCCGCCGTCCTCCTGGCCCGGGAGGGCGTGCAGGTCACTGTTCTCGAGGCTGCCGACGCGATCGGCGGCGGCACCCGCAGCAGCGAGGCGATCCTGCCCGGGCTCCTGCACGACCACTGCTCCGCCATTCATCCGATGGCCGTGGGATCGACGTTCTTGCAGAGCCTCGACCTGGCCCGCTTCGGCCTTGAGTGGAGGCTTCCGGAGATCGACTGCGTGCACCCGCTCGACGGCGGTACGGCCGGCGTCCTGCACCGCTCCCTCCACCGGACCGCCACCGGTCTGGGACTGGACGGCGGCCGGTGGCGCCGGCTGTTCGGCGGTCCCGTCGCCGCCTACGACGAGCTGGCCGAGGACATCATGGGTCCGCTGCTGCGCATCCCGAGCCACCCGCTGCGGCTCGCCCGCTTCGGGATCCCCGCGCTCGTCCCGGCCACGGTCCTGGCCCGGACGTTCACGACCGCGGAGGCCCGGGCCCTGTTCGGCGGCGTGGCGGCGCACGCTTTCCAGCCGCTGCACCTGCCGCTGAGCTCCAGCATCGGGCTGGGGATCCTCACTGCCGGGCATCGGCACGGCTGGGCGGTCGCCGAAGGCGGTTCGCGCTCGATCACCGATGCTCTGGCGGCGCTGCTCGTCGACCTCGGCGGCAAGATCGAGACCGGCGTCCGGGTGAGGTCGGCCGCCCATCTGCCGGCCACGGACGTCACCCTGTTCGACCTCGCGCCCACCGCGGTGGCCGACATCCTCGGTGACCGGCTGCCCCCACGCATCGCCCGCGCCTACCGGCGCTTCCGGTACGGACCGGGTGCCTTCAAGGTCGATTTCGCCGTCGAGGGCGGCGTTCCCTGGACGGCCGAGCCGGCGCGCCGGGCCGGGACGGTGCACCTCGGCGGTACGTTCGCCGAGGTGGCCACCACCGAGCGGGAGATCAGTGCCGGGCGGATGCCGGAGCGGCCGTTCGTGCTGGTGGGCCAGCAGTACCTGGCCGACCCGGGGCGCTCGGTCGGTGACGTTCACCCGGTGTGGACCTACGCGCACGTGCCGAACGGTTACACCGGCGATGCCACGGAGGCGATCACCGCCCAGATCGAGCGGTTCGCCCCGGGCTTCCGGGAGCGGATCGTCGGCCGTGCGGTACGCACGACCTCCTACTTCGCCGAGTACAACCCGAACTACGTCGGCGGGAACATCATGACCGGCGCCAAGAACATCCCTCAGCTGGTGTTCGGACCTCGCCTCACCCTGAACCCGTACGAGGTCGGATTGCCCGGCCATTACCTCTGCTCGGCAGCGACCCCGCCCGGACCCGGAGCGCACGGTATGTGCGGCGCCCATGCCGCCGAGGCCGCCCTGCGGTACCTGAATCGCGCGGCTCGCACCCGGTGATTCCACCTCCTGTCAGCCCGGAACGCAGGACACCCCATGTCACGGGCGGTGTCGACAGACAGAACGTCGGCAGCCGGGATGCGCCGCACCGTCCGGGATCGACACAAGCACTCCGTCCGTCAGGAAGCCACATGCATTCCATCACCGGTCTCGGCGTCGTCGGCTGCGGCCTCATGGGCTCCGGCATCGCCGAAGTCGCCACGCGCAGCGGTCTCGACGTCCTCGTCGTCGAGGCCGAACGCCGCCGAAGCCGGCCGCCGTCGCATCACCGCATCCCTCGACAGCGGGGTACGGCGTGGCAAACTCAGCGAGGAACAGCGCGATCACGCACTCGACCGCCTCACCTTCACTCACGACCTCGGCGACCTGGCCGACCGTGAGTCAGAGCTCGTCCCCGCCCTCACCACCAGCCGGGAAACCACGGAGCGTGCTCGCCACCTCACCGGACAATTGGGCAAGCGTGCCATCCAGGCGCCTGACCGCTCAGGCTTCGTGGTCAACGCCCTGCTCATCCCCTACCTGCTCGGCGCGGTACGGATGGTGGAGTCGGGGGCGCACTCCAGGACGACGTCGACCGGGGCATGGAACTCGGCTGCGCCCACCCCATGGGACCGCGTCGCCCGCCTGACGTCGGGAGCCCGAAGGCGAAGGTGTCCGTAACCCTTCACGGGCCGGTCGAAAGTCTTGACTCATGCCTCGCGCACAACCGCACGCCTACGTTTCGCCGAGTTCCCCCGCACAGGAGAACGCCCACACCGACCGGCAGCACGTCCGTAGTGATCACCAGCGGTGCCTCGTCATCGGAGGCGACGGACTGATGCCGGATGCCCGGCGCCCGCCGGGGGACGGCGCCGCGTCGCTCACGGCCGTGGAAACACTGGGAAACGTATGGTGGACAGGACCTCTCCAGCGACCCCGCCTGCATGCCCACGGCGCCACCGACCGGCGTGGACGTACTTGGAGGTGCGATGACAACCGGGACGGACGAAGAAGTCCTGCGACTGGTGGCTCAGACCGCGCGGCGACTCAACGACGGCCAGCCCGACATCGCTCTCGCCATCAGCCGACGCCTCTCCCGTCAGATCAGCCACCTGGACGAGGACCAGCGGCTCGTCGAGCTGCTCGAGGCCAGCGTCGATGCCAATGTGAAGACGATCATTCACATCCTCGCCAACGACATTCCCATCCAGCACCTCCAGCCCACCACCGCCGCCACCGAATACGCCCTGCGCCTCGCACAGCGCGACATCCCCGCACACTCCCTGGTCCGCGCCTATCACATGGGCCAGAACAGCTTCATGGAAGCGAGTTTCCCGGCAGTGCAGCGGCTGGACTGCCATCCCGACCTGAAACTGGAGGTACTGCGCCATATCTCCGGTGTCGTCTACCAGTACATCGACTGGATCTCGCTGTACGTGTTCGACACGTACGAAAAGGAGAAGAGGCGCTGGATCAGCGCTCGCGGAAACCTGCACTCCTCCCTGATCCACAAGCTCATCGCCGGCCAGCCCCTGACTACCTCCCTCTTCGAGCACGAGACCGGCTACCGCCTTGACCAGTTCCACGTTGGTGCGGTCGTCTGGAACACCGAGGCCGCGCCCGGCCCGGACGATCCCCGCAACCTCGAACGCTTCGTCCTCAGACTCGCCGCCAGCTGCGCCTGTATCGGCCCTCCGATCATTACAGCGGTCGATCCCAGCATGGTCTGGGCATGGTTGCCGTTCGGGCCGAAGCCGCCTTCGCTCGACATGGACGCCGTCCGCGACGCCACCGTCCACCTGGTCAAGGAATGCCGGCTCGCCCTCGGCCTGCCGGCCCGCGGCTTGACGGGCTTCAAGCGCACCCACGAACAGGCACAATCCGCCAAGGCCGTCGCTCTCGCCTCCAACGGCCGGACCCCCGCCGCAGTGAGCTTCGGCGACCCCGGGGTGGCCATGGTCTCGCTGCTCGCCAAGGACATGGACTCGACCGGTCAGTGGGTGCGCGAAGTGCTCGGTCCGCTTGCCCGCGACGACGACAACGCCGCCGAACTGCGCCGCACCCTCCATGTCTTCTTCACCATGGGCGAGAACTACGGCAAGGCCGCCGAACTGCTCAACGTGCACCGCAACACGGTCAAGTACCGGGTGAGCAAGGTGTTTGACCCGCCCGGACTTCTCCCCGCACACAATCGTATGGACATCGCCCTCGCCCTGCAGATCTGCCACTTCCTCGGTCCGGCAGCGCTGTCCGGCGGCCGGCAGGGAGGGTGATGTCACCTACTTCCAACGAGGGCGGCACAGGACGGGGACCGGGAGCCGGGTGAGACCCAGCGCGCGCACTGGCAGCGTACGTACAGTGCCCACCCCGGCATGTACGGCGACCGGCCCTCCGAGTCCGCCGTGCACACCGCCGGTGTCTTTCACGCCGCCGGAGCCACCTGCATGAGGTCCATGCCTTCGAGGAAGGCGGACCGCCCCGCTGCCTGTGGCGCGTAACGCGGACCGCCCCCCCGAGCCTGAACGCCGCGGCAGGCTGCCGACCCGCCGAGCGGCCTCCCCTCGGAAGAGGCGTGGAGGCGCTCGCGACGTCGCTTCGCATGGCGATTTGCGTTGCGTGATGCGCAACTCAAGGAGTGTCGCTCGTTCTTTGTTTAAGTGCCTTGACAGGGGTTCAGGGGGCCCGCAGACTCGTTGCGTAAGGCGCAGCCTGTTTCTTCATACGCAACGTATGCAACGAGGTGCCATGATGATTCCCGCAGGTCGTCTCGCCGACATCCCGCGAGGCGAGTCCTACCGGCTCGAGACCGATCCGCCCGTCGCGGTGTTCCACACCGAGGACGGCGAGGTCTATGCGATCGACGACACCTGCACCCATCAGGACGCCTCGTTGTCCGACGGCTGGCTGGAGGGATGCGCGGTCGAATGTCCGCTGCACGCCTCGACGTTCGACCTGCGTACCGGCAAGGTGGACGGCCCGCCGGCCAGGCTCCCGGTGCGTACGCACCAGGTCCTCATCGAGGACGGCATGGTCTACGTCGTACTGTCCGACGCCCCGCCGAACCTGCCGCCCTCCTGCGTCGCCGCGCGCCTGGCAGGAGGTGTGGTGGCATGAAGACGGTGGCCGTCGTCGGTGCCTCGCTCGCCGGGCTCTTCGCCGCCCGCGCCCTGCGCAAGCAGGGATATGACGGGCGCCTGGTCCTCATCGGTGAGGAGACCCACCGGCCCTACGACAGACCGCCGCTGTCGAAGGAGTTCCTCACCGGCAAGGTGGACGAGGGCGAGCTCGCCCTCGAGGCCGAGGACGAGGATCTTGACGCCGAGTGGGTTCTCGGAGCGCGTGCCGTCGGGCTGGAGACCCAGGAGCGCTCGGTGCGGCTCGCCGACGGGAGGGCCGTGCGCGCGGACGGCGTGGTGATTGCCACGGGAGCCGCCGCGCGGAGACTGCCCGGCAGCGACGGTCTGAGTGGCGTGCATGTGCTGCGCACGCTCGACGATGCCCGCGCGCTGCGGGACGACCTGACGCGCGGCGGCCGGCTGGTCGTCATCGGCGGCGGCTTCGTCGGTGCCGAAGTGGCCTCGACCGCCGCGGTGATGGGCCTGGACGTGACGTTCGTCGTGGCCGGCCCGACGCCGCTCGCCGGTCCGCTGGGCGCCGAGATGGCGGCGGCCGTGTCGGCGTTGCATGGCGATCACGGTGTGCGGCTGGTGTGCGGTACCGGTGTGCGAGGCGTCGCGGGGAAGCCGGGGGAGCGGGTGGCGGCGGTCGAACTCGACGACGGGCGCAGCCTCCCCGCCGACATCGTCGTGGTGGGCATCGGTGCCAACCCCTGCACCGACTGGCTCGAGGGGTCGGGCGTCGCGCTCGAGAACGGTGTGCGCTGCGGGACCGACGGCATCACGAGTGTTCCGGGCGTCGTCGCGGTCGGTGACTGCGCCGCCTGGTACGACCCGGATTTCGGTACCCATCGCCGGGTCGAGCACTGGACCGGCGCCAAGGAGCGCCCGGCGGTGGCCGTGGCCGCCCTGCTGTCCGGCGGCACCGCGCCCGCCGGCCCGCACCGTCCGCCCTACTTCTGGTCCGATCAGTACGGAGTGAAGATCCAGTTCGTCGGGCACGCGGCGCGGGCCGACAGTGTGACCGTCGAGGACGGCAGCCCGGACGACCGCGGTTTCCTCGCGGTGTACCGCCGCGCCGGCGACCCGGTTGCCGTACTGGGCGTGGACCGGACCAAGCTCTTCACACGCTGGCGCCGGCAGTTCGCCACCGCGGCCGCGCAGGGCGGAGCCGTATGAGCACCGCCACCCGGCCGAGCCAGGGAGCCCCCGCGTTGTCTCCGCGGGGGCTTCCCCGCCCGGCGCGGACCCTGGTCATGGGCATCGTGAACGTCACGCCCGACTCGTTCTCCGACGGCGGGCGGTGGTACGGCTCCGAGCAGGCCGTCGCGCACGGCCTCGCGCTGCTCGACGAGGGCGCGGACATCCTGGACGTGGGCGGCGAGTCGACCCGTCCCGGTGCGTTGCGTCCGTCGCCCGAGGAGGAGCTGCGCCGGGTACTGCCCGTCATTCGTGAGCTCGCCGCCACCGGTGCGCCCGTCAGTGTCGACACCATGCGGGCCGAGGTGGCCGCGCGCGCCATCGACGCCGGCGCCACGCTGGTCAACGATGTGTCGGGCGGTCTCGCCGACCCCGCGATGCTGCCGCTGATGGCCCGTACCGGAGTGCCGTACGTGGCCATGCACTGGCGCGGGCACTCCGCCGGCATGCAGGCCAACGCCGTGTACGACGACGTGGTCACCGATGTGGTGGACGAGCTGCGGCTGCGGGTCGAGGCGGCGCTGCACGCCGGCATCTCGCCGGAGTGCCTCGTCCTGGATCCGGGCCTTGGGTTCGCCAAGTCCCTTGAGCACAACTGGCAGTTGCTGGGCCGGCTGCGGGAGGTCGTCGCGCTGGGCCATCCGGTACTCGTGGGCGCGGCCCGTAAGTCGTTCCTTGGGCAGCTGCTGGCGGATCCGGCGACGGGCGTGCCCCGTCCGGCCGACCAGCGGGACGCGGCCACGTCCGCGGTGTCCGTCCTGGCCGCCACGCAGGGGGCGTGGTGCGTGCGTGTCCACGATGTCGCCTCGACGGCCGATGCGGTGCGTGTGACGGCGCGTTGGGGTGTCGAGGCGACCGCCTCGGCGTTGCAGACGTCGCTGTTCTGAAAGCCCGCGGCGCTGTAGAGCGCTGTGGACGTCGCTGTTCTGAGAGCCCGGTGGCCTCAGCCCCGGTACCCCAGCCGCCGGCTCAGCTCCTCCGCGCCTGCCACCAGTGCCGGCGCGGATTCCTGCATGCGTTCCTCGGTGAAGCGGAAGGCCGGTCCCGAGGCGGTCAGTGCCGCGACGGTTTCGCCGTCGCGCGAGCGGACCGGAGCGGCCACGGCGTTCAGGCCCTCCTCGTACTCCTCCACCGTGATGGCGTAGCCCTGTTCCCGGGTCTCGGCCAGTGCTGCTTCCAGCTTCTTCCTGGACGTCAGCGTGCGGGGCGTCATACGGGCGAGCCGGGTCTCGGCGATGAGCTCGGACCGGCGCTCGGGGGAGAGATGGGCCAGGAGCACCTTGCCGCTCGCTGTGGAGTGGAGCGGCGTCAGCCGGCCGACCCAGTTCTGCGCGGTGATGGCCGACGGGCCGCGTACCTGGTCAAGGTTGATCACGTAGTGGGACTCGAGCACGGCGAGGTTCATCGTCTCGCCCAGTTTCGCGGCGAGGCGCTCGCAGATCTTCCGGCCGTGCTTGGTGATGTCGATGCGTGCTGTCACCGCGCCGGCCAGCCGCACGATGCCGAACCCGAGCCGGTACTTCCCGCGCTCGCTCTCCTGCTCGACCAGCCCACGCGCTTCCAGGGCCCCGAGCAGCCGGAACGCGGTGGACTTGTGCACACCGAGCGCCGCGGCCACGTCACTCACGCCTGCCTCGCCGTGCTGGGCCAGGAACTCCAGCACGGAGACAGCCCGGTCGACGGACTGCACGCCGCCGCCGGAACCGCCCGCGGACTCAGTGCTGTGGTTGCTCATAGCGGAACTATAGGGGCACCGGTCAACGAAACCCGCGCACCGGAAAGGCCGCCGAGGGGCGTCCTGGGAGAACGCCCTGGAGGTACGGCCGCCGGTCAGCGCAGGGCGACTGTGCGGCGGCCGGTCAGCGGAGGACGACCGTGCGGCCGCCCGTCACCGAAGGACGACCGTGCGATTGCCGTTGACCATGATCCGGCTCTCGCTGTGCCACTCCACGGCCCGGGCCAGGACCTGTGCCTCGACGTCGCGGCCGAGGGTGACCAGCGCTTCGGGGCCCTGGGAATGGTCCACGCGGACCACGCCCTGCTCGATGATGGGGCCCTCGTCGAGGTCCGGCGTGACGTAGTGCGCCGTGGCGCCGACGAGCTTGACGCCGCGTTCGTGCGCCTGGTTGTACGGCCGTGCGCCCTTGAAGCTCGGCAGGAACGAGTGGTGAATGTTGATCGCCCGGCCTTCGAGCTGCTTGCACAGATCGTTCGACAGGATCTGCATGTAGCGGGCGAGGACCACCAGGTCGATGTCGAGTTCGTCGACCAGTTCCAGCAGCCGCGCCTCCGCCTCGGGCTTCGTGTCCCGCGTCACGGGGATGTGGTGGAACGGAATCCCGTGGCTCTCCGCGAGCGGTTCGAAGTCCCGGTGGTTGGAGACGATCGCCGGCACCTCGATGTTGAGCGCGCCGGTGCTGCGCCGGAAGAGCAGGTCGTTCAGGCAGTGACCGAACTTCGACACCATGATCAGCGTCCGGGTCGGCGTCGACGCGTCGTACAGGTTCCAGGAGATCCGGTACGCCTCCGCCACGGGCGCGAAGCCGGAGCGCAGGTCGTCCAGCGTGATGTCCGGGTCCGGGACGTCGAAGCGCATGCGCAGGAAGAAGTGGCCCTGCAGCCGGTCGTCGAACTGCTGGCTCTCCTGGATGTTCCCGGAGTACTGGACGACGAAGCCGGTGACGGCGTGGACCAGGCCGGAACGGTCGGGGCACGAGACGGTGAGGATGAACTCGCGGGCGGGCTGCGGTCGAGCGGACACTGAGACCTCCACAGAGGGTGCGCATTACGCAACAGCATGTTTGATACGCAACATGGTCCGGGCGGGACGGCTTGCGGTCAAGAGCTCTCATCGACCTTGTTCGGCGGGGAGTTGTGGCGCCGGTTCCGTCAGTTGCCCGCACTTCCGCTCGCCGGGCGATCCGCTCTCGGCGCGCTGAGATCACCTCTTGACACCGGTCTGGACGGACTGCACTGTGTGTTGCGCAACCCGATGCGCGTTGCGCATGAAGCAACTTCTGGATGGGAGGGTGTGGCGATGGCGGGACCGCGCGTGGTCATCATCGGTGCGGGTGTCGTAGGGGCGGCGCTGGCCGATGAGCTGTCCGACCGGGGCTGGACCGAAGTGACCGTGGTCGACCAGGGGCCCCTGCCGGCCACCGGCGGATCCTCGTCACACGCTCCGGGCCTGGTGTTCCAGACCAATGCCTCGAAAGCCTTGACGGAGATGGCCCGCTACACGGTGGAGAAGTTCTCTTCACTGCAGGTGGCCGGGGAGCCGTGCTTCCTGCCGGTGGGCGGACTGGAGATCGCCACGACGCCGGAACGGCTGGCGGAGCTGCAGCGCCGGCACGGCTGGGTGACGTCGTGGGGTGTCGAGGCGCGGCTGCTGGGTCCGGAGGAGTGTGTCCGGCTGCATCCGCTGGTGAACGCCGAGCGGGTACTGGGCGGCATGCTGATCCCGACCGACGGCCTCGCGAAGGCGGTACTGGCGGTCGAGGCACAGCTGAAGGCGGCCGAGGACCGCGGAGTGCGCCTCCTGGGCGACCACGAGGTCCTGGACATCCGCACCGAGGACGACGGCACCGGCGGCGACCGGGTGACCTCCGTGGTCACCGACCAGGGCGAGATCCCGGCGGACATCGTGGTGTGCTGTGCCGGCATCTGGGGGCCGAAGGTCGCCCGCATGGTGGGCATGGACCTCCCCCTGACCCCGCTCGCCCACCAGCTGGCCTGGACGGGGCCGGTGCCGGCGCTGGCGGGACAGGACGAGGAGGCCGTCCGCCCGATCCTGCGGCACCAGGACGCCGACCTCTACTACCGCGACCGCTTCGACCGGCTCGGTATCGGCTACTACGGGCACCGCGCGATGCCCGTGTCGGCCGACGACATCCTCTCGGTGAACGAGGCGGAGGAGATGCCGTCCGTCCTGCGCTTCACCCCCGAGGACTTCGCCGACGCCTGGACCGAGACCCAGTCGCTGCTCCCCGCGACGCAGGATGCCAAGGTCGAGGAAGGCATCAACGGACTGTTCTCCTTCACCACCGACGGCATGCCGCTGCTGGGCGAGTCGCCGCAGGTGAAGGGGTTCTGGGTGGCGGAAGCGGTGTGGGTGACCCACTCCGCGGGCGTGGGCCGGGCCGTCGCCGAGTGGCTGGTGGACGGGTACTGCTCCTCGTTCGACCTGCACGAGTGCGACGTCAACCGGTTTGAACCGCACCAGCTGGCCCCCGAGTACGTGCTGGCGCGGGACTGCCAGAACTTCGACGAGGTCTACGACATCCTCCACCCCCTCCAGCCGGCTGGTGCGCCACGACCCCTGCGCACCAGCCCCTTCCACCCCCGCCAGCAGGAGCTCGGCGCGTACTTCCTGGAAGCAACGGGCTTTGAGCGGCCCCAGTGGTATGCGGCCAATGAGCATTTGCTGGCGGGGCGGGAGATCCCCACCCCCAACGACTGGGCGGCCCGTTTCTGGTCGCCGATCGTGGGCGCGGAGGCCCAGGCGACCCGCGAGGGCGTCGCGATGTACGACATGACCGCACTCAAGCGGCTGGAGGTCACCGGCCGCGGCGCCGCGGCCTTCCTGCAGTACCTGACGACCGGGAACATCGACAAGTCGGTGGGTTCGGTCACGTACACCCTGCTGCTGGACGTGGACGGCGGGATCCGCAGCGATGTGACCATCGCCCGGCTGGCACGGGACCGCTTCCAGGTCGGCGCGAACGGCGCGCTCGACCTGGACTGGTTCAACCGGCACCTGCCCGCCGACGGTTCGGTGCAGGTGCGCGACATCACCGCCGGCACCTGCTGCATCGGCCTGTGGGGGCCGAAGGCGCGCGAGGTCCTCCAGCCGCTGACCGACGCCGACTTCTCCCACGCCGGCCTGAAGTTCTTCCGCGCGAAGGAGGCGTACATCGGTTCCGTCCCCGTCACCGCGATGCGCCTGTCGTACGTCGGTGAGCTGGGCTGGGAGCTGTACACCACCGCCGACATGGGCCTGAAGCTCTGGGACGTCCTGTGGGAGGCGGCGCGGCCGTACGGCGGCATCGCGGCCGGCCGGGGCGCGTTCAACAGCCTGCGCCTGGAGAAGGGGTACCGCTCCTTCGGCGCCGACATGACCTACGAGCACGACCCGTACGAGGCCGGCGTGGACTTCGCGGTCAAGATGGACAAGGGCGACTTCATCGGCCGCGAGGCGCTTCAGCGGCGCGCCGCCGACGTCACCCGCCGGCTGACCTGCCTGACCATCGACGACCCGAGCGCGGTGGTCATGGGCAAGGAACCGGTCCTCGACGGGGACTGCGCCGTCGGCTACGTCACCAGCGCCGCGTACGGCTACACGATCGGCAAGGGCATCGCCTACGCCTGGCTGCCCGCCGAACTCGCCACTCCCGGCCGCACCCTGCACATCGGCTACTTCGACCAGGCCATCCCGGCGGTCGTCACCGAGGAACCGCTGTTCGACCCGAAGATGCAGCGCCTTCGCGGCTAGGCCCCGTCGTCCTAGGCCGTGTCATCCAAGACAGGGGAGAGAAATGAGTGCGAACATTCTTGACGGCCGTCGCACCGCGGCCGCCATCCGCGCCGAACTCAGCGAACGTGTGAAGAAGTTGGCCGAGCAGGGCGTCGTACCCGGTCTCGGCACGGTGCTGGTCGGTGACGACCCCGGCAGCCACGCGTACGTGGGCGGCAAGCACCGCGACTGCGCGCAGGTCGGGATCGCGTCGATCCGCCGTGAGCTGCCGGCCGACGCCACGCAGGACCAGGTCGAGGCAGTCATCGACGAACTCAACGCCGACCCGGCCTGCACCGGCTACATCGTCCAACTGCCCCTCCCGCGCGGGCTGGATGCCAACGCCGTACTGGAGCGGATGGACCCGGCGAAGGACGCCGACGGCCTGCACCCGGTCAGCCTGGGGCGGCTGGTCCTCGGCGTCGAGAGCCCGCTGCCCTGCACCCCGCGCGGCATCGTCGAGCTGCTGCGCCGCCACGACGTACCGCTCGCCGGAGCCCGGGTCTGCGTGATCGGCCGTGGCATCACCGTCGGCCGGCCCATCGGCCTGCTGCTGACCCGCAGGTCGGAGAACGCAACGGTGACGCTCTGCCACACCGGCACCAAGGGCCTGCCCTGGCACGTCCGCGAGGCGGATGTCGTCGTCGCGGCAGCCGGTTCACCTGGCCTGATCACCCCGGACATGGTCCGGCCGGGCGCCGCCGTCCTGGACGTCGGCATCACCCGCACGGAAGAGGGCCTGCTCGGTGACGTGCACCCGGACGTCGCGGGCGTCGCCGGGTGGGTGGCTCCGATGCCCGGCGGCGTCGGCCCCATGACGCGCGCGATGCTGCTCGCCAACGTCGTCGAGGCGGCCGAACGCGCCGCCGGCCGGCACACCGCTGCGTAACGGCACCTCATCTTCCCTCAGGCACCCCCCTTCCCGCTTTTCCAAGGCACTTTCTGTCCAAGGCACTTCTCCACGAGGTGAACTATGACCACGACCGGACTTCCGGAGAGTCTGATCGCGACTCTCCCCGGTGACTACTACACGGACCCGGAGATCTTCCGCCAGGAGCAGGAGCGCATCTTTGAATCGATGTGGTTCTGCGCGGCGCGCTCCGCGGATCTCGACAAGCCGGGTGCGTTCAAGACCGTGGACATCGGGCGCGAGAGCGTCCTGCTGACCCGGTCGCGGGACAACTCCATCCGGGCCTTCTTCAACGTGTGCCGGCACCGCGGCGCCAAGCTGTGCACGGAGGAGTCCGGCGAGGTGAAGCGGGCTTTCCAGTGCCCGTACCACGCCTGGACCTACGACCTCACGGGCAAGCTCGTCGCGGCCCCGAACCTGACGAAGATGCCGGACATCGGCCGCACCGAGTACGGCCTCGCGAACGTGGCGGTGCGCGAGTGGCTGGGCTATGTATGGGTGTGCCTGGCCGAGAACCCGCCCTCGTTCGAGGAGTCGGTGATCCAGGACGTGGTGGCGCGCCTGGGCGACGCCGAGTCGATCTCCGCGTACGACGTCGAGAACCTGGAGCTCGGCAAGCGGATCGTCTACGACGTGCAGGCGAACTGGAAGCTCATCATTGAGAACTTCATGGAGTGCTACCACTGCGCGACGATCCACCCCGAACTGACCGAGGTCCTGCCGGAGTTCGCCGACGGCTTCGCGGCGCAGTACTACGTGGGGCACGGCGCGGAGTTCGGCGAGGACGTCAAGGGCTTCACCGTTGACGGCTCGGAGGGCCTGGACCGCATTCCGGGGGTCTCCGAGGACCAGGACCGCCGGTACTACGCGATCACGGTGCGGCCGCAGGTCTTCATCAACCTGGTCCCCGACCATGTCATCTTCCACCGGATGTACCCGGTCGCGGCCGACCGCACGATCGTGGAGTGCGACTGGCTGTACCTCCCGCACGTCGTCGAGTCCGGCAAGGACGTCAGCCGCTCCGTCGAGCTGTTCGACCGGGTCAACCGCCAGGACTTCGACGCGTGTGAGCGCTGCCAGCCGACGATGAGCTCGCGCCTGTACGCCAAGGGCGGCGTCCTGGTCCCGAGCGAACACCACATCGGCGAGTTCCACGACTGGGTCCAGGAGCGCCTCGGCACCTGACAGACAACACAACACCGGTACGTATGCCGGGCGGTGAGCAGCCTCTGCTCACCGCCCGGCATCAGTCGTTGTGTCTCCACGCCGTGCGCCGAAGTACGCCGGAAGCTCGGCGGGGAAGGCAGAATGAGTGTCTGCAGAATGAAGCTGACTATCTCTGTGCCACTCGGTGGCATGGGTGCGTGAAGGGGGAGTCGTGCGGGTTGAGGTGCGGGTGGAAGGCGGCGAGCAGGAGTTGCGTTCGCTGTACGACTGGCTGCGGCAGGACGCCGCCACGCGCCGCGGTGCACAGGTGACACTGCCTCCCTCACCTGCCGGCCCGGGCCGGATGGGCGCCTTCGCAGAGGTGCTTCAGCTCATCACCGACAACGCCTGGAGCGCCGCGTCCTTCGCACTGGCCTTGAGCACCTGGCGTCAGACCAGGCCGTCCCGTCGGCGCATCACCGTTCAGCGGGGGCAGACCACCGTGGTCGTGGAGAACGGGAGCGAGGAGGAAGTGGCCCACCTTCTGGAGGCATTGGAGCGCCCTGACGACGACGCACAGGGCGATGGACGCCAGGAGGGACGGTAGCGGTGGCGCTGCTGCCCGATGCGTCCCGTTCCCGCGCCGTCCTCATCGGTACCAGCCGCTACACACACCTCGCGGACCTCCCCGCCGTAGCCAATAACCTCACCACTCTGGCGGCCGTGTTGCGCGGACCCGCCTCCTGGCAGCTGGCCGAGGAGCACTGCACGGTCATCGCCGACCCCGGTGACTGGACCGAGGTGCTGCACGCCGTGCGGCAAGCGGCCGAAGAGGCCACCGACACCTTGCTGGTGTACTTCGCCGGGCACGGGCTCCTGGAAGAGACCCGCGGCGACCTCTTCCTCGGCCTGCCGCACTCCCAGCAGGGCCGCTCCTACACCGGCGTGCCCTACAGCGCGCTGCGCGACGTGATCCTCACCGGCCGGCCCCAGCGCCATGTCGTCATCCTGGACTGCTGCTTCAGCGGCCGGGCGCTGGGCACGATGAGTGGGCCCGGCGTGATCGCGGACCACGCGGAGATCGAAGGCAGCTACCTGCTGGCCGCCTCCCCGGAGACCAGTTTCGCCCTCGCGCCGGAGGGCGAGACCTACACGGCCTTCACCGGCGAGCTGCTGAAGCTGCTCGAAGAAGGCGTGCCGGACGGGCCGGAGCTGCTGGACCTGGACACCGTCTACACCAGCCTGCGCGCCGCCTTGAACGCCAAGGGCCGGCCGCTACCGCAAAAACGCGACCGCAACACCGCCGGCCGACTGGCGCTGAGCCGCAACGCGGCCCGGGCAGAGGTCGACCAGGCCCCCGCCCGCCTCGTGGCCGAGACGGCACCGGCTGCCACGCCTGCCAAGACATGGTGGCAGCGCGACCCCCGCCGCCGGGGGTACGCAGCCGGACTGGTCGCTCTCTCCTTGCTTGCCGGCGGCATCACCTGGTACCAGAGCACCGGCCCGGACGGTCCGGTGGTCACCCTGGGCTACGTTGACCGGGACGAGGGCAAGGCCGTGGCGTACCTGTGGCAGGAGCTGTTGGCCCAGCGCGGCTACCAGCCCCAACTGCAGGAGCAGAGCGCGGGCCGGCTGTTCTCCGGGCAGGCGAAGGGGACTGTCGACGTCCAGACCAATGCCCGGCTTCCGGGCGAGTCGGCGTACCTGGAGAGGTACGCGAACAAGCTGGAGGACTTTGGCGCCTGGTTCGAGGGCACCTCGCTGGAGGTCGTCGTTCCCGGCTATGTCGATGACGCCGAGTCCATCAGCGACCTGAAGGGCAAGAGCGCACTGGACGGGTGGGACCTCAACTACAGCTTCGAGCGGCCGGACTCCGGCGAACCGTCCGCCTGCGAGAAGAGGCTGGAGAAGGAGTACGGGGTGACGTTCAGCAAGTCGCTCTCCCTCATCGAACCCAGCGAGCCCAGCGAACTCGCCCTCGCCTACGGCTCGAAGAGGCCCACCGCCGCGCTGCTGCGGTACCCGCACTGGGAGTACGCCAAGTACCACCTCACCGCCCTGGACGACCCCAAGGATGTGCTCGCCTGTTCGCGCGCGGACATTCACATGGTGGGCAGCAAGGACTTCGCCCGGAAGCAGCCGCGGGTCGCGCAGTGGATGAAGGAATTCCGTCTGACCGGCAAGCAACTCAGCAGCCTGGAGTACGCGGTCCACAAGGCCGATGGGGAAAAACTCGAGGAGGCGGTGCGCACGTGGCTGAGGGACCACTCCGGCCTGACCGACAAGCTCGCCCCACCGACCGACCCGGCCAGGACCGGTACGGACGCCTGACGCCACCGCCGGTCCCGACAGCGGCCGGGCTCTGAAGGCTACGAACTGCCCGTCCAGAACGGCCCGTTCAGCACTCGACGACGTTGACCGCGAGTCCGCCCCGTGCCGTCTCCTTGTACTTGACCTTCATGTCGGCCGCCTCCTGGAGGACCTTCTTGACCTGCGGTTTCAGGCTCATCTCAGTGATCGGCAGCGATGCCAGGGACTTGCCAGGGACTTGCCAGGGACTTTTCGGTCTCGGCCGTGAGCGGCGAGCCAGGAGTCCATGGCGGCGAGCCCGCGCTTGCCCGCTTCCGGCATGAAGTGGGCGTAGTGGTCGAGCGTGATCTTCGGTGAGGAGTGGCCGAGCCACTCGGAGAGGCTGACGATGGACTCGCCTGCTTCGAGCTGCACGCTGGCGTAGGTGTGACGGAGGACGTGGAACATGTCTTCGCGGGACACCTCGAAGACGGGGTACCTGCGCATCCGATCACCCTGCCGCTTCACCTTCTCGCCGACTACCTTGATCAGGCCGGCGGACGCGAGCGCCGGCTTCCAGGAGCGTTCGTTCCAGGTGTTGTACTTGATCGGGTTGGCGCGGGATGTGGTGAGGACGAGATTCACGGTCACGGGCTTCCGCTGTCGGGTTTCCAACGCCGTCTTGGGGGCCTCGGCATTGCGCCAAGGGAGCGTGCATGCGACGGAGGGGAAGCGCCGGAAGTGCTCCTGGGCGCGGCGAGCCGGATTCGGGGAGAGCGGAGCCGGCCTCGTCTTCTGGCCCTTCGGAAGGCAGAAGTACGGCCGTCCCTTCTCGTCCCATCGAAGCTGCCGCCGAATGTGAATAACCCCTGACGAGAAGTCGAAGTCTTCCTCCGCCAGCCCAAAGGCTTCGCCTTGGCGGAGACCGGCTCCGAGCCCAACGTCGACTGCCAGGTGATACCGCTCCTGAAGGCCGGCCCGTACGGCATCGACCGTGGAACGCCGCCATGCCTTTGCCTTCTTCTTGACACGTTGACACGCCTCGGTGCCTTGACCGTGCGGAACTGCTTGCATGGGCTCCTGAGAAGACGTTTGTCGTCGACCGCCGCATTGAAAATTGTCGTCAGGTGGATTCAGATCACTTCGGCAGTGGATACCTCGACCCGCGAGAGAAGCTGCCCCTTGAAGGTGCGGAGCACCGATGCATCGATGTCGCACAGCGGAATGGAACCAAGCAGCGGGACGATGTGGTTCCAAATCCGACTGCGCATCGGTGCGGCGGTGGACGGTTCGTCGGAACGGCTGGGCCACCAGTGATCTTCGATGTAGTCGGCCAGAAGAACTGTGCCGTCCCGCGGGTCCACGAACTCCCCACGCCTGGTGTCCGTCTGCGCGGACGCCAACCACTGCTTCGCATCCTCGGCCGTCGCGAACGACCGGTCCTGGATCACGGGGATGCCCTTGACGCGGTAGCGCATCCCCTTGCCGTACTGGGCGGTGCGCTCGCGCTTGCCGGACTCCTTGTTCGGCCGCTTCTCGCTTCTTGAGCCATCGGTCTTCTATGCAGCCAGGCACTGGTGTTGCTGCTCCACTGTAGGTACTCGCGAAGGGTTCGCCGGTCGGTCGGTGTGAACCTGTCGCGGAGCGGGTTCTTATCCCGCGTTCGCAGATGAATTTCAAAAACTTGGCGAGCGCTACGGGGAGTGGCTACGCCTTAGCGGTGCGCACACGATGCTGCGGCCGCCTGGCCAGAGGGTTCAAGGCAGGGTTTGAGCGAGCGTCTGCCAATTCCTGCGCGGTGATCCACTCGTCCAGGGCTGATATGCGGTACATGACCCGTCCGCCCATCCGGAAGCTCGGCGGGCCTTGGCGGCGATGCCGCCATACATAGAGGGTATTGGGGATATGCACGATATGCACAGGTATTCGGCCGCCATTGGGAGAGCCAGGAAGGCCGGCTTCGGGTGTGGTGCTGTCACGTCCGTCATGTAGACCCCGCTTCAATCGGCAGTGGGGCCACTGTGTACAAGGATGACGGCTTGGCGATGCCGGAGATCGGTGATAGCGGGAAGCGTCAGGTGGGCGGCCCCAGCCAGGACACGAGTGTGGGACTTCCCGGTCGGCTTGTGCGTGAGGAGCCTGATGACGGCTGCAACCGGGCTGGTGTCGTGTCTGCCGAGGCTCAACGTCCGATCAGCGAATATCGGGCGGTGTGCCCCCGGCGACGCGGGGGATCGCCCGAGGCAGGTCACAGCATCTCCGGTCCGGTGATCTCTGACCAGTGTTTTTGCTGGTCAGCGTCACTGTAACTCGTAGAGGCCGAGTTGCGAGTGTGACCTTCTCTGGGCGGACCAATGCTGACCCGATGCTGCCTTTCCTGACTGTCTGTCAGGTTTGGTGAAGCCGTGAGCCACCACCCTTGCCGGAGTCCAGCCCTAGTGCCGGTCGAGGGGGGACGGCTGCGCTGCCACTGTGTTGTCCGTGTGGGTGGGCGGATTGGTGGCGCGGGGTCCGGCGTCCGACCGGTCAGTGGATGTCGTGCCTGGCGGGCCCCGGTACTGCCGGGTATTTCCTCCGGCCGTGCGGGTCCACTGCTTGGTGCCGAATCAGGCTGCACCCGACAGTTCGAACTCTACCGCATCGCGTTCATCTGAGATCGGCCGAGGAACCTGCTGTGGCTGGCTGGGGGCTGATGGTTGGCGGTTGACTTGGACTCTTGGTTGGCCGTGATCCTTAGTAGTGTCTGGCTCGTGATCATGTCGTTGAGAGCTCGTCTCTGGCCGGTCGGGGAGTCTGCGGGCCGGGCGCGCACGGCCGGGACCGAGGTGTTCATCCAACAACTGGGTCTCAGCACCGTTGAGTTGCCGATAACGGCGGCCTTCGGCCCACAACGGCTCCCAGTAGGCGGCGGTATCGGTGGTCATGGCTCTCCTTCAGAGGTCGATGCAGTGCTGCCGGGCGTTCTGCAGGTCGTGCACTCACCCGACCAGGTCCTGGAGCGGGCGCCCAGATGCCCGAGGGTCATCCATCGCTTCTGCTGTGGGCGTGACCCAAGCGGAAGCCCTGTCCGCTGCGGCCGAACCACGAGTGATCGACCGCAGCGCCAGCGGTGCTGCCAACCGCCCATGAGGCCAACGGTGACAGCTTCAACTCGTCATCTCCGCATGAGCCCCGGTGGTGCGGCGGTGCGCACCACATCCCCTTCGATGTAGGCCGTCTCGCCGGTAGCGAGGGCCTGAAGCCCAACCAAGGTCCGGAGCCTCCCCTTGAGCGTCAGCTTGTCGATGCCTTGCAGGGTGGGAAGCACGCGCACCTCAGCTCGTGGGGCGCGGTAGGTGAGCTGCTCGACGTCCTTGCGGGGCATCGGCTCGGTTGCCAGCACGTGGGTGAAGACCGTCCTTCGGCGCATCTGTACCCAGGCCAGCGCGACGCGCCGCACCAAAGGGAGGCCGCCCGGGGCGCTATGGAACCGGGACAACGCCGCCAAGATCACCGTTGCACTGCTGCGCGCTGAGGCCGGGAGATACCCGCACGATAAGGCGCTGCGCGAGCTCGTGGCGGCGACTGCCCCCGTGGAGCCGCTGCCGATGAAACCGATGCCGGCGGAGGTCACCGCGGAGGCTGTACGCCTCCTCGCCGAGCTGGCCTCCGGCGCGCTCATGCCTCCGCTCGAGCGCTACGGCATCGACTCCGTCGAGGAGGCGGTCAAGCGGCTGCGGAGGGGAGGCGGTCGGCAAGGTGGTGCTCGACCTCGCCTGCGACGGCGCATCAGTCGTGGAGGGAAATTGCCAACGCTGTCGCCGGGTTGGTCCTCTCTCGCGGTGACGCGGGGAGGGTGTCGCAGCACGGCCTGTAGGTCGCCACGAAACTCGTGGTCCGCCAGAGTGCGTCCCCGCTGAGGCGCTGAGCGCGGCCCCGCCGTCGAACCGAGCGCGGCATCCGGCGCGACTCAGGTATTCCCCACTGTCCGTCAAGGCGACTCTTCGCCAAAGGTGTGGGGAGTCATCGAAAATCTTTCGAGTATTGAGCCGAGAATATTGCGCAGAAAGCGTTGACCGGACTCCGTCAAGCGCTCCATTATTCCTACGCCCGAAGTTCCGGCCGCTGTTCGGTATATCGACCAAGCTTCGCGCTGGCCCGGCCTGAGCCGTACGGCCGGCCAATCCCGCTTCACCGCATGCACACCAGTCGAGCCGCAATGGAGTTGCCGATGCACTTGACGCAACGTCACCGCACCCGCCTCTTACGCCGCCACGCCTGTGGGGCCCTGCTCATCGCCCTGCTGACGGCGTTCTTCGCCGTGCCCGCCAACGGAGCGACACCGGCGGCCACCCCCCGGCAGGACCTGCCGGGCAGTTTCCGATGGTCGTCCACGGGGCCGGTGATCTCACCGCAGCAGGACGGCAGTAACTCCGTCGCCGTCAAGGACCCGTCGGTGGTCCAGGACAAGAACGGCAGATGGCACGTCTTCATGACCACCGCTGCGCGCGGCTCCGGTGACTGGAGCCTGGCCCAGACCAGCTTCTCCGACTGGTCCCAGGCCGCCGGCGCGAAGCAGACCCACCTGGAGACCGCTTCCCATATCGGCCCCGGCTACCGGGCCGCCCCGCACGCCTTCTACTTCGCCCCCAAGGACGAGTGGTATCTCGTCTACCAGACCGGCCTGCCGTCGTACTCCACCACCAAGAACATCAACGACCCGACCAGCTGGTCCGCGCCGAAGAACCTCATGAACAGCATGCCCGACGTCGTCCGGCAGAACATGGGCAACGGCAACTGGCTCGACTTCTACGTGATCTGCGATGACGCGAAGTGCTACCTGTTCTCCGCGGACGACAACGGCCACGTGTACCGGTCCGAGACCACCGTCGCCAACTTCCCGAACGGCTTCGGCAACACCAAGATCGTGCTCCAGGACTCCCGCTTCGCGCTGTTCGAAGGAGGTGCGGTCTACCGCGTCAAGGGCACCAACACCTACCTGATGATCTGGGAGGCCATCGGCAGCGACGGTAACCGCTACTACCGCTCCTTCACCTCCAAGGGCCTGACCGGTACCTGGCAGCCGCTCGCCGCAACCGAAGCCAACCCCTTCGCCCGGTCCACCAACGTCACCTTCCCCGGTGGCGCCTGGACGAAGGACATCAGCCACGGCGAGCTGATCCGCGCGGGCAACGACCAGACCATGACCATCGACCCCTGCCACCTCCGGCTTCTCTACCAGGGCCGGGACCCCAACTCCGGCGGCGAGTACTCGCAGTTGCCCTACCGCCTCGGCCTGGCCTCCCAGACCGGTTCCACCTGCTGAGACCTCCCTGTCCCCCACGCAAGGAGTCACGCATGTCGTTGAAACGACGTACCTTCCTCGGCCTGACCGCGGCCGCGGCAGCGGGCCTGAGTGCCCCACTGCTCGGCTCCGCACCGCACCGTGCCTATGGTGCCGAACTGGCGACCCGTAACGGGGAGTTCGCCGTCGGAGTGCGCCAGTTCAACTGGAGCCGCGGTGCCCGCTCGCTGTTCACCAAGGTCTTCTACCCCACGCCCGGCACCCCCGGCGGCGCCCCCGTTCCCAACGCCCCGCTCGCCGACGGTGTGTTCCCCGTCGTCGAGTGGAGCCACGGCATGGGCGGCAACTCCGACTCCTACGCCTCGCAGACCCACGCGATAGCCTCCGCCGGCTTCATCTGCCCCGCCCCCTCGTTCTCCGACAACACCAACCTCGGCTCCGTCTACGGAGGCGAATGGTCGAAGGACGTCTCCGAGGTCATCACCCGGACCCTGGCGCTCAACGACGCCACGGGCGGTCCCTTCACCGGGCACATCGACACCGCGGCCGGCGTCGGTGTCTCCGGGCACTCGATGGGCGGCATGACCACCCACGGCCTGGTGACCGCCTGGCCCGACGACCGTATCGCCGCCGCAGTCCCGGTCGCCTGCGTGGACATGGGCGACCCCGCCGCCTCGGTCGGTGCGGGCGTGCTGTTCATCCACGGCGACAGGGACCCGACCTGCGACTACGCCCTGGCCCGGCGGGCGTACGGGGAGCTGCGCGCGCCCAAGGCGTTCCTCACCCACGTCGGCGCTGACCACGCCGCGTACCTGAATCCGGGGTTCCCCACCTTCGACCGGACTCAGAACACCCTCGTGGACTGGTTCCGCTGGCGTCTGTACGACGACACCGCCGCCCGCGACCGCCTCCCCGGCGACGCCACCGGCGACGGCACCCGCTGGGAAGCCGCCCTGGCCTGACGGCCACCGGCCGTACGAGGACATGCCCTGCACGGACCCACCCCCACCAGAGAGGGATCCGCTATGACCGACAGATCCTCCAGAAGGCGCGCCCCGCGACGCGCCTCACGACGCACCCGGTCGACGATCACCGCCGCAGCGACCGGTGTCTTGGCGGCAGCGGCCGTCCTGGCGTTCGCCCCCACCGCTCAGGCCGCTGAAACCCTCGGTGCCGCGGCCGCCCAGAGTGGCCGGTACTTCGGTGCCGCGGTCGCCCCCCACCTCGGCGAGACGGACTACGAATCCACGCTCAACCGGGAGTTCTCCAGCGTCGTCGCCGAGAACGCGATGAAGTGGGATGCCACCGAGCCGAGCCCGGGTCAGTTCAACTTCAGCGGTGGCGACGAACTCGTCGCCTACGCCAAGCAGCGCGGCAAGTTCGTACGCGGCCACGCCCTGGTCTGGCATTCTCAGCAGCCCGGCTGGGTCCAGGGACTGACCGGCGACGCCCTGCGCCAGGCGATGCGCAACCACATCACCAAGGTCGCCGGCCACTACGCGGGCAAGATCGACTCCTGGGACGTGGTCAACGAGGCGTTCGAATGGGACGGCAGCCGACGCCAGTCCAACCTCCAGAAGCAGCTCGGCAACGGCTGGATCGAGGACGCCTTCCGCACCGCGAAGGCAGCCGACCCCAAGGCCAAGCTCTGCTACAACGACTACGGCACCGACGGCATCAACGCCAAGAGTGATGCCATCTACCGTATGGTCAAGGACTTCCGCGCCCGCGGTGTACCGATCGACTGCGTCGGCTTCCAGAGCCACCTGGCCTCGAACTCCGACCTCAGCACCTACCGGCAGAACCTCCAGCGCTTCGCCGACCTCGGCGTGCACGTGCAGATCACCGAGCTCGACGTCGGCGGCTCCGGCACGGCACAGGCCAATGTGTACCGGCAGGTCACCCAGGCGTGCGTGGCCGTCGCGAGATGCAACGGCATCACCGTGTGGGGCGTCACCGACAAGTACTCCTGGCGCGCCCAGGAAACCCCGCTGCCCTTCAACGGCAACTATCAGAAGAAGGAGGCGTACGGCGCGGTCCTCGCGGCACTGAACAGCGCAGCGAGCTGAAACCGGCCGGGGCCCGGCGGCCGTTCCGCCGGGCCCCGCATCCGCACGCAACACGTGCCGTTCGTGGTCCGGGGTGTTCACGAGTAGGTACAGCCTGCGGCGACGAGGCGTCCCCCGGCCATGACTCCGGCGAAGCTGCCGATACCGAAGGCAAGCAACAGCCAGGTGCGGTCGGAAGCGCTGGCATGAGTGAGGTGACCAGGATGCTGCCAAGGTAGGTGTAGACCGCGAATGTTCCGACCACCCGCAGGGTGGTCGTCAGCATGGCTGTGGGTACCCGCCCGATGCGGATGGCCGTGAGCCGGTCGCGGATGCCGGTCCCCGCGGAGCCGGGCAGGGGCGGAAGGGTGAACCACAGCCCGACCGCGGTGATGAGGGCCAGGAGGACGACGAAGGCGAGGGCCCACCGCCAGGACGACAGGTTTCCGATCGCGTTCCCCAGGGGGACGCCGAGAGCGATGGCGCTGGTCATGCCCGCGTACACGATCGCCAACGCCCGGCCGCGTCGCTCCGGCACGGCGATCCGCGCAGCCACCGAACATCGCTCGACTGCAGCTCCTCGGCGAGCATGGCGAGCTCGATCCCGCAGCCGAGCCGCTTGTCTCGTGGACGACGAGGGGCATGGCGGGGCCGGAGGAGTGGATCTCCCCGGCGAGCTTCACCGCGGCCTCCAACTCCGGGCGGCTGCCGGCATCTATGAAACACGCGGAGGCGAAGTCGGCCTATCGCCGCCGATCTCCACGTTCCGTCGGCTGGTCAGCGGTGGGGCCGGAGTCGGGCCGGCGCCGGGTGGCGTGGAGGGAACCGAGCAGGTTGAGGGAGTGGGCGCTGGGGCTGCCTGGTTCGGCATGGTAGATGACGAGCTGCTGGCCGGGCGTCTCGCGTACGTCGAATGCTTGATAGGTGAGAGTGAGCGGGCCGACGTCTGGGTGGAGGAGGTGTTTGGCGTCCTGTGTTTTGCCTCGCACGGTGTGGGACTGCCAGAGGCGGGTGAAGTCCGCGCTGTGCTCGGTGAGGGTACGGACGATTTCGCGCAGCCGTGGGTTGTCCGGGTCGAATCCGGTTGCCTCGCGAAGGTTGGCAACGGTGGCGTGTGCTGCCCGGTCCCAGTCCGTGTAGAAGTGGCGGCCCGCAGGGTCGAGGAAGGTCATGCGGGCCAAGTTGTCCGCCGGCTCGAACGGGGCGTAGAGGGCATCGGCCAGGGCGTTGACGGCGAGGAGGTCCAGGGTCCGGCTCATGACGAACGCTGGAGTGTTCGGGTAGCCGTCCATCAGCTGTCGTAGCGCCGGGCTGACCCGCTCGGCGGCGTGGAGGGAGGGCCGTTCGCTCGGCGTGGCCCCGGCCAGCCGGTACAAGTGCGCGCGGGCGTCCGCGTCGAGGCGCAGCGCGCGGCTCAGCGCGTCGATCACCTGGGGTGAGGGCTTGCGTTCGCGGCCTTGTTCGAGGCGGGTGTAGTAGTCGGCGTTCACGCCGGTCAGGACGGCGACCTCCTCGCGGCGCAGTCCGGCGACTCTGCGGGCCCCGTAGCTCGTCATGCCGACGTCCTGCGGCTGCAGGCCGGCGCGGCATGCGCGCAGGAAGTCTCCCAGGTGGTTGTCGTCCATGTGGCCAGGCTAGGCGGCGGCCCGGTGTGCTGCCCGGGTGTGGCACACCCAGGCAGCACGCGCCCTGGTTGGTGGCCGCTGACCTGCCCAGACTCGGTGGAGCGGGATGGACCGCACCCTTCGAGGAGAGGAGTCCGCCATGGCCGGGACCGTGGAGAGCGACCACGTCGACGTGGTCGGAACGTGGGTGACCGCGGATGGCCACATCCGTCAGCAGCTGCTGCCGGACGGCCGCTACGACGAGGCCCGCGGCGAGCGGCGCAGCGCGTACACCGGCCGGTACACGGTGACCGGCAGCCACCTGGACTACGTCGACGACACCGGGTTCACCGCCACAGGCGACATCCGGGACGGAGTGCTCTACCACGAGCACCTCGTGCTCTACCGGGAGCAGACGTCGCCGTAGAGCAGGCCGGGCCGCGGCCGCCCTGGCCACCGGGGGGCGCATCCGCCGTCGGCGGACCAAGAAGCCCCGACACAGCAGCCAGCCAGTCAGCCAGTCGGCCGGTCAGCATCAACGAGAACCGCAGTCAGCGTCAACGAGAACCAAGGACCATATCCATGACCGGACAACGACTTGACGGCAAGGTCGCGCTGATCACGGGCGCGACCGGCGGCCTCGGCACAGCGACCGCCGAACTCTTCGCCCGCGAAGGCGCCCGGCTAGTGATCACCGATGTCGCCGACGGCCCCCTGCGGGACCTGTCCCAACGGATCGGGGCACGCGGCACAGAGGTCGTCGCTGCCCGCCTCGATGTCTCCTCCGCGGGGGAGTGGGACGAAGTGATCACCGTCGTACGCGACCGGTTCGGAACGCTGGACGTGCTCGTGAACCTCGCCGGCATCCTGGACTGGCCAGGCATCGAGGACACACAGGAAGAGGCGTGGGACCGCGTCATCGACGTGAACCAGAAAGGCACCTGGCTCGGCATGAAGGCGGCGATGCCGCTCCTGCGTGCGAGCGGCAACGCCTCGGTGATCAATACCTCGTCCGTACTCGGCCTGGTGGGAAGCGGCGCGGCTGCGGCCTACCAGGCGTCCAAGGGTGCCGTGCGCCTGCTGAGCAAGACCGCCGCGGTCGAGTACGCCCGGCAGGGAGTACGGGTCAACTCGGTGCATCCTGGGGTGATCGCCACGCCGATGATCCAGGACCTCCTGGACGACCAGGGCGACCGGCAGCCGGACATCCAGCGCACTCCCATGCGCCGGGCCGGGCGCGCCGACGAGGTCGCCCCCGCGATCCTCTTCCTGGCCTGCGACGACTCCTCGTTCGTCACCGGCTCGGAGCTGGTGGTCGACGGCGGCCTCACCGCGCACTGAACGGCCCGGCCGTGCGACGGCCACGACGGTCTGCCGTGAACGCCGCACCCCGTGAGCGCGTCAACGTGCTACGGCTCCTGGACGCTCTTCCCGGACCCCGAGAAAGTCCGGGAGCACATCGAACTCCAACTGTATTCCCGGACGCCTCCAGCTTCTCGGTCTTCTTCCGGAACGCGACGGGCATGCGCCCGGGCGCATGGCGGGCGATGGTGGCCGCGGAGTGAGGAGGGTGTGTGCGAGAAGGGCGCCCGCATCCGTGTTCACGGAGCGGTACGCCCTCGAGATCGCCGGAAGTCCGTGCCCGCCTCGCCGCACAGACGCCACCGGGCCCATCCGCGAGGCTCGACACGGCGGTGCAGTGCCCTCCGGTGACGACACCCCGCGGACCGAGGTGCAGGGTCGAACCGCGAATTCTTGAGCGATCGATCCAGATACGTTACGGTGAGGCCATGGCAAGGACCCGGGAGTTCGACACCGAGGCGGCGGTGGCCCGCGCCATGGACCTGTTCTGGACGCGCGGCTACGAGGCGACCTCGGTGCGCGACCTGGCCCAGCACCTGGGGATCGGGCAGGGCTCCCTGTACGCGGCGTTCGGCGGCAAGGACGGCCTGTACCGGGCCGCGCTGGAGCACTACCGCACCACCCTCGCGGCGGCAGCCCTGCGCACCCTGGAGGAGGAGGCGGACGCCCGTGCGGCGGTCCGCACGCTGCTGACGGAGCGGATCCGCATCGCCGTCGACCGCGACGGCCAGGGCTGCCTGGCCGTCAACGCCGTCTGCGAGCGGCTGCCCCAGGACGCGGCCACCCGGCGCACCGTGCGCGACATGCAGGACGCGAGCCGGGAGGCGTTGGGTGAGGTGCTGCGGGCCGCGATGGAGCGGGGCGAGATCGCGGCGCGGTACGACCCGCACACGCTCGCCGCGTTTTTGGTCACCTTCCTCAACGGACTGCTGGTCTCGTCGAAGATCACACCGGACATGTCCACGCTCCGGCCCCTCGTGGACGTCGCACTGACCGCGCTCGACTGACGGCCGCGCACCCTCGGCCCGGGCGTTCCTCATACCCTGATTCTGTAACGCTCGCTAAAGAAAAGCTTGTCCCGGTTGGCCACACCCATCCCAGACAGGAAGCGCCACGCCATGCTCCACGACCACACCGCCACACCCCTGCGCACCAGTCGTACCGCCGTCAACGGAACGAGCCTGCACCACCGCACCGGCGGATCCGGCCCCGCCGTGGTGCTGCTGCACGGCGTGCCCAAGACCGGCTACCACTGGCGCCACCTGGTCCCGAAGCTGACGCCCCACCACACCGTCGTCGTGCCCGACCTGCGCGGTCTTGGCGACTCCGCCCGCCCCGCGGGGGGCTACGACTCCGCGACGATGAGCGACGACATCGCCGAGCTGATGGCCCGGCTCGGGCACGAGACCTACGCGGTGATCGGCGAGGACTGGGGGGCCGTGATCGGCTACCAGCTCGCCGCCCGCCACCGCGCCCACGTCACCGCCCTGGTCCTCGCCGAGGCGCTGTTCCCCGGATTCGGCTTCGAGGACCACACGGCCCTCACCTCCCAAAACGTCTCCAGCGGCATGCACTTGTGGCACCTGGGCTTCTATTTCCAGCCCGACGTACCGGAGATGCTGATCAGCGGGCATGAGCGCGAGCTGATCACCTACATGATCAAGAATGAGCGCAGCCATCCCGACACCGCGACCCCCGACGCGATCGAGGAGTATGTGCGTTGCTATTCCCTGCCCGGCGGCATCCGCGCGATGCTCGCGATCTACCGGGCGATGCTCATCGACGCCGAACAGAACCGGCGGGCCGCTCGGGAGAAGCTGGACATCCCGGTCCTGGCGCTGGGCGGCTCTGCCTTCATCGGCGAACGCAACGAGTCCCAGGCACGGCTCGTGGCCCACGACGTCACCGGACACGTCTTCGACGCGGGCCACGACCTCGCGGAGGAGGTACCCGAGGAGATGGCCGACGTGGTCCTGCCGTTCCTGGCAGCGCAGCGGTAGCAGGGCGGACACGCCTTCGTGGCCGGCACCCGACCGGCCGTGCGGTGTTGACGCCGGGCGACGCGAGGGCGGGTACGCAGCGAAAGTCACAGCGTCGATTGCGGCGCCCGTCCCGTGTCCGCTCACTCGTTCGGCACAGCGGCGACGCGCGACAGCCGTGGGCGCTGTGTGACTCGAAGGGGCACGGCTCCGGGGTACCGGTTCAGCTGAACGTGCGTCGGTAGGCCCGCGGGCTGACGCCGGTGGTGCGTTTGAAGCGGTCACGGAAGGCGGTGAGTGAGCCGAAGCCGACCTGGGAGCCGATGCCCTCCACGGAGTGCTCCGTGGTTTCCAGCAGGTGCTGGGCCTGGCGGATGCGGGCCCGGTGGAGCCACTGGAGCGGGGTGGTGCCGGTCTGGTCGCGGAAGCGCCGGATCAGGCTCCGGGTGCTGGTCCCGGTCCGCTCGGCGATGTCGGCAAGGGGGGCCCGGGCCCATCATGGCGCGGGTCATGAGATGCCGGAAGGGGAGAAATGTTCGAGTGCTCCGTACGAGGTACGGGGTTTGCGCCGTTCGGAGCGACTGATCAGCCGGCTGGCTCACCGGGACAGGTAGCACACCAGCGCCGACTGATTGATCACCAAAACCCTGCCTAGACGGCCGGGGTCTCGGCCGTGTCAGGTGACAGCGTTGGGTCAGCGGGGTGTACCGATGAGGGCGCTGTGATGCACTCCGGCACGTGCCCCGGGCGCGAGCCGTTACCGAGTGCTGTGCAGGGTGAGGGTGCCATCCGTTCAATGCGGGTCGAGCGGGCCGAGTAGCCAGACCCCCGTCGATGTCGGCTCCTCGTTGAAGTAGTACTCCCGGATCGCATCCAGCATCTCGTCGCGGCTGATCAGTCCGTCCGCGTCCCGGTCCAGGCGGCCGAAGACCTCCCGGGCATCCGCCTCCGGCAGCCCCATCAGCGCGCCGGTCCAGCGCACCTGCTCGTCCCGGGTGAGCTTGCCGTCGCCGTCGGTGTCGGCGATGTCCATCAACGCGTCGAGGAAGGGCACGTACCCGGCGTCGAAGGAATCGGGGGTGACCAACAGGCCGGCGGCGAAGGCCGCCTGGTATTCGGTCAGGTCGATGCGGCCGTCGGCATTGGCGTCCGCGGCCTGGGCCAGCTGCTGCCACACCTCGTCGCTGAGCTCACGCAGATGCCCCAGTTCCGGGGCGTCGGCGCTCAGATGAAAGGCGGCCGCGAGGCGATCGCAGGCGGCCTGGAAGTCAGCCCGATCGACGTAGCCGTCGCCATCGGTGTCGAACGTCTGGAAGCGGCGGGCGAGCTTGCGCCGCAGGAAGGGGGACATGCCGGCAGATGCGTCCATGGCCCCATCCTGCGCGCGGAACCGGCTCGTCAGTAGGCCGGGCAGCCCAGCAGCCGGGTACACCGTGCTCGCTGCTTGGGAGCACACGATCGGACGTATGCGCGGCGATCCGGTCTTAGCGGATCAGCGTGCTGGCTGCTCCATCTCGCGGGCGCACGGCCCCCGGCCGCAGCCTCCGCGTCGCCTGGCCTGCCCAGGCGGACGACGGCGATGGCAGCGCCGAGGCGGAGCAGGTACTGCGGCGCTTCACCCGCGGCGGCCCCAACCACCCCGCCTACCAAGCCCTCGGCGGGCCGACAACAGTCAGATGACCGTGTTCCTTGGGCCAGACGGGGCTGCCCCCAGGGGACATGAAGCGCTGTCTGCGACCAGTCACCAGCCGGTTCGCCAGGGACATCCCAGGGACTTTTCAGGGACTTTCAGCTCTGTCACAGGGACTTCCGAGGGACGTTCCGCCGTACAGAAGGGCAAGCCCGTGACAGCGCTGAAAGGTGCGAACTGCGTGGTCAGGACGGTGCGTTCAGCACTCGATGACGTTGACCGCGAGGCCGCCCCGTGCCGTCTCCTTGTACTTGACCTTCATATCGGCGCCCGTCTCCTTCATCGTCTTGATGACCTTGTCGAGGGAGACGTGGTGGCGGCCGTCGCCGCGGAGGGCCATGCGGGCCGCGGTGACGGCCTTGACCGCTGCCATGCCGTTGCGTTCGATGCAGGGGATCTGGACGAGGCCGCCGACCGGGTCGCAGGTGAGGCCGAGGTTGTGTTCCATGCCGATCTCGGCGGCGTTCTCGACCTGCTCGGGGGAGCCGCCGAGGACCTCGGCGAGGCCGCCGGAGGCCATGGAGCAAGCGGAGCCGACCTCGCCCTGGCAGCCGACCTCGGCGCCGGAGATGGAGGCGTTCTCCTTGAAGAGCAGGCCGATGGCACCGGCGGCGAGGAGGAAGCGGACGATGCCGTCGTCGTCGGCGCCGGGGACGAAGTTGAGGTAGTAGTGCAGGACGGCGGGGATGATGCCGGCCGCGCCGTTGGTGGGCGCGGTCACGACCCGGCCGCCGGCCGCGTTCTCCTCGTTGACGGCCATCGCGTACAGGGTGACCCACTCCATGGCGTGGGCGTTGGGGTCGCCCTGGGCGCGTAGGGCCTTGGCCGCCGCGGTGGCCCGGCGGCGGACCTTGAGGCCGCCGGGCAGGATGCCCTCGCGGGACAGGCCGGCGGCCACGCACTGCTGCATCACCCGCCAGATCTCCAGCAGGCCGGCGCGGACCTCGGCCTCGGTGCGCCAGGCCGTTTCGTTCTCCAGCATCAGGGCCGAGATCGACAGCCCCGTCTCGCGGGTCAGGCGCAGCAGTTCGTCGCCGCTGCTGAAGGGGTACTTCAGTACGGTGTCGTCGAGCACGATGCGGTCGGCGCCCGCCGCGTCCTCGTCGACGACGAAGCCGCCGCCCACCGAGTAGTAGGTCTTCTCCAGCAGCGGAGTGCCGTGCGCGTCGTACGCGGCCAGCGTCATGCCGTTGGCGTGGTACGGCAGGGAACGGCGGCGGTGCAGGACCAGGTGGCTGTCCGCGCGGAAGTCGATCTCGTGGGCGTCGCCGAGGTCCCGGCCCAGCAGCCGCAGCCGCCCGGCCGAGTTGATCCGCTCGACGTCCCGCTCCGCCTCGGCGACGTCGACCGTGTGCGGCTCGTTGCCCTCCAGGCCGAGCAGGACGGCCTTGGGGGTGCCATGGCCGTGGCCGGTGGCGCCGAGGGAGCCGAAGAGCTCGGCCCGTACCGATGCCGTCTGGGCCAGCAGTCCCTCTTCTTTCAGGCGGCCGACGAACATGTGGGCGGCCCGCATCGGGCCCACGGTGTGCGAGCTGGACGGGCCGATGCCGATGGAGAAGAGGTCGAACACCGAGATGGCCACGGGCGGGCTCCCTTGTCTGCGCGCGGGTGGGTGTGCCGGGGATATGAGATCGCCGTGTCGGCCACACTGTCACTGTTTCTGACTACGCAACGTATATCTTTATGCGCAACAGCTTTTCTTGCGGGGCAAGGGTTGTCAAGGGGAGGGCGCACTACCGGCCGCTGCCCTGCGCCCTTCGCTCCGTCGTCGGACGCCGCGCCGTCAGAACGCCGAGTCGTCCCACTGGTTCAGCAGCGCTTCGTCCGTGTCTCCCGCGGCCTCGGCCGCCGGTCCGCTCAGGGACTGCTCGGTCCAGATGACCTTGCCCCGGGCCGTGTACCGCGTGCCCCAGCGCTGGGCGAACTGCGCGACCAGGAAGAGGCCGCGACCGCCCTCATCGCCGGTCTTCGCGCGGCGCAGGTGCGGGGAGGTGCTGCTGCCGTCGGCGACTTCGCAGATCAGGCTGTCGCCGTCGAGCAGCAGGCGGAGACGGATCGGTTCGGCGCCGTAGCGGACGGCGTTGGTGACCAGCTCGCTGATCAGCAACTCGCTCGTGAAGGCCGCCTGCTCCAGCCCCCAGGCTGCCAGCCGGCGGGTGGCCTCGGCGCGGACCCGCGGGACGGCGGCGGGATCGCTCGGTACCTCCCAGTCGGCGACATGGTCCCGGTCCAGCAGTCGGGTCCGGGCGATGAGCAGCGCGACATCGTCCCGGGGGCGGGCAGGCAGCAGCGCGTCGAAGACAGCCTGGCAGGTCTGCTCGGGGTCCCGGTCCGGGTGGCCCAGGGCGGTACGCAGGAGCCGCAGTCCCGTGTCCATGTCGCGGTCGCGGTCCTCGATGAGTCCATCGGTGTACAGCACCAGTTGGGAGTCTTCGGGAAGGTACAGTTCGGCGGTCTCGAACGGCAGGCTGCCGCCCAGGCCCAGCGGCGGGGACACCGGTACCTCCGGGAACCCCACGGTGCCGTCGGGGTGCACCAGGGCCGGGCCCGGGTGGCCGGCCCCGGCCAGCGAGCACTTTCCGGAGACCGGGTCGTAGATCGCGTACAGACAGGTCGCCCCGGTCACGCCGGCGTCGGCGCCCTCGGGGTTCTCGTCCTGGTCGATCCGGGTGACCAGCTCGTCCAGGTGGCCGAGCAGCTCGTCGGGCGGCAGGTCCAGCGTGGAGAAGTTGTGCACCGCGGTCCGCAGCCGGCCCATCGTGGCCGCGGCGTGCAGGCCGTGCCCGACCACGTCGCCCACCACCAGCGCCACCCGGGCACCGGGCAGCGGGATGACGTCGAACCAGTCGCCGCCCACCCCGGCGTGGGCCGGCAGATAGCGATGGGCCACCTCGATGCCGGAGTGCTCGGGCAGGCCGTGGGGCAGCAGGCTGCGCTGCAGCGTGACCGCCATGGTGTGCTCGCGGGTGTAGCGGCGGGCGTTGTCGATGGAGACCGCCGCACGGGCGGCCAGCTCCTCGGCGAAGGACAGCTCTTCGGGCTCGAAGGGAGTGTTCTCCGAACGCCAGAAATTGGCCGTACCCAACAGCACCCCGCGTGCCTGCAGCGGTACCGAGATCAGCGAATGAATGCCGTAGTCCAGGACTTGCTGGGCGCGCTCCGGGTGCTGGGTGCGCCAGCCCTCGGAGGCGGCCAGGTCCGGTTCGAGTACGGCGTGCCCCCTCGCCACGGCGGTGGCGATCGGGTGGGAGGGGACAAAGCTGATCAGCTCGCCGACCGGAATGAGGGGCTGGTCGTCACGGATGCCGCGGATCACCGTGCGGCGCATCTCGGTGTCGGTGCCGTCCGGCTCCTCCCCGCGCAGGACGGCGTCCAGCAGCTCGACCGTGGCGAAATCGGCGAACCGGGGAACCGCGACCTCGGCCAGCTCCTCCGCGGTGCGCACCACATCCAGCGTGCTGCCGATCCGCGCCCCGGCGTCGTAGAGCAGCTGCAGCCGCTCCCTGGCCACCTCCGCACGGCCCGCCAGCGCCCGCAGTTCGGTGGTGTCGCGCAGCGTGGCCACGCTGCCGGACCGGTCGCCGTGCCCGTCGACCGGCCGCAGGTTGACCGCCAGCAGCCGGTCCCCGGCCAGGTGTACCTCGTCGGTGGCGGTCCGGCCCGACGCCAGCAGCTCGGCGGTGCCCGCTTCCAGGCCCAGCTCGGAGATCTGCCGGCGCTCCGCGTCCGCCGGAAGGTCCAGCAGTCGCTGGGCCTCGTCGTTGGCCAGCAGCAGCCGGCCGTCACCGCTGATGACGAGCACGCCCTCCCGGACCGAGTGCAGGACCGCGTCGTGATGCTCGTACATCCGCGTCATCTCGGCCGGGTCCAGACCGTGTGTCTGTCGCCGGAGTCGCTGGCTGACCAGCGCCGATCCGCCCGTGAGCAGTAGCAGCGCGCCGACCGCCGAACCGATCAGCAGCGGCAGCTGGTCCATCACCTTCGCATTCACGCTCTTGACCGTGATGCCGACGGACACCAGCCCGACCACCTTCCCGTCGGTGTCGAAGACGGGAACCATCGTGTCCACGGCGCGGCCGACGCCGGGCGTGTAGGAGGTGGTCTGGTACACCTTGCCGCGCAGCGCCGGGGCGTAGGTGCCGACGACGTGCTTGCCGATCCGGTCCGGGTCGGGGTGGGTCCAGCGGATGCCGGCCGTATTGAACGCGATGATGTAGTTGACCTCGGACTGCTTCCGGGCTTCCTCGGCGCGCGGCTGCAGCAGTGCGCTGGGGTCGGCGGATTTCATGGCGCTGAGCGTCCCCGGGGCGTGCGCGAAGGTCTCGGCGCCGACGCGCGAGCGGTCCCGGGCCTCCTGCAGACTCGAGCCCCGGGCCTGCAGCACGAGGGCCGTCACGGCCGCGCAGACAAGCAGCAGCACGACCGCCAGGTGCAGAAGGAACACCTGGCCGGCAACGGTCCGCGCGCCTACGAGGGAGCGCAGGCGCGCTCTTGGCGACGACCGGCGCCGGACATCCCGTCCGTCCTCGGACGGCGCCATGGAGGACAGTCGGAACTTGGACATATCCATACATCCAGTATGCTCGGCGAGGGTGAGGGGTTCGGTGAGCCGCGAGGCGGGCGGCGCCGTGGTGAGGCGAATGGGTCCGGCAGACAGCCGGCCGGCCCCCTGACGAGGCCGGCCGGCTGTCTGCCGCGTCCCGCGCTGCCGTACGGCGTCAGGATCCGTGCCGTTACGGCGCCAGGACCCTCCGGACCGACAGCGTCAGGTCGTTCGGACGTGCGGCGTCAGGATCCGCCGAATCCCCCTTCCCGGACGGTCTCGCGGTGCTCTTCGCCGGCCGGCGTGTGCTGCGTGGAGGCGGCGGGCAGGGAGCTGGTCTCCGCCAGGGTCCGGCCGCGCGTCTCCTCGGCCCAGAGCACGGACACCAGCCAGCCCACCAGGGTGATGCCGGCGCCGATCAGCATGGTCGGGCCGATGCCCAGCTTGCTGAGGGAGATCGGCAGCAGATAGGTGCCCGCGGCGGCGCCGACGCGGCTGATGGACGTGGCCACGCCGCCCGCCGTCGCCCGGATGCTGGTGGGGAACAGCTCGTTGGGATAGGTCCACTCCAGCACCGTGGGCCCGCCGGAGAAGAGGGCGTAGGCGCAGAAGCAGGCGATGACCAGCGCGAAGGGCACCGAGGAACCGCCGCCGAGGATCAGCAGCGGGATCGCCATCAGGGCGAACGACCAGACGATGACCGGGCGGCGGCCGATCCGGTCGACCATGCGCAGCGCGGGGATACAACCCAGTACGAATACCACGCTGATCAGGGCCGAGCCGAGGTTGCCCTCGTTGCCCTTGCCGAGGCCGAACGAGCCCAGAATGGTGGGTCCGAAGGTGAGCAGGGCGAACATCGGCGTGATCTGACACATGTAGAAGAGACCGCAGAACAGCGTCCGCCGCAGATAAGTACCGTGGAACAGGTCGCGGAACCGGTGCTGCTGCAGCGCCTGCTCGGTCGCCGCGGCGGCGAGCAGTTCGTTGGTCGAAACGGTACGGCCGAGCGCACGCTTGATCGCCTTCTGGGCGTCCTCGGTGCGGCCCTTGTTCACCAACCACAGAGGTGATTCGGGCGTGCCGATCCGCATCAGCAGGATCACCGCGCTCAGGACGGCGGAGGAGGCGAGCATCCAGCGCCAGGTGCCGTTGCCGCCGAGCTCGGCCATCGCGTATCCGACCACGTACGCGGCCGCCGCGCCGATGTACCAGGCGAGGATGAGGATGCCGAGCAGCCGGCCGCGGTGCTTGTTCGGCACCCATTCGGCCAGCAGTGACGTGGCGATGGGATAGTCCGCGCCGATGGCAACGCCCAGTATGAAACGCAGGATGACGACCTGCCAGGTCTCATCGGCGAACACCGACAATATCGATCCGCCGACCAGTACCGCCAGGTCGATGGTGTACATCGCCTCACGGCCGAGCCGGTCGGTGACGGCGCCGAAGCACAGCCCCCCGATGAAGATGCCGACCAGGGCGGCGGCGCCGATGAGGCTCTCGTCGCCGGTGGTCAGGTGCAGCTCGTTGCTCATCCCGATCAGCGAGACACCGATGATGCTGAGCAGGTAACCGTCCAGGAACGGGCCGCCGGCGCAGGCCCAGGTCAGTTTTCGGTGGAATGGGTTCAGGGGCGCCTCGTCGATGGCACGGATGGACATGTGACCTCCTGGGATCGGGGACGGGGGACCGTGCGGGCCGTGCGTCGGCCGCGCCTCCGAGGCTTGTCAGAAGCCGTGCTGAACGCGACGTCGCAGGCGGTGCAGGCGGTGGTGCACGCTGGGGAGGTGTTGCGCATAAGAACACGCGTTTCTGCATACGCAACGGAACCTTGAGAGAGCGTTCACGTCAAGACCGGTCGCCGAAGATCTACAAGCTCGTGGGAAAGTCCGAGTTCTGGGTGTCTTGACAGCGATTTGAGGGCACCCGCAGACTGACGTTGCGCTGTTGCGCGTAACGCAGTCCGTTTCGCTATACGCACCGGAGTGCCATATGATTCCCGCATGCACTCTCGCGGATCTGCCGCGAGGCGAGGCCCATCGGCTCGACGTCGAACCGCCCATCTCCGTGTTCCACACCGAGGACGGCGAGATCTTCGCGATCGACGACACCTGCACGCACCAGGACGCCTCGCTCGCCGACGGCTGGCTGGAGGGGTGCGAGGTGGAATGCCCGCTGCATTCCTCGAAGTTCGACCTCCGGACGGGAGCCGTCGACGCCCCGCCGGCCCGGCGCCCGGTCCGCACGCACGAGGTCCTCATCGCGGACGGCATGATCTATGTACAGCCGTCCACGGAAGCGCCCAACCTGCCGCCCTGTGTCGCGGCGCGGCTCACCGCACGCTCGGCGTGATCATGTCCGCGTGATCACGTCTGCGTGATCACGCCCGCGTCCTCGTCCTGTGGCGAGCGGCCCCGCGGCGGGCGGCCCTGAGGTGGGCGGCTCCGTGGCGGGCGGCCTTGGGTGGGTGGTCGTGCGGCGAGCGGCGCACAGCCGCTCAGCCCAGGTAGCCCATCCGGTGGCTGATCTCTTCGGCGCCCTTGAGCAGCATGGGGGCCAGTTCCTGCATGCGCTCTTCGGTGAACCGGTACGCCGGCCCCGAGGCGCTGAGTGCCGCGATGACGTCCCCGTCCCGGTCCCAGACCGGCGCGGCCATGGCGTGGAGACCTATCTCGAACTCTTCCAAGGTCATCGAGTAGCCACGCTTGCGTACCTCGGTGAGGTCCTTCTCGAGCTTGCTCTTCGCGGTCAGCGTGTGCGGGGTCACCTTCCGCATGCCGGCCTCGGACAGGAGCGCGGCGCGCTCCTGGGCGGGCATGTGGGCGAGCAGGATCTTGCCGCTGGAGGTGGCGTGCAAGGGGGTCAGCTGGCCGACCCAGTTGTGCGCGGTGATGGCCCCGGGGCCGCGCACCTGGTACAGGTTGATCGCGTAGTGCTCCTGCATCACGGCGATGTTGACGGTCTCGCCGATCTCCTCGGCGAGCCGCTGGCAGACCGGACGGCCCTGCTGGGTGATGTCGATGCGTCCGGTGACCGCGCCGGCCAGGCGTACGATGCCGAAGCCGAGGCGGTACTTGCCGCGCTCGCCCGCCTGCTCCACCATGCCGCGCGCCTCCAGGGCGCCGAGCAGCCGGAAAGCGGTGGATTTGTGTACATCTATCTCGGCGGCCACCTCGCTGACCCCGGCCTCGTCGCGTTGGGCCAGAATCTCCAGCACGGTGATGGCGCGGTCGACGGATTGCACGCCGCTGGCCTGTGAACCTGTCGTACCTGTTGTTTCCTTATCTGGACGGTAGTTGCTCATGGTGCAACTATACGCACAGTAATCAACGCCGCCCTAGGGCTGTGCTGCAGCGTCGACGTGCCGCGGACACCTGGGGCGAGAGAGTAGACGCAACGCTTTTACATTGTCCAGGCGCGGCGCCCCGCCGGTTCCGGTGCAACGGCGACAGCCCGAGACGCAACAGCACGGGTCAGGTCGCACGAGCAGAGATCACACAAGCAGAGATCACACAAGCAGCCAGATGGCCGCGCATGCCGCACTGAGCACGCCGAGCATGACTGCCAGGCAGCCACCCGACGCCGCGGCGCTCGGCGACCCGCCCGACACTCGCCCGGACGCCCGCCTGTACTCCTCGTACCTGTTGCCCAGCAGATGCCGCAGGTCCCGCTGGAGCGCGGCCACCACGTGGGACGGCGGCCTTTCCGGGCCCCGGCCGGCGATCGTCGCGAACCATTGCTCCAGTACGTCCCCCACGCCGGGGCGGTGCGGTGTCATGCAGGGCCACCCCGGAGTGCATAGGGGGTCGTCCGGGTCGGCTCCCAGTTCCTTGAACTTCGCGTACGGGTAGGTCAGCTGGACCTCCCATACCGGCGGAGCGGAGCTGACGCGCTGGGCGCCGTACACGCGGATGCCGTCGCGGTCGGCCAGGGCCTGCAAGTCATGGGAAGACATGGGCACATGATGCAGCGTCAGGGACACATGCAGAAGAGGCGGCGCCAAGCTCCGCCGCCAGCCGGAGGGTCGACCGCCAGCAGGACCGCGCCTGAGAACCAATGTCAGAAAGGAATGGGTGGTTCAGCGGGGTGGCGGTGTGAAGTGGCGGACCGTGTCGGTATCGCGGTCCGCCAGCCAGAAGCCGCCGCCCCGGGCAGGCGCGATGCCGGTCAGATTCTTCGCTCCCCGTACGGGCCAGAGCGTGATCCTGCCCTTGGTGGTGAGGCGTCCGACCCGGTGATCCGTTGTGAACCAGAGGGCCTTGTCGGGCCCGAGGGTGATGTCGCCCGGGTGCTGGGAGGCCCGGACGGGGAAGTGGGAGAAGCGGCCGCCGGTGTCGATGCGTCCGATGCCGCGCCGCTCGGTGAACCACAGCGCCTCGTCGGGGCCGGCGACCATGCTCTGCGGGACCGTGCCCTTGGGCAGCGGCCACTCCTTGTACTGCCCTTCGGCGGTGAGCCGTCCGACGCCGTCGCGGTCGTCCTCGTCGTACTGAAGCTGCTGGGAGAACCACACCGCACCGTCCGGTCCCGTGGCCATGCCGCGTACCGGGATGTCGAACTTGCCCTTCATCGGCCCGATGCGGCTCAGCCCCCGCTTCATGTCGGCACGGCTCATGACGTTGCCACCGCGCTCGGGGTGCTCGAACCAGATGGTGTTGTCGGGGCCGAGGGTCAGGGCGTCGGGGAAGCCGGGGTCCTTGCCGCCGGGGCCGTTGGGACGGGCGTACGTATTGCCGTCCCACCAGGTGAACTTGCCGGACGGGGCGAGGCGTCCGAGCTGGTCGCCGGCGGCGTACCAGATCCCGCCGTCCGGGGATTTCTGGAGGTCGTACGGGTAGGGCGGGAAGCCGGCGCCGCGGGGGAGCGGGTGCTGGGTGACCTTCCCCGACGGAGAGATCTCCGCGATGGCGCTGAGCCGCCCCTGAGCAACCCATAGCGTGCCGTCGTCGCTCACCGCAATGTCGGCGAGGAAGGCATTGCCCGGCAGCCGGATCACGGAAGGGCCGCGGTGGGAAGCGGACGCGGAGGGGGAGGGACGCGGGCCGCCGTCGTCCGCGCGGCCGCCGGAATCCGGCCCGCAGCCGGTCAGTGCGAGGGCCGCCGCGAGCGCGAGCGCCGCGGCGATCCCTCGCCGCGCCTCACTCCCCGCAGCGCAGCGACGAAGGTACCTCGGTGCCCATGTACTGCTCCCAGTCGTCCGGCCGGATTTCTCTGCCGGCCGACGAGCAGACGGTGTGGATCCAGCCACGCGGATCGAGCCTCCATTCGATGAGTTGCCCCATGTCGTCGGTGGCAGGGCCGTCGGGTTCGGGGGAGTCGGTCTCCGAGTAGTCGGCCTCCGTCGCGGTGACGAGCTTCGTGCCGTCCGCCGTGAGGGCGAGGCCCGTCGACTCCGCCTTGTTGCCCTCGGGCAGCGGGAGCGTCCCGAGGGCGCTCTCGGACGGCAGGTCGAGGAGGCGGACGGTGTGGTCCTCGGACGTCGTCCCGGCGACGAGGTCCCCGCCGGTGACCGGGCCGACCGCGGGGTCGTCCGCGCCCTCGACCGTGCCGAGACGCCGGCTGCCGGACGCGGTCCACAACTCCAGTACGCCGCTGCCGCGTTGGACCAGCAGGCGGTCGCCGGCGTAGGTGATGCCCCGGACGTCGGCCACACGGAGTGTACGGGTACGGCCGGACTCGGTGCCGATGACGTGGACGCGGGCGCCGCCGCTCCCGTCGAGGTCCGACCTGTCGATCACCGCGGCGTGCGCGGCCCGCGCGTCCAGTGCCACGAAGCTGCGGCTCAGCTCGACGCTGGAGTCGGCCGTCGGCGCCATGGACCTCGGGCCCGGCACCTCGTGCAGTACCTTGCCGGACTCCGCGTCCCTGAGGCGGACCGTGCCGGAGGCGTGCACTTCGGCCACCTTCCGGCCGCCGGGCAGGAACCGCAGCAGCGTGGGAGGGTCGGAGAGCCGGAGCGGATTCGGCAGCGCGTGCCAGGTGCCGACGGACCGCCACGCGCGTCCGCGGGCGAGGATCTCCGCGCTGCCGTCCGGCCCCACCACGATCAGCCGCTCACTGTCGGGCCGCCACAGGACCTCCGCGAACCCGGGGACCTTCGCCTTGCGGGGCAGCTCCCGCTGCCGCTCGTCCGTGGCGGGAATGCCGAGTCTCAGGGCGGACAGCCCGGTTCCCTGGCTGTCGAAAACCACCGCGTCGCGCCCGTCCGGCGACACGGAAACACGCGGCTCCTCACAGGCCAGACAGGATTCCTTGACCGGGACTTCGGTGACTCGCGCGATACGTGAGCGCTGGCCCAGGTCCCACAGGCTGAGGAGGTCGCGGGACGCCGAGACGAGCCTGCTGCCGCCGGAGCCGACGAAGGTGAGGGCGTCCCGGGCGACCGTGCCGGCGCCCGGGAGGACGAGGGGATCGGACGCCTTGCCGTCCGGCGCGTGCGTACGGCTCACGCGGAGGGTCGCGCCGATCGCCGTGGCCACGTGGGTACCGCCGCGGCTGACGGCCAGGGCTGTCGCGAGGCCCGGTTCCGTCTTCGCCTCCAGGTCCGGATCGTAGGCGTCGGGCTTGCCCCGGGTCGGCCAGACCGGCAGCGAGGGGCCCTTGTTGCTGTAGCTGATGTGGCTGCCGTCCGTGGCGAGCGCGGAGGCCACGTTGTAGGTGCCGAAGCTGAGGGAGCTCCCGGCGGTGCGGGCAAGCCGCTTCATGGAGATCCGGTTCCAGTTGCCGTGGGCGTACTCGACGACCACCAGCTCCGCATCCCCGTCGAAGGCGAGCGCCGACGGGTCCGACGTCATGTCGTCGAGCTCCAGGTGCCTCGTCCGCCCGGAGAGCCGGTCCAGGACCGAGAGCGTGCGCGGCAGGTCGAACTCCGAGGTCGTCGTGGTGACCGCGACATAGCGCCCCGACGGCGACACCGCGACCGCCGTGGGCCGCTCCCCGTCGGGCAGACCAGGCACGGCGGAGATCTCCCCGTACGCCCACACCTTCACCGTGCGGTGGTCGGCCGCCGCGACGACGTTGCCTTCGGCGTCGGAGGCGACCGTCTCCACCGGGCCGGGGAGGCGGCCCAGTCGCTTGTGGTGCCCGGCGAACCGCCCGCCGTCGAGCGCCCACAGCTCCACGTCGCCACCCCGGGTCCCGGCGAAGGCGCGCTCCCCCTCCCCGGAGGCCGCCACCGCGGAGACCGTGCCACTGGCCCGCACGCTTCCGGCCAGATGCGGGCTCGCGGTGACCGCGCGGAAGAGGGCCCGGCGGGTCAGCGGATCGGCGTGCTGCCGGTAGGCGCGCTCCGCGAACAGCCCGGCGAGCCCCACGTCGCTCCCCAGCATGTCCTCCGACACATCGGCCAGCCGGTGCGCGGTGGCCAGCCGGTCCCTGGCCGCGGACTCCCGGTGCTCCACCACCACCCCGGACGCCACGGCCGCCACGACCAGGGCCAGCGCGGTGACCAGGCGGGCGGTGCGGAACCGGCGGGCGTAACGGTCGGCCTGCCGGAGCGTCTCGGCGAACTTCACGTCCGCGGGCTCGGGCGCGTGGGCGGCGTCGGGCCGGTTCGCGGCGGGGGCGACCAGCCGCAGCCCCTTGCGGCGCGCGGCCAGGAGCTTGCTCTCCATGCCGCTGACGCCGGTGAGCCGCTCACCGTTGCCCAGCGCTCCCGTCACCGCGGTGCGCGGGCGCAGACCGTAGAAGACGCCGCGCAGCCAGGCCACGCTGGGCCGTCGCGTACGGGGATACCGCAGGAGTTCCCGCAGGCCCAGGGCGAAGGCGGCGCCGAGGGAGGGGCCCTCGATCCGCGGGGGAGGGGCGGGACGGTCCGTCATGACGAGCCGCCACAGCACACAGCGCGCGCCGCGGCCGGGCCCGGCCACGGCCCACGCCCGGCCGAGAGCGGTCGCGAACTGGCCGTCGGAGCTGCGCAGACCGGTCATGGAGCGAGGATCGGGGTACAGGCCCGGGGGCCCGGCGGGGAACTCGCGGAGCTCCAGCACGCCGGTGGCGCCGGGGCCCTCGGCGTCGTTGTTGTTCGCGGTGCCGTTGCCCTCGCCGTCGTGGTGGTCCGTCTCTCCGAACACCACCGGTACTTGTACCAGCGGCCGTCTGCGCGGCTCGCACCCCGCCATCAGCAGCGCGGCGACCATCAGCGTGCCGTCCGCCGCGGGCGACCGCTCGCTCTCGTCACCGGGCAACTGAGGGATGCGTTCGAGTACGGCATGCAGCCGCTCGGCGGCGTCGGCCGGCAGGCCGTCGACTCCCCGGCCGGACGGCTGCGCGGGACCGGGAGCGGCGTTGACGGACAGCAGCCCGCTGCCCGCCCACGTGCTCCGTACGCGCGCCAGGGCTTCGTCGTGCTCCGCTGCCCGGCCCTCCGGTGCGCTCAAGGCATGGGCCAGCAGGCAGGCGTGGCGGGCGGGCGGCAGCGCGTCGGACGGGCGGTCCGGGGCTGTCGCGTCGATCCAGGACGCCAGCTCCCCGGCTCGCCCGGAGCGCAGCCAGGAGGGATCCGTGCGGACTGCCTCGCTGCAGCACTTCCACCACAACTGCCGCTCGCCGAGCAGCTCGTGTACCGCGCCCTGCGGGCTCGTCGCGTCCCGGAGAACGGCGTCGAGCGCGGCGCGGTACCGAAGCGCGGGACCGGACGCCGCCCCTTTGGACGTCATCCTGATCTTCGTCTTGGGCGTCGTCTTGGACGTCCTCTTGGGCGTCATCGCAGCGCACCGTCGATGACGTCGCGTATCCCTTCGCTCACGAACTCCCGCACGCGGCGCCAGGCGTCGCGGGTCGACTCGTTGAGCGCGGCGCCGATGGAGTCCGCGACGGTGGCCGGCGCCCAGTCGGCGTCCGGGGGCACGGGTGACGGGCCGGTGGCGGCCCATGTCACGTCCGGTCCGAAGCCGCGGAGATGTACGTACGACGCGGCAGGCCCGAAAGGGCCCTGCACGACGGGTACGAGGAGGACGCGCTCCGGTCCGTCCGGCTGCCTGTAGGTGACCGTGGCCAGCAGCGGCCGGTCCTCGTCGCCGGCGTCGCGCACCACCAACTCCAGGTGGTACTCGGACGCGTTGCCCGCGGGGTGGCGCACCAGGAAGCCCGCCCGGCCGTCGGGGGAGGACGCCTCGAGGACCACCGCGTCACTCCCGGCGGCGGTCAGCGCGGCGACCGTGGGAAGCGGCGGCAGCGTGAACCAGCCCGGCGCGGCGGGGCGGGCCTGCGGCCGGTGCGCGGACGGCTGTTGGGGGACCGGTGCGGAGGCGGCGGCGGGGACGTGGACGGGGCGCGGGGGGAGGACGACGCCGGTGAACGATGCCCGGACGCGCTGCCACAGGGTGTATCCCGCACGTCCGCGTTCCGCTGCCCGCGGGAGGACGGTGCGCTGCCTACCGGTGAACGACGCCCAGGAGCGCCGGGCGACCGAACCGCGGCTCACGGGGCGGCCTCCCCTCGAGTCCGGTCGGGTCCCGGTGGGCCGGGCTGCGGTGGGACGGCCGAAGGGGGCGGGGCGGCCCCGGGAGCGGCCGGGGCGGCGGGCGCAGTAGGGGCGGCGGGAGCGGACCCCGGAGCGGACCCCGGAGCGGCCCCCGGAGCGGATCCGGGGGCGGCGCCCATCTGCAGCGCCTCGGCGACGGTGGTCGCACTCCCCATCTGAGCGAGCACCGCAGGCGCCGAAGCGCCCACCGCGACGGCCGCGAACACCCCTGCCAGCTCGCCGTGGAGCAGCCAGCCGGCCGCGCCGCCCAGCACGATGCGGAAGAGCGCGGCGAGCGAATCGGCGGGCGGATCGATGTACGTGCCGAGCCGCGGCAGCGCCTCGGCGGCCGCCCGTGCCGCATGCCGCGCCTGCTGCCACGCGTGCAGTCGCCCGAAGGTCACGACGGCCTCGACGACCAGTCCGCCGCCGGCGCCGTACAGCGCGCCCTCGGCCCACGTAAGCATCGGACCCCCGTCCCTTTCGGCGGGTTTCACGCCCCCGCCGCAGCCCCGTCGCATCGCATCCGGTGAACCGTCTGCGTGGGCCAAACGTACCGGCGCACCCCCGAACCTGACCTTCCGGAAGCGAAGTTCGCTTCTCCCCGGCGGAACATGGCTGGATTTCGCCGTACTACCTCTGTGGCGGGGCGCGGGGCGGCGGGACGGTGACGTCTTCGACGATCCGAAGTCGTGCCCCGGCAGCGCCTAATACCGCGTTGCCGGCCGTCAAGAAAGCAGCCACTTACGCCCGGTGCCGGATTCGTGATTCGTGGGCTGTCGAATCAGGCCCGAATCGGGCCGCCGGAACCAAAGGTGAGTGCCGGATGGGGTGACTCTGCCGTGCGTGAAACGTGCTCTCGGCCACGTAGTCCGAATGCCATCGGTCACCTGAATAAACCCCACGCGGACCAAGGTCACTGCATCGAGGTAACTCCAACGGTCTCACGGGCGAGCAGGCCGAGCCGGTCGTTATTGTTTCCTGGTGTCCGGACAGCCGGATTCTCGGATATTCGTTCCCGATTACCAGATATTTCGCAGCCCTTCGCTCTTCTCCGCTTTAGCCGCTCCACGCCAGGTACGCCGACCTCCGACCTCACGAAGGGGAGCCAGCCCGATGGCCGTTGACTGCCTTCACCTCCCGCGGCAGAACCGTTACGGCGTGGCCGGTATCGCGATGCCGGCGCGGCTCCCGCGCAGACGCGGCTAGCGCCCCGTCCGGCGGCCACCACGGCCCGCACCCTCCCGAGCCGGGCAGCACACCCGGGACCCGGCTCAGCACACCCATCTCACCAAGGAGTTACGGATGCCCGATCCCGGGATTCCTCCCCTGCAGCCGAGCCCGCCCGGACCGAACCCCGCCCTGGAACGGATACTGCGTGGCCCCAGCGGTCTGGGCACGGCGAGCCTGCACTTGGCCCGGCGTGAGGAGCTGCCGGTGCCTCCGGAGCTCGAGGCCCCCGAGACCCCCGAGGCACCGGAGGCCGAAGCACCGGAGCCCGCGCCGGCGGTGGAGGGCAATCCGGTCCCGGGCCTCTACTACCACGCGATCCCGGAGCCCGACCCGGCGCGGGTCGAGGAGGTCAGCCGCAGGATCAAGGCATGGGCGGTGGACGAGGCGCAGGTCTATCCCCCGGAGTGGGAGGACCAGTTCGACGGCTTCTCCGTCGGCCGCTACATGGTCGCCTGCCATCCGGACGCCCCCACCGTCGAGCACGTGATGCTCGCCACGCGGCTGATGGTCGCCGAGAACGCGGTCGACGACTGCTACTGCGAGGACCACGGCGGCTCGCCCATCGGCCTCGGCAGCCGCCTCCTGCTGGCGCACACGGCACTCGACCCGCTGCACACGACAGAGGAGTACGAGCCGGCGTGGCTGGAGTCGCTCCAGTCGGACGCCCCTCGGCGCGCCTACCGCTCCGCCATGGCGTACTTCCTCGAGGCGGCCACCCCCTCCCAGGCCGACCGGTACCGGCACGACATGGGCCGGCTGCACCTGGGGTATCTCGCGGAGGCCGCCTGGGCCCAGACGGACCACACGCCCGAGGTGTGGGAGTACCTGGCGATGCGTCAGTTCAACAACTTCCGCCCCTGCCCGACCATCACCGACACCGTCGGCGGCTACGAGCTGCCGGCGGACCTGCACGCGCAGCCCGCCATGCAGCGGGTCATCGCGCTCGCGGGCAACGCGACCACCATCGTCAACGACCTGTACTCGTACACCAAGGAACTCAAGAGCCCCGGCAAGCACCTGAACCTCCCCGTGGTGATCGCCGAACGCGAGGGCCTCTCCGAAAAGGACGCCTATTTGAAGGCGGTAGAGGTCCACAACGACCTCATGCACCGCTTCGAAGCCGAGGCCGCCGCCTTGGCCACCGACTGTCCCGTCCCGACCGTGCTGCGCTTCCTGCGCGGCGTGGCCGTATGGGTCGACGGCAACCACTACTGGCACCAGACCAACACCTACCGCTACAGCCTGCCCGACTTCTGGTAAGAGGATTGGAATTATCTGTGACCAGCACCGAGTTCAGCACCATCAACGGCACCTCCGCCTTCGTCCCCGCCCCGGCGTCGCCCTATCAGGGTGAGATCGCCCGTTACTGGGACCAGGAGGCCAGGCCCGTCAACCTGCGTCTCGGCGACGTCGACGGCCTCTACCACCACCACTACGGCATCGGCGACATCGACCATGCCGCCCTCGGGAACGCCGCCGACAGTGACTACGAGAAGCGGCTGATCGCCGAGCTCCACCGCCTGGAGTCGGCGCAGGCCGAATACCTCCTGGACCACCTCGGCCCCATCGGGCGTGACGACACGCTCGTGGACGCCGGCTGCGGCCGGGGCGGTTCGATGGTCATGGCCCACCAGCGGTTCGGATGCAAGGTCGAGGGCGTCACCCTGTCGGCCAAGCAGGCCGACTTCGCCAACCAGCGCGCCCGTGAACTCGGCATTGAGGACCACGTCCACGCCCGCGTGTGCAACATGCTCGACACACCGTTCAGGACGGGGCAGGCCGCGGCCTCGTGGAACAACGAGTCGACCATGTACGTCGACCTGCACGACCTGTTCGCCGAGCACTCCCGCATCCTTGAGGTCGGCGGTCGGTACGTGACCATCACCGGCTGCTGGAACCCGCGGCACGGACAGCCCTCGAAGTGGGTGTCCCAGATCAACGCGCACTTCGAGTGCAACATCCACTCCCGCCGGGAGTACATGCGCGCCATGGCGGACAACCGTCTCGTACCGCAGACCGTCATCGACCTGACTGCCGCGACCCTGCCCTACTGGGAGCTGCGAGCCACGTCTTCCCTGGTCACCGGCATCGAGGAGGCGTTCATCAACTCGTACAAGGACGGCTCCTTCCAGTACCTCCTGATTGCGGCCGACCGCGTCTGACCGAGTCCGACGCTCGCCGACGACTGAAGACGACTGAAAGGGCCGGCCTCATGACCCGAGGCTCCGGCCCTTTCGTGACCTCGCCAGGTAGCGGCCCGCGGTGACTGGCCGGGCCCGGCACGCTCGCGTGCCGGACCCGACGGTGTCAGCCATTCATGGCTGCCCAGAACTCCTCGAAGGAGACCTGGCGATCGCCGTCGGTGTCGAGCGAGTCGATCAGCCCCTGGGCCTGCGACTCGGTTATCTCCGAGCCCTCCAGCTCCGATACGACCTTGCGGTACTCGTCCGCGGTGAGCAGGCCGTCCCCGTCGACGTCGTAGCTCTCGAAGACCTTGCGCGCCGCCTTCTCCACGATGTCTGCCATGTGCTCCACCCTTCTGTGATCTTCGCTGACGGGCCCAGGCTATCCGTCCGCCCGGAGCACGGTGGATGTGCCGTCCCACCTGCCCGAACGTGAGGCTTTTGCGCTGTGCGGTGACGGTGGGCACACCGCGTCGGCCTATAGTTGATCTCATGAGCCGTTGGCAGGAACTGACCGGGGAAACGTCCGGCAATGACTACGCCGCACGTTTCGCGGCGCTGGCCCGCAGCGGAAAGGACGTGCACGGTGAGGCGCGGTTCTGCGCGGCTCTCGTGCCTCCCGGAGCGCGGGTGCTGGACGCCGGGTGCGGTACGGGCCGGGTCATGATCCGGCTGACGGAGCTCGGGTACGACTGCGTCGGAGTGGACCTCGATGCGTCGATGCTGGCGGTGGCGCGGGAGCAGGCGCCGGACCTGCCCTGGTACCAGGTCGATCTGACCGAGTTCGAGCCGGACACGCTCGGCATCGCAGCGGACTTCGACCTCGTGGTCGCCGCGGGCAACATCTTTCCGTTGCTCGCGACCGGCACCGAGGCCACGGTGGTCAAGCGCCTGGCCGCGGCGTTGCGACCGGGCGGCCTGATGGTCGCCGGCTTCGGCCTGGACGCGGCCCACCTGCCGGTGCCGCCCAGCATCACGCTGCCGGAGTACGACGCCTACTGCACCGAAGCCGGCCTCACGCTCGTCGACCGCTTCGCCACCTGGGACGCCGACCCGTACGACGGCGGCGGCTATGCCGTGAGCGTCCACCGCCGCTGAGGAACCTGCCTGTGGTGGCCGGCGCTGATCTACGGGAGGGGCTGCGGCAGGGCTACGGAAGGCGCTGCGGGAGGGCCTGTTCCGCCCAGATGACCTTGCCCTCGCGGCTGTGCCGCGTGCCCCATCGCTCGGCGAGCTGGGCGACCAGCAGCAGGCCGCGGCCACCCTCGTCGAAGGTCCGGGCGCGGCGCATGTGCGGGGCGGTGCTGTTGGTGTCGAAGACCTCGCAGGTCAAGGTCGATTCGAGGATGAGCCGCAGATGGACGGGGGGCTTGCCGTAGCGGATCGCGTTGGTCACCAGCTCGCTGACCATGAGTTCCGTGGTGAAGGACAGCTCGTCCAGTCCCCATGCGCTCAGCGTGTCGGTGGTGAAACGGCGGGCTCCGGAGACCGCGGCCGGTTCGGACGGGAGGGCCAGCGTCGCGACGTGGCCGGGGTCGAGTGCCCGGGTGCGCGCCACCAGGAGCGCGACGTCGTCGGCGGGACGGTCGGGAAGCAGCGCGGCCAGCAGCCGGTCGCACGCCTCGTCCGGTGACTCCGACGACCGAGACGCCTGTGCGAGGGCATCGCGCAGCAGCGTCAGCGAGGCGTCCACGTCGCGCTCGCGGCTCTGGATGAGGCCGTCGCTGTACAGGGCGAGGAGGCTGCCCTCCGGCAGTTCCCACTGGACGGTCTCGAAAGGCAGCCCGCCCAGGCCGAGCGGCGGACCGATCGGCAGGGCCGGGCACTCGGCCGGCCGGGCGGCGGCCGAGGGGGGCGCCACGGCCGGCGGGACGTGCCCGGCGCTGGCCAGGGAGCAGACGCGGGTGACCGGGTCGTAGACCGCGTACAGGCAGGTGGCGCTGATCTCGCCGTCCTCGCGGGTCTCCTCCCGCTGGAGGCGGATGACCACGTCGTCGAGATGGGTGAGCAGTTCGTCCGGCATCAGATCGATGTCGGCGAAGGCGCGGACGACGGTGCGCAGCCGGCCCATGGTGGCGGCGGCGTGCAGCCCGCGGCCGACGACGTCGCCCACGACGAGAGCGACACGGGCGCCGGAGAGCGGAATCACGTCGTACCAGTCGCCGCCCACGCCCGCCCGGGACCCGCTGGGCAGGTAGCGGGCGGCGGTCCCGGCGGCGGACTGCTCCACGGGGCGCTGCGGCAGCAGGCTGCGCTGGAGGGTGAGTGCGGTGTGGCGCTCGTGGGTGTACCGGCGGGCGTTGTCGATGTACACGGCCGCCCTGGTCGTGATCTCCTGCGCCAGCAGAAGGTCGTCGTCATCGAACGGGGTACCGGTGCGATGGCGGACGAACTGGGCCAGGCCCAGAGTGGTGCCCCGTGCGTACAGCGGCAGCAGCAGGACCGAGTGGAAGCCGAAGGCCGGCGGGCCGGGCGGCGCCAGCCAGCTGGGGACGTCCGATGCCGTGACGCGCAGCAGGAGGGGCCGCCCCGTGGCCAGTACCTCCGCGGGCGCCGACTTCGCCGGGTAGACGTGTGACCGGCCCGTGCCGACGGGGGAGTCCGGGCAGCCGTTCAGGACGGACTGCTGGGCGACGCGTCGCAGTGCCGTCGCATCCGTCGGCGGCTGCGGCTCTCCGTCGTGGAAGACGGAGTCGAGGAGGTCCACCGTGACGAGGTCGGCGAAGTCGTCGGAGCCCACCTCCGCGAGCTCCTGAGCGGTGCGGGTGGTGTCCAGGGTCGTCCCGATCCGCCTGCCCGCCTCGTTGGTCAGCAGGAGCCTGCGCTGCACCCGCCGGTCGCGCTCCTTCTGGTACGCGGTGACGACCTGCTCCGAACTACGGTCGACGTACTCGAATCCCGTCGCGATCAGCCGGTGGGTCGCGGCATTGATCAGCTGCCGGTCGTCGGTGAACCGGGTGGTCTCTTCCTGCAGCAGCTGGAGCAGGGTGACGTGGCCGAGGCGGTAGCTGCGCAGCAGCGTGCTTATCGGTACCCCGCGCTCGGCGAGCCTGCGGGCGACGTCCAGGGCGGCGGGGGGCGCCTGGACCTCGGACACGTCGCGGCCGTACTCCAGGGCGTCCAGGAAGGCGGTGACGTGGTCGGCGGTCTCCCGCAGCGCGACCGGGGTGAGCTCTTCGTTCTGCCACAGCTCGGGAAGCTCGCCGCGCATGCGCGCCATCAGCAGGTCGGCCCACTGATGCGCGCGCGGCCTCAGCTCGTGCGCCAGGCGACCGAGAAATGCGGAGACGTCCTCCTCCATGGAGGCAACCTACCCAAGGTCCGGCCCGGCCGCTTGCCCGTGTGCCGATGACCGGGGTCGGCTGCGGCTGCCCAGTGCCCGGGCGCTGCGTTTGCCCGGTCGAAGACGTTCCGGATTTCAGTGGCATCCTGGGTGATCGGTTTCCCTGTACGACACGAGAGGTTTTGCATGAGGGTGGATCGCGACGCTGTCGCGCTCGATGACCCGGTGGGCGCATCGCTCCGCGGCAACCACGCCCACCTGGCCCGCCGGCTCGGCCACGCTGCCACCTATGTGCCGGGCGTCGCGACCTTCTCCGCGGTACCCGCCGATGCGGATCCCGCGGCGTGGGCCGACCTCGCCCGGCTGCTCGGCCGGGGAGAGCTCGCCGACATGTTCAGCTGCCCGGCCACCCCGCCGCCGGACTGGGAGCCGGTCTTCGCTCTCGACGGCCGCCAGCTGATCTGGTCCGGCAGCAGCCACCCCGATCACCCTGCTGCCGAAGCCGAGAACAGTGTGGTCGTACTGGGCGCCGACGACGTTCCCGAGATGCTCGACCTCATCAAGCGGACGGAACCGGGGCCCTTCTGGCCGCGCACCCACGAAATGGGCACCTACCTCGGTATCCGCGACCGCGACACCGGCACGTTGGTGGCGATGGCGGGCGAACGGCTCCGGCCGCCGGGATGGACCGAGATCAGCGCCGTGTGCACCGCTCCGGAGGCCCGCGGCCGCGGCCACGCCGCCCGCCTGATCAGGGCGCTCGTCGCGCGTATCGAGGCGCGCGACGAGCGCCCCTTCCTGCATGCGGCCGAGGCGAACACCGGCGCGATCGCACTCTACGAGCGGCTCGGTTTCCGGACCCGCACACACGTGACCTTCCGCGGGTTCCGCACTCCGTGACGGTTGCCGCCCCGGGCTTGCAGGACCGCCTGCGATGATGAGGGCTGCTCGCTAAAGTGACGCTGACTCAGTAGTCATGACGCTGACTCAGTACTCATACGGACAGCGAGGAGCGACCAGCCATGTCGGACTCGGCCGGATTACATGTCAGCCCGGAATTCCCCGCGGTGCTCGAGCGGATCGACGCACTCGGCGGGGCGCTCGAAGCGAACGCGGACGCGGCCGAGAAACTCGGCAGACTCACCGAGGACACCGCGCGGGCGTTGCTGGACGCCGGGGTCGTCAGGGCCGCCCTGCCGCGGAATCTCGGCGGCTACGAATTCTCCCCGCGCCAGCTGATCGAGACGGTCGAGCGGGTCAGCCACCACGATGCCTCGGCCGGTTGGACGATGCTGGCGCTGCAGTTGGTGACCGGCACCACCGCGGCCTATCTCGATGGCGTCGCGGCGGCCGACCTGTTCCCGGACGTCGCGGGCGGGGATTACGCGTTGCTGGCCGGGCACGGCACCCGGCCCGGCCGGGCCGTCCCGGTGAAGGACGGCTACCTGGTGAGCGGCCATTGGCAGTTCGCCTCCGGTATGGCCCATGCCACCCACATCCACAGCGCGATCCAGGTCGAGGGCACCGGGGAACTGCGGGTGCTGGCGATGCCGAAGGCGCAGGTGGAACTCGTCGACAACTGGGATGTGCTCGGGCTGCGCGCGACGCACAGTATTGACTACCACTGCGCCGACGCGTACGTACCGGCGACGCACACGTACCTCGCCACCACGACGGCCCCGGCCAACGGTGGTGCGATCTACCGTGTCGGCCTGGTCAACATGGCCGCCATCGGGCACACCGGCTGGGCGCTCGGTGTCGGGCGGCGCCTGCTCGATGAACTGAAGTCGGTCGCCGCGGCCAAATCCGGCACGCGCAATGCCGCCGTCGACACCGCGCAGTTCCACGCGGAGTACGCGACCGCCGAAGCCAAGCTCCGTTCGGCGCGGGCGTGGGCGATGGAGGTATGGCAAGGTGTCGAAAGCCGCCTGGACGCAGGTGAGTTGCTGAGTACCGAGCAGGACACGCTGATCAGGCTGGCGCTCAACCACGCGACGTGGACCGTGTGGGACGTGGGGCAGACGGTGCACCGATGGGCGGGGACGGCGGCGATCCGGCGCGGGCCGATCGAGCGGTTCCTGCGTGATCTCGGCACGGGTACCCAGCACATCACCTCGAGCCCCACGGTCCTGCAGAACTGCGGGAAATGGCTCAGCGGCGCACAGCCCCAAGCACACTGGGAATTCCTCGACCTGGCGCCGTGAGCAACAGGCCGGCGCCGCCCTGACGCGCCGCTGTCCGTTCGGCCCGGCTGCCGACGAGGTCGACGACCCCGGCAGCCGGGCCGGCGGATCCGGTCCGGTGCGCCTACATATGCGCCGCACCGGTCTTGATCGCTTCGCGGATCCGGGAGTAGGTGCCGCAGCGGCAGACGTTGCGGATCTCGTCGAGGTCGGCGTCGGTGATGTCCCGGCCCTCGGCGCGGACCTGCTTCACCTTGGCGACGGCCGCCATGATCTGGCCCGGCTGGCAGTAGCCGCACTGCGCCACGTCGTGCTCCAGCCATGCCTCCTGCATGGGGTGCAGGTCGGCGCCCACGGTGTCGGGGAGCCCCTCGATCGTGGTGATCTCGTCGTCCTCGCCGATGTCGGCCACCCGCACCGCGCACGGGTTGAACGCCTTGCCGTTGTAATGCGAGGTGCATGCCTTGCACACGTTGATGCCGCAGCCGTACTTGGGCCCGCGTATGCCGAGGACGTCGCGCAGCACCCACAGCAGGCGCACGTCGTCGTCGACGTCGACGGTGACCGGCTTCCCGTTGACGACGAAGGTGTGTTTGCTCATCGTGCTCTCCTCAGTAGGTCCAGCTCAGGCCGTCGGTCGGTGACTCGGGTACGGGCGGGATGAACGACTTGACCTCGAAGCCGATGGGGTCGTCGTGGTTGATGGGGAACCTCTTCGGTACCTTCCCCGTGGCCCGCGCGTAGGCGCAGGCCACCGCGGCGACGGAGCAGGCCACGCCGGCCTCCCCGGCGCCGCCCGGCTGGTCGCCGCTGGAGGGCATCGCGATGGCGGTGAAGTCGGGCGGAACGTTCCACTGCCGGGTGTAGAAGTAGTTGTCCCAGCTCGCTTCCAGGAAGTGGCCGTCCCGCAGGTGCAGACTGCCGGTCAGCGCGAGCGCCAGGCCGTCGGTGAAGCAGCCCATCATCTGTGCCTCCAGGCCGCGCGGGTTGATCACCAGCCCGGCGTCGATCGCGATGACGGCCTTGGTCACCCGCGGTCCCGCCACACCGTCGCGTATCTTCCGGTTCACCGTCTCCGGCCGGCAGTCGATCTCGACCAGGCACGCGGTCGCGCCCTTGTACTCCTTGTGCACGGCGATGCCCTGCGCCGTGCCGGCAGGCATCTTCCGTCCCCAGCCGCCGACTTCGGCGACCTTTCGCAGCACGGCCTTGACCCGGTCGTTCTTCAGGAAACCGAGCCGGAAGGCGAGCGGGTCCTTGCCCATCGCCTTGGCCAGCATGTCCACCACCAGCTCGTTGGCGCAGGCCACGTCGGGGGAGTAGATGTTGCGCATGGAACCGGTGTTGAAACGCTGGTCGGTTTCGGTGAGCGTCTGGGTGACGACACCGAAGTCGTAGGGCAGCTCCTGGCTGAGTGCGAAAATGCTCTCGGCGATCCCGAGGTTGCCCACCCCGGACGGCAGTTTGGTCGCGACCGCGGTGAGCATCTCGCCCAGCCCGTGCCGGAACGAGGTCTCCACCGAGGTGTGCCGTTGCTCGAAGGTGAGCACGTTGCCCGCCAGGTACGTTGCCCGTATGCGTGAGGTGGCCATCGGGTGCACCCGGCCCTGGCGCGGCTCGTCGGCCCGGTGCCACATCAGTCGTACCGGCTTACCGAACGCCTTCGATGCCCGCGCGGCCTCGACGGCGTGGTCGCCGAACAACTTGTGCCCGAACGACCCGCCGCCGGTGACGACATTGACCTTGACCTTGGTCTGCGGCAGGCCGAGCGCCTCGGCCACCTCGCCCTGGGCGACGATGGGCGACTTCAGCCCGGCCCAGATCTCGGCTCCGTCGGAGCGCACGTCGGCCACGGCGGCGTACGGCTCGAGCGCCGCGCTGGAGCGGAACATGAACTCGAAGTCGGCGTCGATGTGCCGGGCCAGGGCGGGCACCTTCGGTACCGCGAGGGGGAGTTCGGCCTTGCGCAGACCGGCGAGTATCGACTCGTCGTCCTCCCCCTCCACGCTCCCGGGGCCCCAGTCGACGTCGAGCGCGCGCACCGCGTCGATGCACTGGCCGAACGTCTCCGCGCGGACCGCCACGCCCGTGGTGATCACCGCGACGTCCGTGACGCCGGGAAGGGACAGCACCGCGGCCGCGTTGCGGATCGCCTTCGGAGAGCCGTTCAGCGTCGGCGGCCGGCAGATCATCGTGGGCAGGGCGCCGGGGATGTCGAGGTCCATGGCGAACTGCTTCTTGCCGGTGATGATGTCGCGTGCGTCCACCCGGTTCTGCGGCTTGCCGACGACCTGGAAGTCGCCGGTCGCCTTCAGTTGCTCGGGGGTGATCGTCACCTGTTTGGTGTCGCGTGCGGCCGCCTTGGTGGCCAGCTCGCCGTAGGTCGCCGAGGAGCCGTCCGGCGCGGTGATGACACCTGCCTTGGACTCCAGCCGTGCCACCGTGGAGCCGAGCTCGATCGCCGCCGCTTCGAGGAGCTGCCGCTTCGCGATCGCCGCCGCCACGCGCACCGGGGTGAACGTGGAGATGGTGGTGTTGGAACCGCCGGTGAGCTGGTTGAAGAGCAGCTCGGGCCGCGCCGGTGCCAGGGTGACCCGTACCTTGTCGACGGGCAGGTCCAGTTCTTCGGCGATGATCATCGCCGTGGAGGTGGTGATGCCCTGACCGACCTCCATCCGCGGGATCGCGAACGACGCGGTGCCGTCGGACTCGACGGTGATCGTGATCAGTTGCGCCGTGGGGAGGGCGGCGTCGGTGAGGGCGTCATTGAGGTCGTACAGCTCGGGCGGCTGCGGCGGCGAGGGCACCGCGGCGTACGCCGGAGTGCCGAGCCGGATGTCCGCGGCGACCACCAGGGTGCCGGCCGCGAGGACGTAGCCGAGGAAACCACGGCGGGAGACGCCCGTGCTCGCACCGCCGGATTTCGCACTGCCGGATTCAGACACGGATCGGTTGAGGGGCATGAGCCGGCCCTTTCTGATCGCTCATGGGGAACCTTTCGCCTTCGGTTACGGCGCGATGTGGCGGCGTACAGTTGTTGCGGCTGCTGGGGTGTATGTGGCGTCCTCGCGCATCATGCCGTGTCTGCCTCGCGTTGGGCAGCGGTATGCGGAAGGCTTTCGATCACTTCGCGAGCCGTACGTCCGCCGGATGCGATGGCACCCGCGTTCTGGCCGGCGTGTTCACTCGCGCTCTCGGAGCGACCCCGGTGAATGTCGCCGCCCGTCGGCCGGTCGGCTCAGCTACCTCCGGCGGCGGTCACCGGCCGGTCGTCCCGCAGTTCGCTGAAGAGTTTCTTCGCCTGCGGCAGGTCCCACTTCACGGCGCTGCCCTTGGCGGTCTGGAAGCCGAGGCTGGACACGGGGACGGTGAGGCGCTTGCCGTTGCCGGCCGTGACGCCCTTCATCGCCTCGAACAGTGCGGTGAGGGTCCGTAGGTCCGTGTTCTTGTCCACGATGAGCGTGTCCAGTCCCGCCCTGATGGTCGGGTAGACCTTCGACGGATTGAGGAGGGTGTGGGGAGTGGCGGCCTTGTCGGCCAGCGCGGACAGGAACCTCTGCTGGTTCCGGCTGCGCCCCAGGTCGCCCCGGGCCTCCTGGTGGCGCTGGCGGACGAACGCGAGGGCCCCGCGGCCGTCGAGCGTATGGCAGCCCTTCTTCAGGTCCAGCCCCGACTTCTCGTCCTTGATGTCCCTGTCCACGCACATCCGTACGCCGCCGACCGCGTCCACGATGCCCACGAAACCCGCGAAGCCGATCTCCGTGTAGTGATCGATGCGCAGCCCCGTGTTGTGCTCGATGGTGCGGACGAGGAGGTCGGGGCCGCCGAACGAGAACGCCGCGTTGAGTTTGTTCTTCGACGCGCGGTAGTGCATGCCCGTATCGGGGCGGATGTACGACGGGATGGTCACCCACGAGTCGCGTGGCAGGCTCACCATCGTGGTGCCGTGCGCGCCGGTGTGCAGCAGGATCATCGAGTCGGTGCGGCGGCCCGCGTCGGCCGGACCGCCGGTGTGCAGTTCCCTCTTGGCCCGGTCGGTCAGGCCCGCACGGCTGTCGGAGCCCACGATCAGGTAGTTGGTTCCCCGGCCCCGCGGCGGACGGTCCGCGATCCCGCCGAGGTCGACGTCGCGGCTGAGCCTGGTGTCGGCCCAGATGTACGTACCGCAGGCGGTCAGCAGCAGCACGCCGGCCAGGAGGACCGCCGTCCGGGCGAACCGGCGCCGACGGCTGCGGCGGGCCGGGGCGGGCCCGTACTGAGAGCCGTGCGGACTGTGAGGACTGTGACGTCCGTCGGGCCACCCGTCCAACCGATCATTCATGGAGGGCAGTGTGTACCTTCAGAGGCTCCGCACCAGATCTTCCGGAGATCCTCCCGGAATGACACGGTGGTTGTGCTACGGCGACCGGGCGCCATCGGGGGCCGGGCGTCAAGGGAGGCTCCGGCTCCCGTACGCGACCGGCCGCCCGAACTGCTCGCCGATCTGCTCGGCGGCGGTGCCCGACCGATGCATGCGCTGCCACTTCAGCCGGGTACCGAGCAGGAACGCCACTACGGACTGAATGACCACCAGGTACATCAACTGCCGGTAGACGAAGAGCTGGAACGGCATCGACCACAGCGCCCGCACCCGCTCCCCGTCCAGCCGCAGCGCGTACCCCGCCACGGCCAGCTGAAGGACGAGGAACGCCAGCCATACCCCGGCCGACTGCACAGGGCTGCGGAAGAGCGCCCCGTACAGCGCGAACACATCGACCACCGGCGCGAGCAGGGGCAGGGCGACCTGGAAGAGCGTGAGATAACTCAGCCCGCGGCGGCCGAACCGCCCGGCGGGGCCCACCTCGACCGTCGCACGGCGGTGCTTCCACATGGCCTGCAGCGTGCCGTAACACCAGCGGTACCGCTGCCGCCACAACTGGCGCAGCGAGGTGGGCACCTCGGTCCAGGCGATGGCGCTCTCCTCGTAGACCACCCGCCAACCGGCCTCCCACAGCGCCATGGTGAGGTCGGTGTCCTCGGCGAGGGTGTCCGCGCTGACCCCGCCGACGCCCATCAGCGCGTCCAGCCGAAAGGCACCGATGGCGCCGGGCACCGTCGGCATGCACTCCAGCACCTCGAACATCCGGCGGTCCAGGTTGAACCCGAAGACGTACTCCAGGTGCTGCCATCTGCCCAGCAGGCCGCGCCGGTTGCCGACCTTGGTGTTACCGCTGACCGCACCCACCGCCGCGTGCGCGAGCGGCTGGATGAGCCGGTGGATGGCATCCGGCTCGAAGACGGTGTCGGCGTCGACCATGACCACGATGCCGCATCTCGCATGAGCCAGGCCGGTGTTGAGGGCGGCGGCCTTCCCCGCGTTGGCCTGGCGGATCACTTGTACGCGGGGATCGTCGATCCAGGTGGCGAGATCCGCAGTCCGGTCCGTCGAACCGTCATCGACCACGATGACCTGCAGCTGCCGGTGCGAGGAGGCGAGCAGCGACCGGACGGTCGACTCGATGCCCGCCTCTTCGTTGTAAGCGGGTACGAGAACGGTCACCGGTGCTGTGACCTCCCGCAGCCGGGGCGCACCCGGGCGGAACCGTGTCAGCCGCCGGACGTGGGTTCGGGCGAAGAGGACGAGCAGCGCCAGCCGCAGTACGCCCAGCGCGCCGGCGATCACGAGGACCCAGGTCATGATGCGCACGAACGCGTGGCCGAGGGCCTTGGCCCAGATCAGGCCCTTGCCCTGCCACCGTTCCAGGACGGAGACGGGGCGCTCGGCCCGGGGCAGCCCGGCCCCGGCCGTCACCGTGGTGAACTCCTTCACGCTCACGTTCCGGTCGTCCAGCAGCTTCTCCGTTTCCTCGTACGCGGTACGGTTCTGCGCGTACTGCCGGATCACGCCCCGCGCCGGCTTGCGGAACCACCGGTCGGCGGCGACCAGCGTGTACCCCTGCGCGGCGGCGTCCCGCGCCGCCCGCCACTCGGGGCCGCACATCGTGTCCACCGCGCTGGTCAGCGGCATGCGCAGCAGCCGGGTATTGATGCCCGCGGAGCCGGCCAGCGCCTGCTGCGTGAGCGACAGCTCCAGTTGGGCGCGCAGCGGTGATGCCTCGCCCATGGCGGCGCCGGTGTAGGTGTTGGATCCGATCTCATGGCCCTCGGCGCGTATCCGCCGTACCAGGTCCGGGCGTTCGGCCGCCTCGGCGCCGCGCAGGAAGAAGGTGGCGTGCGCGTGATGACGGTGCAACAGGTCGAGCAGGCGCGGAGTCCATACGGGATCGGGCCCGCCGTCGTAGGTGAGCGCCACCGTACGGGCGGGCATCGCGGCGGACTGCACCGTACCGCCGTTGAGGCGCACGACCGGGCCGCCCTGGGCCACGGCCCGCGGCACGGGTGTGGTGCAGTCGCGCCGGGTCTTCGCGGCATCGACCTCGTGGGTGGTCCAGCCCTCGAAGAGCAGGGCGCCGAACATCACAGGCAGCACGAGGACCAGCAGCATCCAGTGCCCGCGCGGGGCACGGACCTGCGCATGCCGGCCCCGGTTCGAGCGGCGCCTCACGACCTGGCCGAACTGCCGGTCACCGCATGGTCTTTCTGCCGTCTTGGGTACCGACTGGTGTACCGACTGGCCTTACGCATGGTGGGCGAGTGTACTCATGGAGCAATCGGGGCAGGCGGCGAAAGCGTGGTTTACGCACCACTGCGCCCCCCGTGCGGGGCCGCTCAGCTACCTACGGAAGTGGCGTACGACTTGGGACGTCACGGCGCGCGCCGCGCGGGAAGGATGGCGGCGGCGGTGGCGCGCCAAGTGGACGGAGACGTCGGGCAGGGCGGGGCCGGGTACCACTGTGAGGCGGCCATCCCGTACGGCTTCGGCGACGTTGGCGCGAGGGAGAATGGTCAGCCCCAGCCCGGCTGCCACGCAGGAGCGAGTGGCTTCGATGCCGCCGAATCGCGTCAGCCGGGGCCGGGCACCGACCACCGCCAGCAGGCGCTGAGCGAGCCAGTCGCTGTAGGAACAGCCCTCCTCGTGGAGGAAGAAGTCTTCCCGCGCCAACTCCGGCCAGGTGACGGGCTCTTCGGCGCCGGCCAGGGGGTGGCTGGGAGCGCACAGCAGGACCAAGGGCTGAGCGGCGATGCGTTGAGCCGTGAGGTCCGGGTGGTCGACCTGCTCCTCCAGCAGCAGAGCGCAGTCCAGCGCCCCCGCCCGCAGCCCCTCCACGGCGGAAGCAGTGCCGCACGGCTGCAGGTGCACTTCCACCTCCGGGTGACGGCTGCGCAGTGCGGCGATCACGGCCGGCAGGTGCGCCGAGCACAGGGTCTCGCCCGCGCCGAGCACCACCGTCCCGGTCACCGGGCCGTCCTCGGTGGCGGTCGCCAACAAGCGTGACTCGGCCTCCAGGACTTCCTCGGCCAGCGGAAGCATGCGTCGGCCGGCCTCGGTGAGCAGCGCGCCTCTGGCGAGCCGGTCGAAAAGCCGGGTACCCAACGCCTTCTCCAGGGCCTTGATCTGCACAGTGACCGTGGACTGCGCGAGCTGCAACTCGGCAGCGGCACCGGTGAAGCTGCCCGCCCTGGCGAGTGCGGTGAAGGTCTGCAGCAGCCGGGTGTCCATGCCCGGATGCTAGCAAGCCATCACGGTATTCGATCGATCGCATGCAAAACCATCGTTGGTGCTAATGCGAAATGAGCGGCAGCATGAAGCCATGACCTTCTCCACGGCTGTCACCGTCCTGCGCTACGCGGCGTTCACCTCGCACCCCGGCGGCGGAAACCCGGCCGGTGTCGTTCTCGATGCCGCCCCACTGAGCGAGCAGCAGATGCTCGCGATCGCCGCCGAAGTCGGGTACTCCGAGACCGCCTTCGTCACCTTCGGGGACGAGAAGCGGCGCCGGTTCACACTCCGCTACTTCAGCCCCCTCGCCGAGGTCGCCTTCTGCGGACACGCCACCGTCGCCACGGCGGTGGCGCTCGCCGAACGACACGGCCCCGGCGAGCTGGTCTTCGACACCCCGGCCGGCGAGATCAACGTGGAAACCACGGCCGATGACGACGGCGCCGTGCGGGCGACACTCACCAGCGTCCCCACCCGGTCCCGCCCGGCGCTGGCCGCCGAGGTGGACGCCGCACTCTCGGCGCTGCGGTGGGACAGGGCCGACCTCGACGCGGCGCTGCCGCCGCATGTGGCCTTCGCCGGCAACGAGCACCTGATACTCGCCGCCGCCTCCCGGGCCCGACTGGCCGACCTCGACTACGACTTCGAGGCCCTCGCCGGTGTCATGCGGACCTACGGCTGGACAACGGTGCACCTGGTCTGGCGCGAGAACGAGGACCACTTCCACGCGCGGGACCCGTTCCCCGTCGGCGGCGTCACCGAAGACCCCGCCACCGGAGCAGCCGCCGCCGCGTTCGGAGGCTACCTGCGTACGCTCGGCCTGGCGCCCACGGCCGGTGTGCTCACCATCCGCCAGGGCGAGGACATGGGACGGCCCAGCGACCTGACCGTCGAGGTGAACCCCCACCACACTCGCGTACGCGTCACGGGCCACGCCGTCGTACTGTCACAACGATGACCACGGGACCGTGGTCCATCACAGGTGTCACTACGCCGCTTGGACAGGTTTTCCAGGTTTGCGGCCCCCGCAGTGCTCAGTGGACGTGGGCCTCGTAGTACTGGAGCCCGCCGGTGAGGAAGTTCGCCCTGACCATGATGGCGATCGGCACCTCCTTGGTCTCCGGGTCGGGCGAGTTGACGGCCACCGCGTAGGAGATGCGGGCGACGTTGTTGGTGATGGTGCTGATCTCGTCCACGATGGCCCGGGTGCGTGCGAGATCCTCGGGCTCGTTCGCGAGTTCGTAGAAGTGGTAGCCGGTGCAGAACAGGCGCGGGACGACGAGGACGGCGTCGACGACGGCACCCACCCCGCGCCCGTTCGCCACGTAGAGCCTGCCGAACCTCGCGGAGTCCCTGAACCTCTTCTGGAGCGGCCCGCAGAAGATCACCTTGCACAGGATGCGTACCCCCGCTGTGATGGTGCTGAGTGCCGAGACGTAGCGGTTCTGGATGGGGTCGTTGGGCGCGAACGTGTCGGCCAGGATGTTGGCCAGCCCTCCGGAGACCCCGCCGACTATGCTCGTGGCCGCGGACAGGACGGCGAACTCGTTGTCCCCGGTGGGTTGCTCCGCCTCCAAGGGCTGCAGGACCATGCCGCCGAGCCACGAGCAGGTTCCGGACACGGAGTGGCCGATGACGTGTATGACGAGCGCGGTGTCGGCCGAGACCGCCGAAGCGCTGACGGACTCCGCGCCGGCGGACTCCGCAGTGGTGGACACCGCGTCGGCGGACTCCACGCCGGCCGGCTGCTGCTGAAAGGCGTTGAGCAGGGTGTCGTAGTCCGACACGTCGATCAGGAAGTCGGTGTCCGCGTTGTCGGGGAAGGGCTCCTCGCCCTGGCCGAGCGCGTAGGCAACCGTCACCGGCACGGCACTGACCCAGCACGCCAGGTCGAGACAGGAGACCTGGTCCACCCCGAACGCACCGAGGATGTCCGACACCACCGGGACGTGGACGGGGGTGTCCAGCACCGTGAGGGCCGCGCGCGCGATGTCGTACAGCACGTCGAAGAGCGCGTCGACCACGTTCCGGGCGCTCTCCAGCACCAGGTCGGAGAGGAGCGCGACGAGGTTCTGAAGGGTGGTCAGCAGGGGAGTGGTCGCGAAGTCCGCCGCCAGCGCCTGCAGCCGGGCGACGGTGTCGCCGATCGTCTGCCCCTCGCGCTCGATGGCCGCCAGCAGGACGCTGATGGGGTTGGGGTCGGGGCTCAACTCCGGGGCGGGCTGGAGCGTGGTGAGCGCCGAAGCGTTGTACTGCAGGTGGTGGGCGAGCAGGGAGCCGGGGGCGCTCTGCTGGGGGAGCGGGGTGGCCAGGCCGTTCGGGGTCGCGTTGCCGTCCGCGCCGAGCCCTGACCAGTCGCCCACTCCTGCCCAGTTGTCGACCGCCTTCTCCAGGTTGGCGATCAGCTGGTCGAACTCACCCTTGAAGTCCTCGATCTGTCCCACCTGATGGTCGAGGTACACCTTGGTCAGGTTGGCCAGGATGCGCTGGGTGCGGGTGATGGCGGACCAGTCGAAGGCGTACTCCAGGTACTTGATGATGTCTTCGGCGGTCGCCTTGAGGGCGGAGTACAACCACTGTGCCGCGGAGACCACGGCCTCCACCGAGTTGAGCACGCACTGGTATGCCTGCCCGCCAACGGTGACGAAGAAGTTCCACAGCTGGGTGGCGCCGTCCTGTATCAGCCGCACGAGGAAGCCGGTGCCCTCGGCTCCCTCATCGGTGAGCCACGAGAAGAGGTCGCCGGTGTCCACGAGCAGGGCATCGAACGCGGCGAGGGAGGTGGCCGCCGGCGCCGTCGGCGCCCGTGGGGCAGCCGCCGCGGTGGCGCCGACCGCCGGTGCCGGTGCCGGAGACCAGGGTGACAAGTTGGCGTACGCATGGGCGAGTTGGCTGTTGCCGGCGGCCACGGCCTGCAGTACGGCGGGGGTGGTGTCGGCCGGTACCAGCTTCCTGGTCGTCCCGTCGCGGTAGGTGATGGTGGCCGCGGACAGCATGGCCGGGGTGGTCAGCGCGGCCGCCTTGGTGAAGGCATGGTCCATGGGGTTGATGTCGGTCTGTACCCCGCCGACGGCGGCGGCCAGCCGGGTCCCCGTGATCGTCCGCACCGGTTCGACGATCGTCACCACGCCCAGCGCGTCGGTCGTCACCTGCACCGGGGTCGGACCGAGCACGTAGTAGAGGTAGTTGATGTGCACGGCGGTGATGTTGGCCGCGGTGAGGGTCACCGGCACGTCCGCGGCCGGCTGCCCGGTAGTGGTGTCGCTCACCTGAATGCGCGTGGTGTAGGAGTCGAAGCTCTGCGCGGGCGCGGTGGTGTCGGCCGGCTCCAGAGTCACGTTCCAGAGCGACCACATTCCGGTGTCGGGTGACTTGACCGCCTTCACCAGCCGGTTGGGCCCGGTGTGTGCGAAGAAGGTGTTGGCGCTGTTGGCGCGGTCGAGGTATGGCGCGATCTGCTCGGCGCCGGTGAGGATGGGCAGTGGGACGCTCCAGACCGGCGGGCCCGACGTCAGCCGGGCGAGCGCGCAGGTGGTGTAGAAGACCTCGTTGTTCGCGTTGAGGCCCCAGACCATCACCGTGCCCGCGCCGCTCGCCGCGAACAGCCGGCGCACCCCGATGAACCGAGGGTTGTGCAGCAGCGGGCGGGCTATGGCCCCGTTCTGCTGGTGGTGGCTGCTCAGGTAGTACAGCGTTCCGCCGGCCGTGATGTACAGATCCGAGCTGTTGTCCGGGTTGCGGCAGGCTGCGATGGCCTCCGGAACCGCCCCGTCGGGCAGCGAGTACAGGCTCGGGGAGGGCGGGATGCTCGGGTCGAACACGTTGTAGAGCGGTTGGTACTGGAACTGAGGGGCGCCGGCCACCTGCCCGATGGTGTAGAGGCCGTCGACGTACTGGCCGACCCGCCGGCCCAGGCAGCTGGAGTACTGCCCGGCCTCCAGGTCGATGGCGAGGTCGTGCGGGTGCCAGGCGTAACCGCCGGTCTTGGCGGGGTCGATGTAGTAGCGGAAGACGAGCGGATCGGCACTGGCCGGGTCGCGGAGGATGTCCACGACGATGTACTCGGCGTCGCTCGCCTCGCTGATGAGCACTCCGGCGATCTTCACCTGGGCAGGCCGGTGCGCCGGGTCGTCGAAGGGGTACGCCGTCCACGACGGCGCGGCGCTCCAGGAGGTGTCCGTGTCCGAGTTGGCCAGGCTCAGGTACAGGTGGTCGTTCTCCTCGTCGGCCAGGACCATCGCCAGGTGGACGGAGGCCGGGGCGGCGGAGACGGCCTGGGCCGAGGCGAAGTCCTTGCAGCCGACTCCGGTCCGGCCGGGGAAGTCGGCGCGGAGCTGTGCGCTGCTGAGGTCCGAGCGCTCCCAGCCGCTGCTCGTGGCGGGGACCTCCTTGGTCAGGTACAGCACGTCGTCGGTCCCGATGGAGAACAGCAGGGAGGTGCCGTCCTGGGTCTGCAGGGCCTCGAACTTGGCGTCCGGTGCAAGGACTTCGGCCTGTACGTAGTTCTGCATGAGCTCGCTGGAGCAGCTCAGGGCGTAGCCACTCATCGGTCCCCTCCCGTCGCTCGCTCAGCTGGTGGGGTCGGTGTAGGTGATGTGCGAAACCAGGTCGCCGAAGTCCGAGAACTGCGCGGACTTGAAGGCGAAGGTCCGGCCGCCGGGGAACACGAAGTTCTGCACCACGGACACCGGGATGTCCTGCAGGTTCGTGGAGGTGACGTTCCGCAACCAGCCCTCGACCGCGGAAATGATGGTGTTCACCTCGGTCCAGAAGTTGAGGAAGGGGTCGACCGCGGGGTTCTGGGAGGTGTCCTGCCGGTTGGTGCTCAGCGTGGCCGCGAGCCGGCCGTCCTGTGCCACCGCGAGGGTGTAGGTGTCGGTGACGGTGACGTTCACGACATTGCCGCTCGTCGAGGTGGCCAGGGACTGGACGCGCAGGTAGATGACCAGGTGCTGGACCACCGTGATGGTGTTGCCGGAGAAGGTGACGGTGACGTCGTAGGACGGGTGCAGCTCCAGTTGGCCGAGGTCGCCGTTGAGGCCGGCCTGGTCGGCGGCGTCCGCGTCGTAGTGGAAGGTCAGCACCGTCGGGCCCGTCGCCGGGGTGGTCACCGTGGGGTTCTGACCACGGGCCATGTTCCAGGCATAGTTGGTCTGCGCGCTCCCCCAGTCGTACGTCACGCTGACCGACGGCCGGTAGCAGTTGGTGGCGACATAACCCGCCAGCCGGTTCCGGAAGTAGTTGGCGAGGGTGGCCCGGTTGATCGCCACCACGCCGTCGCAGTCCGTCTCCTCGGCCGCCTCGATCCAGTTCCAGCCGAAGGGCACGGCCACCGGCAGCGGATCGCCGTCGGCCGCACACAGGTAGCTCAGCGTGGCCAGGTTCCGCTGGTCGGGCGTCGGATCGACGATCGTCCTGCCGTTGCCGTCCAGGAACGGCGATACCTCCATGTCGAGGTCGGTGACGGTGAGCGTGGAGGTCGGCGCGCCGGACTGCTGGATCACACAACCGAGCAGCGGCTCCCCGTTCTTCTTCTGCTGCGCGAAATAGGCGCCCAGGAAAGACTGTTCCAGCACCATGTACAGCGTCGTTCCGGGCGTCACGCCGGATATCGCTGGAGTGGTCTCGAGCGCCGCGTTGTCGAGGTCGAACAGCAGTTGTTGGACGCTGAATGCGCCCGGACCGAGCCTCTTGATCTGCTGCTGCACGGGAACCGGCAGCCGGCTGTAGGCGCTCTGATCGACGGCAGAGAGCCGGAGGTCGACCTTGGATGTGAAAACCCACGGGCTGCCGGGCGGCTGGGACTGGCTGAGCCACGTCGGAGGAGAGTACCCGCCCCCGGGATTGAGCTCGACCACGGTGAATTCCGAGCAGAGCAGGTTGTACACGACGCTGGAGGTGTCACTGCCGAGCGTCACGATGTCCGGCACCTTGTCGGGGGCGATTCCGGGCGGTAGGCCGATCTGCGCGCGGAATCCCATCATGAACCGGGCGTTGATCAGATTGCGCAGATCAGGATCGGTGGTCGGGTCCGCCGTGGCCGCCACGGCGAACGGATCGGAGCCGTTGGCGAGCTTCTTGAGCTGGTCGTAGTCGATCTCGACCGGCTTGCCCTGGTCGTCCGCTATGTAACAGACCGTCACCTCCGGCTCGGTGAGACCGGAGAGGAACAGCTTCATGGTCGCGTTGATGCTGGCCTGCGTGGTGGCCACGACGAAGTCGTAGCCGTACTTCACCGATGAGAGATCGGAAGAACTCGCACTCATGGGTCACGACCTTGTGCGGATAAATGGAGACCACGGTGTGTGGAATTATCGCGGTGCAACCCAGAGAAACGAGGGAAAAGGGAGGCGCGCGATAAGGGGAAACCGCTCGGAAAAACCGCGCCCGCCGGTACTCTCCCGTACCAGCCTTCCCGTTGCCTAAATGTGAAGGAAAAATACTGCCGCGGCCAACGGCCGTCAAGCACGTCGTGTTTCAGGGCTGCCCGGTCGTCCGCGGCCATCTCGGCGAGTCGGCGTACCTGTTGCGCGTACCCACGCGTGAGGCCGCTCCAGCCGAAGGCCGCGGTGAGGACATCGGCGGCGCGGAACGCACGGTGGTGACGGTATGCGTGGTGCGCTCGCTCATGCTTAAGTGCCGCGGCGACTCACGCGCCGACACGGCCGACGTGTCGATTCGCTGGTTGCCATGACACGAACGTCTACGTTGCGTAGTAGCTTGGCTCTGTGGACGGCATCCCCACGCCCGTACTGTCGGGCTGCGGGGGGGCGACGGCCTTGGGGCCAACGGCGTTGAACTTGTCCACCGTTCACCCCATACCACCGGAGCCTGCGTCAGCGATGCAGGCCCCGGCCGCCGACGCCGACCGTCGACCGCAGAAGGGGCATCGTGTCTTCCTCCTCAGCACCACGCCCGCACGTTCCACCCACGGAAGAGTTACCCAGCCCGGGGCCACCGCCCTCGACGATGGCTGCTCCGCCCACCACTCGCCGACTGACCGGCGTCGACTGCGCCCGGGGCCTGGCCGTACTGGGCATGTACGCCACGCACGTGGGTCCGGATCCGGACCGTGGTGGGGTGACCGGCTTCATCTGCGAACTGGCCACCGGCCGGTCCTCCGCGTTGTTCGCCCTGCTGGCCGGCTTTTCCCTGACCCTCATCACGGGCCGTCCGCGGCCGAGGACCGGCCGTGCGGGCCGTCAGGCGGTGGGAAGGATCCTGATTCGCGCCGTCGTCCTGCTTGTTGTGGGGACCGCGCTCTCCGTTCTGGACACTCCGGTCAATGTGATCCTCGCCTACTACGGGCTGGCATTCTTCTTCGTCCTGCCGCTGTACCGGCTGCGCGCCTCGTTGCTCGCCACCATCGCCGCCACCACCGCCCTGCTGGCACCTCAAATCCTGTACGCGATAAGGATTTCCCTCGAAGAGGGGTCCTGGGGCGACACCGTGAGCTCCTACGATCCGCTCACCCGGATCAGCGGCGCCGACGGCCTCCTCGACCTGCTTTTCACCGGCTCGTACCCGGTTCTGACGTGGTTGCCGTTCCTGTTGGCGGGAATGGCGGTGGGGCGGCTCGACCTCGGCCGGTACGCGGTACGCGTGCGGTTGGCCGTGACCGGTGGCGCACTGGCGGTGCTCGGTTACGGAGGATCCTGGCTGGCCCTGCACCTGGTGCCGCACGGCTATGCCGCCCTCGGCAGGGGGACGGACGGGCCCTCGCCCTCCTCGGCCTGGTGGTCCGACACCGTCGGCGACCCCATCCATCCGTTCCGCGAGTGGCTGCTGGTGGCGGCGCCGCACAGCGAGACCACGCCGTCCATCGTGGGCAACACCGGCGTGGCCCTCGCCGTCCTGGCGGTGTGCCTCATCGCCCTCGACCGGCTGCCCCACGTCCGGCGCCTGGCCGCCCCGGTGATCGCGGTAGGCACGATGGCGCTGACGACGTATGTCCTGCAGATCCTCGCGATCTGGCTGTTCTGGGGCGATGACCTGCCCAGTTCGCTACTGGTGCTCCTCGGATTCTCGGCCGCCGCGATGGCGTTCGCGGTGGTGTGGTCCCGACTGTTCCCACGCGGCCCACTCGAGTACCTCCTGCACACCGCCACCAAGCCGGCCCGTCTGATCAAGTGATCGGGCAGCCGGGTGGCAGGGCGGACAGCCCGGGGCTGTCTCGATCCGGTGCCGGCCACGAGGTAGTGGCAGACCTTCCTGTCACTCCGCTGTGCGGCGGGCTCAGGCCAGCTCGCGCTTGAGGATCTTTCCGGTGGCCGTCATCGGCAGGCTCGGCACGAACTCGACGATGCGCGGGTACTTGTAGGACGCCATCTGCTCCTTGCCCCAGGCGACGAGCTCGTCGGGGGTGAGGGAGGCGCCGGGCCGGAGGATGACGAACGCCTTGATCTCCTCACCGTGGCTGTCGTGGGGTACGCCGAGGACGGCGGCCAGGCTGACCGCCGGGTGGGTCATCAGGACTTCCTCGACCTCACGCGGGTAGACGTTGAAGCCGCCCCGGATGATGAGGTCCTTCGACCGGTCGACGATGTAGTAGAAGCCGTCCTCGTCGCGTCGTGCGAGGTCGCCGGTGCGGAGCCAGCCATCGCGGATGACCTCCGCGGTGGCTTCCGGTCGGCCGTAGTAGCCCTTCATCACGTTGTGGCCCTTGACCGCGATTTCGCCGACCTGGCCGCTCTCGGTCAGCTCGGACCAGTCGTCGTCGATGAGTTTCAGTTCGACGCCCCAGACGGGCACCCCGATCGATCCCGGGCGTGGGTCGAGATCGGGGTCGCTGAACGTCGCGACGGGAGAAGTCTCCGACAATCCGTATCCCTCGAGCACCGTGATCCCCAGGCGCTGTTCGACCTGGTGGGCAATCTCCATCGGGAGTGCGGCACCTCCGGAGATGCCGATCCGGAGGTTGCCCGCGATGCGCTCGATATCGATGTCGTCGCTGAGTGCGGCCAGGAGCCCCCACCACATGGTGGGTACGCCGGCGAAGAACGTGATGGGCTCACGGCTCATCAGGTCGACGACTTCGCGCGCGTCGAAGCGAGGAACGAGGTAGAGGGTGGCAGCCATCGAGAAGCCCGCGTGCATCTGCACCGTGGCACCGAAGGTGTGGAAGAGCGGGAGGCAGAGCAGGTGGCTGTCGAAAGCCGGCGTGCTGCGGAACAGGCGGTTGCATGCCAGCACGTTCATCACCGTGTTGGCGTGCGACAGCTCTGCTCCCTTGGCCTGTCCGGTGGTCCCGGAGGTGTAGAGGATGACCGCCGTGTCGGTGGGCTCGGTCGTTACTGAGTCGAACGTTGTGCCATGGCCGGCCAGGGCACCGCTGAGCGTCTCGACGCCGTCGATGGGACTGGGAGCGGCCGGATCACCGGTGATGACGAAGAAGTGCTCGACGGCGTCGACCTGCTTGACGCCGGTGAAGCCCTCGGCGCTCATGGGCAACTCGGGGGTGCCCTCGAAGCAGAAGTACGCCTTCACGTCGGCGTCGTCCAGGTGGTAGGCGATCTCGCGGCTTTTCAGGAGCACGTTGAGCGGGACGACGACTGCGCCGGCCTTGAGAATGCCGTAGTAGACGACCGGGAAGTGCGGCAGGTTCGGGCAGCTGAGGGCCACCCTGTCACCGGGGCCGATCCCGCGTTCCACGAGCAGGTTCGCGACCTGGTTGGCCGCGGCGTTCACCTGGCTGTACGTCAGGCGGGTCGGGCCCAGTACGACGGCTTCGCGGTCGGGGTACTTGCGGGCGGAGTCCTCGAGCAGGATCGACAGGTTCAGCATGGTGATTCCTCATGAGCCTCGCGGCGGGCTTGCTCGCCCGCGAATGGTCGTGTGGTCCGCGCTTCACCCCCTCAGCGCGGCCGCGTATGCCGTCACTGCGGGGGATCGGCGAAGACGTCGTACCGGAGTTGCCCTGTGTCGCCGTGCGGCGGGAGATCGGTGACTCCGGCGACGACATGGTGCCGGCAGCCTCGGTCGCCGCGGCTGCCGCCCGGCATGAGCAAGGTGCGGCCCGCGAGGCTCAGCCGGTGATCTCCTTGCCGAAGATGCCGCGAGCGATGACCCACTTCAGGACCTCGTTGGTGCCCTCGTAGATCTCCCCGATCTTGCTGTCGCGGTAGATCGCCTCGACCGGCCCCGGCGTGCCGTCGGCGCTCAGCTCACGGGCGAAGCCGAGACCACCGAACGCCTGGACCGCGTCGCGCGCCATGTCGACCGCCAGCCGGCTTCCGTACTGCTTCGCCATCGCGGCTTCCGGCTCGGGGAACACCTCGCCGTCGTCACGGCGCAGCGCAGCCTTGAGGTAGAGGTTGCGGGCGTTCTCGATCTCCGTGGCGCGGTCGGCCAGGAGGAACTGCCAGTGCTGGTTGGCGGCCAGCTTCCGTCCGAACGCCTCCCGGGTCGACAGGTGCGCGACAGCGTGGTCGAAGGCGGCCTGCGCCATGCCCACACCGGCGGCGGCGATGCCGATGCGGCCCAGCGTGAGTGTGGCGAGCGCGTGACGGAGGCCGCGTCCCGGCTCGCCGCCGAGCAGAGCGTCGTTTGCCAGCTCGACGTCCTCGAACCACACGTCGGCGGTGAGCTGGCCGCGGTTGCCCATCTTCCGGTCGGGCTCGCCGACTCGCACTCCGGGCAGGTTGGTGTCGACGATGAACATCGAGAGCCGGTCGCCGGTGCGCGCGAGCGTGACGATGAATCCTGCGACCGGTGAGTTGGAGATCCACCGCTTCCGGCCGTTGAGGATCCAGGTGTCGTCCCGCTGGACGGCGACGGTCCGCACCGCCTGAGGGCTCAGGTCGGACGATGCCTCGGGCTCGGTGGTCGCGAAGGCACCGACGACCGAGCCGCCCGCGACCCGGGGCAGCCACTGTTGTTGCTGTGCGGGGGTGCCGTGGGTCAGGGCATTGCCGGCCAGGATGCAGTGCACGTCGAATACCGCCGCGATGCTGCTGGAGTAGTAGGCCAGCTCCTCGATGGCGACGGCGGTCGCCGTGACCGGGTGGGCCAAGCCGTCCCCGTCCACCTCGGCGGCGAAGGGCACCCGGAACAGGCCGGCGGAGGCAAGGCCGTCGAAGACGTCCCGCGGGAAGCCGTCGACGCGCTCGTCCCCGTTCGCGATCCGGCGTGCGGCGGGGGCGACGACGTCGGCGGCGATCTTCCGCACTCGGTCGCGGACCTCCCGGGTCTCCGCGGGGGAGAGGAGGTCGTGGTAGAGCCGGTCCGCCTGACGGGCGGGGTTCGGTATGGCAGACATGGTTACTTTCCTTGCAGGTGTCAGCCGCGCATCGCGGGTCCGAAGATGTCGGGGAACGACCGCCGGTGCGGGCGGCCGAAGAATGCGGTGAGCGCCGGTCGTCAGCGCACCGGGCGGGACAGGCTCGCCAGAACCTGCTCCGCGGCCCGCTCACCCGACGAGGCCGCGTCGGCGAGTGAGGGCATGTCGAGCTGATAATCGCCGGCCAGGTGGACGGGGCCGAGGCGTTGGCGCAGTGTCGGCAGCGAGGCACGTCCGCCGGGTGCCCAGAACGGCACCACCCGGGGGTGACGTCGGACGATCCCCTCGTCGAGCTTCCCCTCCAGCTCGGGGTAGAGCGAGAGGAGGTCCGCGGTGAACCGAGTAACGATCTCCTCATCGGTGAGCCCGAACAGGCTGTCGGCCACCGCACCGCCCGCAAAGCAGGCCAGCGCGCCGCCCGGCTTTCGTGGGCCAGGGCCGCGCATGGCCGCGGCATGGTTGAACATCGCCTGGAACGACAGCTGCGGCGTCGACACAGCGATGTAATCGTCCCATCGCTGCGGGCCTCCCTCGCGGGTGAAGTAGCCCACCACCACGTACCGGCCGTAGTGAATGTCGTCGAACGCCGCTCGATACTCGGGTGGGAGGCCGGGCATGAGCTTCACAGCCACGTCGCTGGGAACGGCCACGATCGCACGGCGGGCGCGTATCCGCGCCGGTCCGTTCTCGTCCTCGTAGTCCACGACGACGCTGTCCTCGGTCCACTCCACCGACCTCACCGGCGAGTTCAGCCGCAGCCGATCACCGAGGTCGGCGGCCAGGACGTCGGTGAGGGTCTGGTTTCCTCCTTCCGGCAGAGAGAAGTTCGGAACCTTCTCCGGGTCCGTCAGGAGTATCCCCATCGAGATCGCGAACTGGGTCGCCGCTGTCTCCTCCGGCTCGCATCCCATCCACTGCCCGGACCAGGACCGGACCATGGCCCGCGCGACTTCGGAGCGGACGCCGCGAAGCACGTACGACGCGGAGCGGGCATCGAGTGCCGCCCGTACCCGCTTCGCCAGGGAATTGTCGGGGTTCATCGCCAGGAACGGTACGGCCGCAAGGATACGAGCGCCGACAGTCGCCAGTCCGACCCGGTCCATGAAGGTCATCCGGGAGCGGAACATCAGGCCGAACGGATTCGAGGTGTCGACCTGCTTTCCGTTGAGCGCGAGGGCCACCTTCTTGCCCGCCAGCGTCCCCATGGGGACCTGGTGGCGTTCGAGGGCTTCGATCAAGGGGCCGGTTCCCTCGGTGAACTGGGTTCCGAGGTTGATCCAGTAGTCGCCCCGGCGAACCGAATCCACCCGCCCCCCGGCCCGACCGGTACCTTCGAGCACGACGACGTCCCGATCGGACAGGGTGGTCGCCGCCATCAGCCCCGCCATGCCGGCACCGACCACGACGACCTCGCACGCCTCTTCACGTACGTCGTTCGATGAATTCATCACGGCATCAACTTCCGTTCTTGATTGCACCGGCAGGGACGACACCCGTCCCTCGGGCGCGAGTGGCGACGATGGGTTCGGTCAGTACCTCGGCGCGGCCGGTCTCGTCCAAGGAGCGGCAGATGATGCGCAGTTCGAACTCGACCGTGCGACTCCGGTTTCCCTTGGACGCGAGACGCGCCTCGACCTCGATGACGTCGCCGCCGCGGACCGGAGCCAGGAACTCGACCGACGAGTACCCGGCAAACAGGCTTTCGTGGCCGTCGACCGTGATGGCCAGATGCGTCCCGGCATCCCCGAACAGCTTCAGGCTGAACGCGCCGTCGACCAGGTTGCCGGCGTAGTGGGCATCGGAGTGGGCGACGTATCGCTGATGGACGACCTTCACGCGATTTCCTCATCGATGCGGCCGATCCTGGGCGCGACGGTCTGTCCGCCGATCCTGACGCCCGGGTAGCCGCGCTTGGCGATCTCGGTGCACATGCGGCGGTACTTGCCCACGCCGCCGACGTAGCCGAGGAAGGTGGCCGGCTTGCCGGTCACGTTCGAACCGCGGTACCAGGAGTCGGTCTTCGCGTACAGGGTCTGGTTGACGGTGGCCTCGGTGATGCTCACCCAATCGTCCTGGGCCTCCGCGGTGGGTATGACATCGCCGCCCTTCGCCTCGGCATGGGTGATCAGATCGGCGATCCAGTCGACCGCCTGCTGGATCGTGACGACGACGTTGCTCACGAGCGCGGGGCTCTGCGGGCCGCCGATCATGAAGAAGTTCGGGAAGCCGGCGGTCATGACGCCCAGATAGGTCCGGACACCGTCTCGCCATGCGTCCTGCAGCCTGCCCGCCTCCGGCGTGCTGACGTTGAGGGCGTACAGCGGGCCGGTGAAGGCATCAAAACCGAGCGCCAGGACGATGGCGTCGACGGCGTAGGAGTCGCGCTCGGTGACGATGCTGTCCGACGTCATGGTCGTGATCGGCTCATCGCGCAGCGAGACGAGCGAGACGTTCGGACGATTGAACGTCTCGTAGTAGTCGGTTCCGAAACAGCTGCGCTTGGCGCCCAACGGGAACCGGGGCTCCAGGAGGGCGGCGGTCTGCGGGTCGTCGACGATCTGGCGGATCTTCTCGCGCATGAACTCCGCCGCGGTCTCGTTGGCCTTCGGGTCGGTGAGAAGGTCGGAGAACTCCGCGCCGACACCGAGGAATCCGCTGCGTTCGTAGGCCCGCTCGTAACGCCGGCGACGTTCCTCGTCAGAGACGTCGAATGCCTTGTCGGTCGCGGGGCGGTCCGGAATGCCGCCGGGGGAGTGCCGGCACTCCTCGCGGATGGCGGCGTAGTTGCTCTTGATTTCGTCGACGACGTCCGCAGACATTCGGGCGTTGCGCGCGGGGAAGACGTAGTTCGCGGTCCGCTGGAAGACCGTGAGGTGATCGGCCACCTCGGCGATCAGCGGGATGCACTGCACGCCCGACGATCCCGTGCCGATGACCGCGACCCGCTTGCCGGCGAGGTCGTCCAGCGAGAGGTTCCAGCGACTCGTCGACACCGTCAGCCCGGCGAAGTTCTCCAGACCGGGCACGTCGAAGTCCTTCGGCGTCGACAGGCCGCCGGAGCCGGCCAGGAGGTAGCGGCCCCGGCAGGTCGCGCCGGAGTCGAGGGTCACCTCCCAGAGATGCTCATCGGGGAGCCAAGTGGCCGCAGTCACCCGGGTGTTGAAGCGGAAGTGCTGACGGAGGCCGAAACGGTCGGCGACGTGGTTGAGGTAGCTCAGAATCTCTGCTTGCGGGGCGAAGCGCTCGCTCCAGGTCCACTCCTGCTGGAGCTCCTCGCTGAACGAGTACGAGTAGTAGATGCTCTCGACGTCGCACCGGGCGCCGGGATAGGTGTTCCAGTACCAGGTGCCCCCCACGTCGGGCGCGGTCTCGAATCCGGCGAACGACCAGCCCTGCTCGGCTGCCTTGTACGCGGCGTACAGGCCGGAGAATCCGGCGCCGACGCACAGGACGTCGACAACGGGGGCGGTGGACGAAGCGGGGTCAGTCATGGGCTCTGCCTTCTCGTGGTCCGGAGCGGGTCGTCGACCTGTCGCTGCTAGCAGTCAACCGTCTGAGTCGAATGACCAAGAAAGTAGCCGGGGGCCGGGTGCTCGTCAATGCCCCGGCTGTCCGTCAAGAGGTCGAGGCCGTCGCCGCGCGGGTCGCGGCGATGCCGCGCAGATGCCGGACCACGTCATCGATCGCCGCATCGGTCTTGGCGAAGGTGCCGACCTCGGTGAAGAAGCCGTGGAACATGCCTGAATAGCGGACGGACGTGACACGCACGCCGTCGTGCTTCAGTCGCTCGGCGTACGCCTCGCCGTCGTCGCGCAGCGGGTCGACCTCGGCGGTCAGGACCAAGGCCGGCGGCAATCCCCGCAAGGACGCCGCTTTCATCGGGGCCGCGTACCGGTCGATGACCCCTGGGTCGGGGCCGACGTACTGCTGCCAGAGCCAACGCGCATCGGCGGTGGTCAGAAGGGGTGCTTCGGCGCACTCGCGCCAGGACGGCGTGGTGAACGCATCGTCGACCGCGGGATAGACGAGAACCTGCGACACGGGCAGTGCGCGCCCGAGATCCCGGAGCCGGAGGCAGAGCGCGGCGGCGAGATTGCCGCCCGCCGAGTCGCCGCCGACGGCGATCATGTCCGGATCGATGCCGGACTCGAGGGTCGATCCGCGCAACCAGGCCAGCGCGTCGAAGGAGTCCTCGAGGGCCGCCGGATAGGGGTGCTCCGGAGCGAGTCGGTACTCCAGGGACAGCACCGTCCATCCGGATCGTGCGGCGATGGCGCGGCAGACCTCATCGACTCCGTCGAGGGTTCCGAGAACGAACCCGCCGCCGTGGAGATACATCAGCGCCGGCCGCGGGCCCGCGGGGGGCGGTCCTGGCGGGTGGTAGGCACGCGCGCGAAGGGGTCCTGACCTGGCGGGCACGGTCAGCTCGTCGACGCGGTCGAGGGGGGTCAGAGGGTGGTCGGAGGGCGCGGTCGCGAAGAGCTTGCGCGCCGCCTCGGCCCCGAGGTCACGCACGGGCGCCGGCATCGCCTCCGCGAGGGCCCGGGCTGCGAGCAGTGCGTCGGCGTCGAGGCGTTCCCAGCCCGACGGGAGTGGCTTGGTCATATGAGCGGCCTTCCGGGCGGCATGGCGAGAAGGGTCTTGACACTGCGTGACCCTACCTCCAACATGGTCAAACGATCGAGTCATGTGACCATCTAATGAACTCTTCGAGAAGCCGGCCGCGCCACGTGCCGCGTGCGCTCTCGTGAGGGTGAAAGGACCGAAGGATGACCGAAGCCATGACAGCCCCCACGGCGGCCCCAGCGGGCGCCGCAGAGGTCGCCGTCAGGATCGAAGACGATGCGAGTCCCATGGTTCGATTGATCGGCCGTACGCTGCGCGACTCGGCCCGGCTGGGACATGCGGTCGAGACCCTGCAGAGGCCGGCCGGCACCGTGGCGATCCGCTCCCACGACACACCCCAGGCCGCGACGATCAGCTTCGGTGAGAACGGCATCGACGTGGCCGGCGGCGTCCTGGCCGAGCCGGACGCGACCGTCACCGTCGACCTGAACGCGCGATTCGCGCCGGCCGAGGATTTCTCCGGTGATGCCGACCTGGCCGGGGGCGTCGTGCAGGCGCTCACGCCGCCCCTGCCGGGCTGGCGCGAGGCCGCTCAGCGCTTCTGGGAAGCGACGCGATCACTGCCGGGCATCCCCGACATGCTCATCGCGGTCACCGAAGGGCCCGAGGGCCTGGAGCAGGTCGTGCTGGGCGACGGCCCTGCGCAGTACCTGATCGCCGGAGCTCCCGAGACGCTCGCCGGGGTGTTCTCCGGTGCGGACGACCTTGTTGCGGTCCTGAGCTCGGGCGCGCTGGGGATTCAGGGCACTCTCTCCCAACTGTCGGTCATGACCGGCGCCTCCTGGAAGGTTCGTTACGATGTCTGAGCTCACGCAGCCCGTCACGGGCACCGGCCGTCCGGACTCCCGAGTGCGAGCTGTCCGGCTCGAAGCGACGAACCACGAGGGCTGCTTCCTCGGCAAGAATGTCGCGCCGGAAAAGTTCGCCTCGGGCAAGGACAGCGGCTTCGCCTTCGCCGACCTGCTGTTCGGCCTCGACCTCGGCAACGTCCCCGTCTTCGGTGCCGCCTACCCGGAATGGCGCGGCCACCTCGACGACGTGTACCTCCGGCCGGACCTGTCGACGCTGGTGGAGTGGCAGCCGGGTCTCGACTCGGTCATCGGCGACTACTGGCTGAAGGACGGCAGGCCGGTGCCGATCTGTCCGCGCAACCTCGTGCGAAAGATGATCGACCGGCTGGCCTCGCAGGGCTTCTCCGCAAAGGTCGCGGTCGAGATCGAGGCGACGGTGTTCGAGGAGTCGATCCACGAGGCACGCTCCCGTGGGTACCGCGACCTCACGCCTCTCGGCGGGTCTGCGGGAACGGCGTACCACCTCGCGAAGTCGAAGGACTGGACCGAGTACATGAACGCGGTCGCCGACCGTCTCGACGAGGTCGGCATCGCGTGGGAGGCATGGAGCGACGAGGACGCCGCCGGTCAGATCGAGCTCAACCTGGCGCCCGGCGATCCGATCGCCGTCGGTGACGCATGGGCGCGGACCCGCCAGATCATGCGCGAGGTCGCGTTCGAGCGCGGCCACACCGTGACCTTCATGGCCAAGCCCACCGCCGGCTACGGCCAGGCATCGCACATCAACCTCTCCCTCCAGCGCGACGGCATGAACGCCTTCTACGCGGAGGACGGCCCCTCGAAGACGATGCTGCACGCCATCGGCGGCCTGCTCGCCACGATCGAGGGCAACACCTCCCTCGTGCTGCCGCAGATCACGTCCTACCGGCGCCTGGTGGACCTCAGCGGACCGCCGGTCACCATCAGCTGGGGAATCAGCAACAAGACCACAGCCGTGCGGGCCGTCTGCGGACACCCGAAGTACTCCCGCCTCGAGTACCGGCTTCCGGGCGCGGACGCGAATCTCTACCTCGCGCTCGCCGGCGTGCTGGCCGGCGTCATCGCCGGTGTCGAGCGCAAGATCACCCCGCCGGAACAGGTCACCGACATGGCGTGGTGCCTGCCGCCGGGCCTGGGCATCGAGCGGATCCCGGACACCATCACGAAGGCGGCCGCGGCCCTGGACGCGGACCCGATGCTGCGAGAGCTCCTCGGCGACGAGTTCGTCGACTACTGGATCGCCTCGCGCAAGTGGGAGTGGATGCAGTTCCACACCGCGGGCGGCGATCCATTCGCCGAGCTCTCGGAGTGGGAGTCGACCCGCTACTTCGAACTGCCGTGAACGCGCCGCATGACGGTGCGGCCGCGGTGCGGCCGCTCATCGGCATCACCGGGCGGCGCTACCGGCTGGACCTGGTCAAGGGAGCGGACAGCCGGTACGGCGACCGGTGCACCGACAGCTACATGTCGGACTTCGCCGGCCGGATCGCACAGGCCGGCGGGCTCCCGGTGAACCTGACGTACGACACCGATGCGGCAGCGGTCTGCCACTGGCTGGCCGGCGTGGTGATCAGCGGCGGCCAGGACGTTCACCCGGCCTGCTGGGGCGGCGACGCGTCGGCGGTCCGCGACGTCGATCCGCGGACGGACCCGACGACGCACGACGTCGCACGGGACGAGTACGAGGTCGCCCTCGTCCGCGCGGCGCTCGAACGGGGGATACCCGTGCTGGGTGTGTGCCGAGGCATGCAGGTGCTCAACGTCGCACTCGGTGGAACCCTCGTCGCCGACCTTCCGCCGGGTGCCGTGCGCCACCTGTCGCCGGAGACCGCACCGACCGACGGCACGGCCGACCACAGCGTGGCGTTCGAACCCGGCTCGATCGTGGCAGCACTGTTCGGAGAACGGACAGTGACCAACTCCTGGCATCACCAGGCCGTTGACCGATGCGGTGCCGGCCTGGTCGTGACCGGCCGGGCGAACGACGGCGTCGTCGAGGCAGTGGAACTCCCGGGCGCCCCGGTCCTGGGAGTCCAGTGGCATCCGGAGTGGATGGAGAGCTCCGATCCGACGATGACATGGATCGTTGAGGAGGCGGCCGGACGGCTTCGGGATCACAGGTACGTCGACTCCAGGGACGTCGGCCAAGAGCAGAGGAGCTACCGGTGACCGTGAACGTGACAGCCGAACACGGGGCAGGCGCCCAGGCGCGGCGCCGACCGGTCGTGAGGCCCGATCAGATGGGGGACAACCCCTCCGTCCCGACCCTGACAGCGCTGCTGTCGCAGCGCGCACAAGAGTCGCCCGGCGGGGAGTTCCTGCGCTTCGGTGAATGGTCGTGGACCTTTGCCGAGATCGACAAGTGGACCTCCAGGCTGGCGCACCGACTGATCGAGCTCGACGGCGTCCAACCGGGCGACCGGGTCGCGATCATGCTCCCGAACGTCGTGCACTGGCCGGTCGTGTGGCTCGCTGCGCTCAAGGCCGGCGCGGTGGCGGTTCCGGTCAACTCCTCGTACCAGCGAGCCGATCTCACCTTCGTCCTCCGGGACTCGGCAGCGCGCGTCGTGGTCACCGACGCTGCGCGTGCCGGCCTGTTCGCCGAGGTCCTGGCGGCGGAGCCCGACCTGGCCGGGGTCCGCGTCGTCGACGTCGCCGACGACGGGTCGGAGCCCTTTCCGGCGACGGCTCCCACCGTGCCGGTCGACGCCGGAACCCTGGCGAACCTGCAGTACACCTCGGGCACGACAGGGTTTCCCAAGGCGTGCATGCTCACCCACGACTACTGGGTCCGGCTGGGCTGGATCTGTGCCGCGGCGACCGGGCTCGGGACCGACGACGTGCTCCTGACCGCGCAGCCTTTCTCCTACATGGATCCGCAGTGGAACACGGCGCTGGCGCTGACCATCGGGGCCCCGCTGGTGGTGTTGCCCCGGTTCTCCGCGTCGAGCTTCTTCGCCGACGTCCGCCGGCACCGCGCCACCTTCTTCTACGTCCTCGGATCGATGCCGACCCTGTTGTTCAAGCAGCCGCCGTCTCCCGACGACCGCGACAACGACGTGCGTCTCGTGCTCTGTTCGGGCATCCCCGTCGGACTTCATGCCCAGCTGGAGGACCGGTGGGGCGCCCCGTGGCGGGAGATCTACGGGATGACCGAGTCCGGAGTCGACCTGTTCAGCCCCTTCGACGACGTCGACGCCGTGGGAAGCGGAAGCCTCGGGCGCGCGGTCCCGTCGAAACAGGTCCGGGTCGTCGACTCCGTCGGGGCCGAGGTGCCCGACGGCGAGCCCGGTGAGTTGATCACCTCCGGCAAGCCGATGATGAACGGCTACTGGAACCGCCCCGAGGACACCGCCAGGGTGCTGCGCAATGGGGGTCCCCCCGGCAATGAGGGCGTAGCCGCCGGGGGAGGCTGGCTCCACACCGGCGACGTCGTGGTCCGCCGCCCGGACGGCGGCATCCAGCTGGTCGGAAGGATCAAGGACATGGTGCGCCGCGGCGGCGAGAACGTCGCGAGCGTCGAGGTCGAGGCCGCCCTCGAGCGGGACGACGCGGTCGTCGCGGCCGCGGTCGTCGCCGAACCCGACGAGACCCTCGGTGAGGAGGTCAAGGCATTCGTCCAGCTCGCGGAAGGCGTGCCGGCCGAGCGTGCCACCGCCGAGCAGATCATCGCCCGAGCCGGCAGGGAACTGGCGCGCTTCAAGGTGCCGCGCTACGTCGAATTCGTCGCCGACTTCCCCCGGACGCCGTCCGAACGTGTTTCGAAGCCCGCCCTGAAGGCCCGGGCCGCGGAGCAGCCCGGCGTGACGTACGACCTCGGTGCCCGGCGGAGCAAGTCCGTCTCTCGTGCCACAGCCGGCGGAGAATTCCTCGACGTCGACGTGGTCCGGGACGTCGCGGTGCTGACCCTGAGGCGCCCCGAGAAGCTGAACGCCCTCGATGTCGCCACCCGGCTGCGGCTGGCGAGCGTCATCCGGGAGCTCGGCACCGGCGAGAGCGTGCGCGGCATCGTGCTCACCGGGGAGGGCCGGGCCTTCTCGGCGGGTGAGGATCTCCGGAGTGCGCCGTCCACGGACGCCGAGTTCCGCGAGGCGTTCGAGAGCTTCCACGACATCACCCGGGCGATCCTGGACACACGGGTTCCCGTCATCGCCGCGGTCAACGGACTGGCGGTGGGCGGCGCTTCAGAGATCACGCTGTGCTGCGACGCGCGCATCGGAACGCCGGCGACGGAGTACTACCAGCCGGAGAACGCCCGGGGCATCACGATCTCGAACGCGTCCAGCGTGCTGCTGGGGCGCCTGGTCCGGAACCACGCGATGCGCCTGGTCCTCGGGTCCCCGCGCATCGGAGCCGACGAGGCCCTGCGGATAGGGCTCCTGGACGAGACCGTCGAGCCGGACCGCCTGGTGGGCCGGGCCATCGACACCGTCATCGAATGGACCCCCGAGGGGAGCACGACGGCCCTTCACCTCGCGCTCCTGCGGCCGCGGCCCGACGAGATCGAGCGGGCCTTCGCCCGTGAGGACGACGCCGGCCGGAAGGCATGGGACAGCGGGGTGCTCAGCGCCGGGATCCAGGGCTTCTGGAACGCCAGGAGCACCCGCCCGTAGGGCCCGGGAGCGGGCGGAACCCAGCAGCTTCATCAGACGCACGACAGAGGAGACGTCGAGATGATCGACACACAGGCCGCGGTACTCACCGCGGTCAACGAGCCGCTCGAGCTGACCCCGATCAAGGTGGACGACCCGGAACCGCACGAGGTGCGGGTCGCGGTCACGAACGTGGGGCTGTGCCACAGCGATCTCCACTACATGACCGGAACGGTGCCGACCGGTCTGCCGGTGGTGGTCGGGCACGAGGTGGCGGGCGTGGTCGAGGTGGTCGGTTCGGAGGTGACCGGACTGCGCCCGGGCGACCGCGTGGTCGGCGCGCTGACACCCTCCTGCGGCCGATGCGTCAACTGCGAGGCCGGTCGGTCGACCCAGTGCCAACGCGTCGAGGAGGTACGCCGCCGTCCGCGGCCCGCCTTCCGGACCACGAGCGGGCAGTCGATCGAACGGCTCGGTGACATCGGCGCCTTCTCCCGGCACGTCCTCATGCGTGAGAACGCGCTCGTCAGGCTCCCTGACGACGTACCACTGCATGTCGGCTGCCTGCTGGCCTGCTGCGTCATCACCGGCGTCGGTGCCGTCTTCCGCGGCGCCCGGGTCCGCCCGGGCAGCACGGTCGCGGTCATCGGCTGCGGCGGCGTCGGCTCGGCCATCATCCAGGGGGCCAGGCTCGCCGGAGCGTCCGCCATCGTCGCGATCGACCTGGACGACGCACGGCTGAAGGCCGCGCGGGGCTACGGCGCGACCCACGTCATCAACGGCGGCACAGCAGACGTGGTCGCGGAGTTGCACGCCCAGCTGGGCGACGGGGTCGACTACTCCTTCGAGGCAGTCGGATCGGCCCGCACCGCTGCGACGGCCGTGGCGGTGCTGCGCCCGACCGGTACCGCGTGCCTGGTAGGAATCGCCCCGGACGGCACCGAACTCAGCGTGCCGGCGTCCGACTTCTTCTTCGGCGAGAAGCGCCTCATCGGGTCCTACATGGGCTCGGGCCAGGCGCGCCAGGACATCGCCCAGCTCGCGCGGCTGTACCAGCAGGGGCGACTGCTGCTCGACGAGATGGTCACCCAGGTCATCCCGTTCAACGAGATCAACGAGGGCTTCGAGGCGATGAGATCGGGAGATGTGACCCGCATCGTCGTCGACCTCCAGTCCTGATCCACCAGCGATTGCAGAGGGACTCACATGCCGAATGCCGAGACAGCCATCCCCCAGCCGGTGAACTACATCGCCGACAGCTGGAGCGAGTGCGCCACGGTCCCGGACGCGTGGAACATCGATCCGAACACCCGCGAGCCGCTGCACCGGATGGTCACGACCGTCCCCGGGGACCTCGAGCGGGCGCTGCGGCACGCCGAGCGGGTCTACGAGGTCGGCCGGTGGGACGAGGACGCACGTCGCCGGCGCGCGGACGTCCTCGAGCGCGTCGCCGCGATCATCGAGACCCGGACCGAGGACATCGCCCGGACGGACTCGCTGACCAGCGGTACGCCGATCAGCGTCACGAGGAAGGTGGCGGCCTTCCTGCCCGCGAGGATCCGGTCCACGGCGGCCGACCTGGTGAACATCCCCCGGGTCAAGTCCCTGGCGGCGGGCGGCCGGGACGTCCGTCTGTACAAGGTCCCCTGGGGGCCCGCGGCGATCCTGACTCCGTGGAACGGGCCGAGTTTCATCCCGGCGGCGAAGGTCGTGAGCGCCGTGGCAGCGGGCTGCCCGGTGGTCCTGAAGCCGTCGGAGCATGCTCCGGGCAGCGCTCAGATCATCGTCGAGTGCTTCGTCGAAGCCGGACTGGCAAGCGGCGCCCTGCAGCTCGTGCACGGTGGTGGAGACGTCGGTGCCGCGCTGACAAGCGACCCGCGCATCAAGATCGTCTCCTTCACCGGGGGTCCCGGCGCCGGCCGCGCCATCGCGCGGTCCGCTGCCGAGGACTTCAAGGTCCTCCAGCTCGAGCTCGGTGGCAACAACCCCGCGCTCGTCCTGGAGGATGCCGACGTCGACGTGGCGGCCGACGGCATCTTCGACGGCATGACGAAGCTGAACGGCCAGTGGTGCGAAGGGCCGGGCAAGGTTCTCGTCCACCGGAGCCTCGCCGAGGCGCTGCGGGAAGCCCTGACCGAGCGCATCGCGAAGGTGGTCGTCGGTCACTCGCTGGACGACGACGTGGAGATCGGCCCGATCTCCAACGCGCCGCACTTCGAGACGCTGCAGCGGCGGGTCGACGGACTGCGAGACCTCGGCGCGACCATCCACCGGCCGGCCCGCCTCCCCGATCTCGACGGCTTCTTCCTTTCACCGACCATCGCGGCGGGAGCGGATCCGGCGAAGGCCACCGCCGAGCTGTTCGGCCCTGTCGTCTCCCTGCACGCCGTCGACTCCGACGAACAGGCGTTGCGTGTCGCCAACGCGAATCCGTCGGGCCTCGACGCCTACGTGTTCGGCACCGACACCGACCGCGCGATCGAGATCGGCTCCCGGCTTCTGTCGGGCGAGGTGCGCGTCAACGGAGCCAAGCTCGCCGACCTCGGTGACGACTCGGCCCAGAGCTTCTGGGGCCCGGCCGGCATCGGCGGCCACGGACCGGCCGAGTCGGTGCGCGTCTTCTGTGGCGACAGGGTCGTCGGCGTGGACTCGCCCGACCTCCCGTTGTGAGACCGCGAAACCACCCGGTCCGCGACTTCCGTGCCGGGTCAGCTCAGTGCCGCCGGCGCGGATTCGAGCCGAACCGCGAGCCAGCTGTCGAGTACTGACACGGTGACCTCCATGTGCTCCGTCGCGGCGGACCGGTCCCCGTACGTCAACCAGTTCAGGGCGAATCCATCGGCCAAGGTGGCAATGACATAGGCGATCTGATCGATGGTTTCCGCTTCGAGCGGATGGTCCGAGGCCGCGCCCCGCAGCGCGCTGCGCAAGGCATCAACGGCCTGGTTGTACACCCCGATACCGCGCTCTTCGTGCTGCCGCCGTGCCCAGCTGATGAGTTCCAGTGCCGTCGCCGCGAAGTTGGCCGATTCGAGGTAGCACTCCATGGCACCGCGCAGGAGCCGGCGGGCTGTCACGGTCAGGTCGGCATGCGGGTCACTGTCTTCGATGACATCGCGGAACTTGCCGGCCACGAACTTGAAGACGTCCGCGAACAGGTCCTCCTTGGAGTTGTAGCAGTAGTGCAGCGTCGCCAGGGGCGCCTGGGCCTGCTCGGCGATCCGCCGGGTCGTGGCGCCGTCGATGCCGTGGGTCGCGATGACTTCCACTGCCGCTTTGACGAAGTCGCTACGCCGTTCTGCGGCGGGAATTCGTGGCACGACTTCCTCCCCGTGTACGTGACATCCATCGAGTTGGACGCCTGATCAAGTCACCCCAAAGCCTAGCAGTTGGGTCGGCGGCCGATGGGTGTGGTCACGACCAGGACACAAACTTGGTCAAGCATCTTGATCGGATGACCAAGTCAACTCTAACGTATGAGGCGGATCACAAGCTCCGACTCGGCAGCACCCCAGTGCAAACAGGTCAGTTCCGGCCGAAGGGGCGTCCCCCTCGTGCGGTCAAGTCGCAGCAGTAACAGGAGGCATACGTGATAGCACGCTCCGTTACGGATGAGTCGAGTCTCCAGCCGGTCGGCGCCCGCCCGGGGGATCGCGGCCTCGGTCCGTTAGCCCAGGACGGCTAGCTCCATCGGTGCCGGGCCCCCGGCACACGGCTGACCACGAATCGGAGACGACCATGACAGAGATCAACAAGGCGGCCGGTCCCGCCCGCGAGGAGACGGCTCGCCCTGCGCCGAACAAGGGGGTGCTCATCGGCGTAGGCGCACTGCTGGTCGTCCTGACCAACGCCGTCATCTTCATCCTGCCGCCGCTCCTGCCGGTCATCCAGGCGCAGTACGGCCTCGCCACAGTGGCCGAGACCACGTGGCTCTACACGGCGCTGACCCTCGGCGGGGGAGCGGGTTTCATCCTGTTGCCGCGCCTCGCCGATCTGCGCGGCGACCGGAACGCCTCCGTGGCGGCGTCCGCGTTCCTCGCGGTCGGCGCGCTCATTCCGGCGGTCGGTGACTCCTATCCGACCCTTCTGGCCGGCTGCATTCTGATGGGCTTCGGTGGCGCGGCGCAGCTGCTTCCGCTCGGTTTCCTGCGTCGCAATCTCGGCGCGGACGGCATCACGGTGGGGGTCGCGGTGCTGGTCATCGCCACCGGTGTCGGCATCGTCGTCGGCATGATCGGCGGCGGCTTCATCGTCGAGAACCTGTCGCTGCGGAGCTTCTTCATCATCCTCGCTGCGGTGTGCGCGGCCACGACCGTCGCGTCGTACGCCACGATCCCCCACGCCCCGCCTGCCGAGCGCTCCGGCCGCATCGGAGTACTCGGCACAGTGTGGATGATCGCTTGGGTCGCGACGATTCTCCTGACTCTGACGCAAGGTCTCGTGTGGGGCAGCGCGGCACTCATCCCGTTGGTGGTCGGCGTCGTCGGTGGCATCGCCTGGGTGCGTGTCGAGCGCAGGTCGTCCTCGGCGGTGTTCGATGTCGCACTGATGAAGGCGCCGTTGGTCACCGCTTCGTGCGTGTGCATCGCGTTGTTCGCGGCAGTGAACTCAGCCTTCATGCTCCTGCTCAGCACGTACGCCCAGATCGTTCCTGCTGCTCTTCGGCCGGCGGACGCCTACGGCCTCGGGCTCAGCGCTCTGGAGACCGGCTTGCTCATGGCGCCCTTCGCGGTGGCGTTCATGGTCCGCGGCGCCGTGCTCGACCGCGCTCTGATCAACGGCCGTGGTGTGCCTGTCTTTGTCACCGGGGCGCTCATCAGCGCGGCGGGGCTGGCCTGGCTCGCCGTGGCGCACGACCAGCGGTGGCAGTACCTCGTGGGCGCTGCCGTCATGGGGCTCGGGTGCAGGATCGGCTACGCGGCCGGCTTCACCCTCGTGCAGGTGGCAGTGCCCGAGGAGAAGGCCGGAATGGCAGCCGCTGTCGCCGGCACGTGCATGGCCGTGGGTTTCGCCTTCGGCACGGCGCTGGTCAGCGGTGACCTCAGCGCCTCACTGGTTCCTGTTCCCGGAACGCACCAGGAGGTCGCCGCGGAGAGCCTGTACGGCACCGGCTACTGGCTTTCGGGCGCCCTTGCCCTGCTCGTCGTGGTGACCGTGCTGATCTCCCGCACCCGGGCCGGACGGCGCGTCAGAGCCGCTGCGTCCTGAACCAACCGTGTGCCGCGCCGGGCCGACCGGGCTCCAGCAGGCGAGAACTCACGACTCGACAACACGCCCTCGGCTCAGAGCCGAAGGCATGACCCCAAGGAACTGATGACATGAAAGAACTGCTCTTCCTGCTGGCCGATCTCTGGATGATCTTTGCCGGCTTCTACTGCGGATGGAAGTTCATCCGGCGCTACAACAACTACCTGCTCGGCCTGGAATGGATGGTCGTTGCCACGTCGGGCTCGAACTTCCTCCTCTGGTCGCTCCTCGGCGGAGACGAGGACAGCCCCCTGTACAGCGTCGCGTACTTCTTCGACGCCTTCTCGCGATCGGTCGGCATCACACTGATCCTCGTCATGGGCCTGATGAGCGTGACGCACCGGTACAAGCCGACCGTGGCGGTTGATGTCGGCGCGTTCGCACTGGCCATCGTTGCCGGGCTGTACCTCCAGCAGTTCCGCAGCCACGAGCTCCACGTCGGTCCCGCGACGTACTACGTGGTGGTCAACGTGCTCACGACGCTTTTCCTGGCCTACTTCTCGTGGCGGCTCTGGGGAATCGGCGCCAAGGGACTGGCCATCGGCGCCGGGCTGGCCACTGCCGCCGCTTCCGTGATCGCGATCACCTATGACTTCTTCCCGCTTCCGGGCGACGACGCGCACCGCACGCTCTTCTACTCCGCCGCGCTGGCCACCTGGGGAGTCCAACTGTTCGTGTACTTCCTCGCCTACGGCGCGTTGCACAAGCACAACGTGGCGACGGGCGCGGTACCGGCTTCGAGCGCACAGCGTGTTGCTCGGTCCTGAGCATCGCATCAAGGAGCAGAGAACTCACCACGAGGAGCAGCGAGATGACGACCGACAACGTGGAGTACACCAGCTTCAGCGGCTGGGTCGATCCACCCGCAGACGCCCTCCCGGCACTGGCCGACGACCTCACGTGTGATGTCGTGGTCGTCGGCGGCGGCCTGGGCGGCATGTCGACGGCGCTCCGACTGGCCGAGCGCGGTCAGGACGTGGTGCTGCTGGAGGCCGAGTTCTGCGGCCATGGGTCCAGCTCCCGAAACGCGGGCCAGTTGGCGGGTGCTCCGGGCGGCGACCTCCAGCTGCTGAATCTGCTCTTCCGTAAGAAGATGCCCGGCATGGTGCGGCTTGCGGAGCATGCCGCGCACTTCGTGGAGGACCTCATCACGAAGTTCGACATCGACTGCGACTACGAACCGACGGGCAACGTCTTCGCGGCGGTGTCGCGTGGCCAGATGGGCCGAGTGCGCCGTGTGGCCAAGATCCTTCGACGCGCCGGTGGTCACGTGGAACTGGGCACGAGCGAAGAGCTCGGAATCCCCCGTGGATTCCTCGGCGGGATGCGCGAGGTAATCGGCGGAATCATGAACCCCGGCAAGTTCACCCTGGGGGTGCGCCGGGCACTGCTCTCCTCGTCCGCGCGAGTCTTCGAGCAGACGAAGGTCAGCGATGTCACGCGCGACGGTGGTCAGGTCGTCCTCACCACTCCTCATGGGGAGGTTCGGGCGAACCAGGTGGTGCTGGCGACGAACGCCTTCGCCGGCGAGTGGGACATCGCTCCCAAGCGCCTCTCGGTGCCCATCTGGGTCATCGAGGTCGAGACCGAGCCGATCGACCCCGGCCGCCTGGCCGCAATGGGGTGGACCAGCCGCTCGGGGCTCGTCACCCAGCACGCCATCATGGAGAACTACCGGCTGACGTCGCGCAACACCATCGTGTTCGGCGTGCGACGGCTCGAGCGGGGCACGACCTACCCACTGCCGCGGAAGAAGCCGGATCCGGCGCTGGTCGAAGAACTCGCAGACGCCTTCGCGACGCGATTTCCGGCGCTGGCCGACGTCGCTGTGGACCGTGCGTGGGGAGGGTGGATCGCGATCACCTCGTCCTGGCTTCCGCTTGCCGGGCAGATCGACGACAACGTCTTCTACTCGATCGCGTGCAACGGCCACGGGCTGGCTCAGGCGCCGTACGTCGGGTCCCTCATCGCCGATCTGATCGTCGACGGCGAGCGGCACGAGGACTTGGAGACATTGTGGAGGAAGGAACCGAAGTTCCCTCCTCCGATGATGATGGGCCCACTGGGACTGCGCACCATCTGGGCCGTCGACCGTATCAACGATCTGGTCAACGGAAGCCGGCGCAACGCCCGACGAGGCTCGGTGCCTGTGGCCTGACCGTTCCATGACACTCCGGACACGACGCCGCTGTCGGCCTGGTGGACCACGGCGGCCTGCTCCCGCGTGCCGACCGCGCTGATGCGGCAGCTGAATGCCCTCCCCCTTCCTCACAAGAGAGTTCCGTGCGCTCCTACTACGCTCCGATGCCGCCCGATGAGCCGGCGACGGATGTCCGTCCGCAACGCGCTGAAATCCTCCGCCGAGCCGTGCACCGCGCCCAGCGGGTGTTCCTTGCCGTCAACGCGGTACCCCTCGCCGTCGGCATCGTGCTGTCCTGCGCCGCCGAGCTCGCCGCAGTTCCCGTGTACGGGCAGCTCACGCTGGGACTCGCCTGGGGAATCCTGCAGCTCGGCGTCTTCGCCGGCAGCGTCTGGTGGTACGAGAGCCAGGCGACGCGGGTGTGTGACCCCCTCGAACGGTCCCTGGCCTCCGGCGCGCCCGTGACCGGGGCGTCGGGTGTCTCGCCGGCCGACGAGTCCTGGCGGTGACGCGGTGGTCACGTACCTCCTGAGCTCGGGCCCGCACGACCCGATCGGTCCGGCGGCGAGAGGCCCGGTGCTGGTCGCCTTCCTCGTCTTCATCGGTCTGGCACTGCTGTGGGTGTTCACGCTGGCCACCCACGACGACCACCCGGAACGGCTGTACATCGCCGACCGGTCCCTCTCGCCGGTCTGCAACGGGTTCGCCATGGCCGGCGAGCAGATCTCCGTCCTCACGCTGTTCGCGACGACCGGGGCCATCGCGCTCTTCGGCTACGACGGGTACGCCTCCGCCGTCGACAGTGTCATCGCACTCGGTCTGCTGCTCCTCCTCGCTCAGAAGATCCGCGACAGCGGCCGCTACACGCTCGGCGACCTCTTCTCCCTCCGGGCATCCGGTGCGGCACCGCGCATCGCCGCGGCCGTGGTGACCCTCGCCATCACGCTTCCCATGCTCGTGCTCCAACTACGGGCCGGCGGCATCATCGTGGCCATGCTGATCGGCATGTCGACCGATGCGGCCCAGGTGCTGTGCACGGTACTGATGGGCGGGCTCGTCATCTTCTTCGCCGCCGTGACGGATCTCAAAGGCACCAGTCGCATGCACGTGGTCAAGGTGGTCCTCACCCTGGTGACGCTCGCGGTGCTCGTGGTGCTGTCCCTGAGGAGATTCTCGTGGGACGCCGGAAGCCTCCTCTCGGCCGCCGTGGACAAGAGCGCGGCGCCCGACGACTACCTCGGTCCGGGGCTGTGGGCCCACATCTCCAGCCTCGTACCGCTCAACATGATCAGCGATCACATCGTGCAGATCCTCGGAGCGGTCGCGATGCCGCATCTGATCCTGCGCGTGGCCGCGTCCCGCACCGGGCGCTCGGCACGGCGGTCCATGAGCATCGCCGGGGGACTGACCGGTGCCTACTTCCTCCTCCTGATCGCCACGGGCTTCGCGGCCGCGGCCGTGGCCGGCGGCCGGGGCATCGGCATGGTCGACCCCAACGGGCAGGCATCCCCGGTCCTGCTCGCCTCCCACGTCCTGCCGGACGGTTCCACCACGCGCGTCGCGCTGATCACCGCCGTGGCGTGTGTGGCTTTCCTGGTCGTCCTCACGACCGTGACGAGCGTGATGTTCGCGGCCGCCGTCTCCCTGGCCCACGATGTGTTCGCGCGCGCCGAGGGCTCTCGCGCCACCGGCCGGCAGGTGCGGGCGTTGCGTCCGGCCATCGTCGCCCTGGGGGTCCTGGGCCTGACGCTGTCCGCGGTGGCTCACCGGTATTCGGTCGAGTTCCTGGCCATCTTCTCGATGAGCGTCGCGGCGTCCTGCGTGGCCCCGGTGCTCGTGTACTCCTTCTTCTGGCAAGGGTTCAACCGCAGAGGGCTGTTGTGGTGCGTCTACGGGGGGCTGCTCCTGTGCACCGTCCTCACGCTGTTCTCTCCCACCGTCTCCGGGTCCGCGTACGCACTGCTGCCGGGCGTGAATTTCAACTGGTACCCGTTCCGCACCCCGGGCCTGATCTCCGTACCGGCGGCGTTCCTCCTCGGCCGGCTCGGTGTGCTGAAGGGGGCGGGCTCATGCCCGGCCCCTTCAGCAGTCAACTCCCTGGATGCACCGCGGCGTTAGCACCCGCGGTGCACCGGCACCCGCAGCGGTGCCCGGAAGGACAGCAGCCCCAGCATCGCGGGCTCCTCGTCAGTCAGGAGCTTGGCCTGGGGGAGCCATTGAGCGGCTGCGCGCAAGGCCACCGCCGCCTCGGTACGTGCCAAGGACGCCCCCGGGCAGCGGTGGCGTCCCGCGCCGAAGGACAGGTGATGCCTGGTGTTCCTACGGTGTGGGCACAGTCGTTCCGGCTCGGGAAACACCGCGGGGTCCGAGCCCGTGCCCATCAGCATCAACAGGAGTCCGGCGCCGGCCGGCAGTCGCGTGCCGGACAGCTCGGCCGGGTGGGCGGTGGCTCTGCGCCAGGTCGTCACGGGCGGCTCGCGCCGCAGGATCTCTTCCACCCACGCCTGCCCGAAGCTTTCCTCGGCAGCGGCCCGGGACCAGGCGCGCGGGTCGGAGAGGGTGGTGCGCAGTACCGTGGAGATCAGCTGCCCGGTCGTCGACTGCCCGGCGATGAAGACGAAGAAGCACACCGCCACGGCGGTGGGGGTGTCCAGCCGGGTGCCGTCCGGCAGCTGATGACCGTGCAGGGCCTCGACAAGACTGCCCTGCGGCGCGGCGCTGGTGACCTGTCCCCGCAGCCACCGGTAGAAGTCCGCGACCAGCTCCGCGAGGGGGAGCTGCCGCTCCGCCGACGGACGGCCGTAGAAGAGTTCCAGCGCCGCGTCGCTCCATTCGGAGAGTGCGGTGGGTGGCACGTTCTCGATGCCGAGCAGGGCCATCATCACCTGGCACGGCAGGAGCCTGGCGTACTCGGTGCCCAGATCGCCCGCCTCACCGCGGTCCAGGCGCTCCCGGATGCCCGTCAGCAGTTTCCGTGCCGTCTCCTCGATCAGCGGTACGGCCGCGGCCACCCGCTCGGCGTTGAAGAAGCGGGTCACCAGGCGGCGGAGCCCGGCGTGGCTGGGACCGCCGTTGTTGGCCAGGGCGGGCGGGAGCGCGAAACCCGCCCTGGCCAGGACGCGGAGCGCCGGCACCGGCAGCCGGGTGACCACGTGCTGGGCGTTGTCCGGGACGTACGTCACCGGGTCGAGCAGCACCTGCCGGACGTCCCTGTACCTGCTGACCAGCCACAGGCCGGTGACGGGATCGTGGTGCACCGGCGCATCGCGCCGCAGCGCCGCCAGTGCCGGAAAGGGGTCGGCCACGAACCGTGTGTCGAAGAGATCGAGGGAAACGAGGTGCTCCAGGAGCCCCGGGCCGTGCGTCACTTTCGGGGCCTCAGTCCTTGATTTCGCAGATGACGGCGCCGGCGGTGAGGGAGGCGCCGACCTCGGCGGTCAGGCCCTTGACGGTGCCGGAGCGGTGCGCGTTCAGCGGCTGCTCCATCTTCATGGCCTCCAGGACGACGACCAGGTCGCCCTCCTTGACCTCCTGGCCCTCCTCGACCGCGATCTTGACGATGGTGCCCTGCATGGGGGAGGCGAGGGCGTCGCCGGAGGCGGCGGAGCCGGACTTCTTGGCCGCCTTGCGCTTGGGCTTGGCGCCGGCGGCCAGCCCGGTGCGGGCCAGCGACATGCCCAGCGAGGAGGGCAGGGAGACCTCCAGGCGCTTGCCGCCGACCTCGACCACGACGGTCTCGCGGCCGGCCTCGGCCTCGGCCTCGTCCACGCCCGGCGCGGCGAACGGCTTGATGTCGTTGACGAACTCGGTCTCGATCCAGCGGGTGTGCACGGCGAACGGGTCCGCGGTGAACGCCTCGTCCTCGACCACGGCGCGGTGGAAGGGGATGGCGGTGGCCATGCCTTCGACGGTGAACTCCGCCAGTGCACGCCGCGCCCGCTCCAGGGCCTGCTGGCGGGTGGCGCCGGTGACGATGAGCTTGGCGAGCAGGGAGTCCCAGGCCGGGCCGATGACCGAGCCGGACTCGACGCCGGCGTCCAGGCGGACGCCGGGGCCGGCGGGGGCCTCGAACTTGGTGACGGTGCCGGGGGCGGGGAGGAAGTTGCGGCCGGGGTCCTCGCCGTTGATGCGGAACTCGAAGGAGTGGCCGCGCACGGGCGGATCGTCGTAGCCCAGCTCCTCGCCGTCGGCGATGCGGAACATCTCCCGGACCAGGTCCAGGCCGGTGACCTCCTCGGTGACCGGGTGCTCCACCTGCAGCCGGGTGTTGACCTCCAGGAAGGAGATCGTGCCGTCCTGGCCGACCAGGAACTCACACGTGCCGGCGCCCTCGTAGCCAGCCTCCTTCAAAATCGCCTTGGAGGCCCGGTAGAGCTCGGCGTTCTGCTCGGCCGTCAGGAACGGCGCCGGGGCCTCTTCGACGAGCTTTTGGTGGCGGCGCTGCAGGGAGCAGTCGCGGGTGGAGACGACGACGACATTGCCGTGCTTGTCGGCCAGGCACTGGGTCTCCACATGCCGCGGGCGATCCAGGTAGCGCTCCACGAAGCACTCGCCGCGGCCGAACGCGGCCACCGCCTCGCGGACCGCGGAGTCGTAGAGCTCGGGGACTTCTTCGAGGGTGCGGGCGACCTTGAGGCCGCGGCCGCCGCCGCCGAAGGCGGCCTTGATGGCGATGGGCAGGCCGTGCTCCTCGGCGAAGGCCACGACCTCCTCGGCGCCGGAGACCGGGTCTTTGGTGCCGGCGACCAGCGGGGCGCCGGCGCGCTGGGCGATGTGGCGGGCGGCGACCTTGTCGCCCAGGTCGCGAATGGCCTGCGGGGGCGGGCCGATCCAGATCAGCCCGGCGTCGAGGACGGCCTGGGCGAATTCGGCGTTCTCGGAGAGGAAGCCGTAGCCGGGGTGGATGGCGTCCGCGCCCGAATCGGCGGCGGCCGCAAGGACCTTGGCGATGTCCAGGTAGCTGGTGGCAGGAGTGTCACCGCCCAGGGCGTATGCCTCATCCGCGGCACGGACGTGCAGAGCGTCCCGGTCCGGGTCGGCGTAGACGGCTACGCTCCCGATTCCGGCGTCCCGGCATGCCCGGGCCACGCGGACAGCGATTTCGCCACGGTTGGCGATGAGCACCTTGGTCAGCATGCCGACTCCAACGGCTTGGCCGGCGACGCGAGCAGCCGGTCGACGCACTTGATGATCTCCTGCATTTTCTCCCCGGGAGTGAAGACGTCGTCGACGCCGATGGCCTTGAGCGTGCGGATGTCGGCAGCGGGAATGATGCCGCCGACAATCACGCGAACGTCGTCCGCGTCGTTTTCGATGAGAAGGTCCATCACCTTCGCCACGAGCGGCAGATGCGCGCCGGACAGTACGGAGAGCCCGAGCAGCGGTGCGTCCTCGGCGATGACCGTCGCAACGATCTGCTCCGGTGTCTGGTGCAGCCCGGTGTAGATCACCTCGTAGCCGGCGTCGCGCAGCCCCCGGGCGATGACCTTGGCGCCGCGGTCGTGGCCGTCGAGGCCGGGTTTGGCGATGACGACGCGAGCGCGCGGCGTCGGCGCTGCGCTGTCGCGGGGCGCCCCTTGGCGCAGGGTGTTCATGGATTCTCCGATCGGTGGCGGGTCAGCCCCGCCAGTAGGTGCGGGCCCATGCGGCCGGCCCCGGTGCGGGCAGGCGGTGGGTGCCGAGGCGGGCCGGGTCGGACCAGGAGTCCTGGCGGCCGGGCGCGGCGGGGGCGGTGTGTGCCGCCGCGGCGGCGCGGGCCTGGACCACTGCCAGGGTCGCGGCCAGCTCCTCCGGGGTGGGATTGCCCCGTACGACCTTGATCACAGTGCCTCCTTAGAGCGGGATGTTGCCGTGCTTCTTCGGGGGCAGCTGTTCGCGCTTGTTGCGCAGGGTGCGCAGGCCGCGGACGATGTGGCGGCGGGTCTCGGACGGCATGATCACCGCGTCGACGTAGCCGCGTTCGGCGGCCGCGTAGGGGTTGAGGAGGGCCTCCTCGTACTCGGCGATCAGCTCCTGGCGGCGGGCTTCCTGGGCGGCGGGGTCCTCGATGGCGGCCAGCGTGCGGCGGTGCAGGATGTTGACCGCGCCCTGCGCGCCCATCACCGCGATCTGGGCGGTGGGCCAGGCCAGGTTGAGGTCGGCGCCCAGGTGCTTGGAGCCCATGACGTCATAGGCGCCGCCGAATGCCTTGCGGGTGATGACGGTGATCAGGGGGACGGTGGCCTCGGCGTAGGCGTAGATGAGCTTGGCGCCGCGGCGGATGATGCCGTCCCACTCCTGGTCGGTGCCGGGCAGGAAGCCGGGCACGTCCACGAAGGTCAGGACGGGGATGTTGTAGGCGTCGCAGGTGCGCACGAAGCGGGCGGCCTTCTCGGACGCCTTGATGTCCAGGGTGCCGGCGAACTGCATCGGCTGGTTGGCGACGATGCCCACCGAGTGGCCCTCCACCCGGCCGTAGCCGGTGACCATGTTGGGCGCGTACAGCGCCTGGACCTCCAGGAACTCCCCGTCGTCCAGGACGTGCTCGATGACGGAGAGCATGTCGTAGGGCTGGTTGGCGGAGTCCGGGATGAGCGCATCCAGCTCGCGGTCGTAGTCGCTGGTCTCCAGGTCGGCCTCCTCGGGGAAGGCGGGCGGCTCGGAGAGGTTGTTGGAGGGCAGGTAGGACAGCAGCGCCTTGATGTACTCCACCGCGTCCTTCTCGTCGCCGGCCATGTGGTGGGCGACGCCGGAGGTGGCGTTGTGGGTGCGCGCGCCGCCCAGCTCCTCGAAGCCCACGTCCTCGCCGGTGACGGTCTTGATGACGTCGGGGCCGGTGATGAACATGTGCGAGGTCTGGTCGACCATGACCGTGAAGTCGGTGATGGCGGGGGAGTAGACCGCGCCGCCCGCGCACGGGCCGACGATCAGGGAGATCTGCGGGATGACGCCCGACGCGTGGGTGTTGCGGCGGAAGATCTCGCCGTAGGCGCCGAGGGAGACCACGCCTTCTTGGATGCGGGCGCCGCCGGAGTCGTTGATGCCGATGACCGGGCAGCCGTTCTTCAGCGCGAAGTCCATCACCTTGACGATCTTCTCGCCGAACACGCCGCCCAGCGCGCCGCCGAAGACGGTGAAGTCCTGGGAGAAGACGGCGACGGGGCGGCCGTCGACGGTGCCGTAGCCGGTGACGACGCCGTCGCCGTAGGGGCGGTTGGCCGCCATGCCGAAGTCGGTGGAGCGGTGCCGGGCGAACTCGTCCAGTTCGACGAAGGATCCTTCGTCCAGCAGCAGGTCGATCCGCTCACGGGCGGTCAACTTGCCCTTGGCGTGCTGCTTTTCCACGGCGCGTGCGGAGCCGGCATGCGTGGCTTCCTCGATGCGTCGCTGAAGATCCGCCAGCTTGCCCGCGGTGGTGTGGGTATCGATGTCGCTCACTGGTTGCTCCACTGGGTTTTTGCTGGTCAGAAGGTGTCTACGGGGACGTGCACGCCCCAGACGTCGCGCAGGGCGTGCGCGATCTCGCCGCCGGTTGCGCGCAGCGCGAGAGCTTCACGCATGGTGGGGAGGACGTTGTCGGACCCGGCCGCGGTGGTGCGCAGCTCGTCCAGGGCGCGGCGGACCGCCTGGTTGTCGCGCTCCTTCCGCAACGCCGCCAGCCGCTCGCACTGGTCGATCTCGATCTGCGGGTCGACCCGCAGCGGCTCGTACGGTTCCTCCTCCGCGAGCTGGAAGCGGTTGACGCCGACGACGGTGCGCTCCTGGTTGTCGATCTCCAGGGTGGTCCGGTAGGCGGACTTCTCGATCTCGGACTTCTGGAAGCCCTGCTCGATGGCGTGGACCGCGCCGCCGCGGTCCTCCACCGCTTGGATCAGCTCCAGGGCCGCCGCCTCGACCTCGTCGGTCATGGCTTCGATCGCGTACGAGCCCGCGAAGGGGTCCACGGTGGCGGTGACATCGGTCTCGTACGCGATGACCTGCTGGGTGCGCAGGGCGAGCCGGGCGGACTTGTCCGTGGGCAGCGCGATGGCCTCGTCGAAGGAGTTGGTGTGCAGGGACTGGGTCCCGCCGAGCACGGCGGCCAGCGCCTGGACGGAGACGCGGACCAGGTTGACCTCGGGCTGCTGGGCGGTGAGCTGCACTCCGGCGGTCTGCGTGTGGAAGCGCAGCATCTGCGACTTGGGGTTCTTCGCGCCGAACTCCTCGCGCATGATGCGGGCCCAGATGCGGCGGGCGGCACGGAACTTGGCCACCTCTTCCAGCAGCGTCGTGCGTGCCACGAAGAAGAAGGAGAGCCGGGGCGCGAAGTCGTCGATGTCCAGGCCGGCGGCGAGGGCGGTGCGGACGTACTCCTTGGCGTTGGCGAGGGTGAACGCAATCTCCTGCGCGGGCGTGGCTCCGGCCTCGGCCATGTGGTAACCGGAGATGGAGATGGTGTTCCAGCGGGGGATCTCGCGGTGGCAGTACGCGAAGATGTTGCTGATCAGTCGTAGCGACTGCTGGGGCGGATAGATGTACGTGCCGCGGGCGATGTACTCCTTGAGCACGTCGTTCTGGATCGTGCCGGTGAGCTTGCCGCCCGGCACGCCCTGTTCCTCGGCCACCAGCTGGTACAGCAGGAGCAGGGTGGCGGCCGGGGCGTTGATCGTCATGGACGTCGACACCTGGTCCAGCGGCAGGCCGTGGAACAGCGTGCGCATGTCGTCGAGGGAGTCGATGGCGACGCCGACCTTGCCGACCTCTCCTGCGGCCACCGGCTCGTCCGAGTCGTGGCCCATCTGCGTCGGCAGATCGAAGGCGACGCTGAGCCCGCCGGTGCCGGCGTTCACCAGCTCGTGGTAGCGCGCGTTGGACTCCTTGGCGGTGCCGAATCCGGCGTACTGCCGCATCGTCCACGGCCGGCCGGTGTACATCGACGGGTACACGCCGCGGGTGTACGGGTACCGGCCTGGCTCGCCGAGCTTGGCCTGGGCGTCGAATCCCGCCAGCGATGCGGCGTCGTAGACCGGTTGGATCGGCAGACCGGACTCGGAGTGTGCGCCGGAGCCCATGGCAAACCCTTCTGTGGAACGCAATTCCATAATGACGGTACTCAGTACCGTCATGGGTGGCAAGTGGCCTGTGACCGGCAACGCACGAAAGGATGGGCGACCATGAGCAAGCCATCTGCCCGCGCCCGCCTCGCCGACGCCGCCCTGACGCTGTTCGACGAGCGCGGCTACGAACAGACCACCGTCGACGACATCGCCGAGCGCGCGGGTGTGGGGCGCACCACCTTCTTCCGGCACTACCGTGCCAAGGAAGAGGTGATCTTCCCCGACCACGACCGGCTGCTCGACGCGATCCGCGACCGCCTGGCCACCTCCAGCCACAGCACGGCGCTCGTCGCGGTCTCCGAGGCGGTGCGCCTGGTGCTCCTCCACTACCTGGAGGAGGGGGAGCTCGCCCGCCGCCGCTACAAGCTGACCAGTACCGTGCCCGCGCTGCGCGACCGCGAGATCGCCAGCGTCGCCCGCTACCAGCGCCTCTTCCGCGAATTCATCTCGGACTGGATGGGCGATTCGGCGCAGACCACCTCGCTGCGCGCCGAGCTCATGGCCGCCGCTGTCGTCTCCGCCCACAACCACGTACTGCGTCGCTGGCTGCGCGGCGAGGCGGGCGATCCCATGGGCGAGGTGGACGAGGCCATGCGCGAGGTCGTCTCGCTGTTCCCGGCGCCGGGGGCCGGGCCCGAGTCGGCGGATGCGGGAACCACCGTCGTCGCCTTCCGCACCGGGCGCGACTTGGACGCGCTGCTCCCGGCCCTGCGCAGGGCGCTGGACGACGCGGACTGAGGAGATCGCCGACGAGGGAGGGAACGCAGCGGTTTCCCTCAGGGTGCTGAGAGGGCACCAACCAGGTCCAGCGCATCGTCATGGCCCGCAACCTGCCGTAACGGCGCGGAGGCAGCCGATGACCACCGCGGCAGCCGATGAGATCCGCGACGTAGGTGTGGTCGGAGGCGGTCCGATGGGGGCCGGCATCGCCACCGCAAGAACGCGAGAGCAAGGGATTTCTGCGGCACCCCTCAGCCGGCTCGCCGGAACGACCGGAGATCCGGCGGACAAGGCAGGCGCCGTATTCAAGGCTCCAGCATCAGATCCAGTGGTACTTCCTGCCCAAGCCGGATCTCTGCCCAGATGGTCTTGCCCTGGCGGCTGTAGCGAGTGCCCCACATGTTGGTGAGCTGCGCCACGAGGAAAAGGCCCCGTCCTCCTTCGTCCTCGTTGCCGGCGCGGCGGAGATGCGGAGAGGTGTGGCCTCCGTCCGAGACCTCGCAGATCAGCGTGTGGTCGACGGCACGGAGCAGGCGCAGGGAGACCGGGGGGCGGCCGTACCGGATCGCGTTGGTGACGAGCTCGCTGACGACCAGTTCGGAGACGAACGCCGCCTCGTCGAGCCCCCATTCCTCCAGTTTCCCTCGGACGAGCGCACGGGCCCCGGCCACCTCGGCCGGGTCGGGGTCGACGTGCCAGAGCGCCGTGCTGTCCTCGGGGAAGGCGTGGACGCGTACCAGCAGCAGTGCGGCGTCGTCGTCGGCGGATCCCTGGACACGCAGAGAGACGATCTCGTCGCACGCTTGCTGCAGGGACCCGGTCGAGGCGTCCAGTGCGCCGCACAGGTCCGCCACTCCCTCGTCCACGTCCCGGCTCCGTGCCTCGACCATTCCGTCGGTGAACAGGGCGAGCGCAGTGCCCTCGGCGAATTCGAACTCCTTGCTCTCGTAAGGCAGCCCACCGATGCCGAGCGGGAGTCCTGTCGGCAGGTCGAGCGCTTCGGCTCGCCCCGCTCCTGCCCCGCGGCCGGTGGCGACCGGCGGGAGGTGGCCCGCGCTGGCCATGGTGCATGTGCAGGAGGTGGGGTCGTACACGGCGTACAGGCAGGTCGCCCCCAGGGCCCTGTCCGTTGCCTCGTCGCCCGGTGTCCGGTGGATTCCCACTCGTGCCTGACTCACCAAGTCGTCGAGCCGGGTCAGGAGTTCGTCCGGCGACAGGTCCAAGGCGGCCAGCGCCCGCACGCTCGTGCGCAGCCGTCCCATGGTGGCCGCGGCATCCACCCCATGCCCCACCACGTCGCCGACCACCAGCCCGACCCGGGCGCCTGACAGCGGAATCACGTCGTACCAGTCGCCTCCGACGCCGAGAGGGCCGGTGGTGGGGATGTAGCGGTGCGCGAACTCGATTCCGCTCGGTTGCGGAAGCCCCCGCGGGAGGAGGTCGTGCTGCAGCTTCAGCGCCGTGGTGTGCTCGCGGATGTAGCGGCGAGCGTTGTCCACGCACACGGCGGTGCGCGATGCCAGTTCTTCGGCGAGCGCGCGGTCCTCCTCGGTGAAGGGCGTATGGGACGGCTGCCGCAGGAGGGTGACCGTGCCGAGCGCGGTGCCGCCGAGGAGCAGAGGCAGGGCGAGCAGGCGTCCGTGCTCGGTGATCGGCCGACTGCCGATGACACCCAACATCGGATCACTTTGCACCACGCAAGGATCGCTCTTGGTGTGCTCCGCCGTGAGCCGCAGCCCCGCCGGCGCACCGGATGCCGAGGGCGGGGCTTCTTCTCCCACCAGTACCGACTCCGCGACCTCGATCCGTACGGAGTCGGCGAACTCCGGAACCACGAGCTCTGCGAGTTCCCGCACCGTTTGCCTGATGTCGAGCGTGGTACCGATCCCGCTGGCCCGGCTGAGCAGTGCCAGGCGAGTCTGGGCCTCGTAGCGTTCCGTGATGTCGACGGCCGCCTCGCAGACGCCCAGGGGGCGGCCCTCGTCGTCCTGCAGACGGAAATACGAGCACGAGTAGACCTGGTAGCGCTCCGAGGTGGCGGGGGTGGGCCCGCGCCAATGGAGATCGAGCACGGCCTCGCCGGTGCGCAATACGTGCTCCAGCACCTCCTCCATGTCGCGGTACCCCGGAGGGGAAAGGATGGTGCCGTGCGGATAGAGCACGCTGTCGGGCTGTCCCACCCATTCACCTGAGTGCCAGCCCATCTCCTTCTGCACGAGCTCGTTGACCCAGATGAGGCGGAGATCAGGGCCGTAGACGCCCAGCCCCACGGGCGCCTGTGTGAAGAGGCCGGACAGCACCGACTGGTCGGTCATCCACTCCCGGTAGGGGCCGCCGGGCGCCGCCATCACCACCCAGGCGGGCCGTCCCCGTTCCTGCTCCACCGGAAAGACGCGGAAGACCGTCTCCACCAGCGACCCGTCCGGGCGTCGGACGGTACGGCTCTCGGTCCGGACCGAGCCGGGCGCCGGTGCCCCCGCTGCCTCGAATTGCAGCGTGTCACCCTGGGCTCGAACATCTCCCAGGACCTCGCGCACCGAGCGGCCGAGCACCTCTCGGGCGTCGGCACCGTAGAGATCGCGAGCCGCGGGACTCCAGCCGATCACCTTCCCGTGCGCATCCACCATGATCATCGCTGCTGTGGTCATGTCGAAAGGGTTCTGATGACCGGTCTCGCGTGATGCATGCATTGTGGCCATGTGACCTGCCCATGACTGGAATGTCTGAGATCAAGGCTACGCCTGGACGTCTCGGTACGCCTTAGCTGCAGGTCATCGCCATCGCCCTCGCCGAAAAGGCGGTCAGGCAGCCGGCCGAATACCCGCGGGCGGCTGTGGACGGTCGCCAGTCCCGGCGGCGCCGGTCGATCCCTGAGGGACGTCCTGGCAAACAATGCCTCCACGTCACGCAAGAACCGCTGTCACCTGCGTCGACGCGGAATCCGGCACACCATCACCCTCGCAGCCCTCGCAGCCCTCGTCACCCGGCTCCGCACACGATCCGAGAAACAGTGCCTAGGTCGCGCGGAACCGGCCCGGCTCCACCTCCGTGACCAGCCCGCCACTCGTCAACCGGTCCAGGTGCTGCTCCGCCGTCCTTCGCTCCACGGGCCGCACCTGCGGCGATTCGACGTGGGGCCGGTAGACCAGCCGATGCTCGACGATCTCCTCGACGGTCCGTGGCTCGCTCAGGAACGCGAGGAGCGTTGCGTCGCGCTCGTCCACCACCCGGGCGAAGGCGTCGAGCCGGCGCCTGAACTCCGCCGCACCCTCGACCACGCCCTTGTGGTGGGACGTGCCGTACCAGCGTGCGTCGATCTCCCGGCAGCGGCGCATCGATGCCTCGAAGTCGACGAGGCTGCTGCCGAGGTCTCCGTAGTACGGGCCGAAGGACGTCAGGTCGATGTCCGCGAGGAACAGGAAGCCGTCGGGCTCGATCAGGAAGCCGCTGTGGCCCGCGGTGTGGCCGGGGAGGTGCACGACGGTCACGGTGCGCCCGCCGAGGTCGAAGACGGCGCCGTCGTCGAATCCCTGCGCGTCCGGGCGTCCGTGCACATGGAACTCGTCCCGCATGGTCTTGTCGAGAGCGTCGGTCATGTCGGGCGGGAAGCCGAATCCGGCGACCATCGCCTCGCGGGAACGCAGCGCTTGCAGGTCGCCCTGATGGATGTGCACCGGCACGTCGTAGCTGCCGAGGCCGGCGATGTGGTCCTCGTGGGCGTGGCTGACGAGGACCAGGTCCGCGGGCGGTGCGCCGTGGACGAGCGACAGCGACGGGTCGATGACCAGCGACGCGGCCGTGCCCTGTACGAGTAGCGAGTTGCCGTTCGGATAGGCGCCCCGTTCGGGGCCGATGAGCACGCGTACCTCACCGTATTCTGCCGTTGTATATCCCGTGGTTCTCATGTCCATGACTGTGCCACCTTCCGGTCGGTTATCCGGTCGAGCGCCCATATCGCTTGCGGGACAGGGGCGTTGAGGACGAGCGCGGGAGCGAACCGCGGCCGGCGAATTCAGACGGTGGAGAGCCCATTTGTGATCCAGAATGATCGGATGGTCACGCTTGAGACTCCCCGTTTGATCCTGCGTCGCTGGCGCGAGGAAGACGTTGCGCCCATGGCTGCCATCAATGCCGACCCCGAGGTCATGCGGTGGATCCGTGACGGCAGCGTCCGTGACGAACAGCAGACTCGCGGCGGGATCCAGGCATGGGAGAGCGAGTGGGAGTCACAGGGCTTCGGCTTGTTCGCCGTGGAGCTCCGGTCCACCGGCGAGCTGGCCGGGTTCACCGGCCTTTCGATGCCTCACTACTTGCCGGAGGTACTGCCGGCCGTTGAGGTCGGCTGGCGGCTGGGACGTCCTCACTGGGGGCAGGGCCTCGCCACCGAGGCCGCTGCCGCCGCTGTACGGTTCGGGTTCGAAGAGCGAGGGCTGGAGCGGATCGTCAGCATCACCCAAGTGGGCAACGACGCCTCCGAACGGATCATGACCAAACTGGGGATGCATCCGGTCCGTGAGACCGTGAATCCCATCGGCGGTCGGCGAGTCCGGGTGTTCGAGTTGTCGTCGGACCAGTACGTCACCACCACTCGTTGATGGCGGCAACGAGGACGGTGGCCTCATAGCGGCCCGCGAACGGGCATCACCATCGGCGTACCGGTCGAGGGAGAAGGCCGTGTCTACGGGGACCGCAGGCGAGCGTGGGCGAGCAGGGCAGGACCGAGGCGCGAACGAGGTTGGCGAGCAGTGCTTTGATCACAGCGCCGACCCGCCCCGCTGGAAGTGCCGGCACAGACAATCCGGGACCGGCGAGCAGGCCCACTTCGTCACACTGTCATCGTGCGGCGACGCTGGGTAGGCTGGGAATTCCGTCCCGAGGGTGGGAGTGGGGGCGAGTCAGTCAGGGGCCAGGATGGATGACCACACGCGGCAGCAGGTGCACAGCAGGGCAGGGCATGCGGAGGTCTTCCATGGCGATGAAGTTCTCGTTTCACGTGAAGTGATGCGACGGGCTTGTGAGTGCTGCGTCGGACTGCTCAAAACCTCCGTGGCGATCGCTGTTCTCGGGGAGGGCGGCAGAGCTCTGTGGGGTGCGGCCGCGTCGGACGGCGCGGGCTCGCTCCTGGACTCCGTCCGCGGTCCTCGCCCCACAGGGGCCATCGACTTCCCGCTGCAACTGGACGGCGACGCCGACGCGGTTCTGAGGGTCCTGCCTGCCGCCGGGCAGACACCGGCCGCACAACAGGCCGCCTGGCTGCGTCCCCTGGGCGATCTCATCGCCGTGCTGTTGAGGCAGGAACGGGAGTTGCGTCGCTGTCAGCGAACGGTCGCGCAGCTCACATGCGCCCTCGACAGTCGGGTACTCATCGAGCAGGCAAAGGGCGTGCTCGCTGATCGGTGGGGCGTCACTCCCGAACAGGCATTCCATAGCTTGCGCGCTTACGCCCGCTCCCACAACGCCAAGCTGCACACCGTGGCCGAGGACGTGGTACATCGCCAACTGCAGGTTGACCACGTCCGGCCCGGTGCTGTTGCGCTGTCCTCAACCGAGACTCCGACCTGCCAGTAACGGTTTCCCATCCGCTGCCGGTACCGACGGGGCAGTTCAGGGAGAGTCGTGGTCGCGCTCGAGGAGCAGGCGGCCGTCCAGGACCCGGTGCGCGACGTCGAGCAGGGGCTCCTCGTGGCGGTAGGCGTGGGCCCGCAGACGGGCCAGTGCGGTGTTGATGTTCATATGCTGCTGGGCGGAGAGGACCCCAGCGGCCTGGTGGACGGCCGGCGGGAAGCCGGGCGGACCAGGGGCAGGCGTGGCGGTGGCGCTGACCAGGTCGGGATAGGCGTCCAACATCAGTGCGGCCACGATGCGGGCATAGGCTTCCAGGCGCGCCAGCGCCGCCGGGCCCAAAGTGGTGGGAGCGGTGTGGTAAAGGTCGACGGCCCCGATTCGCGCCTGTCCGACGCTCAAAGGGACGGCGGTGACGGAGCGGATGCCCAGCGCCCCAGCCGTCTCGGCGAAGGCCGGCCAGCGTTCGGGGCGCTGGTGCAGATCGGGCACCTGGATCAGGGCGCCGCTGAGGTACGCCTCGGTGCATGGGCCCTCGCCGCTGACCAGCTGGGCGTCCTCCAGGCGGGCGCTGCGCTCGTCGGTGGCCAGAGCGATGGTTCTGATCCGGCCGGCGGTGATCACGACGATGCCGAGGCTGTCGGCGTCGAGGTCACCGGTGCAGGCAAGGCCGGCGGCGGTCAGGGACGCCCCCGGCACGCCCTGGCGGGCCGTCGCGGCGATGCGGGCCCAGGCTGCGCTCTGCTCTGCTGCGTCCACGTACGGCTCCTCATTGCCGGGCGCAAGGTGGTACTGCATGACACCTCATGCCCGCTGTGGTCAGCGTATCCCCGTCGCCACGGGGAACCGCAAGGAGGGAAGACAGGACTGGAAAATCGATTCCAGCCCACGAAACCGGGCGATGCTCTCCCCACGCCAGGGCTGCCAGAACCGCGGTCTCGCCCCTTCGCGTTCCTACCGGCGGGGCCTTGGTTCGCAAGCGTATGGGACACACCCTTGCGGGCGGCTTTGCGGGATTCTGGGCGCGCCGGTGTGCTCCGGGGCGCGGGGAATTGCTGAAGCCAGGCGTCGCTACAATTTTTGTCCCTGACCGATTCAGGTGCCGGGACGGAAAGGTAGCGTGCAAGGGAGCTCCATGGATGCTTACACCGGCAGTGAGAGGCGGGTGCCGGTATTCGAGCGGGTCCATGCGAGGAGGTGGCAGCACGGGTTCCGCTGGTGGGGACGCTCCGTGGCCCTCTGCGGCCATCTGCCATCCGTAGAATCGGGAAGTTGACATGACGCGTCCCTGCATCTTGCCGGGCGGCCTCCGTCGTCCCTTTGCCCCACAGGCACCTCCACACTGGCCGGCGGGGCGGCGTCCGCTGTCCGCCACTTTCCTGTACTCCCTGGTCAGGGGGTGCCGTGATGACTGACCACCCGCCTCCGGAGCCGGAGCGCGAGGAAGGCGTGGCGGCCGCGTTCAGTGAGCTCGCCGAGGCATTGGTGGGCGACTACGACGTCATCCACTACCTCCACACCCTCACCGACTTGTGCGTGCAGGTTCTGGAGGTCAGTGCGGCCGGGGTACTGCTGTCCGACGGCAACGGCCACAGTGTCGAGGCGGCCGCGTCCGACGAGCGCACCTACGCACTGGAACTGGCTTCCGTCGAATGGGACGAGGGCCCCTGCCGGGACTGCACCCGCGAAGGCACCGCGATCACCGAAACCTACCTGGACACCGCCGAGGCCCGCGCCCGCTGGCCTCAGTTCGCCGAGAGGGCGCTGGCGGTCGGCTTCACCTCCGTCGTCGCCGCCCCGCTACGCCTGGGCGGCCGGACCCTGGGCGCGCTGAACCTCTTCCGGGAGGCGGACGTTCCGCTGACGCCGGGCCGGCTGCGGCTGTCCCAGGCCCTGGCCGACAACGCCACCTTGGGCATCATCCAGCAGCGCACGGTGCACGAACAGCTGACCGTCAACGCCCAGCTCCAGCGAGCCTTGGACAGCCGTGCCCTGATCGAGCAGGCCAAGGGCTTCCTCGCACACCGCCACGACATCAGCCCCGACGCGGCCTTCGTCCTGCTGCGCGGCTACGCCCACCGCCACCGGACACGGCTCACCGAGCTCGCCCGTTCCGTGCTCGACGGGACCGCCGCGAGGGAACTGCGCGATCCTGGGCACAGGCCCGCGCGCTGACCAGAGTGCCGAGGATGCCCCGTACAACCACCAGAACAGGGGGTGGCGCCAGTGCCTTCTGAGGTGACCGGTGAGATGGCCGCCTGCCTGCACACCATCGCTGCCCGGACCGGGACCGCACGGCTGCCCCTGGTGCAGTGCGCCCACGCCCTGGGCCTGGACGGCCTGGCCTTGGTGCTGGCGCCCGGAGGCCGCAGCCCCGAGCTGTGGCAGAGCTCCGGTCCGCAGGCCGAGGCGATCGAAGACCTGCAAATGGTCCAGGGCCACGGACCCACCTGGGACACCGCTCGCACCGGTCGGCCGATCCTCATCCCCGACCTGGTCGAGGAGACCGACGAGCACTGGCCGGGCCTGGTCCCTGCCTTGCTCACCGCGGGCGTCGCTGCCCTGTTCACCCTGCCCCTGCGCACCGCCCCGCCGCTCGCCCTGGGCACCTTGGCCGGCTACCGCACCACCACCGGCCCCCTCACCCCCGCCCAGCTGACCGACGCCCGTCACCTCACCGGCGCCCTGGCCCGCCTCATCACCGAATCCACCCCTGTTCTCATCGCCGACGGCGTGCACTTCGCCGAGGTCCACCAGGCAGCCGGCATGCTCACCTCCCAGCTCGGCCTCCCTCCCAGCCATACGCTGCTCCTCCTGCGGGCCCACGCTTTCAGCCACGACATTTCCCTGCTCGAGGCTGCCCGCGACGTCCTCGCCCGCCGTCTGCGCCTGGACGACGATCCCGGCATCAACCGACGGTAACCACGGACTGCAGACGAAGTGCACCCTGGCGTTGTTCACGAGACGTGGCTCTGGCTCAACTTCTGTGGTGCCGCCTCGGCGCTCGATGCATCGGGACTTCGTCCCTGCAGCAAGCGCAGGTTGCCTGTCGGAAGTTGCCTGTCGCAAGTTGCCTGTGGCTTTGTTCGCGACAACCGGTTCTGTCTCTCGGGCGTCGTAGAGGGGCACGGCCCCCTACATCGGCACTCTGTTCAATGACCTGGGCCAGGCGGCCTCTTCCCGGTGTACGTGGTCGTACTGTGCCTGCCGAGCAGCTCGCCGCGCCAGGAGGGAGTGTAGGGCCGTGGCGCCGGACTCGTCGGATTTCCTCGCACCTTGAGTGATGGTGAGCCGGTGGCCGTCCGGGTGCGTAGGACTGGGTGGCAACAGTGCTCCCCAGGAGGTCGATGAATGTACCACCGACATGTGAACAAGCGCGCCGGCGCCATTGCGGGCGCCGCCGGGGCCGCCATTCTGGCAGCGGCGATCCTGCTGCCCGACGCCCACGCCGGTACGGAACCGCCTGCCGCTCCCCGGGCCCTCGGCGCCCCCTCGGCCACCCGGCTCGCGGAGTCGCTGACGGCGGAGCTTGGGGACCGGTCGGCCGGCTGGTATCTGGACGGCGCGACCGGCCACCTCGTCATGAACGTGCTGGCCGAGGAGGACGCCGAGCGCGTCGCGGCCAAGGGCGCCGTCCCCAGGGTCGTCCCCAACAGCATGCCCGCCCTCAAGGCGGGCGTGCAGACGCTGCGCGATTCGGCCTCCGTTCCCGGCACGGCCTGGTCGATCGATCCGCGGACGAACAGAATCGTGGTGCTCGCCGACCGGACGGTCACCGGGCGGAAGATGGCCGCCCTCACCAAGGCCACCAAGGAGATGGGCGGGCTGGCGACCGTCAAGCGATCTGCGGGCGAGTTGCGGCGGTTCGACGGCGGCGGGGAGACCACGGGCGGCGGCACAGGAGGCGGCGGGCAGCAGGGGGCCGGGCCGGTCGGCGGCGGCGCCATATTCGGCGGCAGCGCCCGCTGCTCCCTCGGCTTCAACGTCACCGTGCAGGGCATCCCGGCCTTCCTCACCGCCGGCCACTGCGGCAATGAATCCCCCACCTGGACCGCCGACCAGGCGGGCAGCCGGCCGCTGGGCACTGTCACGGACTCCCGGTTCCCCGAAAACGACTTCGCGCTGGTCACCTACGACGACCCCGGCACCCGGCCGCAGAGCGCGGTCGATCTCGGCAACGGCAGCACCCAGCCGATCACCAAGGCCGCCGAGGCCGCCGTAGGGATGACGGTGCAGCGGTCAGGCAGCACCACCGGCGTCCGCGACGGCACGGTCACCGGTCTCGACGCCACCGTGAACTACGGCAACGGGGACATCGTCGGTGGCCTGATCCAGACGGATGTGTGCGCCGAGCCCGGCGACAGCGGCGGCTCGATGTTCTCCGGCGACGCGGCCATCGGGCTGACCTCCGGTGGCAGCGGCGACTGCACCCAGGGCGGTGAGACCTTCTTCCAGCCGGTCACCAGGGCACTGGACGCCACGGGCGCGCAAATCGGCGCGGGAAGCTGACACCCCGGCACCTCGAGGGCCCGCACGGTACCGCTGGGGGCCCTCGCAGGCCCGTCCCTCGGAGCGCGCAATCCCCAAGTCCTCAGTGCGCGACGTGGGCGATCGGCTCATGCGCACCGCGTCGCAGCATGCGGACCCACATTCCGATGTGCGTCGAAAGGCAGGCAGCTGATTGAACGTCAACCCTGCCGTGCTCGAGCGGACTTCGATTTCCCGCTCGCCGCTTTCCTCGTCGCCGCCGTCCAGGTCCGGCGCTGTGAGCATTCGCGCGGCGTGCAGCTCGCGGGGGAGTCGGTGGTTACGCTCGCGCGGTGGCTGGGGCACTCGTCGCCGACCATCACGTGGGACCACTACGCGCACTTCATGCCGGAGGTCGGCAACAGGGGGCGGGGTGCCATCGGCGCTCTGTTCGGAGGGCCTGGTCGGTCCGGCGTGATTCCTCAGGTCAGAGGGGCGGATAGCCTGGGCAAATGCTTACAGAAGTCATTGCGACTCGATATGTGACACCCCTGCGGGAGGGTGGATCACTGCCGGGGATCGTCGAAGGGGACGATCTCGGTACTTATGTCATGAAGTTCACAGGGGCCGGGCAGGGGCGGAAGACGCTTGTCGCCGAGGTCGTGTGCGGGCAGTTGGGGCGGCGGCTCGGGCTGCGGGTGCCGGATCTGGTGCGGATGCAGCTGGATCCGGTGATCGGGCTGAGCGAGCCCGATCAGGAGGTGCAGGAGCTGCTGAAGGCGAGCGGTGGGCTGAACCTGGGCATGGATTACCTGCCCGGGTCGCTGGGATTTGATCCGCTGGCCTTCGAGGTGAGTGCCCGCGAGGCGGGGCGCGTGGTGTGGTTCGACGCGCTGATCAACAACGTCGACCGGTCCTGGCGGAATCCGAATCTGCTGGTGTGGCACGGGGAGCTGTGGCTGATCGACCACGGTGCGACGATGATCTGGCATCACAACTGGCCGGGCGCGGAGAAGGCGGCGCTGAAGCCGTACGACGCGTCCGATCACGTACTGGCGACGTTCGGGCCGGATGTGGCGGGGGCGGCGGAGGAGTTCGCGCCCAAGGTGACCGAGGAGCTGCTGACCGAGGTCGTCGCGGACGTGCCGGACGAGTGGCTGGTGGACGAGCCGGGGTTCGATTCGGCCGAGGAAGTACGGCGGGCCTACGTGAAGACGCTGCTGGCGCGGGCCGGAGTGATCAGCGACCACATCAGGATCGGTGAGCGCACGGAGGACAAGCCTTCGCAGGCGCCGGGCTGGCTGGCCGGCAAGCTTCCGCGGAGGGCAGTGAAGTGAGCGGACTGCACAACGGACGGGACGTCTTCGAGTACGCGCTGCTGCGGGTCGTGCCGCGGGTCGAGCGCGGCGAGATGATCAATGCGGGCGTGGTCGTCTACTGCCACGCGCGGCGCTTCGTGGAGGCGCGCACGCATCTGGACGAGGCGCGGCTGCGGGCCCTGGACCCTTCGGTGGACGTGGAGGGCGTACGGGCCGCGTTGAGTGCCGTCGAGGGGATCTGCCACGGCGGCGAGCGGGCCGGGCAGGCGGCGGGGGACGACGTCGGGCGGCGGTTCCGGTGGCTGATCGCGCCACGCAGCACGATTGTGCAGCCTGGGCCCGTGCATACGGGGCTGACGGCCGACCCCGCCAAGGAGGCGGAGCGGCTGCTGGATCTGTTGGTGCGGTGACGGTGGCTGAGTGCGTACGTACGTGCGTACGGGGAGCGCGGGCGGGTGCGGGGCTTTCCGTGGCCGTCCGCGCTCCTTTGATGCCGCAGGTGAAGCCCGACTGAGGCTCGACTGAGGCCCGAGTGGTGCCCGACTGAGGCTCGATGTCGCAGGTGAGGTGTGTAACGGGGTGCCGTGGGGCGTTGACACGGAGTGCCCCGGCTTCTAGCGTCAGCGTTGCTGAAGCGACTAAGCGGTTGCTCACCCGCCTTCCGGGAGCGGTGAGCCGCTTTCGAGGTGAGGAGAACCCCGCATGTCCACCACCGAGCAGCGCGTAGCCATCGTGACCGGCGCCGCCCGCGGCATCGGCGCCGCCACCGCCGTGCGCCTGGCCGCCGAGGGCCGCGCCGTCGCCGTACTCGACCTGGACGAGGCGGCCTGCAAGGACACCGTCGAGAAGATCACCGCGGCCGGCGGCAAGGCCATCGCGGTCGGCTGCGACGTCTCCGACGAGGCTCAGGTCGAAGCCGCCGTGGCGCGCGTCGCCGAGGAGCTCGGTGCGCCGACCATCCTGGTCAACAACGCGGGCGTGCTCCGCGACAACCTCCTCTTCAAGATGAGCGCGTCCGACTGGGACACGGTCATGAACGTGCACCTGCGCGGCGCGTTCCTGATGTCCCGCGCCTGCCAGAAGCACATGGTGGACGCCAAGTTCGGCCGGATCGTCAACCTCTCCTCCAGCTCCGCGCTCGGCAACCGCGGCCAGGTCAACTACTCGGCGGCCAAGGCCGGTCTGCAGGGCTTCACCAAGACCCTCGCCAAGGAGCTCGGCAAGTTCGGCATCACCGCCAACTCCGTCGCCCCCGGCTTCATCGTCACCGACATGACCGCGGCCACCGCCGAGCGCGTCGGCATGGGCTTCGAGGAGTTCCAGGCCGCGGCCGCCACCCAGATCCCCGTCCAGCGCGTCGGCAAGCCCGAGGACATCGCCAACGCCATCGCCTTCTTCACCGGCGACCAGGCCGGCTTCGTCTCCGGCCAGGTCATGTACGTGGCCGGCGGCCCGCTCAACTGACCCGGACCGAGCCGACAGGGCAGTCGCCGACGTAGTCGTAAGGGATCGGAACCCACACATGACTGAGCAGGACAACGCCAAGGTCGCCCTCATCACGGGCGCCAGCCGCGGCATCGGGTACGGCGTCGCCGAGGCCGTGCTCGCGCGCGGCCACCGCGCCGTGATCACCGGCCGCAACGAGGACGCCCTCAAGGAGGCCGTCGAGAAGCTCGGCGCCGACCGGGTGATCGGCGTGGCAGGCAAGGCGCACGACGAGGCCCACCAGGCCGCCGCCGTCGAGCAGGCCATGGAAGCCTTCGGCCGGGTCGACTACCTCGTCAACAACGCCGGTACGAACCCGGTGTTCGGGCCGATCGCCGAGCTGGACCTCGCGGTCGCCCGCAAGGTCTACGAGACCAACGTGATCTCCGCGCTCGGCTTCGCGCAGCAGACGTGGAAGGCGTGGCAGAAGGACAACGGCGGGGCGATCGTCAACATCGCGTCCATCGCGGGCGTCTCGGCCTCGCCGTTCATCGGCGCGTACGGCATGAGCAAGGCCGCGATGATCAACCTCACGCAGCAGCTCGCGCACGAGTTCGCGCCCGTCGTGCGGGTGAACTCGATCTCGCCCGCCGTGATCAAGACGAAGTTCGCGGCGGCGCTGTACGAGGACCGCGAGGCGGAGGCGGCGGCGCAGTACCCGATGGCGCGGCTCGGCGTGCCGCAGGACATCGGCGGCGCCGCGGCGTTCCTGCTGTCCGACGAGGCCGGCTGGATCACCGGCCAGAACCTCGTCATCGACGGCGGGCGGTTCCTGAACGCGGGCGTCTGAGAACCGGGCCGGCCGCCGGGACCCCGAGCGCAGCGGGGTCCCGGCGGCCGGCGTTGTCAGTGGTCGCCGGTAGGTTCTCCAGTGAGAGATGCGGAACCCACCCGGAGGTCGTTGACGTGATGCCCGACATGCTGCCCGAGTCCTGGCGCGGCGTACTCGGCGAGGAGCTGACCAAGCCCTATTTCCAGGAGCTGACGGCCTTCGTCGAGGAGGAGCGTGCCCGCGGGCCGGTCTACCCGCCGCGCGAGGAGGTCTTCGCCGCGCTGGACGCCACGCCGTACGACCGGGTGAAGGTGCTCGTCCTCGGCCAGGACCCGTACCACGGCGCGGGCCAGGGGCACGGCCTGTGCTTCTCGGTGCGCCCGGGCGTCAGGACCCCGCCGTCCCTGCGCAACATCTTCAAGGAGATGCACGACGAGCTCGGCACGCCGATCCCCGACAACGGCTATCTGATGCCCTGGGCCGAGCAGGGGGTGCTGCTGCTGAACGCGGTGCTGACCGTGCGGGCCGGCGAGGCCAACTCGCACAAGGGCAAGGGCTGGGAGAAGTTCACCGACGCGGTGATCAGGGCGGTGGCGAGCCGGCCGGACCCGGCGGTGTTCGTGCTGTGGGGGAATTACGCGAAGAAGAAGCTGCCGCTGATCGACGGGCAGCGGCATGTGGTCGTGCAGGGCGCGCATCCCTCGCCGCTCTCCGCGAAGAAGTTCTTCGGCTCGCGCCCCTTCACGCAGATAAACGACGCGGTCGCGGCCCAGGGCCACACGCCGATCGACTGGCGGATTCCGGACCTGGGGTAGGCCGGACCTCGGATGGAGCCAGGGGGGTACGGGGGAGGCCGGGTGTACGAGGGCGGTCGCGGTGGGTGCGGTTGGCTCGGGGCCGTACGGGGGGTTCGCCGTGCCGGGGGTGCGGGGCGCCGTTAGCGTCGGGGGAGCAGGTGGTGAGGCGGCTACGGACGCGGGAGAGCGCAGTGGCACAGAGACGGCACGGGGCGACGGCCGGGCACGGCGTCCTGACCAGGATCGGGCAGGCCGTCATGCTGCACCGCGGCGGCGACCGCGAGGAGGCCCGCCGGCGGATGACCGCCCTGTGGACGGAGCTCGGCCCGCGCGCCGACGCCTACCACCGCTGCACGCTCGCGCACTATCTGGCCGACACCCAGGACAGCCCTTTGGAGGAACTGCGCTGGGACCTGCGGGCGCTGAGTGCGGCTCAGGGCAGCCGGGGCCACGCGGACGCCGGCCGGACCGAGCTGCGGGCGCTGCTGCCCGCGCTCCATCTCGACCTCGCCGCCGACTACGCCCGGCTCGCCCGGCACTCCGAGGCCCGCTGGGAGCTGGGCCGCGCCCGTACGGCGCTGGACGCCCTGGAGGACGACCCGCACCGGCAGGGCATCCGGTACGACATCGAGCGCCTCCAGCGGCGGCTGGACCGCGCGGGCGGCCCCCGCTCCTAGCGGGCACCCGGCCCAGGCCCTGAAGGTCGACGCGGCAGGTCAGGCGCCCGTGTCGCCGTCCAGGCGTTCGCGCAGGAAGTCCGCGTGGCCGTTGTGGCGGGCGTACTCCTCGATCATGTGCAGGTAGATCCAGCGCAGCGTCAGTTCCTTGCCCGGCAGGCGGTCGGGCGCCGGCTCGTCCAGCGTGCGGCCCTCGGCGGCCTTGGTGGCCAGCTCCACCTCCGTCTGCCAGGTGGCCAGTGCTTCCGCCGCGGTGTCCTGCTCGCCGAAGTGCCAGTCGCGGTCCCAGTCCTCCTCGTCGCAGTAGATCCACGGGAGGTCCTCGCCGGTCATGATCCGCCGGAACCAGTGCCGCTCCACCTCCGCCATGTGGCGCAGCAGGCCGAGCAGGGTCAGCTCGGACGGCGGTACGGAGGGGGTGCGCAGCTCTTCTTCGGTGAGTCCCGCGCACTTCGTGGCCAGGGTCGCGCGGTGGTAGTCCAGCCAGCGCACCACCTGCGTGAGTTCATCGCCGGTGCCGGAGGGGATGGTGCGTGCTGGATCGGATGTTGTCATGCCGCCCAGCATGGCCGCTTGCCCGCGCGGCGACCCGGTTTTTCCCGGTTCGGTCCGCGCGGCCCGCAATTTTGCGCCAGCCTGCGGAGGGGGTGTGTGGGCGGGCGCGGTGGGCGGCCGGAGCGGTGCGGGAGTGTCGGCCGGGACCGGTTCAGGAGTGCCGGCCGGGACCGGTTCAGGAGTGCCGGCCGGGGGCGGCGCCCAGCATGCCGTTCAGCAGCTCGGAGCAGCCGGTCCGCAGCTCCGCGCGGCCGGGCGCCGCGGCCTGCAACTGGCCTGCCGTACTGGAGAACAGCACCCCTTCGCACCACGCCACGAGCGCGCGTGCGTGCCGCTGCGGATCGGCCGACCCGGCCGCCGCGAGCAGGCCGGCCAGCGCCTCGCGGAAGGCGCTGCCCGCCCGGTCGTAGACGGCCCGCAGTTCCGGCCGCCGGGTGGCCTCCAGCGCCAGTTCGTACCGGGCGATCAGCAGCTCGCGGTGGCGGGTCAGCGAGCGGTGCAGGGCGAGCGCGAGCAGATCGGCGAGCGCGTCCGGGGACGGCGTGCCGGGGGCCGGCTCGGCAGGGGCGAGCAGCGCGGCATCCCGTTCCGCCAGCCGGGCGACCGCCGTCTCCAGCAGCGCCGCGCGAGTGCGGGCCAGGTTCGACGTGGAGCCCTGCGGCAGCCCGGCCGTCTCGTCGACGGCACGGTGCGTCAGCCCGCGCATGCCGCGCTCGGCGAGCAGGGCGAGCGCGGTATCGGCGATCAGCTCCCGGCGGCGGGCAGCGGCGGGCCGGGAGGAGCGAGAGGAGTGGGAGGGGCGGGAGGAAGGGGCCGGGGTGCGGTCGTTCATGGAGGTGAGCCTATCCGCAGAAACTACGAGTGTAGTAGCTTGAGGAGTGTGGCCAACTACAGATGTAGTCAGAGCAGTCAGTACTGGGGGCAGGCATGAGCAGCGGCGATACCAGTGACCAGCCCACCGCCCTCGTCATCGGCGGCGGTATCGGCGGGCTCACCGCGGCCGTCGCGCTGCATCAGGCCGGCCGCCGGGTCACCGTCCTGGAGCGCGCCGCCGCGCTCGAACCCGTGGGCGCGGGCATCGCCCTGGCCCCCAACGCACAGCGCGCTCTCGACGCGATCGGCGCGGGGGACGCGGTACGGGCCATGGCCGCCTGGCAGTCCGAGGGGGCGCTGCGGCTCCCCGGGGGCCGTGTCCTGGCCCGTACGGACGAGCGCGCGGCGGTGCGGCGCTTCGGCGGCCCCGTCGTGGTGGCCCACCGCGCCGACCTGATCGGCCTGCTCGCCGCCCGGCTGCCGGCCGGTGCCGTCCGCACCGCGACCACCGCCACCGTGACCGACCCCGGCGACCCGGCCGACCCGGACCGCCCGGCCCGCGTACGCCTGACCGGCACGCGCCCCGAAGCCCCGAACCACCCCACCAACCCCACCACCGACCTGACCACTGACCTCGTCGTCACCGCCGACGGCATCCACTCCGCCGCCCGCCGCGCCCTCTTCCCCGGCCACCCCGGGCCCCGCTACACCGGCCTCACCACCTGGCGCTTCGTCGTGCCCGCGCCCGCCTGTGGCGTCGAGCCGCACGAGACGTGGGGGCCGGGGACGCTGTGGGGGAGCCAGCCGCTGCACGACGGGCGGGTGTACGCGTACGCGAGCGCCGTCGTGCCCGCCGGCGGCCGCGCGCCCGACGGCGAACGCGCCGAGCTGCTGCGCCGCTTCGGCGGCTGGCACCGCCCCGTTCCCGATCTGCTCGCCACCGTGGACCCCGCCGACGTGCTGCGCAACGACGTGTACGCGATGGACCGCCCGCTGCCCGCTCACCACCGCGGCCGGGTCGCGCTGCTCGGCGACGCCGTGCACCCGATGGCGCCCAACCTGGGCCAGGGCGGCGGCCAGGCCATCGAGGACGCCATCGTGCTCGGGCTGCTCGCGGGGCCGGATGCCGACCTGGCGGCGGCGCTCGCCGAGTACACCCGGGTACGGCTGCCCCGTACGGCCGAGGTGGTACGCCGCTCCGCTCGCGTCGCCCGCCTCACGACCTGGCGTTCGGCCCCCGCCCGCGCGCTGCGGGCCGCGCTGCTCGCCGGTACCGCCCGCCTCGCCCCCGACCTCGCGCTGGGCGCCCTGGACGGCATCGCCGACTGGTCCCCGCCCGGCAGCCGGTAACCCCGCGCGGCCACGTACACTCGCGCACTTCGGACCGGTACAGCTTCGTACCGGCACATCGCATCCCATTCCACCCCACACACCAGAGGTGAACACCCGTGAAGGTAGGCTGCATCGGCCTCGGCGACATCGCGCGGAAGGCGTACCTCCCCGTGCTCGGGGTGCAGCCCGGAGTCGAACTGCACGTGCAGACCCGCACTCCGGCCACCCTCGACCGGGTCGCCGACACCCTCCACCTGCCCGCGCCGCAGCGCCATGCCGACCTGGATTCGCTGCTCGCGGCGGGGCTGGACGCGGCGTTCGTGCATGCGCCGACCGCCGCGCACCCGGAGATCGTCGGTCGCCTCATAGAGGCCGGCGTCCCGACCTATGTCGATAAGCCGATTTCTTACCACTACGGAGAGAGCGAGCGGCTCGTGCAGCGGGCGGCGGACCGCGGCGTCAGCCTGGCCGTCGGCTTCAACCGGCGCTACGCGCCCGGGTACGCGCAGTGCCTGGACCACCCGCGCGACCTGATCCTGCTGCAGAAGAACCGCGTCGGGCTTCCCGAGGACCCGCGCACCCTCGTGCTGGACGACTTCATCCACGTCGTCGACACGCTGCGCTTCCTGGCGCCGGGGACCATCGAGGACGTGCACGTACGGGCGCGGCTGCGGGACGGGCTGCTGCACCACGTCGTCCTGCACCTGTCCGGCGACGGATTCTCCGCGATCGGCACCATGAACCGGCTCAGCGGCTCGGCCGAGGAGGTCCTCGACGTCTCGGGGCAGGACACCAAGCGCCAGGTGGTCAACCTCTCCGAGGTGATCGACCACAAGGGGCAGCCGAGCGTGCGGCGGCGCGGCGACTGGGTGCCGGTCGCCCGGCAGCGCGGCATCGAGCAGGCGGCGCTGGCCTTCCTGGACGCGGTGCGCGCCGGGACGCTGCTGACCGCGGAGGACGCGCTGCGTACACACGAACTGTGCGAGCGGGTGCTCACCGAGGTGCTGGGCGGGGCCGCCTGAGAAAGCGGAGCGTGCGCGTGACGGGCTCGGCGGGCAGCTCGGTGTTCCGGTCGCCCGGCTGCCGTGCCGACGGCGGCCGCAGCGCCCGTACGCCCGTCCGCAGGCAGTACGCGGCGAGCGCGAGCAGGGCCGCGTACAGCGGCCAGTCGCCGAAGCGGACGTACGGGCTGGTGCCGTGCGCGAGCGGGAGGGCGTAGACCGCGGCGGTGGCGCGGTCGGTGCCCAGCTGCCCGCCGACCGGTGCGCCGTCCGGCCCGTACACCGCGCTGACCCCGGTCAGCGTGGCGTGCACCATCGGGCGCCAGGTCTCCGCCGCGCGCAGTGCGGCCAGTGAGGCGTGCTGCTCGGGGGCCCAGCTCTCCTGGAATGAGGAAGTCGAGGATTGGGCGACCAGGAGTCCCGCGCCGTCGCGGACCAGGCGGCGGCTCATGTCGGGGAAGGCCGTCTCGAAGCAGACCAGCGGGCCGAACCGCAGCCCCGGCGACGTGCCCGCTGTCATCACCACTTGGCGGGTGCCGCGATGGCGGTCCTCCGTGGCGGCCTTGCCGACGCTGGTGGCCCAGCCGAGCAGCGAACGCGCCGGTACGTACTCGCCGAAGGGCACCAGCCGCATCTTGTCGTAGCGGTCGCCGGTGGGGCCGTCCGGGCCGATCAGTACGGACGACTTGTAGATACCGGGCCGGCCGGCGCGCCGGGCGTCTACGTTCACCAGCAGGTCGGCGTCCACCTCGCGGGAGAGCGCGGCCAGCCGGGCGCGCAGGTCAGGGCGCTGGGTCAGGTCGGCGCCGACGCTGCTCTCGCCCCAGACGACCAGGTCCACGCCGCGGCCCGCCAGGGTGCGGGTCAGCTGCTCGCCGCGCGCGAAGCGGGCGTCGGGGCCGGCCACCACACCCGCCTGCACCACCGCGATCCGGGCAGTGCCGGCGGGCTCGGGGCGCGGCGCCCAGGCCCACGCGGCGCCCGCGGCGACGGCGACCGCGAGCAGTCCGCCGAGCGCGGTCCGGCGGGCGGTGGGGGAGAGCAGCAGCGCGGTGAGCGCGGTGTTCACCGCGACGAGCAGCAGCGTCAGCAGCCAGACGCCGCCGAGCGAGGCGAGCCGCAGCGCGGGCGCCACCTGCCACTGGCTCGCCCCGAGCACGCCCCACGGCCCGCCCAGGTACTCCCAGGACCGTACGAGCTCGATCAGCAGCCAGCCGCACGGCACGAGCAGCAGCGCCGCCGCGCACCGCGCGGGCCCCGGCCGGCCCCGCAGCAGATCGCGGACGAGCACGCCCCACGGCGCCCACAGCGCGCCGAGCAGTGCGGCCAGTACGAGCAGGAAGACGTGCAGGCTCGGCAGCAGCCAGTGGTGCACCGCGAGCATGAAGCCGGTGCCGCCCAGCCAGCCCTCCAGCGCGGCGCGCCGGGGCGTGCGGGCGGTGGCCGGCAGCGCCAGCCAGGGGACCAGGACGACGTACGCGAGCCACCACAGGCCGGGCGCCGGGAAGCACAGGGCGGGCAGGGCGCCGGCCACTACGGCGGCGACGGCGCGCCACCGGGGGGAGCCGGGGCTCGGGTCCTTCTCGCCTGCCGGGCGGCGCATGCCGTGTCCCCCTCTCGGGTCGGACGCCCAGTGTGCGCCACGGGGGCGGGCAGGCACAGGGGGCGCGGCGAGGCGGCCCCCTGAGCAAGCCGTGCGGCGGAGGCCCCCGTCACCCCTTCCCGGCCGGGAGCACCTGGCGCCACTTCTCGTGGACGACGACCTCCGCCAGCCGCCAGCCCTCCGGGGTGCGGTGGACGGTGAAGGCGTAGCGGCCGCCGCAGGTGTAGTTCGGGGCCACCGCGCCGTGGTCGGCGGGGACGGCGCCGGCCGGGTCCGCGAGCCGCATCGGGTTGAGGTAGTCGGCGCGTACGGCGGCGGTGTCGCCGGGGGCGCCGTCCCGGGTGGCCAGGGAGATCCGGCGGTTGACGATCAGGTGCTGGCGGACGGGGAAGTGGCGCATCATCTCCGCGAGCCAGCCGGCGATCTCCTCGCAGCCGCCCTCGATGCCGCCGGCCGAGCGGTAGTCCGCCCGGCCGTCCTTGGTGAACAGGTCCCGGTACGCGTCCCAGTCGCCGTCGTCGACGGCGTGGGCGTATCCGGTGATGAGGTCGTCGATCGCGAGGCGGTCCATGACGGTCGAGTGTTCGGCGCGCTGAGTCACCCTCCGAGTGTTCGGCATCGGCCGGTCGCCGCCAAGGGGCGGGACCGGCCGGTTGACCGCGGATCAGTTGACCGTCACCGGCTGCTCCGGGGCCGGGGACTCGGCGAACTGCGTGCGGTACAGCTCCTCGTAGCGCCCGCCCGCCGCGAGCAGCTCCTCGTGGCTGCCGCGCTCCACGATCCGGCCGTCCTCGACCACGAGGATGACGTCGGCGGCCCGTACGGTGGACAGCCGGTGGGCGATCACCAGGGAAGTACGGCCCGCCAGCGCCTCGGTCAGCGCCTCCTGCACCGCCGCCTCGGAGGTGTTGTCCAGGTGCGCGGTGGCCTCGTCGAGGATGACCACCCGGGGGCGGGCCAGCAGCAGCCGGGCGATGGTCAGCCGCTGCCGCTCACCGCCGGAGAGCCGGTACCCGCGCTCGCCGACGACCGTGTCCAGGCCGTCCGGCAGCGAGGCGATCAGGCCGTCCAGGCGGGCCCGGCGCAGTACGTCCCACAGCTCCTCCTCGGTGGCCTCGGGCCGGGCGAGCAGCAGGTTCGCGCGGAGCGAGTCGTGGAAGAGGTGGCCGTCCTGGGTGACCATGCCGAGGGTGTCGCGCAGCGAGGCGGCGGACAGGTCGCGCACGTCCACGCCCCCGATGCGCACGGCGCCCTCGTCCGCGTCGTACAGCCGCGGCAGCAGCTGCGCGATCGTGGACTTGCCCGCTCCGGAGGAGCCGACCAGGGCGATCATCTGGCCCGGCTCGGCGCGGAAGGACACGTCGTGCAGGACCTCGTCGCCGCCCCTCGTGTCCAGCGTCGCGACCTCTTCGAGGGAGGCGAGGGAGACCTTGTCGGCGGCCGGGTAGCCGAAGCGTACGCCGTCGAACTCCACGGCCAGCGGGCCTTCGGGCACCTTGCGGGCGTCCGGCTTCTCGCTGATGAGCGGCTTGAGATCCAGCACCTCGAAGACCCGCTCGAAGCTCACCAGGGCGCTCATGACCTCGACGTGGGCGCCGGACAGCGCGGTCAGCGGCGCGTACAGCCGGGTCAGCAGCAGGGCGAGGGAGACGATCGCGCCGGGCTCCAGGCTGCCGCGCAGGGCGAGGAAGCCGCCGAGCCCGTAGACGACGGCCAGCGCGAGCGCGGAGACGAGCGTGAGCGCGGTGACGAAGAACGTCTGCACCATGGCGGTGCGGACGCCGATGTCGCGCACCCGGCGCGCCCGGGCGGCGAATTCGGCGGACTCCTGCTCGGGCCGCCCGAAGAGCTTGACCAGGGTCGCGCCGGGCGCCGAGAACCGCTCGGTCATCTGCGTGCCCATCGTGGCGTTGTGCGTGGCGGCCTCCCGGCGCAGCTGCGCGAGGCGCCGCCCGACGCGCCGCGCCGGCAGCACGAACGCCGGCAGCAGTACGAGGGCGATCAGGGTGATCTGCCAGGACAGGCCCAGCATCACGACCAGCGTCAGGATCAGCGTGACGATGTTGCCGACGACCTGGGAGAGCGTGTCGCTGAACGCCCGCTGCGCGCCGATGACGTCGTTGTTGAGCCGGCTGACCAGGGCGCCGGTGCGGGTACGGGTGAAGAACGCGACGGGCATCCGCTGGACGTGGTCGTACACGGTCGTGCGCAGGTCCAGGATCAGGCCCTCACCGATGGTCGCGGACAGCCAGCGGGTGACCAGTCCGAGGCCCGCCTCGGCGACCGCGATGGCGGCGATCAGCCCGGACAGGCCGAGCACCAGGTCCGTGGAGGAGCGGTGCACGATCGCGTCCACGACGCGGCCCGCGAGCAGCGGAGTGGCCACGGCGAGCATCGCCGTGACGGTGCTGAGCAGCAGGAACGCCGCGATGTGGCGGCGGTGCGGGCGGGCGAAGGCCGCGATGCGGCGCACGGTCCCGCGCGAGAAAGGACGCTTGTCCTGTTGCGCGGTGATCGTGCTGTGCAGCGAATGCCAGGCGGTGACTTCCATGTCCATCGCGGTCCTCCGGGAAGCAACGAATGGTCGTCGCGGGCCGGGACCGACCGGCGACACATGAAGAAGCTATGACCTCAACCAATGTTGAGGTCAATTGCTTCCTCCGCCGGAGGGAGTGGGGGCAGGCGCTCAGACCGCCGCGCGGCGCCACGCCGCGGTCCGCAGCAGCCGCAGTCCGTTCAGCCCCACCAGTACGGTCGAGCCCTCGTGCCCCAGTACGCCCAGCGGCAGCGGCAGATGGCCCGCCAGGTCCCAGATCACCAGGCCGCCGATGCACACCGACGCGATGACGAGGTTCTGGGTCACCAGCTTCCGGGCGCGCCGGGAGAGCGCCACGACGGTGGGCACGGCGCCGATCTCGTCCCGCACGACCACCGCGTCGGCCGTCTCCAGCGCCAGGTCCGAGCCGGCCCGGCCCATCGCCACGCCGCTGTCGGCGGCGGCCAGCGCGGGCGCGTCGTTGACCCCGTCGCCCACGACCAGTACCCGCTCGCCCTCCTGCTGCCAGGCGTGCACGGCGGCCACCTTGTCCTCGGGCAGCAGCCCGGCCCGTACGTCCGTCATCCCCGACTCGTCGGCGGTGCGTGCCGCGGTACGGGCGTTGTCGCCGGTCAGCAGGGCCGGCTCGGCGCCGGCCAGCGCGCGCAGCCGGGCCACGGCCCCGGGCGCGCCGGCCCGCAGCCGGTCGGCGAGCGCGAGCACGGCGGCGGGCGCGTCGTCGATCAGTACGACGACGGCGGTGCGGCCCTCGTCCTCGTACGCGGAAACCGCCTTACGGGCGGCCGCCGTGCCCCCGTCGTCGGACAGCAGGGCCGCCGGGCTGCCCACCCGGACCGTGCGCCCGCCGACCTCGGCGCGCACGCCCCGGCCCGGTACGGAGGAGAAGTCCGCGGCGTCCGCCAGGTGCAGGCCGCGCTCGCGGGCCGCGGTGACCACGGCGCGGGCGAGCGGGTGCTCGCTGGGCAGCTCGGCCGCCGCGGCCGCCGCCAGCGCCTCGTCCTCGCCGAAGCCGGGCAGCGCCTGTACGGCGGCGACCCGCGGGGTGCCCTCGGTGAGGGTGCCGGTCTTGTCCATCGCGACCCGGGTGACCGCGCCCAGCCGCTCCATCGCCACTGCCGACTTCACCAGGACGCCGTGGCGTCCGGCGTTGGCGATGGCGGAGAGCAGCGGCGGCATGGTGGCCAGGACGACGGCGCACGGGGAGGCCACGATCATGAAGGTCATGGCGCGCAGCAGCGTCGCGGTGAGGTCCGCGCCGAAGGCCAGCGGGACCGCGAAGAGCGCGAGGGTGGCCACCACGACGCCGACCGAGTACCGCTGCTCGATCTTCTCGATGAACAGCTGGGTCGGCGCCTTGGTGCTGCTGGCCTCCTCGACCATCGTCACGATGCGGGCGATGACCGACTCGGAGGCGTCCGCCTCGACCCGTACGCGCAGGGCGCCGGTGCCGTTGAGGGTGCCGGCGAACACCGTGTCGCCGGTGCGCTTCTCGGCGGGCAGCGGCTCGCCGGTGATGGACGCCTGGTCCACCTCGCTCGCGCCGTCGAGCACGGTGCCGTCGGCGGGCAGCCGCTCGCCGGGGCGGACCAGGACGGTGTCGCCGACGGCCAGCGCGGTGGCGGCGACCGTCTCCTCGCCGTCGGCGGTCAGCCGTACGGCGGTGGACGGCGCGAGGTCGAGCAGGCCGCGTACGGAGTCCTCGGTGCGCCGGGTGGCCAGGGCCTCCAGCGCGCCGGAGACCGCGAAGATCACGATGAGCAGGCCGCCGTCGAGGTACTGGCCGATGGCGGCGGCGCCGATCGCTGCCACCACCATCAACAAGTCGACATCAAGGGTGCGTTCGCGCAGTGCCGTCAGGCCCGCCCAGCCCGGCTCCCAGCCGCCGGCCGCATAACAGACCGCGTACAGCGGGCCCCATGCCCAGGCGGGCGCGCCCATGAGGTCGAGCGGGAAGGCCATCAGGAAGGCGAGCAGGGCGAGCGCGGCCCAGCGGACCTCGGGCAGCGCGAAGAGCCTGGTGCGGCGGGGGAGCGCCGCGGGGGCCGGTGGCGCCGGCGCGGTGGCGGCGGCCGTGGGCTCGTCGGCCAGCGTGGAAGCCATGGGGAGGACACCTCGGAGAGCGGATCCGCGCGGCGGGACCGGCGGACGACAGTGCGGACGGGGACGCATACCCACGTACGCATGAAGACCTCTTCATGCGTACGTGTCACCGCCACCATAGCCGAATACATGAAGAGGTCTTCAAGTGTGCTGGTCGATACGATGGGCGCATGGGACATGGAGTCGACGCCCGGGTCACGCCGGCCGAGCATCTGGACGCGGAGTCCGCCGCGACCATCGCCGCCACGCTGCAGGCGCTGGCCACGCCGTCACGCCTGATGATCCTCACCCGGCTCCGCCAAGGCGCCTGCCCGGTGGGGGAGCTGGCCGAAGCGGTGGGCATGGAGCAGTCGGCCGTCTCCCACCAGCTGCGGCTGCTGCGCGCGCTGGGCCTGGTCACCGGCGCCCGCCGGGGCCGCCGCATCGTCTACAGCCTCTACGACAACCACGTCGCGCAGCTCCTGGACGAGGCCGTCTACCACATCGAGCACCTCCGCCTGGGCGCCCGCGACCTGCCGGTCGACGACGCGGCCGAGCAGGTCTGAGGACCCGCCCGGCCGCGCCGTTCCGTTCGAGCCGTCAGCTGTTCCGGTGCCCGCCGGTCTTCGCCTGTAGGGCCTCCGCCGAGAGGTAGGCGTCCGTGCGCTCGAAGTCGCGCAGCGTCGCCTCCCGGCCCGACTGGAACCCGGTCCGTACGAAATCGTCGCCCGCCGTGGCGTTGAGCAGCCAGTTCGCGACAGTACGGAACCGCGCGGTGCCGGTCCGCAGCGCCATCAGGTGATAGCCGCGCGCCACCACCTGCGCGGGCAGGCCGACCAGCTCCTTGCCCAGCGGCCGGGACACCGCGTCGGCGCCTCCGAGGTCGACGACCAGCCCGAGGTCCTTGTGCTTGTACGGGGTGGTCAGCTTGCCGCGCAGTGAGGCGATGATGTTCTTCGCGGCGTGCTTGCCCTGGCGTTGCGCGTGCTGCGCGGTGGGCGGGCAGACCGGGCTGCCCTCCTTGGTGATGTCCGGCACGGCGGCGGCGTCGCCGCAGGCCCACACGCCCTGCATCCGCGGCACCGACAGGTCCGTGTGCACCACCAGCCGGCCCTTCACGGTCTCCGCGCCGAGCGTGCCGATGAGCGGGCTCGCGGCGACGCCGGCGGTCCAGATGAGCGTGTGACAGGGCAGTACCCGGCCGTCGGTGAAGGTCACGGTGTCCTCGGTGACCGACTTGACGGACACCCCGAGCGACACCTCGATGCCGCGGTCGCGCACCAGCTCCATCGCCTTGGTGCCGAGCCGTTCGCCCAGCTCCGGCATCAGCTTCGGCGCGATGTCGATCAGATGCCACTTGATCTCGTCGGGCTCGATGCGCCCCGCGTAGCGCTCCGCCGCCGCGCTGGTCAGCCGCTGCAGGTACGCCGCCGTCTCGGTGCCCGCGTAACCGCCGCCGACCACGACGAACTGCAGCCGCGCGGCCTTCTCGGCCGGGTCGGCGCAGCACGCGGCGATGTCGAGCTGGGCGATGACGTGGTCACGGATGTACGCCGCCTCGGCCAGCGTCTTCATGCCCCGCGCGTGCTCGGTCAGGCCCGGGATGTCGAAGGTCCGGGTCACGGAGCCGGGGGTGAGGACGAGGTGGTCGTACGGGAGGTTGACGGTGTCGCCGGTGATCTGGCGGACCACGCAGACCTTGGCGGCGGTGTCCACGCCGACCACGCCGCCCGGTACGAGCCGGGTCCGGTGCAGGATGCGGCGCAGGGAGGGGGCGATGGACTGGGGGGTGACCACACCGGCCGCCAGGTGCGGCAGAAGTGGCAGATAAAGCTGGTAGTTGGTGGGGGAGACCAGCGTGATCTCGGCCTCGCGGGCCTCCAGGCCGTGCTCCAGGACACGGGCGCACTCGACGCCGGCGAAGCCGCCGCCCACGATCAGCACTCTGGGTCGTTCCATCACGGTCCTCGCAATATCGGCAGCAGGGGCCCGGTGGCGACGCCACCCCTGGCAACGCTGGCACGCACCCCCGCGGCCCGCCATCGGGCCGCGGCCGGGGTCGCGCGACCGGGTGAGTACCGGCGTTCCCAGGTGCGCCGGGTGCCCCGCCCGTGGCGGTCCCATGCACCGTTTCTTTTACGCCGCGTGGCTCATTGATAAGCACCGCCGCATCAATGCGCACGGAAGACCTATCGGGAGTGTCTTTCCCCGGGGTCCGCCGGGGCGGCAGGATGGTGCGCGCGGCGCCGGGGAGCGCCGTACGGGGGATGGCGGGGGCGTCGGCGCATACCCGTGTGCGCGGACGCTCCCCGCATATCAGGGCAGTGCGCGGAACAGCGGGTCTTCCTCCTGTGCACGCGGCCGAGGGGGCGGAGCGCGAGGGGTGGCGAAGAGTGGCGGACGGGAGTCAACAACTTTCCGGTACAACCAAGTTGTTGACTCGGGCCACCAGGGCCGGGTACACCGTATTCACACGTAACGGACCGGCCGATGACCCGGACCCTGCCGACGGCCGGCACGGCGCGGATTTCCGAACGCCGACGGTGGTCGTTGAGCGACCCATTCCGCGGGTGTCCCCCACCTCCGCAAGACTCCATCGCCGGTGTACGGCGCTATCGCGCGTCTCGGCCGAACAGTGAAGTGGGGACGGGGATGGCCGAAGAAAGGCGGTCCTTCGGGGGCCGGGAAAGGGCCGTGGGTGCCACCACGGTCATGGAGCTGAGCGGGGAGCTGGACATCCTTGCCAGGATCAATCTGGCCGACCGCATAGACGTACTGACCAGTACCGGACGCCCCGACCTTGTCGTGGACCTGCGCCGGGTGACCTTCATGGACTGCGGCGGCCTGTCGTTGCTGTGCCGGGCGCGGCTGCGCATCCTGTCGCGCGACGGCCGGCTGCGGCTCGTCACGGACGACGGCAGTCCCAGTGTCGTCCGGCTGCTGCGCCTGACCGGACTCCTCGACTCCTTCGAGATCCACCCCGATCTGCTCTCCGCGCTGGACCCGCTGAGCCCGACGTCGGACGACGCCATCGCCTGATCGGTCGCTCCGCACGGCCGGCTGCCTTTCGTGGCTGTCTGCCTGGTGGTGCGCGCACCCTCCTCGATGCATTAATGCACCATTTCTGCCCGGTAGATTAATGCATCAACTCGCCGTGGCCAAGGGGTCCGTGCGGATCGGCGGACACTTCGCGGCTGGCCGCCCGCCACTCCCCGACGAACTGCCGCACGCTCGGGAAACGGTGCGGCGGATCGGCGCAGGTGGCCCGCGCTATCACCGCGCGCTGCCGCGGCGTGCCGCGCCACGCCCGCTCCTCGTCGCCCGCGTCCATCAGCAGCCGCGCCGTCCGCCCGAGCGTGTAGACCGTCGTACGGACGTCGATGACCGCCCCGCGCACCCACTCCTCGGGCGCCATGAACCGCCGCGACCCCGGCAGCCGGTCCTCCTGCAGGACGAACGGGCCACGGCGGTACTCGTCGAGATCGATCAGATGCGGGGTGTGCGTCGCGAAGTCGTACAGCACCGACCCGTCGTAGAAGTCCACCGCGACGTGCCCGGCCTGCTCGACCGCCAGATGCGCGTCCAGGATCAGGTCCAGCGCCGCCAGCACCCGCTCCACGGGCAGCGCCCGGAAGCGGGCCAGCGCGGCGCCGCGGGGCTCTCCGGGGGCGCGGGGCGGAGCGCGGTGGTACAGCGGCTCGCCGTCCCGCCAGGGCAGTACGGCGGCGGTCCGCTCACCCACCTGCCACCGGTGCACCTGCGGCACGATCACCGGATGCCGTACCGCGCGGTGGAACACCCAGCCGCGGTCCAGCGACCGCTGCGCCGCGTCCGTCAGCGCTTCCTTCACGCACCAGCGTTCCCCGTCGGGGAGCCGCACGCCGTACATGCGGCACCCCGAGTCATGCACGGGCCCGGCCGCGAACACCTCGCCCACCCGGGCGAGATACGGCTCGACGGCGGCCACCTCATACGTTCCGAGCAGCGGATGGTCGGTCATGCCCAGCATCCTGCCAGCGGTCCCGGGAGGGCCGGGGCCGCCGTGGGCGCGGCCGGCTATTTCCAGCCGGCCCGCATGCGGCGGCCCACCCGTTCACCCGTTCTGACCGACGGAATCCGTCGGCATTGAGTAGAAATGATGCATACGCGACGTGGAAGTGGGCGTGATGGTGACCGAGCAGCCAGACCGTGAGGGACCCGGCATCCCGGCGCTGGACGTGTTCGACCCGGCGCCGGTGGCCGTGGCCGTCTTCCACGGGCCCGACCACGTCCTGGCGTACACCAACGCCGTCTACCGGCGGCTCTTCGGGAACCGCCCGCTCGGCGTGCCGGCCCGGGAGGCGCTGTCCGAACTGGAGCAGCGGGAGCGCTTCGCGCTGCTGGACCAGGTGTACCGGACGGGCGAGCCGGTGCAGATCGGCCCCGACCGGCCGGTACGGATCGAGGACGCGCGGGGCGAGGTACGGGACCGCTGGTTCAGCATCAGCTTCTCCCGGGCCGTGGCCGAGGGCCGGGCGGGGGAGCCGGAGGTGGCGGGCGTGCTGCTGGTGGCCATGGAGGTCACCGGCGAGGTCACCGCGAAGGAGCGGGCCCGGCTGCTCTCGGAGAAGCGGCTGCGCGTGCTCCACCGGTACCAGAGCCTGGTCGCGGCCGGGGCGCAGAAGGTGTGGGTCACCGACCCGAATGGCCGGCTCGTCGAGCGCAGCCCCGGCTGGGAGCAGGTCACGGGCATGTCGTGGGACCAGTTGCGGGGCGACGGCTGGCTGGACTCCGCGCACCCCGACGACCGCGCCGCGCTCACCGAGGCGTGGCGGCGCGCGGTCCGGGAAGTGCCGGACCTGTTCCACCACCGCTACCGGCTGCGCCACAAGGACGGCTGCCACCGCCACTGCGAGCTGCGCGCGGTCCCCGTCCGGGAGGCGGGCCGGGTCGTGGAGTGGATCGGCGCCTGCGCCGACATCGAGGACCAGTGGCTGGCGGAGCGCCGCAAGGAACTGCTGGTGCGGGCCTCCGCCGCGGTGACCGAGTCGGCCCGCGCCGACCACGCCTTCGCGGCGGTGGGACGGGTGATCGTGCCGGAGCTGGCCGACGCCTGCGGTGTGTACCTCTTCCCCGAGGGCGAGCCGGGCACCGAGCTGGAGGAGCGGGTCATCCACCGCATCTCCGCGACCATCCGGGACGGCCTGCCGGGGGCCATGGCCCCGCTGCGCCCCGAACGGGTGATTCCCGGATCGGCCTTCGAACAGGCGATCCGCGAACGCCGCCCGGTCCACCGCACCCTCGACCCCGGCCCCGTACCGCCCGCGAAGGTGCCGCCCGGCGTCGACGTCTGGGCGGCGGAGGCGGGCGTGCACGACGTCGTGATGTTCCCCGTCACCGTCGCGGGGAGCGTGCACGCGGTGTTCACCGTCTACGCCTGCCGCGACCGGGAACCGTTCAGCCGCGACGAACTCGGCCTCATCCGGGCGGTACTTGACCAGTCCCTGCCGGTCTTCAGCCACGCCCTGGAGCTCCGGCACACCCAGCGCGTCGCCCTCGCGCTGCAGCGGAGCCTGCTCACCGATCCGCCCACGGTCGACGGCCTGGAGATCGTCGCCCGGTACACGCCCAGCAGCATGGCCGACGAGGTCGGCGGCGACTGGTACGACTCGTTCGTACTGCCCGACGGCGCCACCACGCTGATCATCGGCGATGTCGCGGGCCACGACCTGACCGCCGCCGTCACGATGAGCAAGATGCGCAACATGCTGCGCGGTCTGGTCGTCGACCGGCAGGAGCCGCCCGGCGACATCCTGCGCCGGCTGGACGTGAGCACCCAGATCCTCGACACCGAGGAGGGCACCGCGACCTGTGTGTACGCGCGCATCGAGGGCGAGAACGGCGGGCCGCGGCAGCTGCACTTCAGCGTCGCGGGGCACCCGCCGCCGCTGCTGGTGACCGCCGACGGCGAGGCGAGGTTCCTGGACGCGGCGCAGGACATCATGCTCGGCGGGCTGGCCCAGGACAAGGAGCGGGCCAGCACCACCGAACCGCTGCCGCCCGGCTGCACCGTCCTGCTGTACACCGACGGCCTCGTGGAACGTGCCGACGAGGACATCGACCAGGGTCTGGAACGGCTGCGCCGGGACGCCGCGCGGCTCGCCGCCGAGCCGCTGGACGAATTCTGCCGCGCTCTGGTCGAGGGGCCGTCCACCACCAGCAACGACGACATCGCCGTGATCGCCGCCCGGATGCCGGGGCCGGAGGGACAGGAAGCGGAGGGCTCGGCGACGGTGATGTGAACGGGGCTCGGCGTGCTTTACGACGGCCCGGCGTTCTCCAGGAGCCCGGCGTTCTTCAGGAGCCCGGCGGTCTCTACGAGGGCAGCGGCCGCGCCGGAGCGGTGGCCGCGGTCTTGACGAACCGGGCCCGGAAGAAGAGCAGCGGGCGGGTCTCGCGGCCGGTCTCCACCGCGAGGACCCGCCCGATCGCCACATCGTGGTCGCCGGCGGTGTGTACCGCGGTGATCTCGGCGTGCACCCGCGCGAGGACCCCGCGCAGCGACGGCGTCCCCCAGGGGGACAGGTCCCAGCCGAGCCCTTCGTACTTCCGGCCGGCGCGCGAGCCGAAGCGCGCGCACAGCTCCGTCTGGTCCTCGGCGAGCACATTGGCCGTGAAGCGGCCGGCGGCCCGGATGCGGGGCCAGCTGCGGCCCCGGTGGTCGGCGCAGAACAGCACCAGCGGGGGAGTCAGGGACACCGAGGCGAAGGACTGGCAGGTGAAGCCGACCGGTTCGCCGCCGTCCACCGCGGTCACCACCGTCACCCCGGTCGCGAACGCCCCCAGAGCCCGCCGCATGTCCTCCGGTGAAGGGGGCCGCGCCGCGGCTCCCGGCGGTACCGCCGCTCTCGGCTGGGCCGTCGCTCTGCGCCGTGCTGTTGTCGTCATCAGTGGTTCCCCCGGTCCCTCCCGTACACGGTCCCAAATCCGCACCGTCTCAGGGAAACCCGGGGGAGAGCCTCACGGACCGGATCGCCGCGCCGGTCGGCCGGGCCGGCCGGTCAGCCGCCGTCGCCCGCCGGGCGGTGGCCGCCGAGCCGCTCGGTGACCTGGTCGGCGGCGGCGCGCACGGCGTCACCGAGCACCGGCAGCTGGTCGGGCGAGACGCGGAAGCGCGGCGCCGAGGCCAGCAGGGCGGCCGCGATGTCGCCCCGGTGGTCGAAGACCGGCGCGGCGACGCCCACTTCCTGAAGGCTGGTCTCGCCGTAGTTGACGGCGTAGCCGCGCTCCCGGGCCTCGCGGAGACGCCCGAGATACATGTGCAGGGCCGTCTCGTCGTCCCGGCCCGGCGGGACGAGCGTGCCATTGGTGAGCAGCGTGCGGGCCCGCTCGCCGGTCAGCCGGCTGAGGAAGACCTGTACCGAGGCGCTGTGCGCGGTGCGGTACCGCGTGCCCAGCGGGGTGGTGTGCTTGACCTCGTGCAGGCTGGGCACCTGCTCGACGGAGAGCGACTCGCATCCGTTCCAGAGCATCAGCGCCGAGGTCTCGCCGGTGCGCCGGGCCAGCTCCTGCAGTACGGGGTGGGCGATCCGGCGCACGTCGAGGTCGGCCAGCAGCGGGCCCGCCATGGCGATGACCCCCAGGCCCAGCCGGAACCGCCGGGTCTCCGGGTCCCGTTCGACCAGCCCTTCCTGCTCCAGCGTGGCCAGGAGCCGGGAGACCGTGCTCTTGTGGAGGCCGACGCGGCTGGCTATGTCCGTGACGCCCAGCAGCGGTTCCGCGGCGCTGAAGGTGCGCAGGACGGAAATGCCGTTGTGCAGGACGGAGATGCCGCGGCTCTCGCCGGCGGCTTCGGTGTTGTGGTCCGTCCGGTGGTCAGCCATCTGGTCAGATCGCCTCGCGAATCGCCTGCTCGAAGCCCTCGACGTGGCTGCGGGCCAGCTCGGCGGCCTTGTCCGGGTCGGCTGCCGTGATGGTGCGCAGCAGCGGGCCGTGTTCGCCGATGTGGCCCGCCATGCCGGGCAGCCGGTCGACGAAGAGGCACCACACGCGGGTGGCGAGGTTGTCGTAGGCGACGAGGGTGTCTTCCAGGTACGGATTGTGCGTGGCGGCGTAGATGGCGCGGTGCACCGCGAGGTCGAGCCGCATCAGGTCGTCCGGGCTGCGGCCCTGCTCGCCCGCGCTCTCCAGCTCCCGCAGCAGGTCGGTCAGGCGCGCTCGGTCCGCGGCGGTGGCGCGGCGGGCCGCCTGCGCGGCGGCCATCGGCTCCAGCTGCCGGCGGACCTCGGAGATGTGCGCGAGGTCGGTGATGTTGACCTCGGTGGCGAAGGTGCCGCGGCGGGGGAAGGTGGCGATCAGCCGCTCGTACTGCAGGCGCTTGAGCGCCTCGCGTACCGGGGTGCGGCCGAAGCCGAGGGACTGGGAGAGCTGGTCCTCGTTGATCGGCGCGCCGGGGCGGATGTCCAGCATGATCAGGCGGTCGCGGATGGCGCGGTACGCCTGCTCGGCGAACGAAAGCTCCGCCGACTGCTGCTCTGACCTGGGCTTCGGACCGTTCATCAAGACACCTCTTGACCTGTTCTTCGGACTCACATACGTTACCGCACAGCCTGATATATCAGTTGCTCTTCAGCTGGATTCTAGGAGTGCGCAGATGGCAGCGAATGCTTCGATCGCCCTCACGTCACCGCTCGGCGCGCTCGACCCCGAGGTCGCGGCCGCCGTGGGTGCCGAGCTCCACCGTCAGCAGTCCACCCTGGAAATGATCGCGTCGGAGAACTTCGCGCCGGCCGCCGTCATGGAGGCACAGGGTTCGGTCCTGACCAACAAGTACGCCGAGGGGTACCCCGGCCGCCGCTACTACGGCGGCTGCGAGCACGTCGACGTGGTCGAGCAGATCGCGATCGACCGGATCAAGGAGCTGTTCGGCGCGGAGGCCGCCAACGTGCAGCCGCACTCCGGGGCGCAGGCCAACGCCGCCGCGATGTTCGCGCTGCTCAAGCCGGGCGACACCATCCTCGGCCTGGACCTCGCGCACGGTGGGCACCTTACCCACGGCATGCGCATCAATTTCTCCGGCAAGCTCTACAACGTCGTTCCGTACCACGTCAGCAAGGACGACATGCGGATCGACATGGACGAGGTCGCGCGACTCGCCCGTGAGCACCGGCCGAAGATGATCGTGGCGGGCTGGTCGGCGTACCCGCGTCAGCTCGACTTCGCCGCCTTCCGCCGGATCGCGGACGAGGTCGGCGCGTACCTCATGGTCGACATGGCGCACTTCGCCGGGCTGGTCGCCACCGGGCTGCACCCCAGCCCCGTGCCGTACGCCGACGTCGTCACCACCACCACCCACAAGACGCTCGGCGGGCCGCGCGGTGGCGTGATCCTCTCCAAGGCGGAGCTCGCCAAGAAGATCAACTCGGCCGTTTTCCCCGGTCAGCAGGGTGGCCCGCTGGAGCACGTGATCGCCGCCAAGGCCGTGGCCTTCAAGGTCGCCGCCTCGGAGGAGTTCAAGGACCGGCAGCGGCGCACCCTGGAGGGCGCGCGCATCCTCGCCGGGCGACTGCTCGCCGACGATGTCGCCGAGACCGGCGTCTCCGTCCTCACCGGCGGTACGGAGGTCCACCTCGTCCTCGTCGACCTGCGCAACTCCACCCTGGACGGGCAGCAGGGCGAGGACCGGCTGCACCGCATCGGCATCACCGTCAACCGCAACGCCGTCCCCTTCGACCCCCGGCCTCCGATGGTCTCCTCGGGCCTGCGCATCGGCACTCCGGCGCTCGCCACCCGCGGCTTCGGCGCCGAGGAGTTCCGCGAGGTCGCCGACATCATCGCGCAGACGCTGAAGGAAGAGCCCGGCGAGGAGCGCGCCGCCGAGCTGCGCGCCCGCGTCACCGCGCTCACCGACAAGTTCCCCCTGTACCCGGCCCTCTCCGCGGGCGCGAACGGAGCCACCGTATGAGCACGACGCCGCTGCCCGAGCACCCCGATCACCTCTGGCGCAATCCCGAGCCCCGCTCCTCCTACGACGTCGTGATCGTCGGCGGTGGCGGACACGGCCTGGCCACCGCCTACTACCTCGCCAAGGTCCACGGCATCACCAACGTCGCCGTCCTGGAGAAGGGCTGGCTCGCGGGTGGCAACATGGCCCGCAACACCACGATCATCCGCTCCAACTACCTCTGGGACGAGAGCGCGGGGATCTACGAGCACGCCCTGAAGCTGTGGGAGGGGCTGCCCGAAGAGCTGGACTACGACTTCCTGTTCAGCCAGCGCGGCGTCCTCAACCTCGCGCACACCCTCCAGGACGTACGGGAGAGCGTCCGCCGCGTCGGTGCCAACAAGCTCAACGGCGTGGACGCGGAGTGGCTGGACCCGCAGCAGGTCGCCGAGGTCTGCCCGATCCTCAACGTCTCGTCCGACACCCGCTACCCCGTCCTCGGCGGCACCTACCAGCCCCGGGCGGGCATCGCCAAGCACGACCACGTCGCCTGGGCGCTGGCCCGCCGCGCCGACGAGATGGGCGTCGACATCATCCAGCACTGCGAGGTCACCGGCTTCGTGAAGGACGGCGACCGGGTCGTCGGTGTGGAGACGACCCGCGGGCGCATCAACGCGGGCCGGGTCGGCCTCGCGAGCTCGGGGCACAGCAGCGTCCTCGCGGAGAAGGCCGGCTTCCGGCTGCCCGTGCAGTCGCACCCGCTCCAGGCGCTCGTCTCCGAACTGCACGAGCCGGTCCACCCGACCGTCGTGATGTCCAACCACGTGCACGTCTACGTCTCGCAGGCGCACAAGGGCGAGCTGGTGATGGGCGCGGGCGTCGACTCGTACAACGGTTACGGGCAGCGCGGCGCGTTCCATGTGATCGAGCAGCAGATGGCCGCGGCGGTCGAGCTGTTCCCGATCTTCGCGCGCGCCCATGTGCTGCGTACCTGGGGCGGCATCGTCGATGTCACTCCCGACGCCTCGCCGATCATCTCCACCACGCCGGTGGAGAACATGTACGTCAACTGCGGCTGGGGGACCGGCGGTTTCAAGGCCACCCCGGCGGCCGGCTGGACCTTCGCGCACACCATCGCGACCGGCTCCCCGCACCCCCTCAACGCCCCCTTCGCCCTGGACCGCTTCGTCACGGGCGCCCTGATCGACGAACACGGCGCCGCAGCCGTGGCCCACTGAGAGGACGGCACGGTGCTCCGAATCGACTGCCCATGGTGCGGTCCCCGCGACGAGACCGAATTCCACTACGGGGGACAGGCCCACGTTCCCTACCCCGGCGACCCGCACAGCCTCGACGACCGGCAGTGGGCCGAGTACGTCTTCTACCGCGACAACCCCAAGGGTCCGTTCGCCGAGCGGTGGATGCACGCCACCGGCTGCCGCCGCTGGTTCAACGCCGTACGTGACACCGCCACCTACCAGGTGCTGGCCACCTACCGGCTCAACGAGCCGCGCCCCGACGTCCTCGAAGGAGGGAACCGATGACCGACCAGCACCGCAGGCTCCCGTCCGGGGGCCGCATCGACCGCACCACCCCGCTCCGCTTCACCGTGGACGGCCGCGAACTGACCGGCCACCCCGGCGACACCGTCGCCTCCGCGCTGCTCGCGGCGGGCGCCATCGAGGTCGCGCCGTCGATCTACCGCGGCCGCCCCCGCGGCATCACCGCCGCCGGCGTCGAGGAGCCCAACGCGCTCCTCCAGCTCGCCGGCCCCTGCGAGGAGGGGATGCTCCCGGCCACCACCGTGGAGCTGTACGACGGGCTGTCCGCCACCACGCTCTCCGGTCTGGGCCGGCTGGACCCGACCCCCGACCCCGCCGTGTACGACAAGAAGTACGTGCACACCGACGTGCTGGTCATCGGCGCGGGCCCGGCCGGGCTCGCGGCCGCCGCCACCGCCTCGGCCACCGGCGCCCGGGTGATCCTCCTCGACGAACAGCCCGAATGCGGCGGCTCGCTGCTCTCCGGGCGCGGCGAGACGGTCGGCGGCCGGGACGCGCTCGCCTGGGTGCAGGAGACTCGGGCCGCGCTCGACGCGGCACCCGAGACCGTCGTCCTCTCCCGGACGACCGCCTTCGGCTCCTACGACGACAACTACGTCCTCGCCGTGCAGCGCCGCACCGACCACCTCGGCGCCGACGCGCCCGAGGGTGTCTCACGGCAGCGGCTGTGGCACATCCGGGCGGCCCGGGTCGTGCTGGCCACCGGCGCCCACGAGCGCCCGCTGGTCTTCGCGGACAACGACCGCCCCGGCGTGATGCTCGCCTCCGCCGTCCGGACGTACCTCAACCGGTACGCCGTGGCGCCCGGCGCGCGCGTCGTCGTCACCACCACCAACGACAGCGCCTACGAGACGGCGGCCGACCTCTGCGCGGCCGGCGTCGAGGTCGCGGCCGTCGTCGACTCCCGCACCGAACTCTCCGACCGCGCGGGGGAGTTCGCCACCGCCACCGGGGTGGAGGTGCTGACCGGCAGCACGGTGACCGGCACCGCGGGGGACCCGCGGCTCACCGGCGTCACCGTGCGCGCCCTGGACGAGGACGGCCAACTCACCGGCCCCGCCCGCTCTTTCGACTGCGATCTGCTCGCGGTCTCCGGCGGCTGGAGCCCGGTCGTGCACCTGCACAGCCAGCGGCAGGGGAAGCTGCGCTGGGACGACGCGCTCGCGGGCTTCGTACCGGTGGAGCCGGTGCCCGGCCAGTGGCTCGCCGGCGCGGTGTGCGGCACCTACGACCTGGCCGGCTGTGTCGCGGACGGGGCCAGGGCCGGGGCGCAGGCCGCCTCGGACGTCGGGTGCGCGACCGAGGTCCCGGCCGCGCGCACGCCGGAAACCCCGGCGCCCGTACGTCCGCTGTGGCTCATCCCCGGTGAGGGCGAGGACCCCGGCGCCTGGGACACCCACTTCGTCGACCTCCAGCGCGACGTCACCGTCGCCGATGTCCAGCGCTCCACCGGAGCGGGCATGCGCGGCGCCGAGCACGTCAAGCGGTACACCTCGCTCGGCACCGCCAACGACCAGGGCAAGACCTCCGGCGTCAACGCCATCGGCGTCATCGGCGAACTGCTCAAGGAAGGCGCCTCGCCCGGGGACATCGGGACGACGACCTACCGCGCTCCGTACACCCCCGTCTCCTTCGCGGCGCTCGCCGGGCGCGAGCGCGGCGAGCTCTTCGACCCGGAACGCCGTACGGCGATCCACGACTGGCACGTCGAGCACGGCGCCGAGTTCGAGGACGTCGGGCAGTGGAAGCGGCCGTGGTACTACCCGCTGTCCGGTGAGGACATGGAGACCGCGGTGGCACGCGAGTGCCGGGCGGCCCGCGAGGGCGTCGCCTTCATGGACGCCTCCACCCTCGGCAAGATCGAGATCTGGGGCGCGGACGCCGGTGAGTTCCTCAACCGGATCTACACCAACGGCTTCAAGAAGCTGAAGCCCGGCTTCGCGCGCTACGGCGTGATGTGCAAGCCGGACGGCATGATCTTCGACGACGGTGTGACCCTGCGCGTCGCCGACGACCGCTACTTCATGACCACCACGACCGGCGGCGCCGCGAACGTCCTGGACTGGCTGGAGGAGTGGCTGCAGACCGAGTGGCCCGAGCTGGACGTGAAGTGCACCTCGGTCACCGAGCAGTGGACCACCGTCGCCGTCGTCGGCCCGAAGTCCCGCGACGTCATCGCCCAGGTGGCGCCCGACCTGGACGTCTCCAACGACGCCTTCCCGTTCATGACCTTCCGCGAGACCACCCTCGCCTCCGGCGTGCCCGCGCGGGTCTGCCGGATCTCCTTCTCCGGCGAGCTGGCCTTCGAGATCAACGTCTCGTCCTGGTACGGCCGGGCCGTCTGGGACGACGTGTACGAGGCGGGCCGCCCGTACGGCATCACGCCGTACGGCACCGAGACCATGCACGTGCTGCGGGCCGAGAAGGGCTTCATCATCGTCGGCCAGGACACCGACGGCACGGTCACCCCGCAGGACGCCGGGATGGCCTGGGTGGTCTCCAAGCTGAAGGACTTCGTCGGCAAGCGCTCCTTCGCCCGGGCCGACACCATGCGGGCCGACCGCAAGCACCTGGTGGGCGTGCTCCCCACCGACCGCAGCACGCGGCTCCCCGAAGGCACCCAACTCATCGACCAGGGCGTTCCCGTCACCCCGGAGGCCGGGCCCGTGCCGATGCTCGGCCACGTCACCTCCGCCTACTACAGCCCGGCGCTCGGCCGCCCGTTCGGCCTGGCGATGGTCAAGGCGGGACGTGACCGGATCGGCGACACCCTCCTCGCCGTCGTCGGCGACGACCTCGTACCCGTCGAGGTCTCCGGACCCGTCCTCTACGACCCCGAAGGGACCAAGCGCGATGGCTGAGCCGACCGTCACCGACACCGCAACAGGGCCCGCGGCGCTCCGCCGCAGCCCGCTCGCCCACCTCGCCGACCGGCTCCGCGACGCCACGGTCACCGGCCCGCGCGGGGTCTCCGTGAGCGAGTGGCCGTTCACCACGATGCTGAGCCTGCGCGTCGACCCGGACTCGTTCGCCGCAGCCCGGATCGAGAAGTGCCTCGGCGCGGCGCTGCCCGCGCGCTGCGGGGAGACCGCGCCGGCCGGGCCCCGCACCACGCTCTGGCTCGGTCCGGACGAGTGGCTGGTGGTCGCGCCGCCCGGCACGGCCCCGCTCTTCGCCGAACTCCACGAGGCGCTGGCCGGCGAATCCGGCTCGGTCGTCGATGTGTCGGCCAACCGCACGGTCCTGGAACTGCGCGGCCCCGCGGCCCGCGACGTCCTGGAGAAGGGCTGCCCGCTCGACCTGCACCCGCGGGTCTTCACCCCCGGAGAGGCCGTCAGCACCCAGCTCGGCCCGGTCCCGGTCATCCTCTGGCGGACCGCCGAGGACACCTACCGCCTGCTCCCGCGCTCCTCCTTCGCCGACTACCTGGCGCGCTGGCTGATCGACGCGATGGACGAGTACGCCCGGCCGGAGGTGATCTGACGGCACACCACTCCTTCGCGGTACTGCCACGGTCGGACAGGTAGCCGGGCAGTAAATACCACGAAATCCCCTGAAAAGCGGTCATGTCGTGTCATCCTGGAAGGGTATGACATGACATGACCGCTGTGCCGCGAAGGAAAGGGACCTCATGACTGGGCGGACGGCCGATGAGCCGGCTGAATAACCGGGCGGGCGTGGCCCTGGGCGTACTGCCGCTGCTCGGGCTGCTGACCGCCGCGTGCTGGGCCGCGGCGCCCGAGGGGAAGCCGACCGGTTTCTGGATCGACCCGGACACCCCGGGCGCCCGGAAGGCACGCGTACTGGCGGAGCGGGGCCGGGAGCCGGAGGCGACCCTGCTGCGCCGGATCGCCGACCAGCCCGTGGCCGTCTGGCTCACCGAGGAGAACCCCGCGCCGCGGGTGGCGCGCATCGCCGGGCAGGCCGCCGCCGACAGCCGCGTCCCGATCTTCGTCGCCTACAACATCCCGCAGCGGGACTGCGGCCACTACTCGGCGGGCGGCGCCGGCAGCGACCGCGCCTACCGCGACTGGGTCGCCCGGCTGGCCAAGGGACTGGGCAACCGCAAGGCCGTCATCGTGCTGGAACCGGACGCGGTGCCGCACACCGTCGCCGGCTGCCGCGACCGCGCACGCAACGACCGCCTCGCGCTGCTGAACGAGGCGGTCCGCACGCTCAAGGCGCGCCCCGGCGCCTCGGTCTACGTGGACGCGGGCAACGCCTCCTGGATCAAGGACACCGACGCGCTCGCCCGCTACCTGACGGCAGCGGGCGTCAAGCGGGCCGACGGCTTCGCGCTCAACGTCGCCAACTTCCAGACCACGGCGGCGAGCGAGGAGTACGGCGACAAGGTCTCCAAGGCGCTCGGCGGCGTGCACTACGTCATCGACACCAGCCGCAACGGCAACGGCCCGCCCCCGGACAACCAGACCCCCGCGACCGGCGCGGAAGCCTGGTGCAACCCGCCCGACCGCGCCCTCGGCGTGCCCCCGACCACCCGCACGGGCCACCCGCTCGTGGACGCCTACCTGTGGATCAAGCGGCCCGGCGAGTCGGACGGCACCTGCCGCGGCGGCCCCCCGGCAGGCCAGTGGTGGACCGACTACGCACTGAAGCTCGCCAGCGCCGCCAGGGAGAACCTGCCGGGCCGGGAGGAAACCGCAGCGGAGCCGGCCCAGGAGGAAACCGCGACGCCGGGCACAACGGCCTCACCGTCCCCGGCCGCCGCGGCGCCCTCCCCGTCCGGCGAGTCGCCGTCCCCCGCCGCCACGTCGCCGTCCCCCACGCCGACCGGCTCGCCGGTCACTTCACATGCACCCACTTCGCCTGCGACGGAGTCCCCCGCGAGTCCGTGAGGAAGAGCATGTACCAGCCCCGCGGCACCAGCGAGTGGCTCTGGGGCACGCGCACCGACAGCGTGCTGCCGCGGCGCTCGAAGTCCAGCGCCACCGACCGCTGCTCCACGTCGGTGACATGGGTGACGGCGCTGGGCCGCATCAGCCGGGCGGTCTTCACCTTCCCGGCGCCGGCCACGGTGAAGCGGGTCACCCTGCCCCGCTTCACCTCGGTCGGTCCGTGCGCCGCGGCGGGCCGCGCGCGGTTGTAGCGGTACGGCGGTGTGAAGACCTCGATGCGCTTCTCGAACTCCCCGCCCCTGGTGTTCGCGCGGTCCGAGAACAGCGGGTCGGAGCCGAAGACCGCGACCCGCCCGTCCGGCAGCAGCAGCGCCTCGGAGTGGTAGTTGCGGCCCACGGACGGGTCCGCCGCCTTGGTGAACGCGCGCGTACGCGGGTCGAAGATCTGGGCCTTGTGGTTGTCGCTGGCGCCCTTGCCGCGGTAATCGCCGGACCCGCCGCTGGTGAACACCTTGTCGTCCGGCGTGAGCACCGCGTTCAGATAGCGGGTGCCCTCGGTCAGGCTGGGCCCGGGGCGGTACTTCGGGTCTTTCTTGGTGAGGTCCACCAGCGCGGTGCGGGCCGTGGACTTCGGTGACTCGCCGACGCCGCCCCCGCCGAGCAGCATCACCTGCTGCTTCTGGGCGGGCGGCAGCAGCACGGAGGCGGAGGTCTCGGTCCGGTCGGGCTCCGTCAGCCCGGGCACCGGCTTGAAGGTGTTCTTCCTGACGTTCCAGATGCCGGGCGTGCGGCCCTTGTCGGCGGGGCCGTAGCCGGCGTTGGAGCCGGAGTAGAAGAGCTTGCCGTCGCCGGTGAGGAAGAGCGCCGGGTAGGTCGGGAAGTAGCGGTGCGGTCCCTTGGACCACTTGCGGGTCTTGGGGTCGTAGATCTCGTTCTTGCCCGGGATGATCTCGCCCATGTCGTCGAGCCCGGACACCGACAGGACCTTGCCGCTCTTCAGGGTCACCAGCGTCGGGTACCAGCGCGCCTCGTTCATCGGGTCGACGCGGAGATACCGCTCGGCGACCGGGTCGAACTCGAACGTGTCCTTCAGGCCCTGGAAATCCTTCTTGTCCAGGCCGAGCTTGGTCGCCAGGCCGTAGTGGTTACGCGCGTCCGCGCCCTTGAGCCCCTTGATGCTGTACTGCGCGGCCGTGTTCGTCACCCCGGCCCTGCCGCGCCGCACGGCCTCGACGAACACTCGCGCCTCGCGCGCGATGACCCGCATTTTGCCGCTCCCGTCCCGGGCGGCCTTCTTTTTGGCGCGCGGCACCACCACCGGGAACTGCGAGCGGTACTCCAGGCCCTCCGGGCTGCGGAAGACGGTGCCCTTGGGCAGGGTCTTCGGCTTGTCGGGGTCCTCGTTCTTCACGACCATCAGGCCGCCGGCCCGGCTGACGTCGCCCTTGAGCTTCTCGTACCGCCGGGTGCCGCCCGCCACCAGCAGCTTGCCGTCCGGCAGCTGGGCGTGGCCGGCGCAGAACATGTCCTTCGGTGTGTCGATCTCCTTGAACGTGTTCTTGACCGGGTCCCACAGCACGCTCTGAAAAGTGCCGGCGTCGAAGTTCTTCTCGTCGTTGCCGGACCCGGCGATCATCAGCACTTTCCCGGTGTGCAGCAGCGCGGCGTGGATGGAGTTGATCCGGAACCGCTCCGGCACGTCGATGAGGTCCCAGTGCCCGTACCGCGCCTTGTAGGACGGCTGGTTGATCTTGTAGTCGTGGTACTTGTGCTCGGCGTAGCCGATGACGGCCGGCGCGTTCATCGCGCCGACCGCGCTCAGGGCAACGGCCCCGACCGCCACCTTGCGGGTACGGGGACTGGGTCGGTATCGCACGGTGCGAGCCTCCTGACGGTGGGACGAGGGCGGACCGGGGCGGTCAGGCCGGTGGGTGCTCCTGGTCGGCTTCCGCGGCGCACGGCAGCCCGCCGCCGGTGTCGGGGCTCTGCAGGTACTCCTCCACCGCCCACCGGCTCGAAGCCACCTTGACCAGGTCCTTCAGCCGTGCGGCCGAGGGCCCGCAGCAGACGTAGTACGCGATCCCGTGCGGGTCGCCGCCGGCCCGCCGGGCCAGCACCCAGCGCCCGAACCCGTCCTGCCGGGGCGGGCGGATCGTGACGCGCGCCCAGGCACAGCCGCGCTCCTCGTGGGGCGCGGCCCCGCCCTGCACGGTCTTCCACGCCTGCAGCGGCAGGGTGGTGACCAGCGCGTCCACGCGTGCGTCGGCCCCGTCGGCCGTGTGCACCGTGTCGTGGGCCCTGAGCGGCAGCACGTACGGGATGCGGGACTCCTCCATCCAGTCCCGGAGCGGCCCGTCCCGCCCGTACCCGGCGTCGGCGGTGACCCAGGAGAACGGGGCCTCCGTGTCGAGGGCGTGCTCCAGCAGCCGCCGGAAGCGCTCGGCGGAGGGGGCCGTGGGGTCGCTGGGCTGCTCCGGAAGTTCCGGATGGTCCGGCGGCGCCGGCCGCGCCCGCTGTGCCGGGGTCTTCGCGACGCGCCGTTCGTAGGCCGCCGACCAGCGCCAGACGGCCAGCGGGGCGAGGGAGACGACCAGCGCGATCGACGCCCAGGTGCGCATGGCCGCGTGGGTGTGGTTCAGGAACACCGAGGCGGTCAGCGTCGCCGCGAACACACCGGCCCACAGCAGGTGGGTGGTGAAGGTGCGCAGCCGGTCCGGGTTGGCCGTATGGCCCTTCGACGTGACGATGAACCCGGCCTTCCGCCGCAGGACCGCGCCCGTCAGGGAACGGGCGTACAGCGGCGCGGCCATCGCGGACATCGCCATCCCCACGACGCCCGAGGACCCCTGCGGCTCATGGGGGCTGACGTTGTGCCGCCGGTTCCACATGTAGAGGCCGATCTGCAGGGCCGCGGCATCGCTGTACAGCATCATCCACATCTGCGATTCGACCTGGATGCCGGACGAGCCGAGACAGAGGAACAGCGCGCAGGAGAGGCCGCCGATCATCCAGTTGACCGCGGCGATCGGGTAGTAGGTCACCATCAGCCCGTAATTGAGCACCTGACCGGGAGTGAGGCGGAAGACCGCCCGCCCGAACTGGCGGAAGAGCGATTCATAGGTCCCGCGGCTCCAGCGCAGCTGCTGGTTGAAGAAATCGCTCCAGGTGGCCGGCCCCTCGCCCACGGCCAGCACATCGGGGGTGTAGACCGAACGCCAGGGCCGGCCGGTATCGGGATTGCGCCGGCCGTGGATCTCCAGCCCGGTGGCCATGTCCTCGGTGATGGAGTCGTAGAAACCGCCGGCCTGCCGCAGGGCGCTGATCCGGACGCAGTTGTTGGTGCCGACGAACATGGGCGAGCCATAGGCGTTACCGGCGCGCTGGATCAGCGCGTGGAAGAGGAATTGCTGGCTCTCCGACGCCCGGGCGACCGTGCTCTCGTCATTCCCGTAGACCTGCGGCCCGACGACGAACGCCACATCGGGGTCCCGGAAGAAGCCCATCATGCGTTCGAGGTACGCGGGCAGCGGAACATGGTCGGTGTCGACGCCGGCCAGGAATTCATAGGCGTCGCCGTGCGCGTCCAGCCAGGAGTTGTAATTGCCGTGCTTGGTCCGCGCGCGGAACGGTCCGGACGGCTGGTTCCATTTCTCCACGCCGTGGCGGGAGAAATGCCGCACGCCCAGTTCCTCGCACAGCCGCCGCATCTCCGGGGTGTTCCCCTCGTCCAGCAGCCAGACGTCCAGCGGGCCGTCGTGCCGGAGCGCGATGGCGCCCTCCAGCGTGGCCCGGACCATCTCCACGGGCTCCTTGCCGGGGACGAAGGTGGTCAGGAACGCCACCCGGGTGCCGGACGCGGGCGTGACCGGCACCGGGTCCCGGGCGACGAGCGTGGCGTGCGCGATGGAGACCACGTTGAGTACGCGAAAGCTCTCCAGCAGGCCGATGGAGACGAGCATGACCAGGTCGGCGGCCGTCTCCCAGCCCGCCGCGTACTCGCGGTGCACCCAGTGCGGCGGCTGCATGAGCCAGATGAGCAGCGCCAGCGAGGCGAGCGGCGCCCCGATGAGCAGCAGGGCCGTCCACACGCGGTGCGCGCCGCCGCCCAGCAGACTTCGGTACTGCACCCGGTAATGCGCGGGATCGGGGTGTGGTGAAGTGAGCGGACCGGCCAGCCGGCTGAATTTCTCGTAGTCGTAACGAGGTACGGGCGGCGTGTCACCGGCGGGGGAGCAAATCTTGGCTTCCGCGTCCTCCCCTTCTACTGAACGACTGGTGACCGCTACCGACGGGTGGCCACCGTGCTGATCCATGGCAGTTTTCCGCGAGAACGCCACGCTACCCCTCGTTACGCATGTAGTTAATAGGTCCAACGGGGTACTAAAACGCTAAGCTAACAAACCTTCTGTATGCCGGAGAGTTGACCGTCTCCGCGGGCCGCCCGAATGGCGGCAGGGTTGTCGGCCGCGCGGGCGCGAGTTCCTGAATTTCCGTGCGCCCGATCAGGTGAAAAAATTGTTTCTCCGCAACTTTGAGCCCGCCCGGCCCGATCAAGAGGGGGAAGGGAGACGGCAGTACGGCCGCCTCTCACGCGTTTTACGAAAGGCCAGTTGTCATGTCACGAATGGCGAAGCTCACCGCTCTCACGGCGCTCGCGGCCACTGCCGTCCTCGGTGGGGCGACGACCGCTTCCGCCCACAACGGCGGGGGCGGCGGTGGCGCCGGTGCCGCCGGCGCGGCGTCGAATTCCCCCGGTGTGGTGTCCGGCAATGTGATCCAGGTGCCGATCAGCATCCCGATCAACGCCTGCGGCAACACGGTCGACATCATTGGCCTGCTGAACCCGGCGTTCGGCAACACCTGCGTCAACGGCGGTCAGCAGAACGACCACCACAACAACAACCACCACCACAACAACTGAGACCGGGCCCGCCCGCGCCCGCTCCCGTCCGGTGTTCCCAGCCCGGCACCGGACGGGACGGGACGGGCCGGCCGCTCACTCCAGCCGGCCGAAGCGGCGGGCGGCCCACGCCAGCCCGGCCGCGCCCAGCAGGGCCAGGGCGAGCACTTCGAGGAGGGCGGGGGGCCGCCAGTCCGCCCAATGGACGCCGGTGGTGGTGAGGGAGCCGGGGACGTACCGCTCGATACAGCGGCGCAGTACGTCGACCGCGTAGGCCAACGGATTGACGGCCGTCAACTGGGTGAGCCAGCCGGGCAGCGCGGTCAGCGGGAAGAAGGCCCCCGAGAGGAACAGCAGCGGCATCAGGGCCAGGCCGAGCAGCGTGTGGAAGGACTCGACGCTGCGGATGCCGATGGCCAGCGCCGACGTCAGGGCGGTGAGCACGAACGCGGTCAGCGCCAGCGTGGCCAGCAGCGAGACGAACAGCAGGGGGCGGAAGGGCAGTCCGGCGGTGCCCGCCGCCGCGAGCAGGACCGCGCCCTGCGCCGTGGCCACCGCCGTGCCGCCCAGACACGTCCCGTACAGCAGACTGGAACGGCGTACAGGGGCCATCAGGGTCTCGCGGAGGTAGCCGCTCTCCCGGTCGGTGATGAGGCGCATTCCCACGGTCACCGCGGGCGTCTGCACGGTCATCACCAGAATGCCGGGGAACAGGTAGGTGCGGTAGTCGCCGCCGACCGCCGTCGAGGGGATCACGGCGGCCAGGCCGCCGCCGAGGAGCACCAGGAACAGCAGGGGCTGCACCAGCATCACCACGGTCTGCAATGGCTGGCCGAGCATGCGCAGCAGGTCGCGGAGGACCAGGGCGTGCACGGCGCGCAGTTCGCGCAGCAGGCCGCCCGGCGGAGCGGCGGCGCCGGTCGTCACGGACGGTTCCCGTCGCCGCCGAGGAGGGTACCCGGAGGGGTAATGCGCCGTCCGGTGTGGTGGAAGAAGACGTCGTCCAAGGTGGGTTCCGTGAGGGAGACGGCGTGTACGGGGACGCCGCGGGCGGCCAGCGCGGCGCACAGCCGGGGGATCTGCCGGGGGCCCGCCGCCACTGCGACGGTCAGCCCCTCGGGCGCGGTGACCGGCCGCAGGCCGAGGTCCTCGCGCAGGGCGGCCGCCGCCGCGGCGTCGTCGGCGGTGCGTACGCGCAGGCGGTCGTCGCCGATCGCGGCTTTCAGCGCCGCGGGCGTGCCTTCGGCGACGACGCGGCCGCGGTCGAGGATGGCGATGCGGTCGCAGTGTTCGGCCTCGTCCAGGTAATGCGTGGTGACGAAGACGGTGGTGTTCCGGAGGGCGCGGAGCCGCGCAAGGTGGTCCCAGATCTGGGCCCGGGAGTGCGGATCGAGGCCGACGGTGGGCTCGTCGAGGAAAAGTACTCCCGGTTCGTGCAGCAGGGCGCGGGCGATCTCCAGGCGGCGGCGCAAGCCACCGGAGAGCGTGCGGACGCGGTGCCGGCGACGCTCGGTCAGTTCCGTCAAGTCCAGGAGCGTGGTGCTGCGCGCCCGGGACCGCGCGCGGGGCAGGCCGTACAGGCGAGCGTGCAAGTAGAGATTGCGTTCGAGGCTCAGGTCCGGATCCATGGCGCTCTGCTGGAACAGCAGGCCGACGCCGCGCCGTACTTGCTGCGGTTGGGTGCGGACGTCGGCCCCGGCCACCACGGCCTGTCCGGAGGTGGGGCGGGCCAGGGCGCACAGCATCGCGATGGTGGTGGTCTTGCCGGCGCCGTTGGGTCCGAGGAAGGCGAAGGTCTCCCCGGGACGTACGTCGAGGTCCACCCCGCGCACCGCCTCGGCACTGGGGTAACGCTTGGTCAAGCCATGGGCACAGATCGCGTACTGCCCGGCGTGACCGGCCCGGTCCCCGGTACCGGTCGCTTCCTTTTGACGTGGCACGTTTCACACCTCAGCATGAAAACGAAGGGAAAATCATCCTATAGGGGCACTCTGTCCCAAGAGCGTCCCAACACGACAGCAGAAAGAAGGTGACGACCATGCGCATCGCCTACACCGCGCCGAAGGTCGTCCGCATGGGACGAGTCGAGAAGCTGACCGGACAGCTGCGCAAGGGCACGCCCGACGTGCTCGGGCACGGCAACATCGCCTGACCGTTCGCTGCAGGGAGGCGGAGCGATGGCTCCGCCTCCCGCCATGAGGTGGTGCGATGGTGGGTGGGCAGGTTTTCCTCGAATTCCCCGGCTGCTCCGGGCGCGTCGTCGCCGGCGCGGACACGGTCGAGGGCGGTTGCGTGCCGTTCGACGCCCGGTCATCCCCGCCCGGTTCGTCAGGCAGCTACGTGCGCCAATGGGTGCCCGTCGGTACGCGCCCCGCGCGGCCCGGCCCGTGGGAGCCGCTGCCCGGCGTCTTCCTGCTGCTGGCCGGGCCATTGGGCGCCCCGCTCGCCGCGGGCCGCGCCGAGCGGCTGGTCCAGGAGGTCGCGCACGGCCGCCACGACGTACTGCGGGAACTGCCCGCGGAGCTCTCCGGCGCGGTCGTCACGGCACGGCGGACGGTCCTCTTCCGCGGAGTGTGCAGCGCCGAGCAGCTCTTCTTCCGCTCGGCGGGCGGCCGGGCACAGTGGTCGAGCGACCCGCGTGACCTGCTCGACGCCGCCCCCGAGTTCGACCGGGAGACGCTGTGGCGCGCGTGCTGCGGCGAGGACGTCTTCGTCTACCCCGGCCTGGAACGGCTGCTGCCCGGCCGGCTCGCCGTCCTGGACGGCTGGACCGCACGCACGGAGACCTTCGACCGGATCACGCCGCTGCCGCTGCCCCGCCGTACGACACTGCGTCAGTACGCCGACGCCGCCTACGAGTCGCTGCTCACCGAGACCCGGCCCTACGCGTCCGCCGGCCGCATCGGCGTGCTGCTCTCCGGAGGCGTCGACTCCGGCACCCTGCTCGCCGCGCTCACCGACCACGGCGCCGACGTCGTCGCGTACCACATGCACACCGCCGACCCGCTCGCGGACGAGTCGCCCCGGGCCCGCGAGGTGTGCCGGCGGCTGTCGGTCCCCCTGGTGACGGTGGACCCGCCGGGCGAGGACGAGTCGTACTTCCCCGAGGGGCAGGACTTCCCGTTGCCCTTCAACCACGTCTGGTTCCGCCGCCTGGACCTGACGGCCCGCCGGATCGCCGCGGACGGCGTGCGCACGGTCCTCTCCGGCATCGACGGGGACCTCATCTTCGGCCCGCTGCGGTACGGCCTGCACGACGTCGCCGTGGCCGACGCGCCGTGGCGCGAACGCGCGGCCATGGTCAACGGCCTGCTCGCCTCCCGATGGGAACTGAGCCGCATCCTCCGCAGCCTCCGCCCCGGCCGTTCCCTCTACGAGGACCCCGAAGGGACCGCCGAGACCGAGCTTGCGAGCGACTTCCTCGTCCCTGTCCCCGGCGCCGCCGACCTGCCGTACGACCCGGACTCGGCAGCCCAGGAACACACCCTCAACCTGACGGTCTGGCGGCCGTACGGCCTGCACTGCGGCAAACCGTGGGGCGGCAGGCAGCCGCGCCGGCTGGCGGCCCGGCTGCCGAACGCCTACCGGGTCATCCCGTACGCCGGGCGCACCATCGACAAACCCGTACTGCGGCTGGCCGCCGCGGCCCGCCGCGTCCCGTCCTGCGTCTGGCGCCACTACGGGCGGGACTGGCTCGCCTCGCCGGACGAGACGTGGTGCCTGCGCCACCCGGAGGCCCTCGCCGACGTGCTGGGCGGCCCCGGCGCGCGGCTGACCGCCCTGGGCGTCGTCGACCCGGAACGCCTCACGGCCGTCCTCGCCGACCCCCGCGCGCTGCGCCACAACGCCGAAAGCCTGCTGTGCACCGCCATGGTCGAGCTCTTCCTGCGCGACCTGGCCCAACGGACCGAGCCGACAGGAGAACTCCGATGCCGCTGATCCGCCTCGCCGAACAGACCGTCTTCGACCCCGCCGACGGTACGGGCGTCCTCATGGACACCACCGAGGGCGTCTACTTCGAACTGAATCCCACGGCCACCCTCATGCTCCAGGCCGCCCTCCGCTTCGAGACGGCCGACGAAGCCGTCCGCCACCTCGCGGAGGGCATCGACGCCGGCGAGAGCGAGCTCCACGAGGGCATCCGGTCGCTCGCCGCCCAACTGGCGGAGAGCCGCCTCATCGAACCCACCGGCGCCGGCGCCGACACGGCCTCGTGAACAACCGGGCCACCGCGGACTGGGCCTTCCTGCTGTGGGGCGCCGACGCGGCCGGACCCGTGCCCCGTACGTCCCGGCGGGCCCGGCTGACCGCCGCCGTGCGCACGGCGCAGGCGCTGCGGACGCTGCGGCGCGCGGGCTGGGGAGCCGCCCAGTCCTGCCTGCGGGACGCGCGGGCGGCACCGCGCGCCCACCGCGAGCTGCCCGACGACGCGGCCATCCGCGTCGCCCGCCGTGAACTGCCCCGCTGCCAGCTCGTCGTACGGCTCACCGAACCCGACGCGCTGTGCCTGGCCCGGTCGTTCGCCCTGGCCGTCTACCTGTCCGCACTCGGCGTCCCGGCCGAGACCGTCGTCGCCCGGCAGCGGACGTCGATCGGCGCGCGGTTCGCCTTCCACTCCTGGACCGAACTGCACGGCGAGGTGCTCAACGACATCCCGGGCGTGCGGAGCGGTCACACCGTACTCCAACGGGTCCGGTGCGCCGCCCTGTCGCCCGGTACGTCATAGCGCTCCGGCGCCCTCAGCGCTGCCGCAGTACCTCCGGGTTGGCGCAGTGCGCCAGCGGCTCGCCGCGCAGGAAGCGGCCCACCTCGCCCGCCACGATCCGGGCCGCCTTGTGGGCGACGCCCTGGCTGCCGCCCGCGATGTGCGGGGTGAGGACCACACCGGGGGCCGTCAGCAGGGGCGAACCGGCGGGGACCGGCTCCTCGGGGAAGACGTCGAAGCCGGCGGCGGAGAGCCGCCCGGTGGCGAGCGCGTCGCACGCCGCGTCGTAGTCGAGCAGCGCGCCACGGGCGCAGTTGACCAGTACGGCCCCCTCCGGCAGCAGGTCGAGCTGCTTCCGGCCGATCATGCCGGTGGTCTCCTCGGTGACCCGCGCGTGCAGCGAGACGATGCGGGAGCGGGTGAGCAGCTCCTCCAGGGACACCTGCTCGGCGATCCCCGCGAGCCGCCCGGGATCGGCGTACGGGTCGTGGACCAGCACCGTCGCGCCCAGCGCGAGCAGTACCTTGGCGACCCGGCTGCCGACGGCGCCGAACCCGACCAGGCCGACGGTGGCGCCGTCGATCTCGATGCCGCAGTTGTCGTAGTCGAAGTAGTCGCCGCGCCAGACGCCGCGCCGCAGGTCGGTGTGGACGTCGCCGAGGCCGCGCGCCGCGGCGAGGATCAGCGCCAGGGTGTGCTCGGCGGTGGCCACCGCGTTGCGGCCGGGCGCGTAGCAGACGGCGACGCCGTGCCGGGTGGCCGCGTCCAGGTTGGCGTTGACGGGGCCGCCGCGGCTGGCGCAGAAGAGCTCCAGGTCCGGGCAGTTGGCGAGGATGCGCTCGGTGAGCGGGGCCAGTTGGGTGACGCAGACGCGGGCGCCCTGCAGCGCCTCGATCATCTCGTCCTCGGTGCCGGACGCCTCCCGCACCTCGGCGATCGGGCCGAACGGGGTGTGCGGCCAGGGCAGCAGCAGTTCGCGGACCTCGGCGGCGCCGCCGGTCGCGGCGTCGACCTGTTCGGTGAGCAGGCGGGGCAGGACGAAGTGGTCGCCTGCGGCCAGGACGGTGGTGGGCATGGGGTTCTGTACTCCCTGGTGCGGTGCGGGTCAGGACGGGGACGGGACGGTGGGGGCGTTCAGCCGGAGCAGGGACGCCTGCCCCTTGTGGAGGCGGAGTTCGGTCAGGGCGCCGTTCTCCAGCGCGGGGAAGACCGTGCGGTACGTACCGAGCGGGATGCCGAGCTCGTGGCAGAGCAGCAGCCGGACGAGGGTGGAGTGCGCGACGACGAGCACCCGGCCGTCCGGCATTTCCCCGGCGAGGTCGGCGAGGCAGTCGGCGGCCCGCGCGGCGGCCCGCTCCGGGTCCTCGCCGCCGGGCAGATGGTGGGTGACGGGGTCGGCGAGGAACGCTTCCAGCCGTTCGGGGAACACCTCGCGCATCTCGGTGCGGGTGAGTCCGTCGCCGCGGCCGAAGTCGACCTCCAGGAGGCGCTCGTCGACGCGCGGCGCGAGGCCGAGGGCGCGTGCGGCCGGCTCGGCGGTGAGCCGGGCCCGGGACAGCGGGGAGCAGACCACCGCGTCGATGTCGGCCCCGGCGGCCCACGCCGCGAGCTCGGCGGCCTGTGCGTGGCCCCGTTCGGTGAGGGCGACGTCGGTGCGTCCGGCGTAGCGGTTCTCCGCGTGCCAGACGGTCTCGCCGTGGCGTACCAGGAGGAAGTCGGTCACTGCTGGGCCTTTCTGAGGGCGTGCTCGGCCACTTCGGGCGCGAGCCAGCCGCGGTCGTTCAGCGCCGCCACGAATGCCGCGTAGGTGGGGAGGAAGCGGGCGGTGCGCTCGGGGTCGGGGTGGTGTGCGGTACGGACGCGGACCATCGCGGCGGCGGCCTCGGTGAGCGGGGTGCCGTCGGCGGTGGCCGCGAGCACGGCCATGCCGAGGGCGCCCTCGGCCTGTTCGGGCAGGGTGACGGTCCGGCCGAGGACGTCGGCGCGCAGCTGGTTCCAGTACGCGTTGCGGGTGCCGCCGCCGGTGAGGGTGAGCGGGCCGTCGACGGGGGCGCCGAGGCGGCCCAAGTAGTCGAAGCAGAGCCGTTCGAGGCAGGCGACGCCGAGCAGGTGGGCGTGGAAGCGCTCCGCCTCGTCCGCCGGGTCGCCCAGCACGAACGGGCGGGCATCCGGCGTACGGAAGGGGAAGCGCTCGCCGCCGGAGCCGGCGAGGGGGTACGCGACGGGGTCGTGCCCCCGGCCCGCCGCGGACTCTCCGTACCGGACGGCCCGTTCGGTCAGCTCCGCCAGGTCGGCGCCGGGGAACTCGCGGGTCAGCGCGCCCGCGCCGCTGCTGGACGCGGCGCCGGGCAGCCAGGTGTCGCCGGGGCCGCGGTGGCAGTAGACGAGGCCGCCGGGGTCGCGGACCAGGCGCGTGCTGACGCCCTTGAGGACGAGCGTCGTGCCGAGTACGGAGTTCCACGCACCGGGGGCGAGCGCACCGGCCCCGATCTGGGCGGCGCAGCCGTCCGTCATGCCCGCGACGATCTCCACGCCCTCGGGGATGCCGGTCGCGCGCGCCGCGTCGGAGCACACTGTGCCGAGCACGGTACCGGGGCGCACCACCTCTGGTAGCAGCGCTCCGGGCACGCCGAGCGCGGCCAGTTCCTTCTCCGGCCAGCCCTCCGCGAGGAGGTGGTAGCCCGTCTTGAGGGCGTGGCTGGCGTCGCTCGCGACCTGATGGCCCGCCAGCCGCCAGGTGACCAGGTCGACCTGGTGCAGCAGCCGGGTGCCGGGCGCGGTGGCGGCCGCCGAGTGCTCCAGCAGCCACACCAGCTTCGGCAGCGCCCAGGAGGGCTGCATGGCGCGGTAGCCCAGCTCCTCCCAGACCGCGGCGCCGGCCTCGTTGACCCGTACGGCCTGCGCGGCGGCCCGCCCGTCGTCGTACATCAGGCCCGGGGTGAGCGGGGTGCCGTCCGCGCCCGCGAGCAGGATCGTGCCGGACGTGCCGTCGAGCGCGAGGGCGGTCACGCGCGCCGGATCGATGTCCGCGAGCGCTTCGCGGCAGGCAGCGGCGAGCGCGTGCCACCACTCCTCGGGGTCCTGCTCGTGCCGCTCGCCGGCCCGGCTGCTGCGCAGCGGCCGGGAGGCGGCGGCGAGCACCCGGCCGCCGGCGTCCACGGCGACGGCGCGGGCGCTCTGGGTGCCCAGGTCGAGGCCGAGCCGTACGGGGTCGGGATGGCGGGCCATCTCAGCGGCGTGGCGGGCCATCTCAGATCTCCTCCTTCGGGCTGCCCGGCTGCCAGCCGGCCTCGCGGGCCAGCGCACGCCAGGAGAGGAAGGCGGCGTACCGGTCGGTGTAGAGCGCGGCGCGCTCCGGGTCGGGCTCCCAGGCGGGGCCCATGTGGACGTACTTGTCGGCGGCGCGGTGCATGCTCGACTCGGCGCCGGTGAGCACGAGCCCGGTGAGGAAGGCGCCCTTCGCGCCGAGTTCGGTGTCCGTGGAGCGGGTGGTGGGCACGCCCGTGACGTCCGCGATCAGCCCGCACCACGCGTCGCTCCGCGCGCCGCCGCCGCACAGCCGCAGCTCGCTGACCTCCGTACGGGAGGCGGTGAGCGCGTCGCGCAGGGTGAGCGAGAGCCCTTCCAGCACGCCGCGGGCGATGTCGGCCCGGGAGTGCTCCAGGCTCAGGCCCCAGAAGGTGCCGCGGGCACGCGGGTCCAGGAAGGGCGCGCGTTCACCGGCGGGGGAGAGGTACGGGAGGAAGGCGAGGCCGTGCGCGCCGGGCACGGAACGGAACGCCTCGGTACACAGCTCCTCGGCCCCGGACAGCCCCAGCACCCCGGCGGTCCAGTTCAGTACCTCGGTACCGGAGAGCGTGGGGAAGGCGCGCAGCACGCGCTCCCGGCCCCGGTAGGCGATGTGGATGCCGCTCGGCTCACCGCTGGTGTCCACGGCCGTACGGACGACCTCCGCGCACAGCGTGGTGCCGAGGATCGCGCACGCCTGACCGGGGTTGACCACGCCGATGCCGCGCGCGGTGGCGGCGATGTCGTACGGGGCCATGACGACGGGCAGCCCCGCGGGCACGCCGAGCTCGGCGGCGGCAGCGCCGGTGATCTCCGCGATGCGCCGGTCGTCACCGACCACATCGGGCAGCAGCCGCTCGGCCCCGCGCAGCCCGAAGAGGTCGATGACCTGCTGGTCGTACGCGCCGGTGGCGTGGTCGAGGAAGGGTGCCGAGGCGTCCGACTCGTCGATCACCCGCTCGCCGGTGAGCCGGAGGAAGAGCCAGCCGGCGGCGGTGAGGGCCGCGTCGGAGCGGGCGAGACGCTGTGGGTCGTGGCGCGCGAACCAGGTGAGGATCGCGTTCGGCAGGCCAGCGAAGGTTAGGGAGCCGTTGCGCCGGAACGCCTCGGCCAGGACGCCGGCGCGGCCCCATTCAGTAACCGTGTCGGCGGCCCGCCCGTCGGACCACAGGACGGCCGGACCGGTCGGCCGCCCGCGCTCGTCCACCAGCCAGCAGCCATCGCCCTGGGCCGTGAAGGTGACCAGCCACACCGGCTCCGCACCCCGGTCCTGTACCGCGGCCAGTGCCTCCCGCACGGTGTGCACCACCGCGTCCCACACCGCGTCCATGTCCTGCTCGGCCCAGCTCGGGTGCGGGCGGTCGACGACGGTGGCACGCCGGGAGACGGCGACCTCGTGACCCTGGCCGTCGTAGACCACGGACTTGATCAGCGAGGTCCCGACGTCGATGGAGAGTACAGACATGCTCACAGCCCTTCGGGGGCGCCGGCGGCGGGCGCCGCGGTCGTGGTGGCCGGTACGGGGCCGGACGCGGGCTCGCCGTCCGCGGGGCCGCCGTCCGCGCGGCGGTCCCGGTCCTCGGCGGGCGTCCGCAGAAACAGGGCGAGCACCCCGCTCAGCGCGTACAGCCCGGCGAAGATCCAGATGACGCCCTGCACACCGAGCGGCCCGAGGAAGACCGCGACGAGCGCCGGCCCGACGAACGTGCTGGCCCCGGCGCCGAGGTTCAGCGCCGCCATCGCCTGGCCCTTGTGCGCGGGGGCGAGCGAGGGCATCAGCGCGGAGAGCGGCACGTACCCGGCCAGCGTCGCGCCGAACAGCCCTGCCACCAGCAGACACAGCGCGTACTGCCCGCCGAGCAGCGTCGGCACGTAGTACAGCAGCAGCGAGGTGACCGTACAGCCGGCGCCGCCGCACCAGGCGACCGTGCGCCGCCAGCCGATCCGGTCGCCGAGCACACCGAAGACCAGATTGAAGACGATGTTGACCGCGAACATCACGGACAGCAGGCGCAGCCACTGCGACAGGCTCAGCCCGATGGTCTGCGTGAAGAACGCCGGCAGACACACCAGGAAGCCGAACTCCGGCACCGTATTGATCATCCGGACGACGGCACCCATGCCGATCCGCGGATTGCGCCCGAGCAGCGCCAGACTGCCGAAGAGCGTGGCCAGCGGCCGCTCACCGGCCGGCGCCAGCCGCCGGAAACCGGTCCGCTCACGGACCAGCAGCAGCGCGATCAGCCCGCCCAGGACGACCAGACCGAGCGAGAACCACAGCGTCCGGTACGCGCCGATCTGCGGAATGAGGAAGCTCGCGACGAGCGACCCCAGCGTCGGCAGCCCGCCGGTGAAGGCGAACCAGAACCACCCGACGGCCGTCCCGAGCCGCTTCTCGGGCGCCGTCGCCGCGATCCACACCAGGAAGCCGAACGCGAAGAGCGGATAGCCGATGCCGCGCAGGCCGTAACTGAGGAGCAGCAGCGGATAGTTCATCGAGGGCACCGCGATCGCCAGCATGAGCACCTGGAAGCCGACCCAGGCACCGAACCCCGCCATCATCACCCGGCGCGGACCCCACAGGTCCGACAGCGCGCCGGAGAGCCACGCGGCGACGGACGCGGTGACGCCGTAGACGGTGAACAGCATCGCCACCCGCTGCGCGGAAAGGCCCTCCTGCACCAGATACGGCGAGAGATACCCGGACTCGACACCGTCACCGATCATGAACACGAGGACACCGAGGAATCCCCAGGCGAGCCCGCGGGGAATGCCGAGCCGGTCGGTCCAGACCGGCCGTTGGGTACGCGGCGGCCCGGTCGGCCCGGGAGGAGTACTGGCCACGAGGCACCTCTTCCAGTTCCAGTGATTCGGGCCGCCGCGCCCCTGACCGGCGCGGCCGGGCCCTTCTGGAACCGATGCAACGCGGGCCGCGCCGAGCCGGTCAACGCCCGCCGGACCACCTCTCGCGGGCCGGCCCGGCCGCCGCGTGAAAACCGCCGGCGGCGGACCCCGCTACGGCGGGCTTAACATGGCGGCAACGCGGCGTGAGCTCGGCATTTCCACGCTGACCTGGGACAGCGCAGCAGCCCCGCCGTGTGAGATCCGCGTGAAGTTAACGAGAGGTTCCCGCAGTGACCGAGGACGACGGCGGCACACCGGGCGGCAGCGCGAGACGGGAGGACATCCAGAACGCACGGCGGCAGCGCATCCGCGAGCAGGTCGCCGCCGAGGGCTTCGTCCGCACCGCCGCGCTCGCCGAGGAGTACGCGGTCAGCATCATGACCATCCACCGCGACCTGGACGTCCTCCAGGCGCAGGGCTGGCTGCGCAAGGTGCGGGGCGGCGCCTCCTCCCTCCCCTCCCTGCTCTTCCACGGCGACCTCAACGAACGCATGGCCGCCATGAACACCACCAAGCGCCGGCTCGCCCGCGCCGCGCTGCGGCTGCTCACCCCCGGCCAGACCGTCATGATCGACGAGTCCACCACCTGCCTCGCCCTGGCCCAGCACCTCACCGAACGCGGCCCGCTCACCGTCATCAGCAACTTCCTGCCGGTCATCAAGCTGCTGGCGGGCGAGCCCGGCATCACCCTCCTCGCGCTGGGCGGCGCCTACTACCCGGCGTACGACGCGTTCCTCGGACCGCACACCGCCGACTCGGTCCGCTCCTTCCGCGCGGACATCCTGTTCATGTCCACCACGGCCGTCACCGGCGACACCTGCTACCACCAGTCGCAGGAGACGGTGCAGGTCAAACGGGCACTGATGGACCGCGCCGCGCGCCGCGTGCTGCTGGTGGACCACACCAAGTTCGCCCGCAGGGGCGTCTACGCCCTCGCCCCGCTCACCGACTTCGACACCGTCCTCGTCGACGATGCCCTGCCCGTCGCCGAACTGCGCCGGCTCCGGGACCTGGGGGTTTCGGTGATCACGGTCGGCGGCGGCGCGTAAGACACATGGGCTGGTCAGCCCGAGAAGCCCGGCAGTCGGCCCGGCTCGGTGAACGAGTACGGGGCCCAGGGGCCGGTGAGTTCGATGCGCAGCGCGGGGGAGCGGGCGGCCAGTCCGCCGACCGTCTCGGCGAAGGCGCCGGCCGCCTCCCGCGGCACGAGATAGGCGCTGTCGAGGAGGTTCCGGCCGTGCGGATACGGGGCCCGGGCGATGGGGGAGGTCCAGTAGGCGGAGGTGGCGCAGGCAGCGGCGGCGCCGGGCGGCGCGCCGGCCGGGCAGGCGTCCTGCGGGGAGTACACGCAGGAGCACTCGGCGACGTCCGCCAGCGTGTGGTGGGCCGCGCGGGCCAGCCCGTCCGTGGGCTCGCCGGCGCAGTCCGCCACGGGTCCGGCGCCGACGGGCACGGCCTCCTCGTCCTGGGCGTACGCCTTCACGCCCCACTCCAGCCGCCCGTCCAGCCGCGCGAGCAGCCGACGGTACAGGTCGGTCCGTGCCGCGAGCGTGCGGCGCACCTCCTGCACGTCGCGGTGGACCGTGCCGAGACGGGTCGGGAGCACGCAGACAGCGGCGGCGGCCGCGTCCACGACTCTGCGGTGGGCGTCGGCGGTGGCCTGCAGGGACGCGTCGCCGACGGCCGGCTCCCCGGGCGGGCCGCCGGCGCCGGGCGGCTCGGAGGCGCTGCCCGTGGCCGAGGCCAGCGCGGCCAGTGGGCCCTCCGGCACCGCGAAGACGGCGGCGTCACCGACGCCGGTGAGCCCCGGGCGCGGCCGGAAACCTCTGCGGACGATGCCATAGACATACAGCGGGCCCTCCGGGGGGTCGTCTGGGGGACCTGCCATCGGACGCCTGGTCACCGCCACTGCCCTCTCCTTCGCCGACCTGAGTGCATGCGCTCTTGCGTTCGATTTCCTATCTGCACGGGTACCGGGGTCCCGGCCCGGCAAACCCGGCCAAGGGCGCGAAGGCGCGATCCGGCCGAGGACGGACTAGCCTGCAAAGAAGAGGTTTCCGCTCAAAATGGGGTAGCCGGACAACAGGGATCAGGGGGACGGGGGAGAGCGGCGGGACCCGAGCGAGCCGAGGGAGGCGGCAGGCATGCAGCACATCGGCGGACGTTGGCGGTGGCGGCGGGGACCGCTGCGCCGCCGCTGGGACGTGGTGGACGCCTGGCTCGGCCTCCTGACGACCCTGGCGCTGCTCCTGGCGGTACCAGTAGTGGGTTTCTCCGTCGGCCTGGCCACCTACGGCTCGCAGCTCTCCGAACGCGCCGAACAGCTCGCGGAACGCCGGGCGTTGACCGGCCGCCTGCTGGAGTCCGTACCCTCCGACCCGTCCGCCACCGGCTTCGCCCCCGGGACTGCTCAGGTGCCCGCCGAGGCCCGCTGGACCGCGCCCGACGGCCGGCGGCACACCACGACGGTGCAGGTCGACCCCGGTACGCGCAAGGGCGCCGCGGTCACGGTCTGGACCGACCCCGAAGGCCGCCCCGCCCAGCCTCCCATGACCACCGCTCAGGCGGCGGACGACGGCGTCGCCGCCGGCCTCGGTACCGGCATGGCCCTCGGCCTGTCCGTCCTGGCCGTCCGCTGGGCCGGCCGCCGCTACCTGGACCACGTACGCCTCGCGGGCTGGGAACGCGAGTGGGCCCAGATAGGGCCGCGGTGGGGGCGCCACCACATCTGAGCGACCGCCCGGCTCCGGAACCGAGCGGCCACCCGGCTCCGGCCTCCGGCCCGGCTCGACGGGCTGCTGCCCGGCTCTGGCCCGCGCCGCATTCTCTGACTAAAGTCAGAGAATGACGCAGAGGGCGGCGGCCGCAGGCGCAAAGGCCGCGGACGCGACACAGACCGAGCAGATCGACCAGGTACGGCGCTTCAACCGCACCGTCACCGAACGCGTGGGCGTGCTCCACGACCACTACCTGGGCCGCGACCGACCCATCGGCGAGGCCCGGCTGCTCTGGGAGATCGGCGAGCGGGGCCAGGACGTCCGCCGGCTGCGCGAGCGCCTCGGACTCGACTCCGGATACGTCAGCCGGCTGCTGCGCTCCCTGGAGGCCGAGGGCCTGGTGAGCGTGGAGCCGCAGCCCCGGGACAGGCGCGTGCGCACCGCCCGGCTGACCGCGGCGGGCCGCGAAGAGCGCGCCGTCCTCGACGGCCGCAGCGACGAGCTGGCCGGCTCCCTGCTGGCGCCGCTCAACACCGCGCAGCGCGCCCGGCTGGTCGCCGCCATGGCCGAGGTCGACCGGCTGCTGACCGCCGCGACGGTCACGCTGGACCCCGTCGACCCGGACCATCCCGACGCCCGGCACTGCCTGCGGGCCTACTCCGCCGAGCTGCGGGAACGCTTCGAGACGGGCTTCGACCCCGCGCTGAGCCTGCTGCCCGACCCGGGCGAACTCCGCCCGCCGCACGGCCTGTTCCTGGTCGCCCGGCTGCACGGCGAACCGGTCGGCTGCGCCGGCCTGAAGCTGCCGCCCGGCGCCCCGGCCGAGATCAAACGCATGTGGGTCGCGCCGCACGCCCGGCGTCTCGGCCTCGGCCGCCGGTTCCTCGCCGAACTGGAGGAGCGGGCCGCCCGGCACGGCCGCGACGTACTGCGCCTGGACACCAACAAGGCACTGGACGCGGCGCTCGGACTGTACCGCTCAGCCGGCTTCCAGGAGGTCCCCGCCTTCAACGACGAGCCGTACGCACACCACTGGTTCGAGAAACGGATCACCGGTCCGCTGCCGGAGTGACACCGGCCCGGCGGGACGTCATGTGCGGACAGCGGGCGCCGCGCCGGAGGAAGGGGGCGGGGAAGGCGAGGCCGGTCTCCTCGGCCATCGCCGCGAAGAACCGGCGGCCGTCGGCGGTCTGCCGGGAGGTGTACCAGCGGTACTCCAGGGCCGGGGCGAGCGCACGGTGCAGCGCCTCGCGGGCCAGGCCCCGGCCCCGCCAGCGCTCGGCCACGGCGATGTTGCGGACGTAGCCGCGCCGGCACGCGTGGCACAGCTGGTACTCCAGCCGCCCCACGACCCGCCCCGCCGCTTCCTGCATCACGACCGCCCGCCGCCCGGCCGGCACGACGGGCCCGGCCGGCCGGAAGACGACGGCGGCGGCGTCCGGCACGGGACCGCCGCGCGGCACCGGGGGCTTCCGTAACCGCGCCCGCCGCGCGGGCACTCGTGGTGCCGCCATGCGTTCCTCCCGCCCGGGGCGCGGCGCCCGGGACCATTCCCGGTCACCCGCACCGCCTTCGACAGGCTTGCAGAGTACGCGCGTCCACGGGCGGCCGGGGCGGTGTTGCTGGGGGTGGGGCGCGGGGGCGCGGGGCGTGGGGGTGCCGGCGTTGTCAGGGGCGGTTGGGGCAACGGCGTTGTCAGTACCCCCCGGTACTGTGTTGAGAAGGGGACCTCGTGACACCCCCATGGGGGAAGAGGGGGAGGAAACGGTACGCCGCTGGCGCACCGGCGCACCCGGAGAACCGGCGCGCAGGTGCACGGGCGCGCAGGCGCACACGCGGGAGGAAAGGGAGTCGATGGCCGAGCTCGGGCTGCGGGATACCCATGGGATCCTGGACCGGCCGTGGGTTCGGCCGGAGCGGACCAGTGCGGGGCTGGGCTGGGAGCATCTCTACCTCTCCAGTCAGCGGGAACTGCCGTACCGGGACGCGTTCGACGGGGCGCGCAGTCATCTGCTGATCCTGCACCTGAACGGCCCGGTCACGGTCAGCCGCGGGCGGCGCGGCCTCACCGACGCCCGGCGCATCCCGCCCGGCGGGCTCTTCCTGCACCCGGCCGACACCGAACTGGACGTCGAGCTGGGCGGCCGGCTGGACACCGTGCACGTCTATCTGGCGGACGAGGCGCTGCAGGCGGCGGCCGGGGACGCCGGCGGGCGCCGGGTGCGGCTCGTCGAGGAGTTCGGCGTCACCGATCCATTGCTGGAGCAGCTGGTCCGCGCCCTGGAAGGGGTCGTACGCGACTGGGAGCCGGGCGCCGTGACGTACGCGGACCAGCTCGCCACGATGATCGCCGGGCAGCTCGCCCGGCACCACAGCATCCACCGTCCGGCCCCGCCCACCGCTCGCGGCCTGACCGAGCGCCAGTTCGCCGCCGTGCGCGAGCTGCTGGACACCCGGCTGGCGGAACCGCTGCCGCTCGCCGACCTCGCGGCCGCCGCCCACCTGAGCGTCAGCCAGTTCGCGCGCGGCTTCAAGGCGCGCACCGGACTGCCGCCGCACCGGTACCTCATGCGGCTGCGCGTGGAGCAGGCGGTCCGGCTGCTGCGCACCACCACCATGCCGATCAGCGAGGTCGCGGCGCGCTGCGGCTTCTCGCACCAGGAGCATCTGACGCGGGTGCTGCGGGCGCGGCTGGGCACGACACCGGGGGCGCTGCGGCGCGGCGAGTGAGGCGCTCCCCGCCGCTGTCCGTATGAATGCGTCTTTCGTGCAGCCGCGACAGCGGGATCGTGCAGGAGCGCGCGCGTACGTGGGCGGGATACTCAGCTCTCATGCGCGCATTCACCTACTCCAGCCACGCCGCCCGGGTGGTCTTCGGCGCCGGGACGCTGAGCCGCCTGCCCGAGGAAGTGGCCCGTCTGGGCGCCACTCGCGTCCTCGTCCTCACCACGCCGGGCCGGACGGACCTGGCCCGCCGGACCCGGGAGATCCTGGGTACCGCGGCGGCCGGCGAGTTCACCGGCGCGGCGATGCACACCCCCGTCGACGTCACCGAGCGGGCCGTCGCCGTCGCCCGCGAGCTGGCCGCCGACTGTGTGGTGGCGGTGGGCGGCGGCTCGACGACAGGGCTGGCCAAGGCGGTGGCGCTACGGACCGGACTGCCGCAGGTCGTGGTCCCCACCACCTACGCCGGGTCCGAGGTCACACCCGTACTGGGGGAGACCGAGAACGGTGTGAAGACCACTCGCTCGGCGCCGGAGATCCGGCCCGGGACCGTTCTGTACGACGTCGACCTCACTCTCGGACTGCCGGTACCCGTCTCCGTCACCAGCGGCATCAACGCGCTGGCGCACGCGGTCGAGGCGCTGTACGCGCCGGAGACCGACCCGGTGACGGATCAACTAGCGCTGCGGGCAATTGAGTTGCTGGCCGGTGCGCTGCCCCGGATCGTCGCGGACCCCGCCGACCGGGAGGCCCGCGCCGACGCGTTGGAGGCCGCCTGGCTGGCCGGCACCTGCCTCGGCAGCGTCGGCATGGGACTGCACCACAAGCTGTGCCACACCCTCGGCGGCTCCTTCGGTCTGCCGCACGCCCCCACGCACACCGTCGTGCTCCCGTACGCCATGGCCTACAACGCACCCGCCGCGCCCGACGCCATGCGCCGCATCGCCCGCGCCCTCGGTGCCGCCGACGCGCCCACCGCCGTACACGATCTGATCCGGCGCCTCGGCGCACCGACGAGCCTGGCCGAACTCGGTCTGGTGGAAGGCGACTTGGCGCGTGCTGTCGAGCTCGCCACCGCCACGCCGTACCCCAACCCCCGCGAGGTCACCGCGGACGGCATCGCGCACCTCCTCGCCGATGCCTTCGCGGGCCGCCGCCCGGCCCCCGCGAGTCCCCTCGCCGACTCCCTCCACACCCTCGAACAGCAGGTCGTCGCAGGCTTCGAGGGGGCGCCCGACGCCCGCGTACGGCAGCTGCTGACCGACCTCACCCGCCGGCTGCACGGCTTCGTCGCCGACAACGACCTCACCGACGCCGAGTGGCGGTACGCGATCGACTTCCTGACCAGGACCGGGCAGCAGTGTTCGGACACGCGCCAGGAGTTCATCCTGCTCTCCGACACCCTCGGCATCTCCAGCGCGGTGGATCTGCTCACCAACTCCCGTACGGCAGAGAGCACTCCGTCCGCGGTCCTCGGTCCGTTCTACGTCGAGGGCCCGCCGCCGCTGCCCGACGGCGCCGACCTCGCCGAGGGGCTGCCGGGCACCCCGATGTACGCCTCCGTGCGGATCACCGACCTGGAGGGGAAGCCGCTGGCCGGGGCCGTGGCCGATGTCTGGCAGTCCAACGAGGACGGGTACTACGACGTCCAGCTGCCCGACCTCGACGCGCCTCAGCTGCGGGCCCGCTTCCGCGCGGACGACGAGGGCCGCATTCGTTTCCGTTCCATCCTGCCCTCGGAGTACCCGATCCCCGACGACGGGCCGGTGGGGCAGATGCTCACCGCGGTCGGCCGGCATCCCTACCGCGCTCCGCACATCCACTTCATGATCAGCGCGCCGGGCCGGCGCACGCTCGTCACCCAGCTCTTCGTCGCGGGCGGCGCGTACATCGACGCCGACTGCGTCTTCGGCGTCAAGGACGCGCTGGTCATCGACTTCCCCGAGCACCACGGCCCGATGCCCGACGGCCACTCCACGGACGGCCCCTGGCGCTCCCTCGACTACACCTTCCGCCTCGCCCCCGAAGCCCCCTCCGGAGACCGGTAGATGAGCCACCCCACCACCCACGACGCTGCTTACGACACCGACGTACTCGTCGTCGGCAGCGGGCCCGCCGGCGGCAGCGCCGCGCTGCTGCTCGCCACGTACGGCATACGCACCACGCTGGTCAGCAAGTACGGCTGGACCGCCAACACGCCCCGCGCGCACATCACCAACCAGCGCACCCTGGAGGTGCTGCGCGACCTCGGCATCGAGGAGCAGGCGCTGGCCGCCGGCACCCCGCAGCACCTGATGGGCGACACCGTGCTGTGCACCGCCCTCACCGGCGAGGAGATCGGCCGCATCCGTACCTGGGGCACCGGCGACGACCGGCTCACCGAGTACACCGCCGCCAGCCCCTGCCCGATGACCGACCTGCCGCAGACCTACCTCGAGCCGATCCTGGTGAGCAACGCGGCGGCGCGCGGCGCCAAGGTCCGTTTCGACACCGAGTTCCTCCGGCTGGAGGAGGACGAGGACGGTGTCACCGCCCACCTTCGTGACCGGTTGCGGGGCGATGACTTCACCATTCGTGCGCGCTACCTGATCGGTGCGGACGGCGCGCGCAGTCGCGTCGCCGAGCAGGCGGGGCTGCCGATCGCCGGGCAGGAGGGCAAGGCCGGCAGCATGAACATCGTCTTCCGGGCCGACCTCAGCGCGCACGTCGCCCACCGCCCCAGTGTCCTGTACTGGGTCATGCGCCCCGGCGCCGAGACCGGCGGCATCGGCATGGGCCTGGTCCGGATGGTCCGGCCCTGGAACGAGTGGCTGCTGACCTGGGGTTACGACATCGACGAGGCGCCGCCGGAGATCGATGAGGCGGAGGCCCGGCGGCTCGTCCATGACCTCGTCGGCGATGAGTCGATCGATGTCGAGATCACCTCGACCTCGCTGTGGACCGTCAACCACACCTACGCCACCCGCTACTCCACCGGCCGGGTGTTCTGCGCCGGGGATGCCGTGCACCGCCACCCGCCGTCCAACGGCCTCGGTTCCAACACCTCGGTCCAGGACGCCCACAACCTCGCCTGGAAGCTGGCGATGGTGGTGCGCGGGGAGGCGGGCGAGGGCCTGCTCGACACGTACACCGCCGAACGCGCCCCTGTTGGCAAACAGATCGTCGATCGTGCCAACCTCAGCCGCGACCAGTTCGGCCCGATCTTCCGGGCGTTGGGCATCGGCGGTGGGGCCGACGACGAGGGCATCGCGAGCGCGCTGGCCGCCTGCCGGGCGCCGGACGCGGAGGGCGCGCGGCGGCGGCGCGAGCTGGACGCGGCGATCGAGCTGAAGAACTACGAGTTCAACGCGCACGGTGTGGAGCTGAACCAGCGGTACGCCTCCGCCGCCGTGCTCGACGACGGCAGTCCGGCCGAGGAGTGGCCGCGCGACCGGGAGCTGTACCACCAGCCGAGCACCCGGCCCGGCGCGAAGCTGCCGCACGCCTGGCTGACCGACGCGCACGGCCGCCGCGTCTCCACCCTCGACCTTGTCGGCAAGGGCAGGTTCACGCTGGTCACCGGCTTGTCAGGGGTGGCGTGGGAGGCGGCGGCCGAAGCCTGCGCCGCGGACCTCGGCGTTCCGCTGGACACCGTACGCATCGGCTCGGACGCCGCCCGGGACGCGTACGGCGACTGGCGGCGCCGCCGCGAAACCGACGAGTCGGGCTGCCTGCTGGTCCGCCCGGACGGCTATGTTGCATGGCGCCGTGACACGGCACCGGACACCGCGGAGGCGGCCGCCGCCGAGCTGCGGAAGGCGCTGGAGGCGGTACTCCAGCGTTGAGGCGGTACTCCAGCGTTGAGGCGGTACTCCAGCGTTGAGGCGGTACTCCAGCGTTCAGGAAACGTCGTTCAGGAGGACGCCGGCGGGAACGGCACCACGGCCGTTCCCGTCCCGGCGTCGTCGTAGATGACGTGCGTGCTCGCCGAGCCGCAGCTGAGCACCAGCAGGCCGATGGCGCAGACCACGGCCACCACCGTCAGCACCAGGATGCCGAGCAGCGCCTTGCGGCGGTAGGCCCGGCGGCGCCAGTCCGCCTGGCCCTTGCGGTACGCCTGCGGTGGCGCGGACACCGAGGAGGCGACGTCGTCCAGGGCCCGGCGCAGCCACTCCTCGGACCCGTCCGGCACCGCTTCGGTACCCACCTCGTCCGTCACCTGGCGGCCTTCCTCAGCGCGTACTTCAGCTTCGTCATCGCACGGGCCGTGTGCGACTTCACGGCGCCGGTGGAGATCCCCATCGTCTCACTGATCTCCGACTCCTTCAGATCCAGCCAGTATTTCAGGACGAGGGCCTGGCGCTGCCGGGCGCTCAGCGTCTGCAGGGCCGTCAGCAGCGCGCGGTGGTCGTCCTGCAGCAGCACCTGGTGCTCGGCGGAGAGGACGTGTTCGTCGACCTCGCGGTAGGCGTGCCGGCGGGCGACGCGCAGATGACGGATGCGCATCCGCGTCAGGTTGCAGACGATGGAGCGCAGATAGCCGGCCGCCGCGTCCGGTGTCTTCAACTTGGGCCAGCGGCGGTGCAGTTGGTAGAAGGCTTCGGAGACCACGTCCTCGGCGTCCCCGTCCGCGCCCAGCAGCACGGCCAGCCGCAGGAGTTGGGTGTAGTGCGTGTCGAAGAGGTGGGCGATGGCCGCCTGCCGGTCGGCGTCCCGCAGGTCGAGGGTCAGGGGCGCGGCACGGTCCGGCGGGGCGCACCCGGGTCCGGGGCCGCCGGGCGGGGGCGGGCCGACCAGGGTGCCGCGCGGTGGGCAGGGCGGCGAGGGCGGTGAGAGCGGCGAGAGCGGCGATGGCTGCATGGCGATGCGTCCTTGGACGGTCTGGTCAGTCGACGACGACGGTGTATCTGGACCCGCGGCGTTCATGGGGCGTGCCGCAGGTGGTGGCGTCCTTCCGGCGGGGCGAGCCGAGCCGGTCCAGCACGGGTGTGAGGACGGCGGCGGTCGCCAGGTTCAGTACGAGCGCGGGGAGCGCGACGTAGATCGGGGCGTGCAGCGGGCCGATGCCGAGGTCCACCACGGAGGAGAAGCCGTGCAGGCAGATGAGCGCGGTGCCGGCGGCCATGCCGGCCGCCCAGCCCGCGAGCAGCGCGCGGTGGTGGAACCAGCGGGTGAACAGCGACAGGGCGACGGCCGGCAGCGTCTGGAGCACCCAGACGCCGCCCAGCAGATGCAGGTTGACGGCGTCCTGCGGCCGCAGGACCAGCGCGAACAGCAGCGCGCCCGCGGTGATGCCGAGGGAGGCCGTGCGGGCGACCCGTACCTCGTGCTTGGGCGTGGCCGTGGGGTTGAGGTACTCGCTGTAGACGTTGCGGACGAGCAGCGCCGCCATGCCGATGGCCATCACGGCGGCGGGCAGCAGCGCGCCGACCGCGAGCGCGCCGTACAGGAAGCCGGCCAGCTGCTCGGGCACCAGGGTGCGGATCAGCAGTGGTACGGCCAGTTCGGCGTGGCCCGGCCGGGTTTGCACGCCCGCGGCCAGCGCGGCGACGCCGAGGAACGCGGAGAGGGCCAGGGAGAGCGCCCACAGCGGCAGGGCTCCGATCGCGGCGCGCAGCGGGCGGCGGCCCCGGCTCGCCAGCGCGGCCGTCACGATCTGCGGGTACATCGGCTGGGCGAGGGCGGAGCCGAGCGCGAGGGTGGCGTATGCGGTGACGGACTCCGGCGGTACGACCAGGGAGAGGCCCTGGGCGGCGAGGCGGCGGTCGGCTGCGGCGAACACTGCGCCGGGGCCGCCGAATTCCACCGCTGCCAGGACCGCGACGAGGATCAGTACCCCGGCGCACAGCGCGGCCTTCACCGGCGCGATACGGGCGCAGGCCCGCAGCCCGCCCGGGTGGATCAGCGCGGCGGAGCACAGCAGGACCACGACGAGGGCGACGGCGCAGGCCGCGCCGCCCGCGGGCAGGCCCATCGCGTCCAGCAGCGTGGTCACGCCGATGACCTGGAGAGCGAGGTACGGCATCGTCGCGAGGATGCTGGTCAGCGCGATGGCCAGGGCCAGCGTGTGTGAGCCGTGCCGGGCGCGTACGTAGTCGGCCGCGGTGACCAGGCCGTGCCGGGCCGCGACCCGGTGCAGCCGGGGGAGCACCAGCATGAGCAGCGGGGTGAGCAGGAGCAGATAGGTGAGCGCGTAGAGCGCGAGGCCGCCGGCGCCGAACATCAGCCCGGGGATCGCCACGTAGGTGTACGCGGTGATGACCGTGCCGCCGAGCAGCAGGTTCGTCGGGAGCGAGGTGAGGCGCCGGCCGCCGAGCGCCCACTCCGCGGGGTGCGGCAGCGGTGCCGGCGGCCCGGCGGATCGCCCCACGGCCCCGGTGAGCACCGCCGCGCAGACGACGAGTGCGAACGGAGCGAGCTGTGCGGCGTTGATGGCGACCCCCCTCGGTGCGCGAGCGAGGGCCTCTTCGACGGCGTCCGTGGTCGGCGGACGGCACGCGGAGAACCGTGAGAGACCCCCACCCTCACGTGACAGACATCCACATGCGCATATTCCATATTGTGGAAGCCTGATTCCATTTCTTGGTACTCTAGGGGTCGCCTCCGAGAGCGTCAAGGTTTTTCCGGCGCGTCGGCCAGGAGCCGAAATCCCCTGCCGAAGAGGCGAGTTCCGTCCGAATCGCGTTATGCGGAGGTATGTGTGAGTGAAGAACGCGTCGCCCTCATCACCGGCTCGTCCTCGGGTATCGGCGCCGCCGTCGCCCGCCGCCTGGCGGCCGCGGGGATGCGCATCGTCGTGAACTCGGCCTCGTCCGTGGAGGCCGGCGAGGCGCTGGCCGCCGAGCTGCCCGACGCCGTCTACGTCCAGGGTGACATCGCCGACCCGGCGGACGCCCGGCGGCTCGTCGACACCGCGGTCGAGACGTACGGCCGGCTCGACGTGCTCGTCAACAACGCCGGGCGCACCCGCTTCATCCCGCTCGACGACCTGGACGCGGTCGACGCCAAGGTCTGGCACGACATCCTCGACGTCAACGTCATCGGCACCTGGCAGGTGATCACCGCGGCCGTGCCGCACCTGAAGGCCACCGGCGCCGGATCGATCGTCAACATCTCCTCCGTCTCCGGCAGCCGCGCCATGGGCAGCTCCGTGCCGTACGCGGTCAGCAAGGCCGCCGTCGACCACATGACCCGCCTGCTCGGCGCGACCCTCGGCCCCGACGTCCGGGTCAACGCCGTGGCCCCAGGGCTCGTCGAGACGCCCTGGTACGACGAGGCGCCGCAGGTGTGGGAGGGCTCGCGGGACTGGATCACCGCCAACACCCCGCAGCGCAGGGTCGGCACGCCGGAGGACGTCGCCGAGGCGGTGCACGCGCTGGCCACCGCCGCCTACACCACCGGCGAGGTGCTGATGGTGGACGGCGGCCGCCACCTCGTCTGAACCACTCCACCGCACCACACAACGGGCCGGCCTCCCCGGGAGGCCGGCCCGTTCTCTGTGTCCGGCGGATGTGTCCGGCAATTGCACCCGGGAGAGTGGCGCAGGTCACGTCGGTACATCCGTACGCGCCGTAAACCGTTCGCCCTCCCCGAGCAACTAGTGATCGGAAGCCACCGGCGATCGCACGGTGAGAGGACCGCGGAGGCGCGATGGGGCGCCCGCCGCCGTCCTCTGGGGCGTCTACGTCTTCTTTCGTACTCCATGCCGTTCACCGGCCCGCCGTACCGCACGCCGCGGTCCGGCGTGCCGTGCCGTGCCGCGCGCAGCCGCGGCCGGCGCTCACGGATGTCGACCAAAGGACTTGAGCCATGGGTATGTACGCGCACGCCGCCGTCCCACGGGCCGGCACGCTCGGGGTGCACCACCTCGTCGCCGCACACGTCGGGGAACGCCCCGACGCCTGTGCCGTACGCGACGCACGCGGCGGCCCCGCGCTGACCTACCGTCAGCTGTGGGAGCAGGCGGGACGGGTGGCGCACACGCTCGCCACGCACGGTGTCGCGCCCGGTGAGCCGGTCGCCGTCGACCTGGAGCGCGGCACCGCACTGGTCGTCGCGCTCCTCGGCGTCGCCCGGGCCGGCGCCGCCTACCTGCCGCTCGACGCCCAGGCCCCCGCCGAGCGGGTGGCCACGGTCCTGGCGGACGCGGGGGTCCGCACAGTGCTCGTCGGCGACGGGGAAGGCGCGGGGGAAGGCGAAGGGGAGAGGGCAGGGCGTACGGCCGGGATCTCCGGGGTGCGGCAGGTGCGCGTGGCCCGCCCGGCGCCTGACCAGCAGTGCGAGGTACCCGATGTGGCCGACGTGCCCGTCGACGGCGACAGTCCCCTCTACATCGGCTACACCTCCGGCTCGACGGGCACGCCCAAGGGCGTCGTCGTGCCGCACCGGGCCGTCCGCCGCCTCGTCACCGACGCGACCTTCTGCACCATCGCCCCTGGTGACCGGGTCGGCCAGGCCGCCAACCCCGCCTTCGACGCCACCACCTTCGAGGTGTGGGGCGCGCTCACCGCGGGCGCCACGCTCGTCGTCCTGCCCACCGTCGTCGACCTCGCCGTGGACCGCTGGGCGGCCGTCCTCCAGGACGAGGACATCACGACCCTCTTCCTGACCACCTCGCTCTTCCACCTGGTCGCCCGCACCCGGCCCGGCGCGCTGCACACCCTGCGCAACCTCGTCGTCGGCGGCGAGCAGCTCGACCTGGCCGCGGTCCGCGCGGTACTCGCGGCGGGCCCGCCCGGACGCCTTGTCAACGGCTACGGCCCGACCGAGGCCACCGTCTTCGCCACGTCCTTCGACTGCACCGACGCCTCGCTCGCGGGCCGCGACCGCATCCCCATCGGCCGCGCCATCCAGCAGACCACCCTGCACATCCGCGATGAGGAACTGCGCCCGGTCGCTCCCGGGCAGCCGGGCGAGCTGTGCATCGGCGGCCCCGGCGTCGCCAAGGGGTACCTCGGGCAGCCCGAGCGCACCGCCCGCGCCTTCGTCCCCGAACCGGGCACCGGCACGCCGATGTACCGCACCGGCGACCTGGTGCGGGAGCTGCCCGACGGCGAGCTGGAGCTGGTGGGCCGCGCCGACCGGCAGGTGAAGCTGCGCGGCTACCGCATCGAGCTGGAGGAGATCGAGCGTGCGGCGCTCGCCACGGGCCTCGCCGAAGCCGCGTTCGTGAGCAAGGTGGGCGAGGGGCAGGCGGCACGGCTGGCGGGCGCGTTCCTGCCGGCCGGCGGTACAGCGGAGAACAACGCCGAGGAGCTGGCCGCCGCGCTCGCCCGTGCCCTCCCCGCGTACATGCTGCCCAGCAGCTGGACGCCGCTCGCGAGCCTGCCGCTGCACTCCACCGGCAAGGCCGACCGCGCACGCATCGACGCGCTGATCGAAGCAGCCGCGGAGAGAACGACGGTGAGCGCGGCGGAAGAGACGCACGCGCAGCCCGCCGGACCGTCCGTCGGCGACCCCGTCACCGACGCGCTCACCCGCATCTGGGCCGAGGTGCTCGGCACCCCCTCGGCAGCCCCCGACCAGGACTTCCTCTCCCTCGGAGGCAATTCACTGCTCGCGACCCAGGCCGCTGCGCGCATCCGCGAGGTGCTCGCGGCCGACATCGAGCCGTACGACATCCTGCTGGCCGCCGGCATCGGCGAACTGGCCGGACGGGTGCGCGAGTCGGCGGGGGCGGTCTGATGGCGCAGCTGCCCTCGCCGCCCCTGCCCCGCCGGGCGGCCGCCTCCGCGCCGCTCTCCTGCGCCCAGGAGCGGCTGTGGTTCATCGACGCGGCGGCCCCCGGCTCCGCCGCCTACAACGTTCCGCTGCTCACCCACTGGCACGAGCCCGTCGACACCGCCGCGCTCGGCCAAGCCCTGACCGCGCTGGTCACCCGCCACGAGATCCTGCGCACCACCTACGGACTGCGTGAAGGCCGCCCGGTCCAGTACATCGGCGAAGCGGCACCCGTCCCTGTCGAGGTGTTCGCGGGCCCGCCCGCGGAGGAGGAACTCGCCCGCCACGCCCGCGCCCCCTTCGACCTGTCGGCCGGGCCGCCGCTGCGCTGCACCGTGTGGCAGGGCGGCCCGGACGGCGACGCGATGCTGCTGGTCTTCCACCACATCGCGGTGGACGGCTGGTCGCTGGGCGCGCTGTACGAGGATCTGGCCGCCGCGTACGACCAGGCGGTCGCCGGCGGCACGCCGCAGCTCCCTCAACCCACCGTGCAGTACGCGGACTTCGCGGAGTGGGACCGCGAGGTGGCCGCGCACCCCGCCATGGCCGAACGGGTGGCCGCGCGGCTCGCCGAACTGCGTACCGCATCCGGCGATCTTGCGCTCGGCAGCTGCCCGCCGCGCCCCGCCCTCCCCGAGGGCGACCGCCGCGGCGCCCAGCACACCTTCCAAGTCACCGCCGAACTCGCCGCTCAGGTAGAGGAGTTGGCGTCGGCCGTCCGGGCCACCCCCTTCGTCGTGCTGCTCGCGGCGTTCCAGGCCGTGGTGCAGCGCTGGACCGGCCAGGAGGAGTTCCTGCTCGGCACCGTCGCCGCCAACCGCCCGCACCCCGCCGTCGAGGAGCTCATCGGCTTCTTCGTCAACACCGTCCCACTGCACTGCGCACCCCGCGCCGACTGGACCTTCGAGCGGCTGTGCACGGAGGTGCGCGGCGAGGCGTTCCGGGCGCTGTCCCACCAGCGCCTGCCGTTCGAGCAGCTCACGGCCGCCGCGGGCGGTGACCGGAGCCGCCCGCCGGGACCGCTGGCCACCGTCGGCTTCGTCCTGCAGAACGCGCCGGCGCCCCGGCTCGGCGACCGGCCGCGCTGGGGCCCGCCACGGCTGCTCCCCACCGGCACCACCAAGCTCGACGTGACGCTCACCCTGGAGTACGCCCCCGACGGGCTGCGCGGCACCGTCGAGTACGACACCGACCGGTACACCGCCGACACCGCGCGGCAGCTCGCCGCGCACTTCACCGCGCTGCTCGCCGCGGCCGTCGCCGCGCCGGACACCGCACTGCGCGCCCTGCCCCTGACCGACCCGTCGGCGGGCCGCCTGCCGCGCACCGTGCTGGCCGGCCCCCGGCGCGACCTGGCGGCGGAGTACCGGGACCGGCTCGCCGGCACGGCAGCCGGCGCCACCGCGCCGCACGGAGGAGGAGACGCATGACCACCGTGACCGACCTGCTCGACCTGCGGTTCGCCGCCATGAACGGCGACGACACCGCGGTGACCTGCGCCGGGGAGGACCTCTCCTGGCGCGCGCTGGACGACTGGTCGCGGGCCGTGGCCCGGCACCTGACGGCACACGGCGCGGGACCCGGCACGCTCGTACCGGTACTGACCGCACGCGGCGGGGCACTGATCGCCGGCTGGCTGGGCGCCCTGCGCGCGGGCGCCGCCTTCGTGCCCCTCGCGATGGACACCCCGGCGGCCCGCATCGCCTTCGTGCTACGGGAGACCGGGGCCGCCACGGTCCTCGTCGACGAGGCCGGGGCCGGTCTGCTCCGCGGCCTGGACACGGACGCCAAGCCGGTCGACCTGGCGGAGATCCGGGAGCTGGGGGAGGCGGCCGGGCCGCCCGCCGCGCTCCGGCCAGGGCCCGAGGACCCGGCCGTGGTCATCTTCACCTCCGGGACCACGGGCCGCCCCAAGGGCGTGCTCGTCCCGCACCGCGGGCTGCTCAACACGGCCCTGTGGTGGGCGGCCGACTGCGGCCTCGGCACCGCCGACCGGCTGCTGGTGACCGCGGGCACCGCCTTCGACCCGGCCGCCTTCAACGTCGTCGAGGGCCTGCTGGCCGGGGCCCGGCTGGTCCTCGCCGACGACGTCGAACGCCGCGACCCGGCCGCCCTGCTGCGGCTCGTCCACGGCCCGGACGGCGCGACCGTCGCGGGCTCGGTCACTCCCAGCCTCCTGCACGCCATGCTGAGCGCCGAGCCGGACGGCGGGCCGGGCGCATGCACGCTGCGCGTCGTCTACTCCGGCGGCGAGGCGCTGCCCCGCGCGCTCGCCGCCGACTGCGCCCGCCGCTGGGGCGCCGAGGTCCGCAATGTGTACGGCCCGGCGGAGGCGTCCTGCAACAGCACGTGCCATGTCGTCGACCCCCGTGACGGCCGCGCACCGGCCATCGGCCGGCCGCTGCCCAACACCCGCGCCTACGTGCTCGGTCCGCACGGCGAGGAGCTGCCCGCTTCCGTGCCGGGTGAGCTGTACGTCGCCGGTGCCGGCGTGGCGCTGGGCTATCTCGGGATGCCGGACCGCACCGCCGCCGCGTTCCTGCCCGACCCGTACGCGGACACGCCGGGCGCGCTGATGTACCGCACGGGCGACCGCGTATTGGTGCGCGCCGACGGGGAGTTGGAGTACCTCGGCCGGATCGACGACCAGGTGAAGATCCTCGGCAACCGGATCGAGCCCGACGAGGTCCGCGCGCTGATCGAGGAGAACCCGGCCGTCGCGGCCGCCGCCGTGCACGCGACCGGCTCCCCGAAGCGGCTCGTCGCCTATGTGGAGCTCGCCCCGGGCGCCACGCCGACGCACGAGGACATCGTCCGGCCGCTGCTGAACTGGCTGCCCGCCGCCGTGCTCCCGGCCGAGGTGCACGCCGTGCCCGCGCTGCCGCGTACGGCCAACGACAAGGTCGACTTCGCGGCGCTGGCGGGGCTCCGCGACCGCCCGCTGCCGCACGGCGAGCACCGGCCGGTCCCGCTCACGGACGGCCAGCGCAAGGTGGCCCGCCTGATGGCCACCGTCCTGGCCGAAGCGGGCCCCGACCGGGGCGACGGCGCTGACCTCGCCCCCGACAGCGACTTCTTCACCCTCGGCGGTCACTCGCTGCTCGCCGTGCGCATGCTGGCAGCGGCCGAACGCGAGTGGGGCACCGCCGTACCGCTGCGGGCCTTCCTCGCGGACCCCACGGTCGCGGGCCTGGCCGACGCGCTGGCGGCGACCGGTACCGGTACCGCCGAGACCGCGCCCGTGGCCGACGGCGGCCCGCACCCCGCCACCCCCGTACAGCAGCGGCTGTGGCTCATGGACCGGCTGCCCACCGTGCGCGCGGCCTATCTCGCGCCCGGCGTCGTCGAGATCGACGGGCCGGTGGACCGCGCGCTGCTGCGGGACGCCTTCGCCGCGGTGCTCGCCCGCCACCCGGCCCTGCGCTCCCGCTTCACCCTGGACACCAAGGCGCGCCGGGTCCAGTACCGCACCGACGGCAGCCCGCCGGAGGTCACCCTCCTCGACGCGGCGTCCTGGACCCCGGAGGAGCTGGACGCCCACCTGGCGCGGGAGTGCTGGGCCCCGGTGGACCTGGCCCGGCAGGCGCCCGCACGCGGCGAGGTGATCGCGCTCGCCGGGGACCGCACGGTCCTGCTGTACGCCGTCCACCACATCGTCTCCGACGGCTGGTCGCTCGACCTGGTGATGGAGGAACTGGGCGATGCCTACCGGGAGTTGAGGGCCGGGCGGCCGGTCGACCCGACGCCCGCCGCACACCCCGCGAGCCTCCCTGCGCCGGCCGTGCCCGACGGCACGCTCGACGCGCTGCTGGCCGGGCTGCGGGGCGCGCCGACCGACATCGCGCTGCCGTACGACCGGCCGCGGCAGCGGACCCAGAGCATCGAGGCCGCCACCACCCGGGAGCTCCGGCTGCCGGACCGGGACAGCGCGCGGCTGCGGGAGATCGCCGCCGAGCTGGGCTGTACGACGTTCATGACCGCGGCGGCGCTGCTGGCCGCCGTGCTGGCCCGGCGCGGCACGCAGCGGGACTTCCTGTTCGCGTTCCCCTGGGCCGGCCGGGACGGCGCCGGGGCCGCCCGCACCGTCGGCATGTTCGTCAACACCCTCCTGCTCCGGGCCGACCTCACCGGCCAACCGAGCTGGCGCACCCTCCTCGCCCGCGTCAAGGACTCCGCGCTGACCGCCTACCGGCACGCCGACGCGCCCTTCGACGCGCTCGCCGCCGCGCTGCACCCCGAACGCGACCTCGGCCGCCCGCCGGTGACCCCGGTCTACCTCTCCGCCACCGACGCACCCGCCACCCCGCCGGCCCTCGGGCCCGGCATCACGACCCGTTACCGCACGCCCCCGGCGCTCAAGCTCAAGTACGAGCTGGAGCTGACCGCCACCGGCGGCGCCGACCACTTCGGGCTCCAATTCACTTACGCCACCGCCCTGTTCGACGCCACCACCGCCGACGCGCTGCTCGGCGATCTCGCCGCCGCCGCGGCCGACCTCACCACCGACCTGGAGGCCCCTGTGCTCACCGACGCCACTCCCGGCACCGCCGACGTCCCCGCTGATGTCACCACCCCCGCCGACCCCGCCGCGCTCACCGAGGCCATCGGCGCCGCCTGGCGGGACGTCCTGGACGTGCCGACCGTCGCGTACGACGTCAACTTCTTCGACGCGGGGGGCGATTCACTGCTGCTGATCGTCCTCCTCGACCAGCTGTCGGGGCTGACCGACCGGGAGCTGGACGCGGCCGACCTCTTCGAGCACAGCACCGTGCACGCCCAGGCCGCGCTGCTCGCCGGTGCGGACGGTACGGACAGCACGGACGGGGCGGCGGGGGAGACCACGGGCGGCGCCCGGTCCGGCGGTGCCGCGGCGGGCCGCGCCCGCCTCCTCGGCCGCCGCGGCGCGGGCACCGCCGGTTCCGCGGAGCCGGCGGCGTGAACGACGACGCGGCCATAGCGGTCATCGGCACCGGCTGCCGATTCCCCGGCGCCCGCAACCCCCGGGAGTTCCTGCGCAACCTCGCCGAAGGGCGGGTGGCGTTCCGGGAACTGGACCGGGCGGCCCTGCGCGCGGCCGGGCTGACCGACGAGACCCTGGACGACCCCTCGTACGTGACGACCGCGGCGACGCTGGACGGCGCCGAGGACTTCGCCGCCGAGTTCTTCGGCTACTCGCCCACCGAGGCGGAGGCCACCGACCCGCAGCAGCGGCTCTTCCTCGAAGTGTGCTGGGAGGCGCTGGAGTCGGCCGGGCACCCGCCCACCGGCGACCCGCTGGTCACCGGCGTCTTCGCGGGCGGCAGCCCCAGCACGTACATGGCGGCGCTCCAGGTGGCCAGGGCGCGCGCCGACGGCGTGCTGGGCGCGGTGGACGACGTCATGCTGCACCTGGGCGGGCTCGGCGACTTCCTGCCCTCCCGGGTGGCGTACAAGCTGGGCCTGCGCGGCCCGTCCATCGGCGTGCAGACCGCCTGCTCCTCGTCGCTGACCGCGGTGCACTACGCCGTGCTCAGCCTGCTGGCGGGCGAGTGCGACCTGGCGCTGGCCGGCGGCGCGGCGGTCAACGAGCCGGTACTCGGATACCGGCACCAGCCCGGCGCGCTGGCCTCCCACGACGGCCACTGCCGCCCGTTCGACGCGCGCTCCACCGGTACGTCCTTCAGCTCCGGCGTCGGCGTCGTGGTGCTGCGCCGGCTCGCCGACGCGCTCGCGGACGGCGACCCGGTGCTCGCCGTCGTCCGCGGCTCCGCCGTCGGCAACGACGGGTCGGCCCGCTCCGGCTTCACCGCGCCCAGCCCCGCCGGGCTCGCCGACGTGGTGGCCGCCGCGCTCGACGTCGCGGGCGTGCGCGGGGAACAGCTGCGGTACGTCGAGGCACACGGCTCCGGCACCCCGCTCGGCGACCGGATCGAACTGCGCGGCCTGACCGCGGGCCTGTCCGCGCCCGCGGGCCGTACCGGCTTCTGCGCCCTGGGCTCGGTCAAGGCCAGCATCGGCCACTGCGGGCCCGCGGCGGGCGTCGCCGGGCTGATCAAGGCCGTGGAGGTGGCCCGCACCGGCGAGGTCCCGCCGCACCCCGGCTTCGACCGCCCCCGCAGCCCCGGCGAGCTGGCCGACAGCCCCTTCCGCATCGCCACCGAGCCCGGCCGCGTCACCGAGGGCGAGCCGTACGTCCTGGTCAACTCGATGGGTCTGGGGGGTACCAACGCGAGCGTCGTCCTCGGCCCGCCGCCACGGCCGGTACGCCCCTCGGCGCCGGAAAGCGACCGGGTACGTCTGGTGCTCTCGGCCCGAGACGACGCCGAACTGGCGGCGCTGTCCGCGGAGTTGGCGGACGAGCTGGAGCGGGGCGATGCGCGCGCCGCGGATGTCGCCCACACGCTGCGCGTCGGGCGGACCGCGTTCGCGCGGCGGCGGGTGGTGTGCGCGGCACCGGGCGACCTGCCCGCGGCGCTGCGTACCCCGGCTCCCGCCACGCCGCCCGCCGCACGGGGCGTGCGGCTGGTCCTCCCGGCGGACGGTGCGCTGCCGGAGCCGGCGCGGGAACGGCTGCTCGCGGCCTTCCGGGGGCGTGCGGAGGTGGTGCCGGGCGGTACGGACGCCACGGCAGCCGATGGGGCGTACGCGCTGGTCATCGACGCAACGGGCGACGAGTCCGGCGACCGCGTCGAGGACCGTATCGAGGACCGCATCGACGAGGCCGTGGCCGACGCCTGGCTGCACGGGATCGACGTGGACTGGGCGGCGCTCGCCGCCGGGCGCGGGCGGCGGGTGCCGCTGCCCACGTACCCCTTCACGCGGCAGCGTTACTGGGCGCTGGACCGGCTGCCGCCGCTGGCAGCGCCGGCCGGCGCGCCACCGGCCACCGAGGAGCACGCGCAACCCAGCGGCCCGTCCGACGAGACGTCCGCCGACGACGTGACCGCCGGACTGCTCGCCCTGTGGCGGGAGATCTTCGGCGTGCCGGCCCTCGGCCTCGACCAGGAGTTCGCGGAGCTGGGCGGCGACTCGCTCACCGCGATGCGCATCGAGGCCGCGGTACAGCGTCGCCACGGCGTCCCGGTCAACGTCCACCGTGCGGGCGGCGGACAGGCCACCGTACGCCGGATGGCCGAGATCGTCCGGGGGCTGCGGCGGCCGGACACCGGCGCCACCGGCGGCGGGAGCACCGAGGGCCACGCGGCGCGCCCGGGCGGCCACCCCGCCGATCCGGTCGACGCCGACCTCGCGCTCCCGCTCGGCGAACCCGCCGCGCCTGCCCGTAGGCCGGGCCCCGACACCCTGTTCACCGGCGGCGGCACCGGCGCGCTGGAGACCTTCCTCCTGCACGAGCTGATGCAACGGCCCGACGCGCGGGTCCATCGTCTGCTGCCCGTCCCCGACGAGGACGCGGGCCGGGCCCTGCTCGCCGCGGCCGCCGCCCGCTTCGGGCTGCCCGCACCGGACCCCGCCCGGGTGTCCGTGGTCCCCGCCGACCCGACCGCGCTCGGCAAGGCCCTTGCCCACCACCGCGACGGCGAACTCGCCCGCCGCGTGGGGCACGTGGTGCACGCCGCGCCCGCGCCCCGCGACCACGGGACGTACCAGGAGGTCCGCGCGCACGGTGTCCTGCCGCTCGCCGAACTCCTGCGCTGGCAGCGCGAGCACGGCATCGCGGACCTCACCCTGCTCTCCACGCTCGCCGCCTGCGCGCCCGCGCTCGGCGGCGAACCCCTCCTCGCCGAGCAGCGCGAACAGCCGCTGGACCCCGAACGCGACGGCGCGGCCGTCGCCGCCTGGGTCGGCGAGCGGCTCGCGGAACGCGCCGAGCGGGACGGTATGCGGGTACGCGTGTTCCGTACCGGGCTGCTGCTCGGCGCGCTCGCCGACGGCGCCTGCGATCCGCACGACCCACTGGTCCAGCTGCTCGTCGGCAGCGCCGCGACCGGTCTGCACCCACTGGACGACCGGCCGCTGCCGCTCGCCCCGGTCGATCTCGCGGCCCGCGCGATCGCCGGCCTTTTCGACGCGCCGGGCTCGGTGGGCCGCGTCTACCACCTGGCGGACGAGCGGCCCGTGACCGTACGGGAGCTCTTCGGACTGCTCGCCGACGCCGGGCTGCCGACCGAGGGCGTGCCCGTACGGCAGTGGCAGCGCGCCGTGGCCCTGCGCGCGCTGGAGCACGACCCCGACAACCCCGCCCTGGACCCGCTCGCGCTCCGGGCCCTGCACGCGAGCGCGCCCGGCGCGGCGGCCCGGCTGGAGGCGGCGGCCTGGCGGCCCTGGCTGGAGCGGCAGGGCCGGGGGCCCGCGCCGACCGGTGAACTGCTGCGCCGCTGCCTGGAGTTCGCCGCCGCCCACCACGACTGCGCGGCCCTCACCACCCACGCCCTGCCCCTGTCGCTGCCCCGAGGAGCACGATGACCGACCGCACGCTGTACGACTGGTTCGCCCGCTCCGTCGAGCGGTACCCCGACGCGCCCGCGCTGGAGGTGCGCGACCACCGCTTCACCTACCGCGAGCTGCACGCCTGCGCGGCCGCGCTCGCCGCCCGCATCCTGCGGGAGCACGGACGGGCCCCGGAGCGCGTCGCGCTGCTCGCCTCGCGCAGCCTGACCGCCTTCGCCGGGTACCTGGCGGCGCTGCGCCTCGGCGCGGTCGTCACCCCGCTCAACCCGGGCTACCCGGCGCGCCGCAACCAGGGCGTGTACGAGCTGGCCGGGGCCGAGGTGCTGCTCACGGACGAGGCGGGCGCGGCCCAGCTGCCGCACTTCCCCGAGCGGCCGGGGCACACCCGGCTCACCCTGGCCGACGCCGAGGCCGCCGCCCTGGCCGACGGGGCGGAGCCGGCGTCCCTGGAGCGTCCGGGCACCACCCCGGACGACCTCACGTACGTCCTGTTCACCTCCGGCTCCACCGGGCGGCCCAAGGGCGTGCCGATCCGGCACCGCAACCTCTCCCCGTACCTCGCGCACAACATCGAGCGGTACGAGGTCGGGCCGGGCTGCCGGGTGTCCCACACCTTCGACCTCACCTTCGACCCCTCCGTCTTCGACCTCTTCGTGACCTGGGGCGCGGGGGCCACGCTCGTGGCGGCGCAACGCTCCGAGCTGCTCAAGCCGGTCGACCACCTCGTCGAGCGGGGCATCACCCACTGGTTCTCCGTGCCCTCGCTCGTCTCGGTCGCGGCCGGGCTCGGCAATCTGTCGACGGGGCTGGTCACCGGCCTGCGGTACGGCATCTTCATCGGCGAGCAGCTGACGTACCGCCAGGCGGAGGCGTGGCGCGCGGTGGCACCGGACGCCGTGATCGAGAACGTCTACGGCCCGACCGAACTCACCGTCGCCTGCACGGAGTTCCGCCTCCCGGCCGATCCCGCGCAGTGGCCGGTGACGTCCAACGCCACCGTGCCCATCGGGCCCGTGTACCCCTTCCTCGATCAGCTGATCCTGGACGAGGAGGGCCGCCCGGCGGCCGAGGGCGAGCTGTGCGTGCGCGGCGCGCAGCGCTTCGACGGCTACCTCGACCCGGCCGACGACCAGGGGCGCTTCGTCTCCTTCGACGGCACTTCGGCGGAGCCGTACGACGGTAGGAGCGGTCTCACGGCGGAGCACTACTACCGCACCGGCGACCGGGTCCGGTACGAGAACGGTGTGCTGGTCCACCTGGGCCGCCTCGACAACCAGGTCAAGGTGCGCGGCTACCGCATCGAACTCGGCGAGGTCGAGGCCGCGATGCGGAAACACCCGGCGATGCGCGAGGCGGTGGTCGTGGCGGTGCCCGGCGCCGACGGCACCGAACTGGTGGGCTGCTACACGGGGGAGGAGCTGACGCCGTCCGCCGCGCTGCTCTGGCTGCGCAAGCACATCCCCGTCCACATGGTGCCGCGCCGCCTCGTCCACCTCGACGAGCTGCCGCTCAACCCCAACGGGAAGATCGACCGCCCCGCGCTGCGGCAGCGGTTCACCGACCCCGTCCCGGCGGCCTGAGATGGCGGGAAAACCAGTGCAGTTGCTGCGTGCCCTCGTGCCGCCGCCCGGCGTCGTCCGGGTCCTGACCGTCAGCAATCTCGCCCGGACGGTGGGCAACGGCTTTCTGCTGTCCGTCAGTGTCCTGTACTTCATCCGGGCCGTCCACGTGCCCGCCGCGCAGGTGGGTCTCGGGCTGACCGTCTCGGCGGTCCTCGGGATGGCCGTCAGCATCCCGGCGGGCCAGCTCTCCGACAAGCTCGGCTCGCGCACCGCGTCCATCGCCTTCGGCGTGCTGCAAGGGTTGCTGGTCTGCGGATACGCGCTGGCCGGCGGGTTCGCCGGGTTCCTGGCCGTGGTGAGCCTGGCCGCGATGGCCGACTCGGCCAGTACCGCGGCCCGCGGCGCCCTGATCGCCGACGCGCTGCCGCCGGGCGAGCGGGTACGCGCCAGGGCGTACCTCCAGTCCGTCATCAACGTCGGCCTGTCGGGCGGCACCCTGCTCGGCGGCGTCGCGCTGACCGCCGACTCCCGTACGGTCTACACCGCCATGCTGCTGGGCGCGGGCGCGCTGTTCGTGCTCGGCGGTCTGAGCTGCTTCGCGCTGCCCGCGCCCGCGCAGTCCGCCGAGGCGGCGGGTGAGCGGGCGCGGCACGTGCTGCGGGACGTGCCGTACCTGGCGGTCTCGGCGCTCAACGCCGTCCTCGTGCTGGGCACGGACGCGCTGCTCACCGCCGCGCTTCCGATCTGGATCGCGGACCGCACGGACGCGCCGGTCTCCGTCTATGCGGCGATCATGTTCCTCAACACCGCGATGTGCGTGCTGTTCCAGGTCCGCCTGAGCCGGGGCGCCGAGGACGTACGCGGCGGCGCCCGCGCGATGCGCCGCTCCGGACTCGTGCTCGCGCTCGCCTGCGGCATCTTCGCCCTCTCGGCGGGACAGCCCGCCTGGGTCGCCGCCGCGTGCCTGCTCGCGGGCGCCTTCGTCCAGGTCATCGGCGAGATGCTGCACTCCGCCGGTTCCTGGGCGCTGTCCTACGACCTCGCGCCCGCCCAGGCGCACGGCCAGTACCAGGGCCTCTTCGGGCTCACCCAGCGCGCGGGGGCCGCCGTCACGCCGGCCCTCACCACGGCCCTGCTCATCGGCTGGGGCAGCGCCGGCTGGCTGGTCTTCGCGGCCGTCCTGCTCGCCGGGGGCCTCGCGACGCCGGCGGTCGCGCGCTGGGCGGAGCGCAACCGGCCGTTCGCCACCGAGCGGACGGCCGCCGAACCGGCGGCCACCGCGGCCTGACCGGCGATCACCCGACCCGGCCGGGCCGCATTCACTCAACCGAGCCAGAGAGAAGCACATGGACTTCAGCCTGTTCTACTTCGGGGACGACGGCCGCGACCCGGCCGCGCGCGGCCGCTACGACCTGGTACTCCAGGGCGCACGCTTCGCCGACGAGCGCGGCTTCACCGCCGTCTGGACCCCCGAGCGCCACTTCCACCCCTTCGGCGGGCTCTACCCCAACCCCGCCGTCACCGGAGCCGCCGTCGCCGCCGTGACGAGCCGGGTCGCCATCCGCGCCGGCAGCGTCGTCGCGCCGCTGCACCACCCGCTGCGGATCGCCGAGGAGTGGTCCGTCGTCGACAACCTCTCCGGCGGCCGGGTGGGGCTCGCCTTCGCCTCCGGCTGGCACGCGGTGGACTTCGCGCTCCGCCCGGAGTCGTACGCCGACCGCAGGAAGGTCATGACGGACACCGTCGAGGACGTCCGCCGGCTGTGGCGCGGCGAGGAGCTGACGGTGACCGACGGGGCCGGTTCCGAACAGCGGGTACGGGCCTATCCGCCGCCCGTCCAGCGGGAGTTGCCGGTCTGGATCACCAGCGCGGGCGGCGTGGAGACGTTCCGCGCCGCGGGCGACCGGCGCGCCGGTGTGCTGACCCATCTGCTCGGCCAGGACTTGGACGAGCTGGCCGGGAAGATCCGCGAGTACCGCAGGGCGTACGCCGCGAGCGCGGGCCCGGGCGGCGGCGACGGCCACGTCGTCCTGATGGTGCACACCTTCCTCGGCGCCGACGAGGACGAGGTCCGGCAGCTCGTCAGGGACCCGCTGAAGGCGTACCTGCGCAGTTCGCTGGGGCTGCTGCTGGGCTCGGGAACGGCGGGCGCGCGGCGGGTGGACCCGGCGAAGCTCAAGGAGAAGGACGTGGACTTCCTCGTCGCCCGCGCCTTCGACCGCTACTACGACGACGGCGGGCTGCTCGGCACGGTCCCCAAGGCCGCCCGCGTCGTCGAGCGGCTGGCCGGGCTCGGCGTGGACGAGGTGGCCTGCCTCATCGACTTCGGGCTGCCGGTCAAGACCGTACTGGACGGGCTCGGCCACCTCGACGAACTGCGGAAGCGGTGCGCATGAGGAGCGGCGGCAGCAACACCGTGACGGAGCCGGCCGCGCCCCATGGCGCGAGCGAGGCGGAGCGGCGGCGCTTCCGGCGGGCCGCCGGCCGCTTCCCCACCGGGGTCACCGTGGTCACGGCGCTGGCCGGGGGAGTGCCGCACGGCACGACCGTCAACGCCTTCGCCACGGCCTCGGTGGACCCGCTGATGATCCTCGTGGCGCTCGGCAACGGCTCCCGGCTCCTCGGCCACGCCCTGCACAGCAGGCGGTTCGCCGTGACCGTGCTGGCAGCGCACCAGGAGGCCGACGCCCGGTGGTTCGCCGACCCGGGCCGCCCGGCCGGCGCGGCGGGCTTCGCCGGGCGCCCTTACCGGCCCGCCGCGTACGCCGGTTCGCCCGTGCTCACCGAGGGCGTCGCCGCCTTCGACTGCGCGCTGGCCGGCGCGTTCCCGGCCGGCGACCACACCGTACTGGTGGGCCGCGCCGAGGAGTTCGAGGTGCTCTCGGCGGCCCCGCCGCTGCTCTTCGGCGACAGCCGCTTCCACCCCGGCCCCCGGCCGGAATCCGACACGCTCCCGAGGATCACCACCCCATGACCTACGTCCTGATGTTTCCCGGCCAGGGGTCGCAGCGCCCCGGCATGGGCGCCGACTGGTTCGACCGCTTCCCCGAACTCACCGAGGCGGCCGACGCCGTGCTCGGGTACTCGATCCGCCGCCTGTGCACCGAGGACCCCGACGGGCTGCTCGGCCGCACGGAATACACCCAGCCCGCCGTCTACACCGTCAACGCGCTCGGCTACCGCGTCCTGCGGGAGGAGCACGGCGTCCCCGACGTCGCGATCGGGCACAGCCTCGGCGAGTACAACGCCCTGGAAGCGGCCGGGGTGTTCGGCTTCGCCGAAGGGCTGCGGCTGGTCGCGGCCAGGGCGCGCGCGATGTCCGCGGTCACCGGCGGCGGCATGGCGGCGGTGATCGGCCTGGACGACGCGGTCCTCCGCCTCGTCCTGCGCCGGGCCGGGCTCACGCGGATCGAGGCCGCCAACTTCAACACCGCGGACCAGACCGTGATCGCGGGCCCGGCGGAGGACCTGGAGCCGGCCGCCGAGGTGGCGCGCGCGTCCGGTGCCCGGATGGTCCGCCGGCTGGACGTCAGCGGGCCCTTCCACACCTCGCACATGGCCCCGGCGGCGGACGAGTTCGCGCCGGTACTGAAGGCCGCGACGCTCGCCGCGCCCGCCCTGCCGGTCCTCTCGAACCGGCACGCCGCGCCGTACGGCGACGACGGGTCCGCGATCGCCGGGGTACTGCTCGAACAGATCGGGCACCCCGTGCTGTGGCGGCAGACCCTCGAAAGGCTGCTGGCCGAGGGCCGGACCGCGTTCCGGGAGGCCGGCGACGGCAGCGTGCTCACCCGCATGCTGCGCGCCGTCCGGCGGGAAAGGACGGCGGCGTGAACGGTACGACACAGGGCGGCGGCGTGCACGGCACGGCAATGGGCGGCGGCGTGCACGGCACGGCCGAGGTGAGCGAGGCGGTGATCAGGCCCCGCCCGGTGGACGGGCCGGCGCTGCGGGTCTTTCTGCTGCACCACGCGGCGGGTTCGCACCTCGCCTTCACCGACTGGGCCCGGCACGTCCCCGACGACTGGGAGGTGTGCCTCTTCGAGGCGCCGGGCCGCGGGCGGACGAGCGACCGCCCCGCCCTGCGCAGCGCCCGCGACCTCGCGGAGTACTTCATCGGCGAGACGCTGGACCTGATGGACCGCCCGTTCGCGCTCTTCGGGCACAGCATGGGCGCGCTCGTGGCGTACGAGGCGGCCACGCGGCTCGCCGCGCGCGGGCTGCCGGAGCCGTGCTGGCTCGGGGTCTCGGCCTGCGGCGCGCCGTACGAGGAGCTGCCCGGCGAGGGCCTGGGCGGCGAGCCGCTGCACCGAATGCCGGGGGACCGGCTGAGGGCGGCGCTGCGGGCGATGGGCGGCATCCCGCCGGCGGTGCTGGACGAGGACGACGTGTGGGCGCTGTTCGAGGACCGGGTGCGCGCCGACTTCGCGGTGGTGGAGACCTGGGAACCGCGGACCGTCGCGGCCGACGTGCGGGTCCCGCTGTCGCTCTTCGGCGGCGCGGACGACCGTGTGGTGCCCGTGGAGAGCCTGCTCGACTGGGCGGACGGCGCCGAGGATTTCCTCGGTGAGCACCTTTTCCCGGGCGGTCATTTCTACTTCGAAGGACGCGTGCCGGCCGTTGTCGAACGGCTGGTCCAGGATATCCGGACAGCGGTTACAGCAATCGAGTAAATATTTTGGAAATTGCTGGTCCCGGGGTCTTGCGGGATTGCGGAAAAGTGGCTTGACGGGTCATCGAATGCGATGACATGATTCAGAAGTCGGAAAGCGAATTCCGCATCACGGACTCCTGTGCGTCACGGAATCTTGTGCATCACGCACCCTGCACATCATGGACTTCATCAATACCGGGGGAAGAATGCAGTTCACAGACCGCTGGGCGCTCCCCGAATTGTTTCTGAGCGCCGTACGGAAATTAACCGCCACGGAATACCTCGCGACCGCCCGCATTCCGGGGGAGCACCCCTACTACACCGATCGCGTACCGGGCCCGGAGCGGTCCGCGGGAATCGATCCGCTGCTGCTCCTGGAATGCTGCCGGCAGGCCGGGCCGTACGGCGGCAGGGAATTCTCGGGAATCGAGCCCGGCGGGCGCTTCCTGATCGAATCGCTGGAGCTCGCGCTGCCCGGAATCCGCACGGCGGGCCGCACGCAGGGCGCCGCGGACCTGGCCCTGGCGGTGACCGCCCAAGGCCGCCCCGGCACGGGCGCGGCACGGCGGATGACCTACGCCTTCGACATGACCCTGCCGGCGGGCCGCCTCGGCACGGCGGCGCTGCGCGTCCGGCACGTCTCCCGCGAGCTCTACGACGGCCTGCGCCCGGCCCGCGCCCGCAAGGCGGTGGCACGTCCGGGAGCGCCGGTGCTGCCCTGCACGCCCGTCGCCCCGCACCTCGTCGGCCGCACCCGGCCGGACAACGTGGTCCTCACGCGGGTCGCGGTGGAAGGCGGCAGGGCGAAGGCGCTGCTGCGGCTGCCCGCCGACAACCCCGCGCTGTTCGACGCCGGTTACGACCACGTGCCGGCCATGGTCCTGCTCGAGGCGGCCCGGCAGCTCGCGCTGTGCACCGCCGCCGAGACGTACGGCGCACTGCCCGCGCTGACGACGGTCGCCGGGCTCGACCTGCGCTGCCACCGGTTCGTCGAACCGCACCTCCCGGTCACCGTACGGCTGAGCGCGTACGCGACGGCCGAGCGGCCCGCCGGGCTCGGCGACGGTCTGCCCCAACTCCGCTCGTTCCGGGCCGTCTTCGAGCAGAGCGGTACGGCCGTGGCCGAGGGGCGGCTGCACCTCACCACCGCGGGACCGGAGGCGCGGCCCCGCCGCGCGGAGACCCGCCGGCCGGTCGCCCTGGCGGCCGTGCACGCGCCCGGCGCCGAGGGGGAGCCGTCATGACGGCCGGCACGCACCGCGCCGCGGTCCTCTGCGGCCTGGGCGGCGCCCTGCCCGCCACAGTGGTACCCAACAGCGCGCTCGCGGCCGAGCTGGACACCACGGACGAGTGGATCCGTACGCGTACCGGCATCCGGCAGCGCTACGTCATCGCGCCCGGCGAGGCCACCTCCGACCTGGCCGTGGCGGCCGGACGCCGGGCCCTGGAATCCGCGCGCAGGGCCGCGGCTGACGACACCGCCGCGGGCGACAACAAGGTCGCGGGTGACGACACCGCCGCGGGCGGCGGCACCGGAGAAACCGGCGTGGACCTCGTCGTCCTCGCCACCAGCACCCCCGACCGCCCCTGCCCGGCCACCGCGCCGGCGGTCGCCCGGCGGCTCGGCCTGACCGGCGTCGCGGCCTTCGACATCGGCGCGGTCTGCACGGGCTTCGTCTACGCGCTGGCCACCGCCGCGTCGATGATCACCGCGGGCGCCGCGCACCGCGCGCTGGTTATCGGCGCCGACACCTTCTCCACCATCCTCGACCCCGCCGACCGCACCACCCGCGCCATCTTCGGCGACGGCGCCGGAGCCGTCGTGCTGCGCGCGGGCGACCCGGAAGAGCCGGGCGCGCTGCTCGGCTTCGACCTGGGCAGCGACGGCGCGGGGGAGGAGCTGATCACCGTACCGGCCGGCGGCTCCCGGCAGCGCTCGACGGCCACGCCCCCGCCCGAGCGGGACCGGTACTTCACCATGCAGGGCCGCGCCGTCTTCAACGAGGCCGTCCTCAGCATGAGCAAGTCCGCCGAGAGCCTGCTCGACCGGATCGGCTGGCGCGGCACGGACCTGGACCGGGTCGTGGCCCACCAGGCCAACGTCCGCATCCTGCGGGCCGTCGGCGAACAGCTCGGCCTCCCCGAGGACCGCCTCGTCATCAACCTCGACCGCGTCGGCAACACCGTCGCCGGGTCCATCCCGCTCGCCCTCGCCGGCGCCGCCGCCGACGGCACCCTGCGCCCCGGCGACAAGGTCCTGCTCACCGGCTTCGGCGGCGGCCTCACCTGGGGATCGGCGGCCCTGCGCTGGCCGGCCCCGCACGTCGAACCGGTCGCCTGACGCGATCCCTGAGCGACCTTTTCACCATTCCTCCCGACACGACAAGGAATCCCCATGCCCACCCTCGCCCCTGCCGACATCAAGACCCGCCTCGTCACGCTCCTGAGCGAGAAGTTCGGGCTGCCCGAGGACGAGATCCTCGCCGGCGCGACCTTCGACGAGCTGGACATCGACTCGCTCATCCTCGTCGAACTCGGCCTGCTCGTCCGCAAGGAGCTCGGCATCGTGCTGGCCGAGGGCGACCTGCGGTCCTCCTTCCGCATCGACGACGCCGTCGCGGTCGTCGCCGAGAAGGGCGGCCTGGCATGAGCGCAGGCCGGGAGGCCGTGATCAGCGGCATCGGCCTCGTCACCCCGGCGGGCATCGGCGTCGAGGCCAACTGGGACCGCGTTCGCGCCGGCAGGTCCGCCGCGGCCCGCGACCCCGAACTGGCCGGACTGGCCGTCGACTTCTCCTGCCGCGTACCGGACTTCGACGCCAACGCGCTGCTCGGCCGGCGCACCGCCTGGCGCCTGGACCGCTTCGTCCAGCTCGCGATGGTCGCCGCCCGGCAGGCCGTCGCGGACGCCGGACACGACCCGGCGACCTGGGACGGCACCCGCGTCGGCGTCGTCCTCGGCAACTCCCTCGGCGGGACCGCCACCTTCGAGTCCCAGCACCGTACGTACTACGACGGCGCGCCCGACGAGGTGTCCGCGCTGATGATCCCCATGGCGATGGTCAACATGGTCGCCGGGTACGTCGCCATCGACCAGCGCGTCCACGGGCCCAGTCTGGTCACCGCGACCGCCTGCGCCTCCGGCGCCGCGGCCCTCGGTACCGCCCGCGCCTGGCTCGCCGCGGACCTGTGCGACATCGTCCTCGCGGGCGGCACGGAGTCGGCGATCACCCCGGCGACGCTCACCGGCCTCTCCCGCATGGGCGCCCTCTCCACCCGGCGCGACGAACCGGCCACTGCCTCCCGCCCGTTCGCCGCCGACCGGGACGGCTTCGTGGCCGCCGAGGGCGCCGCGGTGCTCGTCCTGGAGCGCGCCGGTGACCTGCGGGCCCGCGGTGGACGCGGCTACGCCCGGCTCGCCGGGTACGGGGCCTCCTCGGACGCCCACCACGCCACGGCGCCCGACCCGGAGGGCAGGGGCGTGACCCGTGCGCTGCGTACGGCGCTGCGGGACGCGGGCGTGGCGCCCGGCGACGTCGGCCACGTCAACGCGCACGGCACCTCCACGCCCATGAACGACCTCACCGAGGCCCGCGCGCTGCACCGCGTCCTCGGCACCCGCCCGGCCGTGACCTCCACCAAGGGCGTCACCGGGCACACGCTCGCCGCCGCGGGCGCCGTCGAGGCCGCCTACACGGCACTGGCGCTGCGCGACGGCGTCGTACCGCCCACCGCCAACGTCACCGCGCTGGACCCGGAGATCGAGATCGACGTGGTGACCGGCGCGGCCCGCACGACACCGCTCGACGTGGCCGTCAGCACCTCGCTCGGCTTCGGCGGGCACAACGCGGCGCTCGTACTGACCGCCGCCTGACCCGCGGCACACCGCCGCACGCGAGACGAACGCGCGCGAGAGCAACACGCGAGAGCGACGCGCGAGACAAAAGCGCCACACAAAGGGGGAACAGCAACGATGGACGAGGAAGCGGAACAGGCCGGGGTGCGCACGGTCGCCGTGGTCGGCCTCGGCACGGCGGGCGCGGCCCTGGCCCGGCGCTGCGCCGACGCGGGCCTGCGGACGATCGGGGTGACTGCCGACGCGGCGGACGCCGACCGCGCCCGGCGGGAGTCGGCCGGTACCGGCATCGAGGTGACCTGCGCGCTCGAGGCCGTCACCGCGGCCGGCGTGATCATCGAGGCGGTACCGGAACGGGCCGCGGCCAAGCGCGCGGTGCTGGCGGCCATCGCCGCCCACCGCGCCCCCGGCACACCGGTGCTCACCACGGCCCTCACCCTGACCGCCGCCGAACTGGCCGCGGCGAGCGGCGGCCCCGGCCTGCACGCCCTCCGCTTCGTACGGGCCGACCGGCTCACCGCGGTCGAGCTGGCCCACGCGCCCGGCACCCCCGAGCGGCACACGGCCGTCGTCCTCGCACTGCTGCACCGCCTCGGGCTGAAGGCGCACCAGGTACCGGACCTGCCGGGATCGGTCGCCCCCGTACTGCTCTTCGCGCTGCTCAACCAGGCCGCGTGGATGCACGAGGAGGGACACGCGAGCGCGGCGGCGCTGGACACCGCCGTACGGCTGGGCTGCGGCTGGCCCGACGGCCCGCTGCGGACGCTCGACGCGATCGGCCTGGACACGGCGCTGGACGTCCTCGACGGCCTGCACGGGCGCCTCGGGCCACGCTTCCAACCACCGCCCGGCATACGGGAGTTGGTGTCTCAGGGCGCGCTCGGGGCGAAGGCGGGGCGGGGGTACGTGTGCGGAACCACCGCCGCCGCGTCCGCCCCGGCCACCGCAACCCCCTCCACCCCCGTCCTCGCCCCCGCCCCCGTCCCCGGCATCGGCCCGGTCGTCGTCATCGGCTCCGGCACGATGGCCACCGGCATCGGCGAGGTCTTCCTGCGCGGCGGGTACCGCACCGTGCTGCTGGCCCGTACGGCGGAGAAGGCGGCAGCGGCGGACGAGGCCGTGCGGTTCGGGCTGGAGCGCACCGCGGCGAGCGGGCCCGACCCGGCAGCGGCGATGACCCGCTGGACGGCCACCGCCGACCGGAGCGTCCTGTGCCGCGCGGGGCTCGTGATCGAGGCCGTCGTCGAGGACCCGGCCGTCAAGCGCGACCTCTTCGCCGAGCTGGGCGCGGTCTGCGCGCCCGGCACACTGCTCGCCACCACCACCTCCAGCCTGCCGGTGGGGGAGTGCGGCACGGCGAGCGGCCGCCCCGCCGACGTCGTCGGCCTGCACTTCTTCAACCCCGCGCCGGCGATGCCCCTGGTCGAACTGGTCCGGGCCGCGGGCACCGGCGAGCCCGCGCTCGCCACCGCCCGGCGCATCGTCACCGGGCTCGGCAAGACGCCCGTCGAGTGCGCCGACCGCACCGGCTTCCTCGTCAACGCGCTCCTCTTCCCCTACCTCAACGACGCGTTGGGGCTGCTGGAGGACGGCGCGGTCGGCCCTGCCCTGCTCGACGCCGCGGTGAAATCGGTCGGCGGCCAGCCGATCGGCCCCACCCGGCTGCTGGACACGGTCGGCGCGGACGTCGCGCTCACCGTGGCCCGGCGGCTGTACGAGCAGTACGGCAGACGGCCGGAGTTCGCGCCCGCGCCCCTGCTGGAGCGGCTGGTCGACGGCGGCTTCCTGGGCCGCAAGAGCGCGGGCCGCGGCGTACGCGCCTACCTGACGGAGGCGGCGGCCGCGGTGGCGGCCTGACGCGGCGGACGACGGGGGGACGGGCGAGCAATCGCAGAACGACGCAAGGCCGGGCGCACCCGGCCGGAAAGACACGGCTCATGACGATGGACAGCACCACCTCCGGCACCGCGACACGCGCGCGGCCGACGGAAGCGCCCGCCCCGCCACGCCGCCGCGGCCTCGCCGTGTGCACGGTCACCGCCCTGCTCTTCACGGTGATGCTCGGCGGCACCCTGCCCACCCCGCTCTACCCCCTGTACGCCGCGCGCCTGGGCCTGTCCCCCCTGATGGTGGCCCTGGTGTTCGCGGCGTACGCGCTCGGCATCCTCGGCCCGCTGCTGCTGGCCGGCGGCCTGTCCGACCAGATCGGCCGGCGCGCCGTCCTCGTACCGGCCGTCGGCGTCGGGCTGCTGAGCTGCGCGGTCTTCGCCGCGTTCCCCACCCTCCCCGGCCTGCTCGCGGGCCGCGTCCTGTCCGGCGTCTCGGTCGGCCTGACCACCGGCGCGGCCACCGCCTACCTCGGCGAGCTGCACGCCCGCCCGCCCCGCGCCGCACTCATCGCCGCGGTCACCAACATGGCGGGCCTGGGCGTCGGCCCGCTGCTCTCCGGCCTGCTGGTGGCGTACGCCCCGGCCCCGCTGATCACCCCGTACGCGGTGCTCGCCGTCCTGCTCCTGCCCGGCCTGCTGGTCCTCGCGCTTCCCGAGACCGTGCGCAGGGGCGGGGCGAAGGCCCGCATCCGGCCGCAGCGGCTGTCGATACCGGCGCCCGCGCGCCCGGTGTTCACCGCGGCGGCCGTCGCCGTCTTCGGCTCGTTCGCGGTCCTCGGGCTGCTCTCCGCGCTGGCGGGCAAGTTCCTGGCCGAGGGCCTGCACCACACCAGCCCGGTCCTCGCGGGGACGGTGGTCTTCTGCGCGTTCGGCAGCGCGGGCCTGGCCCAGCTCGCCGCGGCCCGCATCGCGCCGCGCACGGCGGCGGTGTGGGGCATGGTCGTGGTACCGCTGGGGCTGGCCGCCATCGTGCTCGCGCTGCCCGCCGCCTCGCTGCCGCTGTTCCTGGTGGGCGCGGCCGTGGCGGGCGCGGGCGGCGGCGTGGCGTTCCGGTCGGGGCTCGCGCTCGTGGCGGCCGAGGCCCCGGCGGGCCGCGCGAGCGAACTGATCTCCAGTTACTTCGTCGCCGCCTACCTGGGCCTGGCCGTACCGGCGATCGGCGTCGGCCTGCTGGTCACGGCGACCACGTTGCAGACCGCCGCCACCGTGTTCGCCGCCGTGGTGGTCCTGCTGGCGCTGACCAGCATCGCGGTCACGGCGCGCACGAGGCCGGCGGCGCGGGGCTGAGCGTGGGAGGCCGCCCCGCCCGGCGGTGCGGGGCGGCCTCGGGCCCGGTCAAGGGATGTAGCGGGTACGGTCCGTGCACAGCGACCAGATGACGAAGACGCCGAGCGCGATGCCGACGGTGGCCCAGATGGGCTGGTAGGGCAGCCACATGAAGTGCGCGATCACGTACAGGCCCGCGAGCACGATGCCGGCCATGCGCGCCCAGCGGGCGCCCTTGAGCAGGCCGAAGCCGGTCACGGCGACGATGATGCCGAGCACCAGATGGATCCAGCCCCACACCGTCGTGTCGAACTCGTAGACATAGGTGCCCGTCAGCTCGTTGCTCAGCAGGTACACCTGGTTCCTGGCGATGCCGGCGATGCCTTCCAGGACGCCGAGGACGCCGGCGACCAGCATCATCACCCCGGCGAAGAGCGTGCCGCTGGCCGCCCAGACGTTCTCCGGGCCGTGCGCCCGGGGCGGTTTGGGGCCCGCTGCGTGGGGTGCTGCCTGCGACATGGTGGCTCCCCTCGTGACATACATGTGCGAATGCCGTCGGTTCAGCGTCGTCCCGCCGGGCCCCGGTGTCCACCACATACGTTGTCGTTCGAACGAACCCGGTCCCGGACGGGCACGTCCGGCTGGACGCCGGGACCGGGATGCCTTACGTCCGTTCGCGATGGGCGCGCAGCGCCCGGGCGGCCAGATCCCGGTCCTCGCCGAGGACGAAGGCGGTGACGCCGTCCGCACGCCACTCGGCGCGCCGCTCCGGGGTGGTGGCCATGGCGCAGAAGGGAACGCCGTGCCGGCCGCAGGCGGCGCGCAGCGTGCGCACCGCCTCCTGGACGCTCGGGTGCCGCACCTGCCACGGCACGCCGTACGACTGCGAGAGGTCGCCGGGGCCCGGCAGGACCAGGTCGACGCCGCCACCCGCGAGGATGTCGTCGATCGCGTCGACGCCCTCGGCGTCCTCGACGAGCGGTACGACCATGATCTCGGCATTGGCCCGCTCGATGTACGCCCGCGGGTCGGTACCGCCGTAGCCGAGCATCCGCCCGCCGTTGAGCGAGCGCATCCCCTCGGGTGCGTAGCGCGCTGCCCGCACCGCGGCGTCCACGTCGGCCCGGCCGCGCACATGCGGTACCACGATGCCCATGGCCCCCGCGTCCAGCGCGCGCAGCACCGCGCCCGGGTCCGCCTCGGGCACCCGCACGAACGGCGTGACGCCGCTGGTCTCGGCCGCCCTGATCAGGTGCTCCAGCTGCCGCGGGTCGACGAGCGTGTGCTCGGTGTCCAGGATGACGAAGTCGTAGCCCGCACAGCCGATCATCTCGACCACCGCGGGCTCGGGGAGCACGCTGAACAGACCGTGCGCCTCCTCGCCCGCCGCGAGCTTCCGCTTCACCTCGTTGGTGCGCAGCACGTCAGGAGTCCTCCCCGGCCCCGCCCAGGAAGTGGAACCCCGGCCGCGGGTGCATCAGGAAGTCGTGGTGCGAGATGTTCCAGGCGTACGCACCGCACAGGCTGAACGCCACCCGGTCACCGGCGCGCAGGCCGGGCGCCGGGACGTCGCGGGCGAGCAGGTCCTTCGGGGTGCAGAGCTGGCCGGTGAGGGTGACCTTGTCGCCCTGGGCGGCCGAGCGCGGCCACGGGTGCGGCCACGGCGCGTCGGTGGGCAGGACGGTGCAGGGCTGGTCGTGGCCCTTGGTCGCCGGGGTGCGCAGGTGGTGGGTGCCGCCGCGGACCACGGCGAACTCCTCGCCGTGGCTGTGCTTCACGTCCAGCACCTCGGTCGCGTACCAGCCGCAGTACGCGGTGAGCGCGCGGCCGGGCTCGATGCGCAGCGTCAGGCCGGGGTGCGCGTCGGCGAGCCGGCCGAGCCCCGCGCCGTACGCCGCCCAGTCGAAGCGGCGCTCCGGCTCGGCGTAGTCGACGGCCATGCCGCCGCCGACCACGATCTCGCGCAGCGTGACGCCGTGCCGGGCCGCCAGCTCCACCGACCAGGTGACGATCGAGGACGCCACCGCGAGCTGTTCGGCGGCCTCCAGGCCACTCGCCAAATGGGCGTGCACGCCGCGCAGTTCGAGCTGCGGGTAAGTGCCGTCGGTGAGCAGCCGGACGACCTCGTCGGCCTGGTCGGGATCGAGCCCGAAGGGGGTCGGCCGGCCGCCCATGGCGAGCGACACGCTGTCCAGCGAGCCGTCGCCGACGGGGAGGTTGAAGCGCGGCAGGACGGCGATCCGACGGTCGCCGGCGTGCCGGGCCGCCAGGTCGGCGAGCATGTGGAGCTCGTACACGCTCTCCACGTGGAACCGCTCGACGCCCAGCTCCAGCGCCTTGACGAGCTCGGCGGGCGTCTTGCCGGGGCCGCCGAAGGCCAGCGGGCGGCCGGGCACGGCCTTGCCGACGTGCGCCAGCTCGCCGCCCGAGGAGACCTCGTAACCGTCCACGTACGGCAGCAGCGCGGCCAGGATCTCCGGCTCCGGGTTGGCCTTGGCCGCGTAGTACAGCTCGACGCGCTCGGGAAGGGCGGCCCGGACCTCGGCGACATGCTCCTGAAGCGCCGTCAGGTCATAGATGTACGCCGGAAGTTCCTCGGCCGGGAGGGCATGAACGCGGTCGCGGACCGCGGGGGTCGGGTGGGTCATCGGGCGCTCCAGGCGGTGGCGGAGAGGACGTCCTCGGCGAGCGGCGAGGGCAGCCGGACGTAGCCGGCCTCGCGGTCGGCCTTGCGCTCCCAGCGGGTGAGCAGATTGGACTTGGCGGGCAGTGGCACGCCGGCGAGCAGCGCGGCCAGCCGCGGCGGGCAGCCGTGCCGGTCGGCGTGGCGCTGGAGGGTGCGGCGCACCTCGGCCCACAGCTCGGTCTCGCTGTCCGGGTGCAGGTCGGCGAGGGCGGCGAGCAGTTCGGAGACGTGGTTGACCAGCAGGCAGTACACGACGCGGTCCCAGCCGCGCTGCGCGTCGTACGTCAGCGGCGCGGCGACCTCGGGCGGCAGCGCGGCGAGCGTGCCGGCGTGCTGCTCGGGGACGAGCTTGGTGCCCTCCAGGTCGCGCAGCAGCACCTGTGCGGGCATCCCGTCACCGTCGACGCAGATCAGCACGTTCTGCAGATGCGGCTCGAAGACCAGGCCGTGGTCGAAGTAGGCGGACAGCACCGGCGGGACGAGCAGGTCGAGGTAGGCGGCCCACCACTTCAGCGCGGTCTTGGCGTCGGCGCCGGCCAGCAGCCGGGAGATGTGCGCGTCGCTCGACGGGTACTCGTCGGCGACGGCGCCGGCCAGCAGCGGGGTGGTGCCGGGCAGCAGCCGCCGGGACAGCCCCTCACGGACGATCACCCCGAAGCCTTCGAGGAGCGCGGTGTCCGGCTGCCCGTCGGGGCCCGGCAGCGCGACACTGCGGTACGCGGGCTCGCGGAGCACCGCGCAGCCGGGGAAGCGGGCCGCCAGGTCGTCGAGCACGGGAGCCAGCAGCCGGGTCAGCGCGACGGCGCCGGTCAGCTCGTAACTGGAGTTCTTCCGCAGGCAGTTGGTGATCCGGACGTTCAGGCTGAACTTCAGGAAGGAGTCGGCCGAGTAGAGCGTGCGGACCGAGGCGGTCGCGGCGTGCGGGAACCCGGCGGTGCCCAGGACCCGGATGTCACCGCGGTCCAGGGCCTCCTGGAGCGCCGGCTGGTCGCGCAGCAGCTCGTACTGCCAGGGGTGGGCGGGCAGCAGCCGGTACCCCTCCGGCACCTCGGCCTCGAAGGCGTCCAGCGGAGCGGTGGCGTCGGCGGCCACGCTCTCCTCGGCGAGCAGCTCCTCGCGGACGGCGAGCAGCAGCAGCGGGAAGGAGCCGCCGGTCTCGGGCGCGTACTCCTGCCAGGCGGCCGGGTCGCCGGTGCGGGCCTTGGGGGTGGGGTGGAAGCGGTGGCCGAGGACGAGGGACTGCTCGGAGGCCACATAGGCGTCGTGCCAGTCCGCGGCCCCGGCGGTTCCGGGACGCTCCGGGGCCGCCGCGGGACGGGCGGCCAGCGCCGCGGCGGTGGCCTGGTGGCTGGCGGCGATCTGGTCCAGGAACTCGTCGTTGTCCACGCCGGTACGCAGCGACAGCTCGGCATGCACGTACTCGGCCAGCCGGCGCCAGCCGACCTCGGCCCAGCCGTCGCCATCCTGCTCGGTCACCGGGCCGGTGAAGCGGTGCGCGCCGATCAGCGACGTGCGGCGCAGCGCGACGCGCAGCAGCACGCCGCGGCGCGGCAGCCGGAGGAGCAGGTGGCCGTGGTCGACCGCGGTCTGGTGCTCCGGGCCGGAGACCTCGCGGAGCAGGCAGTTGAGGAGGGTGTGCGCCACGGCGTCGTCGGCGGTGGGCAGGCCGGCGGGGGACGCGCCGGCCGGGTCGGCGGCCCGCGCGGGGCCGGTGGAATGCGTCAGCGGAGGCATCAGAGGCTCCTGCGAGTATGGGTAAGACGACGGAAGAGAGCGGGGAGGGTGGTCGCCAGCACGGTGGCCACGGCGATGGCGGTGCCGATGAGCAGCGGCGCGGACGGCCCGAACAGGCCGTTGCCGAGCGCGGCCGCCAGGCCGGCGGCGACCGCGCCGGCCTTCGAGAAGAATTCGATGGAGCCGAACAGCCCGCCGGGCGCACGGCCCTTGGCGCAGTCGGCGGCCAGCACGGACATGCAGACCAGGCCCAGGGTGAGCCCGGCACCCAGCAGCAGGCGCACCGCGATGAACGCGGGCAGCGACCCGGCGATGCCGTGTCCGGCGGAGCCCAGCGCGATGCAGGCGAAGCCGAGCGCGATGCCGAGCCGGGGCCGGGTGCGGAAGGCGGCGTGCACCGCCATCGCGCCGGCCAGGTAGCACATGTGCGGGAGCGCGAAGAGCACACCGGACACCAGGGACCCGGTCCCGGGTATGCGCTCCTTGATGAGCTCGATCAGGTACGGGAAGGAGATCACCGTCGAGAAGACGAAGGCGAACTCCAGGGCGAGCAGGGCACGCAGCGCCCCGGCGCTGCCCCGCTCGGGCTGCGCGGCGGCGGCCGTGGGCTCGGCACCCGCCTCGGGCTTCGCCGCCGGTGCGGTACGCGTCCGGGGCGGCTCCGGCAGCGCCGCGAGCATCGCGGCGGCGGCCAGCGGCAGTACGGCCAGCAGCGCGTACTGCCGGTGCGGCGACAGCCAGGGCGAGAGCGAGCCGACCACGATCGGCGCGAAGACCAGCGCGGCCCGCGCGCTGCCCTGCATCAGCGTCAGCGCCTTGGACAGCGCGGGCCCCTCCAGCGCGGCACCCAGATAGCCGTTGGACGCGGCGAACGTGCCGCCCAGGATGCCCTGCAGTACCAGCGCGGCGGTGAAGGTGGCGAGCGAGTCGGCCCAGCCCGCGAGCAGGAACGCCGCCGCCAGCCCCAACTGGGCGCGCAGCAGCAGCCGTTTGCGGCCGAAGCGGTCGGCCAGCCGCCCCCACAGCGGGGCGCCGAGGCCGCCGAAGATGGTGGGCACGATGTAGAGCAGGCCGGCCCAGCGGGCGGCGTGGTCGCCCAGGTCGGGCAGGATCTCGGTCAGGTACGGCGGCAGGCCGAGGGCGGCGAAGGAGGCCACGAAGTAGCAGCCGGCCACGGCGTGCACCTGGCGGCGGCCGAGGGCCGGCGTCGCGGGTGCTTCGGGTGCTTCCGGCGCGGCGGGCGCCTGGACGGCCTCGGGTGCGGTGGTGCTCATCGGACGCTCCCCGTCGGCAGCAGGTAGTTGGGGCCCGTGGTGTAGTGCTTGTTGATGTCGGCCGCGCCCGAGCGCTCCTTCGACAGCAGCGTCCCGGCGCTGACCATGGCCTTGACCGGCAGGTGCGGGGCGTCCAGCAGCTTCTCGCGGAGGACCGCGCCGGGCTCGCCGGGGCCGGTGCCCAGCCGTTCGACGGCCTCGGTGAGCCGGTCCCGGACCAGCTCCAGCAGCCGGTCCAGCGGCGCCCGGCCGTGCCGGGCCAGCCCGAAGGCGTACGAACCGGCGCACAGGTGGACGGTGATCGTGGCGAGCATGTCGGCCACCGGGCCGTCGCTCTCGCCGAAGATCCGCGGGTCGGCGAAGTCCGCCGGGTCCGGCGCGTCCGCGCCCAGCCGCTCCCGCAGCCGTACGGTGTTGATCCGCGGCGCGTCGTTGTCCTTGAACAGCAGCCGTACCCGGGTGCCGTCCGCTGCGGTGCGGTCCAGCACCAGCGAGATGTTCTGCTGGTGGGACTCCAGGCCGATGCCGTAGCCGAAGAGCGTGGTCTGCCAGTCGAAGAGCAGGGTGAGGCACGCGTCGAGCAGCGCGAGCGGGTCGCCGTCGTAGAAGCGGTCGGCGAGGTGGTCGATGACCAGCCGTCCGCCGGGCGCCGGGGCAAGCAGTGCGGCCAGCGGGACGACGGCGCTGCCGTCCAGACCCTCCGGGTAGCGGCGGCACAGTACGGCCAGCAGCTCGTGGTCCGCGTGCGCGTACACCGTCTCGTCGGCCTGGAGGATCGTTTCCCGGAACCGCGGTTCGCGGGCGATCACGTTCTCCAGCAGCCGCTGGCCCGCGGCGCCGTCGATGAGCGTGCGGGGCTTGATGGTGCGCCGGTTGCGCAGCCCGAGCGTCGCGGTGGCCAGCGGCAGCTTCAGGTGCACCTGCGGATCGGCGTCCAGCGCGACGGTACGCATCGACAGCGTCGGCACGGCCCCCAGCCAGGCGTGCTCGGAGAGCACTGCGTCCTTCGCCAGCCCGGTCTCGCGGAGCGCGGCGTCCAGGGGAGCGCCGAGGGACAGCGGGTGGACGGGCAGCGCGATGTGGCTGTCGTCCAGCTCCGGGTGGCCCAGGTCGACGGGGTGCGGCCAGCAGGCGGGCAGCGCGTCCGGGCCGCCGGTCACGGTGACCGCGGTGCGCGGCAGCAGCAGCCAGCGCAGTGCGAAGCGCGGGTGGAACTCCGGTGCGTAGGCGCGGAGTTGGGTCTCGTCCAGGCCGGAGCGGCCGCGCGAGGCCGGGTACACCGGGTGGTCGAGGCGGGCCGCGAGCGCGTCGTGGGCGAGGCCGGCGGTCAGGCCCGCCCAGCGGGCCGGGTCGGGGCCGTGCCGGTCGGCCAGCGCGGCGGTCAGCTCGTCCTGCGTGGCGGCGTGCAGCCGCAGCGTCGCCAGGGTCTGCCGGCACTCCTCGGCGAAGGCGTCGAAGCCCTCGTGGTCGAGCGGGTCGGCGAGGGCCCGCACCGCGCCGAGGATCTCGTCGAGGGTGCTCAGCCGGGCGCCGTCGGACTCGCGGACGAGCAGCGGCAGCCGGGCGGCGTACTCGGCCTGGTACCCGTCGGGGGCCAGCGGAAGCAGCAGCGCCTCACCGGCCTCGCCGCTCTCGCCGGGCTCGTCGCCGTCGGCGGGCAGCCGCAGCCAGGGCCCGTCCGGGCGCTCCAGTACCGTGCCGCGGGACCGCAGCCCCACGACGTCCTCGCGCAGCAGCGCGCTGAGCACGCGGACCAGCAGCTCGTGTTCTTCGGGCCCGCCGTCCGTCGCGGGCGCGGTCAGGGTCTCCGTCGCGGCGGTCACGGGGTGATCTCCCACCGCTCGGCGGCGAAGAACGCCTCGGTGGCCCGGTCCACGGCGAGCTGGTCGCCGCCGGTGGCGCGCAGCACGCCGAGGTAGTCGCGGTTGGTGCGGTAGTGCGGGTGCGTGGTGCCGACCGCGCGCAGCGGACGGTACGTCAGGTGCACGCCGTCGACCGTGCGGTCCAGCGGGCCGGGCGCCGCGGTGAGCGTGCCCGCCCGGTCGGCGAGGGCGTACTCCACCCGCGCGGCGGCGTCGGTCCGCGCGCCGAGGTCGGCCGGCAGCGGCTCGCCCAGGTGCGTGCGGAGAATCAGCTCGAAGAGCGGGATGTCCAGCGTCTCGGCCAGCATCAGGTCGCACTGGTCCCCGATGGCGCGGTAGTTGACCTCGATGAGCCGGGCGCGGCCCTCGTGGACCACGAACTCGGTGTGGCAGGCGCCGAACCCGACGCCCAGCGCGTCCAGTTGGGCCAGTACCTGCGCCACGACCGGTTCGGGGTGGGCGGCGACGAACTCGTGCCGCTCCTCGATGAAGGTGGGGGGAGTGGAGATCGTGCTGTGGAAGCCGCCGAGCACGTGCCGCTTGTGGCCGTCGCCCAGCGTCTCCAGCGTGTACAGCTCACCGGCCAGGTACTCCTCGGCGACCAGGGCCGCTCCCGGGCGCCGGGACCGTATCTCCTTCGCCCGCTCGACCAGTTCGCCGGGACCGTCGGCCAGGACGACGTCCTCGCTGGCCACGCCCTCGCGGGGCTTGACGACACAGGGGAACGGCAGGTCGGCGGCGGCCAGCGCGTCCGGCTCCTCGTCGGGCGCGAGCTGGACGGACCGTACGGTGTCGGCACCCGCCGCGGCGAGGTGGCGGCGCATCTCGGCCTTGTTCTTGGCGCGCAGCGTGGCCCGCCAGTCCTTGCCGGGCAGCCCGAAGTACTCGGCGGCCAGCGCGGCCTGGGTCTGCAGGTGGTCGCTGTTGGTGAAGACCGCGTCGGCGGGGCCGTGCGCGGCGATCCGGCTGATGACGGCGCGGACGTCGTGGACGTCGCACTCGAGGATCTCGGTCTCGGGGTATTTCGCCCGGTGGGCCGCGGGCTGGTCCGTCAGCACGGTGACGTCGACGCCGAGGTGGGCGGCCGCGGGCAGGAAACCGTCGGTGACCGAGTCGGTGGGGTTGAGTGCGAGCAGGTGCATCCGCATGAGCGGGGACCCCTTCTGGTTCGGGGGTGGTGCGGGGACGACGGGGTGCGCGGGGGCGGGCCGGGGGACACGGCCCGCCCCCGCCGAGGTCACTTCTTCGGCAGCTCGACGCCGGTGGCGTCGGCCACGTCGGCGAGCATGTGCTGCGCGGCCTGGATGCCGATGCCGGACATCCAGGTCTCGTCAGGCACCTCGAAGACCTTCTTGTCCTTGACGGCCGGCAGGTCCTTCCAGACCGGGTTGGACGTGACGTCCTTCTTCTGGGTCTTGGACGGGGTGTCGGCGACGGTCACGAAGACCAGGTCGGCGTCGGCCTTGTCGATCTCCTCCGGGCTGACGTCGAGCATCGGCTTCTCGGGGTCGGTCGAGCTCTGCGACTTCGGGCGCTCCAGGCCGATGTCGTCCAGGACGACGCCGCTGAAGGAGGACTTCTGGTACAGGCGGGTCGGGCCGGCGATGAAGCGGACCACCGAAGCGGAGGGCATCTTGCCGCCGTCCTTCTTCTTGATCGCCTCACCGAGGTGCTTCGCGCGCTCCTCGTAGCTCTTCATGGCAGCGGCGGCCTGCTTCTCCTTGCCCAGCGCCTGCGCGTGGACCTTGAGGTTGGCCTTCCAGGGGCCGCCGGTGGTCTCGGTGAAGACGGTCGGGGCGATCGCCTTGAGCTTGTCGTAGACCTTCTCGTGGCGGACCTTGGAGGACAGGATCAGGTCGGGCTTGAGGCTCGCGATCTTCTCCAGGTTCGGCTCCAGCAGCGGGCCGACGTCGGTGACGCCCTTGACCTCGTCCTTGAGGTACTGCGGGAAGCCGCCCTCGGTCTTCATGTGCGGCGAGACCGCGCCGACCGGCTTGATGCCGAGCATGGTGACGTCGTCCAGCTCGCCGGTGTCCAGGACCACGACGCGCTTCGGCTCGGACGGGATCTTCACCTTGCCCATGGCGGTGTTCACGGTGCGCGGGAAGGCACCGGAGGCGCCGCCCTTCGCGTCGCCCCCTTCGGACTTCGCGCCACCGCAGGCGGCCAGCGCCGCGGTGCCCAGGACGACGGCGAGCAGCGCGGCGAGGAGCCGGCCGAGGCCGCGCAGGGTCGGTCTGTTGGACATGAGGAGGTACTTCCTTGCTGTGAGCGGGGACGGGGACGGAAGTGGGGGGTGGGCCCGGGGACGGGCCGTCAGACGGACACGGCGGTACGCCGTACCGCGCGGCCCTTGGGGACGACCAGCGGGGTGCCGGTCTCCGGGTCGGGGATCACCCGGCAGTCGACGTCGAACACGGACTTGACCAGCTCCGCGTCGAGGACGTCCGCCGGGGCGCCGGCCGCGGCCAGCTGCCCGTCCTTGAGGACCACGAGGTGGTCCGCGTAACGGGCGGCCTGCCCGAGGTCGTGCAGCACCATCACCACGGTGCGGCCCGCCTCGGAGTGCAGTTCGGCGACCAGGTCGAGGACATCGAGCTGGTGCCGCAGGTCCAGGAAGGTGGTGGGCTCGTCGAGGAGCAGCAGATCGGTGTCCTGGGCGAGCGCCAGGGCGATCCAGGCGCGCTGCCGCTGGCCGCCGGAGAGCTGGTCGACGGGCTGGTGGCGCAGCGCCGTGGTGCCGGTGCGCTCCAGCGCCTCCTCCACCGCCGCCTGGTCCTTCTCCGACCAGGGGCTGAGCAGCTTCTGGTGCGGGTAGCGGCCCAGCCGCACCAGCGCCTCGACGGTGATCGCGTCGGGCGTGACCGGCTGCTGCGGCAGCAGGCCCATCCGCAGCGCGAGCGCCTTGGCGGACATCCGGTGGATGTCGGAGCCGTCCAGGGTGACGGTGCCGGCGGCCGGGGCGAGCAGCCGGGTCAGGCCGCGCAGCAGGGTGGATTTGCCGCAGGCGTTGGGGCCGACGACGGCGGTCACGGCGCCGCCGGGCAGCTCCAGGTCGAGGCCGCCGACGATCAGCCGATCGCCGTAGCGCAGGTCGAGGCCGTGCGTGGCGAGCTGGTTGGCCTGCTGTTCGGTGGCCTTCAGCCGGTTGGCGGTCATCGGACACTCCTGTTGACGGAACTGCTCTGACGGATCATCAGCACCAGCAGCCAGGGCGCGCCGAGGGTGGCGGTGACCACCCCGACCGGCAGCCCGCTGACCGGCAGCAGATGCTGCGCCACCAGATCGGAGGCGAGCAGCAGGACGGCACCGGCGAGGCCGGTGAGGGCCAGGGTCCCCGCGGTAGGCGGCCCGGCGAGGAACCGCACCATGTGCGGGACGGCCAGCGCGACGAACGCGACCGGGCCGGTGAGCGCGGCGGCCAGCGAGGCCAGCGCGACGGCGGTGACCAGCACCTGGAGGCGGGCCGCGTCGGTGTTGACGCCCAGCGCGCCGGCCGAGTCGTCGCCGAGGTCCAGCACGGCCAGCTTGCGGTGCAGGAGGAAGGCCGCGGCCAGCGCGACCACCACGGCGGCGCCCGCCGCCCACACCTCCGTCCAGGTCCGCCCGTACACCGAGCCGGTGGTCCACTGGAGCGCCGAGCCGGCCAGCTCGGTGGGGAACCGTACGACCATGAAGTTCACCGCGGCGGTCAGCCCGGCCTGGACGGCGAGGCCGACCAGCACCAGCCGGGTGGCGCTGACGCCGGAGCGCCAGCCGAACACCCCGAGCAGCACGGCGGCCAGCAGCCCGCCGCCCAGCGCGGCCAGCGGGATGAACACCTGGGAGGCGCCGGCGGCGAGCATCGCCACCGCGCCGAACGAGGCGCCGCCGGTCACGCCCATCACGTCCGGCGAGGCGAGCGGATTGCGGAACATCCGCTGGAGCAGCGAGCCGGCCACCGCCAGGCCCGCGCCCGCGATGACGGCCGCGACCATGCGCGGCGCCCGGAACTGCTGGACGATCAGCACGTCGGCGCCGTCACCGAGGCCGAGCAGCCCCTTGAGCGCCGCGTCGGGCGCCAGCGGCACCTCGCCGATCGCCACCGAACAGGTGACGAGCGCGAGCAGTACGACGAGGGCGGCACAGGTCAGCAGGAGGGTGCGGCGGCCGGCGTGGGCGGACCCGGCCGCGTGCGGCGCGGTGACGCGCGCCTTCTCGGTCTTCAGGACGTCGCTCACCGGGCCACCTTCCGTGCCAGTACGGCCAGCAGCGGCGCGCCCAGGAAGGCGCTGATGATGCCGACCTGGAGCTCGGAGGGCCGGATGACGACGCGGCCGAGGATGTCGGCGGTGAGCAGCAGGAGCGGGCCCGCGATGACGCAGCCGGGCACCAGCATCCGGTGGTCGGAGCCGAGCAGCTGCCGTACGAGGTGCGGCGCGGCCAGGCCGATGAAGGCGATGGGACCGGCCACGGCGACCGCCGAGCCCGCGAGCAGCACGACGGCCAGGCCGCCGGCCATCCGGATGCGGGCGACCGGCACGCCGAGCGCCTGCGCGGAGTCGTCGCCGAGCGCGAGGGTGTTGAGCGCCGGGGTGATCGCCAGGGCGAGCACGAGGCCGATCACGAGGGTGGGCAGCATCGGGTACAGCACGGAGAGGGGACGTTCCGCCAGCGACCCGGCCAGCCAGAAGCGGGCCTCGTCCAGCGACCGCTTGCTCGCCAGCATCACCGTGGAGGTCCAGGAGAGCAGCACCAGTTGGAGCACGGTGCCGCCGAGCGCGAGCCGTACGGGATCGAGGTCGCCGGCCCGCCGGGCCAGTGCCTGCGCGAACAGCGCGGCGGCGGCCGCGCCGGCGAAGGCGAACCAGATGTACTCCGCGGGCCGCGTCAGGTGCAGGGCGAAGATGGCGACCACGACCGCGAAGCCGGCGCCGTTGTTGATGCCCAGCGTCGTGGGCGAGGCGAGCGGATTGCGGGTGATGCCCTGGACGACCGCGCCGGCCACGCCCAGTGCGGCGCCGACCGCGAGCCCGACGAGGGTGCGCGGCAGCCGCAGGCCGGTGACCACGATGGCGTCCCGCCCGTGCGCCTGCCCGGTCAGGGCGTCGAGCACGGTGGACAGCGGCACCGAGCGCGTGCCCACGGCGAGGCTCAGGGCGGCGCACACGGCCAGTGCGCAGAGCCCGGCGAGCAGCAGGGGAACGCCCCGCAGCAACGCCGAAGGGGCCCGCGCGCCGGCCACGGGGGCCGCGGTAGCTGGTGGTTTGGTCGTCAACACGCGTCGTAACGTTAGGTTAGGCAAACCTAAAGCCGCAAGCGCGCTGACGGGAATCGGCGAACTGTCCAGTTTCGTGCCCCCGGCAAACCGGGGCGGGCCACGTCTCCCTACCCGCACGGACCCGGCACCTCACCTCCCAAGGGGCGCAAATCCGGTTGTCCGGCAGCACGCGACCTGCTGAGGTGACCGGATGAATCACGCAGCGGTGCTCTCGACGTACGACCGGCGCATGCGACAGGACGCCCGGCCCGACGCCCCCGGCGCCCGGATCGAGCGCGTGGACGGCGTGGTCCGGCAGACCGCCGACGCGGCCGACGGCTGGCACGGCGTCCTCTGGGCGGACCTCACGCCCGCCACGGCGGACGCCGCGATCGCCGCGCAGATCCGGTACTTCACCGGGCTCGGCCGGGCCTTCGAATGGAAGCTGCACGCCCACGACCGCCCGGCCGGCCTCGCGGACCGCCTGCTGGCCGCCGGCTTCGTCCCCGAGGACGAGGAGACCCTGATGGTCGCCGAGACCCGGGACCTCCCCACCGCGGCGGACCTGCCGGCCGGTGTCCGCCTGGAGCCGGTGACCGACGCCGCCGGCGTCGACCTCATGACGGCCGTCCACGCGCGTGCCTTCGGCCCCGGCCGCGCCCGCTTCCGTACCCAGCTCCTCGACCGGCTTGCCAGCGCTCCGGAGACGGTGGTGGCGGTGGTCGCGATGGCCGGGGACGCCCCGGTGAGCGCGGCCCGCATGGAACTGCCGCCGGACGTGCCCTTCGCCACCCTCTGGGGCGGCGGCACCGACCCGGCCTGGCGCGGCCGCGGCCTCTACCGCGCCCTGATCGCCCACCGCGCCCGCATCGCCGCGGCGCGCGGCTACCCGTACCTCCAGGTCGACGCCTCCGACCAGAGCCGCCCCATCCTCCAGCGGCTGGGCTTCGCGCCGCTGACGACCACGACCCCGTACGTCTTCACGCCCGGGGCCGCGGCCGCCGGCTGACGGTCAGCCCTGCCAGCGCACGGTGGCCACGGCCGTCCCGCCGCGCGTGCCGTCCGGCGCCACCGCCGTCAGCCGCAGCTCCGTACCGCGCTCCGACCCGGCCCTGGCCAGGGCCTTGACGTAGTACACGGAGTCGAAGATCCGCCCCAGCGACTCGGTACGGCCGTCCGGCAGCTCCCGGGTGAGGTCGTAGTACCAGACGCCCTGCCGCGCCAGTTGCCAGGAGAGGAAGACCTCGGCGGTGTCCCCGGCGGGGTGCACGGCGTCGACCGTGAAGCCCGCGGGCGCCGCCGGGCGGGGCGCCGGGCGGCCGTTCAGGAAGGCGAGTTCGCCGAGGCGGAAGGTGTGGTCGGCGGGGCCGCCCGTGGTGGAGAGGCGGACGGCCACGGCGGCGACGGTACGTCCCGCGAGCGCGGTCAGCGGCAGCTCCGCGGTGGTCCAGCCGCCCGCGCGCGGCCGGCCCGCGGGCAGCCAGACCGTGGTCCCGGGGTCCTCCTCGGTGATCAGGCCCAGCTCGACCCGGCCCGCCCGCTCGTCCGTCGCGTACACCAGCCGCGCCCGCTCCCCGCCCGTGACCCGCAGCCGGGTCTTGAACAGCCGGACCGTCGTCGGCTCTTCCGGGGCGAGCCGGCCCGAGAAGCGCAGCGAGCAGCCGCCGTCGTACGCCAGCCCGTAGTCGTACTCCGCACGCAGCGGTTCGGCGCCGCCCGCGCCCCGCGTCCAGAACTGCCAGGTGGGCAGCACGTCCTGGATGCTGATGTTGTTCCACTCGCGGTCGGACACCTGACGGCCCGCCAGGAAGAAGGCGCGGCCGTGCCCGGTGTTGAAGCGGGTGACGAAGGGGAAGCCGCCGATCACCGACCGCTCCGTGATGTACCGGGCCACGCCGTCCCACTTGCGGAAGTTGTGCTCGTCGCGCGGCTTGCCGTCGTCCTCGTCCGGCCAGGGCACGTACTCCGTGCGCCCGGTCCGGGTCGGGTCCTCGTTCGGGCCCGACCAGTAGTGGCGCTCGCGCACGAAGACCTCGCCCTGCGCGTCCGGGTCCTCGCGGTCCGGGTAGCGGTCCCAGGGGAAGTGCGAGCCGAACAGTGCCCAGCTGGTGCGGGCCGGCTCCCCGTCCGGACAGACGATCCGGGCGTCGAACGGCGGATTGAAGCCGTACTTCTCGGTCTCGGTGCCGTGGAAGACGACCTCGTACGGGTCGAGGCCGCGCTCCGCGGCCGTGCGGCGCGAGGTCGCGACGCCCTCCTCGGTGAGCCAGTAGTTGGCGAAGAGGCTGTGGTTGACGGGCGTGTCACCGTGCTGCACCCAGTCGGCGTTCTTGTCGTTGAACGCGTTCTGATAGTCCAGCTTTCCGTCCGTCATGATCGTGTCGTACCACTGGAGGTGGAAGCCCTCGGGCGCCCTGGCGCGCAGGTACTCCAGCATCCGCATCAGCTCGCGCGCGTCGGCCGGCGAGATCTCGGCCTCCTGGTTGAGGAAGTACCCGTCGAAGCCGAAGTACTCCGCCATCGCGAGCATGCCGTCGGCCACCGGGTACGAGCCGTCGGCGCGCCGCTCCAGGTAGTCACCGAATTCACCCGTCCGTGGCCAGAACCAGCAGCCCAGGCTGCGCGCGCCGTTGCGGTGCGCGGCATCGGTCCAGGCGGGGTTCGGCAGATTGACCACGCCGTGCACCGGCTCGTCCTCGGGCGAGCCGTCGACGGGCATCCCGTGCCAGGAGCCGTACAGGTCGGTGTACTGCCAGAAGCGCAGCAGCCTGCGCGCGAAGACGTCGCCGTACTTGTAGGCGGTGAAGAAGGAGTTGTCGTAGTCGTAGCTGAGGTTCATCAGCTTCGGGCCGGTCGCCAGGTGCGGGTCCGCCTGGGTGGCGGCGAAGGCCGGGATGCGCGCGGCGAGCGGCACACGGGAGCGGAAGTACCGCGCCCAGCGGTCCGTCTCCGGGCTCCAGGACTTCAGCGCGGCCGCGTCGTAGCCGTGCATGAAGGGCTGGTGGGGCCCGCGCGCGGCGGCCGCAGCGGCGGCGGGTTGTGCACTGAAGGGACCCAGCGGCCCGGCCAGCCCCACGGCCACCCCGGCCGCCCCCAGCATCCGGACGAAGGTTCTGCGATCCAGCGGTCCACTGCTCACGGTCACGCCTCCTCTGTGGCGCCGCGGCCCAGCCGCAGCGTGACGATCTCGAACGGATGGAGCTCCAGGGGCAGTAGGCCGCCCTCGCACCGCTCCTCACCGGTCTCCACCGGCCGCTCCAGCAGGTCGCACCGGACCGCGGAGGCCACCGGGAACCCGCAGGCCAGCTCCGTGCGCACGCGCCCGCCGCGCGCCTCGTGCAGCCGCACCACCACATCGCCGCTGCCGTCGTCCGCGAGCTTCACGGCGGTCACCGTCACCGCCTCGTCCGCGACCGTCACCAGCGGCTCGACGGCCGTCGCGCTCCCCGCCACCCGCCGCTCCGGCAGGTTCAGCGCCCAGCCCTCCCGCACCGCGTCGCCGATTCCGGCGCCCGGCACGAGCGCGCAGCGGAAGCGGTGGGTGCCCTGGTCCGTGCGCGGGTCGGGGAAGCGCGGCGCGCGCAGCAGGGAGAGCCGTACGGTCGTGGTCGTGCCGCGGCCCGACTCCCGGGCCGCGCGCGAGGCGTCGTACCCGTACGTGGAGTCCGTCACCAGCGCCACGCCCCAGCCCGGCTCTTCGACGTGCACGAAGCGGTGCGCGCACGCCTCGAACTTGGCCGCGTCCCAGCTGGTGTTGGTGTGGGTGGGCCGGTACAGGTGGCCGAACTGGGTCTCCGCGGCGACCCGGTCGGCGTGCACGTCCAGCGGGAAGGCCGCCTTGAGGAACTTCTCCGTCTCGTGCCAGTCCACCTCGGTCGCGATCTCCAGCCGCGCGGCCCCCGGCGGCAGCGTCAGCACCTGCTCGACGGCCGAGGAGCCGAAGGTCCGCCGCACCCGTACGGCGCCCGCTGTGCCGCCGTCCACGGCCTCCACGGCCTCGGCGTCCACCAGGTCGGTCACCGTGTTGCGGTAGAACTCGTCCACGTCCCAGGCGTCCCACATCGTCGGGAAGTCCTGGTGCAGCTGGAGCAGGTTGGCCGCCTTGCCCGGGGCCAGGGTCTCCCGGCCGGCCCGCAGGTCGTACAGCGAGACCAGCAGCCCGCGGCCGTCGATCTCCGCCCGCAGCAGCCCGTTGTCCAGGACGTAGCCGCCGCCCGCGCGCGGCACACAGCCCGTGCCGTTCGGCGCCTCGCGCTCGGGCCGCGCACCGCGCGCCGGTACGGCCTCGCGGCCGTGCGGGGCCGCGTTGAACACCAGCGTGCGGCCCGCCGAGGGATCGCCGGCCAGCGCCCGCTGAGCCGCCCCGATCAGCCCCTCCAGCTCCGCCGCGATGCGTGCGTACCGCTCGGCCGCCTCCCGGTGCACCCAGGCGATCGACGTGCCCGGCAGGATGTCGTGGAACTGGTGCAGCAGCACCTCCTTCCACAGCCGGTCCAGCTCCTCGTAGGGGTACGGATGTCCGGTCCGCACCGCCGCCGTCGCCGACCACAGCTCCGCCTCGTACAGCAGATGCTCGCTGCGCCGGTTGCCCTGCTTCGTACGGACCTGGCTGGTCAGCGTCGCGCGGTGCAGCTCCAGATACAGCTCGCCGGTCCACACCGGCGCGTCCGGGTACTCCGCGTGCGCCTTCTCGAAGAAGGCCGAAGGCTTCTCGAAGACGACCTTGGCCGAGCCCTCCAGGTCGGCCAGCCGCCGCGCCCGCGCCAGCATGTCGCGGGTCGTGCCGCCGCCCCCGTCGCCCCAGCCGGTCGGCGCCAGCGACCGCGTCGCAGCCCCCTTCTCGCGGAAGTTGCGCGCCGCGTGCGCCACCTCCTGGCCCGACAGCTGCGCGTTGTAGGTGTCCATCGGCGGGAAGTGCGTGAACACCCGCGTGCCGTCCAGCCCCTCCCACCAGAAGGTGTGGTGCGGGAACTTGTTGTCCCGGCTCCAGGAGATCTTCTGCGTCAGGAACCACTTGGCGCCCGCCTGCCGGACGAGCTGGGGGAGCGCCGCCGAGTACCCGAAGGTGTCCGGCAGCCACACCTCCTCCGTCTCGACCCCGAACTCTTCCAGGAAGAACCGCTTGCCGTGCACGAACTGCCGCGCCAGCGCCTCGGACCCCGGCATGTTGGTGTCCGACTCCACCCACATCCCGCCCACCGGCACGAACCTGCCGTCCGCCACCGCCTTCTTCACCCGCGCGTACACCTCGGGCCGGTGTTCCTTCAGCCATGCGTACTGCTGCGCCTGCGACATCGCGTACACGAAGTCCGGCTCGTCCTCCAGCAGCGCGGTCATGTTGGACGCCGTACGGGCGACCTTGCGCACCGTCTCGCGCAGTGGCCACAGCCACGCCGAGTCGATGTGCGCGTGGCCGACGGCGCTGATGCGGTGCGCGGAGGCGTGGGCGGGCGCGGCCAGCACGCCGGCCAGCGGCTCGCGGGCGCGGGCCGCCGTCCCGCCGATGTCCTGGAGATCGACGGCGTCCAGGGCGCGTTCCACCGCGCGCAGGATCTCCCAGCGGCGCGCGGTGTCCTCGCCCAGCTCGGCCATCAGCTGGCCCAGCACCTCCAGGTCGTGCGCCAGCTCCCACACGGTCTGATCGAAGACCGCGAGATCCATCCGGGCCAGCCTGTACTGGGGCACGTCACCGGCCGTCTCCCGGTCGCCCAGCTCGGTGGGGAGGAAGGGGTGGTAGTCGAGGATGACGGGGTTGGCGGACGCCTCGACGTGCAGGTGCACCTCCTCGCCGCCGCGGGCCGGGGCGGCGATCCGCACCCACTGGTTGCGCGGGTTGAGCCCCTTCACCGGGGAGCCGTCGGGCCGGTACACCAGGCCCTCGCACTGGAAGCCCGGCATGTTCTCGTCGAAGCCCAGGTCGAGCAGCGCCTCTACGGTCCGGCCCGCCCACTTTTCGGGCACGGTGCCGCTGACCGTGAACCAGCTGGTGCCCCACGGCGGACCCCACGGCGCGCCCGGCTCGATGGGCGTACGCGGCGCGGCGATGCCCTCGGCGACCGGCACCGGCTCGCCGGGCGCGTGCCACACGCCGACGGTCAGCGGCACCGACTCCGGGTACACGGCGGGCCACAGACGCTCTTCCAGCACCCGCTTCAGACGGGCTTCGGTGGTGGTGCGGTGGTCGTGCATGTCGGTACGGCTCCTTCACGCCTCGTGCTTACGCCTCGTGTTCACGCCTCGTGGGGCTGGATCACTTCCGCGATGCCGCGGTCCTTCAAGTACGCGCTGTCCGCTGCCCGTTCACTGCGTACGCAGGCCGGCCGCAGGCCGCGCTCCGCGAGCCGCATCCACGCCTCGAAGACCGGGCCGCCGGGGGCGCACGGGGTGCCGCTCTCGACGGCCAGCGCGAGGGTGCGCGGCGCCGGGACGTGCGGCGTGGCCCGCTGCTCCCGTACGGCGTCGGCGAAGGCGAGCCCCTCCGGCTTGGCCTTTCGGCCGTTCGTCAGCAGCCCGAGGCTGTACTCCAGCTCGGGGAAGTCGGCCAGCGCCCGGTCCACGTCGTGCGAGCACCACCACGTGATGCCCCACAGGTCCGTGCAGTCCAGCGCGGCACGCACGGTGTCCCGCACGAACGCGGGGGCGTGCTCGGCGGGGATGTGCGGGGCGGGCGCGCCGACCTCCTGGAGCCACACCGGCCGGGCCGGGTCCTCGGCCCACGCCTTGGACAGCTCGATCAAGTACGCGGCGTGCTGGGCGGTGGCCGTGGACTCCCGCCCGTACCGCTGCGCCGTCCCGTTGAACACCCAGGCGTGCACGGTGGTCAGCGCGCCGAGCGTGGCCGAGTGGCCGGGGGTGAACGGATGCCCGTCTAGGTACCAGGCCGCGTCGTACGAGGCGTGCAGATGGAGCCGGCCCGGGGCGCCGCGCTCGCACGCGGCCAGCATCCGCTCCAGCCACGCGCTCGCCTGCTCGGGCGTGATGCGGTCCGGGTCGGGGTGCGGGTCGCCGGAGAACTGGTTGGTCTCGTTGCCGAGGGTCATGCCGAGGAAGTTCGGCCGGCCGGCGAGGGCCGCGGCCAGCGTCTCCAGGTACGCCGCCTGGCCGTCCAGCACGTCGGGGTCGGTGAAGAGGTTGCGACGGTGCCAGGTGGTGGTCCAGGCGGGCACGAAGTCGAAGCTGGAGAGGTGGCCCTGGAGGCCGTCGACGGCGACGTCCAGGCCGCGTTCGGCGGCCGCGTCGGCGAGGGCGACCAGCTGGTCCACCGCGCGCGGTCGTATCAGGGTGCGGTTGGGCTGGAAGAGCGGCCAGAGCGGGAAGACCCGGACGTGGTCCAGGCCGAGGGCCGCGACGGAGTCCAGGTCGGCCCGTACCTCGTCCAGGTCGAAGTCGAGCCAGTGGTGGAACCAGCCGCGGGTGGGCGTGTAGTTCACGCCGAAGCGCATCGGGGGCATACGGGTCCTGTTCGGTGGGGATGGGCCGGGCGGATCGGGCGCTCAGCCCTTGACCGCGCCCTCGCCCACGCCGCGGAAGAAGTAACGCTGCAGACAGGCGAACATCACGATCAGCGGGGCCACCGCGATGATGGTGCCGGCGGCGACCACCCGGGGCTTGTCCGCGAAGGTGCCGTGCAGGAAGTTCAGGCCGACGGTGAGGGTGAAGTGGTCCGGGTCGGAGAGGACGATCAGCGGCCAGAGGAAGTCGTCCCAGGCGCCCATGAACGCGAAGATCGCGACGACCGCGAGGGTGCCCTTCACCGAGGGCAGCGCGATGCGCCAGAAGCGCTGCCAGACGTTCGCGCCGTCCACGACGGCCGCCTCCTCGATCTCGTACGGGATCGCACGGAAGGCGTTGCGCATCAGCAGCACATTGAGCGCGCCGACGCTGCCCGGCAGGACGACGGCGACCAGAGTGTTGTTCAGGCCCAGATCGCGCATGGTGGTGAACTGCGCGATGATGATCGACTCCAGCGGGACCAGCAGCGCGGCGACGAAGACGAGCCCGGCCGCCGTACGGCCCCGGAAGCGCAGCCTGGCCAGCGCGTATCCGGCGAGCGAGGCGCCCACGCAGTTGGTGAGGACGTTGGCGGTGGCGACCTTGAGCGAGTTCAGCGCGTAGTCCCAGACCGGGATGATGCGCGCCACCTCGGCGTAGTTGGCGAGGGTCGGGTCGTGCGGGACGAAGGAGGGCGGCGAGGGGTAGATGGTCTCGCCCGGGCCCTTGAGCGAGGTGGACAGCTGCCACAGGAAGGGCCCGACGGTGATCGCCAGCACGGCGAGCATCAGGACGTAGCGCACGACCCGCTCCGTGCGGCCGACGCGGGTCATGCGGACTTCTCCTTCCGGTCGCTGCGATCGCCCCGGTCGCCCCGGTCGCCCCGGTCGCCCCGGTCGCCCCGGTCGGCGCGCAGCACGAGCAGCATCAGCGCCAGCGCGATGCAGAAGATGACGAGGGAGAGCGCGGAGGCGTAACCGACCCGCCCCGACAGCCCCGTGCCGGAGCGCTGGACGAGCATCACGAGCGTGCTGTCCTCCCCGGCCGGGCCGCCGGTCGGCCCGGCCAGCAGGTACACCTCGGAGAACACCTTGAAGGCGGCGACCGAGGAGAGCGCGCCGACCAGCACCATCGTGGAGCGCACCGCCGGCACGGTGACGGTGCGGAAGCGGCGGACCGGCCCCGCGCCGTCCACGGCCGCGGCCTCGTGCAGCTCCTTCGGTACCTGTGCCAGCGCCGCCAGGTAAATGATCATGTAGTAGCCGAGGCCCTTCCACACCGTCAGGGCCATCGCGCACAGCAGCACCAGCCAGGCGTCACCCAGGAAGGACACCGGTCCCGCGCCCAGCGTCTCCAGCATGCTGTTGAGCAGCCCGCGGTCGTCCAGCATCCACACCCAGATCAGCGCGACCACGACCACGGAAGCGACCACCGGCGTGTAGAACGCCGCACGGAAGAAGACGACGCCCTTCAGCGGCTTCTCCACCAGCAGGGCCAGCAGCAGCGGCAGCAGCACCGTGCAGGGCACCACGACCACCACGTACAGCAGGCTGTTGCGCAGCGCCGTCCAGAACTGCGGATCGTTCAGCATCTCCTGGAAGTTGCGCAGCCCCACCCACACGCCCGGCGTGAGCGTGCGCGCGTCGGTGAAGGCGTGCTGCACGGTGCTGAGGAACGGGTACAGGATGAAGGCCGCGACCACCGCCAGCCCCGGCAGCAGGAACAGCCAGGGACTGGCCGCGCGATGGGTCCGTACGCTCATGGCTCAGCCCTGCTGCAGCAGCCGGTTGCTCTGCGCGACCGCGTCGTCCAGCGCCTGCTTCGGCGACTTGTCGCCCTGCAGCGCCTTGGCGACCTCGTTCTGCAGCACGGTCTTCATCTCGTCCGTCATCACCACGGGCGTGTAGTTCACCGCACCGTCCAGCATCTTCGCCGCGGCCACCCGCACCCGGCCCTCGTCGGTGCCGTCGTCCTTGGTCCAGTACGGCTTCTCCAGGGAGCCGCGGGTGCTGGGGAAGACCGCGACCTCGTGCGCGAAGGACTCCTGGTTGCGCTGGTTGGTGACGAAGCGTGCGAAGGCGACGGCGGCGGCCTTGTGCTTGCTCTGTTCGTTGACACCCAGACCCATCACGTACATGTTGGGTTTGCCGGTGTTGTTGGGCGCGTCGGTGATGCCGAGATTCTTGTACAGGCGTGGCGCGTTCTCCTTGAAGTCGGCGAGGTCGGGCGCGGTGCCCGGATTCATCGCCACCCGCTCCTGGAGGAACTTCCGCCCCGCGCTCTCCGGAGTGGCGCTCAGCGCCTGCGAGTCCAGCCCGCCGCTCTTGAAGAGCTTCTTGTACTCGGTCAGCAGCGCAACGCCCCGAGGCTCGTTGTAGGTGAACTTCGTGGCGTCGGCGTTCATCAGCTTCACGCCGTACCGCCCGAAGTCCTCGATCGCGGGCACCCCGGCCAGCGTGGCGACCTTGCCGCCGGAGCTCTTCGCCATCTTCCGCGCGTCGGCGAACAGCTCGTCGTACGTCGTCGGCGGCTTCTCCGGGTCCAGCCCGGCCTTCTTGAACAGCGCCTTGTTGTAGAACAGCGGGCCGGTGTTGAGGTACCAGGGGAAGGCGTACGCGCCGTCCAGCCCCGGCAGTTCGTTGCCCGCCCAGGCTTCCGGCGTGTAGACCTTCTTCGCCTTCGCGGTGACCGGCTCCTTGTCCAGGTTCATCAGCAGCCCGGCCTTGGCCAGCGGGTAGGACAGGTCGGGGGAGACGTTCACGACGTCGGGCAGGGTGCCGCCGCCGGCGTCCGCGCTGAGCTTCTCGGCGTAGTTCTCGGCCGGCTGGTCGATCCACTTCACCTTCGTGCCCGGGTGCGCCTTCTCGAACTCGTCGATGAGGCCGTTGAAGTAGTCCTTGTACTGGGCCCGCAGGTTCCAGGTCTGGAAGCTGATGTGGCCGCTCACCTTGCCGTCGGCGGCGCTGCCGCCGTCCTCGCCGCCGCCCCCGCAGGCACTGAGGAGCAGCGCGCCCGCCAGCAGCGGTACGGCGGTACGGGCGGGTCTGGACACACGAGTACCCCGGAAAGTGGGCATGGCCGCAGGGCTCCTTCAGTCGGTCCTGGGTGGGCGCCCCAAAAGGTGCCCGCAGCCGCCGAGTTACGTCAACACTTTCGCCTGCATTTCTTTTCACCCGCATCGAAATGCCAGGTCAGCGAGGCGAGTTCGCGCCTCTTGCCGTAAGGGCTAATGCGCTTTAGTCTCTCCGTACTCAAGCGCATTAGTGGAGCAGTGGAAGCGGAAGAGGGAGCATGCGCCGTACGCCGGCCCGGCGGCCGACCATGAAGGACATCGCCCTGCGCGCCGGGGTGTCCGAGAGCGCGGTCTCCTTCGCGCTCAACGACCGCCCCGGCGTCTCGCCGGTGACCCGGGACCGCATCCGCCGGGTCGCCGAGCAGCTCGGCTGGCAGCCGCGGGCGGCCGCCCGCGCGCTGTCCGGCGAGGGCTCGGCCACGGTCGGGCTGGTACTGGCCCGGCCGGCCCGCACCCTCGGCGTGGAGTCCTTCTTCCTCCAGCTGGTCTCCGGCATCCAGGAGGAGCTGGCCGAGCGGAAGCTGGGGCTGCTCTTCCAGGTCGTCGAGGGGCTGGACGCGGAGTGCGCGACCTACCGCCGCTGGTGGGCCGAGCACCGCGTGGACGGCGTCCTCGTCGTCGACCCGCGCCAGGACGACCCGCGCCCCGACCTGCTCGGCGGCCTCGGGCTGCCCGCCGTGATGATCGGCGCGTCCGCGCCGGAGGTGGCCGACGGCGAGAGTCCGGCCGTCTCCACGCTCGGCGCCGATGACGCGGGCATCATGGCTGCCCTCGTCGGCCATCTCCACGCGCTCGGCCACCGCCGTATCACGCACATCGCCGGACTGCCCGAATTCGCTCACACCCAGCGCCGGATCGCCTCCCTGCGCGCCGAGGCCGCCCGGCTCGGCCTGACCGAGGCCGCCTCGGTGACCACCGACTACTCCGACAGCGAGGGCGCGGCCGCCACCCGCCGGGTGCTGGACCACCCCCAGCCGCCCACGGCCCTGATCTACGACAACGACGTACTGGCCGTCGCCGGGCTCGCCGTCGCCGCCGAGCGCGGCATCCGCGTCCCCGACCAGCTCTCCCTGGTGGCCTGGGACGACTCGGTACTGTGCCGCAGCGTCCACCCGGCGCTGACCGCACCGGTGCGCGACACCGCCGCCTTCGGCCGGCACGCCGCGCAGGCGCTGACCGCCCTCCTGGACGGCGCCCCCGCCGGTCACACCCAGGAACCGCTGCCCCGGATCGAAGCACGGGGCAGCACGGGACCGGCGCCGGCCTCTGCCGCGGCGCCGCAAGAGCGCCCTTCAGGCCCATCACAGGCATCCTGAATTCGCCCATGGCACAGGCATCTTGACGCCACGTCCGCGCGAGGCGTTCCCAGTCGTTCGGAGGTCAACTACCGTTTACGGAGAGCTGTGTGGTCGCCGCGGTGCGTGACCGGCCGTGGCGGACCGTCCTCAGGGAGGCCGGATGACGTTTCATTGCGAGTACGCCTGGCTCGGCGGGACCGGCGTCGCCGAGCAGGTCCTCATCGAAGTGGCCGACGGACGGATCACCCGTGTCACCGACAACACCCCGGCACCGCCCGGTGCCCACCGACTGCCAGGACTGACCGTACCGGGCCTGGCCAACACCCACTCCCACGTCTTCCACCGCGCCATCCGCGGCCGCAGCCAGAGCGGCGTCACCGACTTCTGGCGCTGGCGCGACGTCATGTACGACGCCGCGGGACACCTCGACCCCGACCGTATGTACGCCCTCGCCCGCGCCACGTACGCCGAGATGGCGCTGTCCGGCATCACCGCCGTCGGCGAGTTCCACTACGTCCACCACAACCCGGACGGCACCCCGTACGACGACCCCAACGCCATGGGCGGCGCGCTCGCCCGCGCCGCCGCCGACGCGGGCATCCGCCTCACCCTCCTCGACACCTGCTACCTCATGGCCGACATCGACGGCAGACGGCTGGAGGGCGTGCAGCGGCGCTTCAGCGACGGCAGCGCCGAGGACTGGGCGCGGCGCACGGGCGCCCTGCGGGACGGCGACCGGCTCCGCATCGGCGCCGCCGTGCACAGCGTGCGCGCCGTGCCGCGCGAGGCGATGACGTTCGTCGCCGCCGACGCCCGCCGCCGCGGCGTCCCGCTCCACGTCCACCTCTCCGAACAGCCCGCCGAGAACGCCGCCTGCCGCCAGCGGTACGGCCGCACCCCCACCCGCCTGCTGCACGAGAAGGGAGTACTGGGCGAGGGCGCGACGGCCGTGCACGCGACGCACCTGGACTCCGCCGACATCGCGCTGCTCGGCGGCTCCCGCACCGGCGTCTGCCTGTGCCCGACCACCGAACGCGACCTGGCCGACGGCATCGGCCCCGCCGGCCGGCTGGCGGCGGCCGGCACGCCGCTGAGCCTCGGCAGCGACGCGCACATGATGATCGACCTGTGGGAGGAGGCCCGCGCGGTCGAACTGGACGAACGGCTGGTCAGCGGCCGCCGCGGCCACTGGACCGCCGCCGAACTGCTCACCGCCGCGACCTCCGCCGGCATGGCGGCGCTCGGCTGGCACGCCGGCGTGATCGCGGCGGGCCGGCTCGCGGATCTCACCACCGTACGGCTGGACTCGCCGCGCACGGCCGGGGCGCGGGCCGGCGATCCGCTGGCGCACGCCGTGTTCGCCGGCACCGCCGCCGACGTCAGCCATGTCGTCACCGGCGGCGAACTCATCGTCGAGGACGGCCGGCACCGGCACATCGAGGACGTCGGCGGCGCGCTGGACAAGGCCATCACGACCTTGCTGGCGAGCTGAGAGCCGCTGTCTCAGGAGGACCCGGCGGCGCGGTGCGCGCGGACCAGGCTCGCGTAGCGCCGCCCGCTGGTCTTGACCGTGCGCCGCTGCGTCGCGTAGTCGACGTGGACCAGGCCGAACCGCTTGTCGTAGCCGTACGCCCACTCGAAGTTGTCCAGCAGCGACCAGGCGAAGTAGCCCGCCAGCGGTACCCCTTCGGACACCGCGCGGGCGCACGCGGCCAGGTGTTCTTCCAGGTAGCGGACCCGCTCCGGGTCGTGGACCTGCCCGTCGGGACCGACGGTGTCCGGGTAGGCGGAGCCGTTCTCAGTGACGTACAGGCAGCGCGCCCCGTAGTCCTCGGTCATCCGCCGCAGCGTCTTCACGAGGCCCTCCGCGTGCACCTCCCAGCCCATGGCCGTGCGGCGCGCGCCGGGGACGGCGGTCTGCCGGGCGTACGGGACCGGGCCCGCCGGGTCGTCGGCGACGACATTGCGGAAGTAGTAGTTCAGTCCGAGCCAGTCCAGCGGCGCGGCGATGGTCTCCAAGTCGCCCGCCCGGGCCGGGGGTTCGGTGCCGTACAGGTCGATCATGTCCTGCGGGTAGCCGCGGCCGTGCAGCGGGTCCAGCCACCAGCGGTTGGTGTGGCCGTCGGAGCGGCGCGCGGCCGCGTGGTCGGCCGTCCGCTCGCTCGCCGGCTCGCAGTGCGTGAGGTTGTTGACGATGCCGACCCGCGCGCCGGGCACCGCGGCCCGGATCGCCCGCACCGCGAGGCCGTGCCCGAGGTGCAGGTGGAAGGAGGCACGGACGGCCGCGGTGAGGTCCGTCAGGCCGGGGGCCATCCGGCCTTCGAGGTGGCCGATCCAGGCGGAGCAGAGCGGTTCGTTCAGGGTGGTCCAGTGCTGGACACGGTCGCCGAGCCGCTCGGCGACGACCGCCGCGTACGCCGCGAAGTGCTCGGCGGTCTCCCGGGCGGGCCAGCCGCCCCGGTCCTGCAGCGCCTGCGGCAGATCCCAGTGGTACAGGGTCGGATACGGCGTGATCCCGGCGTCCAGGAGCCCGTCGGTGAGCCGGTCGTAGAAGTCCAGGCCCGCCTTGTTGACCGGCCCGTCGCCGCCCGGCACGACCCGCGGCCAGGCGACCGAGAAGCGGTACGCGTCCACCCCTAGGCGCCGCATCAGCGCGATGTCCTCGCGCCAGCGGTGGTAGTGGTCGCAGGCCACGTCCCCGGTGTCGCCGTTGTCGACCTTGCCGGGGGTGTGGCTGAAGGTGTCCCAGATGGACGGCGTCCGGCCGTCCTCGGCCACCGCGCCCTCGATCTGGTACGCGGCGGTGGCAGTGCCCCAGACGAAGCCGGCGGGGAGCGAGTCGAGGTACGAGTCGGACACGGAGTTCCTTTCCGCGGGGACCATGACACAGGCCCTTACTTGACGGCGCCGGCGGTGAGCCCGGCGACGAGATAGCGCTGGAGCAGCAGGAAGCCCGCGACGACGGGGACGCTGACGACGAGCGAGGCGGCCATGATCTGGTTCCAGTACACCTCGGTCTGGGTCGCGTAGCCCTGGAGGCCGATCGCGAGCGTGCGGGTGACGTCATTGGTCATGACCGACGCGAAGAGCACCTCGCCCCACGCGGTCATGAAGGAGTAGATGGCCACGGCCACGATGCCGGGCACCGCGGCGGGCACGACCACCCGCAGCAGCGCGCCGAGCGGCCCGCAGCCGTCGACCTGCGCCGCCTCGTCCAGGTCGCGCGGGATGGAGTCGAAGTAACCCACCAGCATCCAGAGGGACAGCGGCAGGGTGAAGGTCATGTACGTGAGGATCAGGCCGCCGCGCGAGCCGTAGAGCGCGACGCCGGTGGCATTCCCGATGTTGACGAAGAGCAGGAACAGCGGGAGGAGGAAGAGGATGCCGGGGAACATCTGCGTCGACAGCACCGTCACCGTGAACAGCCGCTTCCCCCGGAAGTGGTACCGGCTCACCGCGTACGCGGCGAACACCGCGATCACCACCGAGCAGGCGGTCGCCGCACTCGCCACGATCAGGGAGTTCACGAAGTACCGCCCCAGCGGCACGGTCCGCCAGATGTCGAGATAGGGCTGGATGGTCACCTTGCTGGGGAACCAACGGAAGGCGCCGGTCACGTCCTGCAGCGGCTTGAGCGAGCTGCTGAGCATCACGTACAGCGGCGTGGCCGTGAAGAGCGCCAGCAGGGTGAGCAGTACGCGCCGGGTCCACAGGAAGGACCGGGGCGGCGCGGTGGGCGACCGGACGGCGTCAGCCATGTTCACCCCTCCTTCCACGGCCGGTGACCAGCAGGTACAGGGCCGTCACCACGAGCAGGAACAACAGCAGCAGTACGGACATGGCGGACCCCGAGCCGAAGTTCCAGGTCTCGAAGGACGCCTGGTAGATGTGGATCGAGATCAGGTCGGCGGCCTCCGGCGCGGCCTTCCCGAAGAGCACGTACGGCACGTTGAAGTCGTTGAAGGTCCACAGGAAGAGCACCAGGACGAGGACCTGATTGACCGGACGGAGGGCCGGCAGGGTGATGTGCCGGATCTGCCGCCGGACGCCGGCGCCGTCCAGCTGCGCCGCCTCGTAGGACTCCCGGGGAATGTTCTGCAGCGCCGCCGTCAGCATCAGGAAGGCGAACGGCCAGGTCCGCCAGACGGCGGTGACCACGAGCGCGAGAAAGCTGTTGTCGCCGACCAGCCAGAACGTGGGCGACGCGGTGATGCCGAGCTGATCGTGCAGCACGTGGTTCACCAGCCCGTTGTCCCGCTGGAGCAGGAAGGACCAGGTGATGACGGCGGTGTAGACCGGCAGTGCGTACGGGGCGAGGAACAGCGCCCGCAGCAGGCCGCGGCCCCGGAACGTGTCCTGCATCAGGATCGCGGCCGTCACGCCGAGCAGCCAGGCCAGGCCCACGGCGAGCACGGTGAAGACGCAGGTGACCGCGAAGGAGTGCAGCAGCGCCCGGCCGGCGGGCGCGTCGAAGTCGACCGCGAGCCGGAAGTTGTCCAGGCCGGCCCAGGGCGCCGCGCCCCAGTTGCCGATGTACTCCTGGGTGAGCCGCTTGAAGCTCATCGCGATGCCGATGACCATCGGGACGAGGTGGATGAGCAGTTCGAGGGCGAGCGCCGGGAGCAACAGGAGGTAGGGCAGCCCGCCGCGCCTGATACGGGCGATCATCGCCGCCTCACTTCCGCATCTGCTGCTGGGCCGCGGTCAGCCGGGCCCGCACGTCCGCCGTGGTGATCTTCTTGCCCGCGGCGGCGTCGGCGAACAGCTCCTTCATCGCCCCGCCGACCAGCGTCTCGAACTGCGCCTCGTCCGGGACCTGCGGCAACGGCTCCGCGCTCTTGGCCAGTACCTCGCGCAGTACGGCCTCGTCCGGCGTGCGCGGTGCGTGCTTCTGCGCCGCCAGCACGGGCGAGAGCGACCCGTACTTCGTGGTCAGCACGTTCTGCTCGGCGGTCGAGGTCATGAACTTCACGAACTTCAGGGCGCCGTCGCGGTTGTCGGTGTTCTTGAAGACACCGATGTTGATGCCGGCGACCATCGAGTTGATGTTGCGGCGGCCGGACGCGTCGGCGGTCCGGAAGGGGACGGGCGCGACACCGTACTCGTCCGGCTTCATGCCGTGCGCGAGCAGCGAGGTGCGCGCGGCCTGCCACAGCAGCATCCCGGCCTTGCCGGTGGCGAAGTCCCGCACGGACTGGTTCTGGGCGTACTCGGCGTTGCCCGGCGCGGCGATCCGGTCGGCGGCGAGCAGGTCGACGTACTGCTTGACGGCCGCGACGTTCGCGGGCCGGTCGAAGGTGGGCCGGCCCGCGGCGTCGAAGAAGTCGGCACCGTGCTGCTTGCCGAAGACGAACGCGTGATGGGCGTTCTCCACCGGATTGCCGCCCTCGACGGCCAGCCCGTACTTGCCGCCCCGGGTCAGCTTCTTCCCGTCGGCGACCAGCTCCTCCCACGTGGTGGGCGGTCGCTCGATCCCGGCCTCCCGGAACATCTTCTTGTTGTAGTAGAGCGCGTACGTCAGGGAGTACAGCGGCACCGCCGCCGGGTCCTTGCCGCGGGCGCCGGTCGCGGCCAGCGGCGCGCTCGCGAATCGGTCCCTGCCGCCGACCTCGGCGAACGTCTTGCTGTCGAACGGCAGCAGCGCGCCGCTCTTCTGCAGCGAGGCGGACCAGGTGTTGCCGATGTTGAGGACATCGGGCCCCTGGCCGGAGGAGGCCGCGGCGAGGATGCGGTCCAGCAGCGTGGCCCAGGGCACGACCTCCAGATGGACCTTGATGCCGGTCCGCTGCTCGAACTTCTTCAACTCGGGCGCGAGCACCTTCTTGTCGGCCTCCAGGCTGGACCCCTGGTTGGTCGCCCAGTACGTCAGCTCCTTCGGGTTGCCGTTGCCGGCCGCGCCGCCGGGCGCGTTGCCACCGCCGCAGCCGGTGGCCAGGGCGGCGGTCAGTGCGGTGGTGAGCGCGGCGGCTGCCGCCATACGGAATCTGCGCATGGTCGTTGAGGCCCCTCCGGGAGGTGAGCGTCAAAGCTCTGAACGCGGCTCGGTCTTAACTCAAGGCGTGAGTTAAGTAGTGAGAGAAGTGGCCGTCAAGACGCCGGACGCCGGTAAGTTGGGGCGGAGGGAAGGAGCCACATGCCCGAACGCCACCGCAGAACGGTCCGCGATCTGCGCCGCGGCAACCGCGCGACACTGCTGCGCCGGCTGTACTTCGAAGGCCCGCTGAGCCGCCAGGAGTTGACCGCGCACACCGGCCTCAGCTCGGCGTCCGTCAGCAACGTCACCGCCGAACTCCTCGCGGACGGCCTGCTGGAGGAGGCGGGCTCCGTCGGCTCCGACGGCGGCCGCCCACGCACCCTGCTGCGCATCCCGCCCAGGGCCGGCTCCCTCATCGGCGTGGACGTCGGCGAGACCCGGATACGCGTTGAACTCTTCGACATCACCATGACCGAACTCGCCCGCGCCGAACACTCATTGAAGGACGGCGGCCACGGCGACGTCACCCACGTCGTACGCCTCATCGTCGACGGCCTGGCGGAAGTGTGCCGCGCGGACGTCCCGCACGGCCCGCTGCTCGGCATCGGCGTCGGCGTGCCCGGCATCGTCGCGGAGGACCCGGCCGCGGACGGCGCCGTCGTACACGCCCAAACGGTCGGCTGGGACGCCGTACCCCTTGAATCACTCCTCCGCGATACCGCTCAACTACCGCTATCAACGCCACTGTTCGTGTCCAACGGCGCCAGGACGCTCGGGCAGGCCGAAATGTGGTTCGGCGCGGGCCGGGGCGCGCGCGACGCCGTCATCGCCCTCATCGGCTCCGGCGTCGGCGCCAGTGTGATCACCGACGGGAGCGCGTACGGCGGCGCCGCACAGGGCGCGGGGGAGTGGGGCCACACGACCATGCAACTGCGCGGCCGCCGCTGCCGCTGCGGCGCCCGCGGCTGCCTGGAGGCGTACGTGGGCGCCGAAGCGGTACTGGAACGGTGGCGGGAGGCGGGCGGCGGACGCGCGCCCGGCGCGGACGAGGAGTCCGCGCTCGCCGCACTCCTCGCGGCCGAGGACCCGGCCGCCGCCGAAGTCCTGGCGGAGACCGCCGAGTACCTCGGCGCGGGCATCGCCGACCTGGTCAATCTCTTCAACCCCGAGCGCATCGTGCTGGCCGGCTGGGCCGGACTCCTCCTCGGCGCCCGCCTGCTGCCCGCCGTACGCGAGGCCACCGCGGCATACGCCCTCCGCTACCCGGCAGCCCGCGCCACGATCGAACTCGGCCGCCTCGGCACGGACGCGGTCACGGTCGGCGCCGCCACCCTGCCCCTGAACCGCTTCCTCACCACGGCGGAGCGGCCGTTGGCTTCGGAAGGGGTCAGTCGACGGAGTCCATGAAGCGCAGCATCCGACGGTTGACCTCCTCGGCGTGGTCGATCTGCGGTCCGTGCCCGGTGCCGACGATGATCTCGGCCCGGGCGCCCGGTATCAGGCGCGGGACGCGCTCCACTTGCCGCCGCGGGTGCACGAGCAGGCTGCGCTTGCCGAGTACCAGATAGAGCGGGGTGCGGATGCCGGACAGCTCGGCCTCGGAAAGGGGCAGCGGCGCCGGGCGGCGGATGCGGTAGGCGCGGACGCCGAGCCGGATCATCGTGCGGAGTTCCGGCACGACGAGTACGGGCTGCTCCAGCCAGGCCGCCAGCCGTGGCCGCAGCGCCTTCGGCGCGCAGGTCGCGAAGAGGCTGGCGAAGATCCAGACGAAGAAGCGCAGCCCCACCTTCTCCAGGCCGCCCGGGTCGAGCAGCGTGACCGAGGCGAGGCGGCCGGGCCCGCGGTGCGCCTGGTTCAGGGTCAGCCAGCCGCCGTAGGACGACCCGACGAGGTGTACCCGGTCGAGCCCGAGCCCGGCGAGCGTCTCGTCCAGCCACTGGGCGGCGTGTTCGGGCCGGTGGAGGGGCGCGCGCTGCACGCTGCGGCCGGGGTCGCCAGGGGTGTCGATCGCGTAGACCGGCCGCTCGGCGCTGAGCGCGGGGGTGTTGGGGTACCACATGGCGGAGCAGGAGCCCGCCCCGTGCACCAGGACGACGGGGGTGCGGCGACGGGCTGCCGGGTCGGCGGGCCCGTAGCGGTAGACATGCGTGGTCCCAAACGATGTCTCGACGTCCTCCTCGGCCAGCGCGGAGGCGCCCAGCGCGTACACCGCGTCGCAGGCCGCGAAGTAGCGGTCGCGCCGGGCGTCGCTCACATAGCGGCCGACCTCGGCCTGGGTGCGGACTGCAACGGTCTCGGGCACGGCCACCTCCGGGTAGTCGAACGTTGTGATACGAACGTACCACGATGATGGTACGGCTGTACCATCAAGGAAGTGGAGAAGCCGTCAACGAGAAGAAGTCGTCAACGAGAAGCGGAGAGCCGGACGATGCCCAAGCGCGTGGATCACGCAGAACGGCGGACCGAGATCGCCGAGGCGCTCGTCCGGGTCGCGGGCCGGCGCGGACTGCATGCCGTGGGGATGCGCGACGTCGCGGCGGAGGCGGGTGTTTCGCTGCGGCTGGTGCAGTACTACTTCGAGACCAAGGAGAAGCTGCTGCTCTTCGGGCTGCAACGGCTCGCCGAGCGGTTCGGCGAGCGGGTCGCGGCCGGGCTCCGGGCCGCCGGGGACCACCCGGGACCGCGCGCGACGATCGAGGCGCTGCTGATGACGGCGCTGCCCACCGATGAGGAGAGCCGCACCTTCCACCACCTCTACACCTCCTACGCCGTCCTGGCCGTGACCGACCCGGCGCTCGCGGCCCAGCCGTTCATCAAGGACCCCGACGCCGCCGAGGCCGCCCTGAACGGACTCCTCCAGCAGGCACACGAGTCAGGTCTGCTGCGGCCCGGTGTGGACCCCCGGTCGGAGGCGGTCGGCCTGCTGGCCATGTCCGCCGGCCTCGGCACCAGCATCCTCGTCGGCCAGCGCACCCCGGACTCCGCCATCGCGATCTTCACGTACCACCTGGACCGGATCTTTCTTCCGCTGGCCGAGGATCACGGCACGACGCGGTAATGGGTGGTCAGGCGCCCGTCGCCGTCCAGGACATGGAAGGCGAGGCCGGGCGGCTGGTCGTAGTCGGCGACCTGGTCGCCCTCCCACGGCAGCCGCAGAGTCCAGGTGACGGCCGGTCCCACGATCAGGGGGCGTCCAGGTGTAAATCACTGATCTGTGCCAGCAGCACCGTCATTCCCCTGTCTCCTCCGGCGGAGGGATATGCCGTGGGCCCGTGAAGAGGACATGGTAAGGCGGCTCCGGAGCGGGGTCCTGGGAGTAGCCTGCTGACACGGCAAGAGGCCGTCTTGCAGGGTCGGCTCGCCTCGCGGCGGGAGGTCCAGCCATGGAGAACAACCAGTTGTCGCTGCATGCACTGCTGGACGACCTGGAGTCGGTGATCGACTCAGGGGAGAAGCAGGCGTGGGCGGAGGGCTGCGCGCGTGCGCTGGGGCTGGGAGGCATCGCGGTCTCCCTGCGGCGCGGGGACGAGCTGGTGTGGTTCAGCGACGACATCAGCGCCCGGCTGGAGGACCTCCAGTTCACCTTGGGAGAGGGGCCCGGGCTGTCCGCGGACTGGGACGTCGGTGCGGTGCCCCACCAAGTGGTCGACGTGAGCGGCCTGTTCGACGAACAATGGCCCCAGTTCGCCTTGGAGGCCGAAGCTCTGGGCGTCGCGGCGGTGTTCGTCTGGCCGGTGCGCGTAGGAGCGGTGCCTATCGGGACGCTGACCGGGTACCGGTCCACTCCTGGGCCGTTGAGCGAGCAGCAGGCGGCGGACGGCTTGCTGGTGGCCGATGTGCTGGCCGGTCAGGTGCTTGCGTGGCGGCCGCAGAGAAATACCCCGCACGACGGCCCGGGGGCCGCGGGAACGGTCGATCTGCACCGGGTGGAGGTGCATCAGGCCACCGGCGTACTGAGCGTGCGGCTCGGTGTGCCGATGGCCGAGGCACTGGTCCGGCTCAGGGCGCAGGCGTTCGCGGCCGGCCGGCCCCTGGTGGACGTCGCCCGGGAGATCATCAAGCGGGAACTGCCGGCGTAGCGGCCGCCGACCGGGGCAGCGGACCACGGCGCGGGCAGGATGGGGAGCGATGGGAATGAGCAGGGAAGAACAGATCGCGCGGACCTTCGTGGAACTCGCCGATACCTTCGTGGACGACTTCGACATCATCGACTTCCTGCACCAGCTGACGGTGCGTTGCAAGGAAATCCTCACCGTCACCGATGCCGCGGTAGTGCTGGCCTGGCCCGGCAGCAGACTGCACAGCCCGGCCCCCTGCGACCCCAGCCCCGCCCTGGCCACGCTGCTGGACGCGGCCCTGCACCAGGGCCCCGCCCTGGAGGCGTACCGCACCGCCACCCCCGTCACCCACAGCAACCTCGCACACGCCTCCGCCGACTGGCGCGACTTCACCGCTCACGCCCGCCGGGCCGGGTACACCACCGCCCACGCGCTGCCGATGCGACTGCGCCAGGAGACCCTCGGCTCCCTGCTGCTCCTGGGCACCACGGCCGAGCCGCTGCCGCCCGCCGACCTCGTGCTCGCCCAGGCATTCGCCGACGCGGCGACCATCGGACTGCTGCACTCCCGTACCCTCCAGAACACCCAGACCGTCAATCAGCAGCTCCACACCGCACTGCAGAGCCGCATCGTCATCGAACAGGCCAAAGGCATCCTCGCCGCCCGGCGCCAGGTCTCCCTGACCCAAGCCTTCGACACCATGCGCCGCCACGCCCGCCACCATCGCCTCCTGCTCACCACGGTGGCGCGCAGCATCATCGACACCGGGCAACTCCCCGACCCACCCCGCCCGTCTCAAGGGAGCAACGGCTCCATTGCTCGCGATGAGGACACGCTCAGGGACTAGGACCAGGGCTCGGGCCAGGACGCCGTAGCCCATGGTCAGCGTGGGATCAACGCGCCCTCTTCCGTGACCGTCAGGCGCGCCTGGTTGCCGGCCGGTGAGCAGTCAGGGCCGTTGGGATAGGTGGGCTTCGGGGTGACAGTGACCCGTCGGTCGAGCACGGTGGTACCGCGTGGGTTCTTGAATACCAACGTGACGCGTACCGGCTTCGCGGGCAGGTCGCGTACGAGCGCGAAGCCGGGCCAGGCCACCGGTCCGTCCGGCCCGGATTCCCGCAGCCGCAGTGTGCGCTTGCGGCAGGTGCCGTCCCAGCAGGCCGTGAGGGTCGCGTCGGCCGTCCGGCCCGCCAGTTCCGGATGGACCTTGACGCCGATGCCGGCGGGCGCGTCCTTCAGGGTGCAGGGGTGGGTGTCACCGGTGGCGCCCCCGCACGCGGTGAGCAGCCCCAGAGCCGCCACCGATACCGTCATTCCTACGCGCCGTTTCACGCTGGCTCCTCGCTGGGATTCACGCCGGCTCCTCGCATGGGTTCGGGCCCGCTCCTCGTAGGGGTTCAGGCCGGAGGGTTGAAGCCGCTGGCCCAGTAACGGCCGTGCAGGCCGAGGTCGAGCAGCATACGGACGACGTCCTCGACCGGCATCGGTGGCGTCTCGTGCTCCACCCACCAGCGCAGTACCGCAATCTGCTCGCCCACCCAGACGCGCGCGAGGAGGGTGGGGTCGATTCTCGGCTCGACGCCGTTGCGCTCGGCACGGTCCCGGAATTCCTCGGCGGTGGCCTTGGCGATCGCGTCCGTGAACATCTGGAGCGGCCGGCCGTCCCCCTCGCCCCGCAGCACGATCCGGTAGGCATCGCGTTCCTCGCGGGCGTGCCGGAGCATCTCCAGTACGGGTTTGCCGGTGAAGCCGACGGGACTCTCGGCCATGACGGGGCGAAGCCGTTCCGACAGGTCCTCCAGCAGGCCGGCCGTCACGCGCGCGAAGAGGTCTTCCCGGTCCCGGAAGTGGCTGTAGAAGGTGGCCCGGCCGACATCGGCGCGCTCGGTGATGTCCTCCACGGTGAGCGCGCTGAAGCCGCGCTCCAGCACCAGTTCCACCAGCGCGGTGCGCAAGGCCCGCCGGGTGCGACGGGTGCGCCTGTCCTCGGCCATCACATCCCCTTCTCGTTCTGCCGTCTCGCTCCTGCGGAGTCTACGCGAGCCTTGACAGCCAATAAGTTACTGAACAAGCTGTCTCGAAACATTCAACATGTCGATTCTGCAGCTCGATTCTGTGGCTCGACTCTGCGGCTTGATTCTGTCGCTCGGCTCTGGAGAACCCCTTGAACCTCGGCACCTACCTCACCCGCAGCGCCCGGTACTGGCCCGACGATCCCGCGTTGGTATGCGGCGAGCGCATCTGGAGTTACCGGCAACTCGAGCGCGGCGCCAACCAGTTGGCCGCCGCGCTGATCGGTCGGGGCCTGCGTCCCGGCGACGCGGTCGCCTCCCTCGCCTGGAATCGGGGGGAGCTGGTGGAGATCGAGTTCGCCCTGTACAAGGCGGGGCTGATGCGGGCGCCGGTCAACGCCCGGCTGGGACGCGGCGAGATCACCCACATCCTGCGCTACGCCCCGGTACGCGTCCTGGTCTTCGACGCCGCGCACCGCGCGGACGCGCTGGCCGCGATCGCCGCGGCGGGCACGGACTGCCTGCCCGTACCGCTCGATGACGTACCGGGCGCCGACCCGGCGGTCATCGCGTACCCCGATCTCCTCGCCGAAGGCACCGGAGATCCGGTCGCGGTCGCCATCGAGGTCGACGAGGACGAGCCATGCGTCCTCAACTTCACCTCGGGCTCGACCGGCGCGCTGAAGGCCGCCGTGCAGACCTTCGGCAACCGGCTGGCCAATATGCGCAAGCAGCTGATGAGCGACGAGTCCCGGCCCCGCCCCGGCACCCGCTACCTGGCCTGCGGCCCCCTCACCCACGCCACCGGAATGGGGCTCCTCGCCGGCGTCTTCGGCGGCTCCACCACCCACGTCCTGCCGGCCTGGAGCCCCGAGGCGTTCCTGGACACCGTGGAGAAGGAGCGCATCACCGCCACCTTCCTCGTACCGGCGATGCTCACCATGGTGCTCGCGCACCCCGGGGCCGCCGACCGGGACCTCTCCAGTCTCACCAGCGTCCGCATCGGCGGCGCGCCGATCGCGCCGCAACGCCTGCGCGAAGCGGTCGCCCTGTTCGGGCCGATCGTCGCGCAGGGCTACGGTCTCGGCGAGACCACCAGTGTCGTCGCGGGCCTGACCGGCCAGGACATCGCCCGCGCCGTCACCGAGGACCCCGAACTGCTGCAGTCGTGCGGCCGCGCCGCGTACGACACCGAGCTGCGCGTCGTGGACGAGGCCGGCCGCGAGCTGGGGCCGCGCGAGGTCGGCGAGGTGATCGTGCGCGGCCCCGACTGCGTGCGCGAGTACTGGCAGGAACCGGAGCTGTCCGCCGAGACGTTCAAGGACGGCTGGGTGCACACCGGTGACCTGGCATGGATGCGCGAGGACGGCTATCTCTTCCTCGTCGACCGCAAGAAAGACATGATCATCTCCGGTGGCTTCAACATCTACTGCACCGAGGTCGAGGCCGCCCTCTACGAACACCCCGCCGTGCGGGAGGCATGCGTGGTCGGCGTGCCGGACGAGCGGTGGGGCGAGGCCGTCAAGGCCGTGGTCGTGGCCCACGAGGGGCGCGCCGTCACGCCGGCCGAACTGATCGAGTTCTGCGCCGAGCGCCTCGACCGGTACAAGAAGCCCCGCTCCGTGGAGTTCGTCCCCGAACTGCCCCACAACCGCAACGGCAAGCTCGACCGCAAGGCCGTGCGCGAACCGTTCTGGGCCGACACCGCCCGCCGCGTGAACTGACAAGGAAACAACGGCCGATGACCTTTTCTCTGCGCCCCACCTGCACCGACCCGCACCTCGCCCCGCTCGTCGACAGACTGCGCGACTACCTGGACGGCGAACTTGCCGCGTACGAACACGACAGGGGCATCACCCGGGCCAGTCGCCTGACCCGTGCCGATCTACAGCCCGTATGGCAGCGCAGCCGCGAACTGGGCTTCTACGGCATCCACTTGCCGAAGAAGTACGGCGGTCAGGACCTCACCCATACCCAACTGGCCGCGCTGAAGGAGGAAGTCGGCGCGAGCGGCCGGGTACTGGGCCACAGCGTCCTCGGTGACATGGGCGGCCCGCTGCGCGCCGGTGACATCCTGCGGTACGCCACCGAGTACCAGCTGAAGACCTACTTCCTGCCCGTGGTCCGCGCGGAGCGCGCCTGCTGCTTCTCGCTCACCGAGACCGACGCGGGCTCCGACGTACGGTCCATGCGCACCACCGCCCAACGGGACGGCGACGGCTACGTCCTCAACGGCCACAAGGTCTTCTCCTCCGCGGGCCCGTTCGCGGACTTCGCCCTCGTCGTCGCCCGCATGGCCGATACCAACACCGATATCAACACCGGTATCAACACCGGTATCAACACGGGTACCAGCACCGGCTCCGGTACCGCTGAGGGCGAGAGCGACAAGCCACGCTTCTCCGCCTTCCTCCTCGACCTGGACACTCCCGGCTGCCGGGTCCTGGACGGTGCCACCCCGATGTCCGGTGAGCACATCGAGAGCGACATCGTCCTGGAGAACTGCCGGGTGCCCGCCGAGAACCTGCTGGGGGAGGAGGGCCAGGGCCTGCGGATCGCGCTCGGCCGCGTCACCGTCAACCGTCTCCTGCACTGCCCCACCGCACTGGGCGCCATGCGCCGGGCCCTGGACCTCACCCTCGACCGCACCCGCCACCGCACGGTTGCCGGCGGCCGGCCGCTCCTGGCGCTCCAGGCCATCCAGCACAAGGTCGCCGACATGGCCACCGACTTCTACGCCGCCCGCTCCATGACCTACGCGGCCCTCGCCGCGCTCGACCGCGGCGAGGACGTGCGCACCGAGGCATTCATGTGCAAGCTCTTCGTCGCCGAGTCCGCCTTCCGCCTCCTGGACGAGGCCGTCCAGCTCCACGGCAAGGAAGGACTCACCCAGGGCAACGAGATCGAGTACCTCTTCCGCAAGATGCGGATGTTCCGCATCCTGACCGGCACCTCAGAAATCCAACGCAACGGCATCGCCCGCGACCTGGCATCCTGAGAGTGGCCGACGTCAGGAACTCGTGAGGACGACGAGCTGCTGGGTTGCCCGGGTCATCGCGACATAGCGGTCGACGGCACCCTCGATGCCCCCGCCGAACGTCTCCGGGCCGACGAGGACGACCAGATCGAACTCGAGACCCTTCGACAGCTCGGGAGTCAGCGACCGGACGCGGGGCGATGACGACGCCCGCCAGGCGCTGTCACCCTGAATCCCACCAGTACTAATCACGCACGCGATTCCCTCGGCATGCGAGGCGAGCCACGCATCAAGGACCGAGTCCAGATCCGCAACAGACCCATGTACGACGGGAATTCCGCTACTGCGGATGGACGTCGGCACATTGGCGTCCGGGAGTACCGCGCGGATGGCCGGCTCGGCCTCCGCCATGACCTCCTCCGGCGTGCGGTAGTTGATGCTCAGGGAGGCCACGGTGATCCGGTCGAGCCCGACCCGCGCCAGCCTTTCCTGCCACGACTCCGTGAACCCGTGCCTGGCCTGGGCCCGGTCGCCGACAATGGTGAAGCTCCGGGACGGACAGCGCTGCAGCAGCATCTGCCACTCGGCGTCGGTCAGTTCCTGCGCCTCGTCCACGATGATGTGCGCGAACGGGCCGGCGAGGAGGTCCGGTTCGGTACCGGGCAGCGCGCTCTCGTCGATCAGGGTGTCCTGCAGGTCCTGCCCGCGCAGCATCCCCAGCGCGCCTTCGCTCTCGTCGATCACCACGTTCTGCAGCAGGCTGTCCATGACGTCCGCCCTGCGCGCACGTTCGGCGGCGACGGCGGCGTCGTGCCGGCGCTTGCGTACGGACGCCTCCGCGTCGCCGAGCCGCTGCCGCGCCGCGTCCAGCAGCGGCAGGTCGGACACCGTCCACGCCTGGGCGTCCGCGCGCTGCAGCTTGCGCACGTCATCGACGCTGAGCCAGGGAGCGCATTTACGCAGGTAGGCGGGTACCGACCACAGATCTCCGACGAGCTCACCCGCGTCGAGCATCGGCCACGCCCGGTGGAGGGCCCTGATCAGCTCCCGGTCCTGCAGCAACGACCTTCTGACCAGCTCGGGCGAGGCGCCACTGTCCCCCTCCGCCTCGTGCTTGTCCAGCAGAATCGTGAGCAGCTCCTCGCGGATCTGGTCACGGGCCTCGTTGTGCGGCGTACCCGGCTCCACCGCGTCGAACGCCGCCGCCCAATCCTCGGCGCTCAGCCAGAGGTCGGACCAGTGGGTCGAGACCGTCATCCCTTCGGCGGGCGGCTCCTCGTAGAGGGCGACGGCCGGTTCGATCGCCTTCACCAGGTCCGCTGACGACTTGAGAAGGGCCACGTCCGGGTCGGTCTCGATCGCCGCATCCGCTCCCTCGGTGACGAGGTCGCGCAGAGTACAGGTCTGGACGCCCTCCTCGCCGAGGCTGGGCAGCACATCGGCGACGTACGCCAGGTAGGGCCGGCTCGGACCGACGAACAGTACGCCGCCCCGACGGTGACCGAGGCGGGGGTCGGAGTACAGGAGATGGGCGGCGCGGTGCAGGGCGACGACGGTCTTGCCCGTACCCGGGCCACCGTCGACGACGAGAGCGCCGCGCGAGCCCGCCCGGATGACGGCGTCCTGGTCGGCCTGGATGGTGCCGAGCACGTCGCGCATCCGGTCCGACCGGTTGCTGCCCAGGCTGGCGATGAACGCGGACTGGTCATCGAGCGCGGCGTGCCCCTCGAGCCCGTCGGCGGTGAACACCTCGTCCCAGTAGTCGCTGATCCGGCCGCGGGTCCAGCGGTACCTGCGGCGGCTCGCCAGCCCCATCGGGTGGGCGTGGGTCGCCGCGAAGAACGGCTCGGCCGCGGGGGAGCGCCAGTCGAGCAACAGCCGACGGCCCGTCGTGCTGTCGGTGAGGCCGAGACGTCCGATGTAGACGGGCTCGGGACTGTCCGTACGGACGATGTGTCCCAGGCACAGATCCAGTCCGAAGCGGCGCAGTGCGCGCAGACGGCCGGTCAGCCGGTGAATCTCCGCATCCCGGTCCATCGCGGCCCGGCCGATTCCGCCGGGCGCCCTGCGTTCGGTATCGAGGCGGTCGGAAAGTTCGGCGATCGTTTGCTCAAGGCACTCGGAAATGGCCGCGAAATGCTTCTCATCGCCGGCGATCAGCGCCGGGTCGGATTTGGGAGACAGGCGCTCGGGAAGGTCGAACGCGCTGCTGGTCAGGGGGTTCATGGCATCAACTCCGGTCCGCGATTCTGCCCGACGGCCGGGGCCTTGCCGCAAGCCCCCCAGTACGCTATAAGTTAAGAGTGGCAAGGAGTGAATAAACCTCCTTGCCTTTCTCTATTAGGCGCCCCTTCTGGGCGCCCCTTTTAGAAACCACTCTCTGTGACCACTCTCAGAGGGTGGTCTCAGAGGCCGAAATCCTGCGGGTCCAGCCCGAGTGCATGACACGCTTCGCGGACGACGGTCTGTTCACTCTCGATGAAGGCGCCGTCGGCGCCGCCGATGATGATGCCGATCTGGATGACGGCGCGGGCTTCGGTGGGCTTCTTCCTCGCCTTGCCGACCTCGTGCAGGACGGTGGTCTTCCCGCGCTCGAAATTGAGGGCCAGCCGGTCGAGGTTGTCCTCGAAGCGGCGCTGCAGGTCGTCCGCGGCGAAATTCTGCAGTACCTCGTTGTGGGTGATGAGTTGAGCGACCCGGACCTGCTCGGCGGGGTCGATGATGCCGTCGGCGGCGGCGACCAGCGCACACATGGCCATGCTCGCGTCGCGAAACGCACCGCTCCGCAATTCTTGCTTGCGTGAGGCGAGTTGGGCCTGCATCGCCGCCGCGGACGCCTTGAGGCGCCCCCAGACAGCCGTACGCGCACGACTGCGCTCGCGTTCATGGCCATTGGCCCCGGCCTCAGCGCAGGCGTCGGCGCCCGCGTCGGCACCGACCGGAAGGGCGGCCGGCAGCCGGCAGTGGTCGAGGTACTCCCGCAGCGCGGCGAGGTGCTGGTCCAGGGAGGCGCCGGCGACCCGGTAGTAGATCTGCTTCCCTTCCTTGCGGGCGTCGACCAGACCGCCGCGATGGAGCAGACGCAGATGCTCGGAGGCGGTGGAGGGGCTCAGGCCGTTCCGCTCGGCTATCTCCCCGGCACTGAGTTCGCCGGCGCCCGAGAAGTGCGCCAGCATCCGCTGACGGGTCTCGCTCGCCAGTGCTTTGAGGAAGACCACCGTCTCCTCGTCCATCGGTGTCTCCTGCACCCTGCTCACGATCACCTCCGGCCACTGCGCTGACGCCTCGATCGACAGCCGCGTAGAAGCATTCACCCTCTCACAGCACCAAAGCCGCCCTGCTCCCGGTCCTGGTCGCGGTCGCGGAGAGGGGCCGGCCCCGGTACGGGCCGGAGGCCCCGGCCCCAAGGGCCGTGGCCTCCGTCGTCGAGCGGTTGGTTCGTTGGGGAGCGTGGTTACGGGACTTCGGGGTCGTGGCGGGGTTCGCGTTCGCCGGTGGTGTGGCGGCCGGTGCGGCGGATTTCTTCGCCGGCCTCCCGGCCCGACTCCTTGGCCTGCTCCTTGGTGGACCGGCCGGCCTCCTGGGCGGTTTCCTGTACGGCCGATGCGGCCTGACGGGCCGGTTCGCGCAGCTGCTCGCGTACGTTCTGGGCGGCCTCCTGCGCCGTCTCCTTCAGCGGCTGCACCAGGTCCTCGGAGCGGTCGCGGACCTCCCGCCCCATGCGCTCCTCCACCTGGGTCGCCGGGAACAATGCGCCGGTGAGCATGCCGGCCCCGAACGCGATCAGTCCGGCGGCCAGCGGACTGCCCTGGGTCTGCTCACGGATCCGCGCGGGTGCCTGCTGGGCCTGGTCCCCGAGGCGCTCGGGCATCTCCTTGGCCTGCTGGGTCAGCTGTTCCGTAGCGCCGCGCACTTTCTCGCCCACGTTCGGGCCGCCGGGCCCGGACGTGCCCATCACCTTGTCCTTGATCGTGCTGAGCCGGTCGCGCGCGGCCCCGGCCTTCCGGCGGGCCACCCGCGGCGGGCTCACCTTGTCGGCCAGCTGGTCCACGGTCTGCGTGAGGTGCGTGCGGGTGGCGTCGGCTTCCTGCCTCAGCTCGTCGGGTGTCGTGCCCATTTCACGTCCTCCCTGAGGGACTCCTTCGCCCGTTCGGGCGTCGGCTGCACGGAACGCATCCGCTTGCGGCCGACCGCGTAGAGGGCCGCGCCGGCGACCGCCCACACGGCGGCCATCACCAAGGCGGCCCAGGCGAGGTCGATGACGTGCCCGAGACCGTAGACGGCCGCCAGGCTGGCCAGGAGCAGCGCGAGGCCGGCGGCGTAACCCGCACCGCCGTACATGCCGGCGGCCCGGCCCGCCTTCGTACCCTCTTCCTTGAGCTCCGCCTTGGCGAGCGCGAACTCGTTGCCGACCAGCCGTGCCAGGTCGCTGGTGACATCGCTGATCAGTTCGCCCACCGAGGACGACGCATCGCGTTCCGTGGCGGGCGGCCCGGTGCCGCCGGTCTCGGGCCCGGGCTCGGCCGAGGTGCCGGGCCGGGTATCCGGCCGGGTGGCGCGGTCTGCCGCAGTACCGCGGTCTGCCGCAGTACCGAGCCGCGGGTCGCGCTGCTCGGCGTCATCGGACCGAGGCGTCCCCGGCCGTCCGGGGCGTCGCTGGGCCACGGTCACCACTCCTCACCGGGCCGCCGGGTGCCCCGCGGCGATGCCGTGCCGGGCGGCGGCTGGACGGGCGGCACGTCCTCCGGCGGCCGCGGCGGCGGACCCGGAGTCGTGAGCGGGCGGTCCGGCGGCTGCTGCGAGGGCTCCCCCTGCACGGACTGGGACGCCTCCGCCTCGTACCCGGTCGGCGGGACCGTGCCCGCCGACGGACTGGACGCAGGCATTGACGGACTGGACGCAGGTACTGACGGACTGGTCGCAGGCACTGACGGGCGTTCTTCACCGGCGGCCCCGGACGGCGTGCTCGCGGCGCTGCCGATGCCCCGCCCGACGCGCGACACGGCGAAGCCGGCCAGTGCCGCGCCGGCCAGGAACAGGCCGGGGCGACGCCGCGCGAAGTCCTTCACCTCGTTCAGCAGCTCGTCGGGGCCCTGGCGTTCGAGGCGGTCGGCGAGCAGTTGTCCGCGGTCCGCCGCCTGCCGCACCAGGGACGCGGCGGGCGAGTCGGGCTTGGCCTCGTCGCTCATGTGCCGCAGATCGTCGGCGATGCGGCGCAGGCCGACTGCCATCCGCCGGACCTGGGCCCCGGTCTCACCGGCCGCCTGGTCCCTGGCCTTCTCGTACAGGTACCGGCCCTGCGCGGTGGTCTCCTTGACGACCTCCGCCGCGCCTTCGCGGGCCGTGCCCGCTACCTCCTGCCCCTTCTCCTGCGCCACTCGCGCACCATGCTGGGCATCCTGCCGGGCCGTGCCGCCGGCGCCTGACGCCTGCTCAGGTGACGGGCGGTGCCCTTCGGTTCGAGCCATGGCTCCTCCCTCAGGATTCGCTGACGTTCGAAGCTGGCGTTCGAATCGGTCGGCGGGTACCCCTGCCCCTGATCGGAACACCGCACGGCACCGCGGAGCTACGGCCGGAAGGCGACGGCAAGAACGCAGTGCGAGAAAGGCGCGTACGCCGGGTACCGGGCGTGGCGGCGGGCCGGCGAACCGCCCGGGCCTCACCGGTCCTCCTGCCAGGCAGGAGCCCGGCGCGGACCCCCTCGCGAATTCGGGCGTCAGGTGTCCTGACCGAGCAGTGGACGTGTCCGGACTCGGTGAACTGCGCCAGCCCGGCTACGCCACGGGTCCGCCCGGGACCGCAGGAGCGTAGCCGCCACCGGTCATCTCCGAGTACGACCGTTTGTAGCCGCCCACCCGGACCGCGCCGACCCGCAAGGCCGCGCGATGTGTCGGGGGTCTCGATGCGCCGGGCGAGAAATGATCCCCGGCCTTCGGGCGGTATGCGGGGCCGAGCCCGCCCTCGTCCATGCACAGGGGGTTGCGATGAAGCGCGCCGGCGTTTTACAGGAGACGTACGGCGCCGATGGCGCTGCCCGGTTCGGCGAGGGGCACGTCCGAGACGGTGTTTCCGGCGTAGTTGGCGCGATAACCGCGTAGCAGAGCGTCAACGGGGAGGAGGAGGCCGGGGCGGCTGTCGCACTTGGCCATGCTCGGTCCCTTGGCGTTGTCGCCTTGGACGGTGTGGGTGATGGCGGTGCACAGCACCGTTCCATCGGCGGTGGTGAAGGTGATTTTTTCGCCCTTCAGGCCGGGGTCGAGGGTGGCGCTCAGGTTCCTGACGGTCCTGCTGGCCCCGTCGAGCCTGGCGGTGCCGGCGGTGAGGGCGTAGTCGACGGGTAACTGCACCCCTGCGTTCTCGGGCCACTCGCACCTCTGCGGCACGGCGCTCCAGACCAATCCCGCGGGACACTCCTTGACGTAGGCCCTCCTGCCGTCACAGTGAATGAACCAGCGCGGATCGTCGGGGTACGGCTCAAGAAGACTTTCGCCAGGCGGGTTACCGGCGCATTCCGTGATCGGGTCGGCGGAGGCGGCTTGGCTCGGTAGGACGCAGGCCGCGACCGTGAGCCCCAGGGCGGCCAGAGCACGTGTGATTTTCATGTGCGGCACATTCGTGGCTGGGGCCGATGCCATACAAGGGGCACATGAGAGCCACTGGCCGAACCCTGGCATCCGCGGGCCGGTCCTTCTTGGCAATAGGTGGACAACGCCGCTGGCAGGAAGGTCGGCCTATGCCCTACGGCGGTGGATCGCACCTGGCGCCACAGTTCGAGACTGACGTGTTCGGCGGTCACTCACACGAGTGCCACCCCCTGAGCAGCAAGCCCCTCGCGCATAGACTCGACGCACGAACGCCGCTGGTTGTGGGCGGGGCGGACCAACACACCGTGTTGGAAGGTCCGTGACCTGCCCCCTGATCGCGAACGCCGACGTCATCCGCCTGACGAGGGTTGACGGCTGCGGCCGTCCGGTGGGGCGGTCGTTATTCCTTCGACCCGATACGCGGTGAACAATGAAGGGTGGTCAACGAGGGACACAGGACCATCGGTTCGTCCGAAGGCGACATCGTCGGCACTCGCATAGCGCACGACGGGGATCCTCGCACCGTTGTATTCCGCCTGCATCATTCGACCGGCAGCCCCAAAGCCTTCGTACTGCGTGACGCTATATCGGGGCAGTGGTGGATCCAGGCCGCCCCATCTTCGAGTCGATGTGGCCCGGTCGGCCTCCCGATCCGCCCGGCCGAACGGGACGGGGGAACCAGTGGCTTCGCACACGCCCGATGCCTAGGCTCGTGGTGTGCAGTGGCATCAAGTACTCGCCTTTGTGGCCGCAGTCACACCCCTCACATTGATCCCCGGCACCAGCTTCACTCTCGTGACGCAGCAGGTGATCGAAGGCTCACGGGCCGACGGCGTTCGCGCCGCATTCGGCTCAGCGTGCGGGCTCTTGGTACACGCGGCGTTCGCGGCGATCGGCCTGTCGGCCCTGGTGATGTCGTCGGCTCAGGCACTGACGGTGATCAAGCTCCTCGGCGGCGTGTACCTCATCTGGCTGGGCATGACCATGTGGCGCTCGACGCGTCGAGGCGTCAAACGGGTGGTGCGGAGGCGATGGCGCTTGCCGTGGACTCAGCTCGGGGGCTTCGGTCAGGGGCTGTGGTCCAACATCCTCAACCCGAAGGCAGCATCGGTCTATCTCTCCCTGGTACCGCAGTTCCTCACCTCCCACCGTTCCGTCGCGCCACAGATCGCGACGCTCGCAGTCGTGCATGTGGCCGTCGTGTTGGTGTGGCTGTTGTTCTGGACGTCGGTGGTCGCCGCGGCGCGCACGGCAATCGACACGCCCCGCTTCCGACGCGGGATGAGCCGGCTGGCGGGAGCCGTACTGGTCGGCCTGGGAATACGCACCGCAACGGCGAGCTGAGCCTGTACGCCTCGGCCCCGTAACCGTTCGAGGGCCTGGGGCGAGAGGTGCGCCCGGCGAGCGATGGCCTATCCGTGAGCGAGTCCCTGAGCCGTTGCCAACCTCATTCTGAGCAGGTCAGGTGGAGGGCGAGGACGGCTTGGACGCGGCTGGTGATTCGAGTGGTGCTGCAGCGAAGTTTCCGCAGCAGGCGCCAGGTCTTCAAGGTTGCTATGGCCCGCTCGCCGAGGGCCCGGATACTGGCGTGCGCGGCGTTGACCGCGCGTTGACCCGCCGAGAGCCGGTCCCACCGGCCGCGGAAGGGGACCCGCACGGTGCCGCCCGCGCCCTGGTAACCCTTGTCCCCCAGCAGGCCAGGCCCGCCTCGGTGAGGGCGTTGATGATGCCGTGGGTTCGGGCGGTCTTGATGCCGTGCACGACGCCGGGCAGGGCGGACGAGGTCCACAGCAGCTTCCCCTGTGGAACGGCGATGACCTGGACGTTCATGCTGTGCCTCGTGTGTTTGCCGGAAGAGAAGGGCCGGTCGGCGGCGATCCGGCCGATCGGCAGCAGCGTCCCGTCCAGGATCACGCACGCCTTGGCCGAGGCGGCCGCCACCGCTGTGGCGAGGTCGGGCGCCCGCGCCGCGAGCAGTCCGACGGCTTCCGTGAGGTAGCGGTACACCGTGCTCATGCCCACCTCGAACCCGGCCGCGAGCTGCGCGTAGGTGTGCCCCGGGCGCAGGTGTGCCGGCACCAGCAGCGCTTGGCGGCCGGCGGACAGCCGACGCCACCGAGTCCCGCGCGCCGCCCGATGCGCGGCCAACCGGTCGGCCAGGAACCGCAGATGCCGGGTGGAAAGGCCGAGGGCAGAGGGGTAGACAAGCACACGAAGCTCCTGGTGTACAGGCGATCTTGGTCGTGAACCCGCCTATCAGGAGCTTCACCGCGTGCGCAGGCCAACCGGTGGATTCATCAGCCAAGTTGGCCGTCGGCATCATCGCTGCGGGTTCTGTATAGGCTCGTGCGCGTGGATGTGACGGGGTGTCTTGGGTGCGACCTTCTGACCGGGCGCCGGGAGCTGCCCGGGGGTGTCCTGCATGAGACCGCTGCATGGGTGGTGAACCACGTCGTCGGACCGATGAATCTCGGCACCTTGATCGTCGGTCCACGAGAGCACGTCGTGGCCATCGCCGAACTCGACGACACAGCGGCGGCGGAACTCGGCCCCTTGCTACGCGATACCGCTCGTGTCGTGGAGACGTTGTGCCGGCCCGAGCAGACCTACGTCTGCATGTGGTCACATGGCCGTGATGCGCGCAAGCACCTGCACATCGCGGTCCAGCCGGTGACCGCCGATGTGCGGGCTCGCTACGGCGGGCTGCGCTCCGAGCAGCTCCAGGCCCGGATGCTGGCCGACGGTGACGAGCCGGACATCACGGAGGTCGAGCAGTTCTGCGAGCGGGCTCGCGAGCTGTTCCGAGCGATCACCGACAGCAGCGCCGAACACCACAGCTGATCACCGTGCGGCCTCAACGTTAGGTTGGCAAAGGCTCCCTGCAGCAAACGTGGGATCCCAGCGCACTGGTCGAGCCGATCACTCTCCGGCAGCTGACCATTCCGAACCGTCTGTGGATGGCCGCGATGTGCCAGTACTCGGCGGCGCCGGAGGGCCCCGAGCAGGGGGCGCCCAACGACTGGCACTTCCAGCACCTGGCGGCGCGTGCTGTCGGCGGGACCGGCCTGATCGTTACCGAGGCCACGGCCGTGAGCCCCGAGGGCCGGATCAGTCCGTATGACCTGGGGCTGTGGAACGACACCCAGGTCGCGGCGTTCCGTCGGATCACCGACTTCGTCAAGGCGCAGGGGGCGACCGTCGGTATTCAGATAGCGCACGCAAGCTGCATCGACTCTCAGGACGCCTCGCGATACTTTCACGCTCGCTGCTTGAGCTCTCAGCGAGCACTCTCAGAGCAACTTCTCACTCGCGAGCGTTGCGATCTCTCGGCCTCGATGCAGCGTTCAAAGCGCCAACTTGGCCCCAACCGAGGTGAAAGCCGCAGGCGCGCACTCAGTCAACCGCACTCGCAGTTTCGCCAGCACCGGCAACCACGACGACCGGCGGGCCGGTCTGGCCGAAGTAGGGCACCAGGCGTTCTGCGAGGTCACCCGGATCCGCCGCGCCGTCCCCGGCGGCTTCGCTCTGGACGGCTTTCACCACTCCCTTAGCCGACCGTCAGGTCGCCACCGATCCGATCCGGCAGGCCGCCTAATTCGGCCGGGCTGTGGCGGCGACGGCAGCGCTGTGACCGTTGAGCCGGGGTGCATGAGCGCGGCGCGCGGTGCTGGGCAGCCGCGGTCGGTCCGTGCTACCAGGGTCTACGGCGCCATCGTTGAATATTGAACGCTACGTCTGAATACCGCCGGAACCGCAGGGCGTTGCGGTCGACGATGGAGTCATGTCCGAGACCGGAGCAAGGAGTTCTGCGGAGATGACGATGAACGGCGCGACGGCGCTCGATGGCAAGGTGGCGCTGGTGACCGGTGGCAGCCGGGGGATCGGGGCGGCTGTCTCGCTGCGGCTGGCCGAGGACGGGGCAGACGTGGCGCTGACCTACCAGGGCTCGACCGAGTTGGCCGAAGAGGTGGTCGCCAAGATCACCGCGATGGGGCGGACCGGTTGGGCCGTCCGGGCGGACAGCGCCGACCCGGGGGCCGTGCACGGAGCGGTGGCGGCGGTAGTCGAGCGGTTCGGGCGGCTGGACATCCTGGTGAACAACGCGGGTGTGGGCGCCGTCGGGCCGATCGAGGCGGTGGGCCTCGACCAGATCGACCGGGTGTTTGCGGTGAACGTTCGCGCGCCCTACCTCTACGCCCAGGCGGCGGTGGAGCACCTGGCCGAGGGCGGGCGGATCGTGAACATCGGCAGCTGCATCGCCCAGCGCGTGGCCTTCGGCGGCAGCGCGCTCTACGCGACCAGCAAGGCCGCACTGATCGGCTTCACCAAGGGCATGGCCCGGGAGCTCGGCCCGCGCGGAGTCACCGTCAACCTGGTCCACCCGGGCCCGATCGACACTGACATGAACCCGGGCGACGGCGATTCCGCCGACTTCCAGCGCGGCTTCACCGCGCTCGGCCGCTACGGCACGGCGGCGGAGGTCGCGGACGCTGTTTCGTACCTGGTCGGCGAGGGCGCCCGATACGTCACGGGCGCGGAGCTGGCGGTGGACGGTGGCTTTGCGGTCTGAGACCTTGCGAGCCCAGTTCCTATGCCCAGTCCAGTCCGAGTTCGCCGAGTTCGCCGAGTTCAGGAGCGTGCGCGGGTCGTGGGTGGGCCGGCCGGATGCATGAGGTGCGGGCGTCGCTTCACTCCGGCTACACGCCGAAGTGGAACGTCGAGACCTGGAGTCGCGTGTGACGGGCGTCTCGATGTGCCGGGCGAGGAATGAGGCCCGGCCTGCTCCCGTTGTACGAGAAGCATCGTAGTTCGGTAGAGAGTCATCGAGCGGCTTCCTAGTTCGATGGTTGTCGTACTACGATGTTCTTCGTACCAAGGCTTCGGGCGCGCTGTGTCCGGGGCCGTGTCCGCCCTCGTTCACGCACAGGGAGCCCGTTGTGAGCGCACTGTTCGAGCCGATCACTCTCCGGCAGCTGACCATTCCGAACCGTCTGTGGATGGCCGCGATGTGCCAGTACTCGGCGGCGCCGGAGGGGCCCGAGCAGGGGGCGCCCAACGACTGGCACTTTCAGCATCTGGCCGCGCGTGCTGTCGGTGGTACCGGTCTGATCATTACCGAGGCCACGGCCGTGAGCCCCGAGGGCCGGATCAGCCCGTATGACCTGGGGCTGTGGAACGACACCCAGGTCGAGGCGTTCCGTCGGATCACCGACTTCGTCAAGGCGCAGGGCTCGGTCGCCGGTATTCAGATAGCGCACGCCGGGCGGAAGGCGTCGACCGAGCGGACCTGGGTGGATCGGGGTGCGCCGATTGCTCCTGGTGAGGGGTATGGGTGGCAGCCGGTGGCGCCGAGTGCGGTGGCGTTCGACGGGAAGTCGGCGGAGCCGGCCGAGCTGTCGGTGGCGGAGATCAAGGAGATCGTGGAGCAGTTCGCGGCGACCGCGCGGCGGGCGCTGGAGGCCGGCTTCCAGGTCGCCGAGATTCATGGTGCGCATGGGTACCTGATCAATGAGTTCCTGTCGCCCTTCACGAACCGGCGCACCGATGAGTACGGCGGGTCGTACGAGAACCGGGTGCGGTTCGCGCTGGAGGTCGTGGACGCGGTGCGGGCGGTGTGGCCCGAGGACCTGCCCGTCTTCTTCCGGATTTCGGCGACCGACTGGCTGTCGGAGAACGCGGAGGACGAGCGGGAGGGGTGGACCGCCGAGGAGACCGTGCGGTTCGCGGCCGAGCTCAAGGCGCACGGCGTGGATCTGCTGGACACCTCCACGGGTGGCAACGCGCCGGATGCGAAGATCACTGCGGAGCCGGGGTACCAGGTGCCCTTCGCCACGCAGGTCAAGAACGAGACCGGGCTGCCGGTGGGCGCCGTTGGTCTGATCACCGAGGCGCAGCAGGCGGAGAAGATCGTTGCGGATGGGGAGGCCGATGCCGTGCTGATCGGCCGGGAGCTGCTGCGGAACCCGTACTTCGCCCAGCAGGCGGCCCGTGAGCTGGGGGCCACCCCGCACATCGCTCAGCAGTATCACCGTGCGTGAGTGAGTGAGTGTTTGTCGATGGGGGGCGGCGTCCGAAGGGTGCCGCCCCCCGCTTTGCTGTTTCCGGCGGTCAAGTGGTCGCCAGGGACGGGTAGTCCGTGTAGCCCGTTTCGCCGCCCACGTACATCAGGTACTTGTTGCGCACGGGGTTGAGCGGGGCGTGCGTGCGGAGGCGGGTGACCAGGTCGGGGTTGGCCAGGAAGGGGCGGCCCAGCGCGATGAGGTCGGCGCCCGCTGAGAGGAGGCGTTCCGACTGCTGTCGGCCGCCGTCCGCGGGGAGTGGGTCGGGCAGTACCGGATTGGCGATCAGCGTGCCCGGCCACTGCTTGCGGATGTGCTGGTAGAGCGGCTGGTCGGGGTCGGCGAAGACGATGTGCAGGTAGGCCAGGCCGCTGTCGGCCAGTGCGGCGATGAGCGCCGGGTAGATGCTGTCGGTGTCGCCCTCCTGGATGCCGTTGACCGTGTTGCCGGGGGAGATGCGCAGGCCCACCCGCTCGGGGCCGATCGTGTCGGCGACGGCTCGGACCACCTCGGTCACGAAGCGGATGCGGCCGGCCACCGGGCCGCCGTACGCGTCGGTGCGGTGGTTGGTGTTCTTGGCCAGGAACTGGTGGAGCAGATGGCCGTTGGCGCTGTGCACCTCGACCCCGGCGAAGCCCGCGGCGAGGGCGTTGCGCGCGGCGGCGGCGAAGTCGGCGACGGTGGTGCGGATGTCGTCGGCGGTCATCTCGCGGGGGACCACCGCCGGTTGGCGGCCGTTGGGTGTGTGGATGGTTTCGGGGAGGGGGATCGGCGAGGGGGCGAGGGGGATCAGGCCGCTGTTGTCGGGATGGCCGACCCGGCCACCGTGCTGCAGCTGCAGGAACATCCGGCCGCCCGCGGCGTGCACGGCATCGGTGACCTGCCGCCAGCCGGCCACGTGGGCCGCGTTGTGGATCGCGGTGATGTTCGGGTAGGTCTGCCCGACGGCGTTCGGCGTGGACGCCTCGGCGATGATCAGCCCGGCGGAGGCGCGCTGCGCGTAGTACGTGGCCATCATCGGGGTGGGGACGCCGTCCGCGGTGGCGCGGTTACGCGTCAGCGGCGCCATGACCAGGCGGTTCGGCAGGTGGAGGGGGCCGAGTCGGGCGGGGGTGAAGAGCCGGGAGGTGGGTGCGGTGCCCATTGCCGTCGCCGTTGCCGCCTCTGTTGCCGTGTCCGTTGCCGTGTCCGCTGCGGCCTCTGTCGTGGTGTCCGTTGCCGTGCCCGTTGCTGTGTTCGTTGGGGTGTTCGTCATGACGGCACGGTAGAAGTTGACACCGGTGTTAGGTTCAAGTCGTTCGAGTCATCGGAGCCTGGGGTGCAGGGATACAGGGGTGCGCGATGCGGATCGGTGAGCTGGCACGGCGTACGGGAGTGAGTGAACGCTCGCTGCGGTACTACGAGAAGCAGGGGCTGCTGGCGGCCGAGCGTACCGCCGGCGGGCACCGCGAGTTTCCCGGCAGCGCCGTCGACCGTGTCATCCGTATCCAGGAGCTCTTCGCCGCCGGGTTGTGCAGCGCGAAGATCCGGCAGCTGCTGCCCTGCATGCGGGACACCGACGGAGGGCCGTCCGAGATCGCGACGCCGCGGCTGGTCGCCGACCTCACGACGGAGCGGGGGCGCATCGACCGGATGATCGCCGATCTGGTCCGCTCGCGTGATGTTCTGGACGAGGTGATCGAGGCGGCGGCGGGGGATGAGGGGGACCGTTGACCGGGTGACGCCTATCCTCGCGGGGTGAGTACCAGCAGCCGCAGCCGGCCCATCCGTTCCCTCGGCCGGTCCCTCCGGGCCTGGGTGGTCGTGTCGGAGGGCCACCCGGTGACAGCACGCAGACGGTCCGCGCGGCAGCCGTTCCGGTCGCCGGTCGTCGCGGACGTGGTGGTGACGGCGGCCGTGCTGGCGCTGTCGGTGTGGAACAGCGTCAAGAATCCGTATCTCGGGCCGGTGGCGCCATGGGCGAACTTGCTGCTCGCCGGTGCCAGCGCCGTGCCGTTGCTGCTGCGGCGCCGGGTGCCCGAGGTGGTACTCGCGGTGGCGTTCGTCGCGGAGGCGCTGCACATCTCGATCTTCGCCCTGCCGTGTGCGTACTACGCCGAGGGCGCGTACCGGGGGCCGCGCAGCCGCCGGACGGTGTGGGCGGTGGCGGGGGCGGGACTGCTGTACGTCATCCCCTGGGGCGATGCCGACGCCTGGTCGCATCCGCGGACCCTGCTCGGCGGGTTCCTGGTGAACTTCGTCCTCGCCATGCTCGTACCGCTGCTCCTCGGCCTGTACGTCGGCGAACGGCGGGCCGTCCTCGCGGGGTTGGTGGAACGGGCCGAGCGGGCGGAGCGGGAGCAGCGGCTGCTGGCGGAGGCGGCGCGCGCCGAGGAGCGGCAGCGGATCGCCGGGGAGATGCACGACGTCGTCTCGCACCAGGTGAGTCTGATCGTGGTGCACGCGAATGCGCTGGCCACCGTGGCGCTCGACCCGAAGGTGACGGCCGAGGCCGCGGCGGTCATCCAGACGGCGGGGCGGCAGGCGCTCATGGAGCTGCGCGAAATGCTGGGCCTGCTCAGGGGCGGCCCAGCGGCCGAGCAGGCGAAGGAGGAGAAGGAGGAGAAGGGGGCGAGGGGAGCGGAGGAGGCGGAGGGAGCCGAGGTGACCGCGGCCGAGAGCGCCGCCGTTGACCGGATCGCCGCGCTGGCCGGGAGTTCCCGGGCCGCCGGGCTGCCCGTCTCGCTCCGTACCGAGGGGGACCCGCGGCCGCTCGCCGAGCCGGTCGAGCGGGCCGCGTACCGGGTCGTGCAGGAGGCGCTGACGAACGTGCACAAGCATGCGCCCGGTGCCACGACGGACATTCGTGTCGTGTACGAGCCACGGGCGTTGAGGGTGAGTGTGACCAATGGCCCGGCGGGCCGACCGGCTAAGGGGACCCCCGACGGCAGTGGCCCCCTGCTGCCCAGCGGCGGTCATGGGCTGATCGGGCTGGGCGAGCGGGTGCGGCTGGCCGGCGGGGACATCGAGACGGGCGCACTGGCCGACGGCGGCTTCCGCGTACTGGCCACTCTCCCCGCGTCCCCGCGCGCGGCCGGCTGAGGCGGTGGCGGGCCGCCGCCCGCCACACCGCCTACCGCCACTTACTGACGGCGCTGGCCAAGGATGCAGAACTCGTTGCCTTCGGGGTCCGCCAGCACGACCCACGACTGCTCACCCTGGCCGATGTCGACGCGCTGGGCGCCATGGGCCACCAGGCGGGCCACCTCGGCTTCCTGGTCGTCCGGCCGGAAGTCGAGATGCAGCCGGCTCTTGGCCTTCTTGCTCTCTTCGAGCCGGACGAAGTCCAGCCCCGGCATCTGATCCGGCGCCGGGCGGATCTCGAACTCGTCGTCATCGGAGTGGACGACAACCCAGCCAAGCGCCTCGGCCCACCACTGCCCCAGGGCCACCGGATCTTCCGCGTGAACGATTACCTGTTCCCATTGCAAGGTCATTCGCTGAGCTTAAACGCGTCAGCCCTTCAGGAGCAGGCAATTTCCGCACCCGGCTACTGGTCACCCGGCTGCTGGTCACCACCCCCACGCAGCCCCCCTTCGAGGTGCCGCAGCAACCGGTCGTACTGGCGCGTCCCCGCGTCCACGGCCAGGTGGGCGCCGCGCAGTACCTGGCAGAGCTCGGCGGGTGAGAGGCGGGGGCGCTGTGCGAGCAGTCCGTCGGAGAGTTCCTGGCTGTGCCGGGGGTCGATGCGGGTGTGCGCGGTGAAGTAGAGGCGGGTGTCCTCGTCGTGCAGGCCCACCCGGTCCATGCCCTCCAGGAGCAGCCGGAAGTGCGGCTCGACCCAGCTCTCGAAGACGAAGAAGCAGCCGTACGCGGCCTGGGTGCGGGACGGGCGGGTGAGCAGCGCCGTGAACAGGTTGGAGGTGATCTTGGCGTACCAGGGGTGCGCGCGGCGGTAACGGGCCAGCTCCTCCCAGCCGTCGGCCGAGCCGAGCTGGCGGCGCAGCCAGTACGTGTGGAAGTTCTCCAGCCGGCCGCGGCCGCACTCGTCCCAGAGGTTGGCGGCGGCGACCGCCTTCTGCCGGCCCTGGAGTCCGACCACGAGGAGCGCGACCTCGTCGTCCACGACCTCGTTGCGGATCAGCTCGCAGCGCACGAAGTACTCGATCTGCGCGCGGGTCGCGTCCCGCGCCAGGTAGCGGAAGAGCGGGTGGTGGACGCCGGGGTTGTCGGCGGCCAGCGCGTCCAGGTGGTCGGCCGCCGCCTCCTGCGTGCTGAGTTCGGGTACCGGCGCCGGGGTGGCCCAGGCGTCGAAGAGTTCGCGTTCGAGCCGGGTGCGGGCCGCGAACAGGGCGATCTCCAGGTCGTCGTCGCGGGTGGCGTTGGCCGGTCCGTCGCGGTAGCCGAGGAATCGGGAGGTGAGGGTGGCGAGGTGTTCGTGCAGGAACCGGCCGTGCGCCTCGGGGTCGGTACGGAGCCGGGCCAGCCGCTCCGCCTGGACGTCGGGCGGCGCGGTGAGGAACCGGGCCAGCTCGGGGGCCAGCCCTTCGAAGGGCCGTACCGGCGGCCAGTACAGGTCCTGCAGTGGTGGGGCGCTCATCGGAAGCCTCCCTTCTCCGTGGTCTTCCCCGGGATCGTCCCCGCGGTCTTCTCCGTGATCTTCTCCGTGATCTTCTCCGCGATGCGGAGCGCGTTCGCGGCGATGGTCAGGCCGGGGTTGACGGCCGCCGACGACGGGAACCACGAGCTGTCGGCGATCCAGAGGTTGGCCAGGTCGTGGGCCTTGCACGCCGGGTCGACGACGCTGGTGGCCGGGTCGGTGCCGGCGACCGCCGTACCGCACTGGTGCGAGGTGACGTCGATGCCCATGCGCCGTGCGGAGACGAGTGGGTAGCCGGCGCGGCGCATCATCCGGGCGGTCCGGCGGACCAGTTCGCGGTGCGGCGCGAGGTTGACCGGCCGCCAGCCGATCCGGATCGCGCCGCTCGGGCCGACCGTGACGCGGTTGCCCGGAGCCGGCAGGTCCTCGCTCGTGAGGTAGAGGTCGATGCTGTGCCGGGTGAGGAAGTCCAGTACGGCGGTGGGGAGATGGGGTCGCAGGCCGCGCGCGCTGGCGGGGGTGAGCTTGCCGAGCGTCTGGACGTTGCCCAGCGGGCCGTGCGCGCCGTTCGCCAGGTACCAGTCGTTCAGGCCCAGGGTCTTCTGGAAGACCGTCTCGCTGGGGCGGCGGGGATCGACGGCGACGAGGAAGGTGCTGTTGTGCACCATGTAGTTGCGGCCGACCTGCCCGGAGGAGTTCGCCAGGCCCTCGGGCCGCCCGGTGCGCGAACGCAGCAGCAGCGCCGCCGTGTTGACCGCACCGCAGGCCAGCACGTACCGGTCCGCGCGGATGCGCAGCTCCGTACCGTCGTGCCGGGCGGCGGCCACGGTCACCCGCCGCCCCGGCGGATCGGTGCGCAGCCCGGTCACGGTGGCGCGGGTCAGCAGGGACACGTTCCCCGAGGCCAGCGCGGGCCGCAGCGCGCACATCTCGGCGTCGCTCTTGGCGCCCAACAGGCACGGGAAGCCGTCGCAGGTGGCGCAGCGCACGCACGACCCGTCCGGGCGCAGGTCGATCCCGGTGGGCAGGTCGAACGGGGCCAGGCCCTGCGCCCGCAGCGCGTCGGCCAGCGCGGCGACCGCCGGCTCGTGCGGCACGGCCGGGTACGGGAAGCCGCCCGACCGCCAGGGCTCGGTGGGGTCCTGGCCGGCCGTGCCGTGCACCCGGTAGATCCGCTCGGCCTCGGCGTAGTACGGCTCCAGCTCCGCGTACGAGAAGGGCCAGGCCCGCGAGAGGCCCTCGGCGTGCCGCACCGGTCCGAAGTCCGCCTCCCGGAACCGTGGCAGGGTCGCCCCGAAGACCTTGGTGTTGCCGCCGACGTAGTAGTGCACGCCGGGCTGGAAGCGCCGCCCGGTGGCGGCGTCGTACCAGTGCTCGGCGTTGCGGTACCGCCGCTGGGTGAAGACCGCGTGCGGCGACCAGTTCGCCGCTTCGCGGGGCAGGAAGTCGCCGCGCTCGACGACGAGGACGCGGGCCCCGGAGTCGCGCAGCGCGTAGGCCAGGGTGGCGCCGCCCATGCCGGCGCCGATGACCGCGATGTCGCAGTCCACCTCGGGGCCGGAGGGCCGCAACAGCCCCTGTACTTCCGGGTGGTGGCCGTCCTTCATCGGTGCATCCTCCTTACCGGGCTTACCGGGCCCGCTGCCGGGGCCGTGAGGTGCCGGGCGGCGATCTCGTGCGCGAACGCCATGATCGTGCCCTGCGGGCTGATGCCGGTCGGGCCCGGCAGCACCGCGGCGTCGCAGACGTACAGATTGCGGAAGCCGTACGGGCGGCCGTCCGTGTCGCACACCCCGCCCCGCTCGGGCGGCCCCATCGGGCAGGACGCCATGGCGTGCACGGAGACGAGGTCCCAGCCGCGCGGGTCGGACCGGCGGGCGAACTCCTCGGCGGCGCGGGCGGAATCCAGCACGCCGGGCGCCGGCGGGTACAGCTCGACGGCGCCGGCCCGGAACAGCAGCCGCGCGGCGCGCACCAGCGCGAACCGCAGCAGGTCCACGTCGTACGGGGTGAGGCGGTGGCGCAGCACGGTGCCCGCGCCGGGGAACCGGCCGATGCGGATCCGGCCCGTCATCCGGACCTGCACGGTGAAGACCGCGACCCGCGGCAGGTCGGCCAGCACCGCGTCGATCACCGCGGGTCCCTGGCACGACAGCGCCGCCGCCAGCGATCCGGGCGTGAGATTGGCGGCCATCACATGGATGCCCAGCCCGCCGAACTCGCTCAGCTGCGCGGTGAAGATGGTGCCCCGCTCGGCGTGCAGCGCGGAGCCGAAGCGGACCGGCAGCCGCAGATTGACGTGGAAGGCCATGGCGCGCCCCGCCGTCCCGCGGTGGATGCCGCTGCGCTGGAGGAGCGCGGCGCTGCCGACGGCCCCGGCGGCGAGGAAGACCGTATGAGGCCGGTACCGCACCGGTTGCCCGTCGGGCCCCACCGCCCGTACGGCGCGTACCGTACCGCCGTCGTGTTCCAGCCGTACGGCCCGCACGCCCGGTGCGATCCGCGCGCCGTACCGCTCGGCCTCCGGCAGATACGTCGTCGCCATCGTCCGCTTGGCGCCGGACGGGCAGCCGGTGGGGCAGCGGTTGCGGTGCGCGCAGCCCGGTGCGGCGCGCCGGGCGAGCGTCCAGCCCCAGCCCAGCCCGTCGGCGGCCGCGGCCAGCAGCCGGGAGTCCTCGTTGCCGGCACCGTGCCGCTGCGCGTCCACTTCCAGCCGCCGGGAGATCTCGCTCAGATGCCCGGCCAGGTGGCGCAGCCGGTAGCCGTCGGTGCCGAGGGTGTCCGCCCAGCGGTCCAGCAGTCCGGCCGGCGGCTCCCACAGCAGTCCGCCGTTGACCACGGTGGTGCCGCCCACGCAGCGGCCCTCGCCGTACGGGATGACGGGGCTGCCGAGGACCGGGGTGAGCCCCGCGTTGCGGTACAGGCGGCGCAGGCTCTCGGCCGGTGCGGTGGCGGCGAGTTCGGCGGGGGAGACCCGCGGCCCTTCCTCCAGTACGCGGGGGTGGCGGCCCGCCCTGGCCAGCTCCAGCGCCGCGACGGCCCCGCCCGCGCCCGAACCGATCACCAGCGCCTCGCAGTCGACGTCGCGTGCCGTGCGGCGGCCGCTCATGACGGCGCTCCGGTCGGCACGGAAGGCGGCACCGGCGGTGCGGGCGGTCCGGGCGGTACCGGTGGTCCGGAGGGCGGCACGGACGGTGCCGCCGCCGCGCCCGCCACCAGGCGGTACGGGCCGCCGTCCAGCCCGCCGTACAGCGCCAGCGCCTCGGCCGACCGCAGCAGCAGCGCGACCCCCGGCATCCGCGCCAGCCGCGCGCTCCCGTTCGCCAGCGCCGCCGGCCCGGCCAGGGTCACCCACCGGCCGGTGACCAGCAGGAACGCCAACGGCACCAGGCGGAGGGCGAGCCCGGCCGCGATCCGGCACACGCGCGGCTGGACCCGCAGGCTGCCGGTCACATGGGCGACGGCACGCTCCCGCACCGCACGGTCCCGCAGTACCGGATGGCGCGCGGCCCACACCGCGGGCAGCCCGCTCGCCGACAGCGCCCGCTCCAGAGACACCGCGGCCCTCATCGCCGTACCGCCTTGTCCTTGGCGAACGCCGCCAGCAACCGGGGCGCGCCCTGCTCCAGTACGGCGTCCAGCGCCGCCAGGAACACCTCGACCTCCTTGTCCCCGGCCACCAGCGGCGGCGCGACGATCAGCGGCAGGCCGTGGTTGGAGCCGTAGAACGCCAGCACGTCGTGGTCCCGGTACAGGGCGGCGATCACGGCGGCGGTGAGCAGCTTGAGCCGCAGCCGGGGGTCCCGCGCGAAGGCGCCGGGCAGCAGCCGCAGCACGCGGTCCAGCGCCGGATGGCCGGCTCGCAGGAACACGCCGTGCAGCGCGCCCCGCCCGGCCGTGCCCGCGACCAGCCCCGGGTGCCGGGCGGCGATCCGGGCCAGGCCGGCGGCGAGCTGCTCGCCGATCCGCACGGCCCGGCCCGGATAGTCGTCCTCGACCGCGATGGCCACCGCCTCCAGCGCCGTGACGGTCTCCTCCCCGAAGCCGTAGTACGTGGTGCTGTGCAGCGTCGCGTCGGCGAGGTTGTCGTACGCGGCGCGGAACAGCGCCTCGCGGGCGATGTAGCCGGAGATCGACGCCTTGCCGCCGCCGAAGGACTTGGAGGTGGTCAGCACGTCCGGGACCAGCCCCGGATACCGCATGAAGTGGAAGAGCGTCCCGGTCCGGCCCCAGCCCGTGTACACCTCGTCGAAGACCAGCACGATGTCCCGCTCCGTGCACAGCCGCCGCACCTCGCGCAGGAACTCCTCGGAGCACTCGCGCAGCCCCGAGGCGCTGAACGGCTCCAGCACCACCGCGTACACATCGCTGCCGCCGTCCCCGGCCGTGTGCCGCTCCAGCGCGAGGACGAAGGAGGACAGGTCGTCGTAGGCGAACGCGTCGGTGCCCGACAGGCCGGGGAACGGGAAGTCCACCTCCGGTGACGCGGTGAGGCTGCCCGCGCCGAGCAGCTTGCCGTGGAAGGCGATGTCGGAGTGGAGCACGGTGCCGCGGCGGCCGCGGTGGTACTTGTACGCCAGCTTCACCGCGCCCTCGACCGCCTCGGCGCCGGAGTTCGGGAAGTAGCTGATGTTCAGGTCGCCGGGGAGCAGCTGCGCGAGATTGTGGCCGAGCGCGGCGACATAGGGGGAGAGGAAGTTCTTGTGCACCTCCATCGCCTGGCGTTCGGCGAAGCGGCGGCGCGCGGCGAGGATGCGCGGGTGGTTGTGCCCGTGGTTCAGGACGCCGATGCCGCCGGTGAAGTCCAGGATCCGGCGTCCGTCGCGCAGTGTGATCCAGCAGCCCTCGGCGCGTTCGGCCAGGTCGTGCCCGAAGCCGAAGGAGCCGACCAGCGACACCTGGCTGCGGCTGACGTAGCGGCGGTACAGGCCGTGCACCTGACGTGGCGTCAGGAGGCGGCAGTCCTCGGCGGTGAGGAGGCCGCTGGTGAAGAGGTCGGTCATGTGGCCGCTCCCGTGGTGAGCGGGGCGGGGCACGCGGGCCGGGCCGCCGCGGCCCGGATGCGGTCGGCGATCAGCCGGCCGGCCCGCTGCCCGCCCCGGAGGGCGTAGTTGGTGCCCCGGTCCTCGGGGAAGACCTGGGCCATGCCGGCCAGGTAGAGGCCCGGCAGGGGGGTCTCGGTGGCGGGGACGGTCCGCGAGTAGTACCGGGTGATCACCGGCTGGGCGTGCTCGGCGCGCCACACGTGCCATCCGCGCACCCACTCCTCCCGGAAGGCGGGGAACATCCGGCGCAGGTGGAGCAGGCTGTAGCGGTAGACCTGGTCGTCCGGCATCCGGTACAGCCCGGTGCCGGTCGGCAGGTACTTCGAGAGGTAGACGACGTGCCGTCCCCCGTAGTGCCGGGCCGGGTCGAGGTTGGTGTGCTCGATGACGCCGACGTAGGGGAAGCCGGGGTCGGTGACGTTGAGCCAGTAGGTGTCCGACAGCGGCCGGTCGTTCTCCAGCACCAGGCAGATGTTGGCCAGGTACGGGATCGCGGTGAGCTGCCGCCGCAGGGCGGGGACGGCGGGATGGCACGGTTCCTGTCCGGCGAGGAGGGCGGCGGCCGGGCCGGGCGCGGTGGTCACCAGTACCCGCCGCGTTGCGTACCGTGTGCCACCGGCCCGGACACCGGTCACCCCGCGCGGCCCGGCCACTACCTCCGTGACCGGACAGGACGTACGGATACGGACGCCCAGCCGGGCCAACTCCGGCAGCCACGCGGCCAGCAGTGCGCCGCACCCGCCGCGCAGGTAGTACAGCACCTCGCGCCCCGCGCGGCTGCGGCTGCCGCCGCGCAGGTGCAGCTTGGTCCACATCCAGGTCGCGCCGACCTCCGGCGCGTACTCCCCGAACTTGCCCTCCAGCAGCGGCCGCCAGACCCGGTCGTACACCCGCCGCCCTGCCAGCCCCACCAGCCACTCCTCGGCCGTCAGCGCCTCCAGCTCCCGCCAGTGCCGCACTCGCCCGGCCCGCAGCACCGACCGGCCGAGCCGGAGCCGGTCCACCACAGGCAGCGGCGCGAACCGCGCCACGTCCAGCGGAGTGGACAGCCGGTGGATGCCGCCGGAGTGGTAAAAGCCGGTACGGCCCGGGTGGCGCTCCACGAGATGGCCGATGCCCAGCTCGGTACAGAGCCGGAAGATGTCCGTGTCCGAGGCGAACCAGTGGTGGTAGAAGCGCTCCAGCTGCCGACCGCCGACCGGGAAGGTGCCCGCGAGGCCGCCCACCCGGTCGTCCGCCTCCAGGACCAGGCAGCGCAGCCCCGCCCGGCCCAGCTCGTGCGCCGCCGCGAGCCCGGTGAAGCCGGCGCCCACGACGATGACGTCCCAGCCGCCGCCGGATGCGGTGCTCATTGCGCCGCCCGGTCCTGCGCGCCGCGGGCCACGGCCAGCGGTCGTACGGTGCTGTCCGTAACGGCGCCGGCGGCCTGCGGCGGGTGCCGTTCCAGCAGGACGTACGGCGGCCGGCCGCGCAACTCGCGGTGGACCAGCCGCAGATACTCGCCGAGCAGCCCCAGCAGCACCGCCTCGCAGCCGAACGTCCAGGCGGCCAGCGGCAGCCGGTGGCGGCGCACGGCGGCGGTCATCGCCGCGCCGCCCAGCCAGGTGAGGCCGACGACGGCCGGCACCCGGGCGGGCGCGGGCGAGCAGGACACCAGGCCGCGCCGCGAGAGGTCGGCCATCTTGCGCAGCGAGTACTTCGACCGGCCCGCCGGGCGCGGCAGCCGCTCGTACGCCACGCTCGTCTCCGGGAACCCCGCCCAGCACACCGACCCGCGCAAGTACGGCTCCCCTTCGGGGAGTTCGGTGAGCAGCCGGACGACGGCCCGGTCCAGCAGCCGGAAGTCGCCGGTGTCCAGGGCCACCGGCTGGTCGGCGAGCGCGGCCAGCAGCCGGTAGTAGACATGCGCGGTGACCACCTTGAAGCGGCTCTCCCCGGCGCGCGAGGTGCGCCGTGCCGACACCACCGACCAGCCCGCCCGCCACCGCTCGACCAGCTCCGGGATCAGCTCGGGCGGGTCCTGGAGGTCGGCGTCCATGGTGATGACGGCGTCCCCGGCCGCGGCCCGCAGCCCGGCCAGAATCGCCTGCTGGTGCCCGAAGTTCCGGGTCAGCCGGAGGAGCCGGACCGCCGGGTCGCCGCCGGTGACGGAGGCCAGCGTGCGCCAGGTGCCGTCCCGGCTGCCGTCGTCGACGTAGACCACCTCGTGCGCGCAGTCCGGGAGGCGGCGCAGCACGGCGGTGAGCCGCCGATGCATCCGCTCCAGCACCGCCTCCTCGTCGTAGCACGGCACCACCACGCTGATCAGCGGGGTCGAGGGCATGTCGTCTCCTCACGTCGGGCGCGGCCCCGGCCGGTTCGAGGGCCGGCCGGGACCCGTACTGCGTCAGCCCAGTACCTCGTCGGCCGTGGCCCGGAAGCGCTCGGCGGCCGCGGCGATCTCGTCCGGCCCGCTGAACACGGTGATGCCGACGTCGGCGCCCAGATAGGTGTCCGACAGACCCACGGTGAGGGCCACCGCGCGGCCCAGGACGTCATCGGTCCGGGGGCGGGCGCCGGGGCGGAAGTCCTGGCGCCGCCAGGCCGGTTCCGGGCGCCGGGACGGGCAGGGCCCGGTGTCCCCGGCGGCCAGGGCGCACAGTTCCGGCAGCCCGCCGTAGTAGTGCTTGGGCGAGTGCAGCAGCGTCTTCGTGCCCAGCCGCTTCGCCACGGCCTCGGCCGCGGCCCGCTCCTCGAAGAGGTGGACCAGTACGGTCGCGCAGTCCCCGGCCGGGTCGTGCGACGGACGGCGGACGACGCCGTCCCGCGGCGGGATGAGGGCGGCCAGCGCGTCCCGCTGCGCCCGGGTGCGGGCGAGGACGGTGTCCAGCCGGGCCAGCTGGGCGCGGGCGACCGCCGCCGTCAGCTCGGTCATCCGCAGGTTCAGCCCCAGCATCCGCTCGCCCGGCCCCTCCTCCGCGCGGTACGGGAACCAGCCGTGGTCGTGGAAGCCGTAAGCGCGCTGGAAGGTGCGCTCGTCGGCGGCCAGCAGGAACCCGCCGTCGCAGGCCGTGACCACCTTGAACATATTGAGCGAGAAGGCCCCGGCCCGGCCGAGGCTGCCCAGCGGCCGGCCGCGGTACGTCCCGCCGCATGCCTGCGCCGCGTCCTCCAGCACCAGCAGCCCGTGCTCCGCCGCGATCTCCAGCAGCGCGGCCATGTCGCAGGGCGCGCCCAGCATGTGGATCGGCATCAGCGCCTTCGTGCGCGGCGTGATGCGGGCCCGCACGTCGGCCGGATCCAGCGTCAGCGTCTCGTCGATCTCCGCCACGACGGGCGTGGCCCCGCAGTGGACGATGGCGGCGACCGAGGCGACGTAGAGGTACCCGGGGACGATGACCTCGTCGCCGGGGCCGATGCCCAGTGCCGCCAGCGCCGTGAGCAGCGCCGACGTGCCGCTGTTGACGGACAGGCAGTACGGGCTCGCCAGGCGGCGCGCGGCCTCCTCCTCGAACAGCCGGGTCTGGGTGAGGTCTCCGAGAGGGTAGGAGTGCGCCGCGGTCGTGCGGGACCACGTGTTCAGTACCTGCTGGACGTTCGCGCGTTCCTCGTCCCCGAAGAAGGCGTAGCCGGGACCGGGCATGGGCGGGCTCCTCAGATGGGCGGTCGGTGACGCGGTGGGCGACCTCCGGTCGTGGGCGGAGGGGTCAGAACACGACGGGGCAGTACGGTGCCGGGTCGTGCCGGAAGGCGGCAGCGGCGGCGCGCACCGCGCCGGGCCGCAGCTCCGCCACCCGGCCGGCCCGCGCGAGCTGCACGAGGGAGCCGCCGCCGAGCAGGACCGCCCCCAACTCCCGTGCGGTGAGCGCCAGATCGGCATGCGCGCGGGTTCGGACGCAGTCGGCTCCCGTGGCGCCCGTGATGAGCCGCCACCGGCCCTCGTTCCACGGGCAGAGCGGGTCCGTCACCTCCAGGACGACCTCGGCCTCGGTGGCGTAGCCGCGGCCGGACAGCGCGCGGTCGACGTCGACGGCCCGGGCGTAGAGCTGGTCGCGCACGGTCGGCGCCGCGCTGCGCGGGTCCGCGAGCAGGGCCAGTACCGGATCGTCGACCGGGCGGGCGCCCGCGGTGACCGTGCCGCTGAGATCGACGTCCAGCAGCGCCCGCCACAGGAAGGCGTACGCGGCCGGGTCGCAGGCGCTCAACTCCTGTACGGAGACGGCGAACCGGGGACAGGAGTGGGTCCAGCCGGCGGTGAGCCGGTAGAGGGCGTAGCCGCGCGGGCCCGCGCCGTCCGTCGCGAGCATGCACAGCAGGCGTCCGGAACCGTGGCGGTCGGCGGGCGGGTCGGCGAGGGCGCGGCGCAGCCAGGCGCCTTCGCGGCGCAGCGTTCCGGGGCGTTCGGCCAGGAGGGCGCGGCAGACCGCGGCGATGGCCGCCTCGGCCTCGGCGGGCGAGGTGACCTCCAGGGTGAGCGGCGGGCCGTCGTCCGCCGGGCCCTCGGTGAGCGCGCGGGCCTCCAGTGGGATGGTGAGGGTGACGGCCTGGCTGGCCGCGCCGAAGCCGAAGCGGCCGTAGAGGGCCGGCTCGGTGGAGTTGAGGACCGCGACGGGCTCGGCCCGTGTGGTGTGGAGGTCGGTAAGGACCCGCTGGATCATGTCCCGCATCAGGCCGCGGCGGCGGTGCGCGGGGGAGACGGCCACGTAGCCGATGCCGAAGACGGGGCGCGGGCCGGTGCCGGGCAGCGTCATGTCCAGGGAGTAGCCGGCGAGCGTGGCGCAGGGCCGGCCCGCGACGCACGCGAGCAGCGAGCGCTTGGGTTCCAGCAACTCGGCGACGAGCGCGCGGTGTTCCGGTGAATGGTCGTATCCGCCGTAGGCCAGTCCCACCACCTCGGTGAAATCGGACCAGTCGTCGGGAGCGCGGAAGTCGTAATCCGGAGAAGGCGGTGAGGAAGAATGCACAGGACACCTCCGACCGATTCCGGCTGATGTCCGTACGGACATCACAACGGGGAAAGGGATTCAGTCGGCGCGGAGGACGGGCAGGCCGTACTGCCCGATGTCGAGGTCTTTTTCCGCCGGGGCGGAAGCCGCCTTGCGGAAAGGACCGCCGCGAGGCCCGGATCGCGGTCTCCTCATGCGCCGATGAACCGATTCGGGGCCGCCAGAGGCTGCTAACCACAGTCTTGAGACGGCCCCCGACTGTCAACCCCCGGCGCCCGGAACTCCCCGGTCAACGGCGATTCCGGCCATTCCGGCCGGGCCCGGTACCGCACATTTCGTATCCGGCCATTCTCTCCCGAACGGCCTTGCGCGGCACGGGTGGCCAACCAGACTCGGAACAGCGGCCGCCAGGGCCGAATGAGCTGTACATGACGTGACGGGAGCCGAAATGATCAACGGCAAGCTCGTTTCCGGCAGGACGGAACCCGGCAAAGGGTGGGTCGCCTATCCCGACCGCAACGGTGACGGCGTGTACCTCGACGTCGACACCTCGGAAGGGAAATTCACCAGCACCCCCGCATACATCGCGGCCCTCACCGGTGACGACCGCATGTGGATGACCACCGGCGGCAACACCGTCTATGCCGCCACCCCGACCGGTTTCCGCATTTATGTGCGGCGCGTGGACCGGCAGGCGATCGATCCCGAATACGCCGCCAAGAACGGCTGGCACATCGCCTGGATCGCGGCCGAGGTCTGAGCCGCGCGGGCCGCGTCCCCTGAGCGGCCGTCGGTCGCGGGTAGCCCGGCCGGGTGGGGTGCGGCCGTGCGGCTCCGCCGGCGGCCGCTCGTTCCACGGCTGCGGCGAGTCCGGCGGCTACGCTCGGCGGCGCCGCCAAACGACGAGCCGAGGACGCCATGACCGAGAGACCGGCCTTTGTCTACGTCAGCTACATCGGGAGCACGCCGGAGAAGGTCTGGTACGCGCTCACCGATCCCGAACTGACGGCCACCTACTGGGGCCACAGCAACGTCTCGGACTGGCGGACCGGCTCCCCCTGGGAGCATCAGCGCACGGACGGCTCCGGCATCGCCGACGTCGTCGGGCTGGTCGTCGAGAGCGCCCCGCCGCGGCGGCTGGTCACCACCTGGGCCGAGCCGGGCGAGGAGCCGCCCGGCGGCCCGTCCACGGTCACCTTCGGCATCGAGGAGTACGGCGGCATCGTCCGGCTCACCGTGACGCACGAGAACCTGGCCGACGAGGCCGAGCGCGCGGCCGCGGCCGGCGGCTGGGCGGCGGTCGTCTCCAACCTCAAGACCCTCCTGGAGACGGGCAATCCGCTGCCCGAAGAGCCCTGGCACATGCCCAGCGCGTGACCCTCGGCTCCGCCCGCTCCCGGTGTGCCCGCCACGCATCTGTAATGATGGGGGAAGGTAATGACCAGGTAAAGGAGATCGCGTCCGGTCCGCGCCACGGCGCTGCCCGGCGCGGCATCCGGGGAGGACACGATGGGGACGCGACGCACTTCGCTGCCGGGCGTCGGCACGCGGTACGACTTCACCACGCACGCCGGACAGCACCTCTCCGTGGTGGTGCACCACGACGGACGCCGCTTCATCGGCTTCTACGCCGCCGATGACCCCGATACCTGCCAGTCCTCGGTCTCCTTGGAACGGGAGGAGGCAACCGCCCTCGCGCACCTCATCGACCCGGCACCGCTGGACGCCGTCCGCACCGACGGCATCGACCTGGTCACCGAGCACATCCAGATAGGCAGCCGCTCCCCGTACGGCGGGCGGCTGCTGGGCGACACCGGGGCCCGCACCCGTACCGGCGCCTCCATCGTCGCGGTGCTGCGCCGCACGAGCGCGCACCCGTCACCGGGCCCCGATTTCCGATTCGCCATCGGCGACACCCTCGTCGCGGTCGGCACCCGTGAGGGCGTCGACGCCCTCGCCGCGATCATCGCCGGAGGCTGACCATGCACGAGACCACCGCACTGCTCGTGGAGTTCGGCGCCGTCATCCTCGCCCTCGGCCTCCTCGGGCGGCTGGCCGGCCGGGTCGGCCTCTCGCCCATACCCCTGTACCTCCTCGCCGGGCTCGCCTTCGGCCACGGCGGACTGCTGCCGCTCAACGCCAGCGAGGAGTTCGTCGGCGTCGGCGCCGAGATCGGCGTCATCCTCCTGCTGCTCCTCCTCGGCCTCGAATACAGCGCCTCGGAGCTGGTCACCAGCCTCAAGACGCAATACCCCTCCGGGGCCGTCGACTTCCTGCTGAACGCGGTACCGGGCGCCGTCGCCGCGCTGCTGCTCGGCTGGGGCCCGGTCGCCGCCGTCGCGCTGGCCGGCGTCACCTGGATCTCGTCCTCGGGCGTCATCGCCAAGGTCCTCACCGACCTCGGCCGGCTCGGCAACCGGGAGACCCCCGTCATCCTCGGCGTCCTCGTCCTCGAGGACCTGTCCATGGCGGTCTACCTCCCGCTGCTGACCGCCCTGCTGGCCGGCGTCGGACTCGCGGGCGGCAGCGTCACGCTGCTCATCGCGCTCGGCGCCGTCGGCCTCGTCCTCTACCTCGCGCTCCGGCACGGCCGGCTGATCAGCCGCTGGGTCTCCTCGGACAACCCCGAAATGCTGCTCCTGGTCGTCCTCGGGCTGACCGTGCTCGTCGCGGGCATCGCCCAGCAGCTCCAGGTCTCCGCGGCGGTCGGCGCGTTCCTCGTCGGCATCGCGCTGTCCGGCGAGGTCGCCGAGGGCGCGCGCAAGCTCCTCACGCCGCTGCGCGACCTCTTCGCCGCGATCTTCTTCGTCTTCTTCGGACTGTCCACCGACCCGGGCGCCATCCCGCCGGTACTGCTCCCGGCGCTCCTGCTCGCCGTCGTGACGATGGTGACCAAGATCCTCACGGGCTGGTACGCGGCCCGGCGCGCCGGCATCGGGCCGAACGGGCGGCTGCGCGCGGGCGGCGCGCTCGTCGCACGCGGCGAGTTCTCCATCGTCATCGCCGGGCTCACCACGGCCGTCGAGCCGCGGATCGGGCCGATCGCCACCGCGTACGTCCTCATCATGGTCATCCTCGGCCCGCTGACCGCGCGCTGGGCGGCACCGGCGGTCAACCGCGCCCGGACCGCCCTGCTACCGCTCTTCGGCATCACCTCCCGCAGATCCACCACGCCGGCCCCGCCCACGCCGTCCGAAGCCCCCGAAGCCCCCGAAGCGCCCGAAGAGACCCAGGAGACCCCCGCGCCCCGCGAGGACGCACATGCCCTGCCGCCACACGGGTAGCCGAAGCGTCGTACAGACCAACTGCAGCAGGTCCACCTGAAGCGAGGGGTCTCCATGGCGCGGTCATACCGACACGGCAAAGCCGCCACCCGGCGCGGCGGGGCACCACTCCCGCCGCCCGTCCGGGCGTTGGTGATGCTGCTGGCGTTCGCCGTCATGGTGGCCTTCGGTGCCGTACTGGCGCAGCTGACCCTCCAGCCGTCAGCGGCCTCCGAGGCGCTCACGCACACCAACCTGCGGCCCGGCGACACCCTCCGCGACTACCTCGGGCAGCCCGCTTTCGTCGACACCGTCAAGCAGCTCGGCGGGAACATCGTGCTCGGTGTGCCCTTCGGGCTGCTGCTGCCGGTCGTGGCGCCCAGGGCGCGCGGGCCGCTGCGGGTGGTCGTGGTGACCGCGCTGGTCATGCTCCTGGTCGAACTGGTGCAAGGGGCCCTGGTCACCGGGCGCGCCTTCGACATCGACGACGTCATCCTCAACACCACGGGCGCGCTCCTCGGCTACCTCCTGCTCGGCCGCCGCCTCGGCCGCGCCGTCCATCCGAGGCGCCGCCACTGGTGGCAGCGGCGCACCACCGCGGCCTAGCCGCTCAGCTCCCCGCGAGCAGCCGTCCCGCATTCGGTACGACCGGGTCCAGGCCCAGTTCGGTGAGGATGCGGTACGTGGTGGCGGTGGCCGCGGAGAGCACCGGCAGCCCGGCCTCGTCCTCGACCGGCTGGATCGCCGGCAGCGACGGCATCTGCACGCACGCCGAGAGGACCAGCGCGTCGGCCCGGCCGAGGTCCAGCTTCCGCCAGTGGTCGCGCAGGTCCGCCGGGTCGAGCCGGGCGACCGCGAGATTGTCCGGGACCTCCAGGCTCAGCGCGTCCACCACCTCCACGCCCGCGTCCTCGATGTAGTCGACGACCAGCCGGGTCAGGTCCTTCATGTACGGCGTGAGGATCGCGACCCGGCGGGCGCCCAGCGCCGCGATGCCGTCCAGCAGCGCACCGGCGCTGGACACCACCGGCGCCTGCGCGCCCTGGCCGCGCAGCGCCTTCGTGATCTCCGCCTCGGCCGTGCAGTGGTGGCCCGGGCCCTGCGCCATGATCGCCACCAGGCAGGCGGTGGCGACGACGTCGGGGCGGGCGTCGGCGAGTTCGAGCGCGGCCCGCTCGGTCTGCGCGTTCATGCCGCGCAGCTGCTCCGGCGTGACGTGCTGCATCCGCATCCGGCTGCTGTGGAAGACGAAACGGTCGCCGGGCCGCGCCCGCTCCCGGTCCCGCAGCATGCGCGGCAGTTCGGTCTCCATCGTCAGGTTGGAGCTCGGCACGATCATGCCGATGTGGTGGTCCGTCATGCCGCTGTGGTGCTCCGTCACGGGTTTCTCCAGTGGGGTCAGGACTCCGTGGCCAGGCCCTCCCAGTGGTCGGCCAGGGATGTCAGCAGGTGCATGAGGTCCGCGCGCTGCTCGGCGTCGTACGGACCGAGGAGCCGCTCGTCCAGGGCGCGCGCCCGGTCGTTGGCGTCGCGGAGGGTCCGCTCGCCCTCCTCGGTCAGATAGAGCAGCTTGCGGCGGCCGTCCTCGGCGGCGGTACGGCGGTCGAGCAGCCCGCGGTTCTCCAGCCGCCGGGCCACGTCCGCCATCGTCGAGGTGTCCAGGGCCACGGCCGAGGCCATCGATCTCTGGTCGCGGCCCGGCGCCGCGCCCACGGCGGTCAGCACCGCGAACTGCGGTCCGGTGAGCGTGGGGTCCACGGCCCGCACCCAGACCGCGAGATACGCCTGATAGAGGCGGCGCACTTGGTAGCCGGGCGCTGCGGTGAGGGCCGTGGGGACCTTCGGCGGTTCGGACGAAAGTGCTACGGATTCGGATTCGGTGTTGTCAGCCATGGGCCAACTCAACCACGGTGGACCGCGGGGACGGCGGCGGGCGAGCAGGTCACGGCAGCATGGCGGTGAGCGCCGAGCGGAGCGCCGCCAGCGCCGCCGGCGGGTTGTCCCAGAAGATCATGTGGCCGGCGTCCGGGATCTCGGCGAAGGCGGCGGACGGCAGTGCGGCGGCGGCCTCGGCGGCCCCTTCGGCCGTGACCACCGGGCTGTCGGCCCCGTACAGCAGCGCCGTCGGCCCCGGCACCGAAGGCCACCAGTCGAAGAAGTCCTCCGCCTCGAAGCCGCGGTGCGTCGCCACGATGGCCGCCCGCTCGCAGCTGCTCAGCCAGCGCGCTCGCAACTCCTGCTCCCGGCGCGGCCAGCGCGGCCAAGAGGCGGCCACCTCGTCTGCGTCCGTACCGCGCACGGCCTGCGCGAGCTGCCCGAGGAACGCGTCCAGGGGCGTTGGATACGGACCCCGGTCCGGCCCGCTCATCGGCGGATCGGCGAGCACCGTACCGCCGAGCGGCACCTTGCCGCGTACCGCGGTGACCGCCGCGATCCGGGCGCCCATCGAATGCCCGAAGAGCAGAGGACGCTCCAGCCCGAGCCCGGTGACCACGGCCTCGGTGTCCTCGGCGTACTCCTCCAGGGTGTACCGCCCGCCGCCGTCCGACAGCCCGCGCCCGCGCACGTCGACCACCAACGGCCGTACCAGATCGGTGAGTTCGCGGGCGACGAAGTCCATCGTGATGGCCGGGCTGGTGATGCCGGGGAGCACCACCAGCGGGACGCCGGGGCCGCCGTAGTCGAGTACGTGCAGCCAGGTGTCGCCGGAACGAACCCAGCGGCTGGTGGCGGGGACGTCGGCGAGGTCCGCCGCCGCGGCCTGGCTGATTGACCGCCGGTCCTGGTCCCGGACCCGTTCGTAGACCTGTTCGTGGGCTTGTTCGTGCTGCGGCACGGGGAGCTCCTTGAGGTAGTCGAGCGCTTCCGCGAGCCCGATGACGTCGCCGTACTTCGCCTGGATGTCGAAGAGGTTCGCCTCGTGCGGCCCGGGCGCGCGGTCGCCCACGCACTCCCGCGGCACCAGGACCGGGAAGCCGGACTGGACCGCGTCCACCGCGGTCGCCCGCACACAGCCGCTGGTGGTCGCGCCGCACACCAGGACCGTGTCGCAGCCCAGACCGGTCAGCGTCGCGGCGAGCGAGGTGCCGAAGAACGCGGAAGCGCCCTTCTTCACGATCAGGTGGTCCTCCGCGCGGCGCGGCAGCCGGGGGTCGAGGGCGACCGCCTCGCTCCCTTCGCGCAGGGCGCGCATCCCCTGCGCCTTCTGCAGCCAGGTGACGCCGTCCCCGGCCGCCTCGGCGGGGGAGTACGCGATGGCGGTGAAGATGACCGGGACCCCGGCCGCCCGCCCTGCCTCGATCAACTCACGTGTAGCGGCGACCACTTCACTCAGGTCCGCTCCGGACGGGAAGGTGTCCTCCGTGAAGCCGCGGGTGAGGTCGACGACCACGATCGCGGGGCGGCTGCCGCGGCGCACGGGCGCGCCGAAGCCGGCCCGGTCGTACGTGGCGTCGGTGGCCGTTCCGTACCGGCTCGCGCTCATGCCCGCCGCACCGCCTTCAGCTCGCGGCGCAGCCCGGCCAGCCGGCCGAGCAGCCAGCCCTCGAACAGCCCGAAGGCGAAGGCGGCGGCCACCGGACCGTACTTGGCCAGGGCCGGACCCGCGATCATCGAGAGGCCGTCCAGCTCGGGGGCTGCCGGTGCCACCGGAGCCACCGGAGCCGCTTGTACCGGTGCGGCCCGGACCCCCGCGGCAGCAGGCACACCCGCGGCAGCAGGCACCCGCTCCTGATCCAGCAGGCTCCCCAGATTCTGCGCGAACTGCTGCAGGATCCGGTCCGAGACCGCACCGATCGCCCCCTTTCCGAACTGCGCGATCTTTCCGCGGATGACCAGGTCCGTGTCCAGCCGCAGCAGCGCGCCCTCCGGCGCCTCCGCCACCACGAGCGTGACCTCGGCCTCGGCGTCGCCGCTGCCGTGCGTGTCGGCACCGCGCGCCTGCACCCGCAGCCGCCGCTCCCCGGCATCGGCCTCCAGGAACCGTACGGTCCCCGCGTACGCCGCCGTGACCGGTCCGACCCGGACCGTCACCCGGCCCTGCCAGGCGTCCCCGTCCTGCCCCGTGAGCGTGCCGCCCGGCATGCAGGAAGCAACCCGCTCCACATCGTTGAGCAGCGCGAACACCCGGTCCGGCGGGGCCTTCACGGGGACCGTGTTGGTCAGCTGCATCGGTTCACTTCTCCTTCCCGGCGCGCCGGCGGGCCGCCGCACAGCTGTCGATGGCCTCGACGATGGTCTGGTAGCCGGTGCACCGGCACAGGTTGGCCGCGACCACCTCGCGGATCTCCTCCTTGGACGCGTCCGGCCGCTCGGCGAGGAACCCCTCGGCGAGCATCAGGAAACCGGGCGTGCAGAAGCCGCACTGCAATCCGTGGTGCGCGCTGAACGCCTTTTGCAGGTCGCTCAGTTGACGCCCGTCCGTGCCGTCGGACAGCGACTCGACGGTACGAATACGGGCCCCCTCCGCCTGTGCCGCGAACATCAGGCACGCGCGCACCGGCCGGTCGTCGACCAGTACCGTGCAGGCGCCGCAGATCCCGTGTTCGCACCCGACATGCGTGCCGGTCAGCCGCAGATCGTGCCGGAGTACGTCCACCAGGGTGCGCCGCGATTCGGTGATCACTTCGTGCTCTTCACCGTTGACATCAAGCGTCAGCAATTGCAGATCGGCTGTCGGGTCGGTCGTCGCATCGGTCATCGGGCGTGCTCCAGGGTCCGCTGCCGCCGCAGTGCGTCGTGCACCGCCTCCGGCGTGATCGGGGTGTGGTCCAGCTCGACGCCGGTGGTGCGCAGGGCGTCGTTGACGGCGTTCAGTACGGCGGCCGGGGCGCCGATCGTGCCGCCCTCGCCGGCGCCCTTCGCACCGGTCTCGGTGAACGCGCACGGCGTCTCCAGATGGTGGATGGCCACCTCCGGGATCTCGTGCGCGGTGGGCACCTTGTAGTCCATGAAGCCGGTCGCGGACGGCTCGCCCTGCGCGTCGTACGTCACCTGCTCGAACAGCGCGCCCGCAATGCCCTGCGCGATGCCGCCCCGGCACTGCCCCTCCACCACCTGCGGATTGATGGCCACACCGCAGTCCTCGACGCAGATGTACCGCAGGATCTCCACCTGCCCGGTGCCTTCGTGCAGCTCCACCACGCAGGCGTGCGTGGCGTTGGAGAACGTGCCGTCGTTGAAGACGTCGAACGCGGCGGTGCCGGTCAGCCCGGGCGCGAGGTCTTTGGGCAGCAGATGCGCCTTGAGGTAGGCGATCTCGGCGAGCTGCTCGTACGTGAGGGACACGGAAGGGTCGTCGCACCGTCGGACCCGCCCCTCGCCGCACTCCGTCTCCTCCGGCGCGACACCCCACCGGGCCGCGGCGATCCGGCGGAGCTTCTTGCCCAGCTCGGCGGCGGCCAGCCGGACCGCGCTGCCGCCGACCGTGATGGACCGGCTCGCGAAGGTGCCCCAGCCGTAGGTGATCCGGTCGGTGTCGCCCTGGTGCAGCTTCACCTTCGCCAGCGGCAGGCCCAGCTCGTCGGCGACGATCTGCGCCATGGTCGTCTCGTGGCTCTGGCCGTGGCTCATCGTGCCGGTGGTCACCGTGACCGCGCCGCTGGTGTCCATCCGGACCTCGGAGAGATCGAATCCGGGGACCACCTCCATCTTTCGCTGCGCGAAGGCGGTGGAGCCGTAGCCGGTGCGCTCGCTGAAGCAGGAGTAGCCGATGCCCAGGTGGCGCCCCTCGGCCGCGGCCGCCGCCTGCTTCTCGTACCAGCCCTCCTCCCGTACGGTCCGCTCGCACAGGTCCAGTGCCTCGCGGTAGGAGCCCGGGTCGTAGGTGATGCCGTTGACGCCCGTGTACGGGAAGTCGGTGATGACGTTGCGGCGGCGGATCTCGACGGGGTCCAGGCCCAGTTCGCGGGCCGCGCGCTCGAAGAGCCGCTCGACGACCATCACGTACTGCGGGCGGCTGACCCCGCGGTACGGGGCGGTGGGTGCCTTGTTGGTGGTGATCGCGCGGCCGCGCACCCGGTAGGCGGGCACCTTGTACACGCCGGGCATCTCGGCCGACGCCATCAGCGGCTCGATGCCCGCGGTGAAGGGGTAACAGGAGTACGCGCCCATGTCGCACACCACGTCGGCGTCCAGCCCGAGGATGCGGCCCTCGGCGTCGAACGCGGCCCGTACGTCGTAGTGCTGCTCGCGGGCGAGGAAGGAGGCGGTCAGCGCGTCCTTGCGGTCCTCGATCCACTTGACCGGACGGCGCAGCCGCAACGCTGCCGCGGCGGCCGCGATCTCCTCCCGGCCGACGACGCACTTCAGGCCGAAGCCGCCGCCCATGTCCGGCACCCGCACCCGTACGGCCCGTTCGTCCAGGCCCAGGCAGCGCGCGGCGACCGTGCGCACCTGGTGCGGGACCTGCGTACAGGTCTCCAGTACGAGCTGTTCCTCGCGGTCGTCCCAGTGCGCCACGGTGCCGCGGGTCTCCAGCGGCAGTGCGTTCTGCCGCCCGGTCCTGCTCTCCACGTGGACCACGCACGGCGCGGCCGCGAAGATCCCGTCGATGCCTTCCGAGGCGAAGAGGGAGACGTCGACGAGGGTGTTGCGCGGCGCGTTGTCGTGGAGCAGCGGGGCGTCTTCGGCGAGCGCCTGGTCCTCGCAGGTCACCGGGGGGAGAGGTGCGTAGCTGACGCGCGCCGCCTCCAGGCCGTCCTCGGCGGCGTACGCGTCCCGTGCGATGACGAGGGCGAGGGGCTCGCCGACGTACCGGACCCGGTCCCGGGCGAGGACCGGCATTGCCGTGGGCACGAACTCGGTGAGCGGGCGGTCCAGCCGGGCCGTGATGTCGCCGAGTCCCAGGTCCTCGGCGGTGAACACCGCGACGACGCCCGGCACTTGGCGTACCGCGCTCAGGTCGACGGCGGTGACCTCGGCGTGGGCGACGGTGCTGCGGACGAACTGCGCGTGCAGCATGCCCGGCAGCGCGATGTCGTCGACGAACCGGCCGCGGCCGGTGAGCAGCCGCGGGTCCTCGCGGCGGGCGACCGACCGGCCGACCAGCCGGTCCTCCGTACTACGGGGTGTCACGATGCCATCGCCTCCTCGCAGGCGCGCTGGACAAGGGTGCGGATGAGATGGCGGCGGTACTCCGGACTGCCGTTGGCGTCGCCCGGCGGATCGCTCGCGTCGGCCGCGGCGGCCGCGCACTCGGCGAACGTGCCCCCGCCGGCCAGTACGGCCTCCGCCTCGGGAACCCGTACCGGCGCCGGTGCCACGCCGCCCAGCGCCACCCGCCCGCCGCGCACGGTGCCGTCCTCGGCGTCGAGGTCGACGGCGGCCGCCACGGTCGCGAAGTCTCCGTGGCGCTCGGCGAATTCGGTGAGCGCGGCGTGCGGCGCGGGCCGTGGGAAGACGACCTCGACGAGGAGTTCGCCGGGGTCCAGCGCGGTCGTGTAGTACCCGAAGAAGAAGTCCTCGGCCCGGATCCGGCGGCGGCCGTGCGGCCCCTCGGCCACCAGCTCGGCGCCGAGCGCGACGGCCAGCAGGCACCACTCGGCGGTGGCGTCGGCGTGCGCGAGGCTGCCGCCGACCGTGCCGCGGGTCCGGATCGGCAGATGGCCGATCCAGCGCATGGCCCGGCGCAGCACGCCGAACCCCGGCTCCAGGACCTCCGGCGGGGCGGTCTCCACGGTGTGGTGCGTGGTCAGCGCCCCGATGTGCAGGCCGCCGTCGGCATCCGTGCGCAGGTGGTCGAGGGTGTGCAGGCCGCCGATGTCGACCAGGTGGGCCGGGCGGGCCAGCCGGTAGTTCATCATCGCGACCAGGCTCTGGCCCCCGGCGATGACCTTCGCGTCGGCACCGAGCTCGGCCAGCAGCCGGGTGGCGTCCTCGGGGCTGCGCGCCCGGTGGTAGCGGAAGGGGGCGGGTTTCATGGTCCTCCTCTCAGCGGGACGGGTGGGCCGGTGCGTCTCTCAGCCGGCCGGCGGGCTAGTTCGTCGGCTCCGGTATCGGCTGTTCCTCGACCGGGGCGTCCAGCGCCTGCCCCTTCGTCTCGGGCGCCGCGACGGCCATCCAGCCGACCGCGAGCAGTACCGCCAGGGCGAGCACCGCGAACGTCAGCGGCAGCCCGAGCACCGGCCACAGCACCGAACCGAACAGCATCGGCGCGAATCCCGTGAGCACCCGGCTGACGGACGAGGCCCAGCCGAAGCCGCTCGCCCGCAGCCGCGTCGGGTACAGCTCGGCGACGTACGCGTACATCGCGGGGATGGTCAGCTGCATCAGGAAGCCGAAGGCGCCGATGGCCACGACCGAGCCGGTCGGCATCTTCAGCACCAGTGCGAAGACCACCAGCGCCAGGGACGCGACCGGCGCCGAGACGCCGATCAGCCACTTGCGGCCGACCAGGTCCACCAGCGCGGTGGAGACCAGCACGCCCACGATGCCGACGCCGCTCATCAGCGTGGTGTTCATGAACGCCGCCGTGTCGCCGAGCCCCTCCTCCTTGAGGATGGACGGCAGCCAGCTCAGCGCCGCGTAGTAGACGAGCATGACGGTCGCGAAGAGCAGCCAGGCGGCGGAGGTGATCCGCGGGCTGAACCGCCAGAGGCCGACGAGCTGTTCGAGCGCGGCCCGCGGGCCCCGCGTCCGCTCCCCGTCCACCGGCGCCGGGATCACATACGGCTCGACGGGCGCGCCGGTGCGGGCCACCAGGTCGTCGATGACGGCCCGGGCCTCCGCCTCGCGGCCCTTCCGCGAGAGGTAGACCGGCGACTCGGGCACGCCGCGGCGCACCCAGAAGAGCAGCAGCGCGGGCAGGCTCATCGTGGTGAGCATCCACCGCCAGTTGCCGTCCAGCGGCAGCATCGCGGTCGACACCAGGCCGCACAGCGTCACGCCCACCGGCCACCACGCGTCCAGCGCGGTGAGCACCCGCCCCCGGTACTTCCGCGGTGAGAACTCACCGACCAGCGCGTAGTCCACGGGGATGCAGCCGCCGAGCCCGACGCCGGCCAGGAAGCGCAGCGCCAGGAAGACCGGGTAGGCCGGGGCGAGCGCGCCGAGCACCGAGAACACCGCGAAGATCAGCAGGGTGACGCTGAACGCCTTCTTGCGGCCGATGCGGTCGGCGACCGCGCCCCAGGCCACCGCGCCGACGGCCATGCCGACCAGGTTGGCGGTGGCCACCAGGCCGCGGGCGCCGAGCGAGAGGTCGAAGTGCGCGCCGACCAGCGGCATCAGAAAGCCGTTGAGCGCGATGTCGTACGCGTCGAAGAGGTAGCCGAGGCCGCCGATGAGGAAGATCCGGCCCTGGACCCCCCATCTCCACGGCAGGTCCTGGACGATCTGATCGCCTGTCTTCATGGTCGCTCCAAGGGATGGCCCAATGGGTCAGCGCGCGAACTGATGGCGGTCAGCGGGCGAACGGGTAGGAGAAGGCGACGGCGTCGGGGTCGTGGAGCGGGGTGCCGCCCCACAGCCACTCGTAGGGCAGGTCGGACTCGCCCTCGAAGCGCCGGAGCCGCTCGTCCCGGGCGCGCTGCTCCGGCCCGTCGGGGAAGTGGTAGAAGGTCTTGTTCTGCAGCGAGGCGTCCTGCACCATCCCGGCGTGCTTGGCCCGCCGGCCGACGTAGCGGCGCAGCGCCGCCTCGATGTCGCCGGTGTTCACCCCGCCCAGCTCCTCGGCCAGCACCGCCGCGTCCTCCATCGCCTGCGAGGCGCCCTGCGCCTGATACGGCAGCATCGCGTGGCAGGCATCGCCCAGCAGCGCGACACGGCCGTCCATCCAGACCGGGTCCCGCCGCCGGTGGTACAGCGCGAAGCAGCTGACGTCCTCCTTGGCCTTGGAGAGCATCGCGGGCACCCGGTCGTCCCACCCGGGGAACGCGTCCACGAGTTCCTGCGTGGTCGCGGCGACGGTCCACTTCTCGGCGACCTCGTCCGTGCAGGGCACGCACGCGACGACGTTGAGGAACTCCCCGCGCCGGATCATGTAGTGGACCAGATGCCGGTCCGGGCCGTACCAGATGGTGCTCTGGTACCGGTCGACCAGCCAGCGGGTGGCGGGGTCGGCCGCGATCAGATCGCCGGGGATCAGCGCCCGGAACGCCATCTCGCCGGAGAACTCCAGCGTGTCGGCCGCGCCCATCAGGTCGCGCACCCGGCTGCGGATGCCGTCCGCGCCGATCAGTACGTCCCCGGCGTACCGGCGGCCGTCGTCGGTGACGGCCACCGGGCGCGCGGGGTCGGTCCGGTCCAGCTCCGCGACCCGGCTGGAGGTGTGGACCTGCACGGCAGGCCCTGGACCCGCCGGGTCGAGGCAGGCTTCCATGAGGACGCGGTGCAGGTCGGCCCGGTGGTAGTGCCAGTACGGGGCGTTGTACCGGTCCTTGCAGTGCTGCCCCAGCGACGTGAGGCCGATGACGCTGCCGTCCTGCCAGCGCCGCCTGACCTGGTCCAGCGGCTCGGTGTGGATGGCCTCCAGCTGCCGGCGCAGGCCGAGCCCGAGGAGGACCCGGCTGGCGTTGGGCGCGGTCTGGATGCCCGCGCCGACCTCGCCCAGCTGCGGCGCCTGCTCCAGGACCGTGACCCGCAGGCCCCGGTGGCGCAGGGCCAGGGCGGCGGTCATGCCGCCGAGACCGCCGCCGACGACGGTGACTTCGTAGGACTGACTGGGCACCACTTCTCCTCCAGGACGATCGGGGCGATGTCGGGGGTACGCGGATTCTGACCCGTCAGCCGTCGTCGGTGAGCCTGCTGTCGCCGGCGAGCCTGCCGTCGACCACCACATCGGTGCCGTCGACCGACACGGTGCAGCCGCGCATGGCGATGTCGAGGTGGGCGTACGACTCGCGGCCCAGCACCGGGTGCGGTCCGGTGGACCACAGGAAGTTCCCCGCGAACGCCCGGGCGTCCATGCCCATCAGCTCGTCCTTGCCGTACATCGCGGTGGCGAACCAGTCCGCCGTACGCATCAGGCCCCACCCCATGTGGGAGAGGCTGCGCCCCCACTTGTCGTCCGCGTCCTCGAAGAAGGTGTTCAGCAGCTTCGCCTCGGCGCCGCCGGTCACCTTCTCGATGTGCCCCGCGGCGATCTCCAGCGTGACCGGCTCCCGCACGTACTCCTTGAACGGCAGCAGGATGTCGCCCTCGCCGAGCACGATCCGCCCGTCGGAGATCTCCGGCCAGCACAGCACCATCGTGCTGGGCCAGTGGTCCCACCGCCCCGGATCGTCCGCGAAGCCGCACTGGAACTCCGGCTTCGAGCCGCTGAGCCGCACCGTCAGGTCGGTGCCCGCGTCGGAGGTGACCCGCATGACGGACGACCGCTTCAGCAGCTCGACACCTTCCAGTACGGCCGCCTTGTCCGCCTCCTCGGGGAGGTTGCGGATGAGGACGTCGGGCGCGTCGCAGACGAAGATGATGCGCGTGCCGGCCTTGAGGATCTCCTGCTGCACGGGCGCGTGGATGAACCCCTCGCGAGTCAGGTCGACGACCAGGTCGGCGGATTTCAGCAGGTCCTGGGCCGTGGTGTCGTTGAGTACGGAAGTCAGGCCCGGGCCCGCGCCGGTGTGCGTGCTGGGCATGGGGGCCGGGGTGCCGCCGGGCACGGTGGCGGCGATGACGTGGGCGCCGCACGCCTTGGCGGCGCCGAAGGCGGCCGCCACGTAGTCGCCGCGGCTGCCCGGCTCGGCGAGGACGACGACGTGCTCGTCGCTGCGGAGCTTGCACAGGCGCAGTTCGCGGGTGAAGGCGTCGAGCAGGTCGACGGAGGAAAGATCGAACACGGGTCCTCCAAGGACGTACGGGGGAACGTACGGGACATGGGCTCGCTCGGGAGCCCGTGGAGTGCGTCGTGCGGAGCGGGCGGAGGCTTGCGCAAGGCGTGCGCAGGCATGCGTGAGGAGCCCGCCGAACATGCTCTGATCATGCTCTGATCTGCGGTGAAGCGCCGGTCGGCGCGTCCCGATGGAGATAATCCGAACACGTACGATCTCGCCTTGGCAAGGGGTGCGGCGCGAGTTCACCCGGATCTGCCGTCTCGGAACACGACGGAAACACGCCGCGCGCGGAGGAGCGTGCGACGTTGGCGGCAGCCCTTGGCGGGGTGGGCGGCCGCGAAGTACGATGGGTCTCGTACATTCGTTCCGCCCGGCCCTCGTGCGCCGACCGACAGGAGCCGTCATGCCCGCCACCTCGACGCCGTCCGGGGGCGCCCCGCGCGTGCTGGCGCACCCGAGCCGCGACGCCATCCGGCTGGAGGACGTGCTGCACGCGCTCGCCGACCCCGTCCGCCTCGGGATCGTGCTGGTGCTGGACGAGGCCGAAGGGGAGTGCTCCTGCTCGGTCTTCGACGCGCCCGTCAGCAAGTCGACGCTCACCCACCACTTCCGGGTGCTGCGCGAACACGGCGTGATCACCCAGGCGTACCGCGGCACGGCCAAGATGAACGCGCTGCGCAGGGACGACCTGGAGGGCCTCTTCCCGGGCCTGCTGGACACCGTCCTCACCGCGGCCCGGCGGCAGGCGGCGGCCGGTGTCGGCACCGGCGCGGGCGCGGCCGCGACAGGAGCGGCCGGCCGGGCCTGAGGTCCTTGCGCTCCTCCCTGGCCCCCGCCGACCGGCGGGGGCGGGCGGCCCGCGATCTCGTCTTCAGGTCCCGTTCGGGCGGCCCTTACCTGCCGTAACCTCGAGCGCGGGAAGCGCCGCGGGGAGCTTTGAGGCGTGCGGCCGGCAGCGGGGACGAGGAGCTCGGGTGATTCGGGTCGTGGTCGTGGACGACGAGGAACTGGTGCGTTCCGGGCTGCGGCTGATCCTCGGCTCGGCACCCGACATCGAGGTGGTCGCGGCCTGCGGGGGAGCCGAGGCGCGGGCCACGCTGCTGGCCCACCGCCCGGACGTGCTGCTGCTGGACATCCGGATGCCGGACGTGGACGGGCTGACCATCCTGCGCGGGCTGCGCGACCTGCCGCGGCCCCCGAAGACCGCGATGCTGACCACCTTCGACGGCGAGGAGTACCTCGGCGCGGCACTCCAGGAGGGGGCGGCGGGCTTCCTCCTGAAGGACACGGCCCCCGAGCAACTGGTGCACGCCGTACGGGTACTGGCCGACGGCGGCCGCGTGCTCGCGCCCGGCGTCACCCCGGCCGTGATCGGCGGCTACCTCGGCGGCAAGCCGGACGCGGCCGCGGCGCGCAGGGTCAGCGGCCTCACCGACCGCGAACGCCAGGTGCTCGCGCTGGTCGGCGAGGGCCTCTCGAACGGCGAGATCGCGCTGCGCCTGCACCTGGCGCACGGCACGATAAAGGACCACGTCAGCGCGGTGCTCGCGAAGCTGGGCGGGCTCAACCGGGTACAGGCGGCGGTGATCGCGGACCGGGCCGGACTGGTCGCGCCGGCCCCCTTGCACGGCGCCGAGCGGCGGTGAGCCGCCCAGTCACCGAGCTGAGGTGAGCCGCCCGGTCACCGAGCTGAGGTGAGCCGCCCGGTCGCCGCCCCACCGTCAGGTCCCTGCCGCGCGCCCGCTCATCGCCCCGTCCGGGCTCCGTCCCGGCGCGCGCTCACCGGCCCGCCCGCTCACCGTCCTGCCCGCGCCGCCGCCTCCAGCAGCCCGTCCCAGTCCGGGATCTTGACGGTCGTACGCCCCAGCTCCTGGCCCAGCGCCGCCTCCGCCGCCTCGATGCCCAGCCAGCCCGGCCACGGCACCGGCCGCTGCCCGGCCCGCCGCAGCGCCGCCACCGGATCCTCCGGCAGCTCACGCCCGGCCAGCCCCGGCGCGTCCTCCAGCAGCGAGCCGACGGTCTGCTTCGCGCACGGCCGGTTCGTACCGATCACCCCGGTCGGCCCGCGCTTGATCCACCCGGCGACGTACTCGCCCGGACACGGCGTGCCGTCCCGCAGCACCCGCCCCTCCGCGTTCGGCACCGTCCCCGTCTCCGTGTCGAACGGCAGCCCCGGCTGCGCGACACCCCGGTACCCCACCGAGCGCAGCACCAGCCCCGCCTCGATGTCCTCGTACTGACCGGTGCCGCGCACCCCGCCCTGCCCGTCCGGCGCCGTCCGCTCGAACCGCACGGCCCGCACGCCGTCCCGCGGGTCGCCGATCAGCTCGGCGGGACGCAGGTAGAACCGCAGGTGGATGCGGCGCCGCGGGCCGTCGGGCGGTGACACGGGCCGCTGCGACCACTCGCGCAGCACGTCGACGTTGCGGCGCACCACGGCCGGCAGCGCCCCCGGGTCCGCGCCGCACGCCGGGTCCATCGCCAGCTCGTCGGGGCGTACCACCACATCGGCGCCGGGCAGCGCGCCCAGCTCCCGCAGCTCCTTCGTGGTGAACTTCGCCTGCGTGGGGCCGCGCCGCCCCACCATCCAGACGTCGCGCACGCCGCTGCCGGCGAGCGCCTCCAGGGCGGGCTGCGGTACGTCCGTCGGCACCAGATCACCGGCCGCGCGGGCGAGGATGCGCGCCACGTCCACGGCGACATTGCCCACGCCGATGACCACGGCGGACGACCTGCCGAGCGCGAAGCCGCCGGCCGCCGCCGCGTCCGGATGCGCGCTGTACCAGGACACGAACTCGGTGGCGGAACGGCTGCCCGGCAGCTCCTCGCCGGGGATGCCGAGCCGCCGGTCGGTGGCGGCGCCCACGCAGTACACCACCGCGTGGAAGATGCGGCGCAGCTCGGCGTGGTCGAGCCCGCCCGTGCCGACGTCCACGTGGCCCAGGAAATGGACCCGTGGATGTTCCAGCACGGTGCGGAGCGTGTGCTGCAGACTCTTGATCTTCTCGTGGTCGGGCGCCACGCCGTACCGCACGAGGCCGTACGGGCATGGCAGCCGGTCCAGGACGTACACCTCGACGTCCGGGACGGCCTGTTGCTGGACGAGAGCCTGAGCGGTGTAGACCCCGCTCGGTCCCGATCCGATCACTGCGACACGAAGCACTGGGAGGCCCCTTCCGCGGGATGTCTCCAGGATCGCACCACTGTGCGGTAGAGGGGAGTGTGCCGCGCGGATGTGCCGCCTGGGGTGGCGCAAAACGCCACGGGAATGATCCGAAACGTGCGCCCGCACCGGCCCCGCCCGCCGCACGGGACGACAGGTCCTACGACATCCCTACGGCGCCGCCTTCCGCATCCGGTCGATCTCGGCCGTCTGCTGGGCGATGACGTCGGTCGCCATCTCCTCCACGCTGACGTTGTTGCCGTCGGAGAGCACATCCGTCGCCATGGTCACCGCGCCCTGGTGGTGGGTGATCATCAGCTTCAGGAAGAGCGCGTCGAAGCGCTCGCCGCGGGCCGCGCGCAGCCGGTCGAGCTGGGCGTCGGTGGCCATGCCGGGCATCGCCGCGTGGTCCACACCTTGATCACCGTGGTCCTCGTGCCCGTGCTTCCCGTGCTGCTCGCGCGGCCCGCCGTGCGTCGTCAGCCAGCCCTTCATCGCGTCGATCTCGGGCCGCTGGGCGGCGTCGATCCGGTCGGCGATCCGCCGCACCGTCGCCGACTCGGCGTGCTTGTCCGCGAGTCCGGTCATCACCAGGGCCTGCCCGTGGTGCTCGATCATCATCCGGACGTACGAGAAGTCGGCGGAGTTCGGCGAGTCGTCGCCGACTTCCTTGCGTGCCTCGCCGGGGGAGAGCGTACGGGCCGGTTCGCCGGGCTTCCCGGGCGCGATGACCTGCTGCCCGGCGTCACCGGCGGCCGCGTCGTCCCGCCCGCCGCCCGCCTCGCAACCGCTCAGTCCGAGGACCGCGACGGCGACGGCCGCGACGATCCCGGCGGCGGGTCTCCTGGAACGCCTGGCACGCTTCACACGCAACTCCCGTCTCCGTACGGCTCGTTCGTTGCTCACGCATGACATCTTCATTGCCCCCTATTGAGATGTACATGAGCAGCGCGATACTACCCAGGGTCAAACCCAGGCCCAGAACAACCGTTCCCCACCCCGGACGGATTCAAGGGAGGACGCTGTGACGTCATCGACGCACAGATCCACGGCACCAACGGTACGAAGACCACTCGCAGGCTGGTCGCTCGCACGCCGGTCCCTCACGCGCCGCGGGCACCTCCGCGCGGCCGTTGCCGCATGCGGCCTGGTCGCCTCGCTGTTCGCGGCCGGACCGGCCGCCGCCACTCCGGACCCGGGCGACTCCCCGTCCGTACAACGGGAAGTGAGCAGTAGTCAGCGCGCCGACACCAAGGCGGCCATCGAGAACGGCGAGCTCCCCGGCGTGGACGAGATCGTCCACAGCGACAACGTCCAGCACCTCGCCAACCTCCCCAAGACGGCGCTGAAGGGCACCAATTCGGACCTCGCCTTCCAGGGCAAGTACGCGTTCGCGGGCAACTACGACGGCTTCGCGATCTACGACATCTCCCGGCCCAGCGCACCCCGTACCGTCAGCCAGGTCCTCTGCCCCGGTTCCCAGAACGACGTCTCGGTCTCCGGGGACCTGCTGTTCCTCTCCACCGACTCCTCGCGCAGCGACGACTCCTGCAGCAGCACCACGCAGCCCGCGACCGAGAAGTCCTCCTGGGAGGGCATGAAGATCTTCGACATCAGCGACAAGGAGAACCCCGAGTACGTCGCCGCCGTCGAGACCGCCTGCGGCTCCCACACCCACACGCTGGCCCCCGACGGCAAGAACGTCTACATCTACGTCTCCTCCTACTCACCCAGCGAGACGTTCCCCGACTGCCGGCCGCCGCACGACGGCATCTCCGTGATCAAGGTGCCGCGCTCGGCGCCCGAGAAGGCCGCGGTCGTCGACTTCCCCGTGCTCTTCCCCGACGGCGGCAACCCGGGCGGCCCCACCAACCCGGGCGTCTCCAGGACCACGGGCTGCCACGACCTCACCACCTTCCCGGAGCTGAAGCTGGCGGCCGGCGCGTGCATGGGCGACGGCATCCTGCTCGACATCAAGAACCCGGCCGCACCCAAGGTCATCGACCGCGTCCAGGACAACGTCAACTTCGCCTTCTGGCACTCCGCCACCTTCAACGAAAGCGGCAAGAAGGTCGTCTTCACCGATGAGTTGGGCGGCGGCGTGGCCGCGACCTGCAACGAGAAGACCGGCCCGACCCGCGGCGCGGACGGCATCTACGACATCACCGGCAGGGGCGACGACCGCAAGCTGGTCTTCCGCGGCTACTACAAGATCCCCCGCCACCAGGCCGACACCGAGAACTGCGTCGCGCACAACGGCTCGCTGATCCCGGTCAAGGGCCGCGACATCATGGTGCAGGCGTGGTACCAGGGCGGCGTCTCCATCTGGGACTTCACCGACTCCACCGCCCCCAAGGAGATCGGCTACTTCGAACGCGGCCCGCTCTCCGCCGACACCCTCAACACCGGCGGCGCCTGGTCCGCGTACTACTACAACGGCCACATCTACTCCAACGACATCGCCAAGGGCTTCGACGTCCTGAAGATCAACGACCGCCGCACGGACAACGCCCGCTCGGTCCACCTCTCGGAACTGAACGTCCAGACCCAGCCCGACTACCGCTGACGGGGCCCGGCTACGACTGACGGCCCCGCCTACTGCTGACCGGGCATCACCAGCGCCTGGCTCGCCCGGCTCGGCGCCATCCCGCCGGACGGTACTTGCTCATCTTGCTCATCTCGCTCACCGTCCGGCGGGGCGCCGAGCTCCCAGTCCAGCCCGTACCGCTGGAACAGCTCACCCCGCAGCCGGGTGACCGGCATCGGCGCGCCCGGCAACAGCACGGCGACCACGGCCCCCATGAGCAGCGCACGCAGCAGCGGATAATCGGTATCCGGATCGGCCGAGCCGTACGCCACGACCGTGTCCCGCAGCAACTGCGCGAGCCGCTGCTGCTCCGGACACTGAATGAACCCCTCGGCGGTCAGAATCCCCGCCATGTGCGTCCGCATCAGCGTCGGCCGGTCCCGGGCCAGCCCGAGGATCGCGTCGATCGCCCGGGCCAGCAACTCCCGCCCGGCGTCCGCCCCGTCCGGATACGGCTCCCGGCTCAGCCCGGCCTCCAGCGACAGATGCATCAGCCGATGCACGGCAGACTGCAGCAACTGCCGCTTACCGGGAAAGTAATAGGAAATCAGGCCACGCGCCGACCCGGCCCGCTCCGCGATGTCCCCCAGCGTCGTCGCTTCATACCCCCGCTCGTCCACCAGCTCGACCGTCGCCTGCAGCAGCCGTTCCCGGGAACGCCGCCGCAATTCTTCGTTGACCGATGCGCTGCGGGGGGACATGCTGTAACTCCTGCGTTGACTGGCTCTCAGCCAATATACTCAGCGAGTAACCGGCCACCGGCCCCACCCCGGGACGGTATCCGGTCAAACAGCCTGCTTCGGGCGACGCGGGGGATCGCCCGAAGCAGGTTTTCGCGTTTCCGCTCCGACGGCCTCTGGCCGGTGTTTTTGCTGGTCAGGCCGCCATCTTGGAGCGCCACCGCATCGACCGCGTCGACCTGAGGAAGATCGACATGGAGGGCGGCGAGCTCAGGCTCTGAGGAGCGGGCGTACGGCCAGGCAGACCTCGACCAAGCGTTCCGTCTCCGCGTCGGTGAGGCCGGCGTGCAGTGACACACGCATCGTCGCTCGGCGCCGTGAGGTGGCCGGCGGGCCGAAGGGTGACGGGAACACTCCGCGGGACATCATCGCGTCGCGCAGTTTGATGGCCTGCAGCTCCGTGCCGGCCTCCAGCGGGAGGATCTGTGTCTGCGAGCCGTGCAGATCGATCCCGCCGGCCGTCAGCTCCTGCCGTACCCACTCGGTGACATGGTTCAGTCGGTCGCGCCGCCACCCGTCCTCCCGTACGGCGGCGAGCGCGGCCTGCAGGCCGGCCAGATCGTGTGGCAGCAGAGTGGAGCTGAATACCGCTGGATACGACTCGTGCTTGAAGTAGTCGACGAAGTCGGGGTCGCAGCAGGTGATCAGTCCGGCCCGGCCGGCGAACGCCTTCGACAGGCTGACGGTGCGGAAGTGCACCGCGTCCTGCAGGCCGAGCGCCGCGACGAGGCCCTCGCCCCGCTCCCCGTGCACGCCCAGCGAGTGCGACTCGTCGACGAGCAGCACGCAGTTGCTCTCCGCGGCGATGGCGGCGAGTTCCGCCAGTGGGGCGAGGCTGCCGTCCGACGAGTACACCCCGTCGACGGCGATGATGCCGGGGCCGTGGTCGGCGATGCGCCGGCGCAGGTGGGCGAGGTCGTTGTGGCGGAACAGCCGGGTCTTGGCCCGGGCCGCGTGGGCCCCCTCCCACAGGGACATGTGCGCGATGACATCGATGTAGACCGGTGTCGACGGATCGGCGATGGCCTGCAGCAGGCCGGTGTTGGCGGCCCAGCCGGACTGGCAGAGGATGCCGGCCGGGGCACCCATGTGCGCGGCCAGCTCCCGCTCCAGGGACAGCTGCGGATGGTCGCCGAAGAGGAGGATGCCGGACATCAGGGTGCTGGTGCCCGCGGCGTCGAGCCGTCCGGTCATGGCCTCGATGATGCGGCGGTCGCGAGCAAGGTGCAGGTAGTCGTTGTTGTCGACGATCACGGCGTCCGGTCCGGGGGGACGCCCCCGGAAGAAGTGGTCTCCGCCCCAGTCCTTGGGGACCCGGTAACGGATGAAACGGTCTACGCGGTGGCGCGACTGGGGCGGAATGGGGATGACCATGCCGAGGGCGTGCCCATCCCGGCGGCAGGCATTCCGGGCCGGGAACAGGTCACCCCGATGGGGTGCACACAGGTCTACCGCGCGCCCCGCAAACCACCCGCGCGGGGCGCGTTCGGTCGCTTGCGCACGGGCATGCCTCCCCCCGGCCGGGCGGGAATCGACCCGTCCCGGGTTCTGAGGAGGGCGCATGACGGAAGCAACCACGAAGACCACCGACATCCTCGACCGCAAGCTGGAACGGGCCTTCGAGCTGATGGATTCGGACGCCAACGGCGAGCTGGTCGAGGGCGATCTGCTGGTCCTCGCCGACCGGCTGGCGGCGGCCTTCGAGAGGGGGGACGACCCCGCCCGCAAGGAGCGGCTGCGCAACGCCTTGCGCCGGATCTGGCAGGACCATCTCGCAGGGATGGACGACGACGGCAACGGCTATGTGGACGTCGCCGAGTTCACCCGCGGCTTCCGGGCGGCCGCGAGTGACAACCGGGAGAAGTTCCTTGCCGACCTCGGCGAGGTCGTCGCCGCTTGGATGGATCTCGTCGACGTCAACGGCAACGGACGGATCGACGTGGACGAGTACCGGCTCATGTACGAGTCGGCCTTCGGGATCACGCCCGAGGACCTGGAGTACGGCTTCCGGCAGCTGGACCAGGACGACAGCGGAGAGCTGGACGAGCAGGAGCTGCGGCAGGCCACCGAGGAGTACTACACGAGCAGCGACCCCGACTCACCCGGAAACTGGCTCTTCGGGCCCCTCTGAGCCCCTGCTCGGGGCCTGGGTCCCCGTCCGGTACGTCTCGGAAGGCGGTCCCCAGAGGTCTGCCGATGCGTCCGGGCCTTGTGTCGGCTCTTCAAGGTGAGCCGGGCGGCCGATACTCACTGAGGCTGCGCGGGATCGAGGGCGTACGCGATGCCGGTGTCGAGGGCGGTTTCGTAGCCGGTGTGGAACGCGGTCTTGTAGGCGTGGTCGCCGAGGGTGCTGTGGGCCTGGTGCTCGCAGGACTGGCGGGCGGCGACGAATTCCGGGATGCCTGCCTGGGGCAGGCCGATGGTGTGCCAGATGTGCTGGGCCAGCCCGAGCAGCCAGGCGGCACGTCCGCTCTGGCCGTGGGCGCCCGTGGCCACCGCGAGCACGTCCAGGGCCAGGGCGCAGCCCAGGCTGTCGTGCAGCCGCCGCTTGACCCGTAGGGCCGCCCGCGCGTAGCGCAGCGCGGTCTCGGGTCGGCCGCAGGCCAGTTCGGCGTGGGCGCGCATGACGTCGCCGTAGGCACGCATCCACTGCTCGCCGTGCCGTCCGCACTCGGTGCGCATTTCCTCCAGCATGGCGATGGCCTCCTCGGGACGGCCGTCGACGGTGAGCGCGATGCCCGCCAGCACCCGGGCCAGCAGCCTGGCGAGGGGGAGCGGTCCGAGGAGCTCACCGTCCTCCGGTGAGGTGATGGCGAGCAGTTGTCCCGACAGGGAGAACACCCGCGGCCGGTCGCCGCGCATGGTCGCCGCAACCAGCAAGCACGCCCGGGCGGTGGTGGCCGCGCCGTTGTCACCGAGCCGTTCGGCCTCGGCGACGCACTGGCCGGCCCAGGCGGCACCGGCCTCGGCATCGCCCTGGCACAACAGGACCATGCTGCAGACCCACAGGGCCTTGTTACGGGCGGGGCTGGGATCGGTGCCGAGGGCGAGGGCCCGTTCCAGGTAGTGCTGTCCTTCCTTGAGGTGTCCGCAGGGGTACCAGAAGAACCACAGCGCCCCGGCCAGTTCCAGTGCGGTGGCCCCGTCCCGCTGGGCCAGGGTGTATTCCAGCGCGGTACGGAAGTTGGCGTGCTCACTGTTCGCCCGGTCGTACCAGGCGTACTGGCCCGGCCCGATCCAGAGGGCGTCGCCGCGGCGGGCCAGTGCCAGGTAGAGGCGCCGGTGGCGCCGGCGCAGCCGGTCCTCCTCGCCGAGGCGGCGCAGCCAGGCCGCACCGTACTCGCGGATGGTGTCGAGCATGCGGTAGCGGTCCTCGCCCGCGGTCGGCACCCAGATCAGAATCGATTTTTCTGCCAGCGCGCTCAGCAGGCCGGGGACGTCCTCGCACGGAAGGTGCACACCGGCGCAGACCCGGCCGGCCGCCCCGGAGTCGAAGCTGCCGGCGAAGACGGACAGCCGGGCCCACAACAGCCGCTCGGCCGGGGTGCACAGTTCGTGGCTCCAGCCGATGGCGGTACGCAGCGCCTGGTGCCAGGGGGGTGTGGGGGCCTCGCTGCTCGTGGGGACCCCCATGCTCGGACGCAGCCCAGCGCGGGACGGAAGCGGCGTACTGGGGGGAGGTTCGGCGTCGGCTGTGGCGCTGTCGGGTGCGGCGCCGAGTACGGCGAACCGGTCGTCCAGCTTCTCGGTCAACTCCCGCACGGACAGCTCGTGCAGTCGGGCCGCGGCCAGCTCCAGGGCGAGCGGCAGTCCCTCAAGACGTCGGCAGAGCCTCAGTACGTCGGCCCTGTTGGCATCGGTGATCTCGAAGCCCGGTACGGCCTGGGCGGCCCGCTCGGCCAGCAGTACCGCTGCGTCCGCCCCGGCCGTCGCGCAGTCGTCGGTCTCCGGCACCGGCAGCGGGTCGATCATGACCAGCTGTTCGTCCGCCATGCCCAGCGGACGGCGGCTGGTGACGAGTATGCGCAGCCCGGGGGCGGCCGCCAGCAGGGTCTGGGCAGCCGCCGCGCAGGCGTCGACGAGGTGCTCGCAGGTGTCCAGTACGAGCAGCAGCTCCCGGCCGGCCAGGTAATGGCCCACCACCTCGATCATCGGGCGGGTGATCTCGTTGGCCACCGAGAGCGCCTGGCCGATCGCGTGCGGCAGCAGCATGCCTTCTTGAAGGGGCGACAACTCCACCCACCAGGCCCCGTCGCGGAAGTACGGCCGCAGGTCGGCCGCGGCCGCCTGCGCCAGCCGGGTCTTGCCGACCCCGCCGACCCCGGTGAGGGTCACCAGCCGTGCCCCCGCGTCCCGCTCGTACAGCCGCTGGATCTCCGCCAGTTCCGCCTGGCGCCCGACCAGCCGCGTCCTGAATACGGGGAGGCTTCCGGGGAGGTGTGCAGGCTGGTTCTCCGGCCGGTCGCCGGGTACGTTCCTCGCTCGCCGTTCGTCACCGGTCACGATCGTCCGTCTTTCGCCGTCCGTTCGTCGTCCTCTCGGCGCCCCGCAGGGCACACCGCAGGACCCGTCTTCGGCAGCCTCTCGGCTCCTCCCGCTCGGCGTCACCGGCAAGGGAAGAAATGAGCGTGAGTGACGCTTGCGGACCGCGACGGACCGATAGGTGGACGGGGTGGACCAAGTGGAGAAGCCGGGGTGAGTGGCTGAGGGCGGAGGCGGTGGGGGCGGCTGGGCGGTGGCTGCCGGTCGCCGGTACAGGACGTACGGCGAGTGCCGTGGTCGTTAGTATGGGCGTACCCAGCGTAGTTGTTTCGTCGCTGCGTGGTGGGGCGGCGCTTGACGTGCTGGAGGCGGCTGTGACGGGGAAGCAGAACGGCGGCCTGCTGTTGCGCCGCACCTGTGACGTCGACCGGGCTCGGGCCCTGGTCGCCGAAGTCATGCACTACCCCGTGACACTGAACCCGCTGGCCGGCGCGTCGCGTTTCGCCATGGACATCTGCGGGGCGCAGTTGGGGCCGGTCAACGCCAACATCGTGTCGTACGGCCCCCATGTCCTGATCGAGACCGGAGGTCTCGGCGCCTACCACGTCAACCTCGTCGCCACCGGCGGCCTGGTGCAGACCCAGCGCGGTGAGGAGTTCACCTGCACGGCCACGGAGGGAGAGGTACCCGTCATCGAGCCGATGGGACTGGCCACCGCGGAGCTGCTCGACAGCGCCGAGGTGCTGTCCCTGGGCTTCGACCGGCATGCGGTGGAGGGCGCCCTGGAGGAGTACCTCGACCACTCGGTGCGACCGTTGCGTTTCGCGCGCGGCTTCGATCCGACGGGCGGCGCCGGTGGGCAGCTGGCCGGGCTGGCGCGGGTCCTGGAGCGGGAGATACGGACTCCGACGGGCCTGCTGACGCAGCGGATCCCGGCCGCCTCGCTCGCCGAGGCCGTTCTCACCACACTGCTCTACGCCACCCCGCACCAGTACCAGGAGGAGCTCGCCGAACCGGCGGCCCGCACCTGCCCGCGTCCGGTCAAGCGGGCGATCGACGCCATGCGGGCCGATCCCGCGCACCCCTTCACGGTGCGCGAACTGGCCAGGATCGCCGGCGTCGCCCCGCGGTCCCTGCAGGCCGGGTTCCGGCAGCATCTGGAGACCACGCCGATGGCGTACCTGCGCGAGCTGCGCCTGGAGGGCGCGCACCGCGACCTGTCCCGCCCCGATTCCCCCGTCACGGTCACCGAGGTCGCCACTCGCTGGGGCTTCACCCATCTGGGCCGCTTCGCCTCCGTCTACCGGGCCAGGTATGGGGTCCTGCCCTCGCAGACGCAGACGCAGACGCAGACGCAGACGCACCGAGAATGAACCGGGCGGCCGGGGCTGGCCCGTTCAGCGGAGCGTCGGACCCGTCACGTCAGGAGGGAGCGCCAGCGGTCGGCGGATTCCCGCATGTCCTGGATGACTCGTTCCAGGAACGTGCCGGCTCTGGACAGCCGTTGTCCCACGGGGCTGTCGAGGCCGATGGTCTCCGCCGCTGCCAGCGCGGCCTGCGCCGAAGCGAGTGTCTGTTGTGAGCTGACGACGATCGAGTGGTACCAGGCGTCGTCGTCGATCACGTAGATGTCGCGGCGCCGCTGTGGATCGCGCTCGCGCCGGACATAGCCGTGCTCGACCAGGAAGTTGACGGCCACGGAGACGGAGGCCGGGCTGACGTTGAGTCTGCGGGTCAGTTCGGCCGCGGTGCGTCTGCCGTCCTCGGACAGCAGCAGGTCGACGTGTACGCGCGCGGTCATCCTCGGCATCCCCGACCTGACCGCCAGCTCGATGATCTCCTCTTCCACCGCGCCGCTCGGCACACCGGCCGCGCGCGGGGGTGCCGGTGTGCGTGTGCCACGCCGCGCCCGCTGGACCGTCGCCTGGTGCGCCTGCTGCGGCCGGTAGCCGCTGGGGCCGCCGTTGCGTGCGACCTCCCGGCTGATCGTCGAGGTCGTCCGGTCGAGGCGTCTGGCGATCTCGGCGTACGAGAGCCCGTCGGCGAGTCCGGCGGCGATGCGCTGGCGGTCCTGCTGGGTCAGTCGTCCTCCTGGCATGCCGCCAGTATTGCCTTCGGTATCAATCATTGCAACGTGGCGTTGCATTCGAGCGCAGGGTCATTGCATCAATTTGCCGCCATGTACCTGGGAAAACAGGGGGAGTTGCTTTTATGTTGATTGACGGAGTTGTGAATGCAACGTAGCTTTCGAGATATGCAAAACACGTACTGTCGCGAGATGAGGAATGGTCATGGGTGAATCCGTCCACACCGTTACGACGCTGCCGACGGCGCGTCGGTCCGGCTGCCCCTTCGACCCGCCGGCCGAGCTGACCGACGCCCGCCGGCACGGTCCCCTCAGCCGCTACGTCTTCCCCGGCGGGAAGGAAGGCTGGCTGATCACCGGGTACGACCTGGTCAGATCGGTGCTGGCCGACCCGCGGTTCAGCTCGCGCAAGGAGCTCATGCGCTATCACCCGACCATCGACTACGGCGACATCGAGGTCCCGCCGGCGTCGCCCGGCGAGTTCCTCCTCATGGACGACCCGGAGCACCGGCGCTACCGCAAGCCGCTGATGGGCAAGTTCACCGTACGGCGGATGCGGCTGCTCACCGAGCGCGTCGAGCAGGTCACCGCCGACTGCCTGGACGCCATGGCGAAGACCGGACCGCCGGCCGACCTGGTGACCGCGTTCGCCAAGCCCATCCCCGCCATCGTCATCTGCGAGCTGCTGGGAGTCCCGTACGAGGACCGGGGGTCCTTCCAGGGGCACGTCGACTCGTTCATGAACGGGGAGACCAGTGACGAGGACCTGATAGCGGCCTACACCGCGGTCCAGAACTACCTCGCGGAGCTGGTGGCCGCCAAGCGTGCGCACCCCACCGACGATGTGCTCAGCGATCTCACCGACAGCGATCTGACCGATGAGGAATTGAAGGGCATCGGTCTGATTCTGCTGGCGGCCGGGTTCGACACCACCGCCAATATGCTCGCGCTGGGCACTTTCGCGCTGCTGGAGAATCCGGCGCAACTGGCCGCGCTGCGGGCCGATCCCGCGCTCGCCGATCAGGGCGTGGAGGAGCTGCTGCGGTATCTGAGCGTCGCCAAGACGTTCATGCGGACCGCGCTGGAGGACGTCGAGCTGGGCGGCCAGGTCATCGAGGCCGGCACGCCCGTGATCCTCTCGTACCACACCGCCAACCGTGACCCCGAGCGCTTCGCCGACCCGCACGTGCTCGACCTCCGGCGGCAGGACGGCGGGCACCTGGCCTTCGGCCACGGCATCCACCAGTGCCTGGGCCAGCAGCTGGCCCGCGTCGAGATGCGGGTCGCGTTCTCCGCCCTGTTCGCCCGCTTCCCCACGCTGCGCCTGGCCGTACCGGCCGAAGAGGTCGCCCTGCGTCCGGAGAGCGCGGACATCTACGGGGTGAAGAGCCTTCCGGTGACCTGGGACGTGTGACCGCGAGCCGTCCAATGGGTGTGGGCGTGTCCGGCTGCGATGGCGGGGGAGCGCGGCGAAGATGGTCCGGAGTTCGGGGGTACTGGGGTAGGCAGCGCGGCAGAGCCACTGGCAGAACGACTCGGGAGATGACACCGATGACCGGAAGCGGTAGCGACTCCGCAGGGCAGCAGTACGACGCCACACCGTTCCTGCCCCGGCGCGGAGGGCTTGCGGCGCTTCGGCGGTCCGCCGCGGAGTGTCAGGGCTGTCCGCTGTTCCAGGACGCCACCCAGACCGTCTTCGGAGCGGGCAGTACCTCGGCGCGCGTCATGCTCGTCGGCGAGCAACCGGGGGACCAGGAGGACCGCCAGGGAGAGCCGTTCGTCGGGCCGGCCGGCGGCCTCCTGCGGAAGGCGTTGCAGGAGGCCGCCATCGACGTGGATCAGGCGTACGTCACCAACGCGGTGAAGCACTTCAAGTTCACCACCGCGACGCGGGGCAAGCGCCGCATCCACAAGGCACCGAGCCTGCGGGAGATGACGGCCTGCCGTCCCTGGCTCAACGCCGAGCTGCACCTGGTCGACCCGGAGGTGGTGGTGGCACTCGGGGCGACGGCCGGCAAGGCACTGCTGGGGTCGTCGTTCCGGGTGACGAAGGACCGGGGCACGCTCATTCCCTTCCCGCAAGAGGGAGAGAGGGATGGCGGGCGGTTCGTCGTCGCCACACTCCACCCGTCGGCGATTCTGCGGTCCGATGACCGCGAGGCGGCGTTCGCGGGACTGGTGTCGGACCTGCGTGTCGTGGCGGGCGCGCTGGACGGCAAGTCCTAGCGCTTTTCCCACTCCACTTGTCCCACTCCGCTTGTCCCACTCCGCTTGTCCCACTCACGTTCCCGTTCGTCCCGCTCACGTTCCCGTGGTCGTGGTGGCCGCGCGGAGGACGACGCTGACCCGTCGGCCCAGCGGGCCCTGGCTCATCCGCACCTCGTGGGCGAGGAGTTCGACGATGGCCAGGCCCCGGCCGTGTTCGTCGGGGTCGGCGTCCCGGGGCGGCCGGGGCACGACCGGGACGCCGGAGTCCGTCACCGAGATCCGCAGGGTCCCGGCGGTCAGGGACAGCCGGACGGTCATGTCGCGGCGGCCGTACTGAGCGGCGTTCGCGGTGAGTTCGTCGACGATGAGCTCGGCGGACTCGCGGCCTTCGGACGGGAACCGCCACTGGGCCAGGACGGCCCCGACGCAGCGGCGTGCCACCGGAACCCAGCGGACCTCGGCCGGCAGCGACAGGACGGCCTGGTGATCGGGGCCGGTCCGGTGGCCGAGGGGAGCCACGGGCGGCGCCGTTCGGGCGGGGCTGAGGGTTGTGATGCTCATGATCGACCCCGGAGTGTGCGGGAGGGGGACGGGGCGGCGTAGCGTTTGCGCATCGCCTGGTCACTGCTTCACTACTGACGCTACGCATCGGCGTCGCGCTCCGTAGCTGAGCGAGGGGGTGAAAACGCCCCCTCCTTTCGGAGGGGGCGGAGGCGGGGGCTGCTGCCACTCAGGAGGCCCGCCGCGAGGCGGACCACGCCTCGCGGCGCTCCCGTACGGCGTCGAGGGCGTCGAGGACCTGCTCGGCGATGTCCTCCACGGAACCGGTGGCGGGGACGGTCAGGAGGAGGCCCTCGTAGTAGCCGAGCAGCGGTGCGGTCTGGCTGCGGTAGACCTCCAGGCGGTGCCGGATGACCTGCTCGGTGTCGTCCGTGCGGCCGCGGCTCAGCAGCCGCTGGACCACCACGTCCTCCGGTACGTCGAACTCCACCACGGCGTCGAGCTGCTGCCCCTGGGCCGCGAGCACCTCCGCCAGGACATCGGCCTGCGCCGTCGTCCGCGGGAAGCCGTCGAGCAGGAAACCCCTGGCGGTGTCGGGGGCCGCCAGCCGCTCCCGGACCATCGCGTTGGTCACGCCGTCGGGGACCAGGGCGCCCGCGTCCAGATACTCCGCGGCCCGGCGGCCCAGCGGGGTCCGGCCGCCGACGTGTTCCCGGAACAGATCGCCGGTCGAGATGTGGGGGACGCCCAGGGCGGTGCCGAGGATGGCTGCCTGGGTGCCCTTGCCCGCGCCCGGCGGGCCGATGAGGACGAGTCGCATCTGGGGAGGGTGCCTTTCTGGAGTGGGAGAGGAGAGCGCGAGGGGGAGTCAGTCGCTCTGCGCGGCGCGGTCGCCGACGCCGTTGTTGATCAGGTTCATGACGGACGCGTCGGCGAGCGTGGTGACGTCCCCGATCTCCCGCTGCTCCGCCACGTCCCGCAGCAGCCGGCGCATGATCTTGCCCGAGCGGGTCTTGGGGAGCTCCGGCACGACCATGACCTGCCGGGGCTTGGCGATCGGGCCGATCTCCTGCGCCACGTGGTTCCGCAGCGCGGTGATCACATCCGAGCCCTCCGCCGAGCCGTCCGTCGCGCTTCCGCGCAGGATGACGAACGCGACGATGGCCTGCCCGGTGGTGGCATCCGTCGCGCCGACCACCGCGGCCTCCGCGACGCTCGGGTGGGAGACCAGCGCCGACTCCACCTCGGCGGTGGAGATCCGGTGCCCGGAGACGTTCATGACGTCGTCCACCCGGCCCAGCAGCCAGATGTCGCCGTCCTCGTCGTACCGCGCGCCGTCCCCGGCGAAGTAGTAACCCTGCTGGGCGAAGCGGGACCAGTACGTCTCCCGGTACCGCTCCGCGTCGCCCCAGACGCCGCGCAGCATCGCCGGCCAGGGGCGGTCCAGCACCAGATAGCCGGACTCGCCCTTGCCGACCTCGACGCCCTGGTCGTCGACGACCTTGGCGGAGATGCCGGGCAGCGGGGTCTGTGCCGAACCGGGCTTGGGCGCTGCGCCGTTCCCGGGCAGCGGCGCGATCATGATCGCGCCGGTCTCGGTCTGCCACCAGGTGTCGACGACCGGCGTGCGGTTGCCGCCGAGGTGCTCCCGGTACCACAGCCACGCCTGCGGATTGATCGGCTCACCGACGCTGCCCAGCACCCGCAGCGAGCTGAGGTCGTAGCGCGCCGGGATGTCCTCGCCCCACTTCATGAAGGTGCGGATGAGGGTGGGCGCGGTGTAGTAGATCGAGACGCCGTACTTCTGGATGATCTCGAAGTGCCGACCCTCGTGCGGGGTGTTGGGGGTGCCCTCGTACATGACCGAGGTGGCGCGGTTGGCCAGCGGCCCGTACACGATGTACGAGTGCCCGGTGATCCAGCCGATGTCGGCGGTGCACCAGTACACGTCCTGCCCGGCCCGGTGATCGAAGGCCGCGCGGTGGGAGTAGGCGGCCTGGGTGAGGTAGCCGCCGGAGGTGTGCAGAATGCCCTTGGGCTTTCCGGTGGTGCCGGAGGTGTAGAGGATGAAGAGCGGGTGCTCGGCGTCGAATGCCTCGGGGCGGTGCGTGTCGGCCTGGGCGTCGACCAGCTCGTGCCACCACAGGTCCCGGCCCTCGGTCCAGGCCACCGCCGAGCCCGTACGGCGGACGACCAGGACGTGCTCGATGCTCGGTGCCTGCGCCACCGCCTCGTCCGCGCCGTCCTTCATGGCCACCGCCTGGCCCCTGCGGTACTGGCCGTCCGCGGTGATCAGCAGCTTCGCCTCGGCGTCCTCGATCCGGGACTGCAGCGCGGCGGGGGAGAAACCGCCGAAGACGACGCTGTGCGGCAGCCCGAGCCGGGCGCAGGCCAGCATCGCGAACACCGCTTCGGGGATCATCGGCAGCTGAATCGCGACCCGGTCGCCGGTGGTCAGGCCGAGGGAGAGCAGGGCATTGGCGGTCCTGGACACCTCGCGCTGCAGGTCGGCGTAGGTGATGGTCCGGGTGTCGCCCGGCTCGCCCTCCCAGTGGATGGCGACCTGCTCGCCGTGGCCCGCCTCGACGTGCCGGTCCACGCAGTTGTACGCCACGTTCAGCCGGCCATCGGCGAACCACCGCGCGAACGGTGCGTCCGACCAGTCCAGCACCCGTGTCCACGGCGTTTCCCAGTGCAGCCGGGCGGCCTGCTCCGCCCAGAACCCGTCCCGGTCGTCTGCCGGGGCGGGGGCCGGGATCTGGTCCTCGGCAGCAGTGTGTCGGTCCGTTCGCCGGGTCATGCGGGGGCCTCCGGGGATAAGCGTGGTGATGGGTACGGATTGAGGGTGAGGCAACGGGTGCGGTGCGAGCGGTGCTGCCGTGCGGCTGCGCCCGCCCGCGACGGGCTCACTGTTGCCGGGCAAGGTTGGTGCGAGGTTGGCGCGCGGGGTCGGCGGCCGGTGGCGGGGCGGTGCCGCGGCGGCCCTTCGGCGGCCGGGACCGGGCGAGGCGCGGTACCAGTGGCGCCGTGGTGCGGCGGCGCCAGGCGCCCTGCCATACCCCCCACCCGTACGCGAGGTCGTCCAGCCGCCGGATCGCCGTGTAGGTGAGCGGGTCCAGCGCCGCGCCGGACCGCCGGTGGTCGACGAGCCCCTCGGCGACGGCGGCCACGAGCAGTACGTACCGGACGCGGGTGCTGCCCGCCGCGGCGGCCGCGGCGAGCGGCCAGTGGTGCCGGGTGGCACAGCGCAGCAGCTGTTCCGCGGTGCCGCGCAGCGCGGCGAGCGAGAGGAGCGTCCCCGCGCGGACGGGGGCGTCGGCATCGGGCATCCGGCGTGTGAGGCGTACGGCGGATGCCGCGGTCAGCGCCGCCGCCGCGGTGACCGGGACCGGCCCGCCGCGCAGCAGCAGCGCACAGGCGGCCAGCGACCAGGGAGCGCTGTAGAGCGGTGGCACCTGGCCCGGGTGGCGCAGCGCCAGGTCCGCCGCGCCGGTGCCGTACCCGGCGCGCTGGGCGAGCCAGCTGCGCAGGTCGGTGCGGTGCTGGTGGCCCACCCGGGACTGCGGTACATAGCGCAGCCGCCAGCCGGCGGCGTGCAGCCGGTGGCACAGGTCCACGTCCTCGGCGACCCGCATCGTGGGGGCGAAGCCCGTACCGATGGCGGACCTGCGGACCACGATGGTGGCGCTGGGCACGTAGGCGAGCGCGGACAGCGGGACGACCGGGCCCTCCCGTGCGCCCATGTCCAGAGGGGAGCGGACCTCCTCGTACCGGTCCAGGCGGCCAGGGCGGGGCACCGGAACCGCGACGATCCTGGGCGCGGCGAGCGCCACCGCCGGGTCCGCGAACTGGGCCAGCAGCGGTGCGAGCCAGCCCGCCTCGGGCCGCACGTCGGAGTCGCAGAACGCCACATAGGGGGTACGGGCGTGCCGCAGTCCGGTGTTGCGGGCGGCCGCCGGGCCGCGGTTGTGCGGGTGGACGAGCAGCCGGGCGCCGTGCTTGCGGGCCGCATCGGCCACGGGGGCCGGGTTCCGGGAGCCGTCGTCCACCACCAGTACCGGCAGGTCCGCCGTCTGCGGGTCGGCGCGCAGGTCGGCCAGCAGCCGGTCCAGCAGGTCGGCCCGGTCCCGTACGGGGATGACGACCGTGGCCCGGCCCGGCGCGTGCGCGGGCGGGCGCGGATGGGCCGCTCCGGCGTCCAGCAGCCGCCGGGCGAGGGCAGCGGTCGCCCGGTCGGTGACCGTGAACCGGCCGTCGGCCAGCAGCCGGGCCGCCGCGGCACTGATCCGCAGCAGCCGCGGCGGCGAGCCGCCGAGCAGCAGCCGGCCGTCGCGCGACCGGTGCACCTGCCCGTCGAGCGCGACACCGAAGCCGTACGGCAGTCCGGTACCAGGGGGCGGCGGAAGGCCGGGTGCGGTGGTCATCCGGCGAACCCCCCATCGGCGTGCAGCACGGTTCCGGTGACCGACGCGGCCGCTTCCGAGCACGCGAAGGCGATGACGGAGGCGACCTCTTCGGGCTCCAACAGCCGTTGCAGCAGCTGGTGTTCGGCCAACTCCTGCTCATCTGTCAGGCCGTACAGGTCGGCGGTGGCCCGCAGCATGTCCGTCCGGGTGGATCCCGGCGATACGGCGACCGCGTTCACGCCGGTGCCCCGCAGGTCGCAGGCGAGGGAGCGGACCAGCCCGAGCACGGCGTGTTTGGCCGCGCAGTACGAGCCCAGTCCCCACAGCCCGCGGTGCGCGGCGGCCGAGGCGAGCGCGACGAACCGGCCGGTGCGCGGCCGCGGCCGGCGCAGCAGGGCGGGAACGGCGGCCCGGGCGAGATGGACGACGCCCAGCACGTCCACGTCCAGCAGGGTCCGCCAGTGGGCGTCGGAGTGCTCCCACACCGGGCCGCCACCGAGCAGCACGGCCGCGCCGGCCACGGCCGCGTCCAGCCCGCCGAACTCCGTCTCGGCGAGCTCCACGGCGTCCCGCACCGCGGCCGCGTCCCGCACGTCCGCGTGCACGGCCCGCACCAGCGGGAACTCCTGCGCCAGCGCGTCCAGTTGGCCGGGCCCGGCCAGTGGGTACGGGACGTCGGGATCGTCCGCGCAGCGGTCCACCGCGACCACCGCCCAGCCGTCCTCCGCCAGCCGCGTCACGGTCGCGGCCCCGATGCCCCGGGCGGCGCCGGTCACGACGGCGACCCGGCGGCCGGTCATCGAGCCGGTCGCCTGGCCGGTGATCGAGCCGGTCACCGGGCCGGTCATCGGGAGGCTCCCTGTGCGAGGTCCGCGCCGCCCAGCCGGCCCCGGTCGGACACCTGCCAGCCCCGGATGGCGTCGGCGAGGCCCGCCGCCATCCGCTCCAGCAGCCGCTCCCCTTCGCTCGCACCGGCCCCTTCCGGGTCGCCGAGGACGCCGGAGGGGCTCACGCCGCGCACGGAGTCGCGCACCAGCCGCTCCATCAGCAGGTGGATCGGCTCGGTCGGCCCGGCGACGGCCCGCTCCCGGCGTACGCCCTCGGGCCGCAGCCGCAGCATCATGGACGTCTCGGTGCGGCCCGCGTGCGCGTCGGAGCCGCGCGGGACGCACGGCCACCAGGCCACGTCCCGGCTCTCGCCGCGCAGCCCGGTCACCGCGTCGGCCAGGCTCGTCAGATTGCCGCCGTGGCCGTTGACCACCAGCAGGCGGCCCGCCCAGCGCAGCATCGAGCGGCCGATCTCGGTGACCAGCATCCGCAGCGCGACATGGCCGATGGACACCGTGCCGGCGAAGCCCTCGTGCTCGCCGCTGGCCCCGTAGGGCTGTACCGGTGCGATCACGAGGTCCAGCTCGCCGCGCAGCCGGGCGGCGGCCCGCTCGGCGACCGCCGAGGCCACCGCGGCATCGGTGTCCAGCGGGAGGTGCGGACCGTGCTGCTCGCAGGAGCCGAGCGGCAGCAGCACGAGCGGGCGACGGCCCGTCAGATTCGGCCAGGCCAGGTCCGCGAGGTGGTTACTCATGGCGTGTTCTCCCGGTACCGAACGGCGTGTTCTCCCGGTGCCGCGGTCGCATCTCAGACGCCCAGCGCGCGGGTGAACCCCCGCGGGATCACCACGTCGTCGGCGCTCAGCTCATGGATGCCGGACCGGCCCAGCCCGAGCAGCGCCGAGTCGATGCCGCCGCGCAGGACGTCGAGTACGTTCTCCACCCCGGCCTGGCCGCCCGCGGCCAGACCCCACAGGTACGCGCGTCCGATCATGACCGCCCGCGCGCCGAGCGCGACCGCCTTGACGACGTCGCTGCCGCGGCGGATGCCGCCGTCGAGCAGGATCTCGACCTGGTCGCCCACGGCCTCGGCGATGGACGGCAGGACGCGGATCGGCGCCGGGGTGGCGTCCAGGTTGTTGCCGCCGTGGTTGGACACCGAGATCGCGGTCACGCCCGCGTCCACCGCCCGCCTGGCGTCATCCACCCGGCAGATCCCCTTGAGCAGGAACGGGCCGCCCCACTGCTCGCGCAGCCAGGCGACGTCCTCCCAGGACGGGGGCGGCGTCTGCATCCACTCGCCGTAGGCCCCGAAGAACGTCGGTGCCGGGCTGCCGGGCTCGGCGATGTTCGGCGCCGTCAGGTCCGGAATTTTGCCGCTCTTGAGGAAGTCGAGCAGCCAGCGCGGGCGGGACAGCGTCTCGGGGGCGAAGCGGAGCATCGCCTTGAGGTCCAGCCGCTCGGGGATCTTGGGGCTGCCCCAGTCCCGGCCGTGCGAGAAGGACCAGTCGAGGGTGACGATCAGCCCCTTGGCCCCGGCCGCGCGGGCCCGCTCCATCCGCTGGAGCATGACGTCGCGGGTGCCCATCCAGTACACCTGGAAGAACGTCTGCGGGTTGGCCGCGACGACGTCCGCCAGCGGCTTGCTGGCGAAGGAGCTCAGGCCCATCGCCGTGCCGCGGGCCGCCGCCGCGCGGGCCACGGCCACCTCCCCGTCGGGGTGCACGGCCTGTACGCCCGTCGGCGAGATGATCACCGGCAGCGATATCTCCTGCCCCATGACCGTCGTGGCCATCTCGCGCTTGGCCGACAGCCCGGCGACGTGCGGGGCGAAGCCGAGCTGCGCGAAGGCCGTGGTGTTGTCGTCGTAGGAGACGCCCTTCTCGGAGCCGGCGAGCAACGCGCTGTAGACGGATTTCGGCAGCCGCTTCTTGGCCCGCCGCTGGGCCTCCACCACCGTCTCGAACCATCCACCGCTCATGAGTGTGCTCCTTCCATGGATCCGTATGTCTGACCGGCCAGCGGGCTCTCGTCACAGAAGCGGTCCGGGCGGCTGCCCGTCCTGACCGCCGGCATGCCCAGCGCGACCTTGCGGTGCGAGTGGTCGGTGCCCTGCGGGGGCAGCGCCGCGCGGTCGACGGCGGCCAGGGCGGTGGCGCCGTGGCCCTTGACGCACTCGGGGTCCGGGCCGTCCAGCGGCAGCCCGGTGAAGAACTTCGCGGCCATGCAGCCGCCCTGGCACACGTCGTACGCCGAGCAGCTGTTGCAGGCACCGCCGGTCTGCTCGCCGCGCAGCTCGTTGAAGAGCGACGAGGAGCGCCACACCTCGTCGAAGCCGCCGGGGGAGCGGACGTTGCCCGCCTTGAACGCGTCATGGATGGCGAACGGGCAGGCGTACACGTCCCCGACCGGGTCGATCAGACACACCACGCGCCCCGCCCCGCACAGGTTCAGCCCCGGGATCGGTTCCGAGCCCAGCGCGTTGAGGTGGAAGAACGAGTCACCGGTGAGCACCCGCTCGCCGTGCCCGACGAGCCAGTCGTACAGCTCGAGCTGCTGCTCGGCGGTCGGGTGCAGCTCGTCCCAGACGTCCGCGCCGCGGCCGGACGGCCGCAGCCGGGTGATGCGCAGCTGGGCGCCGTACCGGTCGGCGATGGCGGCGAAGTCGTCCAGCTGCGAGACGTTCTGCCGGGTCATGACCACCGAGATCTTGAAGTTCTCGAAGCCGGCCGCGGCGAGATTCTCCATGGCCCGGATCGCCATGTCGTACGAACCGGGACCGCGCACCGCGTCGTTGACCTCGCGGGTCGCGCCGTCCAGCGAGATCTGCACGTCGACGTAGTCGGTCGCGGCCAGCCGCCGGGCGCGCTCGGGCGTGATCCGCAGCCCGTTGGTGGAGAACTTCACGCCCACCTGGTGGTCGATCGCGTAATCCAGCAACTCCCAGAAGTCGGCGCGTACGGTCGGTTCGCCGCCGCCGACGTTGATGTAGAACACCTGCATCCGCTGAAGCTCGTCGATCACCGACTTGATCTCGTCGGTGGACAGCTCCATCGGGTCGCGCCGCCCGGAGGAGGACAGGCAGTGCGCGCAGGAGAGGTTGCACGCGTACGTCCACTCCCACGTCAGACAGATCGGGGCGTTCAGTCCGTGCTTGAACTGCTCGACGAGCATGGTGGCTCCAGCTCTCTGAGGCTCTGCGGCTCTCTACAGGGGGATGATCATGTCGGTGGCGGCGAGCGCGGCCAGCGCGCGCAGCGTCGGCGCGTGCTGCGCCGCCGGCAGCGTGGCCAGCGCCGCCCGGGCGCTGGGGTGCTCGCCGAGCTGCTCGACGAGCGCCACCAGCGCCGGGTCCTTCAGGAACGACAGCCGGCGGTTGCCGAAGTGGTACGCGAGCGCCCCGAAGGGCTCGGGGCGCAGCGCGACGTTCGGATTGAGCCGGTAGCCCCGGTCCGGGCTGAAGGAGGCGGCGGGCGCGGGCGCATCCGAGGGGGAGGACATCGCGGCCGGCCTAGTACACGCCGCACATGCCGTCGATGGAGACCTCTTCGACGAGGAGCTCCTCGGTCAGGTCCTCGGCGGTGTAGGCGGTCGCGTCGGTGTCCTGCTCGATCGTGCTGAATTCGTCCTGCATGGCGAACCTCCTGGAGAGGGGGGTTGGTGGGAACGGATTCGACGTTAGGCGCGGCCCCGGGACCGCCCCACCATGCGACCGGGCCCCCTCGACCTGTCCGATCGGAGGGGCGTCCGCGCGCCCCGTCCGATCGGACGGGCACCCTCCCGTCCGTTCGCGCCCCGCTGCCGTCCGCCTGGCCGGTACCCCCGTCGCGGCCCGCTCCCGGAAGGTGAATCACGCCACTCGTCGAGCAGAGAGGAACCGGAGATCATGCAGGTCGATGAACTTCTCAAGCCGTTTCCGATCAAGGAATTCCACCCCTTCCCGCGGGCGATGCTGGGCCCGGGCGCACACGAGCTGATCGGCCCCGAGGCCAAGAAGCTCGGTTTCCGCCGCACGCTCGTGATGACCACGGGTCTGCGGGGCAGCGACACCGTGCACAAGATCGTCGAGTCGATGAAGTACCACGGCCTCGAGGTCGTCGTGTACGACAAGGTCGAGTCGAACCCCAAGGACTACAACGTCATGGACGCCGTGGCGATGTACCAGGAGAACAAGTGCGACTCGTTCGTCTCCATCGGCGGCGGATCCTCGCACGACGCCTGCAAGGGCGCCCGCATCTCGGTCGCGCACGACGGCCGCAGCGTCAATGAGTTCGAGGGCTTCAACAAGTCCGAGAACCCCAAGAACCCGCCGCACATCGCGGTGTCCACCACCGCCGGCACCGGCTCGGAGACCTCGTGGGCGTACGTCATCACGGACACCACGACCGACCCCGACAACCCGCACAAGTACGTTGCGTTCGATGACGCCTCGGTGGCCACCCTCGCCATCGACGACCCGACGCTGTACTACGACTGCCCGCTGGACTACACCGCGCAGTGCGGCTTCGACGTGCTCGCGCACGCCTCCGAGCCGTATGTCTCGCGGCTCAACTTCCAGCCTTCGCTGGGCAATTCACTGCACGCGATCAAGCTGACCGCACAGCACCTGCGGCAGGCGGTGTGGAACGGCCAGGACCTGGCCGGCCGCGAGGGGATGATGTACGCGCAGTACATCGCCGCACAGGCGTTCAACTCCGGTGGCCTGGGCATCATCCACTCCATCTCGCACGCGGTCAGCGCCTTCTACGACACCCACCACGGGCTCAACAACGCCATCGCGCTGCCCCGGGTCTGGGCGTTCAACATGCCCGCGCTGTACGAGCGGTTCGCGGACATCGCCGAGGCGATGGGCGTCGACACGCACGGCATGACCAAGGTCAAGGCCGCCGAGGCGGCGCTGGCGGCCGGCATCCGGCTGCTGCGGGACGTCGGCATCCCGGAGAAGTTCACCGACGTCACCCAGGACTCCTACTCCAAGAACCGGCTGGGCACCGGCCCGACGAAGTTCTACGAGCAGGCGTCGGTCATCAAGGGCGACGACGCGGACGTCGACCGGATCACCCACCACGTCCTCGGTGACGCCTGCACCCCGGGCAACGCCAAGGAGTGCACGTTCGACACCGTCCGCCCGGTCGTCGAGCACTGCATGAACGGCGACCTGGACGACCTGCTCAGCTGAGTCGTTCCGCGACCAGCGAGCGACATCGGCAGGAGCGGGGGCGGTACCTCCCCCCGCCCCCGCTCCGCCCCCGGACGGAGTTACGGAGGAATCGTGCACGGCACAGATCATTCTCAGGAGCCGTTTCAGGACCAGGAGTTCGACTCGGTCGATGACGTCGTCCAGCGCTTCGCGGCCCACGGCTACATCGCCGACCGCCGGCTCGCCACGACGGTGTTCCTGCTCGCCAGGCTGGAGAAGCCGGTGCTGCTGGAAGGCCCGGCCGGGGTCGGCAAGACCGAACTGGCCAAGGCGCTGGCCGCGGCCTCGGGACGCCGGCTGCTGCGCCTGCAGTGCTACGAGGGCCAGGACGAGAGCAAGGCGCTCTACGAGTGGGACTACGGCAAGCAGTTGCTGTACACGCAGATGCTGCGGGACAAGATCGGCGAACTCACCGCCGACGCCCCCGACCTGGCCACCGCCGTGCACCGGATCGGCGAACAGGACAGTGTGTTCTTCTCCGACCGCTTCCTCGCACCGCGCCCGCTGCTGGACGCGATCCGCGGCGAGCAGCCGGCCGTCCTGCTGATCGACGAGGTCGACCGCGCGGACGAGGCCCTGGAGGCGGTGCTGCTGGAGTGCCTGGCCGAGTACCAGGTCTCGGTGCCCGAGATCGGCACGTACACCGCGAAGGTCCCGCCGTACATCGTGCTCACCTCCAACAACACCCGCGACCTGTCCGCCGCGCTCAAGCGGCGCTGTCTGCATCTGTTCCTGGACTACCCGGACGCGGAGCGCGAGCTGGAGATTCTGCGCTCGAAGGACACCGGGCTGCCGGAGGCCGCCGCACAGCTGCTGGTGGAGGTCGTGCGCGGGCTGCGCGAGCTGGATCTGCGCAAGAGCCCCAGCATCTCCGAGACCATCGACTGGGCCCGCACCCTCGCCGTACTCGGCGTGGACGAACTGGACCCGGAGATCCTCGCCGAGACCGCCAATGTGGTCCTCAAGTACGAGCGCGACATGCACCGCGCGCTGGGCGCGCTGCCCCGGCTCGTCGACCCCAACCGCGAGCTGCCCGCACCGGGGCATCAGCACGACGGGCACGGGCACCACCACGGGCACCACCACGGCCCGGGGCACGGCCACGATCACGGTCCCCACGACGGCCACGACGCCCATGACGGCGAGCCCGACGGCAGCGCCGTGCGGACCGCCAAGGACCAGCAGGGCCGCCACGACGAGGGCTACTACGGCGCGCCGGGAGCGGGCCCGATCAGCCGTCCCAAGCCGGGCGGCGGCCAGGGCGCCCGCGCCTTCGCCGCCGTCTCCCGGCGGCGGACCGACTGAGCCGGGGGCGAGGGCATGCAAAGCAGCGTGCACCGGTTCGTCCGCCTGCTGCGCCTCTTCGGGCTGCGGGTGTCGGTGTCGGAGGCGATGGACGCCATGCGCGGGGCCGCCCAGCCCGGGGTGCTCGAGCAGCGGGAGACGCTGCGCGAGGCGCTGCGGATGACCTTGGTCAAGGACCGGCGCGACGACGAGGTCTTCGACGAGCTGTTCACGGCGTACTTCTCGCTGTTCCCGGTGGGCGGCGGGGACGCCGGGCACGGCCACAGCCATGAGCACGCCGACCTCTCCGACACCGGCGCACTGGAGTCCTTCACCGTCTCCGAGGAACCCTCGGAGCTGCCGCAGCAGGGCCACAGCCACGACAAGCCCGCCGACATCCGCGACTACTTCGACCAGCGGGACCTGGCCCAGCAGTACAACCTGCACCAGGAGGCCAACAAGATCGACATGGCCTCGATGACCGACGAGATCGTGCTGTCCAAGGACGGGGCGGCCGCGGGCGCTGACGCGGTCCCGTCCGTCCAGCTGGAGACCGAACGGCTGCACGGCGCCGGCATCCCCGGACAGCTCGCCACGGCGACCGGGCAGCGCATCGACACCGAACTGACCGTCGCCCAGCAGGACGCCCTCTTCGGTTGGCTCGACCGGGAAGCCGATGACGACGACGCCGACGAGGAAGCCCTCGCCGCGCTCCGCCGGCAGCTCACCGGGGTCATCGAGAACCTGCCCGAGCTGCTGAAACGGCACCTGGAGCGGCTGGCGAGCATGGAGACGGTGGCACAGGAGGCCGCACAGCCCGCCGAGCGCGCCCGCCTCGAAACGGTCGACGAGGACGAGCGGGCTCAACTGGAGGAGGCGCTGCGCCGGGTGGGGCGCTCCGTGCGCGGCGCGCTGACCAGCCGCCGCCGCGTCAGCCCGCGCGGCCGCGTGGACGCGGGACGCACCATGCGCCGGAACATGCGCTACGACGGCATCCCGTTCCGCCCGGTCACCACGGTCCGTGCCGAGGACAAGCCGCGGGTGATGGTACTCGCCGACGTCTCGCTCTCGGTACGGGCCACCGCACGGTTCACCCTGCACTTCGTCCACGGTCTGCAGTCGCTCTTCGGGCAGGTCCGCTCCTTCGCCTTCGTCGACGAACCCACCGAGATCACCGAGCTGTTCACCGAGCATCCGTTGGAGCGGGCACTCGGCCTGGTCTTCGACGGGCTGCAGGGCGGCGGCCTGCTCGACACCGACGCCAACTCGGATTACGGCAGGACCTTCGACCTGCTGCTGGCCGACCACGCGGCGGCCCTGGGCCGGCGCACCACCCTGATCGTCCTGGGCGACGGCCGCGGCAACGGCAACGACCCGCGGACCGGAGCCTTCGAGGAGATCACCCGCCGGGTCCGGCAGACGATCTGGCTGACCCCGGAACCCCGGTACTCCTGGCGGCTGGGCGCCTGCGACCTGCCGCGTTACGCGGAGTTCTGCGACCGCGTACAAGTCGTCGCGGACCTCGCCGGGCTGCAGCGCACGGCCCACCGGATGGCGGCGGAGGCGACCGGACGATGAGCGTTCCCGATCTCCGCCGCGCGGCCCAGCGCATCGATCCGCTGGCGCCGAATCCGCCCGGCCGGTACGCCGACGACGTGGTCGTCGTGGTCCGGGAGAGCCCGGCCGAGGACCGGGGCCCGGGGCCCGAGCCGATCGTACGGACCGAGCACTTCCGCCTGCGCCGGCGCGGCCGCCGGGTGGAGGTGGGCCACTGGCTGCGCCCCGGCCAACTGGACAACGACCTGGCGGGGCTGCTGGCGGAGGAGCTGTTCGCGCCCGGCTGGCTGTCCGGGCCCGACATCTTCGAGCGGGTCTTCACCGGCGTGGTGCGCTCCTGCGTGGACGGGCCGCTGGCCGCCTGGACCACGTTCTACGAGAACACGCTGGCCCGGATCCGGGAGTGCTGGCAGGACCCCGCGGGGGACTGCGACCACTCCTCGATCGCCGGGTTCGCGCCCGTCTACCGCCGCACGCTGGACCTGGTAGAGGCGGGCACGATCCTCGACATGGGCTCCTGCTTCGGGTTCCTGCCGCTGATGCTCGCCCGCCGCCCCGGACACACCGTGATCGCCTCCGACCTCTCGCGCGGCACCATGCGGCTGCTCGGGGCCGTGGCCGAATCGCTCGGCCCGCGCCTCGGCACTCTGGCCTGCGACGCCGCGCGGGTGCCGCTGCCGGACGCGTCGGTGGACACGGTCACCGTCATCCACGTACTCGAACACCTCGACGCGCGGCAGGGCGACGCGGTACTGGACGAGGCGCTCCGGCTCGCCCGGCGGCGGGTCGTGGTCGCGGTGCCGTACGAGGACGAGGCGACCGCCGCGTACGGCCACGTCCGGTGCTTCGACCAGGACCAGCTGGACCGCATGGGCCGCCGCACGGGCCGTCCGTACACCGCCTCGTCGTACCACGGCGGCTGGCTGGTCCTGGACCCGCCCGCCACAGCACACACCTGAGCCACCTCTCGAAGACAAGCAACGAGATGCAAAGGAGCGTCCCATGGCTGTATCGGAACAGGCCCCCGGCGGAACACCCACCGCGGCGGCACAGGCAACACCCGGACCGCTGGACGGAGATCCGGCACTGATCGGCGTGCCCACCTTCATCGTGGGCTCGATCGCCCTCGGCCTGACCCTGATCGGGTACGTACCGGCGGACGCCGTCGGCGCACCGGTCACGATCATCCTCGCGGCCACCGGCATCGGTCAGCTGATCGCCGCGCTCTGGGCGGCCGCGCTCGGGCAGAGCGCGGTCGCCGCGATCTTCGGCATCTTCACCGGCTTCTGGCTCAGTTACGCGGTCCTCGTCCTCGGGCTGCTGCACAACTGGTTCGGCATCGCCCCCAAGGCCGCGACCGGGGCCCAGGCACTCTTCCTGATCTCCTGGCTGGCCACCGTCGTCCTGCTCACGCTCGGCACCCTGCGGCTGCCGGCCGCCTTCACCCTGCTGTTCGTGCTGATCGACGCGGCACTCACGCTGGTACTGCTCGCCACCCTGAGCGGTTCCGCGACCCTGCAGACCGCGGGCGGCTACACCGTCTTCTCCTTCGCGGCGGTCGGCGCGTATCTCTTCTTCCACGTCACGTCGGTGGCCACCGGCGGACGCGGACTCCCGCTCGGGCGCTCGGCCGTGGGCGGCTGACCGGGCGCAGGATCGCTGTCCCAACGACGGGGCGGGGCCGGGGCCCCCCCGCCCCCCCCCCCCCCGTTTGGTGGCAGTGCCCGAAAGGAAACCCCAAATTGATGCCGCGTTAAACCCCACCCCCCCGCGGGGTGGGG
>NZ_JBITXL010000009.1:383767-387601 GCF_044544685.1 Streptomyces sp. NPDC053542
CCGGGGGGGGGGGGGGGGGGGGGGGGGGGGGGGGGGGGGGGGGGGGGGGGGGGGGGGGGGGGGGGCCGGGGGGGGGGGGGGGGGGGGGGGGGGGGGGGGGGGGGGGGGTGTGCGGGGCCCCCCGGGGGGGGGGGGGGGGGCCCCCCCCCGCCCCCCCCCCGCCCGTTTGCGTCGAAGTCCCTCAGATCACACCCATCTTGCTCGCCTCGTACACCGCCTCCGCCCGGCTGCTGGCGTCCAGCTTGCGCATGATGTTGCGTACGTGGAACTTCACCGTGGTCTCGGAGATGAACAGCTTCGCGCCGATGACCCGGTTGCTCAGCCCGTGGGCGAGCAGTTCCAGCACCCGCTGCTCCCGCTCGGTGAAGGTGGCCCTCGCCGGCTCCGGATCGGCCTTGACGCGCATCGAGCGCACCATCGCGGCCGCGGACCGGGAGTCGAAGGCGCTCTCGTTGCGGGCCACCGCCCGGATGGCACGCAGCAGTTCGGTGGTGTCCACGTCCTTGACGACGTACCCCCGCGCACCGTGCTGGATGGCCGCCGCCACCAGGGAGTCGTCCAGGAAGGTGGTGAGGACGAGGACCGCCAGGTCCGGGTGGCGCTCGGTGAGCCGGGCACACAGGTCCAGGCCCTCGGTGTCCGCGCCCGTCGACAGTTTGAGGTCCAGCAGCGCGATCGTGGGCCGGGTGCGTTCGATGACGGCCATGGCCTCGGCCGCCGTACTGGCCTCGCCCACCACCTCCAGGTCCTCCTCGCGCTCCAGGATCGAGCGCAGCCCGTGCCGGACGATCGCGTGATCGTCGACCAGGATGATCCGTACGGGAGAGGTGCGGGACCCGGCCGGCGCCTTCGCTTCAGTAGTCATCGGATTCCTCCTGTTCGACGCCCACCGGCAGGGGGATGCCCACCCGCAGCAGGATGCCGCCCATCCGCGAACGGCGGATGGACAAGATGCCGCCCAGCTCCTCGGCCCTGGCGACCATGTTCGCCAGCCCGCGGTGGCGGCCCGAAGTGTCACCGGCCCGGGACAGCCGCAGCGCCCGGCGCAACTGGGCCGGATCGCCGCTGCCGTCGTCGGAGACGCTCAGGGTGACCAGGTCGGACAGGTAGCGCAGCCGTACCAGCGCCCGGTCGGCCTTGCCGTGCGTGGCGGAGTTGAAGAGCGCCTCGCCCGCCAGCCGCAGGATCGACTGCTCGGCCTGCGGCGGCAGCGGGACGGGGCTGCCCTCCACGCGCACCCGCACTTCCAGGTCGGTGGTCTGATGGACCGTGGAGAGCCGTTCCAGCATCACCGGCAGCGGTCCTGACGGTTCGTCAGAGGTGTGGTGCAGGGCGTAGATCGCGTTGCGCAGCCGTTCCACGGCCTGCCGGTTCAGGTCCTTGGCCGAGCTCAGCCGCAGTGCGATGTCCTCCGCCCGGCCGCCCATCGCCGCCAGTTCCGCCCGGCACACCTCGATCGTCATGCCCGCGCTGAGGACGTACTGCGTGACGCTGTCGTGCAGCTCCCGGGCGATGCGGTGCCGCTCGTCGTCCAGCGTCTGCCGCTGCATCGCGTGCAGCAGCCGGGCCTGGGTCTCGGCCAGCTCGGCGCTGCGCGCGGCCAGGTCCCTGGCCTGCCGCTGGGCCGCCTCGGACAGCTGCTCGGTGCGGCCGCGCAGCCGGGTGGCGGCGTGGAAGAGGAAGGAGTTGTGCAGGGCCACGGCGGCCTGGTTGGCGAGTACCCGGAGGATCGCGAGGTCAGTGGCGGCCACTTCGAGACCGGCGCCGGGCCGGGCCACGATCCCGCCCACCGGCTCGTCGTCCAGGGTCATCGGCGCCCGCACCCAGCCCTCGCCGCTCGCCATGGACTCGGCCTCCCAGGGCCGGGTGCGCAGTATCTCCAGGTGCCCGCGCACCTCGGCCGGCAGCTGCGACTCGTCGTCGATCAGCACGTCGTCGGCGTACAGCAGGAACCGCGGGCGCGCGGCCCGCAGTGCGCCGTCCGCCACGGCCAGCAGCAGCCAGCGCGCCTGGAGGTGCTCGGCCGCCGCCCGTACCACTGCCTCGACCAGCGCGCGCGGGCCCTCGGCCGTGCGGACCAGGGCGCGCGAGATGCCGTCCAGCGCCTCCACGGCCCGTTCCAGGCGCTCGGTGGAGCGGATGTAGGCCGGGTAGTACGAGCGCTTGCCCGAGCGCAGGCCGGTGAGCACGCCCAGGTCGGCGGCGGGCGGCGGGTCCTGTTCCGGTTCGTGCGTCGGGGTCACGGGGTCACCTCACAGCGCCGCGCGGAAGAGCGCCTCGATGTCCGCCACGTCCACGTCCCTCGGGTTCGTGGCCAGGCAGGCGTCCTTCAAGGTGGTACGGGCCAGCTGGGGCACGTCGGCCTCGGTGACGCCGAGGGAGGAGAGGGTCTTCGGTACGCCCACCGCGTCCGCCAGTTCGCGGACCTTCTCGGCGAGCGCGTAGGCCAGTACGTCCGACGGCGCGCCCTCGTCCGCCAGTCCCGCCGCGGTGGCCAGCGCCTGGTAACGCCGGGGCAGTACATCGGCGTTGAACCGGATGACATGCGGCAGCAGAACGCCGTTGACCACGCCGTGCGGCGCGTCCAGCAGGCCGCCGACCTGGTGGCTCATGGCGTGCGTGGCTCCCAGGATCGCGTTGGTGAAGGCCATGCCGGCCTCCAGCGAGCCCTGGGCCATCGCGAGCCGCGGACTGACTTCCCTGGGCCGCAGTTGGGTGCCGAGCAGATGACCGGTGATCAGCTGCACGGCGTGCAGGGCGTGGTTGTCGGTCAGCGGATTGTGCGCCCGGGAGACGAACGCCTCGATGGCGTGGGTCAGCGCGTCCAGGCCGGTGGCCGCGTTCAGCCACTCCGGCATGGTGGTCAGCAGCCTGGGGTCGATCACCGAGATCTCCGGCACCAGCGTGCGGCTGATGATGGTGATCTTGATGTGCGCCGCGGTGTCGGTGATCACCGCGAACTGCGAGACGTCCGCGCCGGTGCCCGAGGTGGACGGCACCATCACCGTGGGCGGGATCGGATGGACGACCTTGTCCACGCCCTCGTACCCGAGGATGGTCCCGCCGTTGCCGGAGAGGATCGCCACGCCCTTGGCCGCGTCGATGCACGAACCGCCGCCCAGCCCCACGACCACGTCGCAGCCGCTCGCCGCGTAGTGCTCGAAGGCGTCCGCGATCTCGTGGTCCTTCGGGTTGGGTGTCACCCCGTGCCACACGGTGGGGCGCAGTCCGGCCGCCCGCAGATGCCCCAGGGCCTCGTCCACCCAACCCGCCTCGATCAGCCCGGGGTCGGTGATCAGGAAGGGGCGCCGCCCGCCGACCCGCAGCACGCAGTGCCCCAGTTCGGCCAGCGACCCGGGGCCGAAGACGATCTCCGGGGCGTGGAACTTGGCGAGATGGGACGGTTCACGCCCGGCACCTGGTGCGATCCGCTGCGGGCCGACCAGTTCCTCGGGGCGTGCGTCGCCGTACCAGTCGCCGGCTGACCGTTCACTCTCGGTCATGATGGGGCCTCCCGGCAGAAGGGGCACGGGACCTCCAAACTGCGGAGTCAAAGGTGCAGGGCACAGGACATCGTCAGGGGTTGCGCGATCTCCCTAGACTTAACAGAGCCGTGACCTGCGGTAAACAAGTTAGACGTGTTCAGTCGCGTCCCGCACTCTCCATTATGGCGCGCCGACCTGTCCGATCGGTCAGGTGCGATTCAGGACAGCGAGCCGGACAATGATCAGCAGCGCGTGCCGCTGGGCATGTGGGCGATGAAGAAGTCGCGAAGTGCTAGTCCTCGGGAACTGCGATGTCAGTGTCAGAGCAGGTGGGACTGCGGCAGCGACG
>NZ_JBITXL010000010.1:0-61934 GCF_044544685.1 Streptomyces sp. NPDC053542
TTCGGCGGCTACAAGAACTCCGGGTTCGGCCGCGAGAACCACAAGATGATGCTGGACCACTACCAGCAGACCAAGAACCTGCTGGTCAACTACTCCCCCAAGAAGCTCGGCTTCTTCTAACGGACACTCCCGGCACTCCGCCCGGCCGCAGAGCGGCTGCTCCGCCAACTCGCCGAGCGGCACGGGCCGCTGATCTTCCACCAATCCGTCCGCTGCTGCAACGGCAGTTCACCGAGGTGCTCCCTGCGCGGCGAGTGCCGGGCCGGCGGTGCGGATGCGCTGCTCGGGCGGGTCGCCGGGGCCCCCCTTCCGGATGGGCGCGAGCCAGTACGGGCGCTGGAGGCCACCCGCCTCGCTGTCGACATCGTCGTCGGCCCGGGCAGCGGCGGCTCCCCGGAAGCCTACGGTGACGGATGGTCAGCGGATGAGTGGGCGCCATTCGGAAGCGGTGCGGCACCACCCACCAACCCTCGGGGATCGACGAGTACGGGCGTCGATCCCCGAGTCCCACAGGTAAATCACCCGCACACGTTTCTAGGGCTGTTCCAGCACATGCATCTGCTTTTCTCGGTGGACCGCCGTGGACGCCACGGCGGTCCACGCGCCTGCGGGCCTTGTGGGAGGCCGGGCGGCAGCCACCGCAGGCGGTCCCGCCGGAATACGCGCAGTTGGTCGGTTGCACCTGCCGAGGGCAGCAGACCTGTTGGCCACACCGAAATCGGTGATCCGGACCTCGACAAGCGGTCACACCCACGAGGTCGCGGCCCCCTCCCTCACACCATTCGCGTCCAACAGCACGCCTACCAGAAGAGCGCAAGACGGCGCTTGCCACGAACACCCGCAACACCTTTGGAAGGCAAATAATGCGCCTGATAATGATCATCCGCAAAGGAACACAATGAATCGTCACGACTTCTACGCCGTTATCAATGACTTCATCTGCGACATCAACAATTCCCAGGGTGAGGATGAGGTGAAGCCACTTCAGGAGTGCGACAATTTCTTCGACCTTGGAGTACTCAACTCCCTGTCGATGGTGCGCCTCCTGGTTCGCGTCGAGGAGTTCCTGGGGCTGGAGATAGACGTCACCCAGTACGAGCCGGAGTCGCTGTTCACTCTCCGCGGTATGTACGAAGCCCTGGTCGCGGCGGAGCCGGCGCCATGAGCGGGGCCGGCAGCGTCGCGAATCAATCCCCGCCGACCTTCGATGTCACCGACCTGGCTTTCCAGCGCAACCCGTGGCCCGTGTATGCACGCCTGCGCCGAGAGCACCCACAGCTGCCCGCGGCGGACGGATCCTGGTACCTGTTCCGGCATGTGGACGTGCGTTTCGCCCTCAGCGCTCGTCAGCTGGCCATGGAACACCCCTTCCGGACCACCCGTCGGGTCTTTGGACCGTCCATGATCGATCAGGACGGCGACCAGCACCGCCGGCTGCGGCGCATCGCCTCCAGCAGCTTCGGCTCAGCCCATCTTGACGACTTACGAGTGGCGGCCATCGAACCGACCGTGGCGGACCTGCTGGATCAGATTGACCACGATCCGGCCGACCTGATCGCCCTGCTCGCGGAGAAACTCCCTGTCCGGATCATCGTAGGAATGATGGGCTTGCCTGAGCGGGACGCCGATGCTCTCTACGCCGCGCTGGCCACGCTCGTTGATCACCTCGACCTCGGCGTCGTGCCCCTGGCCGACGTGCTCGCCCGCCGCACCGAACTGCGCGACTACCTCGACCGGGTGATCTCCACTGAGGCGTACGGCGACGGCCTGGTCAGCCGGTTCGCCGCCGCCGCCGCTGCCGGCGTGATCACCCACGCCGCCGCACTCAACAACCTGCTGATGCTGTTGGCCGCAGGTACTGTGACCACCACGCTTGCCATCGGCAACCTGTTGACCGTGGTCCTGCGCCGACCGGGCGTCTATCAGCAATTGGTCGCCGATCCGAGCCTGATCCCCGCCGCGGTGCGGGAGAGCCTGCGGCTGGAACCGCCGCTGCACATCGTCACCCGGTTCGCGACCACCGACGTCACCGTGGGCGAGGCAATCGTCCCCGCCGGGGCTCCGGTGCACCTCTGCCTGGCCAGCGCCAACCGGGACGAGGCACGATTCCCCGACCCCGATGGATGGAATCTCACCCGCGACCCCCGCGACATGCTCGGCTTCGGCCTCGGGCCGCATGGCTGCCTGGGCTCCGGCTTGGCCCTGCGTGAGTTGGAGGCGGTGCTTACCGCGCTGGTCGCCCGCGCCCCCCGGCTGGAATTCGCCGACGGGCAGGGCACAGCCATCCAAGGCCGGTTGTTCCGCGGTGTGGCCGCCCTGCCGCTGCAGTTCTGCCCGGTGGTGACCGGATGAGCCCGTCGACTGTCCACGAACTGGTCGAACGGGCCGCCACGCAGTGGCCCAACTCCACCGCCCTCAGCGGACCCGACGCCCACTACACCTACGCCGAGCTGATGCGTCGCTCCGGCAGGGTCGCCGCGCGGCTGGGCGCCATGGGCGTTCGTCCTGGTGACCTCGTCGGCCTGCACCTGCCGCGGGCTGCCGACACCATCGCCGTGATGCTCGGGGTTCTGCGAGCCGGCGCTGCCTACCTCAGCATGGACCCCCGGCTGCCGATGCACCGGCTGAGCCTGGTAGCGCGCGAAGCGGCCGTCGCCGCGATCGTCACCGCGGACCCGGCAACGGCCGCGAAGGTGTACGACTGTCCACTGCTGGAACCGGCACGCGACCTGGTGGACGATGCCAGCTCGGTCCGGTCGGCATCCGTCGCCGGTGGCGATCTCGCGTACGTGATGTACACCTCCGGCTCCACTGGGCGGCCCAAGGGTGTGGCCATCGAGCACGCCGGAGTCGTGAACCTCATCGGCTGGCAGGTACGCACGTTGGGGATCGGCCCGCTGGACCGCACGACCCAGGTCTCTACTCTGACGTTTGACGCGTCGATCCTGGAGACCTGGCCATACTTGGCAAGTGGCGCATCGGTGCACGTGGTGCCCGAATCGGTGAGGGTCTTCCCGCATGCGCTGCGGCGATGGCTGCTCGACCGACGGATCACCCACACCTTTCTGCCCACCAATACGGCCGAGGAATTGATGAGGCTGGGCCTGCCACCGGACGCTACGTTGCGGGTACTGCTCACTGGCGGGGATCGGCTGCAGGCCCGGCCGACCCCCGACTTTCCGGCCCGGGTCATCAATGCGTACGGGCCCACAGAGACGACCGTCGTCGCGTGCGCCGGCGATGTACCTCCCGAAGGAACCGAGGACGGGCTCCCGCGCATCGGCACGGCCATCGATGGCACCTACATCCGGTTGCTCGACCCCGAGGGCCGACCGGTGCCGGACGGCACGCCGGGCGAGATCTGGATCGGCGGCGCCGGCGTGGCCCGAGGCTATCTCGGCTCCGACAACGTCGCCGCGCAACGCTTCCGGCCCGACCCCACGACAGCCGACCTGAACGCCCGGATGTACCGCTCCGGCGACCTGGCCCGGCGCGAGCCGGACGGACGGCTGGTCTTCCTGGGCCGGGACGACACTCAGGTCAAGATCCGTGGACACCGGATCGAACTCACCGAAGTGGAGAACACACTGGCCGGGCACCCGCACGTAGCCCGGGCGGCGGCGCTGGTCCAAGGCGACGGCGTCGACCGACGCCTGATCGCTTTCGTGGTACCTGCCTGCTACGACCTGGACCTACTGGCGATCCGCCGGGATCTGTGCGCCCGCCTGCCCTCCTACATGGTGCCCGAGGAAATCATCGCGCTGCGCGAGTTTCCGAAGAAACCCAACGGGAAGCTCGACCGGGACCGGCTGCGGGAGTTCACCCGGCCGGTCGACCTTCCGGATGCCTTGTTCCGAACCGCCACCAAGAACCCCGATCGTCCGCTGATTTTTTACGATAAGAGCGGACACTCGCACACCAGCACGTATCGCACGCTCATTGCGGACGCGGAGAGCTATGCGGCGAGGCTGATCGCATCGGGTGTCCGCCGGGGCGACAGCGCAATAATCCTGCTGAGCACCAATCAGCGGTTCGTGGTGCAGTTCTGGGGCTGCCTGCTCGCCGGGGTCACCGTCGCCCCGATGACCCGTGAGGGAATGAACCGGGATCCCCGAGCGCTCAGCAGACTCTGTGACCTGCTGGACGACCCGTGGTTGATCGTCGACGACCAGCCACTGTCACTGCCCACCGGCCGGCCGGACCTGGCGGCCAGAGTGCTGGACCTGGACGACGACTCCGGCACCCTCCCCGCGCCGGGCAACCCTCGCACCCCACCGGGCGAACCGGACGATACCGCAGTCGTCCTGCTCACCTCCGGCACCACGGGATCCGCCAAGGGCGTCGCATTGTCCCATCGGCAGATCCTGGTACGGACGTTCGCCGCGGCGGCGCTGCTCGGCACCACCGCCGCCGACACCACGCTCAACTGGTTCCCGCTGGACCACGCCGCCGGTCTGGTGATGTCGCATGTGGCCGACGTCTGTCTGGGCGCGGCTCAGGTGCACGTAGCCACTGCCTACATCGGCGCCGATCCGCTGCGGTGGCTCGACTTGCTCAGCACGCATCGGGTCACCGGAAGCTGGGCACCAAATTTCTCCTTTGCCCAGGTCAACGAGGCGTTGGCCACGGCTACGGAGCGGCCCGACTGGCAGTTCGACGCTCTAAAGGTGATCGTCAACGGCGGACAACCCATCGACGCCGGGGTCGCCGCCGAGTTCCTCTCCCGCCTGGCACCCTTCGGACTGCGATCCACGGCCATGGTTCCGGCCTGGGGGATGACCGAGACCTCCACAGCCGTGGTGTACTCAACGGATTTCGCCCCCGACCGGGACGGCGCGGCCGACGAGGTGGTGATCGGCACACCACTGCCCGGCTGGGAGATCCGGATCTGCGACGACGCGGGGGCCGTCGCTCCTGCCGGCACCCGCGGTTCCCTCGAGGTCCGCGGGCCGAGCGTCATCGCTGGGTACCTCCGGCCGCCGTCGGCCGAAGGCGTAGAGGAGTCCGCCCCGCCCGCCGGCAGTTGGTTTCGAACCGGGGACACCGCACGCATCATCAATGGTCTCCTCGTCATGGACGGCCGGGCCAGGGACATCGTCACCGCCACCGGCAGGGTCGTCTCCTTCCAGGAACTGGAACGCTCTGCGGGTCGGGTCGACGGCGTCCGGCAGGGGTGCATCGCGGCCTGCTCGGCGTCGGGGGCCGGCACTGACAGTTCGTTCCTGATGTTCGTCTCGGTATCGGCGGCGGCCTCAGCCGACACGGGCCGCCTTGCCGATCGGGTGGCGGCCCGCATCATGGCGGACACCGGGCTCGCTCCCGCTGCCGTCGTGGTGATCCCACCCGAAGCCTTTCCCCGGACCGCGATCGGCAAGGTACGCCGGGCAGATCTCGCCCGCGCGTACATCGCAGGGGCGTTGCCCACCGACCGGCCCGCGCCCATCGAGCAGGAGGTCCGATGAACACCCATAGGGAGACCACAACGCCGGCCGGCGCCTGGTTCCCCTACGACCGCCCGGCCGCTACCGCCCGGCACACTCTGATCTGCCTGCCGTATGCCGGTGGGGGTGCCAGCGCCTACCTGCCGTGGCGCAGCGCCGGGCCGCTGGGGGCGGACCTGTGCACCGTCCAGCCTCCCGGCCGGGAGGGCCGGGGCGGGGAGGAACCGCTGCGCACGATGGCCGCACTCGTCACCGCCTGCGCGGCGGCGCTGGTCACCCGGATCACCCGGCCGTACGCCCTGTTCGGACACAGCCTGGGCGCGCTTACGGCGTTCGAACTCGCCAGAACGCTGCCGACGCTCGGTCTGCCGGCGCCAGTACGGCTGTTCGTCGCAGCCGCCCGGCCACCGGACACCTGGCCGCTCCCCGGCGACCTGCACAAGCTGAACGACGATGCCATCCTCAGACACCTGCGCCCGCACGGGCAGGTGCCGGCGGAGTTGGCGGACCACCCCCGGCTACGGCGCCAGGCACTGAAGACGATCCGGGCCGACCTGGAAATCTGCTGCACCTACCGGGTGACGGGCGGGCCGATCGACACCCCGATCACCGTGCTGGGCGGCACCGAGGATCCGATTGTCCCAGCCGCTGACCTGCCGGGCTGGTCTGCCTGGACTACCCGCGGAGCCGAGGTCCGGCTCAGTCCAGGCGGTCATTTCCTCGACCGGGCCCGCTGGGCCGCGGCCCGAAAGCTGATCGAGTCCCAGGTTGCCGCCGACCTACTTTGACAAAGGGGGCAGTTCACCGAGCGTTGGGGGGTGCGCTACGCGCATGAAGGCACGACCATCTGGACCGAGCAGCGGCCGGCCGTCGACACGGTCGGAGCTTCCACCGAGCCCCCAGTCGGTCAGCTGACGGCATCCCCTCGCGGCGTTGACGTGCAGCGGGCGCGGCCCGGAGGCGCCAGAGGGGGCCCCTTCTCGGCAACGGGCGAATCGGTGAACCGCCGCCGACACCCTGACCAGGCGTCTCCGGGTCGGCCGCCGACCCGCGCGCTGTCACCATCACACCCCCCTGTCGACGACAAGGGGTGGCGGGAGTACTTCTCTGCTAAATGTTGTCCCGTAACTGGTGTGACTGGTGGGTCGTTGGTTGGGCATGGGTGGGGGGGACCACTCCCGGAGCGCAAAAGAGACCACTCTCCACGACCCCCTTCGCACTCTTGGGAGCATGCCGACCCCTTGGCCGGAAAAGTCGGGGAGCACCTGGTCCGTGGGGTGGGAGCACGCCGAGATCGACCCGAACGGGCGACCAGGAATCGATCAGAGTTCACGGCGCTCGCGGTGCTTGGGAGCGATGGGAGCAACTTGGGAGCGAACGAGCGCTCCCAAGTTGCTCCCGGACATGCGTCAGGGGCCATCCGAAGATGGCCCCTGAGCTGCGGATTGAACCGACATCGCTGTCGGGACGACAGGATTTGAACCTGCGACCCCTTGACCCCCAGTCAAGTGCGCTACCAAGCTGCGCCACGTCCCGGTGCCGGGCCGGCTCGGGGGATTCCCGGGCGGCCGTGCACGAGAACAATACCCCATGTCAGAGGGTGCGCGCTGCGGGATAGCGGGAGGGGTGAGTGAGGTGGGTGAGGTGAGTGGGATGGCCGGGGCGGGGTGAGTAGCTCTACTCATGTTGCGCGGGTCGCCGGGCGGCACGCTGCTTCTCATGAGCACACCATCCCTTCAGCGTCCGACGACGACTGCCTTCCTGAGCGCGGATGACGCCCATCGGCCTTGAGGAGCGCGGCTTGGCCCATCGCCGCTCGCCTCATCGGCTTGAGCGCTTGACCTCAACTTTGGTTGAGGTTGCACGGTGGGTGGCATGACGGATGTGATGAGCGACCTCACGAGGGAGCGGGACGGGTACGCACCGCTTTCGTACGACCGCCTGGCGTACCTCATGGGGCTGATGACCGGGGACGAGAAGCACGGGCCCGCGGCGACCTCCACGCTCGACGCGCTCTGGGTGCTGTACGACCGGGTGCTGCGGGTCTCGCCGGACAGTGCCGAGGCCCCGGACCGGGACCGGTTCCTGTTGTCCAAGGGGCACGGGCCGATGGCGTACTACGCGGTGCTCGCCGCGAAGGGATTCTTTCCGGTGGAGTGGCTGCCGGGGTTCGGCGGGTACGACTCGCCGCTCGGGCACCATCCGGACCGGCGGCTCGTGCCGGGCGCGGAGATCGGCAGCGGGTCGCTCGGGCACGGGCTGCCGCTCGCGGTGGGTACCGCGCTCGGGCTGCGGGCGCAGGGGCTGACCGGGCCCGCGGTATGGGTGCTGATCGGCGACGCCGAGCTGGACGAGGGCAGTAACCACGAGGCGATTGCTTATGCGGGGCCCGCGGGGCTGGACAGGCTGCATGTGGTCGTCCTGGACAACGGGTCGGCTTCGTATCCGAGGGACGGTGGGATCGCCGCGCGGTTCGAGGCGGCGGGGTGGTCCACGCGCACGGTCGACGGGCGGGACCACGACGCGCTGTACGCGGCGTACACCGCGCCGCATCCGGGACGGCCGCACGCCGTCGTCGCCCGCGTCGAGCCGAAGGAGGCATGAGCCATGGACACCATGACGGACACCATGCGGGAACGCTTCGCCACGGTTACCTCGCAGCTGTTGGACGACGATCCGCGGCTGGCCGTCGTGCTCGCCGAGATCGGCGTGGCCGGCTTCCGGGAGGCGATGGACCGGCACCCGGACCGCGTCCTGAACGTCGGTATCCGGGAGCAGCTGCTCGTGGGCGTGGGCGGCGGGCTGGCGCTGACCGGGATGCGCCCGATCGTGCACACCTTCGCCAGCTTCCTGGTCGAGCGGCCCTTCGAGCAGGTGAAGCTGGACTTCGGGCATCAGGGGGTGGGCGGCGTGCTGGTCAGCGCCGGTGGGTCGTACGACTGGCCGGCCGGGGGCTTCACCCATATGGCGCCGGGGGACGTGGCCCTGATGGACACGCTGGACGGGTGGACCGTGCATGTGCCGGGGCATCCGGACGAGGCGGAGGCGCTGCTGCGGCACGCCGCGGCGGCCGGCGACGACAAGGCGTACGTACGGCTGTCCCTGCAGACCAACAAGGCACCGCGGGCGGTGGACGGCCGGCGGTTCCTGACGGTGCGTGAGGGGCGGGCGGGGACCGTCGTCGCGGTCGGGCCGATGCTGGACAGTGTGCTGGCGGCGACCGAGGGACTGGACGTCACGGTGCTGTACGCCACGACCGTACGGCCCTTCGACGGCGCGGCGCTGCGGGCGGCGGCCGGGGCGGCGGACGCCGCCGACGTCGTACTGGTCGAGCCGTATCTGGCGGGCACGTCGGCGGCGGCCGCGGGCGAGGCGCTGCAGGACACCCCGCACCGCGTGCTGGGCCTCGGTGTGCGGCGCGAGGAGCTGCGCCGTTACGGGGACATGGCGGCCCATCTGGCGGCGCAGGGGCTGGACGCGGGGTCGCTGCGGGGGCGGATCGCGGGGTTCATCGGGGGGTGAGGGGTGGGGGTGGGGGGCGAGGGGTGGGGGCGGCGGGGCGCGCGTTCCTGGGCAGGGCCCCTCCCTCTCCCCAATTCGGGGAAGTGACGAGGCCCCCTCCCCCACCGCCGCCACACACTCCTCAAGCTAGCGGCCGCCACTGACAATGTGCTTGTCCAGCCACGCCAGCAGGTCCTGCTGCACCTCCTCCCGGTTCGTCTCGTTGAGGATCTCGTGGCGGGCGTCCGGGTACGCCTTCCAGGTCAGGTCCTCGGTCCCCAGGTAGCGGAAGTCCTCCAGCAATTCGTAGACCAGCGTCATCCGCTGGTTGCAGGGGTCCTGGTCGCCGACGGCGAGGTGGACCGGCAGGTCGCGGGGCGTACGGGCCAGGTTGGCGGGGTCGTTGACCTTGCGGGCCGCGCGTACCCAGTCCAGCGCGAGCCCCGCGCAGAAGGGGAAGCCGCAGTCCTCGTCGGCCACGTAAGCGTCGACCTCGGCCTCGTCCCGGGAGAGCCATTCGAAGCCGGTGCGGTGCGGATAAGGATCGTTGAACGAGCTGAAGAGGCGCGGGATGAAGTCGGAGAGCGCGGTGCGGCCGCGCTCCGCCGCCTCGGCCTCCAACGCGCCGATCGCGCCCTCGATCTCGGCGCCGGGCAGCGTGCGGAAGGTGCCCGAGAGGATCAGTCCGGCCAGCCCGTCGGCGTACTCCTGGGCGTAGTCGCGCGCGAGCATCGAGCCCATGCTGTGGCCGAGCAGCACCAGGGGCACACCGGGGTGCAGCCCGCGCGCCGTGTCGCCGATGGCCTTGAGGTCGTCGACGATGCGGCGCCAGGCGTCCTCGCCGACGACGCCGCGGCCGCCGGTGGACACGGCGGTGGCGCCGTGCCCGCGGTGGTCGGAGGCGAGTACGCCGTATCCGTGTGCGGTCAGGAAGCGGGCGAAGCGGTCGTAGCGGCGGGCGTGTTCGGCGGCGCCGTGCGCGATCTGTACGAGGGCGTGCGGGCGGCCCGACTCGGGGAGCCAGCGGTAGGTGGCCACTCGGGTGCCGTCGGGCGCCTCGTGGAAGTCCTGCTGCATGGCGTCGTCTCCTGACTGCTGACGCGGGTGGGCGGACCAGGACACCTTCTCCTCCGGTGGCCGGGCGCGCCAAGGGGTGGTGTGCGCGGTGTTGACCTGTCCGGTCCGGTGCATGGAAAGATCGGCGGGTTCCTGACCGGTTGTGCACCACACGTATCCCCTGTCGTAGGAGGACCGTTGGACACCACGGACAGCTCCCCGGACGCCCTCGCCGGCCCCGCCCCCTTCTCCCGCCGCCGCTTCCTGCAGGGCACCGCGACGGCCGCGGCCGCCGTGGGCCTGGCGGGCGTGCCCGTGCCGGCCACCGCCCGGGCCGCCGACACTCTCTCCTTCACCGCCGCCACCAATGGCGCCGCCACCCTCGCCCCCGATGGCGGGCGGCTGATCGCGGAGATCCAGAACGTGCTGTGGTCGGTGCCGCGTTCGGGCGGTACGGCGACGGCGCTCACCCCGCCTCTCCTGGAGCCGACTCGTCCGGTCTTCGCGCCGGACGGCAAGCGGCTGGCGGTCTGCGGGTACCAGGGCGGCCAGTTCCACATCTGGACGCTGGCCCCGGACGGCTCGGCGCTGCGCCAGGTCACCGACGGGCCGTGGGACGACCGGGGGCCCGCCTGGTCGCCGGACGGCACGCGGATCGCGTTCGCCTCGGAGCGCGGCGGCGATCCGGTGGCGGGGAGCCCGTACCGGATCTGGGTCCTGGAGCTCGCGAGCGGGAGGCTGACGCGGGTCACGGGGGTGCCGGACCAGGAGGGCCCGCACCAGGGCGGCGCGTGGGAGGACTTCGACCCGGTGTGGGCGCCGGACGGCGCGCGCATCTGGTTCGTGCGGGGCCGGATGGCAGGGGCCGCGCTGGAGTCCCGTACGGTCGCGTCCGTGCCGGCGGACGGCCGCGGGCCGGTGGCCACCGAGCACACCGAGACGGCCGCCGCGCAGGTCATGGTGCCCGCGCTGTCACCCGCCGGGCGGCTCGCCTACGTGCGTACCACCGCGGCACCGGGGCCCACGTGCACGCTCGTCGTGGACGGCGCCGCGGTGCCGGTCGAGGGTGACGTGATGCCCGTGCCGCCGCGCTGGATTTCGCGCGAGGAGCTGCTGGTGACCGTGGGCGGGCAGTTCACCGTCGTACGGCCGGAGCGGCCCAAGGACGCCGAGGCCATCCCGTTCACCGCGGCGATGCCGGTGGAGCGGCCGCGGTACCGGGTCAAGGACTACGGTTTCGAGCGGGGCGGGGCGCGCCCGGTGCGCGGCGTCCATCTGCCCGCGCTCTCCCCCGACGGCCGCCGCTTCGCCTTCGCCGCGCTCAACGGGCTGTGGGTGGCGTCCACTTCGGGGGGCGTGCCGCGCCGCATGGTGAAGACGGGCCCGACGCGTTACCTTCTTGCGCCGTCCTGGACGCGGGACGGCCGGGCGCTGGTGTACGCGGACGACCGGGACGGGCTGTACGCGGTGCGCCGCCGGGATGTGGCGACGGGCGAGGAGAGCGTGCTCGCGGAGGGCGGCCGGGTGCATCCGGCGCTCTCTCCCGACGGGCGGCGGCTGGCCGCGCTGGACATGTCGGGCAATCTCGTGGTGCGGGATCTCGATGCCGGTACGGAGCGGAAGCTGGCGGCGCCGCTCGGCGCGGGCGGGCTGCCGGGGCGGCCGAGCTGGTCGCCGGACGGCCGGTACCTCGCGCTGTGCGACCGCAACCGGCTCAACCAGCGCTTCCGCGAGGGTTACAACCTCATCCGGGTGGTGGACACGACGACGGGCGCGAGCCGGCTGCACGCGGTCGACGCGCACGTCTCGATTTCCGACCGGTACGACTCCGGCCCGGTGTGGTCGCCGGACGGGAAGTGGCTGGCGCTGGTCGCCGAGTCCGCGCTGTGGCTGCTGCCGGTGCGGCCCGACGGTACTCCGGACGGCGCGCCGCGGCAGCTGACGGAGGAGCCGGCGGACCATCCGTCCTGGTCGGGCGATTCCCGTACGCTGCTCTACCTTTCGGCCGGGCGGCTGCGGCTGGTCGACGCGGGCGGCGGGACGCCGCGTACGGTACCGCTGCGGCTGGATCACCGGCGGGCGCCGACGGCGGACACGGTCGTGCACGCGGGCCGGTTCTGGGACGGCGTGGGCGAAGGCGTGCGGGACGACGTGGACGTGGTGATCCGGGACGGGCGGATCGCGTCCGTCGCGCCGCACCGCGCCGGGCGCCGCGCGGCGAACCGGGTGGACGCCTCCGAGCGCACGGTGATCCCGGGGCTGTGGGATTCGCATACCCACCCGTGGCAGCTGACGTACGGCGGGCGGCAGACGGCGCTGCAGCTGGCGTACGGGATCACCACGGCGGTGTCGTTCGGTGGCTTCTCGTACGAGCAGGCGCGGCTGCGGGAGGCGGTCGCGGCCGGGGTGCTCGCCGGGCCGCGGCTGCTGAGCTGCGGGGAGCTGCTGGACGGGGCGCGGGTGGCGTACAGCATGGGGCGCGCCCACCGGACGCGTGCGGGGCTGCGCCGGTCGCTGGCCCGGGGTGCGGCGCTGGACTGGGACTTCGTGAAGACGTACGTGCGGGCGCCGGGCTGGATCATGCAGGAGGCGGCGGAGTTCGCGCACGAGCGGCTGGGGGTGCGGTCCGGCAGCCATCTGCTGACGCCGGGCGTGCAGCTGGGGCAGGACCTGACGACCCATCTGCAGGCAACACAGCGGCTGGAGTTCGGGCATGCGACGTCGGCGGCGGCCCGTACGTACAGCGATGTCGCCGAGGTCTACACCGGGACCAATTTCCATCTGGTCGCCACGCCCTTCACGGCGGGGGTGCTATTGGGTGCCGATCCGGGGCTCGCGGACGATCCGCGGGTGACGGCGCTGATGCCGCCGTGGGACGTGGCGCTGGTCGAGGAGGACGCGGCGCACCGGCCGACGGAGACGGAGCTGGCGGACGTCGCCCGGGAGACGGCGTTCTACCGGCGGGTGCTGGCGCAGGGCGGGCTGGTCGCGCTGGGCACGGATGCGCCGCTGATGCCGATCGGGCTCGCGCTGCACCTGGCGCTGCGCGCGCTGCACGGGTCCGGTCTGACCGTCGCGCAGACGCTCCGCACGGCGACGGCGCTGCCGGCCCGGGTGTTCGGCGCCGAGCGGGACCTGGGGACGCTGGAGGAGGGAAAGCTCGCGGACCTGGCTCTGGTGGACGGCGATCCGTTCCACGACTTCGACACGCTGGTCCGCACGACGGGAGTGCTGCGCGGCGGGCGGCTGTACGAACAGGCGGATCTGGTGGGCGCGTTCGCGGCGGAGCGGCCGCGGGTGGCCCGGGCGGCCGGGGCCGAGGACTGGCGGGCGGTGGGCCGGCAGCTCCGGCGGGACTCCTGCTGCGGACCCGAGCACTGACCGTACGCGGGACCACCGGCCGTACGTGAGGGGAGGCGTCGGGTGGCGCGGGCGGCGTGCACGGGTGTACGGCACCGGCAGACCGTTGCCCGCCGCCACCTGACCCGCCCCCGGTCCGCCGGGACGAGTGGCCTACGTGCGTGCGCTACGCCTTCAGTGGGTGACGAGATCACGATGAAATTCGGTCACACGTACCTACTCGACGAGCAACTCTGATCACTCCCGCCTCAGTTCTGCATTTCCGCATGTGACAGCCCCACGGGGTGGTGAAGGATCAATGCGCACTCCAATGTCTTCGCATAAATGCGGTGAGTAGAGGTTTTATGCGTCCTGCACCAGGTATGCCAACGGGTATTGCACTCGGGGTAACCGCAGAACAACTGTCCGGATTCGATCGAGGGATGACCCACCGGATGACACAGAGCAACTAGCACGGACGCATCGCGGAGGAGGGCTCGTCTTGCATCGCTACTTCACCGACCAGCGACATGAGGCACTCCGGCAGAGGGTGCGCGACTTCGCCGAGCGCGAAGTACGCCCCCGCATAGCAGAGATGGAGGCAAGCCGTTCCGTTTGCCATGTCCTGTCGCGCCGGATCGCCCGCCAGGGGTGGATCGGCGCGACCGTCGAGCGCGGGTACGGCGGCATGGGCGCCGGTCACCTGGCCAAAACGTTGATCATCGAGGAGCTCTCCCGGGTCAGCGCCGCCATGGGCGCGATGGTGCAGGCGTCCCAGCTCGGCGTCGCGAAGATCATCCACTTCGGCAGCGAGGAGCAGAAGAAGACCTGGCTGCCCGCCATCGCCGCGGGCGAGTGCCTGCCGACCATCGCGGTCACCGAGCCGCACTCCGGCGGTCATGTGCTCGGCATGACCAGCAGCGCGATCCGCGACGGCGACGACTACATCCTCAACGGCCGCAAGATATACGTCGGCAACAGCCATGTCGGTGACCTGCACGGCGTCGTCGTGCGCACCGGCGAGGGCTCGCACGGCCTGTCCGCCTTCCTCGTGGAGCACGACCGTCCCGGCTTCCGGGTCGGCCCGCAGGCGGCCACGATGGGCCTGCACGGCTTCAGCTTCGGCGAGCTCTTCTTCGACAACTGCCGGGTCCCGGCGGCGAATCTGCTCGGCCGGGAGGGCGACGGACTGTCCGTCGCCTACTCCTCCAGCGTGCTGTACGGCCGCCCGAACCTCACCGCCGTCTCCCTCGGCATCCACCAGGCGGTCCTGGAGGAGACCGCACGGTTCTGCGCGGAGCGGCACCGCTACGGCAAGCCGCTGCACGCCCTGACCAACATCAAGCTCAAGCTGGGCCGGATCCAGTCCCGGCTGATGACCGCACGGCTCGCGGCGTACCACGCGGTGCATCTGCTGGACCGGGGCGAGAACTGCGACGCGGAGCTGATGAACGCCAAGCTCGTCAACGTCGAGTCGGCCATCGAGTCGGCGCGCGACGCGATGGACATCCACGCCGCGTGCGGGCTGTTCACCGACCGCCCGGTGGAGCGCTACCTGCGGGACGCGCATCACATCTTCGCGCCGGCCGGCACCTCCGACGTCCAGCTGCTACGGCTGGGCGAACTGGCCCTGGGCGCGGCACAGGGCGAATGGTCCGGCCGCCTTTCGGACCGGGTCCGCACGGAGGACCGGATGGACACGGACGGCCGGACGGACGCGGAGGACCGGACGGAGGAGTACGACCCGTACGAGCATCACCACGCGTACGCGGGAGCGGGCCTGCTCACCGGGTGATGTCACAAGGCTTACTGCGGGAGGAGCGCTGCGGGAGACCACGCACAACGGGCCGGTGGGGCCTCGCTGTCACAGCGAGGCCCCACCGGCCTGTCGGTCCCCGAGCGCGGGCGGGCTCACAGCCCTTCCGTCCGCTCCTGCTCCATCAGATGGATCTGGTCGACCAGCCGGGCCGCCATGGACTTGATGGTGGCCAGGCCCTCACGGCCCCACGGGCGCGGTTCGAGGTCCACGACGCACACGGTGCCCAGCGCCATGCCCGTACGGTCGATCAGCGGCGCGCCGAGGTAGGAGCGGATGCCGATCTCGTCGACGACCGGGTTGCCGGCGAACCGCGGGTAGTCGCAGACGTCCTCCAGGACCAGGGCCTTGCGGCGGACGATGACGTGCGGGCAGTAACCGTGGTCGCGGGCCATCACCCGGCCCGGCTGCGCGCTGGCCGGCGCGGGCCCCAGCTCGACCGGTGCCTGCTCCTCGGCGGGGGTGTAGAGACCGGCAAAGTACTGCCGGTGCTCGTCGATGAAGTTGACCATGGCATACGGGGCCTGGGTGGTCCGCGCGAGGTTGCGCGCGAAGTCGTCGAAGGCGGGCAGCGGTGCCTCTCCGATGCCGAGCGTACGCAGCCGGGCGACCCGCGCCGGCGCCTCGTCGTCGTCGGGCGTCAGCAGGAGGTGCCGGGTGGGGTCGTAGGTGGGGGCAGGCAGACGGGACGCGGGCCGGTTCATGGCAGCTCCGTAGCGAAGGCGGGGGTCAGAAGGTGCTGGACGAGGGAGACCAGGACGTTGGTCGCGGAACTGCAGTGCCGGGCGTCGCACAGCACGACCGGGGTGCTGGGTGAGAGGTCTATCGCGGCGCGCACCTCGTCCGGTTCGTAATGGAAGGAGCCGTCGAACTGGTTGACCGCGACGATGAATTCGATGCCGCGGCGCTCGAAGAAGTCGACGGCGGAGAAGCAGTCCTCCAGGCGCCGGGTGTCGGCGAGGACCACGGCGCCGAGCGCGCCCGCCGACAGCTCGTCCCACATGAACCAGAAACGCTGCTGGCCGGGCGTGCCGAAGAGGTACAGCACGTGGTCGGTGCTGACGGTGATCCGCCCGAAGTCCATCGCGACGGTGGTGGTGGTCTTCTGCTCGACCCCGTCCAGGCAGTCGGTGCCGATGCTGACCTGGGTGAGGAGTTCTTCCGTGCACAGCGGTTCGATCTCGCTGACGGCACCGACGAAGGTGGTCTTGCCGACCCCGAAGCCGCCCGCGACGAGGATCTTCAGTGCGGAGGGAAAGGGGTCGCCGTTGGGTGTGGTGTCCGGGGCATACGGTTCAAAAGTGCTGGTCATGTCAAAGGCGCTGTCGGAGTCCATGCAGCACCGCCTCCAGGAGTGCTCGGTCGGTATGGGGCGACGCGCCTTCCGGGGACTGCGCGGGGGCCCGTGCGGTGAGGGCTCCGCAGTCCACGAGGTCGGCGAGGAGCACCTTGGTGACCACCGCCGGCAGCCGTATGTGGGCGGCGACCTCGGCCACCGAGACCGGGCCGCCGCACAGCCCGAGGACCTGCATGTAGTCCGGGCCCTGGCACGTCACCGGTCGCTTGCCGGTGGCGATCACCATCGTCAGCAGGTCGAAGTGCGCGGTCGGGCGGGTCCGTCCGTTGCTGACCGTGTACGGACGGACCAGGCGGCCGGCCTCGTCGTCGAGCCAGAGCGGCTCCGACCCCTGCCGTCGCCGGCGACGTACCGCCATATTCAGTGCCCGCCTGCCTGCGCCTGATGCCGCGCGGGCGTGGCGAGGTAGGGCCGAACGCTCTTGACCAGCATCCCCATCTCGTAGCCGAGGACGGCGACGTCGGCCTCGCGGGAGGCGAGCACGGCGAGGTTGGCACCGGAGCCGGCGGTGGAGACGAAGAGCAGGGTCGACTCCAGCTCGACGACGACCTGGAGGACGTCGTCGCCCTCGCCGAACCGGACACCGGCGCTGCGGGCCAGGCTGTACAGGCCGGAGGCGAGCGCCGCCATGTGGTCGGCGCTGTCGGGCTCGAAGCCGTGTGCGGCCTTGACGAGCCCGTCGGAGGAGAGCAGCAGGGCGCTGCGGGCGTGCGGTACGCGCTGGACGAGCCCGGTCAGCAGCCACGACAGGTCCGTCGTCGGCCGGGCGACGTGTCGCTGGGACTGTACGTGAACGTCACTCACCATGATTCTGGTCGTCTCCTCGGGGGCGGCTCTGGGCCAGTCCGGTGCGGGTGTTGTCGTACGGGGCGCCGCTGTCGTAGGCGGTGCTGTCGGCGGCGCTGCTGCTGCTGCTGTCGTAGCCGGTGCCCCGGTCCGCTGCCGCGGCGTAGGTGTCGTCGGCGCGGGTGATGCCGCGCCGGAAGGCGGCCATCAGGTCCGGGTCGTGCTCGGGCTCGGGGCGTCCCGCGGTGCGGGTGCCGCCGGGCGGGGTGGGGTCGGCGCGCAGTTCGGGGACGAGATGCTCCTGCTTGCGGCGGCGTGGCAGCCGGGGGCGGTCGCCGGTGTTCTCGGGCGGGGGCGGGGGCAGGACGACGGGGCCGGGTCCGGTCTCGGGCCCGGGGGCCGCGGCGGCGGTGGGAGCGTCCGCCGCCGCGGTCCGGCCGCCGCCGGGGGCGCGCGCATCGGCGTGAGCGGCGTCCCGGCGCGGTTCGTTGGGCCCCGCGGCGGCGCCTTCCGGGGCGCCCGTCGCGGTGTGGGCGCCCGTCGCGGTGTGGGCGCCGGCCGTGGCGGGGCGTGCTGCCGGTGCGGGCCGGGCGGGGGCCGGGGCAGCGGCGGGGCCGGGGGCCGGTGCCGGGCGGTCCGGCCGCGGGGGTGCCGCGGGCGGCAGCGGGCCGGCGTCGAGGTCGGCGTGGCCGTTGGCGGTCCGCAGGACGCGGCGGCGCGGGGCCTCGGCGGGCGGCGCCGCGACGGCGGCGGGCCGGGCGGCAGCGTCGGCCGCTGCGGGCTCCCCCTCGGCCGGCTCGTCGCCCAGCAGGCCCTGCGGCAGGATGAGTACGGCCTGTACGCCGCCGTAGATGTTGCTCTGCAGCCGGACGACGACGCCGTGCCGGCGGGCCAGCGAGGAGACCACGAACAGGCCGATGCGGCCGTCGTTGAGCAGCTCGGCGACGTCGACGTGGTCGGGGTCGGCGAGCAGCGCGTTCATCCGGTCCTGCTCCTCGACGTCCATGCCCAGGCCCCGGTCCTCCACCTCGACGGCGAGCCCGGCGGTGACCAGCTGGGCGCGGAGCAGGATGTGGGTGTGCGGGGCCGAGTAGACGGTGGCGTTCTCGACGAGTTCGGCGAGGAGGTGGATGACGTCGGCGACGGCGTGGCCGCGGAGCGTGCCCTCGATGGGCGGTACGAGCTTGACGCGCGGGTACTGCTCGACCTCGGCGATGGAGGAGCGCATGACCTCGGTCATGGTGACCGGGCGGGACCACTGGCGGCGGGAGATGGCGCCGCCGAGGACGGCGAGGTTCTCGGCGTGCCGGCGGATGCGGGTGGCGAGGTGGTCCACGTGGAAGAGACCTTTGAGCAGATCGGGGTCCTCGACCCGGTTCTCCAGCTCGTCCAGCAGCTCGATCTCGCGGTGGACCAGGGACTGCAGGCGCCGGGCGAGGTTCACGAAGACCTCGACCTTCTGCTCGCTGCCGCTGGCGTTGCCGCGGGCGATGGCGACCGCGTCGATGACGGCGGTCTCGGCGGCGCGGCCGGCGGCGGCGACGTCGTGGACGAGGAGGTCCAGGGTGTCGCCGGCCGGGCGGGAGAGCGGTTCGGGGGCGCGCTGCTGGAGCCATTCGCCCTGGCGTACGCGGTGCACGAGGGCGTACAGGTCGGACTGGCTGCGGGCGCACACCTCCCGCAGGCGGGCGTAGCGCTGGATGGTGGCGCGGGCCTCGGAGGTGGCGGCGGCGCAGGCGACCGCGGTGATGCCGCACACGAGGGCGAAGCCGCAGCCGAGGACGGTCCAGGCGGCGCCGCTCAGCGGTTGTCCGCCGGACCGGGCGATGAAGGCGGTCACGGCGGAGCAGGTCGCGGCGACGAGCAGGCAGGGCACGGCCGCGAGGCGGACGAGGCGGACGCGTATGACGGAGTCGGCGGCCGTCTCGCGGTGCGGTACGCGGCTGTGCCGGGCGCCTTCGCGGTCCCGCCGCCGCCCGGGCAGCGGTGCGGGAACCATTCCCCTTGTCCCTCCGGCCCCGTGGGATTCGGGGGAATCCTGGGACACGTCGGTCCCCGTCCCCTGGGGAAATGCAGCAGGCATCGGCGCCCTCCGGATCGGCCGTCTGCGGTTCGCGGAGCACGCACGCTAGTTGTTGCGGAGGGGCCGATCAGATGGACTTCGAGGTTTCGCTACCCCGCGCCACCTCCTTGAGTTACCGTCCCCCGCACGCCAGTACGAGGTGGTACGAACTGCCGTTCGCTGCCCGGGTGTTCATTCCCTTCGACTCCGCTTCCGCCGCCGCTCACTCCCCGGCGGCCGGCGCGCTCCCCGCCCCGCTCGCCATCGCCACGGGCCCCCTCGGCGGCCAGGCCGGCCAGCCGTGCACCGGCGGCACGGCGGCGGCCCGCCACCACGGCTCCACGGTCAGCTCGTCGGCGGGCTCGAACGGCTTGCCGGGAATCGGCGCCGCGAGCTTCGCGCCCGCCTCCATGGCCGCCGCTGCCGTGCGCTCCGCCGGCTCCGCCCATGGGTGCGGCGCGAGGTTGAAGGTGCCCCAGTGGATCGGCAGCAGGACGCCCGCGGGGCGGCCGCCGCCGAGGTCGAGGTGGGCGCGCAGGCCCTCTTCGGGCGTCATGTGGATGTCGGGCCAGAACTCCTCGCTGTACGCGCCGATCTGGATCATGGTGAGGTCGAACGGGCCGTGCGCCTTCCCGATCTCCGCGAAGCCGCCGAAGTAACCGGTGTCGCCGCTGTGGAACACGCGGTGCTCGGGCCCGGCGACCACCCAGGACGCCCACAGCGTGTGCTGCGGGCCGCGCAGCCCCCGCCCGCAGAAGTGCTGAGCCGGGGTGGCGGTCAGCGTCAGCTCGCCCACGCGCGTCGATTCGTGCCAGTCGAGCTCGGTGATCCGCTCCGGCGGTACGCCCCAGTACTCCAGGTCGGCGCCGATGCCGAGCGGCACGACGAAGGCGGTGCCGGAGGCGATCAGGCCCTGGATGGTCGGCATGTCGAGGTGGTCGTAATGGTCGTGCGAGATGACCACGGCGTCGACCGGCGCCAGCTCCGTCAGGGGCAGTGGCACGGGGTGCAGCCGCCGCGGCCCGATCCACGTGAACGGCGAGCAGCGCTCGCCCCAGACCGGGTCGAACAGCACCCGCTGCCCGTCGATCTCCGCCAGCACGCTCGAATGGCCCATCCAGGTGATGCGCAGGCCCGAGGCGGGCGGCCGGCCCCAGTCGGCGAGGGTCGGCCGGTGGACGGGTACCTCGCCCACCGGGGACCTGCGCAGCCTGCCGTCCCGGTTGAGCTGCGTACGGACCATCGGCAGGGTCTGGCCCTGGCTGAGCTGCCGCGTCTCGACCGGGTTGCGGAACTGTCCGTCCACGAACTGCGGGGAGCGGCGGATTCTGGCCAGGCGCTCACCTGTGGGCACGGCGCCGAATGCGGCGGTGCGCCACGAGCCGGTACTCATGCGCCAAGAACGGGGAGCGGTCACGACACCTCCAGGTCCGGGACGGTCACCACACCATCACCCTCAACGGACAACCTCGCGACCGGCCCACGCATTCCGCGTACCGCCGGTCGGGGGACGGGTACCCAGCCGGACGGCGGGGGACACCGAGTGCCTTACGGGGCCGGCGTGCCCTGCGGGAAGTCGTAACGGCGGTGCTCCCCGACGGGCCGGTAGCCGAGCCGCTCGTACAGGGCGGTGCTGGTGCGGTTGGCGGTGTCGGCGAACAGCAGCACCTGCTCGGCGCCGGCCGCGAGCGCGCGGCGCGTCACCGCGGCCGTGGCGCCTGCCGCGTAGCCGTTGCGGCGCAGCGCGGGCGGCGTGTAGACGGGGCCGACCCTGGCCATGCCGCCGACCGTACGGGTGCGGCCGGCGAGTGACGCCGGGCGCCCGTCGGCCTCCCAGAGCGTGAGCCCGCCGTAGGACAGCCGGTCGTCGACCGCGCGGTCGTGTCCGTACGGCTCGCCGCCGCTCTCGCGGGCGAACGCGCCCCACCAGTCCACGAGGAGCGCGCGGTCGGCGGCGGTGGCGGCACGGGCGCTGCCGCGCGGCGCCGGGTCCGGCGGGTCCGGCTCCCCCAGGCGGTAGAGCCGGAGGTGCGTCCGCAGCCGCGCGGCGCGGCCCGTGCGGCGCTCCCAGGCAGCGGTGAACGCGTCGGCGGCGGGCCGCGCGCCATTGGCCCCGCCGACCGGCAGCGGCCCGGCCGCGAGGATGTCCAGCAGCCCGGCGGCGGCCCGGTCGGGCATCGGCGAGAGCACCGGCGGGCGCGGCGGGGTCCACAGGAACGCGCCCGTGATCCGGCCGTCCGGGCCGCGCCACCAGCCGTACCGGGGTGGCTCGTCGCCGTAGGCCGCCGGGCCCGCGGCGGCCAGCGTGGCCGTGACGCCGAGCAGCACCGTGTGCTCGGCGGGGCGGGCGCGCAGGAAGCCGCCCGCGCCGGTCAGGAAGGTGTCGAGGTCGTCCGTCGTCGTCCAGCTCATGGTCCAGCGTGCCGCCGGGCGCGGCGGACGTGCACCCGGTTTTTCAGGGCCCCAGGGCGCCCACTCGGAGCGTGAGGTTCACGCGCCCCTTCAGACCGAGCGCCTCGGGGGCGGTGCCGGGTGCGGTACGGGGTACGCCGTGGTACGCCCACCGGGACGGGCCGCCGAACACGAAGAGGTCGCCGCTGCGCAGCTCGGCGTCGGTCCAGGGCCGGTTCCGGGTCTCGGTGTTGCCGAACCGGAAGACGCAGGTGTCGCCGAGGCTGACGGAGATCACGGGCGCGGCGGAGCGCTCGTCGATGTCCTGGTGCATGCCCATCCGGGCGTCGTCGCCGTAGAAGTTGAGCAGGGCGATGTCGTACGGCGCGTCGGGCGCGTACGGTGCCGCGTCGGCTCCGCTGCCGTACGCCGCCCGCAGCGCCCGGCCGGCGAGCGCGCGGAGCCGTTCGGGGAAGGGCTTCACGGGCGCGCCGTCGCCGTCCACGACGGTACGGGTGTAGGCGTACGGGTAGGAGTGCCGGCCCGGGCAGCCGGGGTTCACCCGGACCGCGCGGCCGCAGTCCGGGCAGCGCGGCACCGCGCTCCAGTGCCACCCCAGGCAGACCTGACGGACGGACATCACGCCGCCGCCCGGGGTCCGTACGGTCCGCAGCCCGGCCGGCGGCCTTGCCCACTCCCGGCACGCCGCCAGCAGTTCCCGCTGCTCCCCCGGGTCCAGCCAGCCCGGCACGTGTACCGCGCCGGGCGCCACCTCCGTCCGCTCGCGCGGGAACACCTCGCGCGGAAACAGTCCGTCCGCTTCGCCCTCCATGTCTCCATCATCCCCCGGGCCGCGCGCCGTCGGGTATCGGCCAAGTGGCGCCGCGCCCGGCGGCCCGCGGGGGCGGGTCCCGCGGGCTGAGCAACACGCGGAGACGGCCCCGCCGGGCGGACCGCACGGGACGGGTGCGGCACGCGAGCTGTCCGGAATGCGGTGGTGGGAGCGGTGCCGGGCACGTTCCGGTGGGTGACGGAGCGACGACTTGCCGTTGCGCGGGGTGCGTGGCGTCTACACTCCCCGAAGCGACCCCAATGGGCCGTTATCGGTCTCACCAGCCAGGGATTCAAGGACACTTGTGACATTCCAGCAGGGACTCCACCAGGACACCCGGCCGACGCAGCCGTACGACGTGCTGGTCGTCGGCGGATCGGGTGTGGACACGATCGTCCGGGTCGGCGCACTGCCGGTACCGCAGGCCGACTCCTTCGCCGTACCGCCGATCCGGGAATGGGCCGGGCATACGGGTACGGGCGTCGCGCTCGGCTGTGCGGCGCTCGGGCTGTCCACCGCGTTCGTGGACTTCATCGGTGCGGACCACGAGGGGGAGCTGGTCAGGGAGCGGCTGAAGGGCACCGGCGTCGACTTCGATCCGATGATCTCCCCGCACGGGACCCGCCGCGCGGTCAACCTCGTCTCCCCCGACGGCCGCCGCACGTCCTTCTACGACGGCCGGGACCCGCTCGAACTGCGGATGCCGCCCGAGCACTACTTCCCGTACCTCCGCCGGACCCGGCACGTGCATCTGTCGATCATGCACTTCGCCCGCTTCCTCTTCGACGACATCAGGGAGCTGGGCGTCCCCGTCTCCACCGATCTGCACGACTGGGACGGGCTGGCCGACCACCACCGGGAGTTCGCGCTCCGCTCGGACCTGGTGTTCCTCAGCGCGGCGGGCGCCGGGGAGCGGATCGGCGCGGTGATGCGCGAGATCCTGCGCGAGGGCCGCGCCGAGGCGGTGATCGCCACGGCGGGCGCGGGCGGCGCGTATCTGCTCACGCCGGACGACTCCACGCCGCGGCACGTCCCCGCCGCCATCCCGGCGGCCCCGGTGGTGGACAGCAACGGCGCGGGCGACGCCTTCGTGTGCGGCTTCCTGCACGGCCGGCTGGCCGGGCACGACCTGGAGGAGTGCGCCCGGCTCGGTACGCTCGCGGGCGCGCACGCCTGTACGTCGGAGGGCACGCACACCGCGCTCATCACAGCGGAGGAGCTGCTCGCGGCAGCGGCGGAAGAGGAGGAGCCCGCGGCAGAGCTGCGGGCCCCCTCGCTCACCCCGTGAAGCCCCGGGCGGGGCTCACTCCTTGATGCCCACCCCGCCGTAGAAGATCGTGTTGTTGATCTCTTCGGGGGTGGGCAGGGGGCCGTCCGGGCGCCACAGCGGTACCCGGACGACGCCCGGCTCCTGGAGCCGGAACGGACCGAAGAGCCGCTCGACCGCGGCCCTGTCGCGGAGGCTGAGCGTGGCGGTGGTGTTCTTGTAGACGTTCAGGACGCCGTCCCGCGCCACCTCGTCCGTGCGGCCCTCCGCGTACGCCTCGTACGGCTCGCCCGTGGCGTGGGAGAGGATCAGCCGGCTGCCGGCGGGCAGCGCCTCCGCAAGCGCGGCGACCAGGCCGGCCGGGTCCTCGTCGTCGCGTACGAAGTGCAGTACGGCGACGAGCAGCACGGCCACCGGCCGGTCGAAATCGATCAGCGACCGGACCTCGGGGTCGGCCAGCAGCTTCGCCGGGGCGCGGACGTCGCCGAGGACGAAGCCGGTGCCCGGCGCGTTGGTGAGCCGGGCGCCCGCGTGGGTGGCCACGATCGGGTCGTTGTCGGCGTAGACCACCCGCGCGTCCGGGGCCGACTCGCGCGCCACTTCATGGGTGTTGGGCGAGGTGGGGATGCCGGTGCCGAGGTCGAGGAACTGCCGGATGCCGGCGCCCGCCGCGTCCCGGACCGCGCGCTGCATGAAGGCGCGGTTGGCGCGGGCGCTGTCGCGGACCTGCGGGTGGACGCGGATCACCTCGTCGGCGGCCTCGCGGTCGATCGCGTAGTTGTCCCAGCCGCCGAGGTAGTAGTCGTACATCCGCGCGGGATGCGGCCTGCTGGTGTCGATCTCGTCCGCCGTGAAGCCCCGCTCCGCCGGAAGGCTGTGGTCCGCCGGGAAGGCCAGGTCGCTCATGCGCTCCTCCGGTCCCCGCACACACAGGGCGCCGCGTGCAGCAGGAAGTCCGCTTCGCCGGCCTTCGCGCCCCGGATGAAGCTCTCGATCTCGCCGTGGGTGTAGATCAGTGCCGGGCCGTTGGGGTCGGTGGACTGGCGCAGCGCCACCCGGCCGTCCTTGAGTCTCATCGCCTCGACGCACTCGCCGCCGTTGCCGCCGCTCCACGGCTTGTGCCAGCCCTCGCTGCCCAGCTCGCTGGCAGGCATGCCGTTGTAGATACGTATGCGATCCATGGGGGGTTAGATCTCCTTGCGAAAGCCACTCAGAAGGGCTGCGGTGCGGTGTGCGGGCACGGCCTGCGCGCACATCCGGTCCAGCGCCTCCAGGAACTGCGAGACATCGCCGCGCTGGTCGAAGTACACGGCGCCGACCAGGCTCTCCGCGTACGCGATGTCGGGCAGCTCCGGGATGGGGAACCGGAAGATGTGGAACGGCCCGTACATGGCGGGGTGCGGGCCGGTGGCGAAGGGGATGATCTGCAGCCGTACGTTGGGCAGTTCGGTGGCCTCGATCAGCCGGTCGAGCTGTTCGCGCATGACGTCGGAGCCGCCGACCGGGCGGCGCAGCACCGTCTCGTCCAGCACGGCCCACAGCATGGGCGCGTTGTCTCGGCGGAGCAGCGACTGGCGCTCCATGCGCAGGTCGACGGAGCGGTCGATCTCCTCGGGCGCGGCGTGCGGCATGCCGGCGCGCAGCACGGCGCGCGCATAGCCCTCGGTCTGCAGCAGGCCGGGTACGTAGTGCGGCTGGTAGGCGCGGATGAGGTTGGCGGCGCTCTCCAGGCTGACGTACGCGCTGAACCAGTCGGGCAGTACGTCGCGGAAGCGGTGCCACCAGCCGGGGCGGTTGGCCTCCCGGGCGAGTGCGACGAAGGTCTCACTCTCCTCCGCGTCGGTGACGCCGTAGGTGGCGAGCAGCTTCTCCACGTACGGGATCTTCAGCCCGACCTCGGCCTTCTCCATGCGGCGTACGGTCGCGTGCGTGACGTCCAGTGCCTCTGCGGCCTGTTCGAAGGAGAGTCCGGCCTTCTCGCGAAGGTCCTGCAGCCTCTTGCCGAGGACCACCCGCAGGACGGTCGGCGCCCCGCCCGACCGTGCGTCCACCACTTGTGATCTCCTCCAACTGAGTTACGTGCTCAGCAGTGTGTCATGCCATCAGAAGCGCCAACAGACTGTCATGACGATTCTGCAATTTACAGGTTGGTCCTTGCCAAGCTTGTTCAACATCGCACATAGTTACGGAGTGCCTTCCTCCCACGACGCGGAATCGTTAAGGGGATGCGGCGGCGTCGCCGTCCAACTCCTCAGCGACGCCTTCCATTTGCCGGCGCTGCGCACCTCCGTTCCGGAGGCCCGCCGAAGAGTCACGACCGCGCTGCGGGCATGGGGCGTCACCGAGCAGTTGCGCGACGACGCCGAGCTGGTGGTCTCGGAGCTGTTCACCAACGCCGTGCGGCACACCGACAGTGAGCGGGTCTCCTGCGAGCTGTCCCTCGACGGCGCGCGGCTGCGCGTGGCGGTCACGGACCAGGGACACAGCGACTCCCGGCCGCAGACCCAGCCCCGCAGCACGGACCGCGAGTCCGGCCGCGGCCTGCTGCTGGTCGGCGCGGTGTCGGAGGACTGGGGCGTCCGGCCCGCCGACACCGGCCGGGGCCGGGTCGTGTGGGCGGACCTCGCGTACTAGTGGGTCCTGGGCACTAGGGGACCTCGGGTACCGGCAGATCTCGCGTACTAGCGGATCGAGGCGGCCGTCTGCGTGAGGGCGGCCGCGTCGGCCTCCAGCAGCGCCAGTTCCGGCCGCTTCGCCGTGACGCGGTCGCCCGAGGACTCGCCGCGCAGCCGCCGCCCGATCCACGGCACGAGGTGTTCGCGCGCCCAGTGGATGGTCTCGCGGCGGGCGTCGGCCGCGCTGCGCGCTGCCTCCGGCGGCCAGGGCTGGTCCGGCTCGGCCGGCACGTCCAGGCCGAGCACCTGCGCCGCACGGAGCGCCACCCGGGTGTGCCCGTCGGGCGAGAGGTGCAGCCGGTCCTCGCTCCAGGCGCGGCGGTCCTGCACGGACTTCAGCGACCACAGGTCCAGGACCGGGCAGCCGTACTGGTCGGCGATGGCCCGTACATGGGCGGTGTACGTGGCGATCTTGCCGCGCAGGTGCCTGAGCACGGGGATGTCGCGGGTGTCGAAGCCGGTGCACAGCAGGACCGTGCCGACCGACTCCTTGAGGTCGGCGACCGCGGCGGCGTAGCGCTCGGCGACGGCGTCCGGGTCGGAGCCGGGCCGGAGGATGTCATTGCCGCCGGCACAGAAGGTCACCAGGTCCGGGCCGAGCTCCTTGGCCCGCGGGACCTGCTCGGCGACGATCTGGTCCAGGAGCCGGCCCCGTACGGCGAGGTTGGCGTACCGGAAGTCGTGCTCCGGGCGGCGGTCGGAGAGCAGTACCGCGAGGCGGTCCGCCCACCCGATGAACGTGCCGTCCGGACCGGGGTCGCCGACGCCCTCGGTGAAGCTGTCCCCGATGGCCGCGTACGACCCGAACGGGTCACTTTCCCTGCTGCTTATCTTCTTCGAATCCTCTGCCACGTCAGGACATACTTCACCTTCAGGAGTGACCTACGCCACCGTAACCATGGGTTGACGGCAGGTGATGATCGCCACTCAGTCAAATTCTGCCCAAGTCGGAATACGAGTGGACAGCAGCCCCGCCCTGAGACGGACGCCGAGCGAAGGCGGCGCGAGCGATACCGCGCGCGCCCCGACCGCAGACGGTCACATTCATCGGTCACGATCAGTGGCCGGACGAGCTAGTTGCCTATTGCACCAGTGCCGTATGGTCGAAACAGCCCGCTCGCCGACGAGCAGCGTCGGCGGCCGACGTAATAAGGAGCGCGCCCGTGACGACGCAGCAGCCGCCCCAGGTCCGGTCGACCGAGCCCCTGCTCACCGAGGTGCGCAACTTCCGGGACGTCGGCGGGCTGCCGACGGTCGACGGGCGGCGGGTGCGGCAGGGGCGGCTCTTCCGCAGCGGTCACCTGGCGCACGCCACGGAGGCGGACGCCGCCTTCCTCAGCACCCTCGGCCTGCACACCATCTTCGACTTCCGCAACGCCGCCGACATCAAGCTGGAGGGCCCGGACGTCACCCTGCCCGGCGTGCGGCACATCAACATCCCGCTCACCGACCCGGCCGACGGCGCGGAGTTCTGGGCGATGGTGCGCGACGGCGAGCTGGACCAGCTGCGCGCGGTGCTGGGCGACGGGCAGGCCGCGAGCCGGATGGCGCGCACGTACCGGCACATCATCTCGACCCGCACCGCCGACCACAGCCGAATACTGCACTCCATAGCCGAGGAGAGCGTGCCCGCGCTGATGCACTGTGCGGCCGGCAAGGACCGCGCGGGCCTGTCGATCGCGATCACGCTGCTCGCGGTGGGCGTGGAGCGCGAGGCCATCGAGGCGGACTACCTGGAGTCCAACGACCCGCGCCGGCGGTACAAGGTGCGCCGCTCGGACCGCTCGGCGGCCGGCATGTCCGAGGAGGTCATGGCGCTGCTCGCGCCCCTCTTCGACGCCCGCGCCGAGTACCTGCACGCGGCCTTCGACACCATCGAGTCCACCTGGGGCTCGACGGAGACCTACCTCACCGAGGGCCTGAAGCTCACCCCGGAGACCCGCGGCCGGCTGCGGGAACGCCTGCTGGAGGACTGACCGACGTGCGGTGCTGACGGGCCGGGCGCTCCGGGGTGCCGGCCCGTCAGCGCGCGTCGGGGCCGGCCACCCAGCCGGCGGCGAGGACCAGGCCGGTCTCCCGCTGTACGGCAAGGAACCCGAAGGGCCGGTCGAAGCGCGCCTCGACCTGCCGGGCCTTGTACGGCGGGGTCATCGGGGCGCTGCCGGGCATCGCGGCGACGGCGGTGACCGCCGCGGCGCGGAAGCCCAGCGGGCCGAAGGTCGCGGTGGCGGACTGCTTGGCCGCCGAGACGGCCAGCGGGTAGGCGCTGATGCCGGGGAAGTGGCCCCGCGTGGTGTCCAGCGCGCTCTCCAGGCCGAACAGCGCCGCGTGGTCGCGCAGGTCGTGTTCTGCGTCGACGGTGAACGGGACGGACCGGGTCACGAGGGTCGGCTGCTTGTCCCAGCTCGGCACGGCGGTGACGCCGACGCCCGGGGCAACCTCGTCGCCCTTGGGCAGCGCGTCCCCGTACGTGGTGGGGTACGCGCCGTCCAGGGCCGCGATCCCGGCGTCCAGTACCTCGCCACCGGCGTGGCCCTCGGGGCCGAGCACCAGATGCACATCGAGCCCGTTGTCGCCCTCGACGCGCAGCCGGGTGAGCGGGCCCCGCGGCGTGCTGTGCACCGCGAGGAGGTCGTCCAGGGAGCCGGAGCGGAGCAGTCCGGCCAGCCGGCGCCCGCGCCACGGTCCGGCCTGCGGGGTGAGCAGCGTCTCGGTGAACGGCGTCGTCCAGGTCGTCCGGACCACCAGCGCGGAGGCGAGCACGAAGAGCGTGTCCGGGCCGACGACCGGCGGCATCTTGCCGATCATGCCGTCGGTGCGCCGCGCGGCCCAGGCGTTCAGCTCCGCCAGGTCCGCCTCGACGTCCCCGGTGAGCTCGCCGTAGGTGTCCAGGGGCAGTTCGGCGCGCCACTCCGCGCGCAACTCCAGCGAGCGGCGCGCCCACAGGCCGATCGCAGCCCGGACGCCCGGCGCGGCTTCCAGCGCAGCGAGGAGCTCCCGGCCCGCCGCGGCGGCGGACTCGGCGGGCACGCCCAGGGCAGCGGCCAGCTCCGCGCGGGCCGGGCCGTGCGCCGGGCCAGCGAGCAGAGCGAGCAGCGGCCAGACACCGGCCGTCGTGAGGACGGTGCCACGCTCCGCTCCCCCGCCCTCACCTGCCGCGGCCCGCGCCCAGCCCGCCGTCATCGCGTTCACGGCCCGTACCGTCGTCGGTGCGACCACCGTCCGCCTCCCCCGTCATCGCCTCATCTGTGGGCGACCGCCTGCTTCACCAGCGTCCGCCCGAAGTCCCACATCAGGCCGCCGCCCGCGTGGGCGTCGTCCATGACGGCCGTGAACGCCTCGATGAAGCGGTCCACTTCCGGCTCGCCGATGATCAGCGGCGGGATGAGCTTAATGACTTCGAGGTGGTCGCCGGAGACCTGGGTGAGGATGCGGTGCTTCTGCAGCAGCGGTACGACGACCATCTGCGCGAAGAGTCCCTTGCGGGCCGCCTGGAGCATCGTCCAGCGGCCGCGCAGGGCCAGCGACTTGGGGCGGCCGAACTCGATGCCGATCATCAGGCCGCGGCCCCGCACGTCGTGCAGCAGCTCGTACTTCGGGATCAGCTCGGTCAGGCGGGCGCGCAGCAGGTCGCCCGTCGACCGCACCCCGGCGACGATCCCCTCGTCCTCCATGACGGTCAGGACCGCCAGCCCCGCGGCCATCGCCTGCGCATTGGACCCGAAGCTGGCGGAGTGCACCAGCACCCGGTCCATCGAGGAGTAGACCTTCTTGAAGACCGACTCCTTGCCGAGCGTGGCGCCGACCGGCACATAGCCGCCGGACAGCGCCTTGGCCACGCAGACCAGGTCCGGCTCGACGCCGGGCTCGTGCTGGTAGGCGAAGAAGTCGCCGGTGCGGCCGAGGCCGGTCTGCACCTCGTCGGCGATCAGCAGCGCCTTGTGCTTGTGCAGCAGGTCCTGTGCGGCGCGCAGGAAGCCCGGCGGAGTGGGGTGCACGCCCTTGCCCTGGATCGGCTCCACGACGAAGGCCGCCACGTCGCCGCGCTTCAGCTCCCGCTCCAGCGCGTCCAGGTCGCCCATCTCGACTGCGGTGTCCGGCAGCAGCGGCGCGAAGCCGTCGCGGAAGCCGGCCTCGCCGTTGACCGAGAGCGAGCCCGTGGTCAGGCCGTGGAAGGCGTGCGTGCAGTACAGGACGCGCGGGCGGCCCGTCGCGTACCGGGCGAACTTCAGCGCCGTCTCGACGGCCTCCGTGCCGCTGTTCCCGAAGAAGACCCGGTCCAGGTGCGGCGCGTACCGGAGCAGCTTCTCGGCGAGCAGTCCGGGCAGCGGCGGGCAGTCGAAGCGGGTGAGGTCGGCGAGCCCGGCGTCCAGTACGTCGTGCAGCGCCTGCCGGACCACGGGGTGGTGCCGGCCGAGGCCCATCACACCGAACCCGGCGAGCATGTCCAGGTAGTCCTGCCCCTGGTCGTCCCAGAAGTACGCGCCCTCGGCCCGCTCGTAGACCTTGTCGAAGCCGATGGTGTGCAGCATCCGCGGCAGCTGGTGGTTCAGGTACTTGGCGTGCAGGTCGTAGCGTTCGGCGCCGCGCTCGGCGAGCAGCTTGGTGAGGTCGAATCCGGTCATGCGTCGTTGGTCTCCTTGACGGCCGCGACGGCCGCCGCGCGGTCGTCCGTACGGGGCAGGCTCTCGGCGATGCGGCCCGCGATCTCCGCCGGGGTCAGGCCGATGTCGGCCAGCACCTCGCCCCGCTTGGCGTGCGCGAGGAACTGTTCGGGGATGCCGAAGGTGCGCAGCGGCAGGTCCACGTCGGCGTCGCGCAGCGCCTGGCCGACCGCCGAGCCGACGCCGCCGGTGCGGCTGCTGTCCTCCACGACGGCCACCGCGGCGTGCCGCGCGGCGAGCCGCGGGATCTCCGGGTCGACCGGCTTGACCCAGCGGGGGTCGATGACGGTGGTGCCGATGCCGCGCGCTTCGAGGAGGGCCGCCGCCTCCAGGCAGACCGGCGCCATCACGCCGACCGCGACCAGCAGCACGTCCTCCCGGCCGCCGCGGGCGAGGACGTCCACTCCCCCGGTCCGCTCCAGCGCGGGGACCGGGTCGCCGACGGACTCCTTGGGGTAGCGCACGACGGTCGGCGCGTCGTCGACGTCGAGGGCCTCGCGCAGCTGGGCGCGGAGCTGGTCGGCGTCGCGCGGCGCGGCGATCCGCAGGCCCGGCACGACCTGGAGGATCGACATGTCCCACATGCCGTTGTGGCTCGGCCCGTCGGTGCCGGTGACGCCGGCCCGGTCCAGTACGAAGGTGACCCCGCACCTGTGCAGCGCGACGTCCATCAGGATCTGGTCGAACGCGCGGTTGAGGAAGGTCGCGTAGACCGCGAAGACCGGGTGCAGGCCGCCGGTGGCGAGCCCGGCCGCCGAGACCGCGGCGTGCTGCTCGGCGATGCCCACGTCCCAGATCCGGTCCGGGTACGCCTCGGCGAACCTGCCCAGGCCCACGGGCTGCAGCATGGCGGCGGTGAGGGCCACCACGTCCGGGCGCTCGGCGCCGATGCGGACCATCTCGTCGCCGAAGACGGAGGTCCAGGACGGCGGGCCGGGCGGCGCGACCGGCGCGCAGGTCAGCGGGTCCATCACGCCGACGGTATGAAAGCGGTCGGCCTCGTCCTCCAGGGCCGGCCGGTAGCCGCGGCCCTTCTCGGTGAGGCAGTGCACCAGTACGGGACCGTGGAAGCGGGCGGCGCGGCGCAGCGCGGACTCCACGGCCTCGATGTCGTGCCCGTCGATCGGGCCGACGTACTTCAGGCCCAGGTCCTCGAACATCCCCTGGGGCGCGAAGGCGTCCTTGAAGCCCTTCTTCGCGCCGTGCAGCGACCCGTACAGCGGCCTGCCGACGACCGGCGTGCGGTGCAGGACGTCCTTGCCCCAGGACAGGAAGCGTTCGTAGCCGTCGGTGGTGCGGAGGGTGGCGAGGTGGTCAGCGAGGCCGCCGATGGTGGGCGCGTAGGAGCGCTCGTTGTCGTTGACGACGATGATCAGCGGCCGGTCCTCGGCCGCGATGTTGTTGAGCGCTTCCCAGGCCATGCCGCCGGTGAGCGCGCCGTCCCCGGTGACCGCGACGACGTGGTCGCTCTTCCCCAGTACCTGGTTGGCCTTGGCCAGCCCGTCGGCCCAGCCGAGGACGGTGGAGGCGTGGCTGTTCTCGATGACGTCGTGGACGGATTCCTCGCGCGAGGGGTACCCGGACAGACCGCCCTTGCCGCGGAGCTTGGAGAAGTCCTGCCGGCCGGTCAGGATCTTGTGGACGTACGACTGGTGCCCGGTGTCCCACAGGATGCGGTCGGCGGGCGAGTCGAACACCCGGTGCAGGGCGATGGTCAGCTCCACCACGCCCAGGTTGGGGCCGAGGTGGCCGCCGGTGCGGGCGACCGCCTGGATGAGGAACTGGCGGATCTCCGCGGCCAGTTCGCCGAGGCGGTCGACCGGTACCTCCTTGAGGTCCTGCGGTTCCCGGATGTATTCGAGCATCGACATGCTGGGTCCCCCTCCTCTTTTTCCTGCCGGCGGAGCCGTCGGGGTCGCGGCCGGCGGCTCCGCCGGATGTCGGTTCAGCCGACGGTGACGTCGGGGGCGCCGGTGGCCGCTCCCTCGGCTGCCATGCGTTCGGCGATCTTCATGGCCTCCTCGATGAGGGTCTCCACGATCTTCGACTCCGGGACGGTCTTGATGACCTTGCCCTTGACGAAGATCTGCCCCTTGCCGTTGCCGGAGGCGACACCCAGGTCGGCCTCGCGGGCCTCACCGGGACCGTTCACCACGCAGCCCATCACTGCGACGCGGAGCGGCACCTCCATGCCGTCCAGTCCCGCGGTGACCTCTTCGGCCAGCTTGTACACATCCACCTGCGCACGCCCGCACGACGGGCAGGAGACGATCTCCAGGCGGCGCTGCCGCAGGTTCAGCGACTCCAGGATGGAGATACCGACCTTGACCTCCTCCGCCGGCGGCGCGGAGAGCGAGACGCGGATCGTGTCGCCGATGCCCTCGGACAGCAGCGCGCCGAAGGCGACGGCCGACTTGATGGTGCCCTGGAAGGCCGGGCCCGCCTCGGTGACACCCAGGTGCAGCGGGTAGTCGCACTGCGCGGCCAGCTGCCGGTAGGCGTTGACCATGACCACCGGGTCGTTGTGCTTCACCGAGATCTTGATGTCGCGGAAGCCGTGCTCCTCGAAGAGGCTCGCCTCCCACAGCGCCGACTCCACCAGCGCCTCGGGGGTGGCCTTGCCGTACTTCTGCAGCAGGCGGCGGTCCAGGGAGCCCGCGTTCACGCCGATGCGGATCGGGGTGCCGGCGTCGTTGGCCGCCTTGGCGATCTCCTTGACCTTGTCGTCGAACTGCTTGATGTTGCCCGGGTTCACCCGGACCGCCGCGCAGCCCGCGTCGATCGCCGCGAACACGTACTTCGGCTGGAAGTGAATATCGGCGATCACCGGGATACCGGACTTCTTCGCGATCACCGGCAGCGCGTCCGCGTCGTCCTGCGTCGGGCACGCCACCCGCACGATCTGGCAGCCCGAAGCCGTCAGCTCCGCGATCTGCTGCAGCGTCGCCCCGATGTCCGCGGTCCGCGTCGTCGTCATCGACTGCACGGAGACGGGCGCACCCCCGCCCACGGCCACCGGCCCGACCTGGATCCGGCGCGAGACGCGCCGGATGGCCAGGGGCCGGGCCGGAACCTCGGGGAGCCCCAACCTGACAGGCTCACCAATGGTCATGACGTCACCCGCGGCTTCCGGCGACGGTCTCGCGGGCGGCGCGCAGCGACTCCTTCAGGGAGCCCATGGTCGCCAGGACGGCGGTCGGCTCGTAGCCGCAGTGCGCCATGCAGTTGGCGCAGCGCGGGTCCTTGCCGCGGCCGTACTTGTCCCAGTCCGTCTCCTCGATCAGCTCCCGGTACGTGGGGACGTACCCGTCGCTCATCAGGTAGCAGGGGCGCTGCCAGCCGAACAGGGAGTAGTTCGGGATCGCCCAGGCGGTGCAGGGGAAGTCCGCCTTGCCCTCCAGGAAGTCCAGGAAGAGCGGGCTGTGGTTGAGCCGCCAGCGGCGCCGGTTGCCGCCGGCGAACGCCTTCTTGAACAGCTCCCTGGTCTGCTCGACGCCGAGGAAGTGCTCCTGGTCGGGGGCCTTCTCGTAGGCGTAGGCGGGCGAGAGCATCATCTCGTCGACCTTGAGGTCGTCGTTGAGGTAGTTGAGCACCTCGATGATGGTCTGCGGGGTGTCGGTGTTGAAGAAGGTGGAGTTGGTGGTGACGCGGAAGCCGCGGCGCTTGGCCTCCTTGATGGCCGCCACGGCCTCGTCGAAGACGCCTTCCTTGGCCACGGACTCGTCGTGCCGCTCGCGCATCCCGTCGATGTGCACGGCGAAGGCGAAGTACGGCGACGGGGTGAACTTGTCCATCTTCTTGCGCAGCAGCATGGCGTTGGTGCACAGGAAGACGTACTTCTTCTTGGCGACCAGCTGGCGCACGATCTCGTCGATCTGAGGGTGCATCAGGGGCTCGCCGCCCGCGATGGAGACCATCGGGGCGCCGGATTCCAGTACGGCACCGACCGCCTGGGCGACCGGCATCCGCTGCTTCAGCACCCCGGCCGGGTGCTGGATCTTTCCGCAGCCCTCGCACGCGAGGTTGCACGCGTAAAGCGGCTCCAGCTCGACGATGAGCGGGAACTTCGCACGCCGCCGGAGCACTTTCTGTTCAAAGAGATACGTCCCGACCCTGATGGTCTGACGGAGCGGCATGGCCATCTGGCTCACCTCCTGGGGAGCAGCAAAGAACGGTGCCATTCAAAGAAAACGGGAAGGACGGCACACAAGACACGGAAGGCCGATATTCCCCCGCGTATCGTCCCAATACGAACGAGTTCGTGCTCTGGAGCGTCCACGACCACCCGGACGGCGGCAACGGGGCGGGGCCCGGCCCGCAGCGCACTGCCGAGCGTCGCCGCGGACTCCATGTCCACGGCGACCGCCCCGGCGGCGTGCAGCGCGGTCCGCTCGGCGCCGCGTACGACGTGGTCACTGCCGAGCAGCAGCCCGGAGTGCACGGTCAGGCCGCGCTCCTTCAGGGCCGCGACGAGCGGCGCGTTGTCGCGGCAGACGGCCTCGGGGCGGTCCGGCTGGTGCTCGCGGGTGGCGTCCGCGACGACCACGTCACCGGGGCGCATGCCCGGCGCGAGCCCGGCGCAGAAGCCGCTGGCGACGACCGGCGAGGCCGCGGTGGGCGAGCCGGCGCCGAGCGCGGCGCCGATGGCCCGCTCCGCCGCCTGCGGGCCCATGCCCGTGCGGAGCACCGTGCCGGCCGGGCCGCCGCGCAGCGCGAGGCGCTCGATGCCGAGCGCGCAGGCGACCAGCAGCGGTGGCGGCGGGCCCGGGGACGGGCCGTCCGGGACGGTCATCTAGGACCTCACGGCCGCTCCGGCCGGACCGCCGCCCAGATAGCGGCCCAGGGCCGTGAGCGGGAAGACCTGCCGGTAGAGGTGGTAGTTGATGGAGAAGTCCCAGGGGAAGCCGGTACCGGTGAAGTACGGCTCGTCCCAGGAGCCGTCGGGGCGCTGCGTGGCGGCCAGCCACCGCACGCCGCGCTCCACGGCCTTGCTCTCCCGCTCGCCGGCCGCGAGCAGCGCCATAAGCGCCCAGCCGGTCTGCGAGGCGGTCGAGGCGCCGCGCCCGATCCAGTCGCGGTCCTTGTAGGAGCGCTGGTCCTCGCCCCAGCCGCCGTCGTCGTTCTGCACGCTCTCCAGCCAGGCGACCGCGCGGCGGATCGCGGGGTGCGAGGCGGGGATGCCGGCCGCGACCAGCGCGGGCAGTACGGAGCCGGTGCCGTAGACGTAGTTGGTGCCCCAGCGGCCGAACCAGGCGCCGGTCGGGTCCTGCTCGGCCAGCAGCCATTCGATGCCGCGCCGGATACGCGGGTCGTGGGTGCTGCCGACGTCCGCCGCCATCTCCACGACGTGCGCGGTGACATCGGCCGACGGCGGGTCGATGACCTCGCCGAAGTCGCAGAAGGGCAGCCGGTCCGGGAAGGGGCTGGTGTTGTCGGCGTCGAAGGCGCCCCAGGCACCGTTGCGGGACTGCATGCCGAGGTTCCAGCGCACGGCGCGGCGCACGGCGTCCTCGACGCGCTGCGGGTCCGGGTGCTCGACCCGGCGCAGCGCGAGGACGACCTCGGCGGTGTCGTCGATGTCCGGGTAGTTGTCGTTCTCGAACTCGAAGGCCCAGCCGCCGGAGGGCAGCGTCGGCCGGCGCACGGCCCAGTCGCCGGGCCGGTCGATCTGCTCGTCCAGCATCCAGTCGGCGGCCTTGACCAGCTGCGGGTGGTCGCGGGGCAGTCCCGCGTCGGCGAGCGCGATGGTGGCGAGGCAGGTGTCCCAGACCGGGGACTGGCACGCCTCGATCATGCGAACGGGAGCACCGTGCCCGTCCTCGCGCCAGACCGTGAAGCGGTCCAGGGAGGCCAGGCCCTCGCGGAGCACGGGGTGGTCCAGGTCGTAGCCCAGCAGATGCAGCGCGATGACCGAGTAGACCGCGGGCGGCTGGATGCCGCCCCAGCAGCCGTCGTTCTCCTGCCGCTCGATGATCCAGCGCGCCGCGGTGCGCATCGCACTGCGGCGCAGCCGGCGCGGCGCGACCTTGCGGTAGGCGTGCAGCGCCTTGTCCAGGCGCTGGAAGAGGCCGTCCCAGGTGGTGACGGGGGCGAGCGGCCGCGGCGGGTTCGGATTCCGCGGGTCGGTGTGCAGCTCGTCGAGGGCGAACGGCGCGGGGCGTACGGGCCGGTGGGCCGAGACGATCGTCAGCGGGACGATGGTCTGCCGGGCCCAGCAGCCGAAGTCGTAGATATTGAGCGGGAACCACTTCGGGAGGGCGATGAGCTCGGGGGGCAGGTCCGGCAGGTCCTCCCACTTCCACCAGCCGAAGAGGGCCAGCCAGATGCGGGTGAAGACGCGGGCCGCCGCGATGCCGCCCTGCGCACGGATCCAGGCGGAGGCCCTGGCCATGTGCGGCTCGTCGGGCCGGTCGCCGGCCAGGCGGAGGGCGACATAGCCCTCGATGGTGGTGGAGAGCTCGCCGGGGCCGCCGTAGAAACTGGCCCAGGTGCCGTCGTCGCGCTGCTCGCCGCGTACGAAGCGGGCCGCGGCCTCGGTGGTCTTCGGGTCGCTGATGCCCAGGAACTGGCGGAGCATCAGGTCCTCGGCGTCCATCGTCACATTGGTGTCGAGGTCGCCCTTCCACCAGCCGGCGGGGTCCTGGAGGGAGAGGAGATATTCGGTGGCCCGGGCGGTCGCCTGCCGCGCCGCGCCCGTCAGGTCGTCGGGCGCCGGGGGCGGGGTCGCGGGCCTCTGGTCGGTGGTCTCAGCGGTGGCATCGCTGGCCGCGGGTGCCCGGGACGGCAGTGCCCCGGTGCTTCCGTCGGTCGTCGCTGTCATGGCTTCCCCTTCTGCAGTAATCAAAGACAAATGCATGGGGCTTCCGTCGGCCGGTGCCGGCCCCGGTATGGCGTACCGGGGCGGCCGGCACCGGCCGGCGACTGCGAACTAGTTCGGTGTAATCGTGATCATCTCTTCCGTACGACGACGAAGTCCGCGAGGGCGACGAGCTGGCCGCGGACCGCTTCGGGCATATCGACCTCGTCGAGTGCGGCGATCGCGGTGGCGTGCTGGCGGCGGGCCTCCTCCGAGGTCCACTCGCGGCCGCCGGCCTCCTCGATGAGGGCTGCGCGGGAGGCGAACTCCGCCTCCGTGAAATCGGCGATCTCGGTCTCGCTCTTCTTGGCGTCCTCGGCCAGAATGCGGGCGAGCTTCTCGGATGCCGGGCCGCCCGCGTCCAGGGCGGCGACGACCGGCAGCGACTTCTTGCGCTGCCGCAGGTCGGACCAGGTCTGCTTGCCGGTGGCCTCCGGGTCGCCCCAGATGCCGAGCAGATCGTCGACGGCCTGGAAGGCGAGGCCGAGGTGGTAGCCGTACTTCTCCAGGACGTCGGCGGTGCGGTCGCTCGCGCCGCCCAGTACCGCGCCGATGGAGACGGCGCAGGCCAGCAGCGCGCCGGTCTTGTTGCCCTCCATCTCCAGGCACTCCGCGACGGTGACCCGGTCGCGGTGCTCGTAGGAGATGTCCTGGGCCTGGCCGTCGATCAGCTTGCGGGTGGCGACGGTGAGCCGGCGCGTCGCGCGCCCGGCGTCCACGGTCTCCAGCTCCAGCAGTATCTCGTTGGCGAGCGCGAAGAGCGCATCGCCGACCAGGATGGCCTGGGCGGGTCCGTGCACCTTCCATACGGTGTCGCGGTGGCGGCGCTGCTCGTCGCCGTCCATGAGGTCGTCGTGCAGCAGCGAGAAGTTGTGCACGAGCTCCACGGCGACGGCGCCGGGGATGCCGACCTCGGGCGCGGCGCCCGCGGCCTCGGCCGAGAGCAGGGCGAGGGCCGGGCGCACGGCCTTGCCGCCGTCGCCGGCCGACGGCGCTCCCGCGGCGTCGATCCAGCCGAAGTGGTACGCGGCTACGGTGTCCATCGGAGGCGCGAGCCGGTCAACGGCGGCCCGCAGCACCGGAGTGGCAAGCCTGCGCCCGCGCTCCAGGAGTGCGGTGACCGCCTCGGTGTCGATTACTGGGGAAGCCGGATTCACGGTTTCTCCTCTGTTTCCGGTGCTCGTGCTCGTGCGAGCGCGCGTACTCGTTGTCATGCCGCCTCCTGGGGCAGTGATCCCTGGGGGAAGCCGAGTTCGATGAGTGCCTCGCGGGCGGCACTGATGCCGCTGCGAACAGCGCTTTCCATGGTCGCGGGCCACCCTGTGGCGGTCCACGCACCGGCCAGGTACAGGCCGGTGGACTGAGTGCGGGCAGCGGCGCGCAGCCTGCCGACGCCCGGTGCGGGTGCGAACGTCGCGGTGCGCTCACGGGTGACGAAGAAGTCGCGGACCTTCGCGCCGCGCGCGGCGGGCAGCACCCGCGCGAGCTCCGGGAGGTACCGCTCGCGCAGCACGCCGACCGGCAGGTCGATCTCGTCCTGCGCCGCGGACTGCGAGACGGCGAGATACTGCCCGCCGCCCTGCAGCCCGGACGCCTCCGTGCGGTCGAAGACCCACTGCAGCGGCGAGCCGAGCGTGGCGAAGAACGGGCGGCGCAGGACCTTGCGGTCGTAGAGCACGTGCACATTGAGGATGGGGGCCGTGCCGATGTCCAGCAGCCGGTCCGGGCGGTCCAGCGCGCCGGGCGGCAGCAGGCCGTGCGTCTCGCGCTGCGGCAGGGCCAGTACGACCGTGTCGGCGGCCAGCTGCTCCTGGCTGTGCGGCCCGTTCTCGACGGTGACCTGCCAGCGCTGCTCGTCGGTCCGGGTCACGGCGCTCGCGCGGGTACGCGTCTCGACGCGCACCCCGGCCTTCTCCAGCGCGGCCCGGGCGAGCGTGTCGTGGACCTCGCCGAGCGGGACGCGGGACCAGCCGATGTCGGCGGCGCCGGGGTCGGAGAGCAGGCCGGTCTTGAAGACCATGGCGGCGAGCCCGGCGGAGGCGTCGGCGGCGCGGGCGTTCAGCGTGGCGACGCCGACCAGGTCCCACAGGGCCTCGACGGCGCGCGGCGACTGGCCGTGCCGGGCGAGCCAGGTCGCGAAGTCGATGCGGTCCAGCGCGGGGTCGGCGGGGTCCAGGGCCTTCAGGGCGAGCGCGGCGCGGCCGACGGAGGCGCGCTCGGCGAGCGAGAGGTGCGGGTAGCCGGCCAGGCTCGCGGCGAGGTGCAGCGGTACGGGCAGGGCGGTGCGGCGCAGCCGGCCCAGGCGCATGCCCGCCGCGGCGCGGGCCGGGTCGGCGTCCAGCACCGGTACGTCCAGCCGGTCCTGGATCGGCATCAGCTGCGCGCCGCCGACGCGCTCCAGGAAGTCCCGGTAGGCGGTGCAGCAGCGCAGGTAGACGTGCTGGCCGTTGTCCACGCTCAGCTCGCCGGCCGGGGAGTCGCGGCGGAAGGAGAAGGCGAGGCCGCCGAGGCGCGGCCGGCCCTCGACGAGGGTGACGCGCAGCCCGGCGTCGGCGAGCGCGAGGGCCGCGGCGGTGCCCGCGAGGCCGCCGCCGACGACGACCGCGGTGGCGCCCCCGTCTCCGGAGGTGCCCGCGGTGACGTGCGTGGCCGGCCGTGTGTCGGCGGAAGTCATGCGTCCTCCCGGGATGCTGCTGTCATGGACGCAGCAATACGCCGCGGAGTTGCCCGCCGCTCCGGGGCCCGTCGCACGGCGCGTACCTGCGCGAGCGCGCCCTGGCTCGCTCGGCTTCTCATGCGCGCCTCCTGACGGCCTGGCGGCGGCCGATCGCCCGGGCGTCGAGCCCGGACAGGCCGCGGACGGCGACGAACGCCTTCTCGTGGCCGGGCAGCGAGACCCGGCCGCGCAGCACCGCCTCGGGGTCGTCGGAGATCCGGCGCAGCAGGCGGTGGTAGATGCCGGCCATCGCGGCGACGCAGGCGCCGGAGCGCCGGTCGAGCATGGGCAGCAGCCGGAAGCCCTCGGCGAACAGGGTGCGGGCCCGGCGCACTTCGAAGTGGACGAGGCCGGTGAAGTCCGCGCCGGAGGGCGGGACGGAGCCGTGGAAGCCGGCGGCGCAGCCGAACTTCGCCAGGTCCTCGGCGGGGAGGTACGTACGGCCGTTGGCCGCGTCCTCGCGGACGTCCCGGAGGATGTTGGTCAGCTGCAGGGCGAGCCCCAGCGTATCGGCGTACTCGGGGGCGCGGTCTGCCTCCGAGGCGCCGGGCACGGTGCCGAACACGCCGAGCGAGAGCCGCCCGATGGCCCCGGCGACGCAGCGGCAGTACGCCTTGAGGTCGTCCCAGGTCTCGTACGTCTCGCCGTGCACATCCATCAGGACGCCGTCGATCAGCTCGTCCAGACCGCCCAGCGGCAGCGGGAAACGGCGCGCCGCGTCCGCGAGCGCGACCGCGACCGGGTCGGTGTCGTCCTCGGCGACCCGGCCGTCCTTGATGCGCGCCAGCAATCCTCGGGTGTCCGCGAGCCGCTGCTCCTTCTCGGCGGGCGCCAGCGCGCCGTCGCCGATGTCGTCCACCCGGCGCGAGAACGCGTACAGCGCCGACATCGCCTGGCGCTTGTCGGCGGGCAGCAGTCTGATTCCATAAGCGAAGTTACGTGCCTGCTGCCCGGTGACGGCCTCGCAGTAGCGGTACGCAGCGAGCACCGGCGCGGACGCGTGTGCGGTTGCCTCCACGGTCCGACTCACCCCTCTCTTCGCAGTGTCGCCCCTACCGCGCGCAGCAAACTGAGCTTGCTGGGCTTGGGCGGTCCAGGGAGGACGTCATGATCGGCGGCCGCTACCGCCTGGAGGGCGGCACGTCCGCCGGCGACGAAGCCGGCGAGCAGCAGTTTGAGTCTGCCGTGGACGCTACCCACCAGCGGGGCACCTTCATTCAGCAGGTCACGGGCGCGTTCCGCCTCGAATGCAACCAGCGCACGCGCCTGTGCGCCCCCTGTCGGAGCAGCCAGGTCGGATTCCGCGACACCAAAGCGCTTCATGTCTTCGGCGGGCAGATAGATACGGTCCCTCCGGAGGTCCTCGGCCACATCCTGGATGTGTTCGACGATCTGGAGGGCGGTGCAGATGGCATCCGAACGGCGGACCCGTTCGGGCGTGGTCGTGCCCGTGATGCCCAGGACCAGCCGGCCCACGGGGTTGGCGGACAGCTCGCAGTAGTCCTGCAGGTCCGCGTAGCTCTCGTAACGGGTGACGCGCTGGTCCTGCCGATTGGCTTCGATCAGACGCTCGAACGGCTCGGGGCTCAGCCCGCAGCGGCGCACGGTCGGGCCGAGGCGGCGCATGAGGGGGTGCCGGGGGCCCGGCGCCCGGTCGCTGTAGACCCGGCGCAGGTCGGCCTCCAGGGCGTCCAGCAGTGCGAGCCGGTCTTCCCCGCTCTCCGCTGCGCTCGAGCGGGAGGTGCCCCCGTCCCGCGCGCGGTCGAGGCCGAGCAGTACCGCGTCGGCGCCGCCCGGCGCGAGGTCGCCGTCGCCGATGTCGTCGACCAGCCGGGCGAACCCGTAGACCGCCATCAGGTCGGCGCGCCAGGCGCGGGGCAGGAAGAACGGCGCGACGGGGAAGTTCTCGTGCGCGGCCTTGTCGAGGACGGCGCGCTCGGGCGCGACAGGCTCCGGGCTCACCGGAGGCTGCCCGGCGCGTTCCGGAGCCGGAGAGATCCCGTAGCCATTGCCGTCACGTCTCCCGTTCTACACCGCCACGCTAAAACTTCATATTTCGGACACGCCGCACGCACGGCCCGTCCGATCAGGGCGCCCATCTGCGCCGTCGGACTATTTTGCCCGACTTGTACCACATGTGCCGTTCCGCACCCGTACAGCTTACGCCGTACATCTCACACCCGTCCGAGCGGATCCGAACCGCGCAGCAACGATCCGGACAACTCCACCGGGCGGGCAACTGTTCCGTCCGCGGCCAGAGTTGACCATTTCTTCAACATCGAAGGCCCCCGCGCCCGGACGCACGGGGGCCTTCTCTGTGGATACGGGCTACTTGCCCGTTTCCTTCTCGTACGCCTTGATCACTTCATCCGTGGGGCCGTCCATGAGGAGCTCGCCCTTCTCCAGCCACAGCACCCGGTCGCAGGTGTCCCGGATGGACTTGTTGTTGTGGCTGACCAGGAAGACCGTGCCGGCCTCCTTGCGCAGCTCCCGGATGCGCGCCTCCGACCGCTTCTGGAACTTGCGGTCGCCGGTGGCCAGCGCCTCGTCGATCATCAGGACGTCGTGGTCCTTGGCCGCCGCGATGGAGAACCGCAGGCGGGCCGCCATGCCGGAGGAGTAGGTGCGCATCGGCAGGCTGATGAAGTCGCCCTTCTCGTTGATGCCGGAGAAGTCGACGATGCTCTGGTAGCGCTCGCGGACCTGCTCGCGGGTCATGCCCATGGCCAGCCCGCCCAGGATGACGTTGCGCTCGCCGGTCAGGTCGTTCATCAGGGCGGCGTTGACGCCCAGCAGGGAGGGCTGGCCGTGGGTGTAGACATGGCCGCGCTCGGCCGGCAGCAGCCCCGCCACCGCCTTGAGCAGCGTGGACTTGCCCGACCCGTTCGTGCCGATCAGGCCGATCGACTCACCCCGGTAGGCGGTGAAGGACACGCCCTTGACCGCGTGCACCTCCCGCACGCCCGTGGAGGGCTTGCGGCGGATGATGCGGTTCAGCGCCGCGGTGGCACTGCCCCGGCCCGCGCCCGAGCCGTAGACCCGGTACACGATGTGCAGGTCATCGGCGATGACGGTCGGGACGCGCTCCTCCGCGGTCGCGGGGGCGGCGTCCTGCGCTTCGGTGCTCTGCTGCTCAGCCACGGCCATACCGCTCCTCCGCCTTCCAGAAGTACACAAAGCCCACCGCGCCCATCACGACCGCCCAGCCCAGGGCCAGCGCCCACACGTGGGTCGGCAGCTGCTCATACGTGAAGGAGTCGATCAGCGCGAACCGCACCAGGTCGATGTAGACCGCGGCCGGGTTCACGTCCAGCAGGAAGTGCACGAAGCCCGGGACGGGCTTGCTCTTCATGATCTGGTCGATGCTGTACATCACGCCGGACGCGTACATCCACGTCCGCAGGATGAACGGCATCAGCTGCGCCAGGTCGGGGGTCTTGCTGCCCAGCCGCGCCATGATCATCGCGAGGCCGGTGTTGAAGACGAACTGCAGGCACAGCGCGGGGATCGCCAGCAGCCACGACCAGCCCGGCACCTGCCCGAAGGCCAGCAGGATCACCACGAGCACGCCCATGGAGAACATCAGCTGCTTGAGCTGCATCAGGCAGAACGAGATCGGCAGGCAGGCGCGCGGGAAGTGCAGCGCCCGCACCAGGCCGAGGTTGCCCGAGATCGCCCGCGTCCCCGCCAGCACCGAGCTCTGCGTGAACGTGAAGATGAAGACGCCGGTCACCAGGAACGGCACGAAGTCCGGCACGCCCCGGCTGGTGCCGAGGAGCAGGCCGAAGATCAAGTAGTAGACCAGCGCGTTCAGCAGCGGCGTGGCCACCTGCCACAGCTGGCCCAGCTTGGCCTGGCTGTACTGGGCGGTCAGCTTGGCGCTGGAGAACGCCGAGATGAAGTGACGCCGCTGCCACAGCTGACGGACGTACTCCGGCAGGCTCGGCCGGGCGCCGCTCTGCGTCAGCCCGTACTTCTGGGCCAGCTGCGCCGGCTCGAGCCCGCCCTCGGGGCCCCGCGGCGCATTCATGGCGACAGCACTGTCGTGCCTGGTCTCGCTCACAGTTGACACTTTCGTCCTCAAGGTGCGCTTCCCAGGGGTGCCACAGGCTCTGGGTACCCCCGGGTCGCGCCGGATGCTGCTCTCCGACCCGAGCTTGTCAGATGACCGGCGGCCGGCCCAGTCGGGTCAGGCGCCACACGGTACGCCACTTCATGGGGCGCCTGGGGCCGCACGACGTGGTCCAGCCCTCCTTGAAGCCGCCCAGCCAGGCCCGCAGCCCCGGCAGGGACGGGCGCCTGGCCAGCGTCAGCAGCAGCCATACCCCGAGGTAGACCGGGACCAGCGGCGCGGGCAGGTTCCGCCGCGCCAGCCACACCCGATTGCGCGCCACCATCCGGTGGTAGACGGCGTGCCGGGTGGGCGCCATGGTCGGGTGCAGCAGGACCATGTCGGCGCGGTAGTCGATCATCCAGCCGGCGTCCAGGGCCCGCCAGGCGAGGTCGGTCTCCTCGTGCGCGTAGAAGAAGTCGTCGGGCAGCCCGCCGACCTCCTCGAAGACCTTCGTGCGGACCGCGTTCGCGCCGCCGAGGAAGGTCGTGACGCGCGACGAGCGCAGCGGGTCGGCCGCGCGCAGCCGCGGTACGTGGCGGCGCTGGGTCTCCCCGGTGTCCGGGTCCGCGATGCGGAAGCTGATGATGCCAAGCGCAGGGTCGCGGGCGAACGCCTCGCGGCACAGCTCGGCGGTGTCCATGTTGGCGAGCAGGCCGTCGTCGTCCAGGAAGAGCAGGACGTCCTTGTCGGCGCCCGCGGGGCCGAACGCCTCGATGCCGACGTTCCGGCCCGCCGGGATGCCGACGTTCTCCGGCAGCTCCACGGTCCGTACGCCGTCGGGCAGCTCCGGCAGCGGCGAGCCGTTGCCGACGACCACCACCTCGACCGCGTCGCCGTGCTGCTTGGCGACGGAGTCGAGGAGCGCGCGCAGCTCGTCGGGGCGGTTGCCCATGGTGAGGACGACCGCGCCGAGCTTCAGGTTCTGTGGAGTCTGGGTCACTTGAGCCTGCTTGAAGCCAGGATGGACACGAGGTGGAGCAGCGTCTGGAGGAGCGCGATACCGGCCAGTACGGCGACGCCGAGCCGCGAGAAGAACAGGTCGTCCCTGACCGCGTCCAGGATCGCCAGGACCAGGATCAGCAGGGACGCCTCGATCCCGAGGATCAGCCGGTGGAACTTGAGCGCCCCGGCGGCCTTGCGGGCCAGCGCCATGCCGGACGAGCGCGGCTCGGACGCCGACTCCTGGACCGGCGGCTTCCCGGTCTGGTGCCGGGCGACGCCGACGAGGTCGGTCTCCGCCTTGATCAGGATCGCGCCGAGCGCCGCGAGGGTGCCGAGGAACGCCCACAGCCAGTCGATCCGCCCGGAGCCGAACAGGTCGGCGGCGCGCAGACCGAAGCCGACGAGGACCGCGGCGTCGGTCAGGTACGCGCCGACACGGTCCATCCAGACGCCGGCCAGCGAGTACTGCTTGCGCCAGCGGGCGATCTCGCCGTCGACGCAGTCGAGCAGCAGGTACAGCTGGACCGCGACGACGCCGAGCACGGCCCCCCACACGCCCGGCACCAGCAGTGCCGGGGCGGCGAGGACGCCGCAGACGGTCATCAGGTAGGTCAGCTGGTTGGGGGTGACCCGGGTGTTCACCAGGTGCCGGTCGACACGCAGCGAGATCTCGCGCATGTAGAGCCGGCCGCCCCAGTGCTCACCGCTCCGCCGGTCCTTCACCCCCTCCGGGTGAACGACCGGCCGGAGTTCAGCTACCGATGGTTTTGGCATAGTCGGCGTATGCGTCCCTGATCTGATCGGTGGACAGGTTCAGATGTTCCAGGATCGTGTAACGGCCCGGCCGGGTCTGCGGGGCGTACTCCACGACCTGGACGAACTCGTCCACGGTGAAGCCGATCTCCTCCGGCAGGACCGGAAGGCCGTGCCGGCGCAGCACCTGCGCCATGTACGCCGACTCCTCGTGCGCCCCGCGCAGATGCATCGCGAAGGCCGCGCCCAGGCCGCACTGCTCGCCGTGGCTGGCGGCGCGCTTGGGGAAGAGCAGGTCGAAGGCGTGGTTGATCTCGTGGCAGGCGCCGGACGCCGGACGCGAGTCACCGGAGACGGACATCGCGATGCCGGTGAGGACCAGGCCCTCGGCCAGCACCTGCAGGAAGCCGTCGTCGCCGACGCCGCCGGGATGGCGCAGGACGGCCTCGCCCGCCTGGCGCGCCATCGCGGCCGCGAGGCCGTCGATGTCCTCGCCGCGCTCGCGCGCCGCGAGCTCCCAGTCGCGGATCGCGGAGATGTTGGACAGGGCGTCGCCGATGCCGGAGCGCACGAAGCGGACCGGGGCCTCGCGGATGATGTCGAGGTCGATGACGACCGCGATCGGGTTCGGCACGCCGTACGAGCCGCGGCCCGCGTCGTTGTCGAGGGTGGCGACCGGCGAGCACAGGCCGTCGTGCGACAGGTTCGTCGCGACGGCGACCAGCGGCAGGCCGACGCGCGCCGCGGCGAACTTGGCGCAGTCGATGATCTTGCCACCGCCGAGGCCCACGACCGCGTCGTAACGCCCCTTCTTCTTCATGGCGTCGGCGAGCTTGATGGCGTCGTCGAGCGTGCCACCATCCACCTCGAACCACTCGGCGCTGGGCAGCGCCGGCGCGAGCCGCTCACGCAGCACCGCGCCGGAACCGCCGCTGATGGCGATGGCGAGCTTGCCTGACGACGAGATCCTCTGGTCGGCGAGGACCCCGGCCAGGTCGTTGAGCGCCCCCGGCCGGATGTCGACGACGACTGGCGAGGGGATGAGCCTCGTCAGTACTGGCATGCGATTTCACGGCCCTTCGCGAGGTCGTCGTGGTTGTCGATCTCGACCCACTTGACGTCGCCGATCGGGGCCACGTCGATCCGGAAGCCGCGGTTCACGAGCTCCTGGTAGCCGTGCTCGTAGAACTGCTGCGGGTCCGCCTCGAAGACCGTCTTGAGGGCGTCGGCCAGCTCGTCGGCAGCCTCGCCCTCGATGAGGGTGACGCCGATGTACTCGCCGGTCGCCTCGGCCGGGTCCATCAGCTTGGTGATCTTCGTCATGCCCTTCTCGGGGTCGACGACGACCTTCATCTCCTCGTCGGCCAGGTCCTTGACCGTGTCCAGCGCGAGGATGATCTTCTTGCCGTCGCCGCGCGCGGCGAGCAGGGTCTTCTCGACGGAGACCGGGTGCACGGTGTCGCCGTTGGCGAGGATCACGTCGTGCTTGATCGCGTCACGGCCGCACCACAGGGAGTAGGCGTTGTTCCACTCCTCGGCCTTGTCGTTGTCGATCAGGGTGAGCTTGAGGCCGTACTTCGCCTCCAGCGCCTCCTTGCGCTCGTACACGGCCTCCTTCTTGTAGCCGACGATGATCCCGACCTCGGTCAGGCCGATCTCCGCGAAGTTGCCGAGGGTGAGGTCGAGGATGGTGGTGTCACCATCGACCGGCACCAGGGCCTTCGGCAGAGTGTCGGTGTAGGGACGCAGACGCCGTCCGGCGCCGGCCGCCAGCACGAGGCCGATCATGCGGGTTCTCCTTCGTCGTGTACGGCGGGTGCATGGGAGGACACCCAGAAGCGGATGCTCTCGATGAGCACCAGCAGCGCCAGGGCCCCCGCGAGGACCGTGAGCGCGATTGTGAAACCTGAGGTGGACAGTGCGGCCGCGGCGGCCGAGACCACGAGGGCACGGCCCTCGTGTCCGCCGGTCGCCCGCACCAGAGAGCGCGGAGGCGCGCCGCTGCCGCCGCGGATGCGGTACACCGTGTCGTAGTGATGGTAGGCGACCGCGGCCACCAGCCCGAATGCCGCCGGCAACGCTCCGTTCACCTCGGAACGGGCCGCAATCACCAGAATCGCGACGTATTCACCAGTGCGGAAAAGAGGCGGCACGAGCCAGTCCAGCGCGCCCTTGAGGGGGCGGGCGACAGCCAGCCCGGAGAGCAGGGCGTACACCAGCGCGGCGACGCAGACCCAGGGGCTGCCCCAGCCGGTGAACGCGGCGGTGGCGATCATCACAGCGGCGCCGGCGGCGGCGATCACGGGGGCCGCGAAGCCGGGGAGCCTGCGCGCCGCGCCCTTGAAGGCGGCGGCGAAGCCCTCGGCGAGCGGGCCGGAGTCCGCGAGGTCGGCGAGCGCCTGCGCGGCCCGGTCGGTCCGGCGCGCGCGCCGGGTCAGCGAGCGCAGCACCCGGCCGGCGGTCGTGTAGCAGGCGGCCAGCGCACAGCCGATGAGCAGGACCCAGAAGACGATGCGGGGCGTGGCGCAGGCGGTGAGGACCGCGATCAGGGCCCAGCGCTCGCCGATGGGCAGCACGATCATCCGGCGGGCCCAGACCGTCCAGCCGACGCTGTCGAGCTTGTCGGAGAGGGCCGCGGTCGGGCTGGTGTTCGCGGTCGCGTCGTGGTTCGCCTCGTTGAAGGAGAAGTCGACGACGTGCCGGACCGTCTGCAGCACCATCGCGCCGAGCGCGAGGGCCCATACGTCATCGCCGCCGCGCGCCGCGCCGAGCGCCAGGCCCGCGTAGTACGCGTACTCCTTGGCGCGGTCGAACGTCGCGTCCAGCCAGGCGCCCATCGTCGAGTACTGCAGGGAGTAGCGGGCGAGCTGCCCGTCGGTGCAGTCCAGGACGAAGGAGAAGAGGAGGAGCAGGCCGGCGGCGATGAAGCCGAGGCGGTCGCCGGTGGCCGCGCAGCCCGCCGCGATCAGCGCGGTGAGCAGGGACCCGGTGGTGACCTGATTCGGGGTCAGGCCGCGCCGCGCGCACCAGCGGGCGATGTAGCGGGAGTAGGGGCTGATGCAGTACGTCGTGAAGAACCCGTCGCGGGACTTCACGGCGGTCCGCAGCCGCACGGCCTCGTCGTCCACGGCGCTCACCGCGGCCCGCGCCTCATGACGCTGCTGTGCGCCGGAGGGTACGGAAGCGACCAGCGAGCCGAGCTCGGGGCGGTGCACCGATACGCCCTGGGCGTCCAGGCTCTCCGCGACGGCGTCCGGGAGCCCGTCGGCGGAGCCCGCCGTGGCGAGCGCCCGGGTGAGCGCGGCGCGCGCCTCGGGCTGCGCCGTGAGCGCGCCGGTGACCGCGGCGGCGGGGAAACGCGGGTCGGTCAGCGCCAGCCGGAGGCTGTGCAGGTGACCGACGAACCGCGAGTCGACCAGTGCGACCCGCCGGCCTGCCGGCACCTCGGCCAGCAGCCGGGCCGCCTCGGCGGCGTCGGCCGCGCTGCGGACATCGAAGCCCAGTTCGCGCAGGTCGCCTTCGAGCGGCGACCCGGCGACCGGCGCACCGGTGAGGATTGCGGTCGACAGACGAATTCACTCCCTGAATGCTGGCAAGGCCGCCGGCCGGTCCGCATTCGGTACGAACTACCCGGGCAGCAGTCGTGGCACACCTCGGGCCCCACAGGGGTCGGTGGCACGTCGGCAGAGGTTATCGGATCGCCGGATGCGGCCGTTCACCACGCATTCACCGGGCGGTGACCGTCCGGCGGTGGCGTCTGCCGCGATCATCATGGTCGATCTTGCCGTCGATGAACAACTGCGGCCCTGGTTAGGGTGCCGGTTATGACATGGCTGATCACAGGTGGGACGGGTTATATCGGCGCGCATGTGGCGAGGGCCATGGCGGCGGCGGGTGAGCGGGTCGTCGTACTGGACGACGTCTCCAGCGGATTCCCCGAGCGGCTGCCCGCGGGGGTGCCCCTAGTCCGTGCTTCGGTACAGGACCGTGACGTGGTGGACGCCACGCTCGCGGAGCACGGCGTGACCGGCGTCATCCACCTCGCCGCGAAGAAGCAGGTGGGCGAGTCGGTGGAGCAGCCGCTGACGTACTACCGGGAGAACGTGCACGGGCTGACCGTGCTGCTGGAGGCGGTGGCGGCGGCCGGCGTGCGGCGCTTCGTCCTCTCCTCCTCGGCGGCGGTGTACGGCATGCCGGACGTGGACCTGGTCACCGAGGACACCCCGTGCCTGCCGATGAACCCCTATGGCGAGACCAAGCTCGCGGGCGAGTGGCTGGTGCGGGCCGCGGGCCGGGCGCACGGCATCGAGACCGCGTGCCTGCGGTACTTCAACGTCGCGGGCGCGGCGGCGCCGGAGCTGGCGGACGTCGGGGTCTTCAACATCATCCCGATGATGTTCGAGAAGGTCACGGCCGGTGAGCCGCCGCTGATCTTCGGCGACGACTACGACACCCCGGACGGCACCTGCGTCCGCGACTACATCCACGTCGAGGACCTGGCCGACGCGCACGTCGCCGCCGCCCGGCGGCTCACGGGCCAGGACGGCCCCAGGGACCTCACGCTCAACGTGGGCACCGGCCAGGGCGTCTCCGTGCGGGAGATGGCGGACCTCGTCCTCGGGATCAGCGGCCGCTCGGACCTGGCGCCCGTCGTCAAGGGGCGGCGGGCCGGCGACCCCGCGCGGGTGGTCGCCTCCTGCGAGCTGGCCACGAAGGAGCTGGGCTGGCGCGCGCGGCACGGCATCGACGCGATGGTCGCCTCGGCCTGGGAGGGCTGGTGCCTGCGGCACCCGGAGGCCCGGGAAGAGGGCGCCCGGTCCGTCTGAGACGGCGCGCGGCCACTGCTGTGCGCCGCGGGTTCTGCCACGCGGCACATAAGGCGTCGCCGTACGCCTGATACGGGCGCTACTAGGGCAGACTTGACCATCGAGGACCGAGGAAACGCGAAGGATGGGCATGCCGATCACACCTGCCAACGGACAGACCACCGGGACCGCCGCGATGACGGCGACGGACGCGGCCGACGAGCCGATCATGCTGGAGTTGGTGGACGAGGACGGTAGAACGATCGGCACGGCGGAGAAGCTCGCCGCCCATCAGGCGCCCGGGCAGCTGCACCGGGCCTTCTCCGTGTTCCTCTTCGACGAGCAGGGCCGGCTGCTGCTGCAGCGCCGGGCGCTGGGGAAGTACCACTCCCCCGGTGTGTGGTCCAACACGGCCTGCGGCCATCCGTATCCGGGCGAGAAGCCGTTCGCGGCCGCCGCGCGGCGCACCGCCGAGGAGCTGGGCATCGCCCCGTCGCTGCTCGGCGAGGCCGGCACCGTGCGCTACAACCACCCGGACCCGGAGTCCGGGCTGGTCGAGCAGGAGTACAACCACCTCTTCGTGGGCCTGGTCCGGGACGCTCCGGAGCCGGACCCCGAGGAGGTCGGGGAGTACGCCTTCGTGACGCCGGACGAGCTGGCCCGGCGGCACTCCGAGGCGCCGTTCTCGGTGTGGTTCATGACGGTGCTGGACGCGGCGCGTCCGGCGATCCGGGAGCTCACAGGGTCGACGGCGGGCTGGTAGGCGTCGGCACACGAGCGAGCGGCAGTTCGGCCCAGACGACCTTGCCGCCGCTCGCCGTGTGCTCCACGCCGCTCTTCCCGCCGGCCTCCGCCGTGATCATTTTGATCAGCCAGAGGCCGCGGCCGCCGAGGTCGTCCTCGTCGGCCTCCAGCGCCTTGGGTCGGTAGGGGTGGTTGTCCTCGACGGCGACCCGCACCCAGTCGGCGCCGACCGCGAGCTCGACGGTGATCTGCGGGGAGAGCAGGGCCGCGTGCTGCACCGCGTTGGTGACCAGCTCGGAAGTGATCAGCAGCAGGCCGTCCACGATGTCGGGCCCCGTCGGTACGCGCTGGTCGCGGAGCAGATCCCGTACCGCGTGCCGCGCCTGTGGCACCGAGGACTCCAGTGCCGGAGCGGTGAACCTCCAGACACCTTCGTACGCGAGCGGGGCCGTCAGCTCCTCGGGGGGTTCGGCTGGGGGTCCGGAAGGCATCCTCACCCTTCGAGTGTTGGGAATCCCACCGTCCGGACTGGCCTGCTGACGAAAAGTCAGCAATTATCGACAGCTTCCGACCGCTTTTCTGCGTGGCGATCACGCCGGGGATCGACTCTGACCCTTTTATTCCCGTTTCAAGAACTGCCGGGAAGGGATACCTTTCTCCCGCTTCGCCCCGAGCGCCATCTTCGCGGAGAGCGCGTGCATACGCCAGAGGCCCCTTCCCGGAGGAAGGGGCCTCTGACACGCACTGTTGCGTCAGTAGCGGGGACAGGATTTGAACCTGCGACCTCTGGGTTATGAGCCCAGCGAGCTACCGAGCTGCTCCACCCCGCGTCGGTGAACACCACCTTACGGGTTCCGTGCCACAGGGCCAAATCCATTACCGGACGCCGTGCGGCGGCTTCCGGTCAGCGCGCCCGGGCGGGCCCGTACGCCCGGGCGCGGGCGGGCCCGTGCGCCGGGCTCGCGTGCTCAGCGCTCGGCGACCCGCCCGTCCGCCACCTCGATCCGCCGCGTGGTGTGCACCGCCTCCAGCAACCGGCGGTCGTGGCTGACCAGCAGCAACGTGCCCTGGTACGACCCGAGCGCGGACTCCAGCTGCTCGATAGCCGGGAGGTCGAGGTGGTTGGTCGGCTCGTCCAGTACGAGGAGGTTCACCCCGCGGCCCTGTAGGAGGGCGAGCGCCGCCCGGGTCCGCTCCCCCGGCGACAGCGTGGCCACCGGGCGCAGCACGTGTCCGGCCTTGAGCCCGAACTTCGCCAGCAGCGTCCGGACGTCCGCCGGCGCCATCTCGGGGACGGAGCGGCGGAAGGCGTCCAGGAGCGGTTCGCCGGCCGCCTCCGGGCGCTGGAAGAGCTGCCCGCGGGCCTGCTCGATCTCCCCGACGACCACGCCGGGACCCAGGTACGCCTGCCCCTCGTCCAGCGGGAGCCGGCCGAGCAGCGCACCGAGCAGCGTCGACTTTCCGGAGCCGTTCGGGCCGGTGATCGCGACCCGGTCCGCCCAGTCGATCTGGAGGTCCACCGGGCCGAAGCGGAAGTCGCCGCGCTTGAGGCGCGCGCCGCGCAGCGTGGCGACGACGGCCCCGGAGCGCGGCGCGGCCGCGATCTCCATCCGCAGCTCCCACTCCTTGCGCGGCTCCTCGACGACGTCCAGCCGCTCGATCATGCGCTGCGTCTGCTTGGCCTTGGCGGCCTGCTTCTCGGTGGCCTCCACCCGGCCCTTGCGGCCGATCTTGTCGTTGTCGGGGGCCTTGCGGCGGGCGTTCTTGACGCCCTTCTCCATCCAGTTGCGCTGGAGGTGGGCGCGCGCCTCCAGGGACGCCTTGGTCTCGGCGTACTCCTCGTACTCCTCGCGCGCGTGCCGCCGCGCCCGCTCGCGCTCCTCCAGATACGCGGTGTACCCGCCGCCGAAGGTGTTCACCTGCTGCTGCGTCAGGTCCAGCTCGACCACCCGGTCCACGGTCCGGGTCAGGAACTCGCGGTCGTGGCTGACCAGGACGGTGCCGGCGCGCAGCCCGGTGACGAACCGCTCCAGCCGCTCCAGGCCGTCGAGGTCCAGGTCGTTGGTCGGCTCGTCGAGCAGGAAGACGTCGTACCGGGAGAGGAGGAGGGAGGCGAGCGAGGCGCGGGCCGCCTGGCCGCCGGAGAGCGAGGTCATCGGCTGGTCCAGGCCGACGGCCAGGCCCAGCTGGGCCGCGGTCTCCTCGGCCCGCTCGTCCAGGTCGGCGGCGCCGAGCGCGAGCCAGCGCTCCAGGGCGACGGCGTACGCGTCGTCCGCGCCCGGCTTCTCCTCGACCAGCGCCTGGGTGGCCTCGTCCAGCGCGAGCTGGGCTTCGGCGACGCCGGTGCGGCGGGCGAGGAAGTCCCGGACGGACTCCCCCGGGCGGCGCTCGGGCTCCTGCGGGAGGTGGCCGACGGTCGCGGTGGCGGGGCTCAGCCGCACCTCGCCCTCCTGCGGGCCGTCCAGCCCCGCGAAGAGCCGCAGCAGCGTGGACTTGCCCGCGCCATTGGCACCGACCAGCCCGATCACCTCACCGGGCGCGACGACGAGGTCGAGCCCGGAGAAGAGGGTTCGGTCGCCGTGCCCGGCGGCGAGATTCTTGGCAACGAGGGTGGCAGACATCAGACCGCCGATCGTAGCGGCGGGGGTGGGGGGCGGTCGCCGGGATTTCGGTTGGAGGAGGGAGGTGGGGCGGTGGGTGCGCGGGTGGCGTGGCCGGTGCGGTGGGCGGGCGGCCGGGTAGGCGGCCCACGTGCCGGGCGTGGTGGTGATCACGCTCCACGGGCCGGGACGTGGCCGGTTCCGCCGCTCTACGATCCCCTTCATGAACCCAGGGCTCAGCACGCGCGTCAGCGACGGCACCGCGATCGTCACGATCAGCAACCCCGCCAAGCGGAACGCCATGACGGCTGACATGTGGCGCGCGGTCCCTGAGCTGGTGGAGCGGCTGGCCGGGGACGGGTCCGTACGCGTGCTCGTGCTGACCGGCGAGGGGAACACCTTCTGCGCGGGCGCGGACATCGGGTCGCTGCGGGAGTCGGGGGACGAGAACCGGGGCCTCGCGCTGGCCGCCGAGGAGGCGCTCGCCGCCTTCCCGAAGCCGTCGCTGGCCGCGATCCGCGGGTACTGCGTGGGCGGCGGCAGCCAGCTGGCGGCCGCCTGCGACCTGCGGTTCGCCGAAGAAGGCGCGCTGTTCGGCATCACGCCGGCGAAGCTGGGCATCGTCTACCCGGCCGCGTCCACCCAGCGGCTGGTGCGGCTGGTCGGCCCGGCGGCCGCCAAGTACCTCCTCTTCTCGGGTGAGTTGATCGGCTGCGAGCGGGCGCTGCGCACCGGGCTCGTGGACGAGGTGCTGCCGGAGGGCGAGCTGGACAAGCGGGTCGCGGACTTCTCGGCCGTACTGGCGAGCCGGTCGCAGCTGACCCAGGCGGCGGCGAAGGAGTTCGCCGCCGGCCCCGCCGACGACGCGCGCATCGCGTACTGGGAGGAGCAGGCGCGCGGCAGCGGCGACACGGCGGAGGGCGTCGCCGCCTTCCTGGAGCGCCGGGCACCGCGCTTCGACTGGACGGTGTGAGCCACCGGCCACCGCTACCGGCCCGGCTCTCCCCTCAGCCGAAGGAGACCCGGTCCAGCCAGAAGTCCAGCAGCTCCGCGTCGCCGAGGATCTCTATGCCGTCCCGATGGGCGGGCCGCCGCCGGTAGACCGTCAGCAGCAGCTCGGTCAGCGGGCCGCGCACCGCGACAGCGGCCTTCTCATGCGCCCGGCGCCACTCGATGACCTCGCCGGTGAGATCGACGACCCACTCCGCCTCCGCTTCGGGCGCGGTGTCCGTGGCGTGGAAGTGCAGGGTGCGGCCGGGGCCCAGCAGTTCCCGCAGCTCCGGGTGGTACTCGAACATCACCGGTAGCGAGCCGAGCTCCAGCCACTCGTCGACCGCGTCCAGCGCCACCTCCTCGTCGAGGACGTACTCCACGCCGAGGGCCAGCGCCGCGTCGGCCCGGTGGATCACCGTCTCGTGCGCGAAGCGGCGGGCGTAGAACGCGGACCGCTCGCCCGGAACGGGGGTCCACAGCTCCCCGTCGGGGCCCGCCTCGCCCAGCGCGTCCGCGAGCTGCCCCGCCCCCTCGGCGAGCCAGCCGTCGAGCTCGGCCGGGTCCTCGCCGGCGTACGGAGAAAGATCGCGGAAGTGGTCGTCGGGCAGCGGCTCGGTCGCCCTGCTCCGCACCAGGTCCGCCGCCCAGCGCTGCGCGCCGCCGAGGTGGCGCAGCAGCTGATTGACGGTCCAGCCGGGGCAGGACGGGACCGGGGCCGACAGGTCGGCACCCTTGATGTGGGAACGCAACAGGTCGGTCTGCGCGACGATCTCGCCGCGGTGCCGGTCGAACGTCATCCGAGTCATGGCAGCACCGTAGACGGCACCACTGACAATCCCCCGGCGACTGCCGGCCGGCGCCGGGGCTGCGTCACGAGGTGCCCTTCAGGATGAAGCGGCTGCGGTCGCGCAGTGCCGCCACGATCGAGGCGGGCGCCTTCTCCGGCGAGCCGCTGTCGTACGGCGGCTGCGGGTCGTACTCGACGGCCAGCTGCACGGTCTGCGCGAGCTCGTCGCCCTGGAGCCGGCCCAGGAGCGTCAGGCCCATGTCGATGCCGGAGGAGACACCGGCCGCCGTGACGTACTTGCCGTCGAACACGACCCGCTCCCCCGTGGGCTCGGCGCCGTACTCCTTGAGCTGGTCCAGCGCCAGCCAGTGGGACGTGGCGCGGCGGCCCGCCAGCAGTCCGGCGGCGGCCAGCAGCAGCGAGCCGGTGCACACGGAGGCGGTCCAGGTGGTGGCGGCGTCGACCGTGCGCAGCCACTCGTGCAGCGGGCCGTCGGCCATCAGGGCGCTCTGGCCGGGGCCGCCGGGAACGACCAGTATGTCGGGCGCGGTGACCTCCTCCAGGGTCGCGTCGGCGACCATCGCAAGGCCGCCGCTGTCGTTGCGTACGGGCCCGGTGCGCTCGGCGACGAAGACCGTCTCCGCGCCGGGCAGCCGTCCGAGCGTGTCGTACGGCCCGACGGCGTCCAGCGCCGTGAAGCGGTCGTAGAGGAGGATCGCGATCTGCATGAGGGGTCCTTTCGTCAGCGGGACGCCGACGGCTGAGGGGCCGTCGGGCTGTGCGGCCGGAACCGGCGCCGGTACTCCGCCGGACCGGTGCCGAGCGCCCGCACGAAGGCGCGGCGCATGGCTTCGGGGGTGCCGTAACCGCAGCGCCGTGAGACGCGTTCGACGGCATCGGTGGTGTCCTCGAGGAGCCGCCGTGCGGCCTCCAGCCGAACTCTGTCGACATAGCGACCTGGCGTCATACCGACTTCATCACGGAAGGCACGGGCGAAGTGGCGAGGTGAGAGCCCGCAGCGGGCGGCGAGCGCGTCCACCGACAGGTCGGCGGCCGGGTGCTCGGTGATCCAGTGCTGCACCTCGCGCAGCGGCGGGCGCTCCGCGGTCTGCGCGGCGAGCTGGGCGCTGAACTGCGTCTGATTGCCGGGTCTGCGCAGGAAGACGACGAGATGGCGGGCGATGGTCAGCGCGACCTCCCGGCCGAGGTCCTCCTCCACGAGGGCCAGCGTCAGGTCGATGCCCGAGGTGACGCCGGCGGACGTCGCCAGGTCGCCGTCCCGGATGAAGATCGGCTCGGCGTCGACGTCGACGCCGGGGAAGCGGTCGGCCAGCGCGTCGCACAGCGCCCAGTGGGTGGTGGCGCGGTGGCCGTCCAGCAGCCCGGCGGCGGCCAGCAGGAACGCGCCCGAGCACACCGAGACCTTGCGGCGGGCCCGTGGCGCCTGCGCGCGCAGCCAGTCGACGAGCCGGGGGTCGGGGTCGCGGGTGCCCTGTCCGCCGGGCACGAGGAGGGTGTCCGGGGGCGCCGCGTCGGCCAGCGCGAGGTCCGGGGTGATCCGCAGGCCGCTGGAGGTGCGCACCGGGGCACCGTCGAGCGTGGCGGTACGGACCCGGTAGGCGCCGGGCACGCAGCGGCCGGCGCCCGTGAAGACCTCCAGCGGGCCGGTGACGTCCAGGCTCTGGACGTCGTCGAAGAGAACGACCAGTACGTCGTGCGGTGGCATGGCCCCATCCTGGGCGCGCGGCGGGATGGCGGCAATGACGGGTTTCCCACCTTTCCTGCCACACCGGGCCCGCCACTCCCGTCATGCCGGCCCCGCCACTCCCCTATGCCGAGTGCGCCCCTTCTTGGCCGCCCCGGTCTACCGGGCATACCGACGGGTCGGTAACGTGCCGCCATGACCACAACGGCTTCCCTGCAGGACCGCTCCGCACTGCCCGACCGCGCCGGACGGCACTGCCACAACGTCATCAACCCGCTGCACTCCACGGTGTACTTCTCGCCCGACTTCCCCCAGGAGCTGGCGAAGCTCGGCATCGAGGACCGCAGCGCCGCCTACTTCGTGGGCCGGGCCGCCGCCATGGGCCCGGTGGGCCCCGGCGTCATCGCCGCGACGTTCTACAACTTCAAGTACGAGCTGATCGCCCGGCACATACCGGACGCCTGGGCGACGGTCACCCCGCAGCAGGTGCTCGACGCGCGGCTGCGCGCGGCCGACAGCACGCTGCGCCGGCTGCTGGGCGACGAACTGGTGGAGTCCGACAAGATGGCCGAGGCGGCCCGGCTGGCGCTGAGCGCCGCCGAGGGCTGCGTCCGGCACGCCCGTCCGCTGTACGCCGCCCACGCCGACCTGCCCGTACCGGACGCGCCGCACCTGGCGTACTGGCACGCCGCGACCCTGCTGCGCGAGCACCGCGGCGACGGCCACCTCATCGCGCTCGCCGACGCGGGCCTGGGCCCCCTGGAGGCGCTGGCCTCGCACACCGCCAGCGGCCGCGGCATGAGCACCAAGTGGATTCTGGCGACCCGCGGCTGGTCGGCCGAGGAGTGGCAGGAGGCGCGCGAGGCGCTGCGCGAGCGCGGCATCCTGGACGCCGACTTCGGCCTGACCGAGGCCGGTACGCGGCTCCGCGCCGACCTGGAGGAGGCCACCGACCGGCTCGACGCGGCCCCGTACGAGCACCTCGGTGCCGAGGGCGTCGCCCGGCTGACGGAGCTGGCCACGGAGTTCACCACCACCGCGGTCGGCAACGGGGCTTTCCCGGCCGACCTGTTCGGCCAGGGCTGAGCCGCCGCCTTCGGGGGCGGGCCGTCCGCCCCCGGAGGCCGTGCCTCTTGTCACACCTGTGCCCTCCTGCCCGGGTCACGCGACAGGCCGTACCGCGACCCTGCACAATGCAGGCTCAAGCACAGCGCGAGAAGGCAGGTCGGGAGCATCGTGACGGCAACCACCGAGTCCACCGGGCCCATCCAGACCCCGGGGGCTCCCGGGGCCCCGGGGTCCATCGAGAGCAGGATCGCCGAGGAGCTCGGCGTCAGGGAGCGGCAGGTGAAGGCCGCGGTCGAACTGCTCGACGGCGGCTCGACCGTCCCGTTCATCGCCCGGTACCGCAAGGAAGCCACGGAGATGCTCGACGACGCGCAGCTGCGCGCGTTGGAGGAGCGGCTGCGGTACCTGCGGGAGCTGGAGGAGCGCCGGACGGCGGTCCTGGAGTCCGTACGGTCCCAGGGGAAGCTGGACGCGGCCCTGGAGGCGCAGATCCGGGGCGCGGAGTCCAAGGCCCGCCTGGAGGACATCTACCTGCCCTTCAAGCCCAAGCGGCGGACGAAGGCTCAGATCGCCCGTGAGGCCGGTCTGGAGCCCCTCGCGGACGGACTCCTGAGCGACCCGTCGGTGGAGCCGCAGGCGGCCGCCGCGGCGTTCGTGGACGCGGACAAGGGCGTGGCCGACCCGGCCGCGGCCCTCGAAGGCGCGCGCGCCATCCTCACCGAGCGGTTCAGCGAGGACGCGGACCTCATCGGCGAGCTGCGCGAGCGGATGTGGACCCGGGGTCAGGTGGCCTCGAAGGTCCGCGAGGGCAAGGAGGAGGCGGGCGCGAAGTTCGCCGACTACTTCGACTTCGCCGAGCCGTTCACGGAGCTGCCCTCGCACCGCGTCCTCGCGATGTTCCGCGGCGAGAAGGAGGAGATCCTCGACCTCTCGCTGGAGCCGGAGACCGAGCCGTCCGAGGGCCGGACATCGTACGAGCAGGCCATCGCGCACAAGTTCGGGATCGCCGACCGCGGCCGCGCGGCCGACGGCTGGCTGCTGGACACCGTGCGCTGGGCCTGGCGCACCCGCGTCCTGGTCCACCTCGGCATCGACCTGCGGCTGCGGCTGCGCCAGGCCGCCGAGGACGAGGCCGTACGGGTCTTCGCGTCGAACCTCCGCGACCTGTTGCTCGCCGCGCCGGCCGGCACCCGCGCCACGATGGGCCTGGACCCCGGCTTCCGTACGGGCGTGAAGGTCGCCGTCGTGGACGCGACCGGCAAGGTGGCCGCGACCGACACGATCTACCCGCACGTGCCGCAGCAGAAGTGGGACGCCGCGCTGGCCACGTTGGCGAAGCTCGCCCGTGAGCACAACGTGGAGCTCATCGCGATCGGCAACGGCACGGCCTCGCGCGAGACGGACAAGCTGGCCGCCGACCTGATCGCCGCGCAGCCGGAGCTGAAGCTGACGAAGGTGATGGTGTCCGAGGCGGGCGCCTCGGTGTACTCCGCCTCCGCCTTCGCCTCCCAGGAGCTGCCGGAACTGGACGTGTCGCTGCGCGGCGCGGTCTCCATCGCGCGCCGCCTTCAGGACCCGCTGGCCGAACTGGTCAAGATCGACCCGAAGTCGATCGGCGTCGGTCAGTACCAGCACGACCTCTCCGAGGTGAAGCTCTCGCGCTCCCTGGACGCGGTGGTCGAGGACTGCGTGAACGGCGTGGGCGTGGACGTCAACACCGCCTCCGCGCCGCTGCTCTCGCGGGTGTCGGGCATCGGCTCGGGGCTGGCGGACAACATCGTGGCGCACCGCGACGCCAACGGTCCGTTCCGTACCCGCAAGGCGCTCAAGGACGTGGCGCGGCTGGGCCCGAAGGCGTACGAGCAGTGCGCGGGCTTCCTGCGCATCCGCGGCGGCGACGACCCGCTGGACGCCTCCAGCGTGCACCCGGAGGCGTACCCGGTGGTGCGGCGGATCGTCACTGCGGCGGGCAGCGACGTGCCCTCGCTGATCGGCAACACCGCTGTGCTGCGCACCCTGAAGCCGGCCGACTTCGTGGACGACTCCTTCGGTCTGCCGACGGTGACGGACATCCTGGGCGAGCTGGAGAAGCCGGGGCGCGACCCGCGGCCCGAGTTCAAGACGGCGACCTTCAAGGAGGGCGTCGAGAAGATCGGCGACCTGCAGGCCGGGATGCTCCTGGAGGGCGTCGTCACGAACGTCGCCGCCTTTGGCGCCTTTGTCGACATCGGCGTCCATCAGGACGGTCTGGTGCACGTCTCGGCGATGTCGAAGACGTTCGTGAAGGACCCGCGTGACGTGGTGAAGCCGGGCGACATCGTGCGCGTGAAGGTGCTCGACGTGGACATCCCGCGCAAGCGGATCTCGCTGACGCTGCGGCTGGACGACGACCACACGGCGGCCGCCGGCCAGGGCCGCCAGGGCGGCACCCGGGGCGGACGGCGGGACGAGCGCGGCGACCGCGGTGAGCGGCGCGGCGGCGGCGCTCCGCGGCAGCGGCAGGGCGGCGGCGGCCAGGGCCGGCGCGGCGGCGGCCGGGACACGGCCCCCGCGAACGGCGCCATGGCCGACGCGCTGCGCCGCGCGGGCCTGCTCGGCAAGGACAAGGGCGGGCGCTGAGCCCGTATACCGAGCGGCGGGCGGCCGGGGTGTACGTACATCCCG
>NZ_JBITXL010000010.1:61944-371857 GCF_044544685.1 Streptomyces sp. NPDC053542
GCCGGGGGCCGCCCCGCGTGTTGCGCCCCCCGGGGGGGGGGGGGCGGCGGCGCGGGGGCGCGGGGGGGGGGGGGGGGGGGGTTCCCCCCCCCCCCCCCCCCCCCGCCGCTGTCCGCGCCCTCAGTCGTCCCCCACGTGTGTCAGCCGGTCGTCGCCGAGCCGGTGCTGCACGTCCTGGAGGAGGGTGCGGAGCAACTCGGTGAGCTGGGCCTGCCGGTCGGGCGACAGTCCTTCGATCAACTCGGCTTCCCGGTGGAGCACCTGGTCCACGGTCGCCTCGACGACCTCGTGTCCGGTCGCGGTCAGCGTGACCTCGACGGTGCGCGGACGCCCCTGCGCGGGCCCGCGGGACACCAGGCCCTCCCCTTCGGCACGGGCCACCCGCTGTGAGACGGCGCCGGCCGTGATCATGCTGCGGCGGCCGATCTCGCGGGTGCTGAGCGTGTAGGGCTCGCCGCTTCGCCGCAACACGCTGAGCAGGTCCAGGGTGGCGGTGTCCACGCCGGCGTGGGCGAGGGTGCGGCGGCGGTCGTCGCCGAAGAGCTTGGCCAGCTGCCAGATGCTCGTGACGATCCCGATGGACGAGACGGGCGTACCCGGGCGCTCGCGCTCCCACGCGGCGGCGATGTCGCGCACCGGGTCGGACGGAACCCTGCCCTCCGGCCGGCCGTCCCCCGCCTTCTTCCTCGCTTCGCTTGCCACGGTACCCCTTCCGACTCTACGTTTAGCTCTAAATTTAGGTCTGAATGACTGTGAGGGGCTCAGCTTATGCCACGCAACATCCTGGTCACCGGTGGCGGCACGGGCATCGGCCGCGCGATCGCCCAGCACTTCGCCGAGCAGGGAGAGAACGTCGTCGTCACCGGCCGCCGCACCGGCCCGCTCAAGGAGGCGGCGGACGCGATCGGCGCCCGGGCCGTGGTCTGCGACCACACCGACCCCGAAGCGCTCACGCGGCTGCTCGCCGAGCTGCCCGACAGCATCGACGTGCTGGTCAACAACGCGGGCGGGAACACCGACTTCGACACCGAGGCGTCGTCGGACCTGGCCTCGTACGCCCGGGACTTCCGCGCCAACCTCGACGCGAACCTGGTCAGCGCCGCGCTGACGACGAAGGCCCTGGAGGGGCGGCTCGCCGAAGGCGGCTCCGTGGTGCACATCGGGTCGATCGCCGCCGCCCGGGGAGGCGGTTCGTACGGCGCGGCCAAGGCCGGCCTGTCGACGTGGAACATCGACCTGGCCGGTGCCCTGGGGGCGCGCGGGATCACCGCCAACGTGGTCGCGCCCGGCTACATCGCCGACACCGAGTTCTTCCGGGACCGGCTCACGGACGAGCGGCGTACGGAGCTGATGACCGAGACCGCCGTCGGCCGGGCCGGCTCCCCCGCCGACGTGGCGGGCGCGGTGGCGTTCCTCGCCTCCCCGGCGGCGCGGCACATCACGGGGCAGGTGCTGCACGTGAACGGCGGCGCGTTCGCCACCCGATGAGGCGAGCGGTGCCTTCCCTCTGAGGCGAGCGGTGCCTTCCCTTGTGCGTCTCGGGCCGTCCTACGAGGGAAGGCGCCGCGCCCCCGTACGCCTCACACCGCCCCCGCGTACCCCCGCATCCGCTCCAGTTCGGCCGCGACGTCGCTGAGCGTGGCGCAGTCCGGCGCCGACTCCAGGGCGGGCGGCGGCAGCGGCCGGGGGCGGTGGCGGCGCGGCGCGTTCAGCGCGGCCGCCATGTCCGTGAGGACGGCGCACAGCCGCCGCGCGTCCTCCTCGCTGGGCCGCTGCGCGCCCTGGTCCAGGCGCACGGCCGCCGCCGTGGTGGCGTCCACGATGCGCTCGGCGGCCTTGACGACGGTCGGCCAGTCGGGGTCGCCGCGGCGGTGCGCCAGCAGCTCGGCAGCCGCCGTCTCGGCGGCGGTACGGGCCTCCCCCAGCGCCTGGTAGGCCGCTCGGCGCAGCGCCAGCCGCTCCCCCGTGTCCGTCCCGGGCTCGGTCGCGAGGACCTGCCGCAAGTACGCCTCCGTGCAGTGCAGCGCGGCAGCGACGCGCGGTCCGACCCGGCGCCGTGGGTCCGCCAGCCGCGGCAGGTGGCCGACGACCAGCACGATGAGGCAGGCGATCGAGGTATCGACGATCCGCTCGGGCGCGGCCTCCGGCGCGCCGCTGACGTGCACGAACGACAGCACCATGAGCGTGATGGCGACGGTCTGCAGGGCGAAGTGCCGGGTCGCGAAGGGCAGCAGCGCGCCGCCCGCCGTGGCCATCACCACGGGCCACCACGCGTCGGGCAGCGCCAGTCCGGCCACGGCGAAGACCAGCACGCCGCAGGCGGTACCGGCGAAGCGGTTGACCGTACGGGAGAACAGCGGGCCGAGGTCGGGCTTGACGAGGAACGTGGCGGTGGCGGGCAGCCAGTACCAGTGGTCGGCGCGCAGCAGCAGCGCCATGGCGGTGCAGGCGGCGATGCAGACGCCGACCCGCAGGCCGTAGTCGCGCCCGGCGGGCCCGAAGACGCGGCGGCCGGGCCCGCGCCGCCAGGCGAACACGCCCGCGACGCCGCGCGCGAAGGAGGCCCAGCGCCCGGTATCGAAGGCCGCGCGCGACCCGAAGGGGGTCCAGGCACCGCTGTCCTCGTCCGATACGGGGCGCTCCGGGGCGCCTGTCTCCTCCGGTGCGCGGCGCTCCGGGGCACCTACGGGAGCGGCGGCACGCAGCCCCCGGAGGAGCCGCTCGTCCGTGGCCCCCGCCGCGGTGCCGCCGGCCGGCGGCTGGGTGCGCGCGAAGACCACCGCCGCGTCCAGCAGCGCCCGGTCGAAGGCGCTGCGCGCGGGCGTGGAGGTCTCGGGCGCCGGCAGCCTGCCGGGCGCCCGCCCGGTGCGCAGCGCCCTGGCGAGGGCGCGCGGGCCCTGTGCGACGCGGGCCGGCAGCGGACGGGCCTCCCAGAGCAGCGCGACGCTGGCCTCGCAGAGCGCGGTGGCGGCGGCGAAGCGTTCGATGAGCCGGCGCTCGTCGGTACGCGGCCTGCGGCGCAGCAGCCGGCGCAGCCGCATGGCCTCGTCGGCCCGGTCCAGTGCCGTGGTCAGCCGGCGCCTGGCCGGTTCGGCGCCCGGCGTGCCGACGGCCACGAGCGCGTCGGCGAGCGCGTCGAAGACGGTGGCGACGGCCGCGCGCTCGCCGCTGAGCGAGCCGCCCGGGGGCCGCGGGGAGCGCAGTACCAGCCGCAGCAGGAGCAGCCAGCCGGCGCCGGCCAGCGTCAGCAGCGCCTTGCTCCACGGCTCCAGCTGCGGCAGCGGCATGCCGGCGCCGAGGATCGCGGCGGCCAGCATCTGCATGCCGGCGGCGGAGCGCACGGGCCCGGCGACGCTGCCGGCGCCGGAGACGAACCCGATGCCGAAGAGGGCGAGCACCAGCCACCAGCCGACGTGCGCGAGGGAGGCGCCGGCGAACATGCCCAGCGCGACGGCCAGCGCGGGCAGCCCGATGTGCACGACGCCCCTGCGCCGGGTGCCGGGACGGTCGTTGACGCCCGCGAGCATCGCGCCCAGGCCCGCGAGGACGCCGGCGGCCGGGTGCCCGGTGGCGACGCCCGCGCCCAGCAGCGGCCCGGCGCACAGCGCCCCTCTGACCACCGCCGACCACGGCACGGGCAGCCGCTGCCAGCGGAAGGGGTGAGCGAGCCAGACGGGTACGGCGCGGGGCATGGGCCTCCTTGAGTCGGCTGCGTACGGATGCGGTGCGTAAGAGGTTCGCTGCGTACGAGTACGGACGGTCCGTGGGGCGTCGTCGGCCGACGGTCTGCTGGTACCAGCCTAAGTGCCTGCTTTGTCCGAGTCGCTGCCGGAGGGTTAACCCAAGATCACAAAAGCCCGAAGGGACTCCGGATACGGTCCCCGATACGGTCCTCGCATGACGAACGATGTGATCGTGGTGGGAGCCGGTGTCACCGGCCTGACCTGCGCCGTCCAGCTCGCCGAGACCGGCCGTGCGGTCCGGGTGATCAGCCGGGACCAGGCCGCCGGAACGACGTCCTCCGTGGCGGGCGGGCTGTGCTGGCCGTACCGCATCCTCCCGGAGGAGGAGGCGGTCCAGTGGTCGGTGCGCGGCTACGAAGCGCTCGCGGGACTCGCGGAGACCGAGGGCACGGGCGTACGGATGGTGACGGGCACGATGGCGGCGGCGTCGGTGCCGGACCGCTGGCGCGACGCCGTACCGGGGCTGCGCGCCGCGCGCCCCGAAGAGCTGCCCGCCGGCATACCCGAGGGCCTGCGGGCCCGTACCCCTCTGGTGGCCATGGACGCGCATCTCCAGTACCTGGAGCGGCGGCTGGCCGCGGCCGGCGGCACCGTGGAGCGGCGCCCGGCCGGTTCCCTGGACGCCCTCGCGCGGGAGGCCGGCGCGGTGGTGAACTGCTCGGGCCTGGGCGCCCGGGAGCTGGTGCCCGACCCGGACGTGCGCCCCGTACAGGGCCAGCTGGTGATCGTGGAGAACCCGGGGATCGAGGAGTGGTTCGTCGACGCGGACGGCCACGCGGACACCACGACGTACGTACTGCCGCAGCCGTACGGCGTCGTGCTGGGCGGCACGGCGGTCGAGGGGGCATGGTCCACCGAGCCCGACCCGGCGGTCGCCGAGGCGATCGTGGCGCGCTGCGCCCGCCTCCACCCCGCGCTGGCAGAGGCGCGCATCCTCGCGCACCGGGTGGGGCTGCGCCCGGCCCGGCCCGCGGTGCGCCTGGAGGCCGAGCGGCTGCCCGGCGGCGGGCTGGTCGTGCACAACTACGGGCACGGCGGCGCGGGCGTCACCGTGGCGTGGGGCTGCGCCGACGAGGTGCTGCGGCTGCTGGACGCGGCGGCCTGAGAAGGCCCGGACACGCCGGAGCGGAGGGCCACGACGGCCCTCCGCTCCGATGAGGCACACGGCACCGACGAGGCCGGTGCCGCGCCTGCCGGTCAGCCCTTCCCGGTCAGTCCTCCCGGTCAGTCCTTCCCGGTACCCGCCGGAGCCGGCCCGTCCTTGTCGCTGACGATCGTCGTCTCCTCGGCCGAGCCGCCGTTGGACGGCCCGATCCGGATCTCGAAGTCGCCCTCGTACTTCTCGTGTCCGGCCACGACCGCGGCCTCGATGACCTCCTCGCCGATCTGGCCGCGCACGATGAGCGGGTCGCTCCGCAGGTCCTTCAGCAGCGCCCAGCACATCATGATCATGACTAGTGTGAACGGCGCGGCGACCAGGATCGTGAGGTTCTGCAGACCCGTGAGGGCGTCGCCGCTGCCGCCCCCGATGAGCAGCATGATCGCGGCGACCGCTCCGGTGACCACGCCCCAGAAGATGACGACGGGCTTGGTCGGCTCCATGGTCCCCTTCTGGGACAGCGTGCCCATCACGATGGACGCGGCGTCCGCACCGGACACGAAGAAGATGCCGACCAGGATCATGACAAGCACGCTCATGAGCGTGGCGACCGGATACTGGTGCAGCACATCGAAGAGCGCACCCTCCACGGAGGCGGTGTCCGACAGCTTCTTGTGCTCCTTCAGGAACATCGCGGACTGCCCGAAGATCGCGAACCAGATGAGGCTCACGACGCTGGGGACGAGGATGACGCCGCCGACGAACTGACGGATCGTGCGGCCCCGGCTGATGCGCGCGATGAACATGCCCACGAAGGGCGTCCAGGAGATCCACCACGCCCAGTAGAAGACCGTCCAGCTGCGCAGCCAGGCGTCGACGTCCTCACCGCTGCTGGCGCCCGTACGGCCGGCCATCTGCGACAGTTCGCCGAAGAACGTGGCCACGCCGGTGGGCACCATGTTCAGGATGAGGATGGTCGGCCCCGCGATGAACACGAAGACGGCCAGGATCAGCGCCAGCACCATGTTGATGTTGGACAGCCACTGGATGCCCTTGGCGATGCCGGAGACCGCGGAGAGGATGAAGGCGATCGTCAGCACGGTGATGATGACCACCAGCAGGGTCGTGCTGACGCTGTCCTTCCAGCCGAGCACCTTGATGCCGCTGCCGATCTGCAGCGCCCCCAGGCCCAGCGAGGCGGCCGAGCCGAAGAGCGTCGCGAAGATCGCGAGGATGTCGATGAGCCGGCCACCGGCTCCGTTGGCCCGCCGGGCCCCGATGAGCGGCGTGAAGACGGCACTTATCGTCTGCCTGCGGCCCCGCCGGAAGGTGCTGTACGCGATGCCGAGTCCGACCACCGCGTAGATCGCCCACGGGTGCAGCGTCCAGTGGAACAGCGTGGTGGCCATCGCCGTATCCATGGCCTGCGCGGCGTCCCTGGGGTGGGTGCCCGGCGGATGGGTACTGAAGTGCCCGAGCGGCTCGCTCACGCCGTAGAACATCAGGCCGATGCCCATACCGGCGCTGAACATCATCGCGATCCAGGAGACCGTACGGAACTCGGGCTCCTCGCCCTCCGCTCCGAGTGTGATGCGCCCGTACTTGCTGATCGCCAGCCAGATCGCGAAGATCACAAAAGCGGACGCGGCCAGGACGAACGCCCAGCCGCCGTTCTTGATGAGCCAGTCGAGCATCGTGTTCGATGCGTTCTCGAGTGACTTGGTGGAGGTCGCTCCCCAGACGATGAAGGCCAGGGTGAGCAGCGCCGTCACGCCGAAGACCACGCGGTCGGTCTGCGCGGGGCGGGCACTGTGCGACTCCGGGGGCAGGTCGATCGCGGCCGTTGGTCCGCTCCCGCCCCCCGGTTCGTTCTCTCTGTCCGTCACGTGGTGACCTTTCGATGGGCTGGATTTCCCCTAGCCATTACCCCCAACCACGGTTTAACACGCGGTCGACGGCTTCGCGGCCGTAAGGTGATATGCCGATCGTTCATCGAGCAGCAGCGGCACGAGCGCCCGCTGGGGCTGGCGCAGCCGGACGACGGCACCGTCGCCGTCGCGCTCAGCCTGGATGCCGTGCAGCTCAAGCTCGTCCCCGACCTCCGCATAGCTTCCCTTGTCCAGCCGGTAAGCGCACGGCGGGTCCTGCAGGATCTCCTCGTCCGTTGCGGGATCGTTGTCCGCGCCGCCGAAGTAAACGGGCCCGCGGTCCGCGTATCCTGCCAGCCGTGCCGCGGTGGTGGCCGCCTCGATCCGGCCACGGCGCTCACCGAGGAAGGCGAACGCACCCTTCAGCCCGGCCAGCTGGGAGTCGACCCGGCGCCGGTTGTTCACGGCCGGGTCGTCCTTCTCGGCCTGCGTGAGCGGCGTCGTACGGGTCTCGACGAGCAGCCCGACGGAGTTCTTCACGCCCGCGGTGTTGCGCAGGATGCGCTCCTGTCCGTCGCCCGCCACCTGCTTGATGGGCTCGCCGGTCTCCGGGTCGGTCCAGATGCCGTAGATGCCGGTGCTGAAGCCGTGCTCCTGCACGGTGGGGCGCACGTACCGCTCGGAGAGCGTACTGGCCTCCTCGTGCACCGCGTCCTGGGTGTTGAGGCTGCGCGGCCACAGGGACAGCAGGTCCTTGTCGTAGTACGGCGGGGTGGCTCCGTACTCGTGCAGGTCGTAGACGGTGTCCGGGCGGTAGTCGCGGAACAGCGCGGCCATCGTGCGGGCCTCGGCGGTCTTCAGGGCGAGGTGGTCGCGGTTGATGTCCACGCCGTCGGAGTTGCCGCGGGTGTTCGCGGCCCGGCCGTCGGGGTTGGCGGTGGGGAGGACGAGGACGCTGGTGTGCTCCAGGAAGGCGCGGGTGGCCGTGTCGGTGGCGTACGCCAGGTTCCGGACCGTGGACAGGCACGCCTCGCGCCCGGAGGGCTCGTTGCCGTGCTGGGAGCAGATCAGCAGGACGGAGTTACCGCGGCGTACCTGGTCGGCGGTGGGCGGCTGGGTGGCGCCGATGCGGACGAGCTGGAGCGGGCGGCCCTGCTTCGTCGAGCCGATCCGGTCGACGCGCGTGCGCGCGCTGTCCCGGTCGACGCGGGCGAGGAACTCCTGCTCCTCGGGCTGGGTGGTCCAGCGGGCGCCGTGGGTGGTCTCGAAGCCGGTACGCGGCCCTTCGGGCGCCGCGGCCGTGGCCGGGGCCGGCGCGGCCAGGAAGGTCGTGGTGAGCGCGGTGGTGACGGCGCCGAGGAGCGCGGCGCGGAATCTGTACCTCACGAAGCGGTGCCTCCTTGGTGGAGCGGACAGGGTGCTCCGGGCCGGGGCCGCGTGCGTACGCCGCGGCCCCGGCCCGGTGGTCAGCGGGCGTCCGGCACGGGCCGGCCGGGGCGCGGCGCGTCCAGTCCGGCGAGCGGGCCGGCCCCGGTGTGCGGGGTCGTCGGCTTGCCGGAGAGGGCGCGCGCCGCGCCCGAGAGCGGGAGTTCGGCCTTGGTGCGGGACAGGTCGAGGGTGAGCGTCGGCCGGGTGGACGGCGGGTCGATGAGCCCGGCGTCCGTGCCGCCCACGATCAGCGCGAGCCGGTGCCCGGCGGGCACGACATGGTCCGTGGCGGCCAGGTCGAGGGTGATCGTGTACGGCTTCCCGGGCGTCAGCGGGCGGCCCTTGCGCGGGTCGGCGTACGTGCCGAGGTCGGCCCAGCCGCGGCTGAAGACGGTCTGCCGCACCTTCTCGGTGTCGGGCGCGGTCTCCTTGAAGCAGGCACTGTCGCCGTCCCGGCTCGCGCCCCAGCAGGTGCGCCGGTCCAGCGTGACGATGCCTTCGCCCTGCCCCGCGTAGTCGCGGATGGTGGCCGGGCCGAGGTCGACCAGTACGGCCGTGAGGTGCGCGGTGGCGGTGGACGGGGTGGCGGTCACGGTGACCTTGCCGGAGCCGGACAGCCGCAGCGGTGCCGCCAGCGGCGCGGTGCTGAACGCGGCCTTCGCGGCGGTCGGTTGGTCGGCGTGCGCCGCCCAGTCGGTCTCGCTCAGCTTCGGGTCGTCGGTGAAGGTCTCGGTGGCGCCGGGCGGCGCGGGCTTCGTCCCGAGCACCCCGACACCGGGCTGCTCGCCCTTGCCGGGCCGCAGCGTCGTACGGACGGCGGTGCCGGGCGCGGGCCAGACGCGGTCCGTCGACCACTCCCCCGGGGCCCGCTCGATATCGGCCATCGGGGCGCGGTCGGCGCCGTTCTCGTAACCCATCAGGTAGTGATCGAACCACCGGTGCAGCGCGGGCACCCAGTCCGCGCGCCGGAAGTCGAACGGATCGACGTGCCCGGTCTGCGAGAGCCAGATCTTGCGCTCGACGCCGTTCTTCGCGAGAGCGTCCCACCACTGCCCGAAGTGCTTGGTGCGGACGTTGAGGTCCTGCATGCCGTGCACGACGAACACGCTGGCCTTCACCTTGTGCGCGTCCTTCACGTAGTCGCGCGCGTCCCACAGGCCGGTCCAGTCGCCACTGCGCGGGGCGCCGTCGACGAGCTCCTTCTGTACGGCGGCGCAGCGGGTGCGGGCCGCCGGGCTCTCGACGTAGTCCGACAGCCACTCGGGGCCGGAGTCGTAGAGCGGCGCGCCCTGGGAGAAGTAGTAGTCGTACCAGGAGGAGATGGCGCCGATGGGCACGATGGTCTTCAGGTTGGGCACGCCGGTCGCGGCCACGCCGTTGGCCACGGTGCCGTCGTAACTCTTGCCGATCATGCCGGTCCTGCCGTTGGACCAGTCGGCGGTGACCCGTTTCCCGCCGGTGGGGGCGTCGTAGCCGCGGGCGCGGCCGGCCAGCCAGTCCACGACGGCCTTGGCGGACCGCACATCGGAGCGGCCGCCGACGTCCACGCAGCCGTCGGAGCGGTTGGTGCCGGCCAGGTCGACCAGGACCGTCGCGTAGCCGCGCGGCACGAAGTAGTTGTCGTAGAAGAGCGGGAACTGCACGGGGCGGCCGTCGGCGCCGTAGGTCTTCTTCTGGCTCTCGTTGCCGCGGCCGCAGCAGGAGTAGTACGGACTCGCGTCCATGATCACGGGTATCCGGCGGCCCTGCTGCGCCGGTTCGCGCGGCCGGACGATGTCGACGGCGACCCGGTCGGTCCTGCCGTCCGAGTCGCCGTCGATCCTGGTGTCCACCCATACCGACTCGCGGACGGCGCGGTCGTAGGAGTACACGGGTCTGCTCTCCCCGGAGGCGCCGGGCGCGGCCTGCGCGGCGCCGCCGGGCGGGAGCAGGACGGCCAGTAAGGCGGCGGTCGCCGCCACGACGAACGCTTGCCACGGTATGCGGCCTCGCCGCGTGCGTATGGTCACCCGCGGGACCGTAGCGCGAGGCCAGGGCGGTACGTAAGGGTGTGGCAGGGACGGAAGTGACCATGACGGCCCGATGTCGGTCATGTGTCAGATATGGCCATGCACCTGACGTGGGACGCCGCAGTACATAGGGTCGGAAGCGATCCCGACCTGGATCGGCACCACCCCCCACGAAGGCCGGAACCGACCGGTCTCTCCGACGAGTTGGAGGACTCGTGCGTCACAGACTCCTCGTGCCGGGCGCCGCCGCGCTCAGCCTGCTGCTGGCGATCCCGGCATCGGCTGCCGACTACTCCCCCGGCGCCCCGGGCGTGGGCGACTCCTACTACCCCGAGAGCGGCAACGGCGGGTACGACGTCTCCCACTACGACCTGCGCCTGAAGTACCAGCCGAAGACGGACCTGCTGGAGGGCACCGCGACCCTCCTCGCGAAGACCACGCAGGACCTCTCGCGCTTCAACCTCGACTTCGGCCTGAAGGTCAGCGAGGTCCGCGTCAACGGCAAGCCGGCGGCCTTCAAGGCGTCCGGCAAGCACGAGCTGGAGGTGACGCCGGCCGCGCCGCTGCCCAAGGGCAAGGACATCAGCGTCGTCGTGCGCTACGCGGGCAAGCCGTCCGAGCTGAAGATCGACGGCTTCTCGGCGTGGGCGCGCACCCCCGACGGCGGCGTGATCGCGCAGGAGCCGGACGCGGCGGTCTGGTGGTACCCGAGCAACGACCACCCCACCGACAAGGCCACGTACGACATCTCGGTGGCCGTGCCGGACGGCACCCAGGCGCTCAGCAACGGCGTGCTGCTCTCGGAGTCCTCCAAGCTCGGCTGGACGCGCTACAACTGGCGCTCGGACAAGCCGCAGGCGACGTATCTGACCACGCTCGCGGTCGGCAAGTTCGACGTCACCAAGGACACCACCGCGAACGGCCTGCCGGTCATCAACGCGGTCAGCAAGGACCTCGGCAGCAACGAGGGCGCGGCGAAGGCCAGCATCGAGCGCACCACCGAGGTCGCGGAGTGGCTGGAGACCGTCTTCGGCCCGTACCCGTTCAACGCGCTCGGCGGTTACGTACCGAACGTCCCGGCCGGTTACGCGCTGGAGACCCAGACCCGCCCCTTCTACGGCAAGAAGGCGTTCGACGCGGGCACCAACGTCTCCGTCGTCGTGCACGAGCTGGCCCACCAGTGGTACGGCGACAGCGTGTCGCTGAAGGACTGGAAGGACATCTGGGTCAACGAGGGCTTCGCGCGCTACAGCCAGTGGCTGTGGTCGGAGAAGGAGGGCGAGGGCACCGCGCAGGAACTCGCGGACTACGTCTACGACCGGCACCCGGCCGACGACGCCTTCTGGACGGTGAAGCCGGGCGACCCGGGCCCGGACAACCAGTTCGACATCGCGGTCTACGACCGGGGCGCGCTGGCCCTCCAGGCGCTGCGCAACAAGCTCGGCGACAAGACCTTCTTCGGGATCCTCAAGTCCTGGCCGACGGAGAACAAGTACGGCAACGCCTCGGTCGCCGACTTCGTGAAGTTCGCTGAGCAGAAGTCCGGCAAGCCGCTCGCGGACTTCTTCGACACCTGGCTGTACCAGCCCGCCAAGCCGTCGGCCCCGGCGGCACAGGGCGCGTCCATCGCCCCCACGAAGGCCCCGGCGGCACAGCCGAAGTCCTGGAAGAAGATCGCGGCGACGAACGACGTGCACTCCCACGACGGCGTCCACGCGCAGGACGGTCACCGGCCGGAATAAATCTTCCCGCCAGCCACCGGTTACCAGAAGGTAACCGCGCCTGATTGGATGTGCGGCACCGGATCAACTTCCCCACCCCACAGGGAGATTCAGTGCCGCACTCCACCCTGCGCCGCACGCGCGCCGCCGTCCTCGCCACCGCGATCGCCGTCGCCGCGTCACCGCTTCTCACGGCCGCCACCGCAACGGCCGCGCCGGCCCCCGCCGCGGACACCCCCGCGCTCAAGGTCCTCACGTACAACACGTTCCTGTTCAGCAAGACGCTCTACCCCAACTGGGGCCAGGACCACCGCGCGAAGGAGATCCCGGCCGCGAACTTCTTCCGCGGCCAGGATGTCGTCGTCCTCCAGGAGGCGTTCGACAACTCCTCCTCCGAGGCCCTGAAGGCGAACGCCGCAGCGGAGTATCCGCACCAGACCCCGGTCATGGGCCGCGGCAAGGACGGCTGGGACGCCACCGGAGGCGCGTACTCCTCGCTCACCCCGGAGGACGGCGGCGTCACCGTCCTCAGCAAGTGGCCGGTGCTCCGCAAGGAGCAGTACATCTACAAGGACGCCTGCGGCTCGGACTCCTACTCCAACAAGGGCTTCGTCTACGCCGTACTGGACGTGAACGGCACGAAGGTGCACGTCGTCGGCACCCACACGCAGTCCACCGACCCCGGGTGCGGCGCGGGCGAGGCCGCCGCGACGCGCGCGAAGCAGCTCACCGAGATGGATGCCTTCCTCGACGCCAAGAACATCCCGGCCGGCGAGCAGGTCATGGTGGCGGGCGACTTCAACGTCGACTCCCACGGCGACGAGTACGGGGCGATGCTCAAGGCGGCCGATCTGGCACCCGCCGACGCCCGCACCGGACACCCGTACTCCTTCGACACCCAGGAGAACTCCATCGCGAAGGACCGGTATCCCACCGACCCCCGCGAGGACCTGGACTACGTCCTGCACCGCGCCGGGCACGCCCGCCCCGCCGACTGGAACAACGAGGTCGTCAAGGAGGCGTGCCCGCCCTGGACGGTCACCAGCGGCGGCAAGGAGTACACGTACACGAACCTCAGCGACCACTACCCCGTCACAGGTGCGGCGGTCTAGGGGGCCAGGGCCTGCCCGGTAGGTCAGGTGTGCCCCCGGACCAGCAGGCCCCCCAGGGCGGTGCGCCGGTGCAGCACCGACCGGCCGGCACGGACCGTGGTGATCCAGCCCGCACCGCGCAGCGCCGCGGTGTGGGCGGATACGGTGGCGTTGCTGACGCCCAGTCGGCGGGCGAGGCCGCTGGTGGTGTCCTCCTCCGCGAGCAGCAGCAGGATGTCGAGGCGGGTCCGGCCGAGTATCCGGGCCAGCGCGCCGTGTGCCCCGCCCGCTGCATCCGGGTGGAGCGGCAGCCCCGGACCGGCCGGGTAGGTCAGGAACAGCGGGCCGTCCGGCGGATCGGCGATGAGGGGGTGGCCGGTCCAGTGGAAGGTCGGCTGGAGCACCAGGCCACGGCCGCCCAGCGTGCGGTCCGAGTCCCAGGGAGCCGCTAACTCCCAGATGTTCTCGTGCAGTTGACTTCCGGGAACAAGCGCGGTGAGCGCGGCGGCGGTGCTGTGCTCGGCCGCGGTCAGGGCATAGCGGGTGAACTCTTGCTGGTGCAGGTCCTGTACCAGGGGCCATACGGGGCGCAGCGCCGTCTCGAAGGCCGCTCGCTGCGCACGGCGCAGGAGTTGCCAGGCATCGGCATCGCCCCGGTACAGGTGATGGATCCACAGCGGGGGCGAGCCGGGGTGCTGGGCGTAGACCCGCTCGATCTCGGAGCGGACCAGAGCCGGGCGGGAGGCCCGTACGGTGTCCAGCCCCTCCGTCAGGTCGTCGCTGAACACATCGATGAACTTGGGGGCCGCCACCCCGGGAACCAGTTCCCCCAGCGGCGCGGCCGCGGCCGGCAGGGACCGGAGCAGTCGCCGCCGCCAGCGGCCGAAGAGCGGATCGTCGCCGGGGCGGCACATCCTCATGAGGGCCACGTTCAGCTCCTGGAGGGGGGCCGGCCGGGGCGCGAACCGGACCCGGGCGAAGTCGGTGGCCGTGAAATGGATCCGTATCACTGCTCTCCTCGGCGGCGGTACCGGACCGTGGTTTCGGTCCGGGCCATGGTTTCGGTCTGGCCATGGTTTCGGTCCGGGGCTAAAACATCGCCCGCGGCCCCGCCGAACGACAGCATGCACGCCATGACCTCTTCCGCACATACCCATGTTGCCGCCGGAGCGGGCCGTCGGACCGTCGTCAAGTCGGCCGCTATGGCAGCCGGATTGCTGCTCATGGGCGGCGGTGGCGTCGCACGGGCCCAGGCACGGCCCGCGGACGATGTCACCGTACGGCTGCCCGCGCCCACCGGCCCGCACCGCATCGGGGTCACCACCCTCTGGCTGGTCGACCGCTCCCGACGCGACCCGTGGGATGCCACGATCCCCGTACGAGAAGTCGTGGTCTCGGTGCTCTATCCGGCCCGTACCGTCCGCGGCTGTCCGGTCGCGCCTCAGATGACCGGGAGCGCCGCGGCGATGTTCAACGACATCGATGTCCGCATCCACGGCCTGCCTCCGTCCGGTGTGGACTGGGCGGCCACCGCGTCCCATGCGCACACGGGCGCGCCCGCGCACCCCGCACGGCGACCGGTGCTTCTCTACAGCCCGGGCGGCGGCGATCCGCGCACCCTGGGCACCGGGCTCGCCGAGGACCTGGCGAGTCACGGCCATGTGGTGGTGACCGTCGATCACCCCGGCGACACCAGCGAGGTCTGGTTCCCCACCACCACGGCGTACCGGGACAAGCCCTACCGCACCACGGTGTTCCGGGACGACCCCCGCAAGGACCCACGGCTGGCCCGCACCATGATCGATACCAGGATCGCGGATCTGCGCTTCGTGCTCGGCCGGCTGGCGGCCCTGGCAGCCGGGCACAATCCGGATGCGGCAGGCCGCGCACTGCCGGCGCACCTCGGGCGGGCCCTGGATCTGCGGCGGGTGGGCTGCTACGGCCATTCGGCCGGGGGCACCGCAGCGGCCGAGGCAATGTACGAGGACCGCCGTATCGCTGCGGCGGTCAACCTGGAGGGCTATCTGAACCATCCGCCGGACGGGACCGGTCGGGAGGGGGAGCTGTACCCGGTCGCCCGCCATGGGGTGGACCGGCCGCTGCTCCTGCTGGGAACCGACGGGTTCATCGGCAAGGAGGAGGCGCGGAAGGAACTGGAGTCGTCCTGGTCGGCCATGCTCGCCCACCCGTGTGCCCGCCGGCGGCGGATCGACCACGCCGCGCATTGGGTGTTCACCGACTACGCCGCCATGGTGCCCCAGTTGCAGGCCGCCGGGCTGATGACGGCCGACGCCCGCCGCGCACTGGTCGGCACACTCGACCCGGCCGTGTCGGTGCCCACGGTACGGCACCACGTACGGTCGTTCTTCGCCCGTCATGTGCCCCGGCGCTGAGGACGGGCCCGCGGGTCACGCACACGAGCCCCGCAGCTGGAACGCCGGCGCCCCGGCCCTCGTCTCCGTGGAGAGAGGGCCGGGGCGCTGCCGTCGGGTGCTGCTTGTGCTCAGTGGCGCTGCCCGGGGATCCCCGGTGCGTCGGGCCCGTCCAGGGCCGCCCGCTCCGCCGCGATCCGCGCCACCTTGCCGCGGACCGCGAACCAGCCGATGACCAGGGCCGCCGCGAGGACCGGGATCAGCATCACGGTCTGCCGGCCGACGCCGCCGTCGAACCACATCAGGACGATGACGCCCAGGAGGAAGGTGATCGTGGCGATGTCCGTGACCGGCGTGCCGGGCAGCCGGAACTTCGGCCGGTCGACCAGCCCCGCACGGGAGCGGCGGACGAACACCATGTGACAGATCATGATCACGACCCAGGTGCTGATGACACCCAGCGCCGCGATGTTGATGACGATCTCGAACGCCTCTTCCGGCAGGAAGTAGTTCAGGCCGACGCCCAGCACACACACCGCGGAGGTGAGCATGATGCCGCCGTAGGGCACCTGGTGGCGGTTCATCCGGCCGACGAACTTGGGCGCGGACCCGGACATCGACATCGAGCGCAGGATGCGCCCGGTCGAGTAGAGGCCGGAGTTGAGGCTGGACATCGCGGCGGTCAGGACGACGAGGTTCATGACGTCGCCCGCGTACGGAACGCCGACGTTGGACAGCACGGTGACGAAGGGGCTCTCACCGTCGGTGAACTTGTTCCACGGCAGCAGCATCGTGAGCAGCACGACCGAGCCGACATAGAAGACGCCGACCCGCCACATGATGGAGTTGACGGCCTTCGGGACGACCTTCTCCGGCTCGCTGGTCTCGCCCGCGGTGACGCCGACCAGCTCGACGGCGGAGTAGGCGAAGACGACTCCCTGGAGCACGATCACGACCGGGAGCAGGCCGGTCGGGAAGAGGCCGCCGTTGTCGGTGATCAGGTCGAGGCCCGGCGCATGGCCGCCCACGGGGTGCTGGGTGGCCAGCAGGAAGATGCCGATGAGCATGAAGGCGACCAGCGCCGCGACCTTGATGATCGCGAACCAGAACTCCAGCTCACCGAAGATCTTCACGGAGATCAGGTTCACCGTCAGCACGACCGCGAGGGCGATCAGCGCCATCACCCACTGCGGGATGTCGGTGAACATGCTCCAGTAGTGCGTGTAGAGCGCGATGGCCGTGATGTCGGCGATACCGGTGGTCGACCAGTTCACGACATACATCCAGCCCGCCACGTAGGCGCCCTTCTCGCCCAGGAACTCACGGGCGTAGGAGACGAAGGAGCCGGAGGAGGGGCGGTGCAGCACCAGCTCGCCGAGCGCCCGCACGACGAAGAAGGCGAAGAGGCCGCAGACCGCGTAGGCGATGGCCAGCGCGGGCCCCGCGGAGTGCAGCCGGCCGCCGGCGCCGAGGAAGAGGCCGGTGCCGATCGCGCCGCCGATGGCGATCATGTTGATGTGCCGGGCCTTGAGGCCCTTGCTGTATCCGGCATCGCCCGCGTCGTGCGGGGCATTGCCGTTCCCCCCGTCCGGCGGCCGGTAGGCGTCTTCCTGGACGGTTTGCGTGCTCACAGGTGCGTCATCTCGCTTTCGGGAGGGCGGTGGAGCGACGGCCGGCTGCTGCGGATCGCGCGAGCCGGGCCGACCGCACACCTTCCCCGAAGTGCGGGCATCCGTCTGTGAAGGAGATCACAGAGGCTCGGGCGCGAGTCTCGCCCGACCCTTTCGCGACCGGGCCGACGGCCCTCTCAGTCCTTCAGGATCAGTACCAGCGCCAGCACCACCGCCAGCGGCCAGCCCGCCAGCAGTACGACCGCCCACAGCCCGCCGCCGGGCCCCCTGAGCAGCGCCACGAGCCGCCCGACCAACCCGAGCCGGTCCTCGGCGGCGCCCTCGGAGCCGTCGTCGCCCTGCTGCGGCTGCCCCGGCCCGCCGTCCGCCCCAGCCCCCGGCTCCGCCGTCCCGGGCGCTCCCGGAGCGCCGGAGCCGTCCTCACGGCCGGGCGCGGCGGACGCCGGCTCCGCCGCCTGCCCGGACTCCGGTACCGGCACCGTCCCCGCGGCCAGCTCCGCCACCGGCACCCGCGCGGAGACCGCCGACGGGAACGCCCGCTCGTCCTCCAGGAAGCGCGCGAAGACGTCCAGCACCATCGGGCGCAGCCCCGGCAGGTCGGCGTCCGCCACGGACAGCCGCGCCCGCGCGCCCGACCCCCCGGTGACGACCACGCCGTACGCGAGCTCGATGGGCCGGCCGCTGCGGTCGCGCAGCACCACCCCGTCCGCGCCGGGCGGCGACGCCTGGACGATGCGGTACGAGAGCCCGATGCGGTCGCCGCCCGGCAGCGTCGCCTCCGCGTGCCGGCTCTCCCCCGCCTGCGTCAGGCTGCCGGTGATCGCGTCGCGCAGCAGCCCGGACAGATTGCGCTCGCTCAGGAAGCGCGGCACGAGCAGCGTGCGCTGCCCCACCTTGCGGCCGCGCGCCACCAGGAAGGGCCAGCAGCCTGCGTCCCGGGACCCCCTGCGGCTCACGACGCCTCGCCGTCGCGCAGTACGGAGGCCGGCATCTTGGCCACGAAGGAGGCGAGCTCGGCGTTCATGCGGTCCATCGCGATCCGCCGCGCGGAGGCCGCCTCCTCGGTGAGCCGGTCGACCTGCCCCAGCTCCTGCTGGCGCAGGCCCATCTTGCGCTCGCCCTGCTCGGTGAGCCGGCTGGCGAACATCTCCACCGCAGCCTCGCTCACCTTGTCCAGCTTCTTGCCGCCCACCACGGCGCCCAGGACGCCGCTGATGGCCTTGCTGAGCCGGGCGCTGAGGGTGCCGCTCAGCCACTTGATCCGCTCGGCGGCGGTCAGGGCGGTGCTGCGCTGGATCTCGCGGATCAGCTGGCGGCGGGTCGCCTCGTCCAGCCGGCCGAGGATGGAGGAGAAGATGTCGGGCAGGATCGCGAGGAACGGGACCTCGACGTACTGCGGGTGCGGCACCGCGCCCGGGTGCTTGCGCATCCGGCCGTCCGGCTCCAGCGTCGCGTAGTCGGGGCCCACCGAGCTGACGGGCAGCAGCCGGACGGCGGGCGCGTACTCGTTCCCCGCCATCGCGACGTTCCCCACGAGGTGCGCGAATTCCTCTATCCCGCACAGCGCCTCCTGGACGGCGGCCAGCGAGTCCGCTTCCGTACCGGCGTATCCGGCGATCAGGTCCCACTTGGTGATCACGAAGTGCACCGGCTTCTCCGCCGACTGCAGCAGCCCGAAGATCATCGACATTTCGTGGTGGAAGTGGTCCAGGCCCTCGTCGGTGCCCCGCAGCAGCTCGCGCACGTACTGCCCGTCCAGCAGGCACAGCACCGTGTCGGCCGCCACCAGCCGCTCGGTCAGCTCCTCCTGGGCCCGCGAAGCCGCGTCGTCCTGGGTGGCCTCGGTGAGCAGCTCGCCCGCGTAGTCCAGGTACTTGATGCGCAGCACCGAGTGATTCGTGGCATTCCGCCGGGTCTTGCAGTCGAAGGTGTACTCGCGGCCGTTGTACACGCGCGTCGAGGCGGGCCATTCCTCGCGGTCCCGCACCTGGCGGTAGATCTCCATCAGCTCGATGCGCGTCGCCTGCGAGCACTCCAGGAAGATCGCGGCGCTGCTCTGCACCTGGAGGCGCTTGAAGAGGCTGGAGAGGTAGACCGTTTTGCCTGATCCGGACGGCCCGATCACCAGTACCCGGACGGTGAACGGGTCGTCGCTGAGTTCGAGCATGCGTCCCCCGAAGAGCTCTGTACCGAGCAGTGGATGCTACTGAAGGGGGCAGCGGGCCGGAAGGTGATCGGGGCTCTCTCATCCGCAGGAGTGGTGACATCAGTGGTGAGACAGCAATACTGTCCAACATGATGGAGTCCGCCGAGTCCGCTGCCGACCTGAGCCTGACCGTCGACGAGCTGGCCGCCCGGGCCGGTGTCACGGTCCGTACGATCCGGTTCTACAGCACCCGCGGGCTGCTCCCACCGCCGGAGATCGGCCCGCGCCGCGTCGGCCGGTACGGCGCCGACCACCTCTCCCGGCTCGCGCTCATCGAAGAGCTGCAGCACCAGGGCATGACACTGTCGGCGATCGAACGGTACCTGGACCAGCTGCCGCCCGACCTCAGCGCCCAGGACCTCGCCATCCACCGCGCCCTCGTCGCCGGCTGGCTCCCGGACCGGGCCGAGGAGCAGACGCTCGCGCAGCTGGAGCGGCGGGTGGGCCGGTCGCTGACCGACCAGGACCTGGACCGGCTGGCCGCGATGAGCGTACTGGTGCGCACCGAGGAGGCGGACGTCTTCCAGGTGGATCCGGGGCTCCTGCAGCTGGGGGTGCGGCTGCTGGACGTGCCGATCGCGCTGGAGACCATCCTCGCGGCCCGTTCGGTCGTACTGGAGCACACCCGCTCGGCGGCCCGGGAACTGAGCCGGCTGTTCAGGGACGAGGTCGGGGCCGCCTACGAGGACGGCGGGCCGGACGCCGCCGAGGTGGCCCGGCGCAAGTCCCTCTCCGCCGACATGCAGCCCCTGGTCGTCCAGGCACTGGTGACGGCGTTTCAGCGGTCGATGAAGGAAGAGCTGCGGGAGTGGTTCGGCGGGCGGTGAGCGCGGGAGGGGCGGGCCCGCAGGCCCGCCCCCAGTAAGCCGTCAGTCCTTGAAGGTCTCCCCCTTCTCGGCCTTCTCCAGCAGCAGCGCCGACGGTGCGAAGCGCTCGCCGTATGCCGCCTGGAGCTCCTTGGCGCGGGCCACGAAGCCGGCGACGCCGCCCTCGTAACCGTTGATGTACTGCATCACGCCGCCGGTCCAGCCGGGGAAGCCGATGCCGAAGATGGAGCCGATGTTGGCGTCGGCGACCGAGGTCAGCACGCCCTCCTCGAAGAGGCGCACGGTGTCCAGCGCCTCGGCGAAGAGCATCCGCTCCTGCATGTCCTTGAAGGGGATCGAGACATCGGGCTTGGTGTAGTGCTCGCGCAGCCCGGGCCACAGGCCCTGCCGCTTGCCGTCCTCGTCGTACTCGTAGAAGCCCGCGCCGCCGCTGCGACCCGGCCGCCCGAACTCGTCGACCATGCGGTCGATCAGCGCGTCGGCGGGGTGCGGCGCCCAGCTGCCGCCGGCCTCCTCGATCGCCTTGCGGGTCTCGTCGCGGATCTTCCGCGGCAGGGTGAGGGTCAGCTCGTCCATCAGGGAGAGCACCTTGGCCGGGTAGCCGGCCTGGCCCGCGGCCTGCTCGACGGAGGCCGGGTCGACGCCCTCGGCGACCATCGCCACGCCCTCGTTGATGAAGTGGCCGATGACGCGGGAGGTGAAGAAGCCGCGGCTGTCGTTGACCACGATCGGGGTCTTGCGGATCTGGCGTACCAGGTCGAACGCGCGGGCCAGCGCCTCGTCGCCGGTCTTCCCGCCCTTGATGATCTCCACCAGCGGCATCTTGTCGACCGGCGAGAAGAAGTGCAGGCCGATGAAGTCCTGCTTGCGCTGGACGCCTTCGGCGAGGCCGGTGATCGGCAGGGTGGAGGTGTTGGAGCACAGCAGCGCGTCGGGCGCGACGATGCCCTCGATCTCCTGGAACACCTTGTGCTTGAGCGCGGTGTCCTCGAACACCGCCTCGATGACGGCGTCACAGCCCGCCAGGTCCTGCGGGTCGGCGGTCGGGGTGATGCGGGCGAGCAGCGCGTCCGCCTTCTCCTGGGTCGTACGCCCCCGGGAGACGGCCTTGGCGCACAGCTTCTCCGAGTAGCCCTTGCCCTTGGCCGCGGCCTCCGCGGACACGTCCTTGAGCACGACCTCGATGCCGGCCTTGGCGCAGCTGTACGCGATGCCCGCGCCCATCATGCCCGCGCCGAGCACGGCGACCTTGGTGACCTTGCGCTCCTCGATGCCCTTCGGGCGGTTGGCCCCGGAGTTGACGGCCTGGAGGTCGAAGAAGAACGCCTGGATCATGTTCTTCGAGATCTGGCCGGTGACCAGCTCCACGAAGTACCGCGCCTCGATGGTCTGCGCGGCCTCGAAGTCGACCTGCGAGCCCTCGACGGCCGCGGCGAGGATGTTGCGCGGGGCCGGGTACGGCGCGCCGTTCAGCTGCTTCTTGAGGTTGGCGGGGAACGCCGGGAGGTTCGCGGCGAACTTGGGGTTGGCGGGCGTGCCGCCGGGGATCTTGTACCCCTTGACGTCCCAGGGCTGCTGGGACTCGGGGTGCGCGTCGATGAAGGCGCGCGCCTTGGCGAGCAGGTCCTCGGGCGTCTCGGCGACCTCGTGGATCAGCCCGTTGTCCTTCGCGCGCGTGGCGTTGTACTGAGTGCCCTGGAGGAGGACCTTCAGCAGCGCGTCGGCGATGCCGAGCAGCCGTACCGTACGGGCGACGCCGCCGCCGGCCGGGAGCAGGCCGAGGGTGACCTCGGGCAGGCCGATCTTGGTACCGGGCGTGTCGAGCGCGACGCGGTGGTGGCAGGCGAGCGCGATCTCGTAACCGCCGCCCAGAGCGGCGCCGTTGATGGCCGCGACGACGGGCTTGCCGAGCGTCTCGATGCGCCGCAGGTCGCGCTTGATGCCCTGGCCCGCCTCGAACGCCTGCTGGGCGTTCTCCGGGCGGACGGCGATCAGCTCGCGCAGGTCGCCGCCGGCGAAGAAGGTCTTCTTGGCGGAGGTGAAGATGATGCCGCGGATGCTGTCCTTCTCGGCCTCCAGGCGGTCGGCGACCGCGGCGAGGGAGGTCTTGAAGGCGTCGTTCATCGTGTTCGCCGACTGGCCCGGGTCGTCGAGGACGAGGGTGACGACGCCGGTCTCGTCCTGCTCCCAGCGGATGGTGCTGGCTTCACTCATGGTGCGTTCTCCGTAAGGGGTCGGGACGGACGGTCAGAGGCGCTCGATGACGGTGGCGACGCCCATGCCGCCGCCGACGCAGAGGGTGGCCAGGCCGTAGCGCTTGTCCTGGCGCTCCAGCTCGTCGATGAGGGTGCCGAGGATCATCGCGCCGGTGGCGCCGAGCGGGTGGCCCATGGCGATCGCGCCGCCGTTGACGTTGACCTTGTCCAGGCTCAGGCCCATGTCCTGCACGAAGCGCAGCACGACGGCGGCGAACGCCTCGTTGATCTCGACCAGGTCGATGTCGTCGATGGTCAGGCCGGCCTTGGCGAGCGCCTTGCGGGAGGCGGGGGCCGGGCCGGTGAGCATGATGGTGGGCTCGGAGCCGGAGACCGCGGCGGAGATGATCCGGGCGCGCGGGGTCAGGCCGTACCGCTCGCCGACCTCCTTGGAGCCGATCGCGACCAGCGCCGCGCCGTCCACGATGCCGGAGGAGTTGCCCGCGTGGTGGACGTGGTCGATGGCCTCGACCCAGTGGTACTTCTGCAGCGCCACGGCGTCAAAGCCGCCCATGTCGCCGATGGCGGCGAAGGAGGGCTTGAGGGAGGCGAGCGAATCGGCGGTGGTGCCGGGGCGCATGTGCTCGTCGTGGTCGAGGACGGTGAGGCCGTTGCGGTCGGTGACCGGGACGACGGAGCGCTTGAAGCGGCCGTCCTTCCAGGCCGCGGCGGCGCGCTCCTGGGACAGCGCGGCGTACTCGTCCACGTCGCGGCGGCTCCAGCCCCCGATGGTGGCGATCAGGTCGGCACCGATGCCCTGCGGCACGAAGTTGGTGTCGAAGTTGGTCATCGGGTCGTTGAACCAGGCGCCGCCGTCCGAGGCCATCGGCACGCGCGACATCGACTCGACGCCACCGGCCAGTACCAGGTCCTCCCAGCCGGAGCGGACCTTGGCGGCGGCCATGTTGACGGCTTCCAGGCCGGAGGCGCAGAAGCGGTTCTCCTGTACGCCGGCGACGGTGTCGGGCAGCCCGGCGGCGATGGCCGCGATGCGGGCGATGTCGGAGCCCTGGTCGCCGACCGGGCCGACGACGCCGAGCACGATGTCGTCCACGGCGGCCGGGTCGAGGTCCGGGAAGCGCCGGCGTACCTCGTGGATCAGGCCGACGACCAGGTCGATCGGCTTGGTGCCGTGCAGCGCGCCGGCTGCCTTGCCGCGGCCGCGCGGGGTGCGGATCGCGTCGTATACGTACGCTTCGGAAGTCACGGTGTGGAGCCTTTCAAGATGAGGGTGAGCCGTGCGTAACAGGTCAGCCGAGCAGCGAGCGGCCGATGATCTCCTTCATGATCTCGGTGGTGCCGCCGTAGATCGTCTGGATACGGCCGTCGGTGAACGCCTTGGCGACGCGGTACTCGTTCATGTAGCCGTATCCGCCGTGCAGTTGCAGACAGCGGTCGGCCACCCGCTTCTGCAGCTCGGTGGCCCACCACTTGGCCATCGAGGCGTGTACGGCATCCAGTTGCCCGGCCGAGTGGTCGACAATGCAGCGGTCCAGGAAAGTGCGGGTCACCGCACACTCGGTGGCCATCTCGGCGATCTCGAAGCGGATGTGCTGGAGCTTGGCGAGCGGCCGCCCGAACGCCTCGCGCTCCTTGACGTACTGCGTGGTGATCTCCAGCAGGTGCTCGGCCGCGGCGATGCCGGCCACCGCTATGCCCATCCGCTCCTGCGCGAGATTGGTCATCAGGTGGATGAAGGCGCCGTTCAGCTCGCCGAGCAGATTCTCCTTGGGCACGCGCACGTCATTGAAGAACAGCTCGGCGGTGTCCTGGGCCTTCTGCCCGATCTTGTCGAGGTTCCGGCCCCGCTCGAAGCCCTCCATACCGCGCTCGACGACCAGCAGGCTGAGTCCGTGAGCGCCCCCTTCGGGGGTCGTCTTGGCGACCACGACGACCAGGTCGGCGAGGATGCCATTGGAGATGAAGGTCTTGGAGCCGTTCAGTATCCAGTGGTCGCCGCGGTCCTCGGCGGTCGTTCTGATGCCCTGGAGGTCGGAGCCCGCGCCCGGCTCGGTCATCGCAATGGCGGTGATGATCTCGCCGCTGCAGAAGCCCGGCAGCCAGCGCCGCTTCTGCTCCTCGGTGGCCAGCGAGGTGAGGTACGGGCCGATGATGTCGTTGTGCAGGCCGACGGCCAGGCCCGCGGCGCCCGCCCGGGTGAACTCCTCGGCCAGGACGGCGGAGTAGCGGAAGTCGGCGTTGCCCCCGCCGCCGTACTCCTCGGGCACGGCGAGCCCCAGCAGCCCCTGGCGGCCGGCGGCCAGCCAGGCGTCCCGGCTGACGATGCCGTCCCGCTCCCACTGCTCGTAGTGCGGTTCGACCTCCTTCTTGAGGAAGGTGCGCACGGTCTCGCGGAAGGCGTCGTGTTCCTCGGTGAAGATCTGGCGCGCCATCTGCGTCGGCTGGGTCATCGTTGCGGGCCTTCCTCGGTGCCGTCTCCGGGGCGATCGGGACGGGCGGTGGTGGTCAGGGCGGGGACGTCCCAGTCACGGGCCACCGCTTCGGTGTCCGCGCCGGGCAGGGCGGGGCCGCCGCGCACCGAACCGGGCGTGCGCGAGAAGCGCGGCGCGGGCGCGGGCTGGGTGACATCGGCGTGTTCGACAAAGGTGCCGCGGGCCGCGAGATGGGGATGCTCCGGCGCCTCACGCAGCGACAGCACGGGCGCCACGCACGCGTCGGACCCGTCGAAGACGGCCGTCCACTCCTCGCGCGTACGGGTACGGAAGCGGTCGGCGATGGCCGTACGCAGCGCGCCCCACTGGGCGAAGTCCTCCCGCGCAGGCACCTCGTCCGCCAGGCCGAGCAGCCGCAGGAACTCGGCGTAGAACCGCTGCTCCAGTGCGCCGACGGCCATGTGGCCGCCGTCCGCCGTCTCGTACGTGCCGTAGAAAGGCGCCCCGCCGTCCAGGAGGTTGGCGGCGCGCCGGTCCTGCCAGGCGCCCGCCTCCAGCATGCCGCGGATCATGGTGGTGAGGTGGGCCGTGCCGTCGACGATCGCGGCGTCCACGACCTGTCCCGCGCCGCCTTCGGTACGCGCGTGCTGGAGCGCGGCGAGGATGCCGATGACGAGGTACAGCGAGCCGCCGGCGTAGTCGCCGAGGAGGTTGGCGGGGGCGATGGGCGGGCCGTCGGCGGTGCCGGTCATGCCGAGCGCGCCGGTGAGCGCGATGTACCCGATGTCGTGCCCCGCGGTGTCGGCGAGCGGGCCGTCCTGGCCCCAGCCGGTCATCCGGCCGTAGACGAGGCGGGGGTTGCGGGCCAGGCACTCCTCGGGGCCGACGCCGAGCCGCTCGGCGACTCCCGGCCGGTACCCCTCGATCAGCACATCGGCGCGCCCGGCCAGGTCGAGGACCTGGCCCGGCCCCTCCGGCGCCTTCAGGTCGACCAGCACCGAGCGCTTGCCGCGGTTGGTGAGGTCGTGCGCCGGATCGATGCCGATGCCGGAGCCGCCGGGGCGGTCCACGCGTACGACGTCGGCGCCGAGGTCGGCGAGGTGCATCGCGGCGAACGGGCCCGGCCCGATACCTGCGAGTTCCACCACGCGCACGCCGCTCAGCGGGCCGTTCCCTGTCTGCGCCATCGCGCCCCCAGCTTGTGACACCAATGCTGTAACACCTGAGATGTTAAGAACGTGTTCCAGTTTCCACAAGCCCTTCCGGGCGGCTTTGCACGCGGGTCGGGCCCCGGCGCCATTGCCTGCTCGCGCGCGGCGGCGACAATGGCCGGATGCCTTCCTCGCACCTCGCCGCCGCACTGTTCGACCCCGCCACCGGCCAGGGCTGGCGCCAGATCATCGAACTGGCCATGGCGCTGCTGCTGTCCTCCCTCATCGGGCTGGAACGCGAGGCGCGCCAGAAGAGCGCGGGCCTGCGCACCCACACCCTCGTGGGCGTCGGCAGCGCGCTCTTCATGGAGGTGTCGATCCACGGCTTCGGGGCGGTCACCGGCATCGAGGGCATCGGACTCGACCCGTCCCGGGTCGCCGCGCAGGTCGTCTCCGGCATCGGCTTCATCGGCGGCGGCCTGATCTTCGTGAAGAAGGACGCCGTACGCGGCCTGACCACGGCCGCGACCATCTGGCTGACCTGCGCCATCGGCATGGCCTGCGGCGGCGGGCTGCCGCTGCTCGCGCTCGCCTCGACGGCCGTGCACTTCCTCGTCGTCCGCGGCTTCCCCAAGATCACCGACCGGATGTCGATGGCCCCGTCCCTGGAGCGCTTCGAACTCCGGCTCGCCTACCGCTCCCAGCACGGCCTGCTCGGCCGGATGCTGGAGATGTGCACGAGCAGCGGCTTCCAGGTGACCGACGTCCAGGTCGAGACCGGGCCGGAAGAACCCGACCGGGTCGCCAGCGAAGTACTGCTCCGCCTGGAGGGCATCGCCTCCCCTCACGATCTGCTCGAACGCCTGGCCGAGCTGGACGGCGTCCGCGGGGTGACCATGGGGCGGGAGGCGGACCGGACGGAGTGAGCCCCGTGGCCGGCCGGAGCGGCCATCTTCCCGCCCCGTTGCGCGCAGGGCGCGCAGGGCCGTGTTGACGCCACGTACAACTCGTCCTTAGCGTGCGACACCTGCCGACACGATCACAGCGAAGGGCCGCACCATGGGACGACAGGCTGCCGCGGGACGGGCGTACGACGTCGTCCTCTTCGGCGCGACCGGCTTCGCGGGCCGGCTCACCGCCGCCTACCTGGCCGCGCACGCCCCCGAGGGGTGCCGCTGGGCGCTGGCCGGGCGCAACAGGGCGAAGCTGGAGCAGCTGCGCGCCGAACTCGCCGCGGATCACCCGGCCTGCGCCGAGCTGCCGTTGCTGCACGCCGACGCCGCCGACCCCGAGTCGCTGCGCGAAGTGGCCACCGCGACCCGGGTACTGGCCACCACCGTCGGCCCGTACCTGAAGTACGGCGAGCCGCTGGTGGCGGCCTGCGCCGAGGCCGGCACCGACTATGTGGACCTCACCGGTGAACCGGAATTCGTCGACCGGATGTATCTGCGCCACCACGCGACGGCGCTCGCCTCGGGCGCGCGCCTGGTGCACGCCTGCGGCTTCGACTGCATTCCGTACGACCTCGGCGTGCACTACACGGTGGGGCTGCTGCCCGAGGGCGTACCGCTGCGCGTGGCCGGCTTCGTGCGCACCAACGCCACCTTCTCGGGCGGCACGCTGGCCTCCGCGCTCACCGCGATGTCCCGCCCGCTCGGCATGGCGCGCGCCGCCCGGGAGCGGCAGCGCGTCGAGCCGCGCCCGGTGGGCCGTACGGTGCGCGCGGCGCCCGGGACTCCGACCCGGGAGCAAGGCGTCTGGGGCGTACCGCTGCCGACCCTCGACCCTCAGATGGTCGCCCGCTCGGCGGCCGCACTGGAGCGGTACGGGCCGGATTTCCGCTACCGCCACTACGCCGGCGTCAAGTCGCTTCCGGTGGCGGTCGGAGGCGTGCTGGGCGCGGGCGTCGCGGCCGGGCTGGCCCAGCTCCCGCCCGCACGCCGGTGGCTGTCGGCCCGGCTCGCGCCCGGCGACGGCCCGGACGAGGCGCGCCGGGCGAAGAGCTGGTTCAAGGTCCGCTTCGTGGGCGAGGGCGGCGGCCGACGGCTCGTCACGGAGGTCGCGGGCGGCGACCCCGGATACGACGAGACGGCGAAGATGCTCGCCGAGTCGGCCCTGTCCCTCGCGTACGACGAACTCCCCGAGACCGCGGGCCAGGTGACGGCCGCGGTCGCCATGGGCGACGCGCTCACGGAACGGCTGACGAAGGCGGGAATGCGCTTCCGGGTGGTCGAGCAACAGGGCTGACGGACTGACGAACGGGAGCCCCGCCCGCGCCCGCCCGGGCGCGGGCCTCTCTTCGACGCTCAGACCTCCGCGAGTGCCCGGCGGCACAGTGCGTCGGCGACCCGGGTGGTCTCCGGCTGCCGGTACTTCGTCGCCAGCCGCAGCGTATGGGCACACGCGCGGTCCAGCCCGACGCGGTGCCCCACGGACACGAAGACCGGCTTCACACCCCGCCGCGTCCGCAGCGCGCGCCCGACCTCCTCGTCCCCGTCCAGCAGTGCGGAGGTGGCGCCGCGCTCCGCCTCCGGCGCCTCGTACGTGAAGGTGAACGGGTTCTTCCCGACGCCGATCACCGGCAGCCCGGTGAGCACGCCGAGGTGGCTGGCGAGCCCGAACCGACGTGGGTGGGCGAGCCCGTAACCATCACAGATCACGAGGTCGGGGAGGCTCGCGAGCCGGTCGAGCGCGTCGAGCACGGTCGGGATCTCCCGGAAGGCGAGCAGTCCGGGAACGTACGGGAAGGACACCGGCCCCACCGCCGTCGCCTGATCGACGACCCGCAGTGTACGGGCGTCCAGCACGACGGCCGCCGCGGCGACGACGCCCCGCTCGTCGTCGTACGCCACGTCCACGCCCGCCACCGTGCCGTCGAAGTCCGCCTCGGGGCCCGGCTCGTCGAGCACCACGTGGTGGCGCAGCCGGTCCTGGGCGGCCCGGGCCGCGGCCTCGTCGGCGGGCCAGTTGCGCAGTTCGTCGTCGCGGGAGACCGTTCCGGTGATCGTCATGATCCCGCCACACTATCGGGTCCCGACCGGGCGCGGCCGGGGTCGGCCCCGGCCCCGGCCCCGGCCCGTTCGAGGGCTCTCCGGTCCCGGATGGGGCTTGTCGGCCCATGGTGGTGGGCGCGCGGGTGCACCACGCTGGGGTGGGCGGCCCGGGGGCACGGCCCGGGACAGGACTACGGACGGAGCCGAGACCATGACGGAGCCCGGCGGTGCGCACGCCTCCCCCATCCGCGTCTTCCTGCTGGACGACCACGAAGTGGTCCGCCGCGGCCTGCGCGACCTCCTGGACGCCGAGCCGGACATGACCGTCGTCGGCGACGCGGCCGACGCCCGCCAGGCGCTCGCCCGCGCCCCCGCGCTGCGGCCGCACGTCGCGGTGCTCGACGTACGGCTGGGCTCCAGTACCGACAGCGGGGACCACGAAGGCATCGACGTCTGCCGGGAGTTGCGCTGCGCGCTCCCCGGCCTGGCCTGCCTGATGCTCACGTCCTTCGATGACGACGAGGCGCTGTTCGACGCCATCATGGCCGGCGCCGCCGGGTACGTACTGAAACAGATCAAGGGTTCCGACCTGGTGACGGCCATACGCACCGTGGCGGCCGGCCAGTCGATGCTGGACCCCGGGGCCACGGCCCGCGTCCTGGCCCGTGTACGTGGTCCGGTGGCGCCCGCCGGCCCGCCGGAACTGGCCCGCCTCTCCCCCCGGGAGCGGCAGATCCTCGATCTCATCGGCGAGGGCCTGACCAACCGCCAGATCGCCGACCGGCTCTTCCTCGCGGAGAAGACCGTCAAGAACCGGATCTCCGCCATCCTGACCAAGCTCAAGGTCGGCCGCCGCATCCAGGCCGCGGTCATCGCCGAACGCGTACGGGACAGGGAGGCGGAGGAGATCCCCGGCGGCTAGCCGGCGCAGGTCCCTCGCCGCCCCGGCGGCCAGCGGACGCAGGTCCCTCGCCGCCTCCGGCGCCCGGCCCCCGGAACCCCAGGAAGCGCCATGGCCAAGTACCGCGTACTGATCGCCTACGCCCACGGCATCAAGGACGGATTCACCCAGAGCATCGCGGAGGAAATAGCCGCCGTGCTGCGCGAGGACGGCTTCGATACCGAACTGCGCCCGGCGGCGGAGGTCGTCAGCGTGGGCCCGTACGACGCCGTCGTACTCGGCGGCGCGCTCCGCGCGAACCGCTGGCACCGCGACGCCCGCCGCTTCGCCCGCCGGCACGCCGCGCAGCTGCGCTCCCGCCCGGTCTGGCTGTTCAGCAGCGGCCCCGCGGGTACCGCGGCGAGCGAGCCCGGCGCGGCGCCGGTCCGGGGCGCGAGCCGCGCGATGAACCGGGCGGGCGCCCGCGGGCACATCACGTTCGGCAGCCGCCCCGTCCGCCACCTCCGCGGCCTGCTGGACCGCTCGGCGGCGGACCGGGACGTGGGCCGGGAGGCGGACCGGGACGTGGACCGGGGCCGGGGCTGGCCCGGCGACGGCCGGGCCCCGGCTGCCGATCACCAGGACATGAGCCGCGTCCGCGACTGGGCCCACCACATCGCCAATGAGGTGAACGGCCCCTGAGAGGCCCGCCGTCCTGTGCGGCGCCTTCTTGTGCGGCGCCTTCTTGTGCGGCGCCGGCCCGGCCGCGAGGCGTCAGCGCTGAGCGCCGCCGAAGAGCGCGCCGAGCACATTGCCGGCGAACTCCAGCCCCGCCTGCTCCTTCGGGGTCAGCTGGTCCGGTTCGTCTGCGGGCGCCGCGACGGCGGACCCTGTGGCAAGGAGCCCGGCGGCGAAGAGAGCGGTGAGCATGACAGTGAGACGACGCATCATGTGCTGTTCCCAACCGTGAGGAGACAGGTGCGGCCTCCATCCTCGGCCGCCCTCCGACCGCCCGCCACGCGACGCCCCACCCACTGCTGCGAACGGACCACCCGGCCGTCCCTCCGGCCGGTTGCCGGCCGGCTCCCGCCCCCTGCGTCCGACCCATGACCCACCGCGCCGTCACCCGTTCCCCCTGTCCTATATTCCAGAGATGTTCGTACTCGAATTGACCTACACCGCTCCCCTCGACCGCGTGGAGGCCGTGATCGACGAGCACGTCGCCTGGTTGGAGCAGCACTTCGCCGCCGGGCACTTCCTCGCCTCGGGCCGCAAGAAGCCCCGCGACGGCGGCGTCATCCTCGCCTCGGTCGAGGACCGCGCCACCGCGGAGAAGATCACCCAGGAGGACCCGTTCGTCACGGCCGGCGTGTGCGAATACCGGATTACTGAGTTCACCGCCACCAAGACCGTCGCCGACCTGGCGAACTACCGGGAGCAGCAGCCCACCTGACGACGCCCGGAACCGGACGGACAACCACAGAGCTCAGACGAGATCCCGACAGAGGGGTGGGGGGGCGGGGCCCGCGCGCCCCCCCCCCCCCCCCCCCCCCCCCCCCCCCCCCCCCCCCCCCCCCCCCCCCACCCCACCCCCCCCCCCCGCCGGGGGGGGGCGGGGGCCCCCCCCCGCCCCCCCCACCCCTCTCTCGCATGCGCCGCCCCCAGCCGCTAACTCGAACGAGGGATGGCGCACCCTCTCGCTCATGCGTACAGTTGATTGCAACGAGGCCGAATATTGCACTTTCACTCACCACGCGCCAGCGCCAACGCGCAAAACGCGATCCGACCGAGTGGCCATCCGACTGACTGAATGGCCAGCTGGCCGGCAATGACCAACTGACCGGCAGAGGGATCGACCGACTGACGGAGGGGCGGGACCACCATGACCGGCACGTCGCACATGGAGCAGGAGCTGAGCAGCCAGCCACAGACGTGGCGCGAGGCCGCGCGCCTCGGCGGTGAGGACGGCCCGCTGCCGAAGCACGGCCTGCGCGTCGCCGTCATCGGCTGCGGCACCTCATGGTTCATGGCGCAGTCGTACGCCGCGCTGCGCGAAGCCAAGGGCGCCGGCGTCACCGACGCCTTCCCCGCTTCCGAGAGCTTCCTGGGCGCCGACCGCGGCTACGACGCGGTGGTGGCCATCACCCGCTCCGGGACCACGACAGAGGTCCTGCGCATACTCGAGGCCGTCCGCGGCCGTATCCCCACGGTGACCCTGCTGGGCGACCAGGACACCCCGGCGAGGGAGCTCTCCGACGAGATCGTCGCGCTGCCCTTCGCCGACGAGCGCTCCGTCGTGCAGACCCGCTTCGCCACCACAGCCCTGGCCCTGCTCCGCGCCCAGCTGGGCGAAGACCTCTCCGCTGCGATAGGCGACGCCGAGGAAGCACTGACTACCCCCGTCGCACAGGAGTGGATAGACGCCGAACAGTTCACCTTCCTCGGTACGGGATGGACCGTCGGCCTGGCCAACGAGGCGGCTCTCAAGATGCGCGAGGCAGCCCAGAGTTGGACCGAGTCCTATCCGGCCATGGAGTACCGGCACGGCCCGATATCCATCGCCGCCCCCGGCCGCGTCACCTGGCTCTTCGGCGATGCGCCGGACGGGCTGGCCGAGGACGTCACCCGGACCGGCGCCCGGTTCGTGACGCACGACCGTGACCCGCTCGCGGACCTCGTACTGATCCACCGCGTGGCACTGGCCCGCGCCCGCGCCCGCGGCCTGGACCCCGACAACCCCCGCAGCCTCACCCGCTCGGTCATGCTCGGCGGCACCCCGCCAACTGCCCTGTCCTGACTGCCTTCCCGGCTGCCTTCCCAACTGCCGTTCCCGACTGCCGTTGCCGACTGCCGTTCCCGACTGCCTTTCCTCACCCGTCCCTACGCCAGGGAGGCCGGCTCCATGCCCCTCGTCCCCACGTCAGAGATAGTCCAGGCCGCCGCCGAGGCACGGGTCGGCGCGGTGTCGTTCAACGTCATCCACCTGGAGACAGCCGAGGCGCTGGTCGCCGCCGCCGAGCGGACGGGCATCCCGGTCATCCTCCAGATCAGCGAGAACTGCGTCCGCTATCACGGCAGCCTGCTGCCGATCACGCGAGCCACCCTCGCGCTCGCGGAAGCCTCCCCCGCGCGGACAGCGGTGCACCTGGACCACATCACCCAGCCGCGGCTGGTGCACGAGGGAGTCGCGGCCGGGGTGAGTTCGGTGATGGTCGACGCCTCGGCCCTCCCCTACGCGGAGAACGTCGCCACCACCGCCGAGCTGACCGCCTGGTGCCACGAGCGGGGGGTGTACGTCGAAGCCGAGCTGGGCGAGGTCGGCGGCAAGGACGGTGTCCACGCACCGGGCGTGCGCACCGACCCGAAGGAAGCGCTGGCGTATGTCACGGCCACGGGCGTGGACGCGCTCGCCGTGGCGGTCGGGTCGTCACACGCCATGCGGGAACGCACGGCCGTACTGGACAAGGAGCTCATCGCCGAACTGCACGAGAAACTGCCGGTTCCCCTGGTGCTGCACGGCTCCTCGGGCGTACCGGACGAAGAGCTGCGCCGGGCGATCGCCGCCGGCATGACGAAGATCAATATCTCGACGCACCTGGTCTCGGTCTTCACCCGCTCCCTCCGGGGCACGCTGGCCGGCGACCCGGACCTGGTGGACTCGCGGAAGTACATCAAGCCGGCCCGGGCGGCGGTCGCCGACGAGGCGGCCCGAATACTGAGCGTCCTCGGCGGGACGACGGCACTCCCCGGCCAGTACGCACCCGCGGCCTCGACCCGCGGCTGACGGGCCGCCGTCCATGCCAACGCCGAGGCTGAGGCCGAGGCCGAGGCGGACGCACCAACGGCTGCGAGCGGGGTACAGGCGGCGGTTAGGGTCTTGGCATGAAGCGCCATGAACGGATGAATGCCCTGCTGGAACTGCTCGGGGAACGCGGCAGGGTGGATGTCGACGAGGCGGCGACCGCGCTGGAGGTCTCCGCCGCGACGATGCGCCGCGACATGGACGCGCTGGCCGAGCAGCAGCTGCTCACCCGGACGCGTGGTGGAGCAGTACTGAGCTCCGTGGCGTACGACCTGCCCATCCGTTACAAGCACGCCCATCGCGCGGCGGACAAGGAGGCGGTGGCCCAGGCGGCGGCCAAGCTGGTCGAGCGCGGCGATGTCGTCGGACTCAGCGGCGGCACGACCACCACGGAGATCGCCCGGGTACTCGCGACCCGGCCGGAGTTCGCGGAGGCCGGTCCGCAGCCGCACCTGACGATCGTCACGAACTCGCTCAACATCGCCAACGAACTCGCCGTACGGCCACAGATCAAGATCGTGCTGACGGGTGGCGTCGCACAGTCGCGGTCGTTCGAGCTGGTCGGCCCGTTCAGTGAGCTGGTGCTGCAGCAGATCTCCCTGGACATCGCGTTCATCGGCGCGAACGGCATGGACCCGCGGATGGGGGCCACCGTGCACGACGAGTCGGAGGCCCGCGTCAACCGCCTCATGGCCGAGCGGTCCCGGCGAGCCGTCGTCGTCGCCGACTCGTCCAAGATCGGCACCCGTTGCTTCGCCCGGGTCGGCGACGCCGATGTCTTCGACACGTTCATCACGGACAACAGGGCGGAGGAATCCGCCAGAAGGGAGTTCACCGACCGCGGCCTACGCGTCATCACCGCCTCGCCCCAGCAAGCCGCTTCCTCCCCCGCCTCGTCCCAGCACCATGAGACGGTCACGATCGCGGAGGACTGACGGGGCGGACCGACGGGGAGGACTGACGCGGCGGACCGACGGGGCCTGTTACGCCCGGGCCCTCGCGTCGGCCGCCAGGGCAGCCGTCACGTGGGGCAAGCCGTTATGTGGGGCGAACCGTCACGTGGGGCGGAGGAGGGCTTCCGCGCCGCCGTCTATGAAGAGGAGCTGGCCGGTCACGTGGGTGTTCTCGGGTGAGGTGAGCCAGGTCAGGAGCGGGGCGATCTGTTCCGGGTGGGCGTGACCGTGGAGCGGCATCGGGACGGCGGTGTCGACGGCCTGGCGGGTGGCGGGGTCGGCGAGCATGCCTTCCGTCATCGGGGTCAGGACGGTGCCGGGGCCGATGGCGTTCAGGGGGATGCCGGCGCCCGCCCAGTCGGGGGTGACCGCGGTGCGCCGTACCCAGCGGGCGATGGCCGCCTTGGACGAGCCGTACAGGAGATACCCCTCGCCCCGGTCGATGGCGCGCTGCGCCGCCGCGGTCGTCGCCGCCTCGTCGCCGGCCAGGGCGGCGTCGACGATGGCCGGGTCGGAGGGGTGCACGGCGGCTACGGAGGCGACGACGGCGGCGCGCGGGTCGGTGCCGGCGGCGAGCAGGGGGCGCAGGCGTTCCAGGGTGGCGACCGCGCCGAAGTAGTTGACCTTGAGGGTCGCGGGCGTGAAGTGGGCGAGGCCGGCACAGGCGATGACGGCGTCGAGCCGGCCGCCGGTGAGTTCCCGGGCGCGGGCGGCCAGTTCGGCGCGGCCCTGTTCCGTGGCGAGATCGGCCGCTATCGCGACGCCGGCCGCCTCGGTGGTCAGGTCGGCGCCGATGACGGTGTGGCCCGCAGCGCGGAGGCGGGCCGCGGTGGCCTCGCCGATGCCGGAGGCCGCTCCGGTGACGAGGTAGGTGCGCGAGGAAGGGGGCATGGTCGGTGGCTCCTTCGCTGCCGGCACCGCCGGCCTCGAGCGAGTGGAGTGACCAACCTAGATTAAATGGCATGGCGTGCCAATAAGGGGGACAGGGAGATGGGGGTGCGGTAGGAGGGGCGTGATGTCGGGGCTGTGGCAGAGTGACGAGATTCCGGGAGGTGGCGCTGGAGCACCGGACGGCGGGAGCGGGCGGGAGAGGGGCGACGCATATGGCAGCGGGGCGGGGGCGGCCGTCGATCGATGAAGCGCGGCGTCAGGCGACTCGGATGGCGATTGCCGAGGCGGCGGCGGAGCTCTTCTCCGAGCGTGGGTACGAGGCGACGACGGTCGAGCACATCGCCGGGGCGGCCGGTATCTCGCTGCGTACCTTTTACCGGTACTGCCCGGCGAAGGAGGACGCGCTCACGCCGGTCTTCACGTCGAGCGTCAGCGGCCTCGCCGACGAGCTGGCGGCGCGGCCGGCCGACGAGCCGCTGAGCCAGGCCGTCGAAGCGGCGTTCGCCGACTCGGTGTCCCTGCGCCGCCTGGCGGACGCGGACCGGGCGCGGCGGCTGCTCCGGGTGATGGGCTCGGTACCGGCACTGCGTACGCGCTGGCTGGCAGCCGGACGGGAGCTGCAGGACCGGCTGGCGCCGGCACTCGCGCCACGCACCGGCGGCGACCCGGACAGCATGGAGACCCGGCTGCTCGCCGCGGCCCTGATCGATGCGATCACGGTGGCGATGGAGTACTGGGCACGGGGAGACGGAGCGGAGGACGTCATGGCGCTGACCGCCCGGGCGTTGCGATACCTGCGGATCGACCACCTGTAGCCGACCGAAGACCGGCGACCGGCGATCGACGACCAGCAACCGGCGACCGGCGATCGACGACCGGTAGCCGGTCACCGGCTGCGGATCGGGGGGCGCAGCGGGGGTGGAGCGTTCTCGGGGGCGTGCTCCCGTGCCGGGCGCCCCGCGTGCCCCCCGTACCGCAGCGTGCTCCCTTGTACGGGTGGGGTGCCCCTTGTCCGGCTCGCGGAAAATGCGATAGTCAAGTGGACCGATCACGGGGGGACCCATGCGTAGATTTCTGGCTGCAGTCGTCGCTGCCGCCACGCTGAGCGGGACGCTCGGAATAGCGTCGGCGGAGCCGGCCGCCGCCGCGTCCCGGCACCAGCGGGCACCGCAGTGCGTCAAGGTGGTCAAGTACTTCACGAAGAAGCACAAGCGGTACGTCCGGCTGACGAACCTGTGCGACAAGCGGACCGCCTGCTACACCGTCGTCGTACCGGCGCGCCCCGATACGCGCGGCCGGCTCAAGAAGGGCACGACGAAGAACGTGCGCTACGGCACGGACCGCGACCCGCGGGCGCTGTACGTCAAGAATCGTCCCTGCTGAGGACGGAGACGACGGAGACGCACAGCACGGCTCCCGGCTAATTCTTCACTAGTAAAACACCTGCTAATCTTTAAGCATGGGCAAGCATGCTGGATCGACGCGACTGAGACAAAAGGACACCAAAAACCACAAGAACCACGCCAAGAGCGGCACGCAGCGCGTCGGCGGCGACGGCGTCATCCGGACGCGACCGCTGCCGGTCAAGAGCACCGTGCGGCTGCGTCGCCCCCTGGAGACGCGGCACTGGCACAAGCCCGCGTTCAGCGCGGCCGTCGCCATCGCCGTACCCGATCTGGCGCTGCTCGCCCTGGACCGGATGGACCTGGTCCTTTACACCTCGGCCGGCGCGATGTGCGCGCTGTACGGGCACAACAAGCCGTACGCGGCGCGCGCCCGGACCGTTGCCTGGGTGGTCCTTTCCATGATCGCCAGCCTCGCCGTCGGCCTGGTCAGCTCCGCCTTCATCGGCACCACCATGCTGCTCGTGCTGATCGCCTCGGCGCTGGCGGCGGTGCACAAGATGATGTGCGACGCGACCCGTATCGGGCCGCCCGGCAACCTCATCATCACCTTCATCTCGGCCTCGGCCTTCTTCGTGCCGCAGCAGCCCGGCCTGATCCCGTTCCACCTGCTGCTCGCCGTCGCGGGCGGCGCCGTCGCGTGGCTGGTGTGCATGGCGCCCTGGCTCGTACGGCCGGAGGGGCCGCAGCGGATCGCCACGGCGCGGGCGCTGGAGGCCGCGGCCGGGCTGCTGCGTGCCGCACCCGACGCCGCCGGCCCCCGCCACGCCACCGCGGCCGCGGTCAACGCCGCCTGGCAGACGCTCTTCCTCGTACCGGCCCGCAGCGCGGCCAAGTACACCGCCAGGGCCCGCCTGGAGCGGCTGCTCATCCACGCCGAATCGGCCCTGGCCGAGCCGGCCGCCGGGACCCGCGCCGCGGACGCCGCACGCTTCGACGCCTGGGCGCGGGACCTGCGCCGCGGCCGACCGCTCCCCGAGGTGGCACTGGACGCCGGGCAGACCGCGGAACTGGCGGGCATCGCCGCCGACCAGGAGGCACAAGAGACACAGGACGGGACCGCGATCCGGTCCGGACGGAACGGCGCCGCGATCCGGTCCGGGCGGAACGGCCGCGGCGCGGCCAGCCTGCGCCGCCCCTCCCCCGACCACCTGCGCGGCTTCCGGCCCGTACTGAAGCAGCTGCGGCCCGGTTCGCCGCTGTTGCCGCTCGGGGCGCGCGTCATGATCGGCTGTACGCTCGCGGGCTGGGCCTCCATGGCCATCGGCTCCGAGCATCCGTACTGGGCGGTGGTCACCGCGGCCTCGGTCTTCCAGGCCAACACCACGCTCTCCTGGCAGCGCGCCGTCCAGCGCGCCCTCGGCAACCTCCTCGGGCTGCTGCTCTTCACCGCGCTGCTCCCGGTGATCCACACCGGTCACCTGGCGATGGTGCTGCTGGTACTCCTCTTCCAGATCGGCGCGGAGGCGTGGATTCCGCGCAACTACTGGCTCGGGTCGGTCTGCGTCACCCCGATGGCGCTGCTGCTCACCTCCTTCGGCAACGCGATGCCCGCGGGCGTTCTCGTCCGCGACCGGTGGGTGGACACGGTGGTCGGCGCGGTCATCGGCCTGGTCTGCTGCGTACTGGTGACCAATCGGCGCGCCACCGACCGCATCGAGGCCGCGGTGGCCCGCGTCGTCGCGGCCCGGGAAGCGGCGGCCGCGGTGCTCGCGACCCTGCCGGACGACCACGAGTCCGGACACGAGGAGGGGCGCGAGACGGGACACGAGACGGGACACGAAGCGCTGCACGAGGCGGGCTGGGCCCGCGACCGGCTCGCCGCGGCACTGGTCGAACTGCGCGAGGCCGTCGAGGTCGCCTCCGGCGAGTGGTGGCAGCGGGCCCTGCCCGCCGAGCGCGTCGCCCTCACCGAGCGCGACGGCCACCGCACCCTCGCCCGCCTGGTCCGGCACCTCACGGCGCCGACACTGGCCGCATAGCGGTCCAGCAGCAGTAGCAGGCGTACGCACCCGACCCACGCGCCAGGCGTACGAAGCAACCGCGTCGGCGGTCCGGCACCGGCGTGCGACACGGGTACGCGCCCCGTGGGCAGAATGGGCGCGGAAGAACGGCGGACGAAGGAGAGCTGAGCGTGGCCGAGGACATCGTCGCAGGGGTGCTGCGGCAGTGGCAGCAGGTGCATCCCGGTCTCGACACCGGGCCGATGGCCGTGATCGGACGGCTCAACCGCTGCTCCGCGCTGCTCCAGCAGGCGGTGGACGCACCCCTCGTGCAGGAGGGGCTGACCCGCGCGGAATTCGACCTTCTCGGCACGTTGCGGCGCACCGGACGCGAGCTGACTCCGGGCCAGCTGGCGCGGGAGACGTTCGCGTCGGGCGCCGCCGTCACCAAACGGCTGCGGCTGCTGGAGGAACGCGGCCTGGTCGCCCGGCGCGCCGACGCGCGCGACCGCCGGGTCGCCCACCTCAGCCTCACCGACCAGGGCCGCGAGCTGATCGACCGGCTGCTGCCCGATCAGCTCTCGTTCGAGTCCAGCCTGCTGTCCGGGCTCTCCGGCGAGGAGCTGGGGAACCTCTCCGCGACCCTCTCCGACCTGTTGCTGCACCTCGAAGGCCGGCTGGGCGCCCCGCGCACCTGAGAGCCGCCCAGCGGCCCCTCGCGGGTCCGTGCCCGGCCGGCAGGGCAGAGCCCCGCCGCGCCGAATCGCGGCCGGGTGCCCCGCTTCCTACAGTGAGCCGTAAAGGCCCAGGGGCTTGTCCGGTAGTGAGGAGTGACCCATGGACCAGCAGGAGATCCTCTCCCGTATCGCGGCGATGGTGGAGACCGAGAAGGCGCTGCGCGAGCGCATCGGCACCGAGGAGACCGGCGGTGACGAGGAGCGCGAGCAGCTGGCGGCGCTGGAACGCGAGCTCAACCAGTGCTGGGACCTGCTGCGGCAGCGGCGCGCCAAGAGCGAGTTCGGGCAGAACCCGGACGAGGCCGCCGTCCGCCCGTCGTCCCAGGTGGAGCAGTACCGGTCGTAGGACCGGTACCGGGTCGCAGGGCCGGTCACCGACCGTACGGCCCGTTCGTACGGACCGTAACCGGCGCGGCGACCGATCGTACGACCGGCCCCGGCGCGGCACGCTCCGGAGTGGCGTACGCACGTCCGTGGCGGCGGCCGGTACGTTCGGCGTATCCGGCGGTCGTCCCGGGCGCCGGGGTGCGTACGGGAACCGGCGGAGAGCGAACGCGTCCCGCTCCCGACCGCTGCCTCCGGGAGGCGGTGCGCGGTCGGTGTGAGGAGCGGTTGTCCGCTTCCCTCGGGGCCCGTGACGCAGCTCACGCGGAAATCCGGTGCACTGCCGTAACGATGCGGCCGTCATAGATGTCGTACAGGCAAGGAACCGCACCGGACAGACACCAGGGAGCCGACGATGCCGGACATCATCGACCACGCTGTTCAGGCCGGCCTCATCGCGACGGAACCGCAGTCGCGCGCCGTCCTCGCCCGTCTGCGCTACAAGAGCACCGATCCGTTCGCCGTACAGGCGATCTTCCCGGCCGCGGCCTCCCTGGACGGCGCGGAGGTCCGCTGGACGTTCGGCCGCGACCTGCTGGCGGAGGGGCTGCTGGGCCCGGCCGGGGACGGCGACGTGCACGCCTGGCCCTGCGGACCGCGCCACACGATGCTGGAGTTCCACGCCGCCGACGGCATGGCGATGGTCCGGTTCGCGTCCGCCGATCTCCGGCGCTTCCTGGCGAGTGCGTACCTGGTGGTGCCGCGCGGCGCCGAGCCCCGCTTCCTGGACGTGGACGCCGACCTCGCGGCACTGCTGCGCGAGGCGTAAAGGCAGAGCCGCGGCGCGAGGCGTAAAGGCAGTCGCCGCGCGAGATGTGAAACCGGAGCCGGGCGCGAGATACCAAACCCGGGCATGCGAGGCGCCCCCGGGCAGGAAAGCCGGGCCCCGGGTGCATGCCTGCCGGGACCACCTGATATTCCGTATCTGACACACCGGACCGGGAGGGTGCCGAATGGGGACGCCTCCCCCAGATGACACGGTTCACACCTGACATGACATAGATCACACCCCTGTCACAGGCACGGCTCACCTGGGCACAGCGTCTAGGAGAGTGAGCCGTGTGCACACCCGGCCACCATCACGACCCGACAGCCGTAAGGGAGCAGCCGCGATGCAGAGCGCCATCGACCAAGCCGTGCAGGTCCGTCTGATCGCGACCGCGCCGGGGTCGCGTCCGGTGCCCGCCACCCTGCACTACCACCCGGCAGACCCGCTGGCCGTGCGGATGTCCTTCCCGCCGGAGATCTCGCTGGACGGTGCCGCGGTGGAGTGGACGTTCGCGCGAGAGCTCCTCTCCGAGGGGCTGCGCGGGGCGGCCGGCACCGGCGACGTACGGGTGCGGCCGCTCGGCGACGACCGGACCGTACTGGAGCTGCACGTGGCGGACGGCGTCGCGATGGTCCAGATGAGCTCCGCCGACATCCGGCTCTTCCTGGCGCGCGCGTACGACGCGGTGCCCGCCGGGGAGGAGCAGCTCGATGTGGACGGCGGCCTCGCGGAGCTGCTCGGCGGCGAAAGCTGAGAGAGCCGAGATCCCGGAGATCTCTGAACGGGCCGCGCGGAGGCCCACCGGGCCCCTGTTACCGACCCGTCAAGAAACGTATCGATACTGGTCGCATGCCACGAGTACTGCTCATCGAGGACGACGCCGCCGTTCGGCACGGGGTCTCGCTCGCGCTGCGGCGGCGCGGCCACGAGGTGGCGGCCGCGGCCAGCGGCGAGGAGGGGCTGACCACGCTGCCGGCCTTCCGGCCCGACATCGTGCTGCTCGACCTGATGCTGCCGGGCAAGGACGGCTTCGAGGTGTGCCGCCGCATCCGGGCCGACCGGCAGCTGCCGATCATCATGCTCACGGCGCGCGGCGACGACCTCGACGTGGTGCTCGGCCTGGAGGCGGGCGCGGACGACTACATCGTCAAGCCCGCCCGTGGTGAGGTGCTGGAGGCCCGCATCCGCGCGGTGCTGCGCCGGACGGCGCCGCCCGCGCTGGGTGATGCCGGGCCGCCCGAGCCGGGCCCGGCCCCCGTGGAGACGCACGGCGAACTGGTCGTGGACCGGGCCGGGCTGGTGGTGGCCAAGAACGGCCAAGACCTCGCGCTGGCCCCCTCCGAGATGAAGCTGCTGCTGTTCCTGTCGGCGGCGCCGGGGCAGGTGTTCAGCCGTCAGCAGCTGCTGGAGCACGTGTGGGAGCACAGCTACCACGGGGACGCGCGGCTGGTGGACGCGTGTGTGATGCGGCTGCGGACGAAGATCGAGGACACCCCGCGCAGCCCGCGGTACGTCCAGACGGTCCGCGGCTTCGGCTACCGCTTCGGCCCGCTGTGAGCCGGACGGAGACGGGAACGGGCGCGGGACCGGAGACGGGAACGGACGCGCGAACGGACGCACCGGACGCACCGTCAGCGGAGTCCCGCAGGGCCCGGCTGCGGCAGTTGCTGCGCGGGCTGCGGGCCCGGCTCGTCGTCGCGTTCCTGCTGGTCGCGGCCGTCAGCGCGCTGACGACTGCCGCGCTCACCTACCGGGAGGCGCGGAACGCGATCCTGGAGCGGTCGCAGGACACGGCCATCAACGATCTGCGGGCGCAGATCAATTCGCTCGCGCCCGACCTGCCCGTGCCGCCCAGCCGGGCCGATCTGGACGAGTTCGCCCGGCAGCTGGACCGGTCCGGCAAGGCCAGGGACTGGGACGTCGAGGCGGACTACGAAGGCGTACCGGGTGAGGGCTCGGACGCGGACGTGGCAGTGCCGGACGCGCTGCGGGAGTCCGTGGAGCAGCGGCATGTACCGGTGTTCCAGCGGGTCGAGCGCGGCGGCGAGCCGTGGCTGCTGATCGGCATGCCGGTCACCCGGGCGCACGACCACGCCCCTTCCAAGCTTTCCGTGTACGCCCGGGTGCCGCTGCGCGCCGAGGAGGCCAACGTCGAGGAGCTGGTGAACGCCGCGCAGCGGGGCGCGCTGCCGGTGCTGGCGCTGGCCCTCGTACCGGCGCTGTTCGCGGCGCGCGGCGTGCTGCGGCCGGTACGCAAGCTGCGGCAGGCGGCCGGGCGGCTCGCCGAGGGCAAGCTGGACACCCGGCTGGAGGTCAAGGGCGGGGACGAACTCGCCGAGCTGTCCCGCACGTTCAACGACATGGCGGCGCACCTGGAGGAGAACGTCGCGGAGCTGCGCCGGCTGGAGTCCAACTCGCGGCGGTTCGCGGCGGACGTCTCGCACGAGCTGCGGACGCCGCTCGCCGCGATGAGCGCGGTCACGGACGTGCTGGACGAGGACGCGGAGGCCGGGGAGCTGGACCCGGACACCGCGTCGGCGGTGCGGCTGATCAGCCAGGAGACCGGCAAACTGGCCCGCATGGTGGAGGACCTGATGGAGGTGTCGCGGTTCGACGCGGGTGCCGCGGCGCTCCATGTGTACGACGTGGACGTCGCCGAGGCGATCCGCAAGACGCTGCAGGCCAGGGCGTGGCAGGAGCGGGTGACGGCGGATCTCGCCGCGGACGTGCGGGCCCGGCTGGATCCGCGGCGGCTGGACGTGGTGGTGGCCAATCTGGTCGGCAACGCGCTGCACCACGGGGGCGAGCCCGTCGCGGTACGGCTGCGCGCCCCGGAGGACGGCCGGCTGGTGATCGAGGTGGCCGACAACGGGCCGGGCATCGACCCGGAGGTGCTGCCGCACGTCTTCGACCGCTTCTACAAGGCGGACTCGGCGCGGGCCCGCTCCGAGGGCAGCGGCCTGGGGCTGGCGATCGCCATGGAGAACGTACGACTGCACGGCGGCACCCTGCGCGCGGCCAACTCCGAGGAGGGCGGCGCCGTCTTCACCATCTGCCTCCCGCTGCGTGCGGGCGAGGAGGAGGCGTGAGGACCACCCGGGCGACTGTCGTCCTCGCCGCGCTGCTCGCCGGCGCCCTGGCCGGCTGCGGCATCGAGCCCAGCGATGTGATCGACGCCGGGGAGCCGGCGACGGGGCTGAAGTCGGACGGGCAGGCCCCCGCCGACGTGCAGCTGTTCTTCCTCGCCTCGACCGGGCTGCGGTCCGCGGCGCGCTCCGCGGACCGCCCGGCCACCCCGCAGCGCGCCATCGATCTGTTGCTGACCGGCCCGAACGCCGCCGAGCGGCAGCGGGGCCTGACGACCGCGCTGCCGGACCTGCGCGGCCGGGTCACGGTCACCTCGCGCGAGGGGCGTCTCACGGTGACCATGCCGGCCGACCCGGAGAAGCTCGACCAGCCCGCGCTCAGCCAGCTGGTGTGCACGGCGGCCAACGGGCAGGTGCCCGGCGGGCGGCCGCCCGAGGAGGTACCGGTGACCGTGCGCGGCAAGGACGTGGAGGTCGGCCCGCTGGTCTGCGGCGGCAACAACGCCTACCCGCACATCACGCCGCGGTCCGCGTCACCGAGCGCCGCCCCCTGACCCCGCGGCGTCCGTTCCTCTACGCTGCAGTCGGCGATCACACCGGTCACCATGCCGACGGCGCAAGGGAGTTGCGGATGGCACGGCGGTCAGGACCGCGCGGGAAAGCGGCTTCGGGAGCGTACGACTCCACTTACGACTACATCGTCGTCGGGGCGGGTTCGGCGGGTTGTGTGCTCGCCGCCCGGCTGTCCGAGGACCCGACGGTGCGGGTCGCGCTGGTCGAGGCGGGCGGCCCGGACCGCAGGCAGGAGGTCCGTATCCCCGCGGCCTTCCCCAAGCTGTTCAAGACCGCGTACGACTGGGACTTCATCACCACCGCGCAGGACGCGCTCGACGGCCGGGCGCTGTACTGGCCGCGCGGCCGCACCCTCGGCGGCTCGTCCTCGCTGAACGCGATGATGTGGGTGCGCGGGCATCGGGACGACTACGACGCCTGGGCGGCGACGGCAGGCGAGGAGTGGTCGTACGACCAGGTCGTACGCTACTTCCGGCGGGCCGAGCGCTGGGCGGGCCCGCCCGCGGGTCGCGAGGCGGGTGCCGAGGCACCTTCCGATGGCGAGGCACCTTCCGATGGCGAACCGCGGAAGGCGCCGGTGCACGGCTCGGCCGGCCCCCTGTGGATCTCCCCGGCGCGCGATCTGCACCCGCTCTCCACCGCCTTCCTCGACGCCTGTACGGAATCCGGCCTGCCGCTGCTGCCGGAGCTCAACGGCCCCGATCACAGCGGCTGTGCGGCCACCCCGCTCTCGCAGCGGCGCGGGCGGCGCTGGAGCACGGCGGACGGCTATCTGCGGCCCGCGCTGCGGCGCGCCAACCTCACGGTGCTGACGGACCGCGAGACGCGCCGGGTCCTCTTCGACGGGGACCGGGCATGCGGCGTGGAGCTGGCGGACGGCGTGCTGCGGGCCCGGCGCGAGGTGCTGCTGAGCGCCGGTGCGATCGGCTCCCCGCAGCTGCTGCTGCGCTCGGGCATCGGGGACGCCGAGGACCTCAAGGCGCTGGGGATCGCGCCGGTGGCCGATCTGCCGGGCGTCGGGCGGCACTTGCAGGACCACCTCTCCGTGCCCGTACTGCGGTACGCACAGCATCCGGTCACGCTCACCGGCGCCGATACGCCCGCCAACATCGCGCGCTATCTGCTGGCCCGGCGCGGCCCGCTGACCTCGAACGTCGGCGAGGCCGTGGCGTTCGTGCGCAGCGCGCCGGAGCTGGCGGCGCCGGACCTGGAACTGATCTTCGCGCCGGTGCCGTTCGTCGGCCATGGGCTCACGCCGCCGGCCGAGCACGGCGTGACCATCGGGGTCATCCTGCTGCAGCCGGAGAGCCACGGCCGGATCACGCTGACCGACGCCGATCCGGCCGCGCCGCCGTGCATCGAGCCCGCGTACCTGAGCGCGCCGGCCGACCTGCGGCGGATGGTCGCGGGCGTGCGCTTCGCCGAGGAGCTGTACGGCACCGCGGCGCTGCGCCCGCACGTCGGCGGCGCGCTGCCGCCCTGCCCGGAGCGGACGGACGACGCCGGGACCGAGGCCATGGTGCGGGCGCTGGCGGAGACCCTGTACCACCCGGTCGGCACCTGCCGGATGGGCACGGGCGACGACGCGGTGACCGATCCGGCGCTGCGGGTGCGCGGCGTCGAGGGCCTGCGGGTGGTGGACGCTTCAGTCATGCCGAGCATCACGCGGGGCCACACCAACGCCCCGACCGTGATGATCGCCGAGCGCGCCGCCGATCTGATCCGGTACGGGGCGGCCGGGTGAACTACGGGGTGGCCGGGTGAACTACGCGGCGGCCGGCTGAGGTTCAGCCGGCCGGCGTCGTCATCCGTAGCCGCAGGAACCGCGGCCGGTACAGCGTCACGTCGTCGTTGACCGCGCCGGCGGCCGGGGTGCCCGGCGGGCCGAGGGTGTTCACGTCGTAGCTGAGCAGCAAGCCGGGGCGGCCGGTGAACTCCGGGTGCGCCTGCGGGTTGTAGACGGCGGTGCGCTCGTCGGAGTCGGCGGGGTCGGGCGGCCGGGGCGGGGTGACCGCGCCGTTCGGGCCGTGCCAGGGGCCGTGTGGGGTGCAGGACCAGTAGCTGGTGAAGGTGGCCAGGCCGCGGCCGCCACCGCCCGCCGCGTCCATGGTGAACAGCACCCAGGTACCGCCGTCGCGGACGACGGTGTAGGCGCTGCCGACGCCGCGCCGGCCTTCGCCCCGCAGCACGGGGACGGCCCGCCCGGCGTCGGCGCGCCAGCCCGTGCCGTCCCAGTAGCGCCAGGCGCGGGCTTCGGCGAGCCGGCCGGTGGGGACCCGGGCGAGGTACGCCTGGGCCGCCGGGCGGCCGGTGGGGGCGTCGCCCCCGTACACATAGGTGTAGCGCCCCTCCGGTACGGCCGCCGTCCCGTAGAGCACGCGGGCTCCGGGGTCGGGCACCGCCGTGCGGTCGGCGACCGTGGTGACGCGTTCCAGGCGCAGCCGGGGCAGGGAGAGCGTGGCGACCTCGGTGCTGCGGGGCTCGCCGAAGAGCCAGGGACCCGTTCCCGGGGCGCGGTTCCACAGCAGGACGCGGAGTACCCGTTCGGATGATCCGGGCGTGCGGGGTTCCACGCGCGCGGCCACGGGCCAGCGCCACGCCCCCTTCGGCCCGTGTGCACGCGACGGGTCGGGGAAGTAGCCGGCAGGTCCGTCCGTCGTGCGGCGGACCAGGGTCCGGTACGGGCGTCCCGTCGGGTCCGCGAGGACGAGGGAGTTGCGGAGCAGACCGGGCAGGCCGCCGTCGGCCCTCCGGCGCCAGGAGTGCGGCTGCCCCTTGGGATTGGGCGGGTCCTGGATCTTGTCGAGGAAGGTGTCGGAGAACAGCCAGAGGACGCGGCCGCCCGGCAGCCGTACGGAGTGGGTGCCGTCGCCGCCCGTCCAGTCGTCCAGCCGGGAGTTGTCGTTGCCGTACCGGGCGAAGGCGTTCGTGAAGCGGGGTTCGGGAGCCCAGGAGGCGATCTCCCTGGCGGCGCAGGGGGCGGCGTTCCTGCCGGTCGGGACGGTGCCGAGTACGGCGGCCAGGACGGCCGCGACGAACAGCGCCGCCAGGACGGCGGTGCGCCGGGACACCCGGCCGACGGGACGCCTCATGCCCCGATCATGCCGCGCCGGGACGCCCGGCCCGGTCAGGGCGTGCCGGACGATGCGTCAATGGTGCCCGTCGTGTCCGGGAACCGTGCCGTCCGGCTTGGCGATCAGCAGCATGCCGGCCATGCCCATGTCGGAGTGGCTCTGGACGTGGCAGTGGTACATCCAGGCGCCCGCGCCCACGCCCTCGCCGGCCAGGAACTGGAAGCCGAAGGAGTCGGCCGGGCCGGTGATCTTGTTGTCGACGATCCGGCTGGGGTCGTCGGGTCCTGTCAGCAGGCCCGTGCGGTTGTCGGCCCAGCGGTGCCCGTGCACATGGAACGTGTGGTAGTACTCGCCGTGCGTGATCATGATGATCTCGACGCGGTCGCCGATGGTGGCCTTGAAGTCGGGCCCCTTCGGCAGGTTGTTGATCGTCATGTCGTTGAAGACGATGGTGAACTGGCGGTCCGGGTCGGGCAGGATGTCGCCCTCCCTGCGCACCACGACCGGGCCGTAGAGGCCCTTGCGGATGCCGCCGGTGCCGTGCTCGGTGCCGACGACGTGGTCGTGGTAGTGCCAGTAACCGGCGCTGCCGGGGCGCCAGGTGCCGTCCTTGCGTCTGCCGGGGGCGTGCGTGCGCCAGGTGTAGGTGCGGGTGCCGCCCGGCTCGATGTGGCTGCGGTTCATCTTCGTGCCGTCGCTGGCGGTGTCGTAGTCCACGCCGTGGACGTGCAGGCTGGCCGCGACGTCGAGAGTGTTGGTGACCTCGACGTGCAGGGTGTCGCCCTCGATGAGCTCGATGAGCGGGCCGGGGATCGTGGCCTTGCCCTTCTCCAGGCCGTAGCCGAGCTTCCCGTCGGGGAGTTGCTCCATGTAGAGCTTCATGTGCTTCACCTCGCCGCCGGCGCCGGCCCTGCGCACGGAGCCCTGGGACGCGGCGGCCGGGGCGGCACCTTGGGGCGCTGCGGCCGAGGCCGCCGGGGCCAGGCCGATCGTGCCGAGTGCCGCGGCGGCGGCCCCGCCGGTGAACAGCCGGCGGCTGAACGTGCCCCGCACGGTGGGGCTTTCGACTGGACCGGTCATCGTGCTCCCCTCGCAGAAAGCGCTCTCGGCAGTGTGCCGCTTGGGACGGTAGCGCCGTGATCTTCGTTTATCCACGGCAAGGACAAAGTTTGTTGACTTGCGGTCATAGCTATTGGCGAGCCGCCGAAAGAGGTCTAGCTTCGTCGGCTGTCGCTGTGTGCTCACAGCTGTGTCTTCAGAGGGGTGGGTGAACCATGCGTCGCGCACCACGTCAGAAACGCACCACCACCGGACGGCTGAGACGGACGGCCGGGCTGTCCGCGCTGGCCGTCACGGCGGCCCTGCTGGGCGGCACGCCCGCGCTGGCCGGGGCTCCGCCGGAACCGTCCGTACCCAGGCTCGCGCTGCCCTCGCCGCCCGGTGGCGAGAACGTCCGCGTACTGGTCTTCCACGCCTCGGCCGGCGAGGAGCCGCCGACGGTGAACGCCGGTATCGAGGCGATCGAGAAGATCGGGCAGCAGGGGCCGGCCGCCGAGCACTTCACGATCGACGCCACGGCCGACCCGTCGATCTTCACCAAGAGCAGGCTCGGCCGGTACAACGCGGTCGTCTTCCTGACCGGCGGCGGGGACATCCTCGACCCGGAGCAGGAAGCCGGGCTGGAGAGTTACATGGAGGCCGGCGGCGGGTTCGTCGGCATTCACAACGCGGCCCGCGCCGAGCCGTACTCCGAGTGGTTCACCGGCCTGATCGGCGCCCGCCCCACGGGCGGCACGGACAACGTGCAGCGCGCCACCGTCGAGGTCGGCGACCGGGACAACCCCGCCACCAAGAGCCTGCCGCTGGAGTGGAAGCGCCCCGACCGGTGGCTCAACTGGGCGGAGAATCCGAGCGGTTCGGTGCATACAGTAGCCCGTGTACGGGAGACCACCTTCCGGCCGGGCACCGGTGCCAACGGCGCCGACCACCCCATCTCCTGGTGCCGGGACTACGACGGCGGCCGGTCCTTCTACACCGGCATGGGCGGCACCTCGGCCGCCTTCCAGGAGACCGACTTCCGCACCCACCTGCGCGGCGCGCTGCTGTGGACCACCCGGCTGGCCCGCGCCGACTGCCAGGCGACCATCGCCTCGAACTACAAGGCCGAGCGGGTCACCCAGCCCAATCAGCCCGGGCAGCACGACCAGATCGGCGAGCCGCACGGCGTGGTGACCGCCAAGGACGGCCGGGTGTTCTACATCGGCCGCGGCGGCGAAAGCGGCGACGCGCCCGTGGTCACCGACTGGAACAACCCGGACATCGGCAAGGGCAAGGGCACCGTCCACGTCTACGACCCCGAGACGAAGAAGGTCACCCTCGCGGGCGAGCTCACCGTCTTCGGCAACAAGGGCGGCGGCGGTGAGCTGGTCAAGAACGAGGAGGGGCTGCTCGGCATCGAGCTGGACCCGGACTTCCTCGACAACGGCTGGGTGTACCTGCACTACACGCCGCACTCGGAGATCAACCGTGACACGCACATGGCCGAGCGCCGCGTCTCCCGCTTCACCATGGACCTCGAGACCGACAAGCTGGACCTCGCCTCGGAGAAGGTGCTGCTGAAGTGGCCGGTGCAGATCCACAGCTGCTGCCACGCGGGCGGCGGCATGGCGTGGGACTCCAAGGACAACCTGTACATCGCCACGGGTGACAACAACTCCAGTCAGTTCAGCGACGGTTACTCGGGCAACAACCCGGAGCCGAACTTCAAGGGCGTGTCGTTCGCCGACGCCCGCCGCACCGCGGGCAACACCAACAACCTCAACGGGAAGATCCTGCGGATCCACCCGGAGGACGACGGCACGTACACCCTGCCCGAGGGCAACCTCTTCACCGGCAAGGAGACCGACGAGGGCGGCGGCAAGACCCGCGGCGAGATCTACGTCATGGGCGTCCGCAACCCCTCCCGCATCTCCGTCGACAAGAAGACCGACACCCTCTACGCGGGCTGGGTCGGCCCGGACGCGACCGACCCGAGCGAGACCTGGGGCCCGGCGAAGTACGACACGTTCGCCGCGATCACCCATGCCTCCAACCGCGGCTGGCCGTTCTGCATGGGCAACAAGCAGCCCTACCGCGACCGCAACCTGCCGGACCCGAGCAAGCCGCTGGGCTGGTACGACTGCGACAACCTCAAGAACGAGTCGCCGAACAACGACGGGCTGGTCAACATCCCGCCCGCCGAGGCCAACAACATCTGGTACTCCCCCGCCGGCGGCGGCCCGGACTACCCGCGCGACGCCAACGGCGTGCCCAGCTACAAGAAGACCGAGCAGAAGTTCCTGCTGCCCTGGCTCAAGGGCGGCGGGCAGGCCGCGATGGACGGCCCTGTCTACCGGTACGACGCACAAACCGCGGGCAAGGACGCCTGGCCCGCGTACTGGGACGGCAAGTGGTTCGTCGGTGACTTCTACGACGGCGAGCAGCCGCGGAACGCGGTCGTCATGGACCCGAGGACGGCCGGCTCGGGCGGGCTGCCCGTGCACGCCGAGACCCTGGACAAGATCGTCCCGGTGGGCGCCGACGGCATCCGCAATCTGATGGGCTGGACGTTCGCGCCCGACGGCTCGCTCTACGTCCTGGACTACGGGCGCGGCTTCTTCACCCACGACGGCAAGTCGGCGCTGTGGCACATCACTTACCACGGCGGCCCGGCGACTCCGCTCCCCGCCGATCTGGCCCGGAAGGCGGTCCGATGAACCGGCGGCTGACCGCTCTGCTGTCCGTCCTCTTCCTGCTGCTGGGCGTGGGCGCCACGGCCGCCTACGGGCAGCCGGCGCCCGTCGAAGCGCAGCAGGTGCTGACCTGGACGGCGGGCGACGACATCACCAAGTACGCCTCGGCACCCACCACCGCGGTGGCCGGGAAGACGACCATCGTCTTCGAGAACAGCGAGGCCACCGGCAACACGATGGGCATGCCGCACACCCTGACCTTCGACGTCTCCGACCCGGAGTACAACCAGGACGTCAGCCTCAACATCCTGGCCAACCCCGGTGACTCCTCGGGCGGCAAGCACACCGCCGAGGTCACGCTCACGCCCGGCAAGTACCGCTACCACTGCACCATCCCGGGCCACGAGCAGATGCAGGGCATCCTCGTCGTGACCGACGGCGGCAGCGAGGACACCACGGCGCCGGAGACCTCGGCGACGGTCGAGGGGCAGAAGAACGCCGACGGCGCGTATGTCGGCAGCGCCACCGTCAGCGTCTCGGCGACGGACGACGGCTCGGGCGTGGACCGGATCGAGTATGCGGTGGGCGACGGCGGCTTCCAGCCGTACACCGCGCCCCTCGTGGTCGACCAGGTCGGCACCCACAAGATCCGTTACCGGGCCGCCGACAAGGCGGGCAATGTCGCCGCGGAGAAGTCCGTGGACTTCACCGTCGTCGCGCCGCCGACGGACGACACGACCCCGCCGGAGACCAGCGCGACCGTGACCGGTGAGAAGAACGCGGACGGCGCCTACGTCGGCATGGCGACGGTGACCGTCACCGCGTCCGACACCGGGTCGGGGGTCAACACCATCGAGTACGCGCTCGGGGACGGCGCCTGGCAGCCGTACACCGCGCCGGTGATGGTCCACGAGGCGGGCAGCCACCAGGTCCGCTACCGGGCCGCCGACAAGGCCGGCAACGCGGCCGCGGAGAAGTCCGTGGACTTCACCGTCGTCGCGCCGCCGCCCGAGGACACCACCCCACCGGACACCGCGGCGAAGGTCGAGGGCGACAGGAACTCGGACGGCGCCTACATCGGGAAGGCGACGGTGACCCTCACGGCCACCGACGAGGGCTCCGGCGTGGCGAAGACCGAGTACTCGCTGGACGGCGGCCCATACCTGGCGTACGAGGCACCGGTGATCGTGGACCGGGCGGGGTACCACTCGCTCGCGCACCGGGCGACCGACAAGGCGGGCAACACCTCGCCCGCGCGGACGGCATCCTTCACGGTCGTGGCGGGCGAGGTGCCCCCGCCGCCCTGTCCCGAGTACGACGAGCGGCTGACCGTCATCGTCGGCACGGTCGACACCGGCGTGCCGAACCGGGTCACCGGCAACCGCTGCACGATCAACGAGCTGATCGAGGACGAGAAGGACTGGTCCTCGCAGGCGCTCTTCCTCAAGCACGTCACGGAGGTGACCGACAAGCTGCTGAAGGAGGGCGTGATCGACAAACGGGAGTACCGCGCGATCAACAAGGCGGCCCGCCAGTCCGGCATCGGCAAGCCGGGCCACGACACCGGCTACCGCACCCTCTTCGACGGGACGCCGGAGTCCTTCGAGAAGTGGGAGCACGTGGGCGGCGGCGCCTTCTCGCTCACCGGTGACGGCGCCATGACCAGCAGTACGACGGTCGACGGCATGGGCATGCTGTGGTTCCCCGAGCGGCGCTTCGACGACTTCTCGCTGAAGCTGCAGTTCCGGGACGACGCGCCGGGCACCGGCAACGCCAACGGCGGGGTCTTCGTCCGCTTCCCCGACGTCCACGACCACCCCGAGGAGTCCCGGCCCGAGTGGGTCGCCATCAAGTACGGACATGAAGTCCAGATCCTGGACCGCCCGGACGGCGACATGTACAAGACGGGCTCGGTCTACGGCTTCGACCGGGTCGGCCTCGGCGGCGCCGGGGTCACGCCCAAGGGCACCTGGAACGACTACGAGATCCGGGTGACCGACCAGCACTACGAGATCTACCGCAACGGCAGGCTGATCAACGAGTTCGACAACACCGGCGGCCAGACCTTCTATCCGCCGCGCTCCGACGACCCGGGCACCGACGGCCGGCGCTACGCCTCCGGCTACCTCGGCCTCCAGGTCCACAGTACGAGCGATGTCATCTCGTACCGCAATATCCGCATCCAGGAGCGGTGAGCGCGTACTGACGGCGGCGGCCGCCGGGGGTCCTCCCCGGTGGCCGCCGCTTTCCGTCCGCGTCAGGCGCTCAGCAGACGCCGTCCCCCGGCTTCGGGTTGCCGAGCCCGAAGGACGGGCGCAGCCGGAGGCCGACCCAGGTGCCGACGAGCGCCGCCGCGCCCCAGATCCAGCCGTGCAGGCTGCCGGAGGCGATGCCGGCGAGGTACGCGCCGATGTTGCAGCCGCCGGCCATCCGGGCGCCGACACCCATCAGGATGCCGCCGAGCACGGCGGCGAGCGCGGTGCGGGCGGGAATGCCGCGGTGCAGCTTCCAGACGCCGCCCGCGGCGGCCGCGACCGCGGCGCCGATCATGATGCCGAGGTCCGTGAGGCTGGTCTTGTCGGCCAGGACCGGACCCGCGTACGAGGCCGCGTTCTTCGGGTCCTGCCAGAACGCCCAGTGCTCCGGGGAGCCGCCGAGCAGCCCCACCAGCTTCGAGCCCCACAGCGCGAAGGCGCTGGTGATCCCCCAGGCACCGCCCGAGACCAGCAGCACGCCCGCGCCGAGGACGGCGAGGACCAGCGCGCCGGTCCACAGGGTCCAGGAGCCGCGGAAGACGCGGGCCGGGGTGGTGCGCGCGGACGGCGGGGTGCCGACCGGCGGCGGGTTGCGGCGGGCCTGTACGCGGCGGGTGACCAGCACGATCACGGCGAGCAGCACCATGGTCACGGCCCACGAGCCGGCCCAGCCCAGGTGGTCCGAGAAGAGCACGGGGTCAAACGCGGGCAGGTCGCGCCAGAGGTTGTACTGCCAGGCCGCCAGCGTCGAGCCGGCGATGAAGCCGCCCAGGGTGAGCACGATGGTGCTCTGGCCCGAGCCGACGGCGAAGAGCGTGCCGGAGGCGCAGGCGCCGCCGAGCTGCATGCCGATGGCGAAGAGGAACGCGCCGGCCAGCAGGGCGACGCCCAGCGGTCCGGCGCTGGGCGCCGGCACCGAGCCGAACAGTCCGGTGCCGGTGCCGATCAGCAGCGCGAAGAGCGTCGCCGTGGTGCCGAGCAACAGGGCATGGGCGCGCAGCCCGGTGCCGTTGCCGACGGCGATCAGCTGCCGCCAGGCGGAGGTGAAGCCGAAGCGGGAGTGGAAGAGGGCGAAGCCCAGGGCGATGCCGAGGAGCAGCAGGATGCCGGGCTTGGCGCCGTTGGCGGTCCACACGTAGGCGGTGAGCCCGGCGCCGATCAGCCCGGCGATCACCAGGGGCGTCCGGCGGACGGGCGGCGCGGGCTCGGCCTCGGGCGCGGGCGTGCGGGTGGGTGCCGGGGTGAGCAGGGTGCCGGTACGGGGCGGTGCCCCGGCCGCCCCGGCGGGGGGAGCGGTCGTCACGTGGGTCTCCGTGGGAGGGGATGCGGTACGCGCTGACGTACCGGAAAGGGCCGGACCGGGAACGTCAGCGGCTACAGAGCGCGTCGTCGACGTCCCACGGCGTCGCCGCGAAGAGCGCGAGCGTGAGCACACGGGCGGGTCCGGACATGCGCTCCACGGTAATACCGGGTGTAAGCCACATGTAACGGCGTCTCGGATGGCGAGACGATGCGTCCGTCCAGCGGTACCGCGGCGGCACCTCCCCGACCAGGCACAATGGGCGCATGTCCCGTCGCACCAAGCGCCCGAAGCAGGCCGCAGCGCCTGCCGTCACCGCGTCCTCGCCCTGCCCCTGCGGCCTGTCCGCCCCGTACGGGGAGTGCTGCGGGCGGTTCCACGCCGGGACGGCGGCGGCGCCCACCGCCGAGCGGCTGATGCGCTCGCGGTACAGCGCGTTCGTGGTCCGGGACGAGGCATATCTGCTGCGCAGCTGGCATCCGGACACCCGGCCGCCCCGCGTCGAGTTCGACGCGGGGCAGCACTGGCTGGGCCTGGAGATCCTGCGGACGTCCGAGGGCAGCGCGTTCCACACCACCGGCACCGTCGAATTCCGGGCGCGGTTCCGGTACGGCGGCGCGGAGGACGCGCTGCACGAGCACAGCCGCTTCGTCCGGCACGACGGCGCCTGGGTCTACGTGGACGCGCTCTTCGCGGAATGAACCCCCCGATCACCTGAGGCCGCCGGTCACTCCCCGGGGACCGAACCCGGTACGAGCCTGATCCGCCCCGTCGTGTGTTCCTCGATCCGCTCGCGCGAGTACAGCAGCGGGAACGCCTCGTCCGCCGCCCACGGCTCGAACAGGTCCCGGTAGTGCGGGCTGCCCGGGTCGCCGGACTGGCCGGGCGCGTTCATCGCCAGCGAGTCGTCCCACGAGCCGACGTCCACGACCAGCCGGAACGTGGCGCCGCCGGTCTGCCGGAAGCCGGGGCCGTACGCCGTCGCCGAGACCGTGTCGCCGCTGCCGCCGCGCGGCGCGGGCCCCACCGAGGACCAGTCGGCGGCCTCCGTGCCGAGGAGCGCGGCGAGGGGGTGGTGCGGATGCGCCTGGTGGAGCGCGCCCCATCGCCACGCGCCGGGGTCGGGCCCGAGCAACTCTGCGGTCTCCGCCATCGCGGGACCGAGGCCGGCGAGGATCGCCGCGCGGATCGCGGCATCCGGGTCGGGCCCGAGCCGGTCCCCCGGCGCGAGCAGCAGCGAGAGGTCGACCCTCGGGTCCGCGCTGGCGTCCTCGGCGGGCAGCACGCGGGCGAGCGCCGCGGCCACCCGCTCCTCCGGGACCAGCCGGGCGAGGGCCCGCCGCAGCAACTCGGGGCGTAGGTGGCGGCGGTACCAGATCTCGAAGAGCGCGGCGGCGGGCGAGTCCGCGTCGAGCGCGGCGTCCCAGTCCCGCAGCAGCTTCAGCGCCCCGGCCACCTGCGGATCATCACTGGTCAGATCCGCCAGCAGCGGCTGTATCTCCCGCGCCGGCAGGCTCACATAGTCGTTCTGCAGCGCCACGCAGTCCGCCGCGGTCCAGTCCGACCGCGCGGTCAGCGCCTCGGCGAGGCGGTGGTGGCGGTGCGGCGCGTACCAGTCGTAGGTGACGGTCCGCTCGGCATTCGGGTACTCCGCGGGGAGGTTGAGCTGGTTGGCCGTGGCGAACCAGCCGTCCTCCGGGTCCCGTACGGAGGGCAGCCCGCCGACCGGGTGGTGCCCGTCCCATTCGTACCGGCCGTCGCCCGGCACCGGGAGCGTGCCGTCCCAGCCGCGGCGGACGGGGACGCGCCCGGCCGGACGCCAGCCGGTCGTGCCGTCCGGGGCCGCGTAGACCTGGTTCTCCCCGGGCGCGCCCCACCGCTCCATGGCGGCGACGAAGGCGTCGGGCCCTGCCGCGCCCATGTAGTCCATGCTGCCGAGGTACGGGGCCATGCCCGGCTCCAGCCAGGCGGCGCGGACCGCGAACGCGGCGGCGCGGTCGGGGCGTTCGTCGATGACCGGGCCGTGCCGGGTGAACCACAGGTCGGTGGTGACGGGCTCGCCGCCGCGCACCGGGATGGTCTCGGTGACCTTCGTCATCGCCTCCCAGTCGTCCCCGTAGGCGTACCGCTTGGGGTCGGCGGGGTCGGTGCGGTAGACGTACAGGTCCTCCTGGTCGATGGGGAAGATCGTGAGACCGAAGGCGAGCCGGCCGTTGTGGCCGATGGAGACGCCGGGCAGGGCCGGCTCGCCCGCGCCGATGACGTCGAGGCCGGGCGCCGAGAGGTGGGCGAGGTAGCGCAGCGCGGGGAGGGTGACGGCGCGGTGCGGGTCGTTGGCCAGCAGCGGGCGCCCGGTGGCGGTGCGGGACGGGGCGAGCACCCAGTTGTTGCTGCCGTCGATGCCCTGGCGCGGGGCGTTCGCGGCCCACGGCGGGGTGGTCGCCATCCGGTACACGCGCAGCACGTCGTCCGGGATGACGGAGAGGTCCAGGCCCTCCGGTACGCGCAGCTCGTGCGCGGGCTCACGAACCTTGCGCAGCTCCTCCACTTCCGGGCCGAAGTCCCGCAGAGTGAGCGCTCTTTGGACCTCGTCGTGGAGGTTGTAGTAGAGGCCGTGGCTGCGGATGCGGGCGACGTCGGCGGGCTGCCAGTACGCCGGTTCGTAGTCCAGCAGCCGGAACTCCGGGGGCAGGTACTCCCGTTGGGTTCTGCAGAGAGTGACGAAGGCGTTGATGCCGTGCACGAAGGCGGTGGTGGTCCGCTCGGTGTCCGGGCCGTACGCCTGCCACTCGGCCGCCATGTCGCCGCGGTAGAGGAACAGCCGTGCCGCGCGGTCGTGTTCGGCGTACTCGGGGCCGAAGACCTCGGCCAGCAGGCCGAGGCCGCGCCGCCGCCACAGGTCGATCTGGAAGAGCCGGTCGCGGGCCGCGTTGAAGCCCTGCGCGAGGAAGAGGTCGTCGCGCGAGGCGGCGTAGAGGTGCGGCACGCCCCAGCGGTCGACGAGGATCTCCACGGGCTCGGACAGCCCGGGCACCTCGAAGGTGATCTCCGTGCCCGTACCGGACTCGGTCATCGGGTGGCCTCCTCGTGTACGCACTCGGTCATCGGGTGGCCTCCTCGTGTACGCACGCGCCGCCCACGTACGTCGCGCGCACCGGGATCGCGGCGATGCCGTGCGGGTCTGCGGTCAGCGGGTTCTCCCCCAGTACGGTGAAGTCGGCGAGGTGGCCGGGGGCGAGCCGGCCCTTGTGGTGGGCCGTGCCCTCCGCCTCGGCCGAGCCGAGGGTGAAGATCCGCAGCGCCTCGGCGGCGCTGATGCGCTGTGAGGGGCCGACCTTCTCGCCGTCCTCGATGCCCTCGCGGGTGACCATCGACTGCAGGCCGAGGAGTGGTTCGTACGGGCCGCAGGGGTAGTCCGAGGACCCGGCGACGGTGACGCCTGCCTCCAGGAACGAGCGGTGCGCGAACATCCGCTCCGTACGCTCGGTGCCGTACCAGGTGTTCAGCGCCCCGCCGTGATACCCGGCGTACCCGGCGAACGGCACGGCGATGGCGTCCAGTGCCTTCATCCGGGCGAGGATCGCATCGTCGATGAGCGTGCAGTGTTCGATGCGGTGGCGCAGCCCGGGGCGCGGCAACTCGCGCTGCGCCGATTCGAAGGCATCCAGGACGAGGCGGATCGCGGCGTCACCGTTGGCGTGCACGCCGATGCGGTTGCCGTCCGCGTGCACCTGGCGGACCTGCGCGAACAGCTCCTCGGTCGACGTGGTCTGGATGCCGTGCCCGCCGCACTCGGGGTCGGCGTACGGCTCGGCGAGCAGACAGGTCCGGCCGCCGATCGCGCCGTCCAGGAATGCCTTGACGCCGACAAAGCGCAGCAGGTCGTCGCCGAAGCCGCTGCCGACGCCGAGCGCCCGGGCCTTGGCGTAGTGGTCGACGGAGAGCAGCATGCCCGTACGCATCGTCAGCCGGCCCCGGTCGCGCGCGGTGCGCAGCAGGGCGATGTCGTCCGGGGCGATCAGCGCGTCGCAGATCGAGGTGAGCCCGGCGGCGTGCCACAGCTCCTGGGCGCGCAGCAGGCCGCGCAGCCGGTCCTCCGGGGAGCTGGGAGCGATCGGCGACTCGCCGCGGGCGGTGGCCGGGTAGACGACGTTCATCAGGGCGCGTTCGATCAGCCGCCCGTCGAGGCGGCCGTCGGCGTCGCGGCCGAAGTCGCCGCCGTCCGGGGCCGGGGTGTCCTCGTCGATGCCGAGGGCGCGCAGCGCGGCGGAGTTGACGACGCCCCAGTGGCCCGCGACATGGACGACGAGGACGGGGTGGTCGGGGGCTGCCCGGTCCAGTTCGTGGCGGGTGATCCGGCCGGTCTTGACGTCGTCGTACCGACTGCCGCGTACCCACTCCCCCGGTGCCGTACGGGCCGCCTCGGCGGCGACGGCCGCGAGCAGCGCGTCGGTCGTCCCCACGGCGGCGGCCGACAGGTCCAGGTGGAGCAGGTCGGTGGCGGCCATCGCGAGATGGATGTGGGCGTCGTTGAGGCCGGGGATCACCGTGGCGTCCCCGAAGTCGACCTCGCGGGCGCCGGGGAAGCGGTCCCGCAGCCCGGTGATCGGTCCGGTGGCCCGGATGCGGCCCTCGGCGACGGCGAACGCCTCGGGCTCGGGGCCGCTCTCGCGCTGGCTGACGATGTGGGCGGCGCGGTACAGCACCGGGGTGGTTTCGTCGAGCACGGGGCTTTCGTCGATCACGGAGCCTCCTTCGGAGTGGCCGGGGCCGGGGTGGCGCCGACCGTCACCGGTGGCACGCGCCGAGGTTCCGCGGGGCCGGCGAGGGTGACCGCCACCGTGACGACGAGGTTGACGGCCAGCGCGACGATGCCGCCGTTGACGCCGTACAGCGGGTCGTTGCCGGTGGCCCACAGCGCCACCACGACCGCGAGCCCGACGAGCATCCCGGCCACCGCGCCGGTCTTCGTCATCCGCCGCCAGAACAGCGCGAGCAGCACCATCGGGACGAGCTGCGCCAGCCCCTCGTACGACAGAACGGACAGCTGGACCAGCGTGTTCGGGTAGAAGAGCGCGCCCACCAGCGCGATCAGCCCGGCGATCAAGCAGACCAGCTGGGAGAGCCGCTTGGTGCGTACGTCGTCGGCGGGCGTGCGGCCCGTACGGCGGCTGCGCGGGTCGGCGCCGTTGCCGCCGCCGAGCAGCGTACGGCCCCACAGCGTGCCGATGGCGAGCATGAAGACGCTCATCGGGACGATGGCGGAGAGCGCGCCCGCGACGCCGATGATGGCCACGGCCGGGGCCGGCAGCGAGTCGGTGACCAGGCTGAACAGCGCCAGGTCCGGATTGCCGAGGGCCGGCATGACGAACAGCGCGGTGGCGCCGATCATCATCGGGACGAAGAGCAGGAGTTGGTACCAGGGCAGCAGTACGGCATTGCGGCGCAGCGCGTTGGGATCCCGCGCGCTGAGGTAACCGGCGACGGTGGTCGGGAAGATGGTGATGGTCACGGCGTTGAGCAGCAGGGTGGAGATGAACCACGTCCCGCCCTTGCCGCCCGATTCATGGCCGGGGAAGGTCAGCCACTCGGGCTTCTCCGCGACCATGCGGTGCATGAAGTCCCCGAAGCCGTCGAGGTAGTGCATCGGCACGTACACCGCGAGGAAGACCACCGCGGCGATGACCAGGACGTCCTTGAGCGCGCTGACCCACGCCGAGCCGCGCAGCCCGGACACCAGGATGAAGACCTCCGCGACGACGAACGAGATGACCGCGGCGACCCGCAGGTCCACGCTCCCGTACGTCATCGCGTTGACCACCACGCCCATGCCCTGGATCTGCACCTGGATGTAGGGCACGAGGAAGACCGTGGCGACGACCGCCACGAGGATGCCCACCGGCCGGGACCGGAAGCGGTGTTCGGCCATGTCCGCGATGGAGATCAGGCCGTGCCGGCTCGCGTACGTCCAGATGGCCGGGCCGACGACGTACGCCACCGCGAAGCCGACGGTGAGGTACGCGACGAGGTAGAGGATCGGCACGCCGAAGGAGTACGACCAGCCGGCCGTGCCGAGGAAGGAGAAGCTGGTGTAGGTCTCGCCGGCCATCAGCAGCCAGATGAAGAGCACGCCCAGGCCCCGGCTGGAGACCGACCACTCGGACAGGCCCTTGTCCCGGCCGCGCGCGCTGAGGACGCCGATGAGGATGGTCGCGACCATGGCCAGGCCGAAGATGGTCGTCGCGATCGCCGCTGAACTGCTCACGCGGCACCTCCTTCGGTGCGTCCGGGACCGTCGGCCCGTTCGGGGCTTTGGGCTCGCTCCGCGGGCAGCGGTTCGGCCGCGCCCGTGCGGTACGCGGGGTCCAGGCGGGTGACGGCCCAGATGACGAGGGGGCTGATGACCGTGGCGGCCAGGATCCAGAACAGCAGGAACGGCACGCCGAGGACGCGCGGCTCGATGCGGTTCGCCACGAGCGGCGCCAGGCAGTACAGGACGGCCGGGACGAGCAGCAGCCACAGCGCGGGGCGCCGGGCGCTCACTTCGGGCAGGCCGTCGAGCGGGTGCGCGCCGGCCTCCGCCGGGCCCTCCCGCCCGCGGTCCTCGGGGGCGTGCGACATGGGGCTCCCTTCGGGAAGAGGAATGCGGTCCGGTCCGCTGTCCGCGCGGTACCGGCCGCCTGGACGTTATCGCAGGATCACCGCAGGTCAGACGGTAGGTTCGTACCGGCCGTCGACCGCGGTCCAGCCGCCGTCCACGGTCAGCACGCTGCCGGTGACGAAGGTGGACGCGTCCGAGACCAGGTACTGCACGGCGCCCGCCAGCTCCTCGGCGCCCGCCCACCGGCGGAGCGCGGACGCCTGCGCGTACGCGTCGTACCACTCGGGGTCGGCGGCGATCTGGTCGGTCAGCGGGGTCCGCACGACACCGGGCGCGATGGCGTTGAACCGCACCCCGCGCGGCCCCCACTCCGCCGCCGCGGTCCGCAGGAACTGCACCAGCCCCGCCTTGGACGCCGCGTACACGCTCTGGCCCGGCTCGACCTGCACCGCGCGCATCGAGGCGAGCCCGACGACGCTGCCGCTGCCGCGCTCGGCCATCGCCGGGGCGACGGCCTGGACGAGCGCGAAGTGCGCCCGGAGGTTCAGCGCGACGACCCGGTCGAACTCCTCCAGGGTGTAATCGGCGATCCGCTTGCGGACGTTGGCGCCTACGGTGACCACCAGGCCGTCCGGGACGCCCCAGTCGGCGGCCGCCGCGCGCACCGCTTCGGCGTCCAGCACGTCCAGCTCGTAGGCGGTCGCCGTACCGGTGCGGCTGCCGGGTGCCGGCTGCTCCTCCTGGGCGAGCCGGGCGGTCTCGGCCGCGCCCTTGAGGTCGCGGTCGGCGACCGTCACGTCGGCGCCGTGCGCGGCCAGCGCGCGCACGGCCTCGCGGCCGATGCCGCTGCCGCCGCCGACGACCACGATGTGCCGCCCGTCGAGACGGAAGAGATTCGCGTAGGTCATGGCACTCCTCTGCCAGGGACGGGTCATGTCCTGATCACCGCCATCCGTGTCACCGTCAGCTCCTCGATGGCGAAGCGCGGGCCCTCACGGCCGATGCCGGAGTCCTTCACACCGCCGTACGGGGCGACGTCGCTGCGGTAGCCCGGTACTTCGTTGATGACGACGCCGCCCACGTCGAGCGCGTCGATCGCCGTGAAGGCGGCGCCCAGGTCACGGGTGAAGACCGCGGCGTGCAGCCCGTAACGCGAGTCGTTGACCAGCGCGTACGCGGCGTCCAGGTCCGGCACCGTGCGCAGCGCGACGACCGGCCCGAAGATCTCCTCGTCCCAGGCGGGCAGTCCGCCGGGCACGTCGGGCACGTCGGCGAGCAGCGCGGGGGTGATGCAGCGCCCGTTCCGCACGCCCCCGGCGACCACCCGCGCGCCGGCCGCGCGGGCCTCGTCGACCCAGGCGAGCACCCGGTCGGTGGCCGCCTCGTCGATGAGCGCGGACACCCGCGTCGCCTCCTCGCGCGGGTCGCCGACCACGACCTCGGCCAGCCGGTCGGCGAGCCGCTTCTCCAGCTCCTCGGCGACCTCCTCGACCGCGATCACCCGCTGGACGGCGATGCACGCCTGGCCGGAGGCGTAGTAGCCGCCGCGGAGCACGGCGTCGGCCGCCGCGTCCAGGTCGGCGTCGGCGGCCACCACGAGGGCGGCGTTGGAGCCCAGTTCGAGGACGACCTTGCGGGGCGCGGCGTCCCGGGCGATGCGGTGGCCGATCGCGGCGGAGCCGGTGAAGGAGACGGCGGCGACCGCGTCGTGGGTGGTGAGCGTGCGGCCCACCGCCGCGTCACCCGTGACCAGCTGGACGGCGCCGGCGGGCGCATCCGCCGCGGCCAGCTGCTCGCGGACCAGGTGGACCAGCCAGAGCGTGGCGAGCGGGGTGGCGGGCGCGGGCTTGACGACCACGGGGCAGCCGGCCGCGAGCGCCGGCGCGATCTTGTGGGAGGCGAGCAGCATCGGGTAGTTGAAGCCCGCGATGCCCACCACGACGCCGATCGGGCGGCGGGTCCAGAAGCCGGTCATGCCGTCCCCGGAGGGCAGCAGGTCCAGCGGCACGGTCTCGCCGTGGATATGGGCCACCTCGTCGGCCGCCGCCTCCCATGTGGCGACCGCGCGCTGCACCTCCGTACGGCAGTCCACGCGCGGCTTGCCCGTCTCCAGGACGAGCAGGTCCTCCATGGGGCGCGCGACTTCCGCGAGCGCCGCCGCCACGCCTCCGAGCACCCGGCGCCGGACCCGCGTGGGCAGCCGCGCCACGTCCTTGCGGAGCGCCGCCGCGTGCTCCACCGCCTGCCGCGCCAGCGTCTCGTCCCCGACGGGTGCCTGCGCGATCTCGCTCCCGTCGTACGGGAAGGTGACGGGCTCGGTGGCGGGCGCGGGCACCCAGCCGTCGCCGACGGGCAGTCCGGCGGGGAAGCTCCCGGTGATCTGCTCAGGCGTCATCGCGGCGCACCCCCTGCGTCAGGAAGTGGCGCGCCGCCTCCGCGTACACCCGGGTGTACTCGCCGATCTCGCGCACCTCCACGTACTCGTCCTTCTGGTGCGCGATCCACTTGCCGCCCGGCCCGTAGACGACGGTGGGCAGGCCCGCGTCGCGGGTCAGGACCGTGCCGTCGGTGGTGCCGGGCACCGCACCGAACGGTGGCGGGCTGCCGTGCACCAGCTCGTGGGCGGCCACCAACCCGGCCACCACGGGGTGGTCCTCGGGGATCTCGATCGCCGGGCGGTCGTCGACGACGGTCAGCCCGACCGTGACGCCGGCCGTCGCCGCGGCCTGCTCGGCTTCCTGACGGATGCGCGCGATCAGCTCGGCGTGGTCCGTGCCGGGGATGGTCCGTACGTCGACGCCTACGAGGCCGTGCGCCGGGATGACGTTGAGCTGGTCGGGGTCGCCGCCGTGCAGCACGGTCGGGGTGACGGTGACGCTGCCGGCGTGCGGATGCGTACCGAAACGCACCTCGGCCCAGGTCTGGGCGCGGCTCAGCGCGTCGACGATGCGGGCCCCCGCGACGATGGGGTTCTTGCCCTCCTGCGGCATCGCGCCGTGCGCCATCACCCCGGTCAGCTCCAGCCGGAGCCGGATGCCGCCGCGGGCCGAGGTGCACACCTCGTACCCCTCCGGCTCGCAGACGATCACGCCGTCGATCTCCGCGGCGAGCGGCGAGGCGGCGAACGCCTTGGCGCCGAGCATCATGCCTTCCTCGTCGCACAGCACACCGAGGACGATCCGCCCGGGGAACGGGCCGGCCTGCTGGAGCGCCCGCACGCCGTAAATCATGGCGGCCACCCCGGACTTCATGTCCGCGGCACCCCGGCCCCACAGCTTGCCGTCGCGGATCTCCGCGCCGTACGGGTCGACGCTCCACGCCGCCGGATCGCCTTCGGTGACCACGTCCGTGTGGCCCTCGAACATCAGGGTCGGACCGTCACCGCCCTTCCCCTCCACGACGGCGATGACGTTCGGCCGGCCCGGCGCGACCTCCACCACCTCGTGCTGCCAGCCGAACTCGGTGAACAGCGCGGCGACCAGGTCGGCGGCCGGCCGTTCGACGTCGGTGGCGCCGGTGGCGTTGACCGTGCGCAGCCGGATCAGGTCCTGGGTGAAGGCGACGGCCGCTTCGGCGTCGATCGCGATCTCGGTCGATGGGTGATGGGTCCGGGCGGCTTGCATAGAACCTCCAAAACACCTGGCCGGGAGGCCAGTCCACTGGTCAGACCAGTTGATTTCCCGTACTCTGCTCGCACGTTCATGCGTGGGTCAAGAGGCCACCAGCAGCAATCGGTACGTGACCCGCAACAATCGGTACGGAAAACGGAACGGGGTCCCCGATGGCCGCCTTCGACGCTCCCTTCACACCCGTCGAGCCGGTACGGGCCTACCAGCGGGTGGCCGAGCAGATAGAGAACCGCATCCTCAGCGGCGAACTGCCGCCCGGCTCCCGGCTGCCCGGCGAGCGGGAGCTCGTCAGCCAGTTCGGCGTCGGCCGCTCGACCGTCCGCGAGGCCCTGCGCGTCCTGCAGTCGGCGGGCCTGATCCGCTCCCGCCCCGGCGACCCGCTGGGCGCGGAGGTGCTCGGCGTCTCCGCCGACAACCTCAGCCAGGCGCTCGGCCGGCTCACCCGCTCCCACCTCTGCAGCCCCGGCGAACTCATCCAGTTCCGGATGGTCCTGGAGGCCGAGAGCAACCGGCTCGCCGCGCGGCTGCGCACCGAGGACGACCTGGCCCGGATGGCCGGACTGATCGAGCGCATGCGGTCCCTGACGGGGGCGGGCGCCGGACTGCGGCAGTTCAGCGAGGCCGACGCGCTGTTCCACCAGGCCGTCGCGGAAGCCAGCCGCAACGCCCTGCTCGGCCTCTGCGCCCGTGCCGTCCACGACGCCGTCGTGGAGATCATCGAGCACAAGATCGCGAACGTCGCGGACGCCACCGCCTGGATGGCCCGCTCCATCGACCACCACGAGCAGGTACTCGCCGCCATCCGCGCCGGCGACGCCCCGCACGCCGCCCAACTGGCCCGCCGGGCGCTGCACGCCTACTACGCCGACCACGTCGAGCCCGCCGACCGGGCCCTCCTCACGGCGGCTTTGGAAGACGACTGACGGGAGCGGGAGCCGAGCGGGGCCGGCCGGAGCCGAGCGGGGCAGCCGGAGCCGAGCGGGGTCGGCCCGCGCCGAGGGGAGTTCGCCAGAGCCGAGGGGAGAGCCGAGGGGAGTCGGTCGGGAGCCGAGCGGGGTCGGCGTTACAGCTCAGCCGCCGCCGTCAGCCCCTCCAGTACCGCCTCCTCGACCGTCCGGGGTGAGACGCAGTCGCCGATGGCTATCAGGCCGCCGGGCGGCAGCTCCGGCAGATCGGTCTCCGCCACGGGCGCGGGCACCGGCTCGTGGCCCTGGGCCAGCACCACGGACCTGACGCCTTCGAGCAGTACCGGCTCCTCGGTGAGGGTGTGCTGGAGGTAGACCGTGTCGCTGTCCGCGCCGTACAGCCGGACGTTCGGCACCACGTCCACCTTCGCCCGCACCGCCTCGCCGAGCATCGCCGCACGGACGTACTGCTGCAGATGCTCGCCCGCGCCGAACCCCGTGACGCACAGCGTCACCTTCCGGCCCAGCCCCACGAGCTGCACGGCCACGCCGAGCCCGATCCAGTCGCCGCGCCAGTCCGCCACGACCACCCGCCCCCGCGGCACCTCGGCGCCCCGTATGACGTCCCAGGCGTCCAGCACGACCGGCTCGTCCACGAGCTCCAGCTCCGGCCGACGCGGCCGGGCGCCGGTCGCGACGATCACGGCGTCCGGCCGCTCGGCGCCCAGCAGCTCCGCGTCGACCCGGGAGCCGGTGACGATACGGGCCCCGGCCTGCCGCGCCTCCCGCTCCAGATTCGTCACCGCACCGCCGAACTCCGCGCGCCCCGGCAGCCGTTCGGCCAGCAGCACCTGACCGCCCGTCCGGCGCGCCGCCTCGTGCAGCGTGACGTCGTGCCCGCGGGCCGCCGCGACCGCCGCCGCCTTGAGCCCGGCGGGACCGCCGCCCGCGATCAGTACCCGCTTCCGGCGCGTGATCGTCGGCAGCACCCCGAAGCGCCGCTCCCGGCCCGTCTCCGGATGCTGGATGCAGGAGATCGGATAGCCGCGCTGGAAGTGGCCGATGCACGCCTGGTTGCAGCCGATGCAGGCGCGGATGTCGTCCGGGCGCCCGGCTCCGGCCTTCGCCGGCATCTCGGGATCGCAGATCAGCGCGCGGGTCATGGCGCAGGCGTCCGCCTGCCCCCGCTCGATGATCCGGTCGGCCTCCTGCGGCTGGTTGATCCGCCCCGCGACCATGACCGGCACGCGCACCGCGGCCCGCACCTTCGCGGCCAGCGGCGCGGTGTACCCGGCGGGCTCGGACATCGGGGGCGCGATGTGCAGCGCGCCGGACAGCGTGGCCGAGCTGCCGGCGCACACGCTGAGGTAATCCAGCAGCCCGTCCTCGTCCAGCCGCGTCGCCACGTCCACGACCAGCGCGGACGACAGCCCGTCGTGGCTCAGCTCGTCCCCGGAGATGCGCAGCCCGACCGTGAACTCCCGCCCCGCGGCCTCCCGTACGGACGTGATGATCTCGCGCAGGAAGCGCAGTCGCTTCTCGTCGCTGCCGCCGTAGTCGTCGGTGCAGCGGTTCACCGAGGGATTCAGGAACTGGGCCGGGAGATAGCCGTGGCTCGCCACGATCTCCACGCCGTCCATGCCCGCGGCCCGCAGCCGCCGGGCCGCCGCGCCGTATCCCTGTACCACTTCCTGGATCTCCGCGACCGTCATGGCCCGCGGCATGACGTGGAACCGCTCGCTCGGGGTCGCCGACGGTGCCCAGGCGACCGGCGCCGAGCCGTCCCGCGACTCCAGGATCTCCCGGCCGGGGTGGAAGATCTGGCCGACGGCCCGCGCGCCGTGCCGGTGCACGGCGTCCGCGAGGCGGCGGTACCCCTCGACGCAGGTGTCGTCGGTCGCCATGAGGACGTGCGTGGTGTACCGCGCGGACTCGTGCACCCCGGCGACCTGCACGACGATCAGGCCGACACCGCCCGCGGCCCGCGCCTCGTGGTACGCCACGAGCTCGTCGGTCACCTGCCCGTCCCGGACGAGCACGGTGTCGTGCCCCGAGGACACGATGCGGTTCTTCAACGTCGTGGACCCGATCCGCAACGCCCGGAACAGATGCGGAAACTGCTCACCACTCACGAAAACCCCTCCCCTGATCCCTGACCGGCGCCGCCCGCTCGCGCCTCTTACGCCCTGCTCCGCACCCCGAACACCGCCCGCCCCACCCCCAGCAGCACCTCCGCGTACCGTTCCGGGGTCATGCCGCCGGCCGCCGCGATGGTCATGTCGCAGCCGTCCACCACCGCCATCACCGCCCCGACCGCCGCCTCCTGGGACATGGCGGGGGCGAACTCGCCGGCCGCCACGCCCTCGGCGAGGATGCCGGAGACCAGGGCCCGCCACTCGTCGTGGACCCGCCGTATCCCGTCCCGCAGCTCCTCATGGCGGGCCGCGCTCGCGCAGAACTCGGTCCAGGTCGTGCAGCGCCGTATCAGGTCCGGGTCGCCGGTCAGCTCCCGTACGAGCAGCTCGAACCGGCGCCACGGGTCCGGCTCGCCGACGGCCGTGCACCGCCACCGGCCGATGAGCTCGCTTATCGACCACTCGAAGGCGTGCCGGAAGAGCGCGTCACGGGTCTCGAAGTGATGCTGTATCGAACCTATGGAGACCTGCGCGGCGTTGGCCACGTCGCGCAGCCGCGCGGCGTCGAAGCCGTGCTCCGCGAGGGCGAGGGCCGCGGCGCGCAGTATCCGCTCGCGCTGGACGTCAGCCCCCGCCGGCACCGCTCCCGTCCGCTCCGGTCCCCCGCGCTCGGCCACCATGCCGCCCACCCCTTCACCGTTTTCCGCCCAGTTCCGTCCAACCTCTTGTCTTCCAATAATACCCAATTATTGTGACCGCGAACACATTTTTGGCACGCCTGAACAACGGACGTGCGTCCGGAGGGAGTTCGGGTGTGCGTCCGGCCGAAGTCCCTCAAGAGACGGGCGGCAGAGCATGGACCACCTGCGCAAGTCCCTCACCTGGCGCGACGGATTCGCGATCGCCCTGGTCATCCCCAACGGCCTGCTACTGACAGTCGGTTACGGCATCGGCGCGATCGGCGCCTGGACCGCGATCGCGCTCTGGGTCGGCGGCGCACTGATCGGCCTGCTGCAGAACATGCTGTTCACCGAGACCGCCGCGATGTTCCCCGGCAAGTCCGGCGGCGTCAGCCGGTACGCCGCCGAGGGCTGGAAGCGGTACTTCGCGCCGCTCGGCGCCGTCGCCGCGTACGGCTACTGGATCGGCTGGTCGTTCAGCATCGCGGTGAACGCGGCAGCGATCGGCGCGCTCGTCACCGCGCACTGGTTCCCCGGCACGCCCGAAGTGCCGCTCCTCCCCGGCCATTCGGTCGGCCTTGCCGAACTGATCGGCGTCGCCGCCGTCTTCGCCGCCTGGGCCTGCAACTACTTCGGCGCGCGGCTCACCGCCCGCGCCTCGAAGATCACCAGCGGCATCGTGTTCTGCGGCCTCGTCGTGGTCGTCGCGGCGCCGTTCCTGAGCGGCCACACCTGGCACGCGGCCAACCTCACCTGGTACCACGGCGGCAGCTGGACGACGCTGATCGTGTGGTTCTACGTCACCGCGTGGACCACGTACGGCACCGAGATCTGCGCCTCGTTCGCGCCCGAGTACAAGGACACGGTCCGCGACACCGCCAAGGCCCTGCGCGCCACCTCCGTCCTCTCCCTGGTCCTCTTCTTCGTCGTGCCGCTGGCGATGGTCGGCTCGGTCGGCGAGGACGCCATCCGGAAGGACCCCGTCGGCGCGTTCGCGATCGCCTTCGAGCAGGCGCTCGGCGGCTTCTCCTCGCTCGGCGTGCTCATCCTCGTCTCCTCGATGTTCCTCGGGATGGTGTCCACGACGGCGGACGGCGGCCGGGCGCTGTACGGGCTGGCGCGCGAGAGGATGACCGTACGGCAGCTCGACCACCTGAACCGGTGGGGCGTACCGGGCCGCGCGCTCACCCTCGACGCCGTACTGAACAGCGCGATCCTGCTGCTCCTCGGGAAGCCGCTGAGCATCCTGATCGCCAGCAACTTCGGGTACCTGGTGGCGGTCGTGCTGGCCGTCTCCGCCTTCCTGCTGCTGCGCAAGGACCGCCCGGACTGGCCCCGCCCGATCCGCCGCGGCCGTATCTGGATACCGATCGCCTGGGCGGTGCTGGTCATCGACGTCGTGGTGGTCGCGGTGGGCGTCACGCATCCCTCGCTGGCCGCGCACGGCGGTCCGAGGGACACCCTCATCGCGGTCGGCATCCTGTTGCTGTCCGTCGTGCTGTACGGGTACCGCCGCGTCGTCCAGGACAAGGAACGCATCGCCTGGCGCATCGAGACACCGGCCCTCCCGGACCCCGAGCCCGAGCCGTCTGCGGAGTACGTAACCCAGCGCCCACCCCAGTAGGCGGGCGCCCCACCCCGTAGGCCGGCGCTCACCCCAGTAGGCCGGCGCCCGCCCCAGTAGGCGCCCCGGTCGGCACCCCAGTAGGCGCTCCACCGGGCGAGTTGGGCAGTTCGCCCGCAAGATCATTATGATCCGGCGATGATCATAAGATGGCGACTGGCGGCCGCGGTGTGCGGCCTGCTGGTCACTTTGACGGGCGGCATCGCACCGGCGACCGCCTCTGCCGGCGAACCGGCCGGCTCCGCCTCCAAGGACGCCCCCAAGGTCGACCTCGTACTCGACGTCAGCGGCTCGATGCGCGCACGCGACATCGATGGGCAGTCCCGGATGTCCGCGGCCAAGCAGGCGTTCAATGAGGTGCTGGACGCGGTGCCCCAGGAGGTGCGGCTCGGCATCCGTACGCTCGGCGCCGAGTACCGCGGTGACGACCGCAAGGTGGGCTGCAAGGACACCCGCGCGCTCTACCCGGTCGGCCCGGTGGACCGCACCGAGGCCAAGACCGCCGTCGCGACCCTGACGCCGACCGGCTGGACCCCGATCGGCCCGGCCCTCCTGAAGGCCGCGGACGACCTGGAGGGCGGCGACGGGGCCCGCCGCATCGTGCTGATCAGCGACGGCGAGGACACCTGTCAGCCGCTCGACCCGTGCGAGGTGGCGCGCGAGATCGCGGCCAAGGGCATCCACCTCACCGTCGACACGCTCGGCCTGGTGCCGGACGCCAAGACGCGTACGCAGCTGAGCTGTATCGCCGAGGCGACCGGCGGCACGTACACCTCCGTCCAGCACAAGGACGAGCTGTCCGGCCGGGTGAAGCAGTTGGTCCACCGGACGGTCGAGCCCGCCGTCACGCCGGTACCTGCGAAGGGCGCCGACAGCTGTGAGGGGGCACCACAGCTGAAGCCCGGGCTCTACACCGACCGGGAGACCTTCGGTGAGCACCGCTTCTACCGGGTGGACGTACGGCCGGGGCAGGAGCTGCGCGCCTCGGTGAGCGTCGCCGCCGACCGCGCCGTCAACGACGACTACGGTGTGCAACTGCGCGCCTCTACGGTGCGCGGCCGCGAGATCGTGCGCGGCGAGGCCACGGGTGACGGCCGTACGGATGTGCTCTCGACCGGTCTGCGCTATCCGAAGGCCGACGACGGCGAGGCTGCGGAGGACGCGGACGGCGAGCCGCTTCCCGAGACGGTCTGCCTGCGCGTCAGCAACGCCTTCTCCGCGCCGGCTTCGGTGAAGACCGAGCCGGGGCTGCCCGTGGAGCTGTCCGTCGATGTGGTGGACGGCCCGTCAACGGCGTCCGACGCCGCGTTCCTCGGGCTCGGCCACGGCTGGTGGTTCCTCCTCGCGCTCACCCTGCTCGGCCTGCTCACCGGGGTGCTGTGGGGCTGGATCTCGCGCTGGCGCGTCACCGTCTGGAGGACCAACTGATGGCTGCTGTACGTCGCTCGTGTGCTGTACGTCGCTTGTCTGCTGTACGTCGTTTGTCTGCTGTACGTCGTTTGGCGGCCGCCCTGCTCGTCGGCGCGGCGCTCCTCGGGACGACCGCTGCCGCCGCGCCCGAAGACGCCGACGCCCCCGCACCCACCGAGGCCGGTACCTCCTTCCGTACCGCCACGGTGATCCGGCCGGGCCAGCAGGCCACTGCACAGGCGTCCACCGGTGACTACCTCTACTGGCAGTTCCCGGCCGACGCGGGCCAGGGCGCCAGGGTGGACGCGACCGTCGAACTGCCCGCCGCCGACGCGCGGCACGGCGAGTCGACCTGGCAGCTGGACGTGTACGACGGGCTGCGGCGCCGGCAGGCGTGCCGGTACGGCATGCAGACGAGGACCGCCGCGGCCGACGCCGCCACGGTCAAGCTGTCCTGCACCCTGCGGACGGTCCGCGCCGACGCCGAGCCCTGGTCGAACGACCCGCTGCCCGGCGCGTACTACGTGCGCCTCACCACCCTGCACACCGCCTCCGCCGACGCCGGCCTGCCGGTCCAGGCGGCGGTGACCGCCACCACCACGGACGCGGGCAGCGCCCAGGACGTGGACGGCTCGCTCGCCGCACCCCTGGTCCAGGGGTCGGCCGCGCGGCCCGAACCGGACGGCGGCTGGTCCTCGGGCTGGTGGTCGGCCCGCTGGCTCTGGACCGCGGCCGGCGCGGCGCTCGCGGCACTCGCCGGGATCGCGGGTTACCGCGCCACGGCTGGGCGCGGACGGCCGTCCCACCTGCCACCGTCCGCCTGAGCGACGTCCGGCCCCGGAGCGCCTGCTCCGGGGCCGGCGTGTATCTCGGCCGGTCCGCCCCGTCCGGCCTCTTGTCGATACGCGAATGTATCCAATACATTCGCGTATCGAACGGCGCACGATCGCGGAGCGCACGAGGGGAAGCGGGGCCGGGCATGACAGCTTCAGGGACGGCGGCACCGAAGCGGGTCACCCGGCGTCGGGCGCAGACCCGGCAGCGGCTGCTCGACGCCGCGCTGGAGGTCTTCGCCGAGGAGGGCTTCGGCCGGTCCACCGTGGACCAGGTGTGCGAGCGGGCCGGGTACACCCGGGGCGCCTTCTACTCGAACTTCACCTCGCTCGACGAGCTGTTCCTCGCCATGTGGGAGCAGCGGTCGGCGGCAATGCTGGACGATCTGCGAGGCGCGCTGGACCGGCTCGGCACCCTGGAGTCGGTGTCGGCGGACGAGGCGCTGCGGGCCGTGCTGGACGCCGTACCGATCGACGACGCGTGGTATCGCGTGACGGCGGAGTTCACCGCGCACGCGCTGCGCAATCCTTCTCTGCGCCGGGTGATGGCCGCGCGCGAGGAGGCCATTCACGACACGCTGCTGCCGCTCGTCGAGGCCGCGCTGGCCCGCGCGGGCCGGCGGGTCACCGACCGTACCGGGCTGGGCCACGCGCTGGTCGCCGTGCACGACGGCACCGCCGTGCAGTGCCTCATGGAGCCGGACAACGAGGACGTGTGGCGGCGCCGCGAGGAGCTGTACCGGCATGTGGTCAACGCCTACAGCACCGCCTGCAGCACCCCCGAAGACCAGCAGCAGTAACAACAGCCGGAGCGGGAGCATCCAGAGCGAAGGGGCTCGGAATGAGTGAGCGCGAACAGGCCGATGTGATCGTCGTGGGGGCCGGACTGGCCGGTCTCGTCACGACGTACGAGCTGGTCAGGGCCGGGCGCAAGGTGCTCGTCGTGGATCAGGAGAGCGCGGCGAACCTGGGCGGCCAGGCGTTCTGGTCGCTCGGCGGGCTGTTCCTCGTGAACAGCCCCGAGCAGCGCCGGATGGGCATCAAGGACTCCTACGAGCTGGCCCTGAAGGACTGGCTGGGCTCGGCCGGCTTCGACCGCGAGCGGGAGGACCACTGGCCGCGCCAGTGGGCACAGGCGTACGTACAGTTCGCCGCCGGGGAGAAGCGCGCCTACCTGCACGAGCTGGGGCTGCGGCTGATGCCGAACGTCGGGTGGGCCGAGCGCGGCTCCGGGCTCGCCTCCGGGCACGGCAATTCGGTGCCGCGCTTCCATCTGACGTGGGGCACGGGCCCTGAGGTCGTACGGGTCTTCCGCGACCCGGTGCTGGCCGCCGAACACCGCGGGCTGGTCACGTTCAAGCACCGGCACCAGGTCGACGAGCTGATCGTGGAGAACGGCGCGGCGGTCGGCGTCCGCGGCACGGTGCTGGAGCCGTCCGCCGCGGCGCGGGGTGTGAAGTCCTCCCGTACGGCGGCCGGTTCGTTCGAGCTGCGGGCGCAGGCCGTGGTCGTCACCTCGGGCGGCATCGGCGGCAATCCGGACCTGGTGCGCAAGAACTGGCCGGTGGACCGGCTGGGCCCGGCGCCGGAACGGATGATCTGCGGGGTGCCCGCGCACGTCGACGGGCGGATGCTGGAGATCACCGAGAGCGCGGGCGGCAACATCGTCAACCGCGACCGGATGTGGCATTACGTAGAGGGCGTTCGCAACTGGGACCCGATCTGGCCCGACCACGCCATCCGCATCATCCCCGGCCCGTCCTCGCTGTGGCTGGACGCCACCGGCAAGCGGCTGCCCCCGCCGCTCTTCCCCGGCTTCGACACCCTGGCCACGCTGCGGCACATCCGGGCCGGCGGCCACGAGCACAGCTGGTTCATCCTCACGCAGTCGATCATCGAGAAGGAGTTCGCGCTCTCGGGCTCCGAGCAGAACCCGGACTTCACCGGCAAGGACCTCAAGATGACGCTCGGCCGGACGAAGAAGGGGCCGACCGGTCCGGTGGCCGCGTTCATGGAGCACGGCGCGGACTTCGTGGTCCGCGACAACCTGCGCGACCTGGTGACCGGGATGAACGCGCTGGGCAGCGGCCCCGAGCTGGACTACGACCAGGTACGGCGCGAGGTCGTGGCCCGCGACCGGGAGGTGGGGTCGGCGTACTCGAAGGACATGCAGCTGATGGCGGTGCGCAACGCGCGCGCCTACCTGGCCGACAAGATCGTGCGGGTCGCCAAGCCGCACCGGCTGCTGGACCCGGCGCACGGCCCGCTGATCGCGGTACGGCTGAACCTGCTCACCCGTAAGACGCTCGGCGGCCTGGAGACCACGCTCGACGCGCAGGTCGTACGGCCGGACGGCACGCCCTTCCCCGGCCTGTACGCGGCGGGCGAGGTGGCCGGGTTCGGCGGCGGCGGGGTGCACGGATACAACGCGCTGGAGGGCACGTTCCTCGGCGGCTGCATCTTCTCCGGGCGCGCGGCGGGCCGGGCGCTGGCGAAGGGACTGGCGTGACGGGCGACGCGGGGACGGGCGACGCAGGGACAGGCGACGCGGGACGCGATGTGCATGCGATACGCAGTATGCATGCGGCACGCGATGTGCATACCGTGAACGGTCGACGGACGGCGCTGGTCACCGGCGCCTCCTCCGGCATCGGCCGGGCCGTCTGCCAGGCGCTGCTGGCCCGCGGCTACCACGTGATCGCCACCAGCCGGACGCCCGAGAAGATCCCCGAGGCCGACCGTCTGCCCGGCGCGGAGTATGTGGCCCTCGACCTCACCGACCCGGCGAGCATCGAGGCGTGCGCGGCAGCGGCGGGCGAGGTGGACGTCCTCGTCAACAACGCGGGCGAGAGTCAGCTCGCTCCCCTCGAAGAACTGCCGATGGACGCCCTGGAACGCCTCTTCCAGCTCAACGTCTTCGGCGCGGTGCGGCTGACCCAGCTGCTGCTGCCGGGCATGCGGGCCCGGCGCCGCGGCCGGGTCGTCATGGTGGGCTCCATGCTGGCCAGCTTCCCGCTCGCCTTCCGCTCCTCGTACGTGGCGTCGAAGGCGGCGATCAAGGCGTTCGCGACGGCCGCCCGCCGCGAACTCGCCCCGTACGACGTCTGGTTGACCACCGTCGAACCGGGCTCCATCAACACGGGCATCAGCGAGCGCCGCACCCGCTACCTCGTCGACGGTTCACCGTATACCGACGCCTTCCGTACGGTCTCCGCCCGCCTGGACCGCAACGAAGCGGCGGGCATCAGCGCCGCGACCGTGGCGGCGACCGTCCTCAAGGCCATCGAGGCACCCGCCCCGAAGCCCTTGTATGCAGTAGGCAGCCGCGCCCCGCTGGTCTTCACCCTCCGCCGACTGCTCTCCCGCCGGCTCGCCGAGTCCCTGGTGTCACGGGCGCACGGCCTGAAATGAGCGCCCCGCCACTCACCATCGCCCCCCGGCGCTCACCACCGCGCCTGCTCACCACCGCGCGCCGCCGCACAGTTCCGTGAGCTCCCCCGCACGGGCAAGCGTCTCCAGCTCGTCGAGAGACCGGCGGGCCAGCTCCGCCGCGACCGGATCCCGCTCCTGGAGACCACTCGCCGCGAACTCGTCCTCATCGAGGCGCAGAACGGTCCCGCCGTCCGCCGACAGCCACAGGTCGAGGTCCAGATCCTCGACCACGATGTCACCCGGTCCGACCTCGGCGGGCCGGGTGACATCGCAGTACCAGCCCTTGACGCTGCCGTCGGCGGCCCGTACTTCCTTGACGGCGTACCAACGGTCGCGCCAGTAGTGCTCGGTGAACACGTCTCCCGACTCGAACCGTACGAACCCGAAGTCCCGGTCCGCCGCCCCCGCCCATGGCGCACGCACGACTGCGTGTCTGCCGTCATCTGCCAGGACGGCCGCGGTGTAACGCACCTTGGTCCGCCCCCTCTTCACCAGCCTGACCGTGACGTCCTCGCCGGCGGTCAGCCCTCCGTCACCCATTCCGGCCCTCCCGTTGCTCTCATCTCCACCTCTCATCTCCACCTCTCATCTCCATCCCTCGGCTCCACCCCTCATCTCCCTCTCTCGTCACCCCGTCCCGTCGACCGGCTCCACCTTTCCTCGGCATCGGGCCATCGAGCCAGTGGTTTGTGCCGGTCGGTGAAGTACCAGGCAGACCGCGCTGAGGGCCGCCATCGCGGCGAACGCGAGGGCAACCGGGGTCCAGGAGTTGCCCGTTGTGCTGAAGAGCCAGGTCGCGGCGGACGGGGCCGCGCTGCCGAGCAGACCCGCGAGCTGGAAGCTCATCGAGAGGCCGGTGTAGCGGACGCGGGGTGCGAACCAGCCGGACAGCAGGGTGCCGATCGACGCGTACGCGATCGTGCTGGCGAGCATCGGGAGGCACATCGCCGCCCACAGACCGCCCAGCGTACGGGTGTCGGCGAGCCAGAACATCGGGAAGGCGACGACGAGGTGCAGGAGGATGCCGGCGAGGGTCAGCCTGCGCATCCCGAAGCGGTCGGCGGCAAGGGCGGCCAGCGGGGTGCAGACGATGACGACGACGGAGGCCGCGGTGCCGGCCCCCGCGGCCTCGGACTCGGAGAAGCCGAGCTGCCCGACCGCGTACGTCGACATGAAGGTGACGATCACGTAGTAGCCGCCGACCGTGATGAGGAAGGCGCCGGTCGCCAGCAGCCAGGTGCGCCAGGCGTCGCGCACCACGCCGATGACGGGCGCCGCCTGCTTCGCCTCGTTCTCCTCCGCCGCGCGGGCCGCCTCGAATTCGGGTGACTCCTCGATCGAGGAGCGGATGACGAGGCCGAGCAGGACGAGGACGGCGGAGAGGAGGAAGGGGATGCGCCAGGCCCAGTCCACCAGCGCGTCGTGTCCGAGGAGGGCGATCAGGGAGAAGACGCCGGTGGAGAGGAAGTAGCCGACGCCGTCGCCGACTTGGGGGAAGGAGCCGAAGAAGGCGCGGCGGCGGGGCGGGGCGTGTTCGACGGCGAAGAGCACCGCGCCGCCCCATTCGCCGCCGACGGCGAGCGACTGCGTCATCCGTATCAGGACGAGGAGGATCGGCGCGGCGACGCCGAGCGTGGCGTAACCGGGCAGCAGGCCGACGGCGACGGTGGCCAGCCCCATGAGCAGCATCGACCAGATCAGCGCCTTCTTACGGCCGTACCGGTCGCCGATGTGCCCGAAGATGATCGCGCCGAGCGGGCGGCCGAGCGAGCCGACGAAGAGGGTGGTGAACGAGAGCAGGGTGCCGAGCGCAGGGCCCGCGTCGGGGAAGAAGAGATCGGGAAAGACCAGCGCGGACGCGGTCGCGTAGATGCCGAAGTCGTACCATTCCACGCTGGTACCGATCAGCGAGGCGCCGGCGACCTTCCAGGGATTGGCGCGGCGGGGTGGGGCGTCCGTGCTCGTCATTCCGTGCTCCTCTGAAAGCGGGTCCGGCCACGCCTGAGTGAGAATGGGTCCAGACAGAATGGGTCCAGACAGACCCGAATGAAGGTTCAGTGGACGGTAAGGTCGCCCCAGAGGGCTGTCAATAGGGTCCGAGGGAAGCACTTCACTCACGGGAGTCACGGATGAGCGGGACGGACGCGGAGCGGGACAGCGGGCGGCGGTCCGCGTCGCGCGACGTCGTCGCCGAGGCACTGCGCAAGCGGATCGCGCTCGGCGGCTTCGAGCCCGGCGACCGGCTGCCCAGCGAGCGCGAGCTGGCAGCCGCGTTCGGCGCGGGCCGCAACACGGTGCGCCAGGCCCTGCGACTGCTCGCCGAGGAGGGCCTGGTCGTCACCACGCTCGGCCGCAGCGGCGGCACACGGGTGGCCGCGGCCGCCCCCGTGGGCACCGCCGGCACCGGAGCGCAGGCCGCGGTGGCCGCCGAGATCCGGGCCACGCTGCGCGACTACATGGAGTACCGGCAGGCCATCGAGCCGCTCGCGGCCCGGCTCGCCGCCGAGCGCGGCTCCACCGGCGCCCGCCGGGACCTGGTGAAGCTCCTGGACGCGGAGGTCGGCGAGGTGCCCGACATCGGCGCGTACCACCGCGTGGACAGCCGCTTCCATCTCGCCGTCGCGGCGGCCGGCGGCAATGAGGTGCTGCACGAGGCGGTGGCCAGGGCCCGCTCGGAGATGTTCGCGGGCGGCAACGCGCTGTGGCTGCGCTCGGACTGGCACGTGGTGTACGGCGCGGAGGCGGAGCTGGGCTGCGTCTTCCGCGACGAGCACGAGGCGATCGCACTGGCCGTGCTCGCCGGGGACGGAGCGGCGGCGGAGCGCCGCATGCGCGAGCACCTGCAGGACTCGTACCAGCAGTTCCTGCGGCTGCTCGACCACTTCGAGGGGCGGCCCGCCTGAGGGGCCAGGAGTGACCTGACTGAGGGACCGGGAGCCGCCTGACCGGGGGCCGGAGGCGGCTTGGCTGAGGGCCGGGAGCGGCTTGACCTTGCCCAGGGGGCGCCTTACTCTCCGGAATGGGTTCGATCGGACCCATTGAGATATCCTTCTGGAGGTACGGGCCCATGCACACCTACGACGAGGACCTCACCCGTCAGGTCATGGACCACCTCCGGCACCGGGCCGCCCTGCCCGAACCACCGCTCGGCCGCACCGGCGACCCCGCCGAGCTCGACCTCGCGCTCAAGGAAGCAATAGGCCCCGACCCGCGCCCCGCCGCCGATGTGCTGCGCACCTACACCGAGGACATCGAGCCGGCCGTCATCTCCTGCGACCACCCCGCCTTCCTCGCCTTCATCCCGGGCGCCCCCACCAAGGCCGCGGCCCTCTTCGACATGATCGTCTCGGGGTCCTCGCTGCACGGCGTCTCCTGGCTGGAGGCATCAGGCGCGATCGCCGCGGAGAACCAGGTGCTGCGCCTCTTCGCGGATCTCGCGGGCCTCCCCGAGGGCGCCGGCGGCTGCTTCGTCAGCGGCGGCTCGGCCGGCAACCTCTCCGCGCTCGTCGTCGCCCGCGACACCGGCCGGCGCCGGCTCGGGCTCACCGGACACGCACCCGTCCGCGTCGCCGTCAGCGACCAGGTGCACTCCTCCGTCGGCAATACCCTGCGCATCCTCGGCATCGACGCGCTCGTCGTGCCGACCGAGGACCACCGGCTCACCGGCGAAGCCGTCCGCACCGCCCTGGCGGCCGCCGAGCACGACGGCGGGGCGCCCGTCGTCGCCGTCGTCGCCACCGCGGGCACCACCAACGCCGGGATACTCGACGACCTCGCGGGCGTCGCCGCGCAGGCACGCGCCCGCGACCTGTGGTTCCACGTCGACGCGGCCTACGGGGGCGGCGGCCTCTTCGTGCCCGAACTCCGCGCGCGTATGGCCGGCATCGAGTACGCCGACTCGCTCGTCATCGACCCGCACAAGTGGATGTTCGCGCCCTTCGACTGCGGCGCGCTGCTCTACCGCGACCCGCGCCTCGCCAAGGCCGTCCACACCCAGGACGCCTCCTACCTCGACGCGATACACGGGGACGGCGCGGGCGCCGACGACCTGGAGTGGAACCCGAGCGACTACGCGTACCACCTCACCCGGCGCCCGCGCGGCCTGCCCCTGTGGTTCTCGCTCGCCGTGCACGGCACGGACGCGTACCGGGACGCGGTCGCCCGCGGCATCCAACTCGCCCAGTACACCGCCCGCCTCGCCGAGCGCACCGACGGCCTCGAACTCCTCCGGGAACCCGAGCTGTCCGTCGTCCTGCTCCGCCGCACCGGCTGGCAGCCGCGTGACTACTACGCCTGGTCCAAGCGGCTGCTCGCCGCGGGCACGGCCTTCGTCACGCCGACCGTATGGGAGGGCGAGACCGTCGTACGCCTCGCCTTCCTCCACCCCAGCCTCACCGAGGAGACCGTCGACGGCATCCTCGACTCACTGCTCACGGACGGCGCTGACCACTGAAACAGCGCTGATCACTGACGGTGTTGCTCACTGACAGCGTTGCTCACTGACGCGGGCGCGGGCGGTAACCAAGGCTGACCGAGAGGTCGTTCGCGCCCTTCGTCGCCAGTTCGGCGAGTTCGGTCTCGCTGGTGTCGGTCCAGCGGATCATCGGGACGGAGACGGAGAGGGCGGCGACGACGCGGCCCGAGCTGTCGTGGACCGGGGCCGCGACGCAGGAGACGTCCGGATTGGACTCGCGGTGCTCGGTGGCGGTGCCGCGCTCCCGGATGACGGCGAGTTCGGTACGCAGCGCGTCCGGGTCGGTGATGCTGCCGGGGGTCAGGGCGACCAGTTCGCGGCCCTCGATGCGGGCGGCCAGCTCCGCTTCGGGGAGCGAGGCGAGCAGCATCTTGCCCACCGCCGTGCAGTGCGCCGGCAGCCGGCGGCCGGCCGCCGAGACCATGCGGACGGCGTGCGTGGAGTCGACCTTGGCGATGTAGATGACGTCGGTGTCCTCCAGGATCGCGACGTGCACCGTCTCATCGCAGGTGGCGGCCACCTCGCGAGCCACCCGCTGGCCCTCGGCGGCCAGGTCGAGCTGTTCGGCGTACCGGCTGCCGAGCTGGTACGCGCGGACGCCGAGGCGGTAGCGGCCCGGCTGGTCGGGGACGGGGACCAGGTAGGAGCGGGCCGCGAGCGTGGTGAGCAGCTCGTGCACGGTGGTGCGCGGGAGCTGGAGCTTGCGCACCACGTCGGGGGCCGACTGCGGGCCGTCCGCCTCCAGGAACAGTTCGAGTATGTCCAGTGCCCGGGTCACCGCTGGGACCAGTCGCCCCATGCCGTTCACCCACCCTCCGCCGCCGTCGCCAGGTGTTCGTCATTCCGGTCGGTGACCGGAATGACGAACACAGGGTAGGGGGAGGAGGGTTCGGCTGTCGACGGCCGGGAGGGTACCGGCCGCCGACAGCCGACTGGTGAGCGCCGACCGCAGATCGCAGATCGCAGATTGTCGACCGGAGACCGCCGACCGCCGACCGCCGACCGCCGACCGCCGACCGCCCGGCTTACCGCGCCTCCAGCCCCTCCAGCCCCGCCGGGAGCGCCTCCGTGTGCAGTACGCCCATGCGCTGAGTGGCCCGGGTGAGGGCGACGTAGAGGTCGCTCACGCCGAACTCGGCCGGTTCCACGACGAGTACCGTGTCAAATTCCAGGCCCTTGGCCTGCCGCGGGTCCAGCAGGACGACCGGGCTGGTCAGGTCGGGGGCCGGGCCGGCGGACGCGTCGGGGAGCGCGGCCAGCAGGGCTTCGTGATGGTGCTTCTGGGCGATGGCCGCGAGGCGGCCCTCGGTGTCGGCCTCCTCGGCGACCGCTTCGGCGACCGCGCGCGGCAGGTCGTCGGTGCGGTGGGACCAGGGCGGTACGCCGGTGGAGCGGACCGAGCGCGGCGGCTCGAAGGCTGCGGCCGCCGGGGTACCGGCGTACGCGGCCCGGATCACCTCCGCCGCGGCCTCCATGATCTCGGCCGGGGTGCGGTAGTTGACGCCGAGGCGGATGTGCTCCCAGCGGTCGCCGACGTACGGCTCGAGGATCGACTCCCACGTGCCGCAGCTCCCGGGCTCGGCGGTCTGCGCCGGGTCGCCGACCAGCGTCATCGAGCGGGTCGGGCAGCGGCGCATCAGCAGCCGCCACATCATCGGCGACAGCTCCTGCGCCTCGTCGACGATGATGTGGCCGAAGGCCCAGGTGCGGTCGGCGGCGGCGCGCTCGGCGGCGGTGCGGTGGTCGGCCTCCTCCTGCCGGTCGGCGAGCGCCTCGGCGTCGATGAGGTCCTGGACGCCCAGTACCTCCGAATCCTCGTCGTCCTTGTCCTCGAACTCGTGCGTGCGGGAGGCGTACGCGAGGTCGATCACGCCCTGTGCGTACGCGATCCGCTCCTGGCGCTCCGCCTCGGCCGCGGCCCGCGCGGCCGAGTCGTCCTCGCCGAGCAGCTCGGCGGCCTCGTCCAGGAGGGGGATGTCCGCGGCGGTCCACTCGCCGCCGTCGCGGCGGATCGCGGCCGCGTCGGCCTCGGGGAGGTGGACCGGGTCGGCGAGGAAGTCGGCGACCAGTTCCTGCGGGGTGAGGACGGGCCACAGGTCGGCGATGGCCGCGTGCACGTCGCCGCTGGCCGCGATGGCCTTGCCGAGCTGGGCGATGTCGTCGGGGCCGAGGAAGTTCGGGCCGCCGTACGGGTCGGCGCCGAGCCGGTCGGCGAGCTGGGCGGTGAGCGCGTCGATGATGCGGAAGGCGAAGTGCGGGCGGGCGAGGTTGTGCGGCAGCTTGGTCTCGCGCGCCTGGTGGCGGGCCTCCAGGACGATGTCCGGGTCGAGGAGGAGGTCGCCGTCGTCGTGCGGGATGACGGTGCCGGGCTCGGGGAGCCGCTGGTGGTCCCGTACGTACGCGGCCAGCGCGTCGGCCATCGCGGCGCCGCCCTTGACCGCGGCGGCCTCGGGCGTGTCCGTACCGGTCGCGGTGATGCCCGGGAAGAGTTCGCCGGGCGAGGCGAGCAGCACGCCGGTCTCGCCGAGCGCGGGCAGCACCTCGCCGATGTAGCCGAGGAACGCCGGGTTGGGGCCGACGATCAGTACGGCGCGGCGGGCGAGCAACTCGCGGTGCGCGTACAGCAGGTACGCGGCGCGGTGCAGGGCGACGACGGTCTTACCGGTGCCGGGGCCGCCCTCGACGACCATGACGCCGCGGTGCGGGGCGCGGATGATGCGGTCCTGCTCGGCCTGGATGGTCTGCACGATGTCGTGCATCCGGCCGGTGCGCTTGGCGTCCAGGGCGGCGAGCAGCACGGTGTCGGCGTCGGTGCCCTCGTGGCCGGTGCGCACCGTGTCGGCGAGGTCCATGATCTCGTCGTGCAGGGCGGTGACGCGGCGGCCCTCGGTGGAGATGTGGCGCCGGCGGCGCAGGCCCATCGGGGTGTGGCCGGTGGCGAGGTAGAAGGGGCGGGCGACGTCGGCGCGCCAGTCGATGACCAGCGGCGTACGGTCGGCGTCGTCGCGCCGGATGCCGATGCGCCCGATGTGGTGGTCGGCGCCGTCGCGGAAGGAGAGCCGGCCGAAGCACAGGCCGTGCTCGCCCGCGTCGAAGGCGGCGAGCAGCCCGGCCTGCTCGGCGACGGTCACATCGCGCTCCAGCCGCGCCTGCATCGTGCCCGCGTCGGCGACCGCGAGGGCGCCTTCCACGGTGGCGTCGGCGCCCGCGCGCAGCTCGCCGAGGCGCTCGTAGAGCATGTCGATGAATTCCTGCTCCCGGCGCATTTCCTCGCGGCGCGTTCCCTGATCGGGTGACCGGTCCGGCCGTACGCCTGATTCTTCGCCCGGCACCTGGATTGACAATTCGGCTCCCGCCTGGTTAAGATGACTCCATAAGCTTCGCCATGCCCGGATATTTCTGAGGGCATGGAAACTCCCAATATACGCGGAGAACCACCCCGGCCGCCAACGCGGACCGGGGTTCGTTGTTTTCCAGCGGCGTTTCTCACCCGTGTTCAGCCGTGTTCGGCGGCTTTTCGCTGCGTGGTCAGTCGACCAGGTCCGCCGCCGCCAGGATGCGGGCGAGGTCGGTCCGCGAGCGGACCTGGAGCTTGCGGTAGACGCGGGTGAGGTGGGCCTCGACCGTCTTGCGGGAGACGAAGAGCGAGGCGGCCGCCTCGGTGTTGTTCAGACCCCGCGCGACGGCCCGGGACACCTGGAACTCCTGCGGGGTCAGCTGGTCCAGCGCGCCCCCGCCGGACGCCCGGCCCACCGGCCGGCCGCCGGCCGCGGCCAGCTCGTTCGCCGCGCGGCGCGCCCACGGCACGGCGCCCAGCGACTCGAAGACGGCCAGCGCCGAGGTCAGCGGGGACCGGGCGGCGGCCGGGCGGCGCAGCCGCCGGGACATCTCGGCCCGGCACAGCAGCGTACGGGCGCGCTCGAACGGCCCGTTGGTGCGGTCGTGCGCCCTGAGCGCCGCGCCGAAGTGCGCCTCGGCCTCCTCCCAGGACTCCGCCAGCAGGCCACGGCAGCGGGCCGCGGCCGCCTCCGCCGACGCCAGCCCCGTCTCCCGGGCCCGGCCCTCCAGCCAGTCCGTGACCTCGGCGGCCCGCCCGTGCCGCCCGGCCCGCATGTGCGCCTCGGCGAGGTCGGCGGCGAACGGTACGGCCTCCGGATTCCGCATCCCCTGCGCCACCGCGTGCGCGAAGGTCTGCTCCAGCTGGTCGGCGGCCGTCTCGTGGTCGCCGTGCGCGAGCGCCGCCAGCCCCACCGCCGCCGTCAAGTACAGCTCCAGGCAGCCGATGCCGCACGGACCGGCCTCCCGCCGGGCCCGCGCCACCCGCTCCTCGCAGCGCACCCGGTCCCCGCGCAGCGCGTCCAGCCGCGCCAGGCAGTACAACGCGTATCCGACGCAGGTGAGCTGCCCCAGCTCCGCCGCCCAGCGCAGCGCCTCGGTCGCGTCCCCGTACGCGGGCGTCCACCGGCCGACCCGGGTCTCCAGCTCGCTGCGGATGGTGAGGGTGAAGGGCAGCACACCGGGAGCGCTCTGCCGGCGGGCCGAGTCGATCGCGGTGTTCAACAGCCGCCTGCTGCGGTCCAGTTGCTCGGCACGGCTCCACGCCTGCCCGGCCAGCGCGTAGAGCTGCTGATTGCGTACCGGGTCGCCGGTGCAGTGGCCGTCGGCGGCCTCCAGCATGGCGGCGCCCTTCGCCACCTCCCCGGCCAGTACCAGGGCGGCGCCCAGCATGGTCAGGCCGATCCAGCGTTCGGGCCCGGTGGGCGAGGCCAGGCTCAGGGAGACCTCGGCGATGCGTACCGCGTCGGTGACATGGCCGTCCATCCGGGCCGGCACCACCGCGTCGGCGTACAGGACGCAGGCCCGGGCCGGGTCGCGGGCGCGGATCGCGTCGGCGGCGTCGACCAGCAGGCCGTACGCGCGCGCCGGGTCGCCGTTCCAGGTGTACATCCGGCCGAGCAGCAGCTCGATGTCGGCCCGTACGGCGGGGTCGGTGGTGGTCCGCAGCGCCTCCTCGCACCACTGCGGGCCGGACGGGGAACCGCCGATGAAGGCGTCGCCGGCGGCCTGCCGCAGCCGCTCGGCGCGGGTGGCGCGCTCCGGGGTCAGCGCGGCGGCGCGCCGCCAGGCCAGCGCGGACTCCTCGAACGCGCTGCGCCGCCGGGCTTCCTGCGCGGCCGCTGCCAGGTCGGCGGCGGCCGCCTCGTCGGGGCCGGGGCTCGCGGCCGCCCGGTACCAGGCGCGCAACGGCCCGGTGGTCACCTCGGCGAGCGCGTGGAAGGCGGCCAGCCGCTGGGCCAGCGGCGCCCGGCCGAGCACCAGGGGGCGCAGGATGGGGTGGCGGAAGTCCAGGCCGTCGGCGGTGGTCACGACCAGGCCGTGCTCCTCGGCGGGGCCGAGGTCCGCCAGGTCCAGGCCGTCGGCGGTCAGGGCCTTGCTCAGGGTGGCCGGCTCGGTGGACCGGTCGGCGGCGAGCACGACGAGGGCCTGGCGGGTGGCGGCCGGGAGGCCGTCCAGCCGGGCCGCCCAGGCGCGTTCCAGGTGGCGGCCGAGGGACGGCGGGCCTGCCAGCGGCTGCTCGCCGCGCGCCTGATGCGGCGTCAGGCCGGTGGCGATCTCCAGCAGCGCCAGCGGGTTGCCGCCGCTGATGGTCACGAGCTCGGCCAGGACGGACGGGGCGATGCGCAGCCCCGCTTCCCGTACCAGCGCGGCGCACTCGGCGGCGGACAGTCCGGTGATCTCGACGGTGGGGACGCTGCGCCGCGCGGTCGCCTCGCCGTGGTCCTCCCGCGAGGTGAGAGCGAGCGCGACGCGGGCGCAGGTCAGCCGCCGTGCGATGAAGAGGAGGGTGCGCTGCGAGGAGGGGTCCACCCAGTGCAGGTCGTCGACGAGGACGACGACCGGGCGCTGCTCCCCCATGGCGACCAGGACGTTCAGCGCGCCCATGCAGGCCGCGTACGGGTTGTCCAGCGGCCGCCCGGACAGCGCCAGGCACGCTTCGAGCGCCTCGCGCTGTACCCCCGGGAGATCCCTGAAACGGGAGGAATGGGGCATCAGGAGGTCGGCCAGCGTGGCGAACGGCAGGACGGTCTCCGTCTCGACGCCGCGGGCGCGGAGGATGTACGGGGTGGGCGGGTCGTGCAGGGTGTGCGCGGTATGGCCGGCGGCGGCGCGGCTCCGAGCCTCGGCGCGGCCCCGCGCCGCTGCGCGTTCCGCCGCGTAGTCGAGCAGCGCCGTCTTGCCGATGCCCGGTTCGCCCCACAGCAGCAGCGCCGCGCCGCAGTCCGCGCCCGCGACGAGCAGGTCGTCGATCAGCCCGCGCTCCCGCTCCCGCCCCACCAGGCCGCACGAAGTCCCGTATGCCGTGGGCCAGTTGTCCCGTACCGGAGGTCCCCCACCCATGTCCGCCCCCTGGACGGCCGCACGCGCCGTGCCCCGAATCGCCGCCGCGTCCGGCCCTGTGCCGCTGCCCCCATGATGCCTCTCGCGGCGCGGGCCGTGAAAGGCGCGACGGCCCCGCCCGCTATGGGGATTTCCCGGAAGCGCCCGGCGGTCGCGGGCGGCTTCACTGGTGTCTCGCGCAGGTGGCGGAACAAGGGGGAACACCTGATGCCTGAGTCAACAGAGGCCGAACCGCGGCTCGACTCGGTCGAGATCAAGGTGACGTTCTCCGCCGCGCGGGCGGCCGCGGCCGCCGAGGCGCTGGCGCCGGGTGATGGGGGAACCCGGCGTCGCGTCCACTTCTGCGAACTGCCGTCCGGCAGCGGGGAATCGGGGGCCCTCCCGCTGCTGGACGGCGGTGTGATCCTGCGGCTGCGCGCCGAGAGCGACCGGCACGGCGCGGGCCGGCACGACGGCGGGGACCGGCACGGTGACGGGGACCAGCGTGGTGACGGGGAGCGGCGCGGGGGCGGGGACTCCACGGTCAAGCTGCGGCCCTGCCGCCGGGCCCGGATCGGTCCGCGGTGGCTGCGCTTCCGCAAGGACGGCCCGGACGAGCTGCGGATCGAGAGCGACTGGTCCACCGAGAACGAGGTTCTCGCCGCCTCGTTGACAACCGACTGCGGACGGTCGACCGTCGACGCCGTGACCTCGGGCGCCCGGCCGCCGCTCACCGCCTTCTCCCGCCGGCAGCAGGAGTTCCTCGCCGAGTGCGCCGACGTGGCCGTCGACTTCCGGGCGCTGCGCGTGCTCGGCCCCGTACACGCCGTGCGGTGGCGCGGCGTACGCCTGAGCCATCACGAACTCGCCTTGGAACACTGGGCACTTGACGCCCACGGCCTGGAGTGGTTCGAGGTCTCCGAACGGGTCGACCCGGAAGGGGCCGAGGTCGTCCAGGCGTCGCTGCACACTCTCGTCCGGAGCCTCGGCCTGGAGCCCGACCTCGAACAGGAGACCAAGACCCGCCGCGTGCTGGAAGCCCTCACGCGCAGCTCCCTCGCGCGCTAGCCGCTCCCCCTCGGACCTGACGACTCGGACCTGACGGCTCAGACCTGACGGCTCAGACCCGACGGCTCCGCAGCCGCAGCGGCGCGTACACCACGACCGAGACCGCGAAGGCCACGAAGTACGCCAGGTCCGCGCCGTGCAGGGCCTCGGCGACCGGCCCGACGTACAGGGTCGTGTCCATGAACGGGACCGCGACGGCGAAGGCCGCGACGAAGGCGAGGACCGCCGGCCACCAGGGCTGCGGACGGGCGAACTCCGCGTGCACGTCCACCGGCTCGCCGCCACGGGCCCGGGCGCGGGCGAGCCAGTCGATCGCGACGATGCCGATGAAGCCGGGGATCCAGTAGCCGACGAAGAGCAGCACGTTCTGGAAGCGGGCCGTGGTGTCGGCGGCGTGCATCCACAGCACCAGCAGGAAGCCGAGCACGGCGGCCACGGCGGCGGCGAGCGGGCGGGGGATGCGGACCCCGGCCGTCTGGAGGGCCAGCGAACCGCTGTAGTCGTTCATGGCGTTGCTGCACACCGCGGACGCGGCAATGGCCAGCAGGCCGAAGGCGCCGAGCGCACCGCCGCCGAGCAGCTTCTGCACGCCCGCTGCCGTCTGCTCGGTGAACAGGCCCGCGGCCCACAGGCCGAGCGTCTGCACCCAGAGGTAGGAGGCGGTCATGCCGAGCAGCGTGTACCAGAACATCCGCGGCCGGGACGCCGAGCGCGGCAGGTAGCGGCTGAAGTCCGAGGCGTACGGGGCCCAGGAGATCGCCAGGCTCAGCGCGACGGCGGTGGTGAGCAGGAACGCGCCGGCCCGGTCGGCGCCGTGTGCGGTGGCGGCGGACGGCAGCGGGACACCGTTGAGCAGCTTGACGCTGAGCGCGAGGAAGGCCGCGCCCAGCACGAAGGTCATCACGCTCTGGAGGCGGTGGATGGCCTCGTACCCGAGGACGCCGACGACACCCTGGAGGACGAGCACGGTGAGTGCGCCCAGCCAGAAGGGCCAGCCCAGCAGCCGGGCCAGCGCGTCGCCGCCGAACAGGCCGATCAGCGCGTCCCAGGCGATGGAGGAGAGCCACTGCAGGACGCCGGGCAGCACGACGCCGCGGCCGAAGGCGAGCCGGGAGAGCGGCAGCTGTCCGGTGCCGGTGAGGCTGCCCCACGTACCGAGGTACGCGGACGGCGCAGCGCCGAGCAGCGTGCCGAGCGCCATCGCGGCGAACGCGGTCCAGAAGTCGAGCCCGAGGGCGATGCCCACGGTGCCGGTGAACACCCCGGTCATGGTCAGGTTGGGCGCGAACCACACGGTGAACAGGCGGCCGGGGCGGCCGTAGCGGTTGTTCTCGGGCACGGGGCCGATGCCGTGCCCTTCGACGGACAGGTCACCGGCGCCGGCGGGCATCCGCCCGTCGAACACAGGACGCTCGAGGGTCATGGGTCATCCAGGGGTTGGGGTTCCGGTTCGGGAACGAGTTGCGGGTAGCATGGTGGGCACACGAGACACGGGGTGCCCATCTCAAGGGCTGAGATCACACCCGTCGAACCTGATCTGGTTCGCACCAGCGAAGGGATGTCACAGAGGAATGCCCCTATGACGCGTCCGGCCGACGACCTGCTTGCCACGGCCCGGCAAGCGCTCATCCGCGTACGCCATGAAACACCACTGGTGCAGTGCCTCACCAACCAGGTCGTTTCGAACTTCACGGCCAACGTCCTGCTCGCGCTGGGCGCCGCCCCGGCCATGGTGGACATCCACGAGGAGGCCGGCCCGTTCGCCGCGGCCGCCTCCGGGGTGCTGGTCAACCTGGGCACACCGCACGCCGAGCAGCGTGCGGCCATGACCGAGGCGGTGGCGTCGGCGGCCCGGGCCGGGACACCGTGGGTGCTGGACCCGGTGGCGATCGGCTCGCTGCCCGTACGGACCGCGCTGGCGCGCCGGCTCTCCGCGCAGGGCCCATCCGTCGTGCGCGGCAATGCCTCCGAGATCATCGCGCTGGCCGGGACCGGAGGCGGCGGGCGCGGCGTGGACGCGACGGACGAGGTCGAGTCGGCGGCCGCGGCCGCGCGCACGCTGGCCCGCGCCACGGGCGCCGTGGTCGCGGTCTCCGGGCCGGTCGACCTGCTCACGGACGGCGAGCGGACGGTACGGGTCGCCAACGGGGACCCGCTGCTGACCCGGGTGACCGGCGGCGGCTGCGCGCTCGGCGCGGTACTGGCGGCCTTCGCCCCGCCCGCCCCGTCGTTGCCTTCGTCAGTCCCGTCCCCGGACGGTGACCGGCTCGCCGCCGCGGTCGCCGCCGTGACGGTCTACACCGTGGCCGCCGAGGTCGCGGCCGAGCGCAGCGGCGGGCCCGGCAGCTTCGCGGTGGCCTTCCTGGACGCGCTGTACGGCCTCGACGAGGAGACGCTCGACAAGCGGGCGGCCATCTCGTGGGCGTGAATCCCGTGGGCGTGCACGGCAATCCGGGCCTGCCCGCCCCGCTGGATCTCTCCGTCTACCTGGTCACCGACGCGGCGCAGGCCGCCGCGTGCGGCCGGGACGTGCCCGGCACGGTCGCCGAGGCGGTGGCCGGCGGGGTCACGGCGGTCCAGGTGCGGGAGAAGGACGGGACGGCCCGGGACTTCCTCGACTCCGTGCTGCGGATCTCCGCCGTACTGCCCGAGCACGTCGCGCTGTTCGTCAACGACCGGGTGGATGTGTACCTGGCGGCGCGCGCGGCCGGCGCGCGGGTGACCGGGGTGCACATCGGCCAGTCCGACCTTCCGGTGGCCGCCGTCCGCGCGCTGACCGGACCGGACGCGGTGATCGGGCTGAGCGCCGCGACGGAGGACGAGCTGCGGGCCGCCACCAAGGAGCCGGCCCGGGTCGACTACGTCGGCATCGGCGCCCTGCACGCCACCCGTACCAAGGCGGACGCGCCGCCGGAGCTGGGCATCGAGGGCTTCGCCCGGCTGGCGCCGCCCACGCCGCTCCCGGCGGTGGCGATCGGCGGGGTGACGGTGGCGGACATGGCGCCGCTGCGGGCCGCGGGCGCGGCGGGCGGCGCGGTCGTCTCGGGCATCTGCGCGGCCGCCGACCCCCGTACGGCGGCGCGCGCTTACGCGGAGGCGTGGGGCCGGGCCGCCTGAGAGCCGCTGTCGGCTGCCACCACCCTGCTCCGCCCCCGACGGGCCGTCAGCCTGCGGGCTCCCTCCAGTACGCCCACGATCACCAGCGCCAGCGCGAACGCCAGCAGCAGTCCGTTGAGCGGCTCCTCGGCGAAGGCCGCGCCACCGACGTAACCGATGGCGGTGCTGGTGACCGCCCACAGCGTGGCGCCGGCCGCGTCCAGCAGGACGAAGCGGCGCAGCGGGAACCGCAGGCTGCCGGTGGACAGTGCGGACGCCACCCGGCCGCCGGGCAGGAAGCGGGCCGCCACCACCAGCGTCGTGGCGTGCCGCCCGACCATGGCGCGGGCCCACGCGTACCGTTGCCGGCCCTTCTCGCCGCGCAGCAGCCGGTCGATGGCGCGCGGCCCGGCCCAGCGGCCGATGGCGTGGCCGAGGCAGTCGCCGCCCAGCGCGCCCACCGCGGCCACCAGCGCCAGCAGCGCGAGCTGCGGAAGGTCGGCGCCGGTCAGTACGGCCACCGTCACCACCGTCGTCTCGCTCGGCATGAACGGCAGCAGCGCGTCCAGGCCGGCCACCAGCAGCACGATCAGCCAGAGCCAGGGCGAGTCCAGCTGCGTCTTGACCAGCTCCGCGAACTGGTCGAACAGCTCAGACATGGACCGGCGGCCGGGTGCCGCGGATCGTCGCGTGCGCCTCGGTGGCCAGCGTCCGCCGGTCGCGCTCCCCGGGGTCCAGCTCCGGGTGGGCGGTGACCCGTACCGTGAGGTCTCTCGCGCCGATCACTCTGTGCAGCGAGGTCGCGAAGTCCTCGTCCCCGAGGAACGCGGCCACCGTACTGGGCCTGCCGTGCTGGAGGTAGGTGATCGTCACGGGCCGGACGGGCGCCCTCGCGTCGATCGCGGCCTGGAACGTCGCCCGCCGGAAGCCGCCGCCCGACTCCGTGCACCAGGTCGTGCCTTGCGGGAACACCATGACCGAACGGCCGCCGCGCAGGGTGGCCGCCAGCTTCGCCACGTCCCGCGGCAGCGTGCGCAGCCCGTCGCGGTCGATGAACTGTGCCCCGGCTTTCCGCGCCAGCTCCCCGAACACCGGCCACTGGCCCACCTCCCGCTTGGCCAGCGGCATCGAGGGCTCCACCGCCAGCAGGGCGATGACGTCGAGCCAGGAGATGTGGTCCGCCACGATGAGCGTCCCCGGGCCGCCGGGCCCGCGCGGCACGCTCAGCGACGGCGTACTGCACTCCAGCCGCAGCCCGAGGGCGCGGAGCACCGCGCGCGCTCTGGCCCGCATCACCCGCTGGTCGGCGAGGCGCGGCCCGGCCACCATGCCGCGCGCCAGGGCGCCGGCCAGCGCCGCGTACCGGCGGGCCCGCTGCGCGCCGGAGACGTGCGGCACGGCATGTGCGGCACAACTGGGCGTGCAGGGGGACGTGACGCCCCAGGGACTCATCGGGACTCCCCGAGGAAATAGCGGTAGTAGCGGTCGTTCAGCTGGTCCATGTCGAGCACGATGAAGAAGTCGGCGACGCCGAACTCCGGGTCGTGCGCGGGCGCGCCGCACACCCAGGCGCCCAGCCGCAGATATCCGCGGAACAGCGGGGGCAGCCCGGCGTATCCGGGCTTGTCGTCCGCCACCGGTCCCGTGGGCTGCCAGGGGCGGTGCGGGCGGACCGTCATGCCGGCGGGCGGAGCGTGCTTCTCGGCGCACAGAGACCAGGCGTTCGCCGCCGCCCGGCCGCCGTCGGCCAGCGGTACGGAGGCGCAGCCCGCGAGGTAACGGTGGCCGGAGAGCAGGACGTACCGGGCGAGCGCGGCCCACATCAGGTTGATCACCGCGCCGGAGCGGTGGTCGGGGTGGACGCAGGAACGGCCCGCCTCGATCATCGACGGCCGGATGCCGGCCAGCGCGCTCAGGTCGAACTCGCCGTCCGAGTAGGAGCGCTCGGTGCGTCCCGGCGGCAGCAGCCGGTAGGTGCCGACCACTTCGCCGGTCACCGTCTCGGTCACGATCAGGTGGTCGGCGAGGCCGTCGAAGATGTCCGTGTCGTGGCCCGCCAGCGCCGGGTCGAGGGTGGCGCCCAGTTCCTCGCCGAACACCTTGTGGCGGAGCCGCTGGGCGGCGCGTATCTGCTCGGTGGAGTCCGCGATGGAGGTGACGTAGGAGCGGGTTTCCGTCGCGGTCGGGGGCGTCGCGGTCGAGGGCGTCGTCGGCGTCGTCGTCATGGTGGGCGCTTCTCCGTTCGCTGGGTGTCCGCGGCGCGGGAACGGGTACTCGACGGCCCCGCACCGTTCCCGATCGACGGTAGGAGCCGGGTGACTCACGCCGCAGTGCCCGAAGGTCTGAGGCGGCCCCTGACCTTCGTCAGGGGCCCCGTTCCGCCGGGCGGAGGAGCGCGGCCCCGGTGCGTGCCGGGGATATCCCTACTCCCCCAGGAAGAAGCGCCGGTAGCGGTCGTCGATCCGCTCCATGTCCAGCAGCACAAAGAAGTCCGCGACGTCGGACTCCGGGTCGTGGGACGGTGCCCCGCACATCCAGGCGCCGATCCGGAGGTAGCCGCGGAGCAGCGGCGGCAGCAGCGCGTAACTCGGCTCGTTCTCGATCACGCCCGGCGGCGTCCACGGGCGGTGCGGGTGCACCCGCAGCTCGGCCGGGGAGCAGTGCTTGGTCGTTCCCAGCAGCCAGGCGTGGGAGGCCGCCTGGCCGCCGTCGGCCAGCGGGACGGAGGCGCAGCCCGCGAGGTAACGGTGGCCGGAGAGCACGACGTACCGGGCGAGCGCCGCCCACATCAGGCTGATCACCGCGCCGGTCCGGTGGTCCGGGTGCACGCACGCGCGCCCGGCCTCCACCAGGCGGCCGCGTACCTCGTGCAGCGCCCGCAGGTCGAACTCGCCCTCGGAGCAGAAGCGTTCGCTGCGCCCCGGGGGCAGCAGGCGATACGTGCCGACCACCTCGCCACTGGCGGTGTCCGTCACGAGCAGGTGGTCGGCCGACGCGTCGAAGCCGTCGACGTCGTGGCCTGCCAGCGGGGTGCGCAGCCGGGCCCCCAGCTCCCCGCCGAAGACCCGGTGGCGCAGCCGCTGCGCGGCCCGTATCTCCTCCGTCGTGTCCGCGATGGAGGTGAGGTACGAACCGGTGGCCGCGGCAGCGGTGGATACCGAGAGCATGAGAAATGTTCTCCCTTCCTGGGGACTTTCCCGGGGACGGCCGGCGCCGGACCGCACGCCCGGCGGACACTCGCGCCGGAACGGCCGGTGCGCCGCTCGACCATGAAAGCTACGAGTGCCCCTCGGGGCCCGGCATCGGCCGAAAGACACCGGCCGTTCCCGCCGTTCGGCAGGCGGCCCTACCGCGTTCCGGTGCCGGGCCCAACAGAGCCTGCCGGTCCCAGTACGAGGCCGAGCGGCCCTGCCCGCCGGGTGCCGAGGGGTGGCAGAATCCCACTCGCTCCCGCGTCGCGGCACGGCGGGCCGCGACGGCTTGTCCCATCAGGTCTTGATGCCGAGGGAGACCGCGATGACGTGGACCGCCCCTTCCCTGCACCCGTTGTGGACCTCTGTCCTGCGCCGGCTCCGGCCGGCCCTGCTGACGGTGCCCTCCCGAACGGCCCGGCCCGCCCGTGTGGCCCGGCCCGCCCGGACGGCCGGTACCGCGGCGGCGGCCGGTGACGCCGACGGCGGGATCGGACCGTCCCCGGTCGCGGTACGCCGGTACGCCGACCGCACCGTCATCGAGGTGCACCGCCCCATCCGGCCGGCCGCCGAACCCCACCTGGGGCGGCTGCTGAACGCCGTCATCCGTCCCGGCAGCGGCGATGTCGTCGTCGACCTGCGCCGGGTGGGCCGGGCGGACGGCGCCGCGGCGCTGGTCCGGCTGGCCCAGGTGCTCTGCGCCCACCACGAGGTGGACTGCTCGGTCGAGTACGACGCGTCGGAGACCACTTCGGCCCGCCCGTCCCCGAGCAGAGCCCTGCCCGACGCGCGGGCAGCGCCGCGCCGCCGCCCGGACACCGCCGCACCGAAGCGGCCTCCGTATGCCGAAATCGCTATCTGATAACGGACTTCCGTTCGAACGTCCCTTTCACCACGTCCGCCCCGTACCGTGCTTCTCAATGCCCCTTTGATCTTGTTCAGGGGCTCTGGGGAGGGGGAAACGACATGCGCAGCGGGGTGAAGACCGCCCTCGTCGGCGGGGTGTTCGTCGTGGTGGGCGGGGTCGTGCTGTACGGCGGCTGCAACCTGGTGAACGGGATCGCCGGGTACGGCGACGGGGGCGGCACCACACAGGCGGCACCGACCGGCCCGCCCAGCGCCGAGGAGACGAGACGAACGGCGGAGGACTTCCTCGCCGCCTGGGCGAAGGGCGACAGCGCGGCCGCCGCCGCGCTCACCGACAACCAGGAGGCCGCCCGGAACGAACTGGCCGGATTCCACGACCAGGCGCACCTCACGCAGGTGGTGATCACGCCCGGCGAGCGGACCGGCACGACCGTGCCGTACAAGGTCACGGCGAAGGTGTCGTACAAGGGACGGACCGCTCCCCTGTCGTACTCCTCCGAGCTGCGGGTCGTCCGCGGCCGGACCACGCACAAGCCGCTGGTGGACTGGCGGCCCTCGGTGCTGCATCCGCGGCTCGGGAAGGGCGAGTACCTGGTGACGGACGCGGGGGCGGCACCGGAGATCAAGGCCCTCGACCACCGCGGCCGACCGCTGGCCGAGGAGCGTTACCCCTCGCTCGGGCCCGTCCTGGACGGCCTGCGGGAGAAGTACGGCAGCAAGGCCGGCGGCACCCGCTCCATCGGGCTGCGCATCGAGAACGAGGCGGGTGAGACCACCGGCACCCTGGTCACCCTCCAGAAGGGCCGGGCCGGGACGCTGCACACGACGCTGGACGCGGACGTGCAGGCGGCGGCGGAGCTGGCGGTGCAGGAGTACGACGAGTCCTCGGTCGTGGCCGTCCGGCCGAGCACGGGCGAGATCCGGGCGGTGGCCAACAACCGCAGGGACGGCTACAACGCGGCGATGCTGGGCAGAGTGGCGCCCGGCTCCACGATGAAGATCGTCACGGCCGCGATGATGATCGAGAACGGGGTGGGCGACGCGGCCGGCAAGGCGGAGTGCCCCGCCACGGTGTCCTGGGAGGGCTACACCTTCCACAACCTCGACGACTTCTCGATCGCGGACGGCACGCTGACCGACGCGTTCGCCCGGTCCTGCAACACCGCGTTCATCAAGGCCGTCAAGCCGCTGAACGACAAGGGCATCGCGGGCACCGCGCTGGGCACGACGGCCCGGGAATCCTTCGGGCTCGGCGGGGACGACTGGCAGACCGGTATACCGTCCTTCGACGGCAGTATCCCGGAGTCGTCCGGGGTGGAGACCGCCGCCTCGTACATCGGCCAGGGCAAGGTCCAGATGAGCCCGCTGGCCATGGCATCCGTCACCGCCACCGTGGTCAACGGCGGCTTCCGGCAGCCCGTCCTCGTACCGCGGTCGCTCGACGGCCGGACCCTGGCCACCGCGCGGCCGCTGGCCCCGGCCGTCGCCCGGCAGCTGCGGGGAATGATGCACGCGGCGACCGTCGGCCAGGGCACGGCGGTCGCCGCGATGGCGGGCGTCGGCGGGGACAAGGGCGCGAAGACCGGCTCCGCCGAGAAGGACGGGCAGGACCGGTCCAACAGCTGGTTCACCGGCTACAGCGACGACCTCGCGGCCGCGGCGCTGGTCCAGTCGGGCGGCCACGGGGGCGACGCGGCGGGGCCGGTGGTGGCGCGGGTGCTGCGGGCGGGGTAGCCGGCTTCCGGCTGCGCGCGGGGCAGGCCCGCCTCGGCCCGCCCGCGGCTCACGCCGGCTTCAGCCTGCGGGAGAAGAGGTCCAGCAGCGCGTCCCAGTGCCGGGCCAGGCCCGCCTCGCTGTAGGCGGCGGTGTCGGACATGGTGAAGCCGTGAATCGTGTCCGGGTACACCTCGGAGCGGTACGTCGCGCCCGCGGCCTCCAGCGCCGCCTCCAGCTCGGCGACGTGCTCGGCGTTCATGCTGTCGTCCTGGGACGCGTGCCCGAAGTACAGCTCCGCCTCGATGTCACCGGCCAGCCGGTGCGGGCTGTCCGGCGCGTCCGTGACGAGGTGGCCGCCGTGGAAGCTCGCCGCGGCGGCGACCCGGTCCGGGAACCGCGCCGCGGTGCGCACCGAGAGCACGCCGCCCATGCAGTAGCCCGTCAGGCCCACCGCACCGGCGCGCACTTCCTCCTGTCCGGCCAGGAAGTCGAGGTAAGCGCCGGCGTCGCGCATCCCGACTTCCGGAGTCAGCTCGTGGACCATCGGCATGACCTGCGCGATGAACGCCTCCCGGCTCTCCTGCCTGCTGAGGTCGGGGAGTTCGATGACCGGCGCCTTCCCGTGCCGGTAGAAGAGGTTCGGCAGCAGGACGTAGTACCCGTGCGCGGCGAGCTCGCGAGCCATGTCCTGCAGCCGCGGACGCAGGCCGATGGCGTCCATGTAGAACAGCACGGCGGGGTGGCTGCCGCCTCCTGCCGGGTGCGCGACGAACGCGTCGCACGCACCGTCCGGCGTGCTGATCGTCACCGACTTGGATTCCGTCCTCGCTGTCTCCGCTGCCATGCCTTCTCCTCATCGTTCCCGACGCCGTCCCCCGGGCGACCATCGTGCCTCATCCGGGGGCGTCGAAGGCGTCCGGGGCGATGTGCGGCAGGGCTTGGCTGGTAATGCGGTAGCGCCCGTTGGCGAGCGGGTGCCGGGTCTCGGCGACATGGACGGTGAGCGGTCCCGCCCACTCGTAGCCGTGCTCCGCGGCATGCCGGGCCAGCGCGTCCGTCAGCGCACGTCCCACGCGCCCGTCCCCCTCGCCGAGCTCCTGACGGAGCTCCTGGTGGACGTAGCGGGCGAGCTCGATGTCGTAGGCGTTGGGCACCAGTATCCGGCTCTCACTGCAGACGACGGCGTGCTCGTCGCACTCGCGTTGCAGGGCGTCGACCAGCCGTACCGGATCGCTCCGGAACACCCTGTTGACCAGGGTGTGTTCCCAGTGCTCCATCGTGTCTTCCAGTTGCGTGAGCAGTCCCATGCCGCGGCGGGTGCCCGCCGGCCGCCCTTGTCATGCCCGGGGAACCATTCCGGCCATTGGCACGCTTGGCAGGAAATCACACGCTTTCCAAGAACAAGACCCGCTACTGTCAGCAACGTGAGAGTCACTCACCTCTCCCCCACATCTCCCCGCACGATGAGGTTGCCAGATGCCGCTCCCCGACGGCTTAGAGATGACCGCGCTCGCCTCCTGTGAGGCCGGCACGGTGCTGCGGATCAGCGGCGAGCTCGATCACTGTACCGAGCAGCTCTTCCGCGCCTCCATAGGCACTTTCCTGGACCGCGGCCACCGCCATGTGGTCCTGGACTGTGCCACTCTCAGCTTCTGCGACTCCCGTGGCCTGAACTGCCTGCTCAGCCTGCAATGGCTGCTGGAGCGGCGCCAGGGCCGGCTGCTGCTGGCCCGCGTCCGCCACAACGTCACCCGCGTACTGCACCTCACCGGCTCCGGCGACCTGCTCCGCACGTACCCCACGGTGGCCCAGGCGCTGGCCGCACTGCCGGCGGAGGAGCGGCCGCGGTGGTCGGCGGGGGCCGGGGCTTCGGAGTGGGGGCCGTCGGGGCCGGAGCACCCGGCGGGGCCGGGGTATCCGTCGGGGACGACGTACGAGTACCGGTCGGGGGCTACACCGGCCTGAGAGCACGCGGCCGCTCGTCCACTGCGGTACGGCTTGTAGGGCCTGCCGCATGGCCTGCCGCATGGCCTGCCGCATGGCCTGCTGTACGGTAAGGGGTAAAGATAGCGTTTAGCGTTTACCCCTGAGCAGGAAGGGCGCCAGTCCCATGACCGACTCCCACGCGTGGCAGTTGAGCAGGACCTTCGCGAGCACGGCGGGCGCGGTCCGCTGGGAGCGTTTCGGGCCCGAGGACGCGGACCCGGTCGTCCTCCTGCACGGCACGCCGTTCTCCTCGTACGTCTGGCAGGAGATCGCCCGGGCACTCGCCCAGCGGTACCAGGTCTACGTCTGGGACATGCCCGGATACGGCGCGTCCGAGAAGCACGAGGGCCAGGACGTCTCCCTCGCCGCCCAGGGCGGGGTCTTCGCCGAGCTGCTCGCCCACTGGGGACTGACGCGCCCCGCCGTCGTCGCCCATGACTTCGGCGGGGCCGTCGCCCTGCGGGCACACCTCCTGCACGGGGCCGCATACAGTCGACTGGCGCTGGTCGACCCGGTGGCGCTCGCGCCCTGGGGCTCGCCGTTCTTCCGGCTGGTCGGCGAACACGCCCCCGTCTTTGAGCAGTTGCCGCACGCGCTGCACCTCGCGCTGGTACGCGAGTACATCCGTTCCGCGAGCCACCGGGGGCTGCGCGACGACGTGGCCGAGGAACTGGTGCGGCCGTGGTCGGGCGAGACGGGCCAGGCGGCGTTCTACCGGCAGATCGCGCAGGCGGACCAGCGCTACACCGACGAGATCCAGGAGAAGTACGCCGGTATCGACCTCCCCGTCACCGTCTGCTGGGGCACGGAGGACACCTGGATCCCGGTCGCCAAGGCCCACGAACTGGCGGCGGCCATCCCCGGCGCCCGGCTCCAACTCATCCCCGACGCGGGCCACTTGGTACCCCTGGATGCCCCCGCTCCCCTCCTCGCCGCGCTCCTGGACTTCCTCACCGCTCCGGCGTGAAGTCCGCGCTGTTCGTGAGGGCCTCCGCGGACAGTCCGGCGGCCCGCTCCGCCGCCGCGGCGACGGCGAGGAGCAGGGACTCGCCGCCGTGCGGGGCCACGAGCTGCAGGCCCACCGGACAGCCGTCCGCGCCGAAACCGGCCGGAATGCTCGCCGCCGGATGCCCGCTGAGGTTGAACGCCCAGGTGAGCGCGGTGCTGTACCGGTCGCCCGGGCCGTCGTGACCGTGCGGCGGATTCGGGGTGACCGGCGTCAGCAGGAGCGGGACGCGGGCGAAGAGGGCGGCGAGCCGGCGGTCGTTGTCCGCGCGTACCCGCTCGGCTTCGGCCCGGTCCGCTCCCGGTGTACGCAGGGCGAGCCAGGCGGGGCCGGGGTCGGCCAGGCGGACCGTTTCCTCATCCACGAGCCGGACGACGCCCGCCTCGGCGAGCCGGCCGGCCGCCCGGCGGGCGATCTCCGCCTGCTCGGCGTCCGGCCCGGCGAAGCCGAGATCGGCGGACCAGAGGGCGGAGACGGTACGCACGGTCGGCAGCGTATGCACCGCGGATTCTGTATGCACCGCGGATTCTGTATGCACCGCGGCCTGCGTACGTGCAGTCGGCAGCGTACGCACCGCGAGTTGCGCATGTTCCGCTGCTTGCGTACGCACCGTGGCTTGCGTACGCACCGCGTTCCAGTACGCCTCCGCGTCCTCCGCGCACCGGGTAAGCACTCCGGGTGCGGCGAGGCCCGTGCGGTCGGGCGAGGGCAGGACCCCGTTGGTGACCTTCAGGCCGAACACTCCGCACCAGGCGGCGGGAATCCGTATCGATCCCGCGCCGTCGCTCCCCGTGGCCAGCGGCACCAGACCGGCCGCGACCGCCGCGGCGGACCCGGCCGAGGAGCCGCCGGGCGTCCGGTCGGCGCGCCACGGGTTACGGGTACGTCCGCCCCGCCCCAGCCCCCAGGTCTGCCACGGTGTGCCCGGCCCCGGTACCGCCGTCGCGCCGACCGGCACGCACCCGGCCGCCACCAGGGCCCGCGCCGCGGCGTGCCGCGCGCCGCGCGGCCCCTTCACCGCCAGCGGTACACCGGCGAGGGGCAGGTCGGCCCCGGCGGCGACCAGCTGTTCGACCTCGGCCGCCCGGTCCAGCGCCGCGTCCCGCCACACCTCGGTAAAGGCATGCAGTTCCGGGTCGACCGCGTCGATCCGTGCCAGCGCGGCCACGACGACCTCGACGGCGCCGGTCTCCCCCGCTCGCACGGCCGCCGCGATCCCGGTGGCGGTGGGCGCCGGGTGGGTCACTCCCCGCTCTCCCCCGCCCCCACCCGGCAGTCCGGGTGCCCCCAGCCCTGCGGGTTCTTGGCGATGGTCTCCCCGGCGGTGTAGGAGCGGCCGCAGCGGCAGCGGCCGGGGAACTTGGCCTTGAGGGTGCGGCCGGAGGCCCCCGAGCCGCGCCGCTTCGACGCGGCGGACGACGTGGCGGCGGACGACTTCCCGGCGCCCGGGGCACGGCGCGCGCCGCCGGTACGCGCCGGTACCGCGGCGGGCGGCGGAGCCGGGGAACCGTACTCGCTGCCCGCTGCCTCCTGGGCCGTGGCGGCCTGGCTGGCGGCGCGGTCGGCGAAGTCGTTGAGCGGGTCGCCGTCCACCTGGTGCGCGGGCACGTACTGGAAGTCCACGTCGCGGCCCGCGAGCAGCGCGTCGATGCGGACGACGAGCTCCTGGTTGGCGACCGGCTTGCCGGCCGACGTCTTCCAGCCCTTGCGCTTCCAGCCGGGCAGCCAGGTCGTGACCGCCTTCATCGCGTACTGGGAGTCCATCCGGACCTCCAGCGGCACATCGGCGTCGACCACCGTCAACAGCCGTTCCAGCGCGGTGAGTTCCGCGACGTTGTTCGTCGCCGTACCCAGCGGCCCCGCCTCCCAGCGGGCGGGCCGGCCCGCCTCGTCGGCGATGACCCAGCCCCAGCCCGCCGGGCCGGGATTTCCCTTCGACGCCCCGTCACACGCGGCGATCACACGTTCAGCCATACCCCGATCATCCCAGCCCGCCCGACCCCCGAATGCCACGACTGCCGTCGGAGCCCGGTATCCGTCCGGGGGTGGGACCGAGAGGGTGAGAGAACTCATAATGGGCAACCGCGCACGGCCATCGCGCACGGACCACGGGGGACATGGGGGACGAATGGCACGGCTGCCCAATCCACGACTCTCACAAGCCGTACTCATCGGCTGCAGTCGCTATGCGGAGCTGGACGACATACCCGCGATCCGCAACAACCTGGAGGATCTCAGCGCGATCCTCGAAGAATCGGGTAGTTTCCGGCAGCCCCTCCTCATCCGCGAACCCGGCCATATCGGCGAGGTCGGCACCGCGCTCCGGCAGTCGGCAGAGCTGGCCGACGATGTCCTGCTCGTCTATTACGCGGGCCACGGCCTCATCGGCGACGACGGGGAATTGCATCTCGCCCTGTCGGAGAGTACGGAGGCGGACCTCTCCACGTCGGCCTTGCCCTTCTCGACCGTACGGCGGATCCTGCAGCAGAGCCCCGCAAGGGTCAGGATCGTGATCCTGGATTGCTGCTTCAGCGGCCGCGCCCTGAATTTCACGAGCATGGCCGGCAGCCCCGCTGCGAACCTCGCCGCGCTGAGCGAAATCTCCGGCACCTTCACCCTGACGTCGTCCTCGGCCACCAGACTGTCGATGGCCCGCGAGGGCGAACCGTTCACGGCCTTCACCGGCGAGCTGATCAGGCTGCTCAAGCAGGGCATTCCCGGGCCGGCCGAATTCCTGACCCTCCGGGCCATCGCGGGCGAGCTGCAGCACACCATGCGCGCCCTCGGCTACCCACCACCGCAGGTACAGAGCGTCAACAGCGCCGGCGAGCTGGGCCTGGTCCGTAACCCGGCATACGACCGGATCCACGCGGCGACGGCCGAGCTCTACACGACCGCCGAAAAGGCCATCTCCGCCGATGACACCCAGGGCGTTCAGCACGTCCAGGAGGCCCAGGAGGTGCAGGGGATCCAGGGGGTCCAGGAGGCATGGGGGGTCGGGCAATTTGAACCCGATGAGCAATTCGAGGAATTCCGGCAAACCGGGGACGTCGAGGCGGTCGCAGATACCACGGATGTCGAGGACGTCGAGGATGTCGAGGACGTCGAATGGTTCCACGACGCGCCCGCCACCGTCGACCTGCTGAACCGCGCGCCGGTGGCAAAGGTACTCGCCCTCCGCCTGGTGGAAACCCACACGACGCAGCCCGACACCTCTTTCCTCGTCCATCTCGACGGCCCGTGGGGCAGTGGCAAGAGCACCCTGCTGAATTTGCTGGCGGAGCACGTCGACGGCTCTTTCCGGGTAGCACAGTTCGATGCCTGGCAGCAGTCGCGGCTCGCGCCCGCCTGGTGGTCCCTGCTCACCTGCCTGCGCCAGGAAGTCACCCACGGCCGGCCCTGGTGGCGACGCCCTTTCCTCCGGATCAGGGAGTCGGCCGCACGCGCCCGCAGGACCGGCGCGCCGTACGCCATGGCCTTCGTCGTCGTGGCCGTGCTCGCCGCCCTTATCGGCTATCTCATCTGGCCGAAGAATCCCAGTCTGCTCAACTGGCAGGAGCAGGCCAAGGCGGTCACCGCGCTGCTGGCCGCGGTGGGAACGCTCGGCGCCGGCGTCCTGGTGGCCGCCCGGCTCTTCCTGTGGGATTCGGTACGCGGCGCCAGGCTTTTCGAGCAGACCCAGGCCAATCCGATGGCGGAGATCTCCGCCCACTTCCAGTGGCTGCTTCAGCGCTCGGACAAACCGGTCGCCTTCTTCATCGACGATCTCGACCGCTGCGACAAGGCGTACGTGGTGGAATTCCTGGACATGATCCAGACCCTGGTGCGCTCCATGGGGGACTCACGAGGCGACAACCGGTCCCGGGGTGGCAACGGGTCACGGGGCAGCGACGGGTCACGGGGCGGCAACGGGTCGCTGGGCGGCAACGGGGCGAATGCGGGGGCCTATTTCGTCGTCGCGGCGGACGGCGCGTGGCTCAGGCGCAGCTATGAATCCGCGCATGAGTCATTCGTCGGCTGCATCGCCGAGCCCGGCCGACCGCTCGGCTATCTCTTCCTGGACAAGCTCTTTCAGCTCTCGCTCCCGATGCCGGCGCTCTCGGCCGCGGCGCGGTCCTCGTACCTGGACGAAATGCTCAGGGTCGCGGACGCGCGCCCGGAGCCGGCGAGCCCGGCGGTCCAGGAGCCGCCGCGGCCTCGGGCCGACGGGGATTTTCTGGCACGCCTGCGACTGTTCGAGGTGGGCCGCGCGGAATGGGTGTCGGAGTTGATGAACAGCATCACAGAGCGCCGCCGCGCCGAGCACACCCTGCGGAAATTCGCGCCCGTGCTCGGCGACAATCCGCGGGCGGTCAAGAAATTCCTCAACACGTACAGCATCCTGCGTTCCATCCGGATCCTGGAGGACATCCATGTGGATCCGGACGCGCTGGCCCTGTGGTGCCTGATCCGCGTCCGCTGGCCGAACGTCGCGGACCACCTGGCCGCCTGCCCCGAAGCGGTGGCGGGCATCGCCGATCCCCTGTGGTGCTCCGAGCACTTCCCCGAGCCGCTGCGCGCCGCGGCGGAGTCACCCGAGCTGCAGGCCGTCGTGACCTCGCCGGACGGCGGACCGCTGACGCCCGACCTCATCAGCCAGTGCTGCGGCGCCCGCCGGAGCAGGACCGGCGGACGGTGAGTGCCCACGTCCGCCGGTCCACCGACTACTGCCTACTGCCTACTGCCTACTGCCTACTGCCTACTGCCTACTGCCTACTGCCTACTGCCTAGTATCGACGGTCTACCGTCAACTGCCGCTGGTCTACTGCCAGGTACTACCGGGCTGCGGCATCGGCGTGGCGTCGGCACGCACGACGATCACACTGGTGATCTTGTCGGCGAACGTCTGGCTCTTGGCGTCCCAGATGGCCCACCACCAGCCCAGCCCGAACACCACGTTGTTGAGGAACTGGAGCAGCCGGCGGCCGAGGGCCAGTCCGACGCCGAGCCTCACCTCGGCGTCACGCTCGCGGACGGCTCGGATGCCGAGGACCTTCTTGCCCACGGTCTGCCCGGTCCGGCCCTCGCGCCGCAGCTGGAAGACCACGGCCACGATCATCGCCAGGATTCCGAGCCAGGCCAGGATGTTCGCGAAGACCTCGCCGCTTTCGCCCGAGCTCGCTTCGATGCCGGATGCGATGCCCGTCAGCAGCCACATCGGCCCGAAGTTGATCAGGACGTCGAGTAGGAACGCACCCGCGCGCTGCAGCCAGCCGGCATACGGCGGTTGCTGCGACGCGTAGGACCCGGCCTGCTGCGGCGGCGGGTAGGGCGAGCCGTACGCCTGTTGCTGGGGCGGGTAGCCGTACGCCTGCTGCGGTTGCTGGGGCGGGTAGCCGTACGGCGTCTGCGGCGGCGGCCCGGGGTGACTCACTGCGAACACTCCTCGTCGTACTAACGGTAGGTACTAACAGGTGGGCATTGAAGGGTAGCCCGGCCCGCCGCCCGCCCCCTGAAGTGATCAGCCACCGCCCCCTCCCTCTCGCCCCTCCCGTCCCTCCCGTCCCGCCCCCTCCCGTGCCTTCGGCTTGGCGCGTACGTGCATGCGCTCGCCCTGACGGCCGAAGAGGCTCAGCAGCTCGACCGGGCCGTCACCGGTACTGCCGAACCAGTGCGGCAGCCGGGTGTCGAACTCCGCCGCCTCCCCCGGAGGCAGTACCAGGTCGTGGTCGGCCAGGATCAACCGCAGCCGCCCGGAGAGCACGTAGAGCCACTCGTACCCCTCGTGGGTGCACAGCTCCGGCTCGGACCGGGTGGCCGGGAGGATCATCTTGAAGGTCTGCAGCGGGCCGGGCTGCCGGGTGAGCGGCAGCACGATGTTGCCGTTCACGCGCTGCGGCGTGAGGCGGATGCGGGGATCGCCGACCTCGGGCGCGACGACCAGCTCGTCCAGCGGCACCTGGTGTGCCTGCGAGATCGGCAGCAGCAGCTCAAGGCTCGGGCGGCGCTGCCCGGCCTCCAGACGCGACAGCGTGCTCTTCGAGATACCGGTCGCCTCGGAGAGCGCCGCCAGGGTCACACCGCGCTGAGTGCGCAGGCGCTTGAGGCGGGGGCCGACTTCGGTGAGGGCTCGGGCGATGGCGGGTGAATGCTCCACGCCGCCCATTGCACCGCTCCGTCCCGGAAACGGCAACAGAAATTGCCCCTACTGGATGGCGCCCGCACCCTGATGCCACAAACCCCCGCCACAGGCGAGCGGAAGCCAGACACAACACAGAAAGGTAATGAGGCCCATGACCATGACGAACGAGAAGACAGCCAACAATCCGACGTACGACGTGGTAGTGATCGGTGCGGGCGCCGGCGGACTCAACGCGGCGTTGGTACTGGCTCGTTCGCGCCGCCGAGTGGCCGTGGTGGACGCCGGACAGCCGCGCAACGCCCCCGCCCCGCACATGCACGGCTTCCTATCCCGGGACGGCATGGCACCAAGGGACCTGCTGGCAGCCGGCCGAGCCGAACTGACCAGCTACGGCGTAGACCTGATAGCAAGTCAGGCACAGCGCATAGACCGCATAGTCCACATAGACCGCACAGAACACATCGAACACATCGAACACACAGAAGAAGCAACCCCTCACCTCCAAGTACGGCTGGCCGGCGGCCCCGTACTCGACGCCCGGCACGTCGTAGTGGCGACCGGACTCCGCGACCACCTGCCCGACATCCCGGGCGTCCGCGAACGCTGGGGCACCGACCTCCTCTTCTGCCCGTACTGCCACGCCTACGAGGTCCGCGACCAGCCGATCGGCGTGCTGGGCACGCACCCGGCCGCGGTCGGCCACACGCTGCTGCTGCGCCAGTGGTCGGAGGACATCGTGTACTTCGCGCACACCCAGCAGCCGGGCGAGGAGGACCGCGAGCGGCTGACCGCCCGCGGCGTGCGCATCGTCGAGGGCACGGTCAAGCGGCTCGTGGTGGAGAACGACCGGCTGCGCGGGGTCGAACTGACCGAGGGCCGCGTAGTACTCCGCAGTGCGGTCTTCGTCGTCCCGACGATGGTGCCCCGCGACGACCTGCTCACCGGCCTGGGCTGCGCGAAGGACGACAACGGCTGGGTCGTCACCGACCGTGCGGGCCGCACCAGCGTGCCCGGCGTGTGGGCCGTGGGCAATGTCATCGACCCGCGCGCGATGGTGGTCACCGCCGCCGGGATGGGCGCGGCCGCGGCCTTCGCCCTCAACCAGGAGCTGGTGAACGACGACATTTCCCGCGCCGTCGCACACCACCGCACGGCCGCAGCCCTGCCGCCCCTCGCCCGCTGACACCCCAGTGAGAGGCGCCACCCGGCGTACCCCCCTCGACGCCCCTCGACACTCCCTCGATTCTCTACACTGCTGTAGATGCTGAGGGGTCGGCGACCCCGGCCGGGCATTCCCACCCGGCTTCAGCTGCATCTACCACCGGGAACCGACCGACACGAGCGAGGCTTCTCCGTATGTCCGTGAACCTGAACAAGGGCCAGCAGATCAGCCTGAGCAAGTCCGACGGCGGCACGCTCAGCGTGGTACGCATGGGTCTGGGCTGGCAGGCAGCGCAGCGCAAGGGCTTCCTCGCCAAGCTGGCCGGCGCCCGGGAGATCGACCTGGACGCCTCGGCGGTGCTCTTCGCCGACAAACAGCCCGTGGACGTCGTCTTTTTCCAGCATCTGACCAGCGACGACGGTTCCGTGCACCACAGTGGGGACAACCTCGTCGGCGGTACGGGCCAGGGCGACGACGAATCCATCGCGGTCGACCTCCGGCGCGTCCCGCCCCACATCGACCAGATCGTCTTCACGGTGAACTCCTTCACCGGCCAGACCTTCGAGGAAGTGCAGAACGCATACTGCCGACTGCTCGACGAAAAGACTGGCGAGGAACTGGCCCGCTACACCCTCACGGGCGGCGGCCGGCACACCGCCCAGATCATGGCCAAGGTCCAGCGCTCCGGCACCACCTGGCACATGGCCGCCCTCGGCGAACCGGCCACGGGCCGCACCTTCCAGGACCTGATGCCCGCCATCAGCCGCCTCCTCTGACCCCCTGGCGGGGGCCCGCACAAGGCCCCCGCCAGCCCCCGTCAGCCCCTCTGGTCGGAGTTCCGTCCGGGGCGAACGAGTGGTGGAAGGTGAAGGCGTGCGGCGCGGAGCCGTGGTCGTGGAGGTGCTCCAGCCTGGAAACCCCGTCCTGCCAGGTGGGTATCGCGTCGTCGGAGACCCACCAGAACACGTAATTCGGGTGTGCTGCCCTCTCGAACCAGTCGTAACGCCTGTTCAGCGCCGCACGGTGCAGGCCGGTGTAGATGGCGTCGAAGGCGGGGCGCAGGCCGGTCCAGAGCGAGAGGGTCGCGGCCAGGGCGGTGGTCTCCGCCGTACGGCCCTTGCCGTACCAGGTCGGTACGACGAATTCGCCCCACGCACCCCAGTCCAGGTCGAAGTGTGAGCCCCGGTCGCCGTCTGCCGCTTCAGCATGCGCGAGGTATCCGGGGTGCTGACCGATCTCCCGGTAGACGGCCTCACCAATGTCGTAGAACTCGCGCGTGAGAGGCGCGGGATCGGCGAGAGGCGACTTCAGGACACCGAAGGTGTACAGCGCGAGATGGGGCATACGTCTCTCCCTGGTTGGAGGTGCCTGGTGCGGCTGCGGGTGGCTCAGCCTGAAGGAACTCCTGTGCGACCGTGGGCGATCGCCGAGGACCAGGTGAAGGTAGCTGCCCCTGCGGGCCCTGTCGAAGTTGCGTTTTCCCTGCCCAAGTGGCCTCGTGCACCGGTCATGTGGGCCAGCCCACGACTCGGCCAGAGCCGTGACCAGGAGGCGGGCTCGGGCATGTATGTGCCAGTGCGTCAGCACTACGCGGCACTACGCGGCGGGCCCCATGCTGTGCACAGGGCCCGCCGTGTGTTTGGAGTTTGTGGCGTTCGCCGTGGAGGCGTGGGCCGGGGGCTTCGGGCTAGTCCTTGTCGTCCTTGTCATGGCGCGGCAAGCGCCCATGGCGGAGGCCGATCCAGACGTCGCGGGCTCGGCGGCCCGCGTGGGTGCGGCTGTGGGCGACCAGCTGGCGGGCCTGTTGTTCGTCCTCGACCATGTGTGAGGAGCCGCGCAGCGGCTTGCCGGCCGTCTCGTGGAGGAAGACGGCCGAGATGACGCCGATGATGCCGGCCGCCATCAGGTAGTACGCGGGCACCATCTTGTCGCCCGTGGACTCCACCAGTGCCGAGGCGACCAGCGGGGTCGTGCCGCCGAAGAGCGAGACGGAGACGTTGAAGGCGACGGACAGGCCGCCGTAGCGCAGATGCGTGGGGAAGAGCGCGGGCAGCGTGGACGCGCTGGTGCCCGCGAAACAGACCAGCAGCAGGCCGAGGATCACGCAGCCGATGGCGGGGAGGAGGATGCCGCCCTGCTTGATGAGGAGGAAGGCGGGGATGGCCAGGACGACCATCGCCGAGCCTGCCCAGAGGAACATGGGGCGGCGGCCGAAGCGGTCCGAGGAACGGCCGACGGTGGTGATCGTCAGGACGACCAGGACCATCGTGCCGAGGACGAGCAGCTGGGCGGTCAGGCTGGGTTCGCCGAGGGTGCTGGTCATGTACGTGGGCAGGTAGGACGTGACCATGTAGTTGGTCACGTTGTAGAGCAGCACCAGGCCCATGCAGATGAGGATGGCCTCCCAGTGGTGCGTGAACAGCTCCTTCAGCCGGCCCTTGCCGGACATGCGTGCCTGCTCGACCGGGTCCTCCGTCAGGGCGCCGTCCTTCTGCGCCTCCTGATGCTTGGCCTCGACCTCCTGGAAGGCCGGGGTCTCCTCCAGCTTCATCCGCATGTAGAGGCCGATCAGGCCGAGCGGCCCGGCAACATAGAAGGGGATGCGCCAGCCCCACGAGAGCATCTGCTCGTCGCTGAGGACGGCGGTCAGTACGGTGACGAGGCTGGAGCCGAGCGAGTAACCGACGAAGGTACCGAAGTCGAGCCAGCTGCCGAGGAAGCCGCGTTTGCGGTCCGGTGAGTACTCCGCGATGTACGTCGTGGCGCCCGCGTACTCACCGCCGGTCGAGAAGCCCTGCACCAGCCGGCACAGCAACAGCAGTATGGCCGCGGCCAGTCCGATGGATTCGTAACCGGGCAGGAAGCCGACCGCGAAGGTGCTGATCGCCATCATGATCATGGTGGCGGCGAGCACCCGCTGGCGTCCGATGCGGTCACCCAGCGGCCCGAAGACCAGACCGCCGAGCGGGCGCACGAGAAAGGCCGCGGCGAACGTGGCGAACGTCGAGATCACCTGCGCGCCGGGCGAACTGGAGGGGAAGAAGACCTTGCCGAGGGTGGGGGCGACATAGGCGTAGACGCCGAAGTCGAACCACTCCATCGTGTTGCCCAGGGCCGCGGCCGAAACCGCCCGTCTGACCTTGGGTTTGTCGACAACCGTGACGTCCTCGGGGGCCACCGGGCGCTTGCGTCGGCGTAGCAGCGTACGCACCATGCGCTCGGTTCGTACGCTGCCCGATCCGTACCCGGCGGACTGCGTACCCTTGCGCGCTTGCCTGGATCGTTCGTTGTGCCCGTGTTTCATGGCTCCGCGTACTCGTCGTCGGGTCGGGTGGCGTGGGCGGGTGCCGTCCGGAGCGCGGATGACCGCCGCGACTGACACGCTTTCGTCATCCTATTGCCGGTTTGCCCCACTGAGCACAGTTTGCCAGTGCGCGCGCCGTCCGTACCGTAAGGCCCCACCGGACCTCGCGTACCCACATGACCGCACGCAAACGGCCCCGCCCGCTCTCATGACCGGACGCAAGCCGCCTCGCCCGCTCTCATGACCGGACGCAAACGGCCCCGCTCGTTCTCGTGACCGCACGCAAACGACCCCGCCAGCTCCCGGTCCCGCCCTTACTCCCGCTTCGAGGCGCGCTTCGGTGCCGGGCGCGGCTTCTCACCTCGTACGGACGGCTGGTCCGCGTTGACCTCCTCGGCGCTGCGGTCCCGCTCGTCCTTCGCGGGCTCGCGCTTCCGGTCCGGTGCCGTGCCCGCCTCGTGCGGGTCCCGGTCCGTACGCTCCTCGCCCATGCTGCCTCCCAGGGTCGCGGTGACGGGGTCCCGCCACCGCTCCCATCCCCTCACGCCCCGCCGCCCTGGGCGACCTCCCACTGCTCCGAACGGCGGCGTGTCCCCGGGTCACGTACCGAACGGCAGCACCCGGCGGAAGAGGTCAAGCGCCTCGTCCGCCCAGCCGATCACCTTCAGCGTCGGTGTCAGATTCCCCGGCGGCCGGTTGATCAGCGTGTCGCGGCGGATGAGCCGGTCGAAGTCCACCAGGACCGGGTCGGCGCGTGGCGTGAGCCCGTCGGGATGCCGGAACTCGACGTTCGCCCGTCGCATGACGTTGATCAGCTCCTGGGCGACGATCCCGTACCCGACGGTGGTCGGGTGGACGCCGTCCAGCGAGAACAGGCCGCCGTCGACGCGCCGGTCCCCGTCGCTCGCGAGGAAGTGGGTGTTGGGCGGCGGGGTGAGGGCCTGCAGCTCCGGCGGCAGCGGGTACGGCTGCCACCACTCCGGGCGGGCGAGCGGGTCCTCCAGGTAACGGCGTGCGGCGAGCCGGTCGAGCAGGCCCGCGGTGTCCAGCAGGTACCAGTCCCGGTCCGCCTCCCGGGCCTGCCGCACTTCCGTGGTGATCGCGTCGTTGTACTGGTCGATGGCGCGATCGATGGCGCGCGCCTGGTCGGCGGTGATGTGCGGGTCCTGGCGCGGGTCGAAGGCGCGGTCGCTGATCCAGGGGCGGGTGTAGTACGGGAAGTAGGCGGATCCCGGCTCGGTCTTGCCGCCGACGCCGCGCGCGATCGGCGCGACGGTCACGTGCGGCACGGTGCACCAGATGACGTGCCGCGCCTTGATCTCGCGGACCTCGCGGACGACCTCCCGCAGTTCGGCGGCGAAGTGCTCGGGCCGCCAGACGGTGAAGGCGCCCTTGCGCGCCAGGTCGTCGTAGCCTTCCTCGCTCCAGACGACGCGTAGGTCGGTCACCGTCTGCAGGGCGTTGTTGGAGCCCAGGAACACGATCAGCGTCTCGATGCCGTGCTCCGGATCCATGCCGTCCGTGTCCCCGGTCTCCTCGCCGAGCACCTTGGCGGCGCCGAGCTGCGACAGGGCCGCGGCCTCCGGCGGTTCGGTGGGCAGTACGCGCAGCGCGGCGCGTTCGGCGGCGTTCTGCACGACCTGGTACACCAGGTCGTCCTTGGGCTTGGAGATCCGCGCGCGGCAGACGTCGGCCGACTTCTCCAGCGCGTCCCGCAGGTCCCAGCCGAACGCCGCGAGGTTGTGGTGGAGGGCCCGGGTCCGGGGCACCGCCGTGCCGGGGCCACGCTCCCAGTAGTCCTCCACCCGGTCCATGAAGCCGCGGACCCGGAAGAGCGCGGGGGCCGTCTCCCACCAGTCCACGTCCCGGCCGTAGCGCGCTTCGAGGTCGCGCAGCAGCAGTTCGATGTTGAGCGGGAGCCCTCCGTACCCGTTGTAGGAGGGGTACCGGAAGGAGTCGCTCCACCCCATTTCGTGGGCGATGATCGCGGGGAAGGACAGGTCGGTATGGAAGATCGAGCCGCTCTGGAACCCGTGGGTCAGCGAGTCCCCTACGGTGACCAGCCGGTGCCGCGGCTGCCCCTGCCACTCACGTGCGGGGACCTCGATGCCCAGCGTCGAATCGCTGACCGGTACTCGCGTGTCGTGCTGCCGTCGTCCGGAATCGTTCATGCTCTCCCCTGACTGACGCACCGAGGCCCTTACAAGCCCTCTGCAGAGCCCCTACAAAGCCCCTTACCAAGCCCCTTACATGACAGCGCAAGTTGCCGCCGGCGGCTACGGGGCGCTCGTCCGCGCCACGGATTCCCGTCGGTACGTCTCACCCGTCATGGCTTCCAATTCCCGCTGCTTGGTCTCGGGTACCTTCCGCTGCACGAAGAAGAAGGAGGCGAAAGCGAAGAAGGCGAAGGCGCCGTAGAGCCAGGAGAGGCCGACCTTGGTGGTCATCGGCTCGAAGGAGAAGGTGACGATGAAGTTGAAGATCCAGTTCGAGGCGGTACCGATCGCCAGCGCCATCGCCCGCATCCGGTTGGGGAACATCTCGGCGAGCATGACCCACATGACCGGGCCCCAGGAGAGCGCGAAGAAGACCACGAAGGCATTGGCGCCGATGAGCGCCAGCGCCCCGTACGGGCTGGGCAGAGTCACGTCCGCGCCGCTGCCGCGCTGCTGGGAGAAGGCGACCGCGGTGAGCAGCAGCGCGACGAACATGCCGGCGGAGCCGATGGAGAGCAGCCGGCGGCGCCCGACCCGGTCCACGAACAGCATGGCGACGACGGTCATCACCACATTGATCCCGGCGGTGATCACCGACGTGGTGAACGAGCTGGACTCACTGAACCCGACCGACTTCCACAGCGTGGTGGAGTAGTAGAAGATCGCGTTGATGCCCACCAGCTGCTGGAACGCGGCCATCACGATGCCGACCCAGACCAGTGGCGCAAGCCCCAGCCGGGGGCCGCGGATGTCCTTGAAGCTGCTCCGGTGCTCCTTGTGCAGGGTCTCCCGGATCTCCTGTACTTTCCCCTCCGGGTCGGGGACGCCGGTCACCCGCCGCAGCACGCCGGCGGCCTTGTCGTACTGGCCCTTGAGCACCAGGTAGCGCGGGGACTCCGGGATCAACAGCGCCAGTACACCGTATACAAGCGCCGGGACGATGCCGACCAGGAACATCCAGCGCCAGGCCGGCATGTCGAGCCACAGCTCCTTCGACGCGCCTCCCGCGGCCGCGGCCAGACCCTTGTTGGAGCTGAGCACCACCAGCTGCCCGATGGTGATCGCCAGCTGCTGGAGGGACCCGAGCGCGCCGCGCCCACTCGCCGGCGCCACCTCCGAGATGTACGCGGGTGCGATCACGGACGCGATGCCGATGCCGAGCCCACCGATCACCCGCCAGAGCATCAGGTCCGGTACCGAGAAGGCGAAGGCCGAGCCGGCCGAGCTGATGAAGAACATCGCCGCGCCGAGGATCATCACGTTCCGCCGCCCCCACCCGTCGGCCAGCCGCCCCGCGTACCAGGCGCCGACGGCGCAGCCCAGCAGCGCGATGGAGACGACGAATCCGGAGAGGAAGGAATTGAGCTCGAAGTGCGAGCTCAGGGAGTCCACCGCGCCATTGATGACGGAGGAGTCGAAGCCGAAGAGAAAACCGCCGACCGCGGCCGCGATGGAGATACCGACGGCCTTGCCGTGGTGGCCGGAGCTGGGGCTGGACGGCTGTGGTCCGGAGGCCGTTCGGGCCATATGCGGGTGTCACCTTTTCCAGAGTCGACGCGGTCCGTTGTGCTGGAGCACCAGGAGTACCCAGGAGTACCAGGGGCATTGTCGAGCAGCGTGCCGGTCCGGCCGTGGAGGAACCGCCGGGACTCGCACCCCCGGCACCCGCGACTACCCCGATGGCCCGGCACCGGGGCCGATCGGGTGACGGCGGCCGAGGGGGCGACGCGCCCTGGTCGGCAGGCAACCGTAGACAGTCGGCGCACGTCCGCAGACAGTCGACGCGCCTCCGCAGACAGTCAGCTGGACGCGTATTCGTAGACAGTCGGCTCGGCGCGCATCCGTAGACAGGCGGCTCCGCACGCGTCCGTAGACAGTCGGCTCGGCGCGCATCCGTGAACAGTCGGCTCGGCGCGTATCCGTAAACGCGTACGAACCATGCCACTCCAGAGTTGTCTGCGCGGATCATGATCAGTCGTAGTAAGAGGCGGCAGCAGAATGTGCGCCATGAAAGAGGACTGGAAGCAGCAGATCGACCGGCTCCACGCTGATCTGGTGCGCCGGGACGACCCGGTGGCCTGGGTGAACGAGGCCGATGCCGTCAAGGCGTCCAGCCGCTATCCGCATATCGCCGTCCGCGGCGCGCTGTTCGGTATCGCCACCCAGGACGCCGCTCAGGACGACACCCAGGACTCCGCCCAGGACTCCGCATCCGGTACGGAGTGGCGGTTGCAGGGGCCGATGGCGGACGGCACGCCCCAGCAGGCCAGGGACGGGCTCAACTCGAAGCTGTGGTTCAGGGCCCTGGAAGACACCGATGACCCTGCCGTACGCCGCGAGCTGCTGAAGGCCGTGGCCGTCCTCGAACGCGAGCCGGTCGACGAGTTGGAGGTACTCGGCGTGCGCTACCGGGTGGTGCGCGCCGACGAGTTCGCCCGGTGCGGCGAGGACGGGCTTGAGCCGCCCAGGCCCACGGACACCGATCCCGCCGACCGGTCCTGGACCGGCCGCCACAATCCGCCCTCCCGCGATACCGGCCACGTCCTCGACCCCGGCCGCGCGGAAGGCATCATGGCCGCCGCCCTGAAACTGGGCCTGCGGGAGTTCGCGTACGCCGGTGCCCGGTACCCCGCCGACGTGCGCAAGGACTCCGAGCGGGCGGCGCGCACGCACCCGGACATCGCCCTGCTGCCCGTCGGCTTCGGCATCGCCGAACGCGTCGGGAAGGCGTGGCGGCCGCACGGTTCCCTCATGCCGACCCCGCACGACGCGCGCCGCCTCCTCCACGACGCGCTGACCGACGTCTGGCCGCGGCTCTACGACCTCGGCGCCGCCGAGCAAGCGCGCTACGCGCGAGCCGCCGAGCGGTTCAGGGCCGCCGGGCGGGACGACCAACTACGGGTGGACGACCGGCTGTTCCGCATCTGCCGCATCGAACGGCTGGTCAGGTGGGGGCCGGACGGGCCGGAACGGCCACGCCCCTCGGACCAGGCCCATGACTACGAACCGATGAAGATCCATCCCACTATGGATGAGGACGGGACCGTTCACCACGATCGCTGACCGGTGGGCCGCTGACCGGTGGGCCGCCCGCCGCCGGCCGCGCCATCTCTGAGACTCAGAGGCCGTCTCTGAGACTCAGAGGTCAGAGGCCATCTCTGAGATTCAGAGGCGGTGGAGGCGCGCCAAGGTCTGTTCCAATTCGGTCTGGAGGGCCCGGACGGCGGCATCGCCGTCGCCGCGTTCGACGGCCTCGACCAGGGCGGCGTGCGCCTCGTCGCCGTGGTTCGGCTCCTCCGCGCGCAGGCCGAGCATGTCCAGCAGGTCGATCAGCCCGTTGCGCAGCGCGGGGACGAATTCGGCGAACAGGTCGCTGAGTACGGGATTGTGGGCACCGGCCACCACCGCGGCGTGCAGCGCGATGTCCGCGTCGACGAAGGCCGCGTCCGCGCCGGCAGCGGCGGCGCGGCGGCCGTCCAGCGCCGCTCGCAGGGCGGCGAGGTCCGCTTCCGTACGGCGCTCCGCCGCCAGGCGCGCGGCCTGTACCTCGACGAGCATGCGGACCTCGTAGACATCGGTCACCGCGGCGCGGCGCAGCCGGGTCGGCCAGTCCTCGTCCGGCTCGGTGGCGATGACGAAGACGCCGGCCCCCTGCCGCGCTTCCAGCAGCCCGGCACCGGCGAGCGCGCGCAGGGCTTCGCGCACGGTGGAGCGGCCCACGCCGAGGGTCTTGGCCAGGGCGGTTTCGGCGGGGAGCTTCGTACCGACCGGCCACTGCCCTTCGGTGATCTGGTCGCGCAGGTGCTGGGTGGCCTGTTCGACCAGGGGGCTGCGGCGGAGGGCACCGAGCGGCATGGCCGCCATCACCTCTTCGCTTCTCAGGTTGTCCGACAAGGGTCGGTGGCCAGCTTACTCGGCCGGTCGCCGCAGCCCCCTGACCAGAGGTGAGGTGCCTTGGGCACTCACACCTCAGCTTGTCTGAGGAGTTGATTGCGGCTACGGTACCCGGCATGCCGCTGCGCGAGCTTCTTCTTCTCGGCCGCCGCTGCGGGGCCTGATCCGACCGGCACCCCGCAGCGGGGTTCCAGGCTGCGCCGGTCATGGCAGCTGACCGAGAGAGAAGTCCCGCCACATGGCTCCCCGCGAAATCTGTGAAACGCGCGAGACCAGCGAGATCCGCGAAACCAACGAGACCTGCGAAATCAACGAGACTTGCGAAAACACGGAGTTCCCCACGCTGCGGACCCCGTCCGGCGCTGTTCCGCTCGACGCGCCCGCGTGGAACCCCCAGCGGCCGAGCGCCATGCCGCACTACCGCTATCAGCCCGTGCACGACCGGGTAGCGCTGCCCCTGAGGGACCGCACCTGGCCGTCCCGCCGCATCGAGCGGGCTCCGCTGTGGGTACCGGTCGACCTGCGCGACGGCAACCAGGCGCTCGCCGAGCCGATGGACACCGCGCGCAAGCGCCGGATGTTCGACCTGCTGGTCGCCATGGGCTTCAAGGAGATCGAGGTCGGCTACCCCTCCGCGAGCCAGACCGACTTTGACTTCGTACGCCACCTGGCCACCAGTGGTGCCGTGCCCGAGGACGTGACCGTCTCCGTCTTCACCGCGGCCCGGCACGACCTCATCGACCGGACCATCGCCTCGATCGAAGGTCTCCCGCGCACCGTCGTGCACCTCTACACGGCCACCGCGCCCACCTGGCGCGACGTCGTACTGGGACGTTCCCGCGCCGAGGTGCACGCGCTGATCCGGGACGCCGCGACCCATCTGATGCGGCGCGCGGAGGAACGGCCGGGTGCCGACGTCCGGTTCGAGTTCTCCCCCGAGGTCTTCAACCTCACGGAGCCCGACTTCGTCCTGGAGGTCTGCAACGGCCTGACCGAGCTGTGGGACGCGTGCCCGGACCGGCCGGTGATCCACAATCTGCCGGCGACGGTGGAGGTGGCGACCCCCAACGTGTACGCGGACCAGATCGAGTACCTTGACCGGCACCTGACGCACCGTCATTCGGTGATCCTGTCCGTTCATCCGCACAACGACCGCGGCACCGGCGTGGCCTGCGCGGAGCTCGCCGTCCTGGCCGGGGCGCAGCGGGTGGAGGGCTGTCTGTTCGGCAACGGCGAGCGGACCGGCAACGTCGACCTCGTCACCCTGGCCCTGAACCTGTATGCGCAGGGCGTGAATCCGATGGTCGACTTCTCCGACATCGACGCCGTACGCGAGACGGTGGAGCACTGCACCCGGCTGCCGGTCCACCCGCGCCACCCCTACGGCGGCGAACTGGCGCACACCGCCTTCTCCGGTACGCATCAGGACGCCATCGCCAAGGGCCTTGCCCACCATGCCAAGCAGGCCGCCGAGTTGGGCGTGCCCGCCGAAAAGGCCGCGTGGGCGGTGCCGTATCTGCCCATCGACCCGGGAGACATCGGCCGTACGTACGAGGAGGTCATCCGCATCAACTCGCAGTCCGGCAAGGGCGGTGTGGCCCACCTGCTGCACACCCACCACGGGCTGGACCTGCCCGCGACGATGCGCCCGGACTTCTCGCGCACGGTGCAGCGGGTCACCGACGCGGACGGCCGGGAGCTGTCGCACAAGGATCTGTGGGATCTCTTCCGGGCGACCTATATCGCGCCGGGGCTGGGCGGTCGGGGTGGTCGGGCCGGTCACGGTGGTCAGGGTGGTCAGGGTGGGCCAGTTGAGCTGGTCTCCTGGAGTACAGCTGAGGGCGGCTCGGGCGAGCACCACTTCTCGTGCGTGCTCCGCATCGACGAGGAAGGGCAGGAGCGGCACTGTCAGGGCACCGGAAACGGGCCGCTGTCGGCGTTCACCGACGCCCTCCGCGCGGCCGGGTTGACGGTCGACATCATCCAGTACACCGAACACGCCACCACGACGGGCCCGGGCAGCCACGCCATCGCCTACGCCGAGTGCCGCGTGAACGGCGTCACCTGCTGGGGTGCCGGCTGGGACACCTCCCTGCTGACCGCCTCGGTGCAGGCCGTCATGGCCGCCGTCAACCGCGCCGAGGGCGGGGCTGCCCGATGAAGAAGGGACAGCTCGGCTTTCTGGCCGGTACGCACCTGGTCAACGACCTCTATCAGGGCGCGATCCCCGCGATGCTGCCCTTCCTGATGTCGCAGCGGCATTACAGCTATGCCGCGGTCTCCGGCCTGGCGTTCGCGGCGAGTGGCATCTCCAGCCTGTTCCAGCCGCTGTTCGGCGTGCTCGCCGACCGCAGGCCACGGCCGTGGCTGGTGCCGGCCGGGTTCTGCACGGCGGCGCTGGGCGTTGTCGCGGCGGGGCTCTCCGGGAGCTATCCGCTCACCTGGTTGTGCGTGGCACTGGCCGGGATCGGCATCGCGGCCTACCACCCGCCCGCGACCAGTCAGGCCCGCGCCGCCGGCGGATCGTCGCAGCGGGCCATGAGCGTCTTCTCGGTCGGCGGGACGATCGGCGGCGCCCTCGCTCCGGCGCTGGTCACCCTCGTCATCGGCGCCGCGGGCTTCTCCGGGAGCTTCTTACTGGCGGTCCCGGCCCTGGTCATGGCCGTACTGTGGGCGCTCAAGGGGCCGCGGATACGGTGGCGGGGACGGTTGCGGGGGCACGCCGCGGCAGCCCCGCCGGGTGGCGCAACGGACGGGCCGGGGGCGGCCGGTGCGCGGCGGGCCGACGGTGCACTGTCGACGGCGGACAGTTCACGGTCGACAGCGGGCAGTCCGCGGTCGACGGACGACTGGCGGTCCTTCGCCCGTCTGGTGGCCGTCATCGTCGGCTGGTCGATCCCCTACGTCACGGTCACGTCAATGGTGTCGCTGCACGCCCAGCAGGACCTGGACCGGTCAGCGGCGGCAGGTGCCGCCGTGCTCACCACGTACACCGCGGCCGGTGCGGTCGGCACCCTGCTGGGCGGCTGGGTGGGCGATCGGTACGGCCGCAAGTCCGCGCTGCGGGCCGGCTACCTCGTGGCGCTCCCCGCCCTCGCGGGCATCGCCTGGGCCCCGTCGTACCCCGTACTGGTGCTGAGTACCGCGGTGTTCGGCATGGCGATGTTCCTGCCGTTCGCCGCGCACGTCACGCTCGCCCAGGACTACCTGCCCCACCGCCCCGGCACGGCCAGCGGGCTGACCCTGGGGCTGGCGATGGCGGCGGGCGGCCTCTGCTCCCCCGCCTTCGGATGGCTCGCGGATACGAGTGGACTGCCGACCGTATTCCATGTACTGCTCGCGGTATTCGTCGTACCCGTCGTCATGGCCGTCCGGCTTCCCGACCCCGTCTCATGGGAGGGCGTCCTCCCCGGCGCGCCCCGCGCGGCGTCCGTTCCGCTTGAGGATGGCGCACGCGTTGGCGGCGACGATGGCTCCGATGCCGGCTCCCTCCGTCCAGCCCAGGTGCTGGTCGAGGAGCAGCAGGCCGACCACGGCGGCCAGTACGGGATTGACGCTCATGAACAGGCCGAAGAGCTGGGCCGGAACGCGGCGGAGGGTGAGGAGGTCCGCGAGGTACGGCACGGCTGAGGAGAGGACGCCGGCGACAACGGCGTAGACCACCGCGCCTGTTGTCGGCGGCTGCCGTACGGCGATGACGATGCCGACCGGCAGGAACATCAGGGCGGAGAGTCCGGCGGCGGCCGCCGATCCCTGCGCACCGGGGATGCGGCGGCCGACCGTACGGTTGAGCAGGATGTACGACGCCCAGCAGGCGGCGGCCAGCAGTCCGAGGCCCATCCCGAGATAGTCGGCGGACGGGCGCGGGCGCATCAGGACGACGACTCCCGCCACGGCGACCAGCGCGCAGCACGCGTCGACGCGGCGCCGTGAGGCGGCGAGGGCGATGGTCACCGGCCCGAGGAACTCCAAGGTCACGGCCAGCCCGAGGCCGATGCGGTCGATGGCGCTGTACAGGGACAGGTTCATCGTCCCGAACACCACCGCCAGCAGCAGGACCGGCCACCACTGCCGCCAGGTGAAGGCGCGCAGCCGGGGGCGGCCGACGGCCAGCAGGACGAGCGCGGCGACGTACTGGCGTACCGCGACGACGCCGACCGGGCCCAGCACGGGGAAGGCGAGCGAACCGATCGCCGCCCCGACCTGGTTGGACAGGCCGCTGGCGGCCATCGTGACCACCCCGGCCAGGCGCCCGCCGCCGGAGCCCGGAGCGGAGTCGGAGGAGCCAGTGGAGGCAGTAGAGGCAGTACGGGCAGCAGAGTCGAGGGACGTAAGGGAGGCTGCGGACGTATCGGAGGCTGCGTGCATGTGCCGATCGTGCGGGTGGCCGCCGCTTCCGCATAATGCATGAGCGGTTTTATCTATACGCTGGACGTATGGATGCGCCGGACAGGTCGGACAGGTCGGGCAGGTCGGTCAAGGCAGCCAGCACGGAACTGCGGCAGCTGCGCTGCCTCGTCGCGATCGTCGACGAAGGCAGTTTCACCGACGCCGCCATCGCGCTCGGCGTCTCCCAGGCGGCCGTGTCCCGCACGCTCGCCTCGCTGGAGCGCGGATTGGGGGTGCGGCTGCTGCGGCGTACCTCGCGCGAGGTGACGCCCACGGCGACGGGGCTGCGCGTCGTCGCCCACGCGCGGCGGGTGCTCGCCGAGGTGGACGCGCTGGTCCGGGAGGCCACCTCGGGCCACACCCACCTGCGGATCGGTTACGCCTGGTCGGCGCTGGGCCGCCACACGCTGGCCTTTCAGCGGCGTTGGGAGGAGACGCGCCCCGAGACCGAACTGCAGCTCATCCGCGTCAACTCCGCCACGGCCGGGCTGGCGGAAGGCGCCTGCGAACTCGCCGTGGTCCGCAGGCCGCTGGACGACCGGCGATTCGACTCCGTCATCGTCGGCCTCGAACGGCGGCTGTGCGCCATGGCCGCCGACGACGCCATGGCCAGGCGCCGGTCGGTCCGGCTCGCCGACATAGGGCAGCGCACGCTCCTCCTCGACCGGCGGACCGGCACCACGACGACGGAGCTGTGGCCACCAGACAGCCGACTGTCTACAGAAGACACGCACGATGTCGACGACTGGCTCACCGCGATCTCCACCGGCCGCTGCGTGGGCATGACGGCGGAGTCCACCGCCCACCAGTACCCCCGTCCCGGCGTCGTCTACCGGCCGGTGCGCGACGCCGAGCCGATCGCCGTGCGCCTCGCCTGGTGGCGCGACGATCCGCACCCCGCCACCCCGGCGGTGGTCGAACTGCTCACCTCGCTCTACCGTGCGCAGTGACCAACCACCCCGGTGACCAGCCATCGCAGTGACCAACCGCCCCAGTGACCAACCACCCCAGTGACCAACCGCCGGAGAAGGGCCGTCGGGCGTCAGGTGGCGGTGGCCACGTAGAGGGACTGCGCCGGGATCCGGTGCAACCGACTGCGGGTCGCCACGAGCTGGGGGCCCGCCGGGTTCGCAGCCCGTTGCGCTCCCGCGGCCACCACCGCAGCGGCCCCGTCACCGAACAGCGGGACCCGTTCGACGTCCGCGCGCAGCCCGAGCCGCCGCACGAGCCGCGCCTCCAGAGAAGGAACGGCGAGGCCGGTCACCGTGGTACTGACCACCACGTCGACCTTCTCGGGGAGGGAAGGTGGGCGCATGACCTGTGCCTCTCCCGCTCCGCCCGTCAGCCGACATGCACGCGCGGCCGGCGTTCCGGGTCGGGTTCCGCGCGGCGCAGGACCTCGCGGGTGACCGGCGCGGTCTCGCCCTCGCCGAAGACCAGGAAGCGCAGCAGGTGGCTGACCGGGTGGCCCTCGGTCCAGGTGAAGTAGGCATGCGGGATCCGGCCGGTACGGTCGCGCAGCTCCATCAGTACGGCGGCGATGGTGTTGGGCACCACGGGGCCCGCCACCCGCAGCTTCTGTACGCCGTGTTCCTCGACTCCATGCACGGCCAGATCGGCGGTGAAGTCGGAGGAGTCCTGGACGAAGACCTCCAGGAAGAGGACGGGCCGGCCATCGGGGATGTGCGTCTCCTCGCGCTGCCTGTACTCCTTGGCGCGGTACTCCGCCGCGCTGTGTTCGTCCGGATCGTTGGCGATCACGCGAAGCGGGCCCGCGCCGGCGGCCTCGTCGATCAGCCGGGCGGCGACCTCGTCGAAGGTGACGTCCACGGCGCGCAGTTCGAAGGCGCGGTGGACGCGGGAGGCGAAGGAGGTCAGCAGGATGCCGAGGATGAAGAGCGACGCGATCTTGATGCCGTCGGGACGCTCGACGACATTGGTGACCAGCGTGTACGCCATGACCGCTGTGATCGTCGCGAAGCCGTACATCGCGAAACGGTGACCGGTGTGCCGGGCGGCGACGGTGGAGGCGAAGGACGCCGAGAGCATCAGTACCAGCACGCCGGTGGCGTACGCGCCGCTCTGGTCGTCCACGCTGGCGTTGAACCACACGGTGATGAAGACCGCGATCGTCAGGAAGACCAGCACCAGCGGGCGCACCGCACGCGTCCACTCCGGGGCCATGCCGTACCGGGGCAGGTAACGCGGTACGAGGTTGAGCAGCCCGGCCAGCGCGGAGGCGCCGGCGAACCAGAGGATGGCGATGGTCGAGACGTCGTACACCGTGCCGAACGCCTCCCCCAGGTGCTCATGGGCGAGGTATGCGAGCGCGCGTCCGTTGGCCGAACCGCCGCTCTCGAACTCCTTCTGCGGGATGAGAATGGTCGTCGCCAGGCTGGAGAGCAGCAGCAGGCAGCTCATGATCAGCGCGGCCGTGGTGAGCAGCTTCCGGGTGTCCCGGATGCGGCCGGCGGGCTTCTCGTACGTGTCGGTGGCATCGCCGCGGACCTGTGGCATCACGGCGACGCCGGTCTCGAACCCGGACATGCCCAGCGCCAGCTTGGGGAAGACCAGCAGCGCCACGCCGATCATGGCGAGCGGTGAGGAATGGCCGGCGGCCAGCGCGTCCGTCCAGTCGCCGATGTGGGCGGGATGGCTGAGGATCTGCCAGGCGGAGGCGAGGATGACGACGAGGTTGAGGGTGAGGTAACAGCCGACCAGGACGACGGCGACGCCGATCGCCTCGCGGAAGCCCTTGAGGAAGACCGCGGCCAGCGCGGCGATCAGAACGAGGGTGATCCATACGTTTTCGCCGTCCAGCCAGTGCGGGGTGAACGGGTTCTCCACGACGTGCGCGGACGCGTCCGCCGCGGACAGCGTGATCGTGATCATGAAGTCGGTGGCCGCGAAGCCCAGCAGCACCAGGACGAACAGCTTCCCCGCCCACCAGGGCAGCAGCCGCTCCAGCATCGCGATCGAACCCTCGCCGTGCGGGCTCTCCTTGGCGACCCGGCGGTACACCGGGAGCGCTCCGAGCAACGTGAGCGCGATCAGGACCAGGGTCGCCAGCGGGGAGAGCAGCCCGGCCGCCAGCGCGGCGATGCCGGGCTGGTAGCCGAGGGTGGAGAAGTAGTCCACGCCGGTCAGACACATCACCCGCCACCACCGGTGGCCCTTGTGCTCGGCGGGCGGGGTGCCGTGGGGGCCCGGGTGGCGTGCGGTCTGCTCGCTCAGCCCTTCGAGCAGCCAGGCCCGCCAGCGGCGCGGACGGACCGCCTCCTGCTGCGACTGAGGGCGGGACTGGGGCTGCGGTTGGGGCTCGGCCTCGGTGCCGGTCATCTGCGCGCTCTTCCTGCTGGGGGCCGGCGGACAACGACATACGAGTTACGGGTATCCCGCGTACGACATACGACATGCCACGTGCGACGTGCCACATGCGGCATGCCACATGTGGCATACGGGTGTCCCGCTCATCGTCTCCCGCACGGCCCCGATACTGGCGTAGCCACTCGGAGGCCGGCTGCGCGGAGGCCCGCTGCACTGAGGCCGGCCGCGCGGGGGTCGGCCGGTCACAGGACCGCGATACCCAGTGGCCGCTCCCCCGCCGCGAGGCGCCGGGTCTTGCCCGAGTCCAGGTCCACGACCGTGATGCCGTTCCAGTAACCGTCGCGCGTGAAGCCGCCCGTGACGTATGCGGTATGGGTATCTGCGGTACGGGTGTCTGCGGTACGGGTGTCTGCGGTACGGGTGTCTGCGGTATGGCGGTCGGCAGCATGGCCGTCGACAGGACGGCGGTCGACAGTATGACCGTCAGCGGTAGTGCCGTCGGCAGTATGCAGATCGCGGGATACGGCGACGTTCTCGTGGGGGCCGTCCAGCGGGATCACCTTCTCCCGGCCCTTCGGGTCGCGCACGGTCAGCGAAGGGCCCTCGTCCTGTGCCGGGTCGATCGGGCCCGTGCCGACGACGAGCAGCGTGCCGTCGGCGGTCATCGTGGCGCCGTGCTGATGGGTGTTGGCCGTCATCTTCTCGATGCGGGACCGGCCCGTCTTCGGGTCGACGACCACCAACCGCTCCCCCTCGAACGGCAGCAGCAGCTTTCCGTCCGACGGGCGTACGGCGGCGTAGTGCGGCTTGAGCCAGGAGCCGAGGCCGCCTTCGGTGCCGTACGGGGCGACCTCGATGCGCCGGGTCCGGAGGGAGCCAGCCGCGACGACGGTCACGTCGAAGGAGTCATGGTCCGTTACGTACACCGCGCGCCCGTCACGCGAGACGTCCACGTCGAACGGCCGGCGGCCCACGTCCGCGACGCCCGTGACCTTCAGGGTGCGGGTGTCGACGGCTTCGAGGGTGCCGTTGCCCCCGGGCCGGTTGACGCCGACGTACACATGCCGGCCGTCGGGGGCGAGAGCGATCCCCATGCCGCCGCCGCGGTACTCGCCGGATGCCGTATCCCCTATACCGTCTACGGTCTCCCCGAGACCGTCGGTCTCATACGGTATGCGCGCGATCCGCTCGCGCTTGGCAGTGTCAACGACGGCGACGCCCTCCGCTGTGGCGACCCAGGCCCGGCCGTCATCACCGACGACGAGCCCGTACGGGGCGGTGCCGACCCGCACGGAGTCGAACGCGCCGCGGTCGGGGTCGATGAACGTGACCGTATCGGCACCGAAGTCGGTGACGAGGAGCGTGCCGGCAGGGGTACGACCGGCGGGCGCGGGGGCCTTCTTCGCCTTGGGCCCCTCGGGTGATGCTGAACTCCTCTGTGGGGGCTGGGAGTTGTGGCGCCCGTCGCCCCCTTGAGGAGCACACCCGGCGACGAGCGCCAGAGACGTGACGAGCCCGAGCCCCATCGCGAGGGGCGCTCCGAGCGCGCCCGGCCCGTTCCGCCTCCCCGCACGCCTTCCCGCACACCCCATCGCACGCCTCACCGCCAACCTCCCCGCACGCTTCATCGCGCGCCTCCCCGCACAGCCCTCAGCAGCCCGGCGATCTCCGTGAAACCGCGCCGCTCGGCGTGTTCGAGTGCGGTGACACCGTCGCCGTCCGGCAGCCCCGGGGTGGCCCCGGCGGTGATCAGCAGGTCGACGATCTCCTGGTGGGCGCGGCCGCCGTCGCCGAGGATGACGGCCTCCAGCAGGGCGGTCCAGCCGAGCTGGTTCACGTGGTCCACGTCGATGTCGGTCTCGCGGAGCACGGCCCGGACGTAGTCCACGTGACCGCGCTCGCTCGCCGGGATGAGCGAGATACCGCCGAATCGGTTCGTCACCTTCAGGTCGGGCCCCGCCGGAAGCAGCGCACGCATCATGGCGACGCTGCCGGTGACGCCGGTGACCAGCCAGGGGCTGTCGCGGCGGTCGTCCTGCGCGTTGGGGTCGGCACCGGCGGCGACCAGCGCTTCCGCGGCGGCCACATGGTCGCCGAGCGCGGCCAGCAGCAAGGGGGTACGCCGGTGCTCGTCGCGGGCGTCCACCGCGGCGCCCCCCTTGAGGGCGGCGCGCACAGCGTCGACGGCACCGTTCGTCGCGGCTTCCAGCAGGGCGCGGTCGAGCGCGTTCATGGGGGTGCTCCTCGAGTTCCGGAAAAGGCGGGCGCAGAGGGGTGTACAGACGCGTGCACCCAGCACAGACGTGATCGTCGCCATCTTCGTACGCACCGCGATGCCGATCCCCGCCCGCAGCGCTGCACGAACGCGCGGTGCCGTCGACATGTCGATGGTTACTGGCCGGGCTTCGCGAGCTCGGCGACGCCGGCCCGGGCGAACTTCTCGTCCAGGTCACCGGACGGGGCACCGGCGACACCGATACCGGCGATGGGCGCGCCCTTGGCGCTGACCGGGGCGCCACCGGCGAGGAACAGCGTGCCGGGGATGTCCTTCAGCGTCGGGGCCTTCTCCAGCCGCTGGACCAGCTCGGAGGTCGGGGCGTTCCAGGAGACGGCGGTGTACGCCTTCTTCACGGCCGACTCGTAGGACTGCGGCCCGGCGCCGTCGCCGCGCAGCTCGACGATGGTGTTGCCGTTGCGGTCCACGACGGCGACGGAGACGCGCTGGTTCTCCTTCTTCGCGGCGTCGAGGACGGCCTCGGCGGCGTCGGTGGCGGCCGCGACGGTCAGGTGGGTGGACTGCATGAGGTTGCCGCTCTGCGCGTCGGCCTTGACGGCCGCCGGGGCGGCCGGGGCCGCGGAGGACGCGCTCGCCGACCAGGCACCGACGCCGCCGAGGGCGATGGTGGCGGCGAGGGCACCGCCGCTGATGACGCGGGCGCGCTTCGAGACCTTCTTGACGTGCTTCATGGGTGCCAACTCCAGGGATTCGCGGATTCTCGGGGCCGGTTCACACGGCGTGCGTGCCGTTTTCGTACGGCGTGCGTGCCGTCCGGCTCTGAGATCCATCCTGGGCCCGCGGCCCCCTGCGCCTCCTCGGCGTACCGGCTGCATCCGGCGCGCGGGTCGGTGGACAACGGGGTCAACCGATCGGATGACCCCGCCCCAGCACAGACGGGGAACAATGGAAGTGTTTGCCCAGTTCAGAGGGTGCGGACACGGGCGCGGGACGGCCGGAAGGACGGTACACAGTGCACGCAAGCGGGCAGCCTCGACCGCTGCCGCAATCCCCACCGCAACCGCGGTCATGGCCACGACCAGGGCCGCAGCCTCAGCCGCGCGACGGCGATGCGGACGCCCGCCGGCTGGCGACCGTCATGCACGTGACCTTCTTCCTGCTGCTCGGCTCGTCCATGGCACGGTTCGTCCAGCGGCACGGCGGCGAGGCGCACGCGCCCTGGGTGATCGCGCTGGCGGTGGTACTGGCCGTGCTGTACGTCGCGGGGCTGTACGTGACCGGGCCCGGCCGGGCCGCCCCGGCCATACCCCAACTGCCGCCCGGCGCCCGGGTTCCCTGGCCGCCGGCCCGCCGCCTGGTGTGGCTGGGGGCGGTCGTCCTGGTGTGGGCGGTACTGGTGGTCCTCGCGCCGAGCTTCGCCTGGGTCGCGGTCCCCCTGTTCTACGCGGCGCTGCGCACCCTGCCGCCGCTGGCCGCGTATGCCCTGGTCGCCGTCCTCACCGTCTTCGTGATCGGCGCACAGCTCACCCTGGCCCGCCGCTTCGACCTGGACCTGGTGATCGGCCCGGCCGCCGTCGCCACCTTCGCCACCGCGATCTTCATGTACATGCAGCGGCAGGCGGCCCGGCAGCGGGCACTGATCGACGACCTGGTTCGCACCCGCCGCGAGCTGGCCGCCACCGAGCGCCGCGAAGGCACCCTCGCCGAACGCCAGCGCCTGTCCATGGAGATCCACGACTCCCTCGCCCAGGGCCTGTCCAGCCAGCGGATGCTGCTCCAGGCCGCCGAACGCACCTGGGACGCCGACCCGGCCAAGGCCCGCGGCCACGTCCGTACGGCCGCGTCGATCGCCGAGCACAACCTCACCGAAGCCCGCCGCTTCGTCCACGACCTGGCCCCCGCCGACCTCGCCGAAGGCGGCCTCCCCGAAGCGCTGCGCGCCCTCGCGGCCCGCGAGGGCGACGAGCGCCTCTCGGTCCGCGTCCACATCGACGACCCCGCCGGCACCCCGCTGCCCGACCTGGTGCAGTCGGCGCTGCTCCGTATCGCGCAGGGCGCCCTGGCCAACGTGCGGGAACACGCCGGTGCGACCACCGCGGCGCTCACCCTCACCACCCTCGACGACCAGGTCGTCCTGGACGTCGCCGACGACGGCCGCGGCTTCGACCCGGTGACGCTCCCCGACGCGCCCACCGGAGTACGCGGCCACGGCATCCCGGCGATCCGCGCCCGGGTCCGCCAGCTCGGCGGCACGCTCACCATTGAGTCGGCCCCCGGCGAAGGTGCCGTACTGACTGCCGCGATCCCTCTGGAGCGGCCCTCGCTTCCCCTGGAGCAGCCACAGTGACCACTCCCCCGGACCCCACCACCCCGGCCGTGTCCGCGAGCCCGCAGCGGCCGCCCGTACGGATCCTGCTCTGCGACGACCACGTGGTCGTACGGGCCGGACTCCTGGCCCTGCTGGACAGTGCCCCGGACATCGAGGTCGTCGGGGAGGCGGGCACCGGCGAGAAGGTCCTCGCCCTCGCCGCGAAACTCCACCCCGACGTCGTCCTCATGGACCTCCAGCTCGGCGCCGGCATCGACGGCGTGGAAGCCACCCGCCGCCTCACCGCCACGGACCGAGCCCCCCATGTACTGGTCCTGACCACGTACGACACGGACGCGGACATCACCCGCGCCATCGAGGCGGGCGCCACCGGCTATCTCCTGAAGGCCGAACGCCCCGAGGAACTCTTCGCCGCGATCCACGCCGCGGCCCAGGGCCGTACGACGCTCTCGCCCCCGGTGGCCAGCCGCGTCATGGCCAACATGCGCAAGCCCCGCCCCAGTCTCACCGACCGCGAACGCGACATCCTCGCCCAGCTCGCCCAGGGCCTGGGCAACCGCGATATCGCCAAAGCCCTGTTCATCAGCGAGGCCACGGTGAAAACCCACCTGGGCCGGATCTACGGCAAACTCGGCGTCGATACCCGAGCCGGCGCGGTGGCGGTAGCCAAGGAACAGCGCTTGCTGCCGTGATCCGGGTGGCCGTCCCGCCCCAGGCCGGTCACTTCCTCGGCATCAGCCCGCTTCCACCGCCGGGAAGCGAGTGAGGACGGTACGGGCGAGTCCTCGGGCGTACTCGGCGTCCAGCAGCCCGGGGCGGAAGAGGATGCGGTACATCATCGGCGCCACCAGATGGTCGAGGACCGTGTCCACGTCGGGCGCCGGCTCGCCCCGCTCGGCGGCACGGTCGAGGAGCACGGCGACCTGCTCGACGGCGTATGCCGAGCACTGCCCCGCGTTGCCGCCCTCCCGGTCACCGGCGAGCGCGTCCTGGATGTAGGCGCGGCCGGCCGCCGAGGACATCTCCTCCAGCCACTCCGCCGCCCAGGTCTCCAGGTCGGTGGCCAGGCTGCCGCGGTCGGCGGGCGGCCCCTCCGGGCGCAGCCGCTCCACCGCCACGTCGGACAGCAGCTCCTGCAGATCACCCCAGCGCCGGTAGATCGTCGAGGGCGTGACCTCGGCACGCGCCGCGATCTGCGGCACCGTCAGCGCCGCGCGCCCCACCTCGGCCTCCAGCTCGCGCACGGCCCGGTGCACCGACTCCTGCACGCGTGCGCTCCGCCCGCCCGGGCGGCTCCTCGGCTTTGCTCCCATTCCCCTAGGTTAACGCTACTTCTTTGCTACAAGCGGGGCGTCCACCACCGCCCGCGGCGCGGACCCGTACTCCTGCTCGTAGGCACCCGCCGCACCGAGCAGCGCGGCCTCGCCGTACGGCCGCCCGATCAGCTGCATACCGATCGGCAGTCCCTGGAGGTCGAGCCCCACCGGCAGCGACAGCGCGGGCAGCCCGGTGATGTTCGCGGGCGCGCAGAGCCTTACGTACGCGTCGGCCACCGCCTCCGCCGTCCCGTCCGGCCAGCCGAATGCCTCCTGCCCGGCCCGGGCCGCGGTCGCCGGTACGGTCGGCGCCGCGATCAGGTCCACCTGCTCCAGCACCTCTCCCCACTCCCGCCGCATCAACGTGCGGGCCCGCTGGGCACGTATGTGGTCGACCGCGGGCAGCAGCGCGCCCGCCTCCAGCAACACCCGTACGTCGTCCCCGTACAGCTCGGGCGCGTGACCCAGCTGCGCGGCGTGGTACGCGGTCGCCTCGGGCACCATCAGCCCCCACTGGACCGCCTGGACGTAGCGGTGCAACGGGATCCGCACGTCCACCAGACGCGCCCCGAGGTCGGCCATACGGTCCAGGGCGGTCCGCACGGCGGCCTCCACCTGCGGGTCGACACGGTCGAAGAAGTACTCGGAGGGAACCCCCACCCGGACTCCGTCCAGCCCACCGCCTCGCGCCGCCCGGTCTCCGTCTCCGTACTCGGACCCGGACCCGGCGCTGTCCGCGCCGCGCTCGGCAATGGCCTCCAGCACCAACCCGGCGTCCCGCACCGTACGCGTGATGGGGCCGACGTGGTCCAGTGACCAGGACAGCGCCGCCACCCCTTCCCGCGGCACCAGTCCGTACGTCGGTTTGAGACCGACCGCTCCGGTCAGCGCGGCGGGCACCCGTATCGAGCCGCCCGTGTCCGTCCCCAGCGCGAACGTCGCCGACCCCGCCGCCACCGCGGCCGCCGATCCGCCGCTGGAACCTCCCGGCACCCGGTCCGGCGCCCACGGGTTGCGCGTCTGAGGCGTCGTCAGCCCGTAGGCGAACTCGTGCGTGTGCGCCTTGCCCAGCAGCACCGCACCCGCCGCCTTCAGCCGCGCGGCGACGGTCGCGTCCCGGTCCGGTATCCGCCCGGCGCGGACGGCCGAACCGGACGCGGTCACCACGCCCTCGGTGTCGATGAGGTCCTTGAGCGCCATGGGAATGCCGTGCAGGGGACCGCGGCGCCGCCCGGCGGTTATCTCCCGCTCCGCGGCGGCGGCCTGCTCGCGCGCCGAGTCCGCCGTGACGGCCGCGTAGGCGTTCACGAGCGGCTCGGTCGCCTCGATGCGCGCCAGGACGGATTCGGTCAGCTCCACCGGGGACAGGTGCCCAGCGCCGATCGCGTCGGCCGCCTCGGCGAGGGAAAGCTCGTAGGGCTGCATGGCCGTCACCACTCGCCGACGCGGTAGGAGTTGGCAGGCGGGACGTCCGCCAGGTCGAGCTCCCGGAGGCGGCTGACCACGCTCAGGATGTGGTCGGCGGTCGCGGCCACGACCGGATGCCGGTCGTCGCGCAGCGGAACCCCGGCGCGCTCGGCCGCCACCGCGGCGCTCTGCGGAGTATGGCCGGGAAGGGCAGGAAGGGCAGGAACGTGAGTCAGGGGCATCGCTGATCCGCGTCTTTCGTGAGTGGTCATGAGTACGACGGTAGGCCGCCATCCCCACTAACGCAAAACATTTGCTTTAAGCGTCTCACTGTCCTACCGTTAAACGCAACATCTGAGCCTTAAGTTCCCGACCCATCCGCTGGCCCCTCGCTCTCACCCTCAAGGAACCACCCCATGCCTACCTCCACCGATCCCCCGGCCTGGACCATCGGCGACATCACCGTCCACCGCATCGACGAAACCGAACTGCCGCCGGAGACCGGCCCCTGGCTGCTCCCCGGCGCCACCCCGGACGTGGTCGCCGCGGCTCCCTGGCTGCGCCCGGACTTCGCGCGCCCCGACCACGGCCTGCGCCTCGCCAGCCACTCCTTCGCCGTGCGCGCGGGCGGCCGGCGCATCCTCGTCGACACCGGCATCGGCAACGGCAAGGACCGCGCCAACCCCGCGTGGAACCACCTCCGTACGGACTATTTGGACCGGCTCGAACAGGCGGGCTTCCCGCCCGAGTCCATCGACCTGGTCGTCCTCACCCATCTGCACACCGACCACGTCGGCTGGAACACCCGTTACCGCGACGGCGCGTGGGTCCCCACCTTCCCGCGTGCGCGCTATTTGGTGGCGCGCGACGAGTGGGCGTACTGGTCAGCCGCCGAACTGGACGCCCCGCGGCAGCAGATGTTCCGCGACTCCGTCCACCCGGTGCGGGAGCACGGCCTGCTCGACCCCGTCGACGTCCCCGCCACGGGTGCGGAGATCGCCCCCGGCGTGACCCTCGTACCCACTCCCGGGCACACCCCCGGCCAGGTCGCCGTCCGGCTGACCGACGCGGGACAGTCGGCCCTGATCACCGGCGACTGCATACATCATCCAGTCCAGCTCAGCCGCCCCGACCTGAACAGCTGCGTCGACATCGACCCGGTCCGCGCCACGGCCACCCGTCGCGACCTGCTCGCCTCCCTCGCCGGCAGCGACACCCTCGTCCTCGGCAGCCACTTCCCCCCGCCCACCGCCGGCCTGATACGCCCCGACGCCTCCGGCTACCGACTCGTCCCGGCACAACTCACTTGAGTTCAGGGGAGACTCAGCCGCGGTCACCCCTGGGGCCGTTCTCCAGGCACCACACCGAAACCCGCTGAACGAGATTGTTGCCGAAGCCGCCGCGGTTCCAGGGCTGGGTGACGGGCTGGGTGCGTCCCGAAGCATCGGTGGCGCGGACGCTGAGTACGTGACGGCCGGGCTCGGCCGTCCACGGCGCCTGCCAGTACCGCCAGGCCCAGTGGTGCCCGTCCGGCGGCGCGAGGGCGGCGGCGTGCCAGGAGTGCCCGTCGTCGGTGCTCACCTCGACCTTGGTGACCGGGGCGCGGCCGGACCAGGCCCGGCCCTCCAGGCTCACGGAGCCGGGACGTACGACACGGGCGCGCGACATGAAGTCCGGAAAGCCGGGCGGGATCATCAGGGCCCGCGGGGCGATGCGGGTGACCGGCTCACCGGGTTCCTCGGCCGCCTGCCGGTAGCGGTAGGCCGCCTCCTGCTGGAATCCGGTGAACGGGCTGTCGACGAGGGTGATCTTCCGCAGCCACTTCACGTGCGCCATGCCATACCAGCCGGGCACCACCAGCCGCAGCGGACAGCCGTGCTGCGGCGGCAGCGGCGCGCCGTTCATCTCGTACGCCACCAGCACCTCCGGATCGGTGCCGGTCGCATCGGCCAGTGGCAGGCTCCGCTGGTAGTCCTGCTCCACGCCGCGCTCGACACCGTGATCGGTACCGGTGAAGACGGCCTCGACCGCGTCCGGCCGCACGCCCGCCCTGTCGAGCAGCGTGCGCAGCGGTACCCCGGTCCACTCGGCGGTGCCGACCGCCTCGACCAGCCAGGGCTGGCTCACGGGCCGTGGCGTGAGCCGGGCCCGGCCGTTGCCCGCGCATTCCATGGTCACCCGTTGGGTGACGGCCGGGAAGGACCGCAGGGCGGCCATGTCCAGGGTCAGCGGGGTACGCACTCGGCCGCGTACGGTCAGCTCCCACGTGCGGGCATCGGTCGCGGGGATGTCGTAGTGCACCAGTACGTAGTGCAGTCCGGGCGGGGTGAGGTCGTAGCGCAGGGCCTCCAGCGGCAGCCCGTGATTGCGGGCCGCGAGTGCGAGTTCCTCCAGGCTGATGCCCTCCGCGGGGGCTGCCACGCGCCCCGGCGCGCTGAGCTCGCCACTGAGATCACCGGCGCGGCCGTCCATGGCTCCATGGTGCGCGTCCGGACCGGTCACGTACAGCGGAGGCGAGCTCGTCGCCGGTGGTATTCGGCGAGCACGTCCGCGGTGGTAATTGGCGAACACGTCCCCGGTGGTAATTGCGGTCTCCGGTGGCGTTTGCGCCTCTCCTCACCTGGGGGGACGCTGTTCGTGTAAGCCCTGTGGTGTCTTATGTGTGCTTCCGGCCGCTGACGGCGCCGGGGGACGACTCGCGCATCCGCCACCGGCGTCCCCAACAGGGGAAGCCCCGGCGGATTGCGGACCGTATCCCGGTGGACTGCGGACCGTATACCGGCGGATCGCGGACCATACCGCCCGGCGCTGCAAGGAGAGCGTCATGGATGGCACCACTCTGGAAGGGATGCGGACCGCACTGCGCGGCCCGGTCATCGCTCCACAGGACTCGGAGTACGACGAGTCCCGCAAGATCTACAACGCAATGATCGACCGGCGCCCGGCCGCCCTCGTGAGCTGCAGGGACGCCGCTGACGTCATGGATGCTGTCGACTTCATCCGCGACCACGATCTCGAACTCGCGGTCCGGGGCGGCGGGCACAGCGGCGCCGGACTGTCCCTGGTGGACGACGGCGTCACCATCGACCTGTCACCGATGCGCTGGGTGCGGGTCGATCCCGTCGCGAAGACCGCCCAGGTCGGCGGCGGTACGCAACTCGGCGACCTCGACCATGCCACGCACGGCTTCGGCCTCGCCACCCCCGCCGGCATCATGTCGACGACGGGCGTCGGGGGCCTCACCCTCGGCGGCGGACACGGCCACCTCACCCGCAAATGCGGCCTGACGGTAGACAATCTACTGTCCGCAGACGTCGTACTCGCCGACGGCAGTTTCGTCACCGCGAACGAGAAGGATCACCCTGACCTGTTCTGGGCACTGCGCGGTGGCGGCGGGAACTTCGGCGTCGCCACGTCCTTCACCTTCCGGCTGCACCCGGTACACACCGTGGGCGTCGCGATCACTCTATGGACGCTCGACCGCATCCGCGACGTACTGCAGTGGTACCGCGAGTTCCTTCCGAAGGCGAGCGAGGACCTGAACGGCTTCTTCGCCGAGCTCGTCGTGCCGCCCGGGGCGCCGTTCCCCGAAGAGATCCACGGGCACAAGATGTGCGGCGTGGTGTGGTGCTGGACGGGGGACCTGGGCCGGCTGGAAGAGACGTTCGCGCCGGTACAGGAACCCGCCCCGCCGGCCTTCCACTTCACCACGCCGATGCCTTATCCCGCGCTCCAGACCATGTTCGACGAGCTGATCCCGAAGGGGCTGCACTGGTACTGGCGCGGCGATCTGTTCGACCGGATCACGGACGACTCCATCGATGTCCACGCCAAGTACGCGGAGGCCATCCCCACCGCTCTGTCGACCTTCCACCTCTATCCGGTCGACGCCGCCGCGCACCGCGTGAACCACGAGGACACGGCGTGGGGTTACCGCGATGCCGTGTGGTCCGGCATCATCGCCGGCGTCGACCCCGACCCGGCCAACGCCGAGGCCGTAAAGCGGTGGACCGTCGACTTCTGGGAAGCGCTGCATCCGCACTCCATGGGCGCCGCGTACGTGAACTTCCTCGGCGCGGGCGAGCACCAGGACCGGGTGAAGGCCACCTACCGCGACCACTACGACCGCCTCGCCGCGATAAAACGCACCTACGACCCGCACAACCTCTTCCACACCAACCAGAACATCGAGCCCGCGCAGTAGGAGGCAAAACACGACAGGACTCGACGGCAGTCAATTCGCCACGGCGGGCCCGCCGTTCCGAAGCCGCCAGTAGGGCGTGGCCGGCACAACGGATCCGCGCCGTCCCGCTACCGCCGCGTCGACGCCCTCGGCCGGAGACGGGCCCTGGTCAGCCGTGGCGACCGGGCTTCCGCACCGGCGACAAGAGCCTGGAGTGTGTCCAGCAGGGCACCGACACTCTCGACCGGATCCAGCTCCACCGCCGAGATGGCGGGGCGGCTGCCGCGTGCGTGCTCGCAGTCCGAGCCGGCCACGACACGCCGGGGCGGTGGCAGGGGCGGCCCTGGGCACGACGGTCAGCTGAGTTATCCGCCGAGCCCCGAGGACACCACCACGCCTTTCCCTAGCAGTACGGGAGTTGGCGGGCGGGGTGCGGGTGGGGTGTCGGCGCGGCCCTTTTCGTAGATGGTGAGGCCCGTCGAGCAGCCGAGGGGGACCAGGAGCAGTTCTACGAAGAGGGCCTTCCAGGCGTAGAGGAGATTGACGATCTTGGTGGCGTAGACGCAGGGGAGGTTGATGAGGACGGTGGCGAGGCGGAGGCGGCGTCTGCGGGCGGCGTAGAGCAAGGGTGGGGTGGTCAGGAGGAGTTCGGCGCCGGCCCACCAGGCGAGGGACGTACCCAGCGATTGGTCGGTCGTCGCGGCCGCCACGAAGGGCGTGGCCCACCACAGTGGAGCGGTGAGGATCTCCAGGAGGGCGAGCAGCACCCAGACGGCGAGCAGGGGCTTACGGGTGATGAGGGTGCCGAGGTGGAGGCGGACGTTCTGACAGAAGCCGGCCATCCAGCGCCAGACCTGTTTTCGGAGGTAAGTGAGGGTCTCCGGATCGGCGGCCCAGGCCATGGCGTCGGGGACGTAGCGCGCCCGTCTGCCCTGGATCTGCTGGGACCAGGTGAAGTCCATGTCCTCGACGATGGTGCGTTCGGGAAAGCCGCCGAAGGCCATCAGGTCGGCGCGGCGGAAGACCGAGCAGCACCCGGAACAGACCATGGGGCTGTCGGCGAGGGCCTGGATCGGTCGGTGGAAGTGGAAGCCGAAGAGGTATTCCGTGGAGCGGCCGCGCTCCCAGAGAGTGCGGGTGTGCCGGGTCTGGACGTTGCCCGCGGCCACGGCGACCGTGGGGTCGGCGAAGGCCGGGAGGACGCGCTCGATGTAGTCCGGCGCGAGGACGGTGTCGGCGTCGACCGCGAGGATCAGGTCCGTATCGCAGTGCGGCAGTGCGTAGTTCTGGGCCCTGGCCTTGCTGCCGAGTTGGCGGGGCGGGCGCAGGACGGTTACGTCGTGTGAGGTGGCGACGTCCGCCGTGCGGTCCGTCGAGGCGTCGTCGATGACGATGACGCGGTCGGGCGGGACGGTCTGGCTCCGCAGCGCCGCGAGGGTCGCGGGCAGACCGGCTTCTTCGTTATGAGCTGGGACGATGGCTGTGACGCTGTACATGTCCTACTCCCCCGAGTTTGCGGAATCCGGCGGCGGCGAGGGCGATGAGGCCGATCGCGCCGTAGACGATGGTGCTGATGCCGATGAACGGCAATCCTCCGTGCATGTCACCGACGGTAGTGGGAAAGTGAGTTGGGCGTTTTCCGGAGGTTCCCTCCTGTGGATAACTCTCAGCCGATGCCGACCCGCCCGTGGCCACCGCTGTGGCCACCGCCAGGTCGCCCTGGAGCATGGCCGCTGCCCCGGCCTCGCCCCCTCAACCCACGCCCCACACGCCCCATCCCGGCTCAACCGTCCCCTTGCCGCCTGACGCCCCGGACGTCAAGATGCGGGTTGCGGCGGGCCCTTGGCCCACGCGCCGACCGTCCCCACCGGAGGCCCCATGCGTCTGAGCCGCGCCGTCCTCGCCCTGCTGTCCTTCTCCCTCGCCTTTGGTACGGCCCTGCTACCGGAGGCTTCGGCGTCGGCCTTACCACCGGAAGCTTCGAATTCGGCGCCGGCCACTACCGAAGCCAACACAATCGCTGCGCCGTCCGGGACAGTGACCACCCCCGACGGCCGCACCCGCCTCGCCGACCGGCAGGGCAGGGTCCTCGCCCTCCGCGGCCTCAACCTCGGCAAGACCGACACCGTCACGAAGAACCGCGTCGCGCGCCTGGCCTCCGAGGGCTTCACGCTCATGCGGCTCAACATCCAGTGGGAAAAGGTGGAGCCGCAGCGCGGCCGCTACGACACCGCCTACCTGCGCCACCTCGACCAAGTCCTGGACTGGGCCGACCAGTACGGAGTGCAGGTACTCATCGACTGGCACCAGGACGTGTTCGGCCCGGCCTTCGGGCACAACGGCATCCCCACCTGGGCCACTCGCACCGACGGCCTGCCCTTCGAGCCCAACCCTGACGACTGGTTCTCCGACTACTTCCAGCCGGCCGTCCAGGCCGCCTTCACGCACCTGTACGACGACCCGGATCTGCGCGCCGCACAGGCCGCCGCCTACACCCGGGTCGCCACAACGCTGCGCGGACACCGCTCGCTTCTGGGCTACGACCTGTTCAACGAGCCCTTCGGCCCGGTCCCCGGCGACCCGACCGACCCGGCCAACCAGCTGGCAGCATCAGTAGCGCTCGAACAGGGCCGGCTGCCGGCCATGTACCGGCGCCTCATCCACGCCGTGCGAGCCGTCGACCGCAACGCGTGGCTCTTCGTGGAACCGACCGTCCTGGTCGGCCAGGGAGTACCGACCAGCCTGCCGGGATTCCGTGATCCGCGTCCCGGCGCCGACCGCATCGGCTATGGCCCGCACTACTACGACACGGCCGTGGAGTCCGGGCAGGACTGGGACCCGAGCGGAGGGTTCATCGAGCAGTACGAGGCGGCCATCGGCGCCTACCCGACCGCGCACCGGCTGCCCGTCCTGGTGGGCGAGTGGGGACCGCCCCGGGCCACCACACCCGGCAACGCGGAGCTGGTCCAGCGTCAGTTGAGGTCGATGCCGGGCTTCGCTTCGGGGTGGGCCATGTGGTACGACTGCGACGCACCCGAAGGCGGCGGCTACTGCGTACGAGACGCCGACGGCCGCCCGGCACCGGGCAAGGAACCGGCGTTCGCCCCCTACGCGCGAGCCGTCGCAGGCGCCCCCGGGCGCGAGTCGTACTCCCCGACGACCGGCGAGTACCGCCTCACCCTCACCGCCAACCGGACCACGCGCCGGGCATGGACGGAGATCACGCTGCCTGCCACCGTGTATCCACACGGGGCTCAAGTGACTGTCGACGGTATACCGGATGCCGTAGTCCGATTCACACACGGCATCGCCCGGCTGCGTCTGCCCTCAACACACCCGGGCACCACGGTCGCGATCACAGTGAGCGCGACCGCCCGCCACAAGCACGAACAAGGGAGTACTCACTGATGCAACGTCCCGGCCCTTCGTCGTCCTCCTCCCCCGCTCCGTCCCCCGCCCCCGTTCACTTGGTGGCCGGGGCCAGCAGTGGAATTGGGGCCGCCGTGGCTGCGCAGGCGGCGGCTTCCGGAGCGCGGGTTGCCGTGTGCGGGCGGCGGGGTGACGTGCTGCGCAAGGTGGCGGACGATTGCGGGGCCACGGCGTACGTTGCGGACGTCACCGACCGGGCGCAGGTCGAGGAGTTGGTGGCCGCCGTCGCACGGGAGCACGGGCGCCTCGACGGTGTCGTCGCCAACGCGGGAATCATGCGCCCGGGTGGGGTGCTCGACCTGACCGATGAGGACTGGGACGCCACTCTGCGTACCAACCTCACCTCTGTCTTTTTCCTCGCCCGCGCGGCGCTTCCTCATCTCATGGAGAGCAAAGGATCGTTCGTTACGGTCGGTTCGATAGCCGGGTTGCGTGCCTCGGGCGGGATGTCCGCGTACGCCGCTTCGAAGGCCGGTGCCGCCATGCTGACCGCCACCCTCGCGGCCGAGTTCGGGCCGCGAGGAGTGCGCGCCAATACGGTGTGCCCCGGCTGGACCCGCACCGAAATGGCGGATGAGGAGATGCGGGAATTCGGCGGGCCGTCGGGGCTCGGGGTGGCGGAGTCGTATGCCGAGGTGACCGCCCTCGTACCGCAACGCCGTCCCGCCGAGCCCCACGAAATCGCCGACGCCGTGCTGTGGCTCCTCGGCCCGCACTCCTCTTATGTCAACGGCACCACACTTACCGTGGACGGTGGCACGACTATTGTCGACCCCGGTGCGGTGCCGTTCGACTTCCGGTTGTCGGAGCGGTAACAACGTTCGGCGCAGCGACCGTTGTTAGACGCTCCTGAATACCTCGTCGTACGTCAGGCGAGGGGCGCGGGGGCGGAAGGCTTCCGGGCCCGGGCGGCCGACGTTCGCGACGACGAGGGCGCGGTGCTGGCCGTCGGGGAAGAATTCCTCGGTGACGGCCTTGGCGTCGAAGCCCGCCATGGGGCCCACGGCGAGGCCGGCAGCGCGTACTCCCACGATGAAATAGGCGATCTGCAGGGATGCGTTGACCACGGCCGTGTCGTGCCGCATGGTCTCGTCGGCGAACAGGTCGCGGGCGTTCGGTACGTGCGGTGCGACCTTGGACAGCGTCTCGTGGAAATCGAGGTCGGCGGCGAGGACGACGACGAGCGGCGCTTGGCGCACCTTGGGCTGGTTGCCGGGCGCCATCCGCTCGACGAGGCGTGCGCGTGCCTCGTCGCTGCGGACCAGGACGGCGCGCAGTGGCTGGCTGTTGAGCGAGGTCGGGGCGTTCTTGATGAGCTCGTGAATGGCGGCGACCTGCTCGTCGGTCACCGGTTCGTCGGTGAATGCGTGGGCGGTATGAGCCTCCTTGAAGAGGAGGTTCTGGGCGTCAGTGGCGAGGGGGGAAAGCAAGGAATTCACAGTGTTTCACCTCGTGGAGTCAGAGAACCAGTAAGAGAATCAGTAAGAGAACTTTTGGGTGTGGCGGTGGCTCGGGGGTAGCTGCCGAGGAAGACGGTCCGGGAATTGCGGCGGCGGAGGGATGTGACGACCGAGCTGACGGGGGGCTCGTCTATATGGCCCTCGCATTCGAGGAGGAAGGAGTAGCCGCCGAAGCCGGTGCCGCTGGGTCGGGACAGTACCGAGGTCAGCGGCACGGAAGTGCGGACGAACTCGTGCAGTACGTCGTGGAGGTCGCTGACCTTGCCCGCCAGCGGTACGACCATGGTGCTGCGGTCCGCACCCGTCGGCGGCGCGAACCGCTTATTGGGGCGGGCCACCTTCACGAATCGGGTGACCGCGTCCGGGCGGGCCCCGATGTCCTGAGCGATGACTTCGAGTCCGTATTTCCGGAGTGTGTTCGGCGAGGCGATGGCGGCGGTGTCGAGCGTCCGTGGACTTCCCGTAGTTTCGGCATTTCCCGGATTTCCCGGACTTCCCACTTCGCGGGCGGCCTGGGCGGTCGAGGAGGAGGGGAGGAAATCGGCGTGCGGGAGGTGGGTGTCGATCCAGGTGCGGCACTGGGCGTGGGCGTGAGGGTGCGTCAGTATCCGGTGTACCGAGGAGAGTGTGCCGCCCGGTGGTACGGCGAGCGCGAATTGGACGGGCAGCAGTGTCTCGCCGGTGATGCACAGGTCTCCGCCTTGTGCGAGCGCGTCCACGGAGGCGGTGACGGCGCCCTCGACGGAGTTCTCCCAGGGCACGACCGCGGCGTCCGCCGCCCCGCTGCGGACGGCGTCGAGTGCCTGGCGGACGCCCGGGTACGGTACGGCCTCGCCGGGCCGGACCTGGAGGCCGGCGAGCGCGGCTTCGGTGAACGAACCGGACGGGCCCAGATAGGCGGTGGGCATCGGGACGGAGCCTCCTTGGTGCGTGCACCCTGAATCGACGCAGCTCAGGCGCCGACGTCGGGCCGCGGCGTACGGATCGAATCCGGGTCGATCAGGCGCAGCATTTCGACGGTGTCGAAGCAGTCCTCGAAGTGCACGGCCAGGCCGTCCGCACCGAGCGTCCAGGAGTGGACGAAACGCAGGGTCGCCGTCTGGCCGTCGCGTGAGGTGACCTCCCGCTCCCCGAGCACCATCACCCGGTCGCCATCGACCAGGAACTCGTGCGGGTCGAGGACCATCCCGCCCAGCACACCGGGTACACGGGCGAGGAACTCCCGCATGCCGTCGTGCCCGTACTTGGGTCCGCCGAGGCCCACCTCCCGCATGCCGTCGGGGTGCACCCAGACGATGCCGGGAGCGAAGTACGACAGGATGGCGTCGATGTCACGGCGGTGGAATGCGTCGTAGGCGGCCCGGATGCGCTTCTCCACCTCGCTTGCCGCGGGTATCCGGTTCTCCGCGCCGGTGGCGTTCACGCGGAGACCTCCGCCGGGTCTGCCGGTTCCTTCAGGGGGATGTCCGGGAAGTGCGCTTCCAGCGTGCGGCGGATGCCGTCGTGCCATTCGACGGTGCAGTCGCCGATCAGCGACCGCCGCTTGGTGCTGTCGAAGGCGTACGTCTCGCGGGTGACGGCGCTCTTCTCGAACTTCGCTTCAACACCGGTGAGTTCGGACATGTACGTAGCGCAGTCGGTCATGCCGACCGGCTCGTCACCGCCCCAGTTGACGACGGTCGCGGGTGTGCTCGCGATGGACCACAGCAGGGGTACCTGGTGCACGAGGTCGTCGGTGTGGATCAGTGATGCCCAGTTCTGGCCTTCGAGCGGTACCGGGATGGGCTCGCCGGCCAGCATCTTCTTGAAGTACATGACGGGCACGCCGCCGTAGGAGGCCGGTCCGTACGAGATGTTGAGGCGCGCGATGGTCGTCGGGACACCGAGCGTGCGGGCGTACGCGCGGGCCGTGCCCTCCGCCGCGATCTTGCAGACGGGGTACGTCGGCAGCCAGTCGGCCACGCCGTCCAGCGGGTCGGTCTCCTTGTACTGGTGGTCCAGCGTCTGGCGCTTGTAGAAGGCGCCGGTCGACACGTGCAGGAACGCCTCCGCATTCCGGCAGTGCGACATCAGGCGCCCCACCGCGACGGAGTTGACCTCGATGGCGGTGTCGAAGTCGCCGTCGTACCCCCGGTGCACCGCGGAGTGCATGACGTGGGTGAAGTCGTCGGGCAGCGAGTCGAGGGTGTCCTCGCCCATGTCCCAGCGGTAGGTCGTGATGCCCTGGGCGCGCAGCTCGTCCTCGACGCCCGGCGCGGAGAACCGGCCGAGGCACCAGACCTCGTTGTCGGCGGCGAGGGCCTCGGCGACCGGGCGGGCCGCCTGGCCGGTACCACCGGTGATCAGAATCTTCTTTCCGTGGGTCAAAGCCATGTCCTCTGTGCTCACTTGCCGTTCAGGGACTGGTCGAGCTCAGCCCGCAGGATGGTCTGGAAGGTCGCGACGTGCTTGGGGCCCATGAGCGTGTAGTGCTCGCCGGGCACGTCGAGGTAGTGGTTCTCCTCGCGGGTGTAGTCGTCCCAGCGCCGCAGCTCGTTGTTGAGCCAGTCCTCCTTGGTGCCGCGCAGCGGGATCGCGTAGAAGACGCTCATCCTCCGCACGTCGCCGGACGGGTGGTACGTGCGGCCGAGCCCGGTCAGGCCGTCGGCGAGATCCGCCCAGGCCGTGAACCGCGGGAGGTCGAGGTCCAGTTCGGCCAGCCGCTCCGGCGGCGCGATCTCGATCAGGTGCTTGAGCTGCTCCTCCTTGCTGAGCGGGCGCAGCTGCGCGGGCAGCTCGGCGGCCTGCTGCTTGGAGACCAGCTCCAGGAACATCGCCAGGTTGACCGCGGTCTCGATGTAGTCCAGCTCGTCCATGCGGTACTTGATGTGGGGCGGGAGGTTGAAGCTGCCGAGAAAGTCGACCCGCTCGCCCTCGGCCTCCAGGATCTTGGCGATCTCGAAGGCCACCGCCGAGCCGAAGGAGTAGCCGGCCAGCGCGTACGGGCCGTGCGGCTGCTTCTCGCGGATGGCGGCCGCGTACGTGCGGGCCATCTCGTCGAAGGACTCGAAGGGCTTCTCGCCGGGGTTGAAGCCGCGCGCCCGCAGCGCGTAGAAGGGGCGCTCCTGGACGAAGTACTTGGCCAGGTTGACGAAGACGAGCACCTCGCCGACGCCCGGGTGGACGCAGAACAGCGGTGTTTTGTCCCCGCTGGTCTGCAGCGGGACGATCGGGTCGTACGCGGCCGGGCCGGCGTTCTCGCGCGCCGAGAGCCGTTTGGCCAGCTCACGGACGCTCGGCGCGGTGAGGATGGCGAGGACCGGCAGGTCCACGGCGCCGAGCCGGCTGCCCACCAGCCGCTTCATGCGCAGGATGTCCAGCGAGGTGCCGCCCAGGTCGAAGAAGCTCGCCGTGGCGCTGACCGTCCCGGGCGCCATGTCGAACAGTTCCGCGTAGATCTCCGCCAGGGCCTGCTCGGTCTCGCCCTCGGGGGCGGTGTATCCGCCGAGCTGGCGGGTGACCATATCGTCGACGGTCGACTGTTGTACGGCGTAGTCGCCGGCCTCCAGGCGCTTGCGCATGAGGGAGCGCTGGATCTTGCCGAGGCTGGTCTTGGGGAAGGCGTCGGCGGGCAGTGGCAGCAGAAGTGCCGGGCGGAAGCCCCAGGCCATCACGACACTGTTGCGCACGGCGATCAGCAGCCGCTGCAGGCCGGCCTCGTCGGCCGGGTCGAGGGTGGTCGCGAAGGCCACCACCAGCTGTTCCGTGTCGCTGCCCGCGGGGCGGGTCGGGAAGGCCGCGACGTACGACTTCCGTATCCCGTCGAGGTCCTCCAGCAGCGCTTCCAGCTCGTGGCTGAAGTAGTTCACGCCGTTGACGATGATGCTGTCCTTGCTGCGCCCGACGAGGGTGAGCCTGCCGTCGACGAGGCGCCCCAGGTCGCCGGTGCGGAACCAGCCGTCGGCGGTGAACGCGTCCTTGGTGGCCTGCGCGTTGTTGAAGTACCCGGCGGTGATCATCGGCCCGTTCAGCTGGACCTCGCCGACCTCGCCGTCGGCCGGCACCCGGTCCCCGCCGTCCTCGGCGACCCGGATGGTCAGGCCCGTCACCGGGCGGCCGACCGCCGCGAACTCCGCGTCGCGGTCCGCGTCGGGGAACTCGCGGTTGTAGATGCTCCCGGCGCAGGTCTCCGTCATGCCGAACGCCGGCCACAGCACGCCGCGGCCGAGTCCGTACGGGGCGAGGTTGTCCAGGAAGGTCACGCCGGTGCTCACCGGGTTCGCCTCGCCGCCGGAGACGATGTGCCGCAGGCTGGACAGGTCCAGGGGCAGCCCGTCGGGCAGCTGCTCCAGCGCCTGGTTGATCAGGCCGAGCAGGAAGTTGGGCGTGAAGGTCATCGTCACGCGGTGCGCGTCGATGAGCCGGAGGAAGCGCAGCGGGTCGCCGAGGATCGTGTCCGGGGTGGTCTGCAGTTGGTTCGCGCCGACCGACAGCGGCAGCAGATGCGCCTCCAGCACGGCCGCGACGTGATCGTACGAGATCCAGTTGAGCGTGATGTCCGCCGAGGTCAGGCCCTGTGTGCCGGCCTTGGCCGCCATGGACGCCAGCAGGTTGGCGTGGGTGAGCATCACGGCCTTGGAATTGCCGGTGGACCCGGAGGTCAGGACCAGCAGGGCGACGTCAGCGGGCCGAGCGGCGGTGACCGGGACGTCCTCGGGGGCGATGTCGCCCGCGGCGGCAGCGAGGTCCTTGAGGACCGTCACCTCCAGCCCGGCGACCACGGGCATCTCGTCGCGCAGCCGCGCCGTTGTGACCAGCAGCGGGCCGTCGAGCAGGGCGTTGACATGGGCGAGCTGGGCGCTCCACCGCTCCTGGTCGTTACGGAGGGGGACCAGGGGGCAGGCGGTCATGCCGCCGAGCAGACAGGCCCAGAAGGCGGGCAGGAAGTCGTCCGGCCGCTCCAGCAGCAGCGCGACCTTACGGCCGGCCCCCGCGCCACGTGCACGCAGTCCCGCCAGGATCAGGCGGGCCTCGTCCAGCAGCTCGGGGTACGGCTGGAGCCGGCTCTCCGCCGGGTCGTCCGTCAGGCAGTACCGCAGTCCGTGGTCCGGGTGCTGCTCGGCCGCCCGAAGCAGCAGGTCAGCGAGGTGAGTGGGCTCGTCCTCGTTCTGGGGCCGGGGGGCCGGCGAGAAGGCGGTGGGTGCGGGTCCGGGTACGGATTCCTGAGCGGGTTCCTGGGGGGATTCCTGAATTGTCGTCATCGTCCCTCTCCTGAGAGCAGGCATTGACGGCCGCACAACCGTGAATTGCGGTAGCCGGTACCGGAATCAGACGCTCCTCCGATTGCCCGTTCATGTCCCGTGAGTCACTCAGCCGTTAAATCAGCCTGAGTCCGAGAGGGTTTTGACGGTGAGTCATCGTTCTTTGCTTGGCAACCGGAGGGAAACCACGCCCGGTTGGCGCCGTGGTGAAGTTCTTCTCGTAACCCAAGGGCGTCAGGCCGTGCTTCGGCCAATTGCCGCCACGCTGCGAAGAAGGGGTAATTCATGAGTGTTTACCGCCGCGAGAACCGAGTGAGCAGGAATTCTGCCGCCGTATCGGGCGTGGCCGGACGCGGGCGATGGGTGCGCTACGCCGGGACGCTGGTGGCCGCGGTGGCGGTCATGGGCATCGGCGGGGCCGGTACGGCCTCGGCGGCCACGATGACGACCGCGCACGCGGGCCACTCGACGGCCCCCGCGGCCTCTCTCACCAGCCCCGTGGGCGAATCCGCCGACGCGCTGTGGAAGCACGTCGAGATGTACCACCTGAGCGACCCGTCGTGGGAGCTGACCAGCATGCTCACCGACCCGACCGGAAATATGAAGGTGCACGGGCAGATGCTGGACGACACGCTCTCCCCGATCGTCGGGGCGGCCACTGGGGCCCTTGGCGGCTGATTAATTCTCCGAACGCGGGAGGGCGCGTAGGGCGCGGAGGGTACGGAGGACGCGGAGGATGCGGATTCCTGAATTCGGGGGACCCGATTCCGGGGATCCCGAATTCCAAGGGTCCCGAATTCCAGGGGTCCCGAATTCCGGGGGCCTGAGTTCCGGGGGGCCTGAATCCCGGAACTTGTGGCACACAGGCAACAGCTCGCACCGCCGCCGAGCAGGCGCCGGCCACCGAGCAGGCGCCGGCCGCCGACCAGCCCCCGTCCGACACCCCGGCCCCCGGCTGGCCCAAGTCCCCTCCGCACCGCTAAGCTGATCATTGGTCCGGATGCCGCATCCCCCGTCGGTATCCGGGCCACTTTCCGTGCCGCAGCCGTACCAGTACCGATACCTGTACCTCTGTACCTGTATCCGTACGCGTACGAGGTCCGCGGCAGCACAGAGGGCCCCAGGTCGAAGAACCTGGGGCCCTCTGTCGTACGGGCTCGTCCTGCCCCACCCCCGTGGAGGCGGGACGAGCCCGGGTCAGTGGGGCTCGCTCACGCGGTGAACGCGGGCGGGCGTACCGGCTCGGGCAGCAGCCGGGCGAGGTGCTTGGCCACGTCGAGGACCGTGCGGTCGGCCAGGTAGGGGCCGATGATCTGGAGGGCCAGCGGCAGGCCGTCGGCGGTCCTGCCGGCGGGGATGACGGCGGCGGGGAGCTTGACGTGGCCGGCCAGGTTCAGCCATGCCGTCTGGTCGAAGTACGGCCGCTTCTCGCCGTCGACGGTGATGGACCGGCCGGGGACCGGGGTGTCGGACTGGTCGTCGACGGCCGCGGTCGGGGCGGCGGGCGTGATCAGCACGTCGTGGTCGGCGAAGTACTCGGCCCAGCGGCCGCGCAGCTTCTCGCGCTCCTCGTTGGCGAGCAGCCAGTCCCGGTGCCGCATGGTCCGCGACTGCAGGAAGAGGGCGCCCGGGGCGTCGGCTTCGGTGTTGTCGGCGGCCTCGATGTCGGCGGCGAAGCCCTCGTCGGTGGCGGTCGCGCTCGCCGTCGCGTACATCAGGCGCTGGAACAGCTTGTCGCTGTCGGCGAGGTCGACGGGGCGCGCCGAGTCGTCGACCGTGGCGCCGGCGGACCGTACGAGCTCGGCGACCTGCGCCAGGAGTTCGCGGGATTCCTCGTCGACGTGGCAGTACGGGTCGTCCTGCCAGAGGCCGACCCGGTAGTCGGCGAGGCGCTTGTGCCGCGGTGCCGGGAGGTCGATCTTCCAAGCGGCCGCGTCGGCCGGGGCCGGTGCGGCGAGCACGTCCAGGAGGACGTCGAGGTCCTCGGGCGTGCGGGCGATCGGGCCGACGGTGATCATGTCGGAGCTGGTGAGCCAGCCGGGCGGGCGCGGGATGTGGCCGCGGGTCGGCACGATGCCGAAGCTGGGGCGCAGTGCATACACACCGCAGTATGCAGCCGGCAGTCGGAGGGATCCGGCGAGGTCCGAGCCGACTTCGAGGCTGCTGAGCCCGGCGGCGACGGCGGCGGCCGGGCCGCCGGAGGAGCCGCCCGCGGTCTTGGTGTCGTCGTGGGGGTTCTTCGTCGTGCCGAAGAGGGGGTTGGAGGTCTGGATGTCCTGGCACATCGTCGGGACGTTGGTCTTGCCGACGATGAGGGCGCCGGCCGCGCGGAGGCGGGCGACGGCGTCGGCGTCCTCGGCCGGGACGTGGTCGGCGAGGTCCGGGGAGCCGGAGGTGGTGCGCAGCCCGCGCGTCTCCAGGGCGTCCTTCACGGTGAGGGGCAGACCGTGCAGCGGGCCGAGCGGCTTGCCGGTCTCGGCGAGGTGGCGGTCCGCTTCGTCGGCGGCGGCGCGGGCGGCGTCGGCGTCGAGGGTGACGACCGCGTTGAGGTCGTCGGTCTCGGCGATGTGCTGGAGGTACTGCTCCAGCAGGGCACGGCTGGTGATCTTACGCTCGCGCAGCGCGGCGAGCTGTTCGCGGGCGGGGGCCAAGTGCAGGGCCTCGCCGGTGAATTGGGGCGTCTTGGGGGTCGTGGGGGGCTGCACGGCGGCGCGTGCGCGGGCCGCGGCGGGTGACGCCATGGCGGCCGCCGCGGCGATGGCCGTGGAGGCGATGAGGAGGGTGCGTCGGAGAATCACGAACGGGCTCCAGATGTGGTGCTGTGAGAGGTGGCGGCGTGGGGGCTCTCGGACGGAGGGGTGAAGTACGCGGCGACGCGCTGAAGGTGCCTCAGCTCGTCTTCGGTGGTGGCGAGGGGCAGCTCCGCGTCGGCGTACTCGGCGGGGGTCCCGACGGGGTCGTTGGCGCGGTGCCGGAGCAGAGCGGCGCGGATCTGGTCGGCGGTGACGGCCGCGGCGAGGGCGGCGCCGGTGAGTCCCTCGGTACGGCGCCGGGCCTCGGACTCCTCCCGCGCGGCCGGGTCGAGGTAGCGGCGCAGCAGCTTCTGGCCCTGGCGGATCTCGACGCGGCGGCGCAGCAGGGGGAAGTGGGCGCTGCGGCCGCGCAGCAGGTCGTCGCGGTGCGGGGCCGGGCGGCGCAGGGTGATGCCGGGGTCCGCCTGGTCCAGCGCGGCCCAGAGGTGGCGCAGCTGCCGGTAGCGGAGGTGTGCGGTCGTCCAGTCGCGGGCCGCGGCGGTCCGGCGGGCCAGGGTGGGGAGGAAGTAGCCGATCTGGGTGGCGGTGGCGCCGATGTCACCGCAGGCCCAGGCGAACGGGTCGAGCTGCTCGACACCGAACCCGGCCACGGCCCCGACGACCGCGCCGATCCGGATGGTGCTGTAGCCGAGGGTGATGATCGCGCCGACCGTGATGAGCCGCAGGCCCCAGGTGATCGAGGGGTTGGTCGCGGTGCGGGCGTACTTCCAGCAGGAGCGCGCGAGGTAGAGCTCGGCGACGGTGTACGTCCCGAAGTACAGCAGCACGTACGCCTGGTAGTACGGGTCGTGCGCGTAGTACGTCGCGAAGTCGGCGGGGCGCGTCGTCGCCGGGGTGAGCAGGACGAACAGTACGGCCATGCCGGCGATGACCGCGGCGGCCGCGATGAGGAGGAGGCGGCTGCGGCGGCGGGCTTCCGCCGCCGGCTTCGACCAGTAGGCGAGGACGGTGGCCTGGAGCGCGAAGACGAGGGTCACGCAGCTCTGGGCGAGCGGTACGGAGATGTTGGTGACGCCGAGGACGGCGTCGATGCGCACCCACACCCAGGTGAGGGAGACGGCGTAACTGATCGCCGAGAAGCCGTACGTGAAGGCCAGCGCGACCAGGGCACGGTCGCGGCGGCTCTTGGCGAGGTCGCGCAGCAGGAAGAGGAATCCGCTGCCGGCGATCGCCAGACACAGGGGGTGGAGTATGTCTTTCACGGGGCTTTCACGAGGCCAATTCGGTCAGCGCAGCAGCGTACGGGCGATGGGGTCGGAGTCCCGGCGGGCGCGGGGCGCACGGGAGGCGCTCACGTGCTCCTGCAGGAGGGAACCGAGCATTTCGGCTTCGAACTCCTCGGGTTCGTTGTAGCGGGTCCGGCCCAGGACGAGCTGGACCGTGCTGGGGTCGATGCCGTTGATCAGGCCGCCGAGGCTGTTCTGGTCGAGCGGTGCCTTGCCGCGGTGGCGCCTGAGCATGTGGGCGAATTCGTGGCCGACGATGATCTCGGCGTGTGCGCGGCTGATGCCGGTGTCGTAGAAGACGTAGTCCGTGGTTTTTGTGGCGAGCCACATGCCGCAGGGGGCTGAGGCGTCCAGGGAGTCCGCGTCGGCCGGGTCCGGGGTGAACGGCATGAGGCGGATCGACCGGCCGAACCGATTCTCCATGAACGGCACCAGGTCGAGGACGCTGTCCACGGGCGGCAGGTCCAGCTCCGCGACGAATTCCCGGCTGCGACGCTCGACTTCGTCGGCCTCGCGGTCACGACGGCTGCGCCACATGCGGCTTCCTCTCAAGATCGACCCCCTGGGGCGCGTCACGGCGAGCCCCTCTCGGGGTCGGCGGGCAGCCCTTCCATCTCCCGCACCGCGTCGATCGCCTCCAGGACCTTGCGCTGGCTCGTGTCGGACAGGCCCATCGCGCGGAGGGCGATCTCCCGTACGCCGGCCTCGCTGAGCTTCCGCAGCAGCTCGAACTGGTCCGCGACCTTCCGCGTGATCTCGTCCTCGACGAAGTAGCCGGCCTCCACGCCGAAGAACCGCGCGAGGAGCGGCAGGAGGGTGATGGTCGGCGTCCGTTCACCCTTGCGCAGCATGCCGATGTAGGCGCCGGTGCAGCTGTCGTCGCCGTACGACGAGATCGTCCGTGCCACGTGCGCGTTGCTGAACTCCTTCGTCCCCGGCGCGCGCACCCGGTCGAAGAGGAAGTTCAGTCGCTCGGCGAACGTAGCGCCCGGGCCCGGAACGGGTACCGACGCGGGTACTGCGGGGTGCTCCCCCGGCGTCCCGGCGTCTGCACTGTCGTCCATTGCGGCCACGGCTGCTTCCTCTCGATTCCGCCTAAACTATAGTTGACGCCATTGCGTGACCGGAAGCCCGGGTTCTGTGAGGAGCGCGACGCGCACGGCGATGAGCGGACGCAAACGCCGGCGGGCCCCGGCGAATGTCTTCGCCGGGGCCCGCGGTACGACCAGTGACCGATGTCAGTCCGTGCCGGACTCCATCGCGGCGCGGTCCAGCGCCTCGTCCTCGGCCGAGACCTCGCCGCGCGAGGCGATCGCCTGGGCGCCGCCCTGGTCCATGGCGCCGATCAGACCGGTCGAGGCCGCCTGCGCGGCGCCGATCGGCGTCGGGTGGACGCTGCTGCCGACCAGGCCCAGACCCGCGTACTGCTCGAGGCGCGCACGGGAGTCGGCGATGTCCAGGTTCCGCATGGTGAGCTGGCCGATGCGGTCCACCGGGCCGAACGCCGAGTCCTCGGTGCGCTCCATGGAGAGCTTGTCCGGGTGGTAGCTGAACGCCGGGCCCGTGGTGTCGAGGATCGAGTAGTCCTCGCCGCGCCGCAGCCGCAGCGTCACCTCGCCGGTGACGGCCGCGCCGACCCAGCGCTGCAGCGACTCGCGGATCATCAGCGCCTGCGGGTCCAGCCAGCGGCCCTCGTACATGAGCCGGCCGAGCCGCCGGCCCTCGTTGTGGTACGCGGCCAGCGTGTCCTCGTTGTGGATCGCGTTGACCAGGCGCTCGTAGGCGATGTGCAGCAGCGCCATGCCCGGCGCCTCGTAGATGCCGCGGCTCTTGGCCTCGATGATCCGGTTCTCGATCTGGTCGGACATGCCCAGACCGTGCCGGCCGCCGATCGCGTTGGCCTCCATGACGAGGTCGACCGGGGAGGCGAACTCCTTGCCGTTGATCGTGACCGGGCGTCCCTGGTCGAAGCCGACCGTGACGTCCTCGGTGTCGATCTCGACCGACGGGTCCCAGAACCGCACGCCCATGATCGGGTCGACGGTCTCGATGCCGGTGTCGAGGTGCTCCAGGGTCTTCGCCTCATGCGTGGCACCCCAGATGTTGGCGTCCGTGGAGTACGCCTTCTCGGTCGAGTCCCGGTACGGCAGCCCGTGCGCGAGCAGCCACTCCGACATCTCCTTGCGGCCGCCGAGCTCCGTGACGAAGTCCGCGTCCAGCCAGGGCTTGTAGATCCGCAGGTGCGGGTTGGCGAGCAGCCCGTAGCGGTAGAACCGCTCGATGTCGTTGCCCTTGAACGTGGAGCCGTCGCCCCAGATCTGCACGCCGTCCTCGAGCATGGCCCGCACCAGCAGGGTGCCGGTCACGGCACGCCCCAGCGGCGTGGTGTTGAAGTACGGGCGGCCGCCCGACCGGATGTGGAACGCACCGCACGCGAGCGCGGCCAGCCCTTCCTCGACCAGCGCGGCACGGCAGTCGACGAGCCGGGTGAGCTCGGCGCCGTACGCGGTGGCACGGCCGGGCACGGACGCGATGTCGGGCTCGTCGTACTGACCGATGTCGGCGGTGTACGTGCACGGGACGGCACCCTTGTCGCGCATCCAGGCGACGGCGACCGAGGTGTCGAGTCCGCCGGAGAAGGCAATGCCGACGCGCTCGCCGGTGGGCAGGGAGGTGAGGACCTTGGACATGGCAAGAGTATGCAATACCCCGCATGCTCATGCAAGGCGGGTCGCGGCGATGGCTTCCCCGGCCCATGTCGCGGCGGTCGGGCGATACCCCGTACGGGCCTCTCGCCTGCGTGGCTGGCGGCGCCCCGGCCGCAAAAGTGGTGCGCTCTGTGCGGGGGATCACACCACGACAGGAGAGTCATGCGTACCGCACTGCAGAGACACGGGGCGAGGGCGGCCACCGCCGCCTTCGCCTTCGCCCTGGCCTTCGCCGTCACCCCGCTCGGCGGCGTGGCCACCGCCGACGCCACGCGCAACGGCGACGACGCCCGCAAGCCCGTCGAGGTGTCCATCGGCGCCTCCGGCATCCACGCACCGCACAGCGCGCAGGCCGGTCTGGTCAGCTTCCACGTCACGACCGACGACTCGAAGGGCCGCCTTCTCCAGGTGCTCCGGCCGCACCACGGCGTCTCGGTGCACAAGCTGCTCGCCGACCTGGCCAAGGCCGTCGGTGACGACCCCGCCGCCGCTGCCAAGGGCATCTCAGCGGCTCATGACGAGGCGGAAGCGCTCGGCGGGGCCCAGGTCACCCCGTCCGTGCCGGAAACCTTCACCACTCCGATCACCGCGGGCACCGTCACCCTCCTGGACTTCACCGCCTTCCTCAAGGACCCGGCCCACCCGGTCACCCGCACCCTGGAACTGCACGGCGGATCGTCGTCCAAGGGACGCGCGGACTTCCCCGACTCCCTCGTGACCACGAAGGAGACCAAGGCCGGTCCCCGCTTCGAGGTGCACGGTCTGCGCAGGGCCGAGGACAACATCCTCGTTCACAACGCGTCGGACGAGATTCACGAGATGCAGCTCCAGCCCGTGGCGCCGGGCACCACGGACGCGCAGATCCAGAAGGCGTTCAGCGGTACCTCGGCAGGCGCGCCGCCCTTCACCGGCCCGGCCAACGGCCTGGGCGCCATCTCCCCCGGCCGCACCGCTCTCCTGAGTACCCATCACCTCCCCCCGGGTACCTACGCGCTGCTCTGCTTCGTCCCGGACGACGAGACCGGGCACCCGCACGTCGCCGAGGGCATGCACAAGGTCGTGGTGCTGAAGTGAGGCATGCCGGCCGGCTCCACGGCTGACCTGCACTGACCTGCTCCTTACGAGCAGCAACGGCCTGTGAGGCCCGGGCTCCCACTCGCAGGAGCCCGGGCCGTCGCCGCGCGCCCGCCTCCTGCTCGAGGAGAAGCGCCTGCCCACCGTCCTCGTGGCGGCCAACGACCGTTGTGCGCTGGGGGTGTTGGACGTCTTCGCGCGCGAGGGCGTCGTCGTGCCGGCGCGGTGTCCGTCGCGGGATACGACGACAGCCCGCTCGCCCGCCTCGCGCACGTGGACCTCACCACGGTGAGCCAGGAGGCCCAGGAACAGGCCCGGCACGCGGTGGCGGCCGCGATGGAACGACTGGACGGCGGCCGTACCGAGCCCCGCCAGGTCGTCCTCCCCCGCCCAGCCTCGCCCTGACGTGCGCAAGGCATCACACGTCGCACTTAACGGACCTGGAGGCCCCGGTCCCGACCGTGTCCGCGTCGTCCCGCGCGCACACTCGGGCCGATGACGTGTCACCGCGATGGACAAGCACCACTGCCGCGAGGCCGACAGCCAGTCCAAGGGCGGTCTGCGGGCCGAATGCCTCACCGAACATGACGGCTCCCCAGACCGCCGTGACCGGAGCCATGAGGAACATCAGCGTATTGACCTTGGTGACTCCGGAGCGCTTCAGGATGAGCCAGTACAGCCCGTACCCGCCGAAGGTGGACAGGGCGACGAGCCAGGTGATCGCGACCCAGAACGAGGACTCGGCGGGCGGCTTCGCGGCTCCGGTGCTCACGGCGAGCACCGTGAAGATGACGGTACTGGTGACGCAGTGGACGGTCATCGATACCGTCGGCGCGACCCGCATGCGGGCGCGGCTTTCCAGAAACGTGGCCGCGACCAGCGAGAACATCCCGAGGAACGGGATGAGATAGGCCCACCAGGCCACGCCGGCGCGCGCCGCGGCATCGGCCATGGTGACGATGACGACGCCGCACACCCCCAGGCACAGGCCAAGCCACTGCTTGCGCGAGACGTACTGACGCAGCAATGGGCCGGCGAGCGCTCCGGCGACCAGGGGCTGGACGCCGTCGATCAGGGCCGTGGTGCCGCTGGAGACCCCGAGTTGGATCGCGTAGTAGACGGTGAGCAGATAGCCGCTCTGCGACAGCACCCCGATCACGGCCTGCCTGGCCACGTCCCGTACCGCGAGGCCCCGCCACGACGTTCTGGCGGCGGTCGCGGCGACGACGATGAGGATGGCGGCCAGTGGCAGGAACCGCCACATCAGGATGGTGACCGCGGAAGCACTGCCCGCACCGAGCTTGGCCCCGATGAACCCGGAGCTCCAGCACAGCACGAAGGCGACCGAGAGCAGGAAGTTCACGCCGCACCCCTCCACTAAACAGATCGGTATACCTCTCTCCCGCCCACTATACAGATCGGTATACTCTTGGGCATGGGCGCTACGGAGAAACCGCGACGGATCACGATGACGCCTGCCGCGCTGCGTGTGCTGGAGGCCGCTTCGAGGTTGTTCTACGAGCGCGGGATCCATGCCGTCGGCGTGGATCTGATCGCCGCCGAGGCCGGGGTGACCAAGAAGACCCTCTACGACCGGTTCGGCTCCAAGGAGCAGATCGTCGTGGAGTATCTCGCGGACCGCGACGAGCGCTGGCGGGCCTTCCTCGACCAGTACTTGGCGGCTGCACCGCCAGAGCCATCGGCACGCGTCCTGGCCGTTTTCGACGCCTCGCACGCGTGGGCGTCGGAACACAGCTCCAAGGGGTGCAGCATGGTCAACGCCCACGCCGAGATCAGCGCTCCGGGCCATCCGGCCCACCCGGTCATCACCGGGCAGAAGCAGTGGATGCTCGACCTGTTCACCCGCCTCGCCGGGGACATCGTCCCCGGCCGGGCCGATCACCTGGCTCGGACGCTCATGCTGCTGCACGAAGGGGCGCTCGTCGCCCACGGCCTGAACATCTTCCCGGACCCCATCCTCCACGCCCGTGAACAGGCGCAAGCTCTCCTGCAATCACATCCAGAAGTCGGGGACATGGGCTGAGGAACTCTTGGCGGCACTCTCGGGCCTCTTTACACTGAGCGCACAGCAGATTCCGTATACGCAGATCCCGTATACACGTACACGTCCGACCGGGCAGCCACATCCCCCAGCGGGGCGACTGGAGGGCACCGTGTCCGTCTCGATCGAAGAACTCTGCGAGACCGCAGGCGAAATCCTTCGCACGACTCGTTATATGGCACTGGGCACCGCTTCGGCCGCAGGAGTCCCGATGGTGACTCCGCTGGCGCACGCCTGGGACGACCAGGATGCCTTTTACTGGATTTCCGGAATGGACGCCGTGCATTCGCTGAACATCGAGCACAATCCGGCGGTTTCGATCGTCGTATTCGACTCCAATCCCACCGACGGGGGCGGCCAGGGCCTCTACGCGAGCGGGCGGGCCGAGGTGCTGCACGGCGACGCCCTGGCCGAGGGCTGCGAGGTGTACTACTCACGCCGATATCCGGATCCGGCGGCACACGCGAAGCGGTACCAGCCGCCCGCGCGGTTCCGGGACGCCGCGCCCAACCGGCTGTACCGGGCGCGGATCGAGTCGTACTCGGTGCTGAACCCCGATGGTCATCCCGTGCACGGGGACGAGGTCAGCCACCGCGTCACCATTCCGTTCCGCACCGGGCGCCTCAGCGGGACCGCGTGAGCCGCCCACCCGGCGAGAGCGCCGTCCTCGGGCTCGACATCGGCGGTACGGCGATCAAGTCGGCCCTCGTCGCCCCGGACGGCAGAGCGCTGAGCACCGTCGCCCACCACCCCATCCGCGCCGCCGGGCGCGACCCGGAGGCGATCGTCGGCACGGTGCTCGACCGTGCCGCGGAGCTCCTCGGCACGGCGGCCGCGCAGGGTGTGGCGGTACGCGCCCTCGGCGTCGCGGCCTGCGGGGTGATCGACGAGTCGGCGGGCGTCGCCGTCTTCTCGGCCTCCTTCGGCTGGCGGGACGTGCCGCTGCGGAGGCTGCTGGCCGAGCGCACCGGCCTGCCCGTCGCGCTGGGACACGACGTACGGGCCGGCGGCGTGGCCGAGGCGCGGCTCGGCGCCGGCCGCGGGCACGAGGTGTTCCTCTTCGTGCCCGTCGGTACCGGAGTGGGGGCGGCGGTCATGCTCGGCGGGCGGCCGTTCACGGGCGGGCACTGGCGGGCCGGTGAGCTCGGGCATGTGGTGGTGCGGCCCGGGGGCGACCGGTGCGGCTGCGGCCAGCGCGGCTGTCTGAGCACGCTGGCGGGCGGACCCGCCCTCGTCAAGCGGTACCGGCGGCTGGCCGGACTGGACGGCGGCGCCCCGGCGGACGCCGTCACCGTGGTCCGGCTGGCCACCGAGGGAGACCGGATCGCGGCCCGAGTATGGGCGGATGCCGTGGCGGCACTGGCCGATTCGCTCGCCCTCGGCGTCACCCTCTTCGACCCGTCGGCCGTCCTCGTGGGCGGCGGACTCGCCCGCTCCGGCGACCTGCTGCTGCACCCCCTGCGCGAACAACTCGCCGAACGGCTGACGTTCCAGGTCATGCCGGAAGTGCTGCCCGCGGCTCTGGGAGACGAGGCCGGGTGTCTGGGAGCGGGACTGCTCGCCTGGGATTTGCTCGGCGACGGTACGGATACCGCTCTTACCGGGAAAACACTCCGCTCGGTCTCGAATGCACACGGGCTGCGAAAGACGTAATTCCCGCGCGATTCGCCAACGGCCCGGTACCGCCGCCCTCGCCCGCTTCCCCGCGGGCCGGGGCCTGGCACCTGGAGTACCCCGAGCTCGTGGGCATCCGCCGGGAGCTGGGCGTTGAGGGGGCCTGGCGCGCCTGATCCCATAGGTCTCCGGGGGCGTCCGCGCCGGGTGCCCCCGGAGGTGTACGCACCGCCCCCACCGAACCCGTTGGAGCGCCCATGACGACCCCGGCACCAAGCCCCGCCGCGCCGCTCTCCTACCGCCACAACGGCATGGTCTGCACCGACCACACCCTCGACGTACCGCTCGACCACGCACGTGCCGACGGCGGCCCGACGATCACTCTCTTCGCCCGCGAGGTCGTCGCCGCGGAACACGAACACCGCGAGCTGCCCCTCCTGCTGTGGCTGCAGGGCGGTCCCGGCGGGCACGCCGAGCGGCCCAACGCGGCGGGCGCCTGGCTGCGCCGCGCCCTCAAGGACTACCGCGTGGTGCTCATGGACCAGCGCGGCACGGGCCGTTCCACTCCCGCGGACCGCCGCACCCTCGCCGTGCACGCGGACGCCGCCGCGGCCGCCAAGTATCTCGGACACTTCCGCGCCGACGCGATCGTGCGCGATGCCGAACTGCTGCGCCGACGGCTGTGCGGCGACCGGCCCTGGACGGTCCTCGGCCAGAGCTTCGGCGGCTTCTGCGCGCTGACCTACCTGAGCCTCGCGCCGGAAGGGCTGGAGCGGGTGCTCATCACCGGCGGCCTGCCGACGCTCACCGGCCACGCGGACGACGTGTACCGCGCCGCGTACCGCCGCACGCTCGTCCACAACGCGCGTTACTTCGACCGCTACCCGGGCGACCAGCGGCTCGCCGAGGCGGTCGCCGCCCACCTGGCCGCCAACGATGTACGGATGCCGTCCGGCGAGCGGCTCAGCGTCCGCCGTTTCCAGACCATGGGCATCACCTTCGGTACGGCCTCCGGTTTCGACACCCTCCACTACCTGCTGGAATCCGCATTCGTCGACGGCGCCCGCGGCCCCGAGCTGTCGGACGCCTTCCTTCGCGGGGTCGACTCCGTCGTCTCCTTCGCCCCGCGCCCCCTCTTCGCCGTGCTCCACGAGCCGATCTACGCGCAGGGCGGCCGTGCCACCGACTGGTCGGCTCACCGGATTCGCAAGGAGTTCCCGGAGTTCGATGCCGAAGGCCCGGGTCCGCTCCGGTTCACCGGCGAGATGATCTACCCCTGGCAGTTCGAGGAGGACCCCGCCCTCGTACCGCTGCGCGAGACCGCGGACCTCCTCGCCCAGCGCACCGACTGGCCGGCCCTGTACGACCTGGACCGGCTCGCCGACAACCACGTCCCGGTCACCGCCGCCGTGTACTACGACGACCTGTTCGTCGACCGCGAGCAGTCCCTGGCCACCGCTGATCTGGTACGCGGCCTCCGCCCCTGGATCACCAACACCCACGCCCACGACGGCGTACGAGCGGACCCCGCGGTCCTCGGCCGGCTGCTGGACATGGCCGCCGGCCGGATCTGACGTACCTCGGCCCCGTCTCCCCGAGGGAGACGGGGCCGCGTGCGCCCGGATCAGCTTTCGGTCAGCTGTGGAAGCGGATGTAACCGTCGCGGTCGGAGTCCGAGCCGCTCTTGGTGTAGGCGTGCACGTCCGAGCGGCTGCCGGAGGGCTTGTACAGGTAGATCGTGTCGCGGTCGTTGTTCCACATGAAGTTGCAGTTGTCGCGGTAGACCACGTTGCGCGCATCGGAGTCGGTGCCGTAGCCGCCGCGGAGCTTCACGTAGTCACCGGGCTGGAGGTAGTGGCTGGCAGCGAACTTGAAGCGGTTGCCGGCGGCGTCCTTGACGACATAGCCCTTGAGGTTGATGGTCGCCGAGGCCGAGTAGTTCTTGATCGTCAGGTACTCCTCGTCGGTGTTGCCGTAGGAGCAGCTGTTGGAGTCCCGCCCGGGGGCGTCGTACTGGACTCCGCGGATCTTCAACGCCGAGTGGTACTCGGCGGCCTGGGCCGGGGCGGCGGCGAGCACGGCCAGCGCGCCGGCGGCGAGGGCGGTGGCCGCGGCGGTGGCTATGACAGGGCTCTTGCGCAAGGGAATTCCCCCCATTTTTCACGGTGTGATGGAGCGACAGGAGTTTATACGTGATGTGAAGGATGAGTGAAGAGTTGGTGATGACCTCGGAGAGTGTTCGCCGTCACTCGGAGGCGGTGGCCGGAGGCGCCGGGGTGCGGGCGCTCGTCCCGCCGCCCTGCCACCGGCGCCGGGCCCGGAGGAAGCTCGACCAGTCCTGGTAGCCGAGGAGCTGGGCGATCTCGTACCGCGGGATCGAGGGGTCGCTCAGCAGGTTCTCGGCGACGCCACGCCGTACCTCGTCGAGGATCGCCCGGAAGGTCGTGCCCTCGTTCGCCAGGCGTCGCCGCAGGGTCCGCGGGGCGTAGTGCAACCGCTCGGCGACGTCCTCGAGGCTGATGCCGAGCGCGTCCCGGCCCAGCAGATGGGCGCGGACCTGGGCCGAGACGCCGGTGCGGTGCAGCCGTTCGGTCCGGATCCGCTCACACTGCTCGATCATGACCAGCGCGGTGTGCGTGTTCGCCATCGGCGGCACTTGATCGAGGTACCGCACGTCGAAGACGAGCTCGGCGCGGGGGCGGCCGAAGCTCACCGGCACCTGGAAGTGGTCCCGGTAGACCGGTGGCCGCCGGGTCTCGTCGATCTCGAACGGCAGCCTGACCTCGCGCAGCGGGACCCGGTTCGGTCCTGGGAAGACCTCGCGTTGGATCTGGACGGTGGCGGCGACATCCCGCTCGACGACGAAGCGCCGGATGTCCTCGGGCACGTCGTCGGCCGCCATCCCGAGGACGTACTGTCCCGGCTCCCGGAGGTGGGCCGTCATCGTCGAAAAGGCGAAGGTGAGCAGCGTGTACCGCAGTCCGTACCGGATCGTCTCCCGCACCGACGAGCACGCCGCGAGCAGATAGCCGAAGTAGCCGTACGCCGTCAGGTGGTAGAGCCGGCCGAGCTCGACGCCCAGTCCCGGGCGGTCGTCGAAGGCGTCGAGCAGGTTGCGGATCACCGCGATCTCCTGCTGTGCCTCCAGCAGTTCGCCGGGGTCGGCCAGGCTCCGCGGGGTGATGCCGGACCCCCGCAGCAGGGCGCCGACGTCGACTCCTTGCCGAGCGGCCCACTCGCACAGGATCGCGACGCCGACCATCGTGCGGGGGTGATCCCACGGGTCCCGCATGGTCGCGATGACCAGGGACGTCTCCTGAGACGTCGCCCGGGATGACGCCTGAGCCGCGGATCTCTCGGTCATTTTGGCCAGTCTCGCCAACGGGAGAACCGGCGTCAATCGGCCCGAACCGCTTCGGTGGCCGGAACGGCCGAGTTGTGGCCTCCCGTGCTCTGCCGGTGAGCGGGACCCGTCCATACCGTGGACCGCCAGGAGATCCGTGAGCCAGTCACGAGGTGAGAACGAGGAGAAGGCGGCATGCCCCTAGACCCCGCAACTCAGGTCCTGCTGGCCCAGTTGGCCGAGGCCGAGGGCCCGGCGATCCACGAGTCGACACCGGCCATCGCCCGGATGAGCGGGCCGATCCTCGCCGGCCTCAGCGGACCGGGACCCGAGGTGGGATCGGTCCGTAACCTCAAACTCGACGGCCGGGAGGGGCAGTTCCGAGCCCGGGTACTCACACCCGAGGGCGAACCGAAGGCCATCATCGTGTACTTCCACGGCGGAGGCTGGGTGCTCGGTGACATCGACCTGCAGTACGACCACGTGGGCCGGCAGCTGGCGAACACCACACAGTCGGCCGTGGTGCTCGTCAATTACCGCAAGGCCCCCGAGCACCCCTTCCCGACCGCCATCGAAGACAGTTACGCCGCTCTGTGCTGGGTGGCCGAACATGCCGCGGAGCTGGCGCCCGAGGGGGTACCGCTGATCGTCGCCGGCGACAGCGCGGGCGGCAACATCAGCGCGGTGATGACGCTCTGGGCGCGCGACAAGGCGGGTCCGAAGATCGACTACCAGGTCCTGGTCTACCCCGTGACCGACTGCGACCTCACCACACCTTCCTGCCTCGCGCCCGAGAACCAACTCCTGCTCAGCCGGGACACGATGATCTGGTTCTGGAACCACTACCTCGCGGACGAGGAAGCACGCGAGCACCCCGACGCGTCCCCGCTGCGCGCCGCCAGTCACGCGGGACTGCCCCCGGCCCTGGTCTACGTGGCCGAGTACGACCCGTTGCGCGACGAAGGCGTCGCCTACGCGAAGGCCCTGGAGGCCGCCGGGGTAACGGTCACGCTCGAAGAGGCCAAGGGCCAGATGCACGCGTACTTCCAGATGGCGAAGCTGCTGCCCGGCCAGGAGGCGGGGATGGGACTCGTCGCGGACCACATCAACGACTTCGTCGCCTCGTACGAGCCGCACGAGCCGCACGAGCCGCACGAGCCGCACGAGCCGCACGAGCCGTACGAGCCGCATGACATGGGAAAGGGATCCAAGGAAGGCGTGAGCCATGTCTGACCACGACGTGATCATCATCGGCGCGGGCTTCGCGGGCATGTACCAGCTGCACCGGCTGCGCCGGCTCGGCTTCGACGCCCGCGTCATCGAGGCCGCCGATGACGTCGGCGGCACCTGGTACTGGAACCGCTACCCCGGCGCGCGTTGCGACATCGAGTCGATCGAGTACTCGTACTCCTTCGATCCGGAGCTGGAGCAGGAATGGAACTGGAGCGAGCGGTACGCCGCGCAACCGGAACTGCTCTCCTACGCGCAACACGTCGCGCACCGCTACGGCCTGCGCGAACACATCACCTTCCGCACCCGCGTCGAGACGCTCGACTGGGACGACCACGCACGCCAGTGGACGGTGACGACCGACGACGGCACATCTCGCACCGCGCGGTACGTCATCGCGGCGACCGGTTGCCTCTCGGTCCCCTCCCGCCCGCGGTTCGAGGGGCTGGCGGACTTCGCGGGTGAGGTGTACTGGACGTCCCGCTGGCCGCACGAGGGCGTCGACCTGGCCGGCAAGCGCGTCGCCGTCATCGGTACCGGGTCCTCCGGGCTGCAGACGATCACCGCGATCGCGCCGGTCGTCGGCGAGCTCACGGTCTTCCAACGCACGCCGAGCTTCGCCGTACCGGCACACAACGGGCCCATCGCCGAGCGACTGGCCGACGCCAAGACGCGCTACCGCGAGATCCGGGAGTACAGCCGGATGGCGCGTGCCGGGTTCCAGTGCCACGCCGGTACGCGGTCACTGGTGGAGACCGAAGCCGAGGACGTGCAGCGCGAGTTCGACGCGCGCTGGGCGGACGGTGGTCTGTGCTTCTCCAGTGCCTTCACGGACATCCTCAGGGACATGAAGGCCAATGAGGTCGCCGCCGAGTACGTACGCGGCCGGATCCGGGAAAAGGTCAAGGACCCGCGGCTGGCGGAGAAGCTGTCGCCGCGCACGTACCCGATCGCCAGCAAGCGGATGTGCGTCGACACGGGTTACTTCGAGGTCTACAACCAGGACAACGTGTCGCTGGTCGACATCAACGAGCACCCGATCCAGCGCCTCACCGAGCGCGGAATCATCGCGGGCGGGACCGAGCACGAATTCGATGTGATCATCCTCGCCACGGGCTTCGACGCGATGACCGGCGCGCTGAACGCCATGGACATCCGGAGCGGTGACGGCGTGCATAACGGTGGCGTCCGGACTCTGCGGGAGAAGTGGGCCCACGGCCCGCGTACGTACCTCGGTCTGATGTCGGCCGGCTTCCCGAACCTCTTCATGATCACCGGACCGCAGAGCCCCTCGGTGCTGTCCAACATGATGACCTCGATCGAGTACCACGTCGACTGGGTCACCCGTGCGTTGGAGTACCTCCGCGAGCACGGCCTGAACCGCATGGAGGCGGCGCCCGACGCCGAGGACAACTGGGTGAACACCACCAACGACGTCGCCGCCCTCACCGTGATGCCGCAGGCCGCGTCGTGGTACATGGGCGCCAACATCCCGGGCAAACAACGCGTGTTCATGCCCTTCGCCGGCGGCGTCGGCACCTACAAACAAATCGGCGACGGAGTGGCAGTGGCCCACTACCACGGCTTCGAGCTGACCTGAGAGACCTCACCGATCAGCCCGGGTTCCGCACCCCGTACGCTCGTCGTCGGGCAACGGGCCGACGTAAACGGAAAGGGAGCACATGGCGGGGGACGGAAACAACAGCGGACTTGCGGCAGGAGCCGGCCGGGCGGCCAAGCCGGCCGAAAACACTCCGCCCCGACGCGGCACGGGCCCCATTCACTGGCTCCTCTTCAGCAGCGCGTGCGCCGCGGCCTCGGTGGCCCTGATGTGGCTCTCGCCGGCGGTACCCCTGCCGGTCTGGCTGCGCGCCGTTGGGGGCCTCATCGCCGTGTTGCTGAGCCCCCTGGCGCTCCTCCTGGTGCCGGTCTTCTGGCTGCGCCGCGTCCCCCGGAAGAAGCGGAAGGTGGCCTGGGAGCTCGCCATTGCCTTCATCGGCGCAGTCGGGCTTGCGTTCCTCTCCTATGGAGCCGGCGACGATCGGGCCATGCAGGAACGTGGCCGGTGGACCAAGGCCGTCGTGGTCGAGGTCGAGGACGCCAAGAGCGACAAGTGCACGTTGCGCACCCCCGACGGCCAGGAGATCTCCCCTCGGCTGGGAGAGGGCGACGGCTGCGATGCGGAACTGGTCGAGCCAGGCGATGAAATGCAGGTGCTGTACGACCCCGAGGGCGTGGCCGGCCCGGCGGACGAGATGGAGTCCGGCTCATCCGGAGGGGTGATCGGCGGCCTGGCCGCGCTGGTCATCGCGACCGGCACGTGCGGCTGTGTACGGATGAATCGGTGGGACAACGCGTACGACGGCCGCTGACAGGCGCTTACGCGGGCTTGGGGCGTCGCGCGGACCAGAAGGCCAGGGACGTGAAGGCGGCCGTGGCGGCGGTAAGGGCGGAGGCCACCGTCCAGCCGAGGGGGCCGGCGCCGAGGACGGTGTAGTCGGTCAGGAGGGCGACGGGGAGGGCGAGGAAGGCCCAGCCCAGGGCCGTACCGCGTACCAGACCGTTCGGGCGGCCGCTCAGCCCCGCCCAGAGGGCCAGGCCGAGCAGCAGCCAGCCGGCCATGGTGCGCAGCCGCATCGAGACCTGGGACGGGGGCGGGAAGGACTGGGTGTGGCCGCGGACGGTGATGCCCACGATCGTGCCCTGCCAGGTGCGCAGTTCCGCGCGGCTGCCGCGCCGGGCGGCGTCGTAGGTGTCCTCCGCGACGTCCAGCGACTCGGTCCGCTGCGATGCCCTGACGAGCTGTAGCTCGTAGGTGGTGTCGCAGCTGCGGGTGCCGCCGCTGCCACTGCTGCAGCTGCCCGTGGACTCGGTCTTGGTCAGGACACGGGCGGCCGCGCGGCCGATGCAGCCGCCGGCGGAGCCTGCGGTCGCGGTGGAGTCGTTGGTGCCGGGCGTCCGCGCCGCGCAGTCGGCGGCTCGCTGGTGGGCCACCGTGTACCGGTACGCGTCGGCCGTCCACTGCGTGCCCGCGACGACGCCGGCGCCCGCGGCGAGTACCACAACGATCCGCAGCCAGAGCGGCAGGCGCCGGGCGAGCAGGGCCTTGAGGCCGTCGGAGGACAACGTCCGCGGGGCACCGCCGTCGCGGTTCCGGGCGAGGTCCTTTTGCGCCCTGGCCTCCATCTCGCCGATGCCCACTGGGAATTGCCCTCCGTTTCCGTATGCCTCTGTGGTTCTGTGGTTCTGTGCTTCCGCGCGGTCCGTCGCAGCCGCCGGTCCCGCTCGTCGGTCCGCCGGTCCGCCGGTCCGCCGGTAGAGCGTACGGTGCCGTCATCCCTCCCCGAACAGCATCCGCAGCGCCACGTCCCGGTAGTGCCGTACATGGCTCAGTGACGCGGCGGCCGCGGCCTCCGCGTCGTGGGCCGCGATGGCCTCGTGGAGCTGGCGGTGTTCCTCCCAGAGCGTGCCCGGCTCGTCGATCTGCTGGAAGAGCCAGCGCAGCCGGCCTTCGAGAGGCTCCACGGTGGTGGCGAGGAGCTCGTTGTCGGCGAGTTCCATGATCTGGTGATGGAACGCGGCGTTGGCGCGGGAGATGCGTTCCGGTTTGCCGGAGAGGGTGGCGCGGCGGGCGTTCTCCAGCAGGCGGGCCAGTGTGGCCAGTCCGGTGGCGTCGGCGCGCTCGGCGGCCCGCCGGACGGCGAGTACCTCCAACGCCTCGCGCAGGTCGAACAGGTTCTCCACGTCCTTGCGGTCGTGGCTCTTGACGACGATGCGGCGCGGCGAGGCGGCGATGAGGAAGCCCTCGCCGAGCAGGATGCGGATGGCCTCGCGCACGGGCACCCGGGAGACACCGAACTCCTCGGCCAGATCGCGTTCGACGAGCCGGTCGCCCGGTGCCAGGCGGCCGGTGATGATGCGGTCGCGCAGGTCCTCGCAGACCTGGTCGCGCAGCCACGCCGTCCCGGTGAGGGAGGCGGCGGTCTGTGGTGTGTTCCGGCTCATGTGTCCCCTCGTCACTCTTGCGTCCCCTCCGCAAAGAGCTAATTACGGTATACCAAACCCTTGACGCCCCTCCGTGGCGTCCCCATTATTTGGTATGCCATAGCGCGGAACGCCGAGGTCGTGCGCATGGTGAATCTACCTGAACTGCTGCACCCCGCCATGCCGAAACGAGGGTCCACCATGAGTTCACCCGCGGCCGGACAGGCCGCCGCTTCCCCCGGCAGAAACACCGGCAGAAACACCGGCAAAGACACCGGCGAAGGCCGGCCCACCCGAGTCCGCTGGAAGATGTTCCTGCTCCTCCTCGGAGTCGTCGCACTCAACTACATCGACCGCGGTTCGGTCTCGGTGGCCCTGCCCCTCATCACCGAGGACCTGGGGCTGAGCAAGGAGACCACCGGTTTCGTGCTGAGCGCGTTCTTCTGGACGTACGCGCTGATGCAGATCCCCGGCGGCTGGCTCATCGACCGGTTCGGCCCGCGCGTCATGGCCTCCGGCGCCTGCGTCGGCTGGGGCGTCGCCCAGGCCCTCACCGCCGCCTCCACCGGAGCCGGTTCGCTGCTCGGCTACCGGCTGCTGCTCGGCGCCGTCGAGGCCCCGGTGATGCCGGCGGGCGGCAAGCTCAACGCCCAGTGGCTGCCCGCCAAGGAACGCGGCCGCGGCGCCGTGCTCCTGGACGGCGGCGCGCCGCTCGGCGCGGCCCTCGGCGGCATCATCATCTCCACCCTCATCGCCTGGACCGGCAGCTGGCGGATCAGTTTCGTCATCGCGGGCGTCGCCACCGTGGTCGTGGGCCTCCTCGCCCATTGGTACGTCCGCAACACCCCGCGCGAACACCCCGGCGTCAACGAGGCGGAGGCCGCGTACATCGAGCGCGCCCACGCCGAGGAGGACGCCGAGGCGCCCGGCACCGACGAGCGCACCGGACTGCGCCCCTACCTCAAGCACCGCTCCTTCTGGGCGATGTGCCTGGGCTGGATGGGCTTCAACGGTGTCTTCTACGGCCTGCTCACCTGGGGCCCGCTCTACCTCTCGGAGTCCAAGGGCTTCGACATCAAGACCATCGGCTGGTCGACCCTGGCCATCTTCGGCGCGGGCTTCGTCGGCGAACTCATCGGCGGCTGGCTCGCCGACCACTGGCGGTCCAGGGGCGCGGGCGCCAACAAGGTCATGCGTACGCTCATGGGAATCGCCGGCGCCGCGGTCGTCGCCGGACTGCTCGGTGTGGTGCTCGTCCCCGACGCCCTGACCGCCGTACTCCTGCTGTCCGGCGTGCTGTTCTTCCTCCGCTGGGCCGGTCTCTTCTGGTCGCTGCCGTCCATCCTCGGCGGGCGTGCCAACGCCGGGGTCGTGGGCGGTGCGATGAACCTCGCCGGGAACATCGCGGGCATCGTCACCCCCATCGTCGTCGGCTTCATCGTCGGCGGCACCGGCTCCTACACCTGGGCGCTCCTCTACTTCGTCGGCGCCGGAATCCTCTTCACCGCCGCGTCCCTCGTCCTCGACTACAGCAGGAGGCTGGCCGTCCGATGAGCACCCGCCAGGTAAGCACAGTGGCACGCACGAGCACGGAAGGTATGAGTACGGAAGGCATGCGCACAGTACGCATCGGGATGCTCACTCCGTCCTCCAACACCTGTCTGGAGCCTGTCACTTACGACCTGCTGCACGACCGCGGGGACAGCGGGGGCAGCGGCGCGGCCACCGCGCACTTCGCGCGCGTGCCCGTCACTCGGATCGCGCTCGACTCGGGCTCCGACGCCCAGTTCGATCCCGCACCCATGCTCGCCGCGGCCCGGCAGCTCGCCGACGCGCGCGTCGACGTCATCGCCTGGAACGGCACCTCCGGCTCCTGGCTCGGCGTCGACCGCGACCGCGCGCTGTGCGAGGTGATCACCGCGGAAACCGGGGTCCCCGCCACCACCTCCACGCTCGCGCTCCTCGACGCCTGTGCCGCGTACGGTGTGACCCGCCTCGGGCTCGCCCTGCCGTACACAGTGGACGTCGCCGAGCGGATCGTGCAGACGTACGCCAAGGAAGGCATCGCCTGCGAGCTCGCCGAACCGCTCGGCATCAGCGAGAACGAGGCGTTCGCCCGCGTCCCGCAGCCCGCGGTCGCCCGGCAGATCGAGGCCGCGGCCCCGGGCGTGCACGCCGTCGCCGTCGTCTGCACCAATGTGTACGGCGCCCGGCCCGCCGCCGCCCTCGAACCCGCCCTGGGAATCCCGGTGTTCGACTCGGTCGCCGCCACCCTCTGGAAGGCCCTCGACCTGGCGGGCGCCCACCCGGCGCTGCCCGGCCACGGCGACCTGCTGCGCTCCGGCAGCCTGCGCGCCCGCTTCCAGGAGACCCTCACCGAGCTGCTCGCGGCCACCGGCGCCGACCGCACCACCTTCCGGGTGGACCTGCCCGCGCACGGACTGCACGTGGACCTCACCGCGGGCGAGGCGCTGGGCGAGGGCATACGGTCCATCCGCCACGACGCCTCCCTCGACCAGCGCCGCCTCAACACCGTGGAGTGGCTGGAGCGCCACCGCGCCCCGCTGGTGCAGCCCCACTTCCGCACCGATCCGCATCCGCCGCAGGCGCTCATCGACGTCTACGGGGTCAACGCCCAGCTGCTGGCGCCCGTGGAGCGCGACGGCGCCATGGCCGGCTGGATCTCCGTACACAGCATGGCCGAACGCGACTGGACCGACCGCGACACCGCGGCCGTGGCCGACGCCGTCGACCGTATACAGGCCGCCCTCGACCGTATGCAGAGTGCCTCCGACTGTATGCAGACCGCCCACGACTGTATGCAGACCGCCCTCGACGCCCACTGACCGACCGAACGAAAGACGGCTCATGACCAAGGACATCAAGATCGCACTCGGCGTGGACGTGGACGCCGTCGCCGGCTGGCTCGGCTCCTACGGGGGCGAGGACTCCCCCAACGACATCCAGCGCGGCGTCTTCGCCGGCGAGATCGGCACCCCGCGCCTGCTCAAGCTCTTCGAGCGCTACGGCATCCGCACCTCGTGGTTCATCCCCGGGCACTCCATCGAGACCTTCCCCCAGCAGACCGAGATGATCGTTGCGGCGGGCCACGAGATCGGCGCGCACGGCTACTCGCACGAGAACCCCATCGCGATGACGCCGCAGCAGGAGGAGGACGTCCTCGCCAAGAGCGTCGAGCTCATCGAGTCCTGGACCGGCCGCCAGCCGCGCGGCTACGTCGCCCCCTGGTGGGAGATGTCAGCGCACACCGCGGCCCTGCTCCACAAGTACGGCTTCTCCTACGACCACTCCCAGAACTACCGGGACTTCACCCCCTTCTACGCCCGCGTCGGCGACAGCTGGACGAAGATCGACTACACCGCGGACGCCAAGGACTGGATGAAGCCACTCGTCCACGGTCACGAGGTGGACCTCGTCGAGTTCTGCGGCAACTGGTACGTCGACGACCTGCCGCCCATGATGTTCAACAAGCACTCCCACAACAGCCACGGTTACGTCAGTCCGCGCGCCCTGGAGCAGGACTGGAGAGACCAGTTCGACTGGGTGCACCGGGAGCTGGACTACGCCGTCATCCCCGTCACCCTGCACCCCGACGTCAGCGGCCGCCCCCAGGTCCTGCTGATGCTGGAGCGCTTCATCGAGTACGTCTCGGGGCACGAGGGCGTCAGCTTCTGCACCCTCGAGGACGCGGCCGACGACTTCCGCCGCCGCTTCCCCTTCGAGGGCACGGAACGCCCGGCCGACATGCGGTGACATCACCCCCGCCGCAAAGTGACGGGCGTCACACTCGCCCATGTCACATCTCGCCGGGCCGATCCGTCCAAGGGGTGTAACCAGTCACAGCGACACAGGAGTACACCATGAACGCTCGGTTGAACCTGATGGCCAGCCCGGTCGCGGTCAAGGCCATGAAGCACATCGTCGCCGCGGCCAAGGTGCTCGGCGAGTCGTCGCTGCCGGCCGCGACGCAGCAACTGGTGATGCTGCGTGCCAGCCAGATCAACGGGTGCGCCGGCTGCATCGACATGCACACCAAGGATGCCGCCGCCGCTGGTGAGACCGCGGTACGTCTCAACCTGGTCGCGGCCTGGCGCGAGGCGACGGTCTTCACCGACGCGGAGCGCGCCGCACTGGAGCTGACGGAGGAGGGCACCCGCATCGCCGACGCGGCCGGTGGGGTCCCGGACGAGGTGTGGGCGAACGCCGCCAAGCACTACGACGAGGACGAACTCGGCGCCCTGGTGTGCGTCATCGCCATCATCAACGCCTTCAACCGCGCGAACGTCATCACCCAGCAGCCCGCCGGCGACTACCAGGTCGGCCAGTACCAACACTGACGAGGGAGGGGAGGAGGCCCGGCCGGCAGGTGATCGCGGGCTCCGTGGCATGCTGGCCGTATGGGGGATCACGTGCGGCACCATTCACATCACTCCGTACGGCGCAGCTACGACACCGTGGCCGAGGAGTACGCGGACCGGTTGCACAACGAGCTCGACGGCAAACCGCTCGACCGGGCGCTCCTCGCCTCTCTCCTGGAACAGACGGAACCGGGCACCGCGATCGCCGACCTCGGCTGCGGGCCCGGGCACGTGGCAGCGTGGCTCGCCGAGAAGGGCGCGCGTACGGTCGGGATCGACCTGTCCGCCGGCATGGTCGAGACCGGCCGTCGCAGGTTTCCGCAGGTGGAGTACCGAGAAGGCGACTTGCTCGGTCTCCCGGCCGGAGACGGCGAGTTCGGGTCCGCGGTCGCCTTCTACACGATCATCCACCTCGACCCCGGTGACGTGCGCCGCGCCTTCAAGGAGGCGGCGCGGGTACTGCGCCCCTCCGGGCTTCTTCTCCTCGCCTTCCACGTCGGCGAGGAGGTCCGGCACCTGGACGAGTGGTGGGGGTACGACGTGGACGTCGACTTCCGCTTTCTCGATCCGGCACGTGTCAGCGCACTGCTCGAAGCGGCCGGGTTCACCGTGGAGATGCGCATGGAGCGCACCCACTACGCCCACGAGGCCGAGACCCGACGTGCGTATCTCCTGGCTCGCCGCGGCCGCGCCTGACACCGCCCGGGGCTGTGCGGTCGCGGAGTCGTCGCAGCGCCATCGCCACGGTTTCGTCGTGGGCCGGCAGCAGGGGCAGGCGTACGTCGGCTGTGGGGATCAGGCCCTGTGCGTGCAGGACGCCCTTGATGACGGTGGGGTTGGGTTCGTGGAACAGGGCGGCCGACAGGCGGGCCAGCGCGTGCCCGAGGTCGCGCGCGTACGCGACGTCGCCCTCCTGCCAGGCAAGGGCCAGGTCGGCGAATCGGCGGGTCGCCAGATGGGCGGAGGCCAGGATCCCGCCCGCGGCGCCGAGCCCGAGCATCGGTGAAACGAACACATCGTCGCCTGCCAGGACGGCGAAATCAGTGGTACCGAAATCAGTGGTGCCGGAATCAGTGGAGCCGGAATCAGTGGCACCGAAAGCAGTGGAGCCGGAATCACTGCTGCCGGAATCAGTTGGGCAAGCGGAGCCCATGAGTTCGATCGTTTCCTGGCTGATGCCGCCTGCGGCGTACTTGATTCCCGCGATGCCCGGCACCCGCGCGAGCGTGCGCAGTGTGCTCACGCTCAGCGGCCGTGCGGTGCGGTACGGGACGTGGTAGATGATCAGCGGAACGGGGGCAGCGGCTGCCAGCCGGGTGAAGTGGGCGATGACCCCTTCTTCGGAGGGGCGGGTGAACGCCGGCACGGTGACCAGTGCCGCGGTGACCTCCGGCCGCCGGGCGAGCTCCGCCAGGGCGGACTCACTGACGCGGGTGTCGTTGGTGCCGGCCCCCACCGTCAACGGCGCACCGTGCTCGCGGCACACGCGGGCGCACACCTCCGTGATCGTCCGCTTCTCCACGGGGTCGAGCGCGGCCGCCTCCGCGGTGGTGCCGAGTGCGACGATCCCCGTCGCCCCTGCGGTGAGTACGGAATGGGCGAGGGCTTCCAGGGCGTCGTAGGCCACGTCGCCCCGGGCGGTGAACGGAGTGATGAGGGGAACGTGGATCCCGTGGAGCGGTGTGTGCGGGGTCATGCGCATGAGCGTGCCCGGCTCGTTGCGACAGGTCCAGTTCGCATTTCTGGCCCGGACCGTAAGCTGTACTGATGCTCGATGTCCGGCGGCTGCGGCTGCTGCGCGAACTGGCCCACCGCGGCACCATCGCCGCGGTGGCGGACGCGCTGTCGTTCACTCCGTCCGCCGTCTCTCAGCAGCTCAGCGTGCTGGAGCGGGAAGCGGGTGTACCCCTGCTGGAGCGCACGGGGCGCAGCGTCGCGCTCACTCCCGCGGGGCACCGTCTGGTCCGCCACGCGGAGGCGGTGCTCGAAAGGCTGGAGCAGGCGGCGGCCGAGCTGGTCGACGCGCGGCACGGGCCGTCGGGCCCGTTGCGGATCGGCGCGTTCCCCACCGCGAGCCGGACCATTCTGCCGGCAGCGCTGGCCGAGCTCGGCCGGAGCCATCCCGGCCTGGAGCCGATGCTGTCGGAAATCGACCCGGCCGGCGTGGGGCACGCGCTTCGGGCGGGCGACCTGGACGTAGCGCTGCTGCATGAGTACGACTTCGTGCCCGCGCAAGCCGAGCCGGGCCTGACTGCCGAACCGCTGTGCAGCGAACCGCTGTATCTGGCGTCTCCGGCGTCCGCCTCCCCCAGCGATTCCCACGGAGCCTCCGAGGCCAACGGCCTTGAATTGCTCGGGACTTGGAGAGCAGCTCCCTGGATCACCGCGACGCCCGGGACGCTCTGCCATGCCATGACGATCAGGGCGTGCCAGGCCGCGGGGTTCACTCCGCACGTCCGGCACCGTGCGGATGAGTTCGCCACCGTACTGGCCCTGGTGGCAGCGGGCCAGGGGGTCGCCGTCGTACCACATCTGGGCCTCGTGGCTCCGCCGGCCACAGTGACGCTGACCCGACTGCCGATCCGACGACGCACCACGCTCGCCCACCGCAGTGGCGCGGGCGGGCATCCGGCCGTTGCCGCGGTCGTCCGCGCCCTACGGGCAGCTGTACCCGCGGAACTCGTTCCTCTGGCTCGGGAGCAGTGACATCAGCGACTGGTGGGTTTCGGCGTCGGCGGCCGCGACGAGTCCGCGGGCGCCCGCGTTCCCGATCGGGGTGCCGTCGATGCCGGTGACCACGCAGCCGGCGGCCCGGCACAGGGCGATGCCGGCGGCGAAATGCACGCTGCCGGAGAGGTCGCCGCCGTCCGTGACGTACGCGGCGCGCTTGCCGGCCGCGACCCAGGCCAGCGCCAGGGTCGTGGACACGACCCTGGGCCGGAACCGTGCCCCGAATCCGGGGTGGGCCAGCAGGTCCACGGCCCGGAAGGCGGGCGCGCTGGGGAACGGCGGGTCCAGGTTGACGTCCACGAGCCGGGTGGCGGGCGTGGGCGTCAGCCGGGTATCGGCACCGTCGTTCCGTACCCAGGCGGTCGCACCGTCGTTCCGTACCCCGGTGGTCTCACCGTCGTTCCGTACCCAGGCGGTCGCACCGTCGTTCCGTACCCAGGCGGTCGTACCGTCGGTGCAGAAGACCTCGCCGCTGAAGGGGTCGGCCACCGCCGCCGCGCCGTCGCGCAGCGCCACGTTGACGGCCACCAGCATGTTGCCGACGGCGTAGTTCAGCGTGCCGCACAGGGGATCCACCAGCCACTGGCGCGTGGCCTCCGTGGCACCTTGCTGCCCGCCCTCTTCGCCGAGGACGGCGTCATCGGGCCGGGCGGCACGGAGGACGCCGAGGATGGCCTTCTCGGCGTCCACATCGGCGGCGGTGGCGAAGTCCCCGGCGCCTTTGTCGATGCGGGTGAGCCGCCGGCCGTACAGAGTGCGGACCACGTCCGCACCGGCACGGGCCGCGGCTATCGCCACCTCGGCATCGTCAAGGCTTGCGTATGAGTTGGTCACCGCACGGAGGATATCGGCGGCTGTGAGGTGGGCCGTCCGCCGCCGCGTGGGCGACGGGCCCTGGCCACGAGGCGGAGGCAGGTCACCGGGTTGTCCCGGGCCGGTCGGCGGGTGACGGCGGCGCCCATGGCCACCACCGTCTCCAGGCGCTGGTGGTGCAGGTCCAGTACGAAACGCATCAACGGGCCGTACTCATCGGGGAGTTCGTCCAGCAGCCGGGTTGCCTCGCGGAGCGTGCCGTGCGCCTTGCCGGCGGCGTCGGAGATCAGCTCGCGGACACCGGGGACGTCTCGCCCCGCGACGAGGTCGGCGCGGTCCACACCGTGCTGCTCGAGTGCGTCGAGGGGCAGGTAGAGGCGCCCCTCCCGCAGGTCCTCGGCCAGGTCCGTCAGGATGTCGGTGCGCTGGCCCGCGTCGGCGACCAGCCGGCAGCTCTGCGCGAATTCCGGGCTGCCGCCGCCCTCCTGCGCCAGTCCCGCAGTGATCATGAGGAAGGGCCAGGTGAGCTGGTCCACGTACGCCTGGTAGTCGGCCTCCGTGGCGAACCCCGGGAAGTCGAGGTCGATGCGCGCGCCCTCCAGGTAGGACTCGATCCAGTGGCGGGGCAGGTCACGCAGTGCGGAGGTGTAGAGAAACGCGCGCAGGAGTGGGTGCCGGGCGGTACCGGAGTCCAGTGCTGCCCGGATCTGGCCTGCCCAGGCGTTGAAGCGCTGTATCCGCTCCTGCACCGGGCCGTGGTCGCAGAGGTCGTCGGTGAACGACGCGAAGGCGTAACCGGCCAGCACGTGGGGCTGGAAGTGCGGAGGGGTCAGCAGCCGCACCGCCGCGTAGCCGGCCGGCTCCCGGCGCTGCATGAACTGCGCGACCTTCACATAGTCGGCGCGCGCTTCACTCCCCCGCACCTCGGCCGCGTCCATACAACGTCGCCACACTCGCACGCATACCCTCCGCAACAAGAACACCATGAGTAACAGACAAGACGCCGAGACTACCGGTGCCGCGTGGCGGGCGTGCAGCGTGGCAGGGGCGCAGCGGGTGCGAGAGCTGCCGCGGTGCAGGGGCTGCTGGGGTGCGGGAGGGGCTATGCCGGTGCGGGGGCCGTCGGGCGCAGTTGGCTCTGGAGGCGGGTGAGGAGCCGTTCGATGGGCGGCATGACGCGCGGGCCGGCGAGGCTGGTCGCGACGGCGGCGGCCACGCCCGCCAGGGCCACGGGCCCAAGCGGTGTGCAGCCGAAGAAGTGGCTGAGGCCGGGTGTCTGCACGATGGCCATCAGGGCGGCGGCGGAGCCCACGGTGGTCGCCCACAGCAGCGGGCTGCGGTGGCGGCCGATGAGGGTCTGGGTGAGCTGGGCGCCGACGACCCCGCACAGCGCCATGGTGCTGGTACGGCGCGCGGTGCCGGGGGTGAAGCGGCCGATCAGCCAGGCGACGGTGGCGCCCAATGCGGTCACCACGCCGCGCTGGCGGATCTGGCGCAACAGCGGAGCGCCCAGTGCGCTGGTACCGACCGGTGCGCTGGTACCGGCCGATGCCCCGCCTGCCGATGCGGCCTCGGACTCCTCCGTCGGGACGTCCGGCGGTGTGACGGCCACCGCCATCGCGGGGAACATGTCCGTCAGCAGGTTGACGAGCAGCAGCTGCCGGGTGGACAGCGGCGACACTCCGGAGAACAGGGTGCCGAGCACGGTGAAACCGACCTCGCCGGCGTTGCCTCCGATCAGGATGCTGATGGCGTCCGCGACGCTGCGCCACAGCGCCCGGCCTTCCGTGATGGCGTCGACCAGCACGGACAGGTCCGGTTCGGTGAGGACCAGGTCGGCGGCGTTACGGGCGGCGGCCGAGCCACGGGCGGCCAGACCGACGCCGACGTGGGCGGCCCGGATGGCCGCCGCATCGTTGGCGCCGTCCCCGACCATCGCCACCACCTTGCCCGCGGCCCGCAACGCCTCGACCACCTGGAGCTTCTGCTCGGGAGCGACGCGGGCGACGACCCCGGCGTCCCGCAGGAGGCGGGCACTGCCCGCACGGTCCGAGGCGGCGAGCTCGTCGCCGGTGACCACCTTGGTGTCGTCCGGCCAGCCCAGCGCCAGGGCGACCGCGCGAGCGGTATGGGGGTGGTCGCCGGTCAGCATGACCGGCCTCGCGCCGGCCTCCCGCAGCCCTTGAATCATGGGGGCCGAGCCCGGCCGCGGGGCGTCGGCGAGTGCGACGTACCCCTTGAACTCCAGCTTCTCCAGCGGTGCGTTGACGAGTGCGTCGCCGTCCTGGGCCGTCGTCAGCGGGCGGGCGGCGACGGCGAGTACACGCAGTCCCTCACCGGCGAGGGACTGGGCCCACTCCGTCGCCTCCGCCGGGAGGTCCTCGCAGGCGTCCAGCACGATTTCGGGCGCTCCCTTGACCACGAGCAGGCAACTCCCGCTGCCGGCCGCGCCGATGGCGGCGGTGTACCCGCGGCTGGCTTCGAACGGCAGGCCGGCCGTCGCGGTCCACTCGGGGTCGGCGGGGGCCGCGGCCAGTACGGCCTCGTCGGTGGCGTGTGCCTGCCGTCCCGCGGTGTCCTCGGTCTCCTGTGGGCAGGCGCGCCCCGCCAGCCGCAGCACGTCGACGGCTTCCTCGTCGTCCGGCCGGCAGACCGTGCCGTCGGCGGTGGCGACACGGACCGCGCGCAGCCGGTTCTCGGTCAGTGTGCCGGTCTTGTCGAAACACACCGTGTCCACCCGCCCGAGGGCCTCCAGGGCGCGGGGAGTGCGTACGAGAATGCCGCGGCGGGTCAGGCGGCGGGCGGCCGCCAGCTGCGCCACCGTGGCCACCAGGGGCAGCCCCTCGGGAACGGCGGCGACCGCGACGGCCACGCCTCCCCCGATGGCCTGGCGGATCGGGCGCCCCCTGAGCAGGGAGAGCCCGGCGACCGCGGCCCCGCCCGCGAAGGTGAGCGGGAGTGCCTTGCGGGTGAGTTCCTGCAGGCGTCCCTGGACGCCGGTGGCCGGCGGGGTGCGGGAGGCGAGCGTGACGGCCCGGCCGGCTTCGGTGTGCTCCCCCGTGTCCACCACTACGGCGGTGGCCTGGCCCGCGACCACGGTGGTGCCCTCGAAGACCATGCACCGGCGGTCGGGGGTGGCTGCCTGCGGTGTCGCGGTGAGCTGTTTGGTCGTGGGGAGGGACTCGCCGGTCAGCGAGGACTCATCGACCTCCAGGCCGGTCAGCGCCAGCAGACGCGCGTCGGCGGGGACGACGTCACCCACGTCCAGTTTGATCACATCGCCCGGGACCAGCCGTGCCGCGTCGACCGTGGCCGACGCAACGTCAACCGTTGCTGACGCATCGTCAGCCGTGCCCGGCGCAACGCCGGCGCGGCTCTCGGCGCGGCGGGCCTTCCGCTTCTGGCCCTTGGCCAGCGCGGTCAGGGCCTGTTCGGCGCGTTGCCGCTGCACGCCGCCGACGAGTGCGTTCATGCCCATCGCCCCGACGACGAGGGTCGCGTCCACGGCCGAGCCCACGATGGCGGAGGCCGCCGCGCCGACGGCGAGAACGGGGGTGAGGGGGTCGTCCAGCTCGGCCCGTACCGCGTTGGCGAGCCGTACCGACCAGCGGGCGGGCGCGAGGACGGGGTGGCCCGTCACCCGTGCGGCCACGGCCCGGGTCGTCGTCACCGCATCGGAGAGGGGCGTGGACGGTCCGGGGCGGCTGCTCTCCAGCCGGGCCACCGCCTCGTCCGGTTCCAGGGCATGCCACGGTACGCGGGGCCGGGGCTGCGGGGCCGATGCGGCGGCCACGCCGACGGCCGACCGCCACCCCGCCAGGAGTGCTCCCATGGCCGCGGCGTTGACCGGGGCGTGCTGTGTTCCGGTGAGGAAGGCCAGCCCGCGCCGTTGCGAGCCGGTGGCGACCAGCAGACCGGACAGCGCCGCGCCCGCCCGGGCGAGGACCATCGACTGCCGGCCCACGGACCGTGCCGCGGGAACGGCCACCAGCAGCCGCCACACATCCTTCAGGCCGCCGAAGGCCAGTACGTCCGCGTCCCACACGACGGCACTGTCGTCGTCGGTGAGGGCCACCGCCACGTCACTGCCCAGCAGCCCGGCCAGCAGCTCTTCGTCCTCCGACGCCAAGTGGTCCACCGGGTGGTCCGCACCGTGCGGCTGCGCATCGGACGCACCGTGCTGCGGGGCCGGTACGCGCGCGACGGTCAGGACCGCGTGCCCGTCGGCCTGGCGGCTCCGTACGTGGTCCGCAAGCGGGCGCTCGGCGGAGACGACCTCGTCGGCCAGGGCCGCGAAGTCGCCCAGTGCCGGGTCGTCCACCACGATGGTGTACTGGTCCGCCTGCCGGGCCGCGTCCAGTACGGCCTCGGTCAGCGGGTCGAGTTCCCAGCCGATCGTCACCGTACCGACGTCCCGTCCACCGGCCGAGGCGATCATCATGCCCGTCTCGGCCGAGGGCTGCCCCGGTACGGGACGCAGCTCCACCCCGGTCGCGTCGCCGCTCTCGTGCGAGCTCAGGGCCGCGGCCGCGGCCCGCCACAGCCGGTCGTGGTCCCAGTCCTCCGCGCTGGGATGCACCTCGCAGAGCGCGCGCCTGTTGCCGCGCAGTGCGCTGGGGTGCAGCACCACCGTGTCCACCAGTTGCAGTTGTTTCAGCCGCTCGGGGTCGCGGACCAGCACCCCCGAGCGCGCGAGGGCGCTGCCCAGGGCCGTGGAGAAGGCCACCGGGCCGTACCGGGCGGCCTTCGGGGAGCCCGACAGCACCGCCTCCGCCGCCTCATTGAGATTCCGCCTGAGCAGCAGTGTCACGGCGGCGCCCAGCATGCTGCCGGTGGCGGCGTGGGCCGCGTACTCCTGCGCGGGAGTCGGCCGCAGCGGCGGCCGGGCGACCTCCCGCTTCGTCATGCTGCACCGTTCCGGCGTGCACACCCGGTCGTGGGTGGCGTCGAAGACGGCCGCCCGCGCCACGCTCTCCACGAGCTGTCCCGCGCGCAGCAAGCCGTCCAGGACCAACGAGGTGGGAGACTGCCCCGCGCCATGGACCGCGGCGTTCGCCGCGGCCAGCGTCAGGTCCGCGCCCGCCGCACCGAGCCGGCTCTTCAGCAGCGCACGGAACCGCGGGTTCTCCCGCAGCAGCGTGACACCCGCCGTCACCACCCGGGACGAACGCGGTACTCGCCAGGCGCGCGCTGCCGTCGCCGCTGCCACGCCGACGGCGTCCAGCGCCAGCGCGGTCGCGGCGACCCGTACCGCCGTGGTGCCCTCCGGGTGCGCGAACTCGTGCAGCGGCGCATGCGTCAGCCCATGCCGTTCGGCCAGGTCAGTGGCCTTCTTCACCACCCGGTCGGTGGCCGCGTCCTGGGTGGCGGTGACCACCAGCCGCGCCAGGCCGCCGTCCCAGTAGGCGAGCAGTACGTCCGGACGTTCGGCGAGAGCGGTGGCCACCTTCTGGGCCACCGCTTCCACCCCGCCCGCACGCCGTACCCGGGCGTCGTCGGTTTCGGAGGACGGCTGCAACGCCAGGTGCACGCGGCTGCCGGCCCGCCATTCCTCCATCCCGCCCGGCAGCGCGTTGCGTGCCACGTGGGCCACGTGGACCGTGGTGTCCGCCACCGCCGCCGCGCCGTCCGACGCGGCACGCCAGCCGATGTCAACGGCCTCGCCGGCCACCGTGGCGCACGCCTCCAGCCCACGGGCGACGTAGCCGGGCGCTGCCTCCAGCCCCCGGGCGACATAACCGGGCGCGGACAGGGCCGCGCCCCATCCGGCCGCGGGCAAGCGGGTCAGCAGCCCCAGAACCATGTCCCACCCTCACCAAAATCCACGGTCAAGAAGCCATCGACTGCCACGGTCAGGAAGCCGTCGCGCGCGCCGGCTGCCGCTTCGTCGCCTTCGTACCCGATGCGGTGCGCGAGCGTCCGCCGCTCGTCGTCGCCTTCCCCGTCGACTTCCCCGCCGCCTTGGCCTTGCTCGGGGAGTGGCTCTTCGCCGTGGTCTTCGCCTGGCTCTTCGCCGGGGCTTTCGCCTGACTCTTCGCCGGGGTCTTCGACGCGGTCTTCGACGCGGTCTTCGCCGGGGTCTTCGCCGTTGTTTTCGCGGGGCTCTTCGACTGGGCCTTGGCAGCGGGCCTGTGCTGCGCCTGGCCGTCGTGCGTACCGCGGTGTCCGTCCTCTTCGGGGCGGGGCTGGGTCAGCCACACGGCGGCCGCGCCGGCCAGCGCGATCGGCCATTCGACGAGGCCGGCCACGCCGAGCAGCCCCGCGCCGGTGTACGCCGCGACGCGTCGCCCGTGCGGTGACACGATGCCCACCGCGTTCAGCGCGCCCTCCGCCGCCTTCGTCACCTCTTTGACGCCGGGCACCTGCCGCAGGTCCGGCGTGATCGCCCGTAGTGGTCCCGGAAGCCTGCTTGATGACGACGACTTCTCCTCGGTCATACCGCCTCCGTACCTTGTCGGGCTCTGCCTGCCTCCTGGTTCCCCAAAGTTCACCGGCTAATCACACATCTCACCCATCAGGGCGAAAATCGGCGCCACGCGCACGTGCCGGGTTGCCGTTCTCCGGCACGTGCGGTGTGACGCCTTCGTTGCTGTTCGTTGCTGTTTTTACGGGCGGAAAGCCGTCCCGTGGCGGCGGCGGGTCAGGATGATCAACGCACTTCCGGCGATCAGGCACAGTGCCGCGCCGGCGGCGAGGAATTCCAGACCGTCGTCACCGGTCCGGGCCAGTTCGTCCGAGGCGCCGGGGCCGCCGGTGGCGAGGACCGGAGGCGGGGTCCAGGTGCCGTTGAGTACGGTCGGCCCAGGCCAGTACATGCGGAGCATCACGTTGAACTGCCCGGTGGGTGCGGGCAACCAGTTGGACCGCTTGTGAGACGCGGGCGGGTCGTGCTGGACGTAGATGTCCACGGAACCGTCGCTGTTGGGCCTGGGTTTCGCTGTGTGGCCGATCTCGTAGCGGTTGATGGGGTTGGGTACCAGGAAGCCCTTCCGGTCGTACATGGTGAGGGACCAGAAGGCGTGGGCCGGCGGTGTCTGGCCGGGTGCGAAGTGGATGGTGTAGCGGCGTGCGCCGGTCAGTTGCCGGCCCTGGCGGTCGGTGAGCACGAGGGGGTAGACCGCGTCCTGGGGCAGGTTGGCGCCGAGGCCCTGCCAGGCGGTGGCGGCCCGGCGCAGGTAGTCGGTGCCGTAGCGGCCGAGGTCGGTCGCGACCCGCCAGCCGTTGACATCCTTGCCGAGGCCGGACACCGCTTTCTGGATCCGCTGCTGGCCCGTGGTGACGGCCTGGCGCAGTGCCTGGGCGTTGACCGTTCCCTCGGCGTTGATGTCGAACGGCTTGCCCGGGCTGATGCCGAGCCGTTTCAACGTGGCGACCATGGGGGCGTCCGCCCGGCTCGGCGGGTTGTCCGCCATGGCGGAGGCGAGCCGGGAGAAGAACGTCGGGGCGTCCATCCGCGCGACGCGGTCCGGCGGCGAAAGGGTGGGTACGTTGCGGTCGACCCGGCCCGCGGGCGGGGTGTAGGCACGGCCGTACGCGCTGAGCGGTGTGAGGGTGTACTTCGCCGTCAGGGCGTGTACCGCGGGGAGGTCCGCGGGGCCGTTGAGCTGGGTGCGTCCGATGATCCAGGCAGTGTCGGTGGGGGACTTGATCTGCTTCACGCCGGCGGGGAGGGTGCCGTGCCAATCGGGCCCGGTGATCGCGAAGTTCCCCGCCTTGGTACCTGTGGTCCGCTTGCCCGGCGAGGCGATGACGTCCGTCCAGGCGCTGAGGATCGGCATCAGGTAGTAGCGGCCCTGGGTGTTGGGCACGTGCAGCACCACCGGCTCGGCCTTCAGGTCCAGCCAGGCCGAGGAGTACAAGGTGTCCACGTTGGGCGAGACGACCGTCTTGAATTCCGGGCCGGGGACATTGCTCGCGGTGACGAACTGATTCGGCGGCGCCTGGTAGGTGGTGGCGTCGGGGCGGGTGACGTTGGTGGAGAGCTGCCGCGTGGCCTGCGTCAGGACCAGGGGGTAGCCGTAGATGTAGGCGTTCACCGCGTCGGCGGCGCGGGAGGGGCCGGTGGGGTCCTTCGCGGGCGCCTGCCGGGTGGCGTCCGCGTGGCCGGCACCGGCCCACAGCAGGAGGGCTGTCACGGCGGTGACAGTGGCAGTGGTGCGCCGCCGTCGCTGCTTGCCGTGACGGACGAGGGATGTGACGTGCATGAGGTTCCTCCTCACACGGGAGGCACGGGCACCATGGTGGATGGCCCGGGCGAAGGCCGAGCGGCCGCCCGTGAGGGGCGGCCGCTTACTGGGCCTAAGCGCGCATTGAACACCAGGCGCGGCCCGCCTTCTGCACCTCATCCCGCCATTGCCGGGTACGCGGGTACGACAGGTATCCGCCACGGGCGAGGCATTGCGGCCGGTTGCGCCGCCGTGCCACCGCAACCGGCCGTGCGCACCTCTCCGACCAGCCGTTCTGTTCGCCCGTCCGGTCGCCTCCCGGCAGCGGTACGGCTTTCATCTCCTCCGGCCGCGGCTGCCTTACGAGGCCGCCTGGCCCGGACGCAACGCGTCCGCAGTCGTCTGGAGGCGGCCGCTGGTCGCCCGGTTGTGGCCCCTGGTCGGCCAAATGGGCGATGAGGGCCTTGGTGACGCTGGCGTGTTGCCCGAGCTCGCCGCGTGACTGCGCCGCGTAAGGCGCACCCGTCACGTGAGGCCGTAACCCACGTGACGCCGAGCCCGATCAGCGCCACGCACACTCGCAGCCTCAGTGAGCCGGGTCACACGACGCGGGGTCCACGACCAAAAATCGATGCCCTGCACAAGCACCGCCTATGGGATGCGGCCCCCAGGCGCATTCGACATATGTACCAATCCCAGCGGGAGATTTGTGGCATGCGGAGGAGCCGGCCGCCCGTGGGGGCGTGTTACAACATGCCAATGCCATCCCATGCCGACGCACGCCCGCATGCCCCCACCGCGGGGCAGCACGTTGTGATCATCGAGGACGACGAGGCCCTGGGCCGTTCGGCCGCCGCCTGCGTCGAGCGCTGGGGCGGCACCGCGTACCGGCTGCCCCGCCCCGACGACGACGCCCTGCGCCGGCGACTGCAGCACCCCGTCGACGCGATCGCCGTCGTCTCCCGCGATGACATCGTCGCCCTGCGCTACGCCCTGCTGGCCGAACACCTCAAGCCCGGTGTCCGGCTGGTGGTGACGCTCTTCGACCGCACCGTCGCCGACGAGGTCAGCCGGACCATTCCCAACTGCACCGTGCTGAGCATGACCGATGCGATCGTGCCCAGCCTGCTGGCCAGTTGCCTCGCGCCTCAGTACGCCATCCTCCAGCCCCTCGGCAACGAGGTCGTCGGCGTCCGCCGCGAAGGTGTCAGCACCGCCATCGAGCACCTGCCCAAGCGCACCCTCACCTCCCACGCGGACCACCGGCCACGCTCCACCCTCGTGTCCTGGTTCCGTTCCCTCGGCACGTCCGCCAAGGTGCTCGTCGCGAGTTTCACCGCGCTGCTGCTGGCCTTCGCCGTGGACATCACACTCGGCGTCCTCGTACTCCACGAGCCCTTGCCCGATGCCACGTGGAACGCCGCCCGCACGCTCACCACGGTCGGATCCTCGCCGCACGCGGAGCACGGCCCGGGCTGGTACAAGATCTTCTCCGCCGTCTCGATGCTCGGCGTCCTGGTACTGGCCGCCGTCTTCACCGCGAGCGTGGTCGACCGGTTCACCGGCCACCGGATGACCAGCATCCTCGGCGCCCGCTCCATCCCCCGCCGCGACCACGTCATCGTCGTCGGCCTGGGCCAGGTGGGCCTGCGCCTCTCCGCCCAGCTGCGGGACCTCGGCATCAAGGTCGTCGCCGTGGAACGCAACCCCCATGCCGCCTGCCTGCCGCTGGCCCGCGCCCGCGACATACCCGTCATCCTCGGCCGCGGCGGCGACCGCTTCCTGCTGGAGCGCCTCTCCGTACGGCGGGCCCGCGCACTTGCCGCGGTCGCCTCGGACGGGCTGGAGAACATCGCCGTCGCTGTCACCACCCGCGCCATCGCCCCCGACCAGCGCACCGTCCTGCGGGCCGGGGGCGACGAGGTCACCACCGAATCCCGGTCGCTGTTCCGCATCGGCGCGGTCTGCGACTTCACGCATATCGTCGGTACGTTCGTCGCCGCGTCCGTGCTCGACACCGCACCGCGCAGTGTGTTCGTGGCCGACGGCCGGACCTGCGCCCTCTTCCCGGACGACCGGGTCGTGGACCTCGCCACGTGGGACGCGGACGCGCGCCACGACGAGCAGCGGATCGACGGCGTCGACGCGGTGACCGGCTAAGCGGCAGCCGACCGCGCGTACACCTCGATCTCGATCTTCATACGGGGGTCGGCCAGACCGCACACGAGCATCGTGGCGGCCGGCCGTACCTCGCCGAAGGCGCGGCGCAGTACCGGCCAGCAGGGCTCGAAGTCCGCCCGGTCGGGCAGCAGGTACCGCACCCGCACCACGTCGGCGAGGGTGCACTTCGCCTCCGCCAGCGCCGCCTCGATGTTGCGCAGGCACTGCTCGGCCTGCTCCACCACGTCCTCGGAGATCGTCATGGTGGCGTAGTCGAACCCGGTCGTCCCGGACACATGCACCCAGTCACCGTCGACCACGGCCCGGGCATAGCCGATCTGCTCCTCGAACGTCGAGCCGCTGAGGATCGCACGTCGCTCTGTCATGCGCCGAACGCTAAGTGACCGGCATCGATACGTCTAATACAGCTGCGAGGACGGGCTGATGTCTCCAGGCGTATGAGGCGTGAGGCGTATGAACCGGCCCGAACAGCGCGCCCGGCATCCGGGTACCTCACGGGCGTCACGTACGACATCAACGGTGGGTCATATATCCACTGAACACTCCCGGCACAAACTGAACCTCAGGTTCCCCACAAATCTTTCATCACGTGACTATCAGATGTAATTCCTGTGAAGGTACTCTCCCTCCATCTCACCCGACGGGGGGCAAACGTGGGGACTGTGGGGATGAGCGGGGGGACCGGTGTGTCCGCCCTGCCGACGTTGAACATCGCGGCATTACCGCTGGTACTGGCCGGGCCGATCGTGCGGCGGGTCGACCGGAGCAGTGTCACCGTATGGCTGGCGCTGAAGGCGCCGCGCAAGGTGACGCTCGATGTGTTCGAGGGGGCCTCGGGGGCGCTGCCTGCCACGCCCGCCCTCTCGGGCACCCGGGTCACCGCGCGGGTCGGGGAGCATCTGCATCTCGTCGCGGTGACCGCCAAGGCCGCTTCCGGTGGCACGCTCAGACCCGGGACCATTTACCGGTACGCGTTGCGGTTCGGCGAGGACGTGACCTCGCCGGCCACCCCGGTGGCGGCCGGGGCGCCGGGCCTCTTCTCCCCCGACATCGTCGCGGCGGACGAGAGCGCGGCCCGCAAAGCCCTGCTGTATCAGGGGACGTCGGGTGCGCCCACGCTGCCGAGCTTCGTCACACCGCCGGACCGGCCGGGCGGGCTGCGGCTCTTCCACGCCTCCTGCCGCAAGCCGCATGCCGAGGGGACCGACGCGCTGTCGATCCTGGACGAGGTCCTCGCGGCCGATGTCGCCGCACCGCAGCGGCGGCCGCAACAGCTGATCCTGACGGGCGACCAGATCTACGCGGACGACGTCGCGGACGGGCTGCTGCACATCTGCTCCACTTACGGCCGGGCGCTGCTCGGCCGGGAGGAGACCTTCGCCACCGTCCATCCCGCGTACCAGAAGTGGAGCTTCCGGCCGGGGTGGCGGCAGGAGATGGTGGTCACCGATTTCAAGATGACGACGGCCAAGGGGCGCAGTCATCTGCTGCGGCTCTCGGAGTTCTTCGCCATGTACCTCATGGCCTGGTCCCCCACCCTGTGGCCGGTGGTGTCGCCGGTGCAGTTCTTCCCGGAGCTGTTCCCGCGGGAGTCCAAGGCGCTGGGCGATCCACACCCGACCGAGTACTTCGGTCTGCGCACCAAGCCCGAGTACAAGCGGGCGCACGAGCGGCTCATGGAGTACGTGACCGAGTGCGACCGGGTGGACGGCTTCCGGGGCACCCTCGGCATGGTCCGCCGTGCCCTCGCCAACACCGCCACGTACATGATGTTCGACGACCACGAGGTCACCGACGACTGGTACATCTCCAAGCGCTGGGTGCACGAGGTGTCCGAGACCGTCCACGGGCGGCAGTTCCTCGGCAACGCGATGGCGGCGTACGCGGTCTGCCAGGGCTGGGGCAACACGCCCGAGCAGTTCGCCGACGGCCCGCAGGGTGAGGCGGGCCGTGAGCTGCTCACCGCGCTCGCCGCGCCCGATCACACTGCCGCCGGTCCGGCCGCGGTGATCGCCCGCCGGACCGGGGTGCCCACCGGGGCCGACTCCGCCGGGCGCATCGTGCGCGAGTCCGGGTCCCTCACGTGGCACTACGCGATCACCTGGCAGGCCCACCAGCTCGTGGCCGTGGACACCCGTACCCAGCGTGTTTTCCGCGGCGGATACACCGACCCGCCGTCCCTGTTCTTCTCCGACGCCTCCTTCGCCGCGATGGTGGAGGCGCCCGAGGACCAGGGCCTGGAGAAGGTGACCGTGCTGCTGTCGCCGTGCCCGGTGCTGGGCGATCCGGTCATCGAGGAGTTCGCGCAGCCGGCCGTCCGGCGCCTCCAGGGCTACGCGGGCCAGCTGGATCAGGACTACGAGGCATGGAGCCACGATCCGCGGGCTTTTGAGAAATTCATCGCCCGGGTCCTCGGCCATGCCGCTCCGGGCGCCGACGGGGTGCGGCGGCGGCGCGTGGTCTCCCTCGGCGGCGACGTCCACTACGGCTTCGCCGCCCGGATGGCCTACCGCGCCTCCGCCCCGTTCAGCTCACCGGCCGGTCAAGTGCGGGGCGTATTGGCCCAGTTGACCGCCAGTTCGCTCAAGAACGAGGCGACCGGCACGATGCTGCTGCACTACGCGGGCTTCAACCCGCTGCGCACGCCGCACACCCGCCGGGCCGGCTGGGCCAACCCCGACGGCAAGCAGTTCCTCGTCCGCACCAGCACCCTCCCGGGGCTGCCCACCGGCGCCGTCGTCGTCCGCGACACCCCGGCGCTCATGGAATTACCCGAGAACACGTCCGTGCACAGCCCCGCGCCCGAGTGGGAGTACGAGCTCACCTACGTCCGGCACGAGGACCCCGACGGCACGGCGCCGCGCCCGGGCGGGCCTGCGCCGGTGTCCTTCCCGGCCACCGGCGACCGCCGGGCCGACCTCGCCCAGTACGTACAGGCCGCCGAGAACCATCTCGACTACATGGCCGTCACGGGCAGCGGCCGGGAGATCGTGGGCCGCAACAACATCGGCGAGGTGCAGTTCACCTGGGACGGCCAGGACGCCAAGTCGGTGGTACAGACGCTGTGGTGGCATCTGCCCGGCAATGTGGGCGGCGCGCCGCTCACCCGCCTCGCCGTCCCCCTCGACGTCGGCCAGACCACCGGCGCCCCGCCCTCGGCCCTCCCCGACCTGTACGGCGGGAACACCCTGCGCGAGGGCGACACCGACGCCTCCGCCGGGGGCGGCGCCGCCGCCGGGGGCACGCATGTCACCGACCTCCAGCGGGACTTACAGGAGCTGGGCTTCGGCGTGGTCGGCACCCGCGACGGCAGCTTCGGACGCGAAGTGCGGTGGGCCGTAAGGGAGTTGCAGGCGTACGCGAAGATGGGGCGGGTCGCGCGGGTAGCCACCGCCGTCGTGCGGCTCGCCCAGCCGCTCAGCGATGCGGCGACCGCTCTCACACTGCTCGCGCCGGCCACCGGTACCCTCCCGGACCTGCCGTTCAAGGCCCGCGTCGGCGACGAGAACCTCACCGTCACCGCCGTCTCCGGCACCTCCTGGACGGTCACCCGCGCCGCCGACGGCACCGGGGCCGCCGCACACCCGGCGGGCGACGCGGTCACCGTCCTGCGCGACCACCGCTGGGCCTCCGCGCTGGAAAGCGTCGAGGTTCCCGTGGCGCGGCGGTTCGCCGGTGAGGTCAGCGGGGTCGTCGACACCGCCACCCGCCAGGTGATCGCCCGCTGGAAGGCGGACGGCCTGCGCTGCCCGGTGGTGATCGAGGCATGGCGGAACGCCAGTGGGTCGATGCCCTCGGCCGTCGCCGTCATCGCCGCCACCGGCACTCGCCCGGCCCGGCTCGCCGACAACGTCTGGCGCTGGGACGAGACCGTCAACAACACCGTGACCTCGCCGAAGATGTTCGCGCGGGACTTCTCCGACCACTGGACGCGGCCCGCCACCCGGCCGGCGGACGGCTGGGAGCCGGACCGGCGCACGCCCCTCGGCCAGCGCGTGCCCTACGACGACCCCTCGGCCGCCGCCACCGACCCGTACCGTCCCATGTCAGGGCCGGTCGCCTACCCGGAGCGCGGTCACACCTGGGCTCCCGAGGCCGAGATGACCCCCGAGGCCCTCATCGGCACCCCGCTGCGCGACCTGGATGCCAACACCCTGGCCACGTTCAAGGTGATCCGGGCGGTCGCCGAGGTGGAAGCGCTCGGCTACTTCGACGCCGTCAACTGTTACGACCACGCCTTCGCCTCGCTCGGCCTGTGCCACTGGACCTTCGGGGCCCGGAAGTGGGTCCCGGCCACCCAGCCGTCCCGGCCGGCGCGGGCCCTGTGGGAGGTGGACGACGGCGAGCTGTGGGCCTTCCTCGCCTTCCTGCGCACCCGCAGCGAGGCATCGTTCCAGAAGGTGGCCGGGTTCTTCGGGGTCCTGCCCGACCGGACGTGGACGGGCAACGGACAGACCGGCTCCCCGTCGCCGTGGGTGCCGGGCCAGCGCAAGTACGCCGCCCGTGGCGTGCTCACCCGCCAGGACGGCAGCACCGCGCCGCTGCACGGCTTCCCCGCGCCCGGCCCCGGCGTCACCCAGGTCTACGGCCAGTACGCCGAGCACGAGTACTTCAAGCTGTGGCACTGGTTCCACCGCTTCGTCATGGCGGGCCGCACCGACGACGGCTTCCGGCGCGCCATGTGGGACATGGCGCGGATGCGGCTGCGCGACCTGCGCGCCGCGCCCTGGAACCACCCCACGGCGGCCAACCCGTTCCCGCTCCAGGCGGGCACCACCATCGGCGACGTCTTCCGCTCCGAGAAGACCGCGGCGCTGCTCCACCGCTGGCACGTCTTCTCGCCGGCCGTCCTGCTGCGCGGCAACCCCTCGCGCGCTTCCGCCAGGCTCCAGGAGGTCGTCGCCCGGGCGGCCGCCGACTCCGGCCTCACCTTCGGGCCGGACACGGCGACCTGGACCGCCGCGCACGAGACCGCCCTGGCCGCCGCGATCCTCGCCAAGAACCCGTGCCCGAGCCCCACCGCGGAGAACGCCGAGCCGCACCCGGCGACCCACGGCAACCACGCCGGCTACAAGGACCCGGGCCACACCCTGCGGGTCGTCGACCAGTGGCCGAGCTGGTCCGGCGGCAGCAACCCCCGCCACTACGCCCTGCCCCTCGCCGATCTCCCCGCCGACCAGCGCACCCTGCGCACCGCCCGGGACTTCGTGCTCGACACCGAAGGGCTGCCGACATGACCGAGATCCCCGCCGACGGCGGCGCCGCAGAGCCCGGCGAGCCCGCGAGCCCCGACACGCCGCAAGGGCCCGCCGACGGCCAGAGTGCCCTGGTCACCGAGATCCTCCGGCTGATCGAGCCGGTCACCGAGGCCGTCGCCAATCCGCTGCGGCTCGCCCGGCTGCTCGCCCGGATCGGCTGGAACCCGGCCGCCGCCGGCGAACAGGGCGCCGCCGAGGTCGCGGACTGGCTGGAGGACGCCGCCGGTGCCGTCGGCGTCCTCCAGGAGCTGGTCGCGCATCCGCCGCAGGACCTCGAAGGGCTCGGCCGGCTGCTGGAGGTCGTCGCCGGCGCCGTCGACCTGGTACGCGATGTGCCGCCCGCGCTCGGCGACTTCGACGCCGAGGCGTTCGCCGAGGACGTGGTGCATTTCCTCGTCACCGACTGGCTGCTGCGCCACCACAGCGTGCTGTACCACGTGCTGGTACTCCTCGGGGTGCTCGTCCTGCCCGAGGAGGCCGGGCCGCAGACGCCGGTCGTCAACCAGGACGGCGAGGAGGTACGGACCGCCGCCGCCCGCGCCCGGCTGCGGCCGGAGCGGCTCGTCGAGCTGGTCACCGACCCGGTCGCCGCGCTGCGCGCCGCCTATCTGCCGGACGGCCTCGTCGACGAGGCCGCGGCCGACGCGCTCGCCGCCACCCTGCTGCCCCGGCTCGGCGGCCTCCTGCACGAGCTGGGCGTCTCCGTCCTCGTCGGCCTCGGCGAGACCGCGGACACCGGCCTGGACGACGCCTCGGTGGCGCTCGGCCGCCGGATGCTCACGCTGGGAATCCCGGTCGCCGTCGCGCCGGGCATCGGGGGCGAGATCGGCGCGACCCTCGCCCTGTCCTCCCCCGCGTCCGGGGACCTCGGCGTGGTCGTCGTCCCGCGCGGCAAGGCCGCCGTCGACCAGCTCCTCGGCGGCGGCTGGGCGCTGCGCGCCGACCTGTCCGGCGCGGGTCCCGCGGTGGCCATCGGCCCGCAGGGGGTGTCCTTCACCGCCCATACCGCGGGCCGCATCGAACTCGGCCTGGAACTGCGCAAGGCCGGTGAAAAGGACGCGCCCGCGCTGCTGCTCGGCAGCGCCACCGGCACCCGACTGGAGATCGGGCAGTTCCGTACCTGGCTGAAGGCCGTCCTGGAGGACGTGCCCGAGGGCGCCGAGGACCGGAACGACATCGAGCTCGGCATCGCCGCCGACAAGGCAGCCTTCGTCGTCGCGGGCGGCGACGGGGACGGCTTCCTCGCCTCCGTCCTGCCCGCCGAAGGGCTGCGTACGGAGTTCGCGCTCGGCCTGCAGTGGTCGCGCCGCAAGGGGCTGAGCTTCACCGGCTCCGCCGGACTCGACGCCACCCTGCCGGTCAACGCCCGGCTCGGCCCCATCGAGCTCCAGGCGATCCACCTGGGGCTCGGCGCGGACGCCACCGAGGGCGAGCTGCGCGCGACGGTCGCCGCGACCGCCCGCCTGGAACTCGGCCCCGTCCGCGCGACGGTGGAACGCATCGGACTCGGTGCGGAACTGACCACCTCCAACGGCAACCTCGGCCCGGTCGGCCTCAGTGCCGCCTTCGCACCGCCCAAGGGCGCGGCGCTGGAGGTGGCGGCCGGCCCGGTGACCGGCGGCGGCTACCTCTTCTTCGACCGGGACAAGCAGGAGTACGCGGGTGTGCTCGCGCTCCAGCTGGAGAGCATCGCGCTCAAGGCCGTCGGCCTGCTCACCACGAAGATGCCGGACGGCAGCGAGGGCTTCTCGCTGCTCGTCCTGGTCTCGGCGGAGTTCACCCCGGTACAGCTCGGCTTCGGCTTCACGCTCTCCGGCGTCGGCGGGCTCATCGGCATCAACCGCTCCGTGTCGGTCGACACGCTGCGGGCCGGTGTGCGTACCAAGGCGCTGGACTCGGTGCTGTTCCCGCGCGATCCGCTGGCCCGTGCGCCGGAGATCGTCGCCACGCTCGGCGCCGTCTTCCCGCCCACACCAGGGCGGCACGTCGTCGGCCCGATGGCCAGGATCGGCTGGGGCACCCCGACGCTGCTCACGCTGGATCTGGGTCTGCTGCTCGAACTGCCCACGCCGGTACGGCTCGTGCTGCTCGGCCGGCTGCGGATGGCGCTGCCGACCGAGGAGACCGCGCTCGTCGTCGTCAATATGGACGTGCTCGGCGTCATCGACTTCGAGCGCGGCGAGGCGTCGGTGGACGCCACCCTGTACGACTCGCGGATCGCCGCGTTCGCCCTCACCGGGGACATGGCGATGCGGGCCCGCTGGAAGGGGCGGCCGCAATTCGCGCTGTCGGCGGGCGGCTTCCACCCCCGCTTCCAACGCCCCGAGGGCTTCCCCGAGCTGCGGCGGCTGAACCTGTCGCTGCTCAACGGCGACAACCCGCGGGTGCGCCTGGAGGCGTACCTCGCGCTCACGTCCAACACCGCGCAGTTCGGTGCCCGGCTGGAGCTGTACGCGGCGGCGCTCGGCTTCAGCGTCGAGGGACTGCTGGCCTTCGACGCCCTCGTACAGTTCGAGCCTTTCGGCTTTGAAGTGGACATCGCCGGGCACCTCGCGCTCAAGCGGGGCAGCCGTACCTTGATGGGTGTCGGCGTCGAGGTCGCGCTGTCCGGGCCCGCTCCCTGGCACGTGCGCGGCCGGGCCCGGTTCGAGATCCTCTTCTTCAGCGGTGAGATCAGCTTCGACCGCACCTTCGGCGAGCGGGCCGCGCCCGCCGCCCTGCCGGCGGCCGTGGACGTGGCCGTGGAGGTGGAGAAGGCGCTCGCCGATCCACGCAACTGGACGGCACAGCTCACCGGCGCGGGCCGGACCGTCGTCACACTGCGCGAACTCCCGGATGCCGAGGGACAGTTGATCGTCCACCCGCTGGGCGGTCTCGCCTGCACCCAGCGGGTCGCCCCGCTGGGCGTCACCCTCGACCGTTACGGCAGCGCGCCTGTCGACGGCGACCGCAGGCTCGACCTGGATCCGGTACTCACCGTCGAGGACGCCGATCCCGCGACGGCTCCGGTGACCGTGCGAATGACCCCCACCCGGGAGTACTTCGCGCCGGCGCAGTTCCTGGACCTGACCGACGAGCAGAAACTCGCCGCGCCCTCCTTCGAGCTGCTCACGGCGGGCGCGAGCGCGGAGGGCGCGGTCGCCCGGAAACGCGAGCGGGCCGGGGTGTTCGCCTCCTCGGTCGGTTACGAGGAGATCGTCCAGGACGGTGCCCACCGCGTCACGGCTCCGGCCGGGGCGGCCGCGGCCTTCGCCGGCCCCGGCCCCGCTGAAGGGCCCGCACTGGGGGCCGCCGGGCTGCGTACCGCCGCGGCGCCCGCCGCCCGCCGCACCGGCCGGCAGCGGTTCGCCGCGGCCCCGCGCGACCTGGGCGTACGGGACACCCGCTGGCGCGTCTCGGGCGAGCCCGGGGAGACCGGCCTGCTGCGGTCGGCCGCCCCGCGCGGCACCACCTGGACGGAGGCCGCCGAGTACCGCCGCGACCTGGCCACGGCGGGCCTGCGCCTCGCGCCGGAGACCGCACCGGGAGACCCGGGCACCCATCCCACCGCCGACCTCACTCCTGGGGGGACCCGATGAGCGGCCTCACCTTCCTGTCCTGGGTCCGCGAGGGCCTCGCGGCCGCCGGGGGTGCCGTCGACCCCACGTCCGGCGCGATGCCCGCCCGTACGCACGTCACGCTGCGCCCGCGCCTGACCGGGCGGGACGCCGTCTCCGTACCGGCGCGGCTGCTCGGGCCCGGTGATGTCACCGGGCTCGACACCGGGCAGGTCCTGCGGGTCTTCCCGGCCGACGGGACCCCGGACGCGGCACCGCACCTCTTTCCTGCGGTCGAGTTCGACCGGCCCGATCTGCCGTGGCTGTTCACGCCCGCAGCCGCCACCGACCTGGGCCGGCTGCGGCCGTGGCTGGTCCTGGTCGTCGTCGAGGCCGAGCACGCCGAGCTGCTGCCCGCCGACGGTGCCCTGCCCCGTCTGCGCTGTCCCCGTACCGAACTTCCCAACCTGGCGGAGTCCTGGGCCTGGGCACACGCCCAGGTGGCCACCGACGAGGGTGCCGGGGAGGCGGAGGTCGACCGCATCCTGGCGGAGGAGCCGGACCGCACCCTGTCCCGGCTGCTCTGCCCCCGCCGGCTGCACCCCCGCACCCGCTATCTCGCGGCCGTCGTCCCCGCCTTCGAGGCCGGGCGGCTCGCCGGGCTCGGGCTGCCGGTCCCCGAAGGGGAGCTGCTCCCCGCGTGGCCCGCGCCGGGCGAACGGCCGGCGGAGACCGAGTGTCTGCTGCCGCTCTACCACCACTGGTGGTTCACCACCGGCCTGGACGGCGACTTCGAGTCCCTGGTCAGGGCGCTCACTCCGCGTGCCCTGCCGGGCGACGTCGGCACCCGCCCGATGGACGTCGGCGCGGCGGGCGGCGGGCTGCCCGTACTGCCGGCCGGCCACCCCGGCCGCACCCTCGACCTGGAGGGTGCGCTGCCCACCGCCGGTACCGATCCGCGCCCGTGGCACGCGGAGACGGCCACCGTCTTCCGTACCGCGTACAAGGCGGCCCTCGACCCGGGTCCGCTCAACACCACGCTCACCCCGCCCGTCTACGGCTCCGCGCAGGCCGGTACCGAGGGGCTGCCCTCGCCGCAGACGGGTCCCCGCTGGCTGCGCGAGCTGAACCTCGACCCGCGGCACCGGGCCGCCGCCGCGCTCGGCGCCGAAGTGGTGCGCCGCAACCAGGAGGACCTGGTGGCCGCGGCCTGGGACCAGGCGGCGGAGCTGCGCCGGGCGAACGAGGTGCTGCGCCAGGGCCAGCTGGCCCGTACGGTCGCCACGAGCCTGCACCGCAGGCTGCCCGGGACCGCGGCGGACAACGACCGGCTGGATGCCCGGATGCTCCAGATGACCGCAGCCGTACGGGACGCCGTCGCCTACGACGGGAGTACGGCGGCCGGTGAGCTGGCCCGCAACGAGGAGGCCGCCGCCGCGATGGACCCGGCGTTCCGGCGCCTGCTGCGGCCGGGCGGCCCGGTAGCCCGACGGGCCGCCGCGCCGGGCGCGGAGCCCGCCGCCACGGACACGGCGGCGACCGGACTGGCCGCCTCGCTGGCCCGGCGTACCGAGCAGGCGGTGCCGCCGCTGCCGACGCCCGCGGGGCTCGCCGGGGTGGAGGACCTCGCGGGCCACGAGAGCTTCGGAAACCTGCGCCCCGACCGGCTCACCACCCGCTGGTGGGAGAAGGACCCGACCGAGCCGAAGGAGGGCGTGGCGCCGGCGGTGCCCGTCATCCGCTGGGTCGGCGCGGCCCTGCCGAACCGGGTGTTCGTCGTCACCGAGGACGGCCGGCTGATGTCCCGGGTCACCCAGCAGAACGTGCCGGGCTGGGTGGACCACGGCTACCCGCCGGGGACCACCTGTGCCTCGCCGCCGTCGGCCGTGCGGGACCTGCACGTCTTCGTGATCGGCGCCAACGGCAGCCTGTACCAGCTGCGTTGGGACGGGGACCAGTGGGCCTGGCGGAACCACGGGACGCCCAGCGACAGCACCACCACGACCAGCCGCCCGCTGGTGACCGGCGAGGGGCGGCTCACCACCGCCGTCCGGTACCAGCCCCCCAGCGGCCTGGGCTCGACGAACTACCTCCACCAGGCCGCCTATGTCGTCGACGACTGGGGCATCCTCTGGGAGCTGCGCGGCCGCGAGGACTACTGGAGCTGGGTCCGGCTCGGCATGCCCGGCGGTTTCTGGATCACCGGCGTGCGCAGGCAGAACACGTGGGAGCTGCTGCTCGTCAACCGGGTGGGCAAACTGCTCCAGCTCACCCACAACGGCACCAGCTGGGTCCACAAGGACCTCGGCGCCGCGGGGGCCGGCTTCAGCGCCGACCGGGGTGTGCCCGTGCGGGCCTCCGACGGCCGGTACTACGGCATCGACCTCAACGGCGCGCTCTATATGAGCTGGTCCTTCTTCGGCACCATCCTGTGGGGGGTGGTGAACGGGCTGCCGCCGATGTCGCGGGTGCTCGGCCTCGGCCACGACGGCACCGCCGTCCTCTCCCACACCCAGTCCACCGTGTTCGTGATGCCGACCACCGGCACCCTCCCCGGCGGTGGCCGGGTGCCCTCCGGATACGACCAGGGCATTCACGGGGCCACGTACGGCTCACTCGTCCACGTCGTCGCCGACGGGCAGCTGCTCGTCGTGGACCGGGCCGGGGACAACGTCTGGTATCCGCTGGGCCGCCCGGAGTTCGGCGGCAAGGGGGACCCGCGGGCCCTCCCGCCGGCCGACATCCGCTGGCGCCCTCAACTGGGCTTCCTCTCCCACCTGCTCGTGGGGCACGTCGACGCCCCGGCCGGGGCCAACATCCCGTATCTGCGGCTCGGCCGGGAGACCGACTTCGACGCGGGGGTGCGCGACGGGTGGCAGCTCAAGCCGGCCATGACGGAACGGATGGCGGCCGACCTCACCCAGGGCTTCGGCATCGCCACCGGCAAGCTGCAGCCCGAGTCGGCCGGCCCGGACGCGGTGATCTTCTGGATCGAGGAGTACAACAACAACGGGCACGTCGGGAACTTCGGCCGCTATCTGATCGCCCGTAACCTGGACGGCAACGCGGACCCGGCCTCGTGGATCGGCCCGGTCGCCATGCCGACCCCCATGTCCACCCCGCTCACCTCCAGCGGCGGCCTGACCGAGGCCGCGTACGTACAGGCCGGCAGCTGCACGCTCGCCGACCTCGACGGCGACGGCAATCAGGAGCTGCTCGTCGTCTACCTGGGCGGCCTCAAGGGGAACCGGCGCCTGTTCCTCCGTATCGGCTGGAACATCTCGCCCGAGAACGGCGTGGCGCGCGGCGGCTGGTCCGATTCGGTGGAACTCCCCTGGCCCGGGCGGCCGTCCGACTACGCGCCCGCGGTCTTCGGCCTGGACGTCGCCGTCGCCGACCTCAACGGGGACCTGCGGCCCGAGCTGATCGTGATGCTGATGGAGCAGACCCCGGCCGGGGCGCAGGCTTCGTACCGGGTCGGCTGGAACATCAACGCGCGCGGGCGGGTCGCCGAGTGGGGCCCCACCGTGCCGGTCCCCGGGGTCTTCCCACAGGTGGCCGGCGCGGGCATCGCCGTCGCCGACTTCAGCGGCACCGAGAAACCCGACCTCGCCGTCCTGGTCCTGGAGGACGGCCCGCAGGCCAACTCCGCCTCGTACCGCATCGGCTGGGACATCGAGGGCGCCGGGACGCCGCGCTCCTGGTCCGCGCCGATCCCCGCCGACGCGGGAGCCTGGTACGGCTGGGTCAACCAGGGCGCGGGGATCGCCCTGGCCGATCTGCCCGGCACGGTCGCCGAGCGGCGCCGGAAGATCACCTCCGACTTCCGGGACGCGGCCATGGCCCATCAGCGCGCCCTCCTCGCGGCGCAGGCCCGCGCCCTCCAGGAGACGGAGCCCGCCGTACCGCTGACGGGGCTCGCCGACGCGGTACGGAGTGCCACGGTGCCCGAGCGGGCCGTCACCGCCCGGGTGGCGGCCCGGATCGACGGCGCCGACCTCGCGGGCTCGGGGTTGCCCGACCCACTGGGGCCGCTGCTCGCCCCGCCGTCCTTCGCCCAGCCGATGGCCGAGCTCCTCACCGAGCTGGGCAGCGACCACCTGCTGCCCGGGGTGCAGCACGTGCCGCCGGAGACGGTCACCCTGCTGCGCGCCAACGGCCGCTTCGTCGAGGCGTTCCTCGCCGGGGCCAACCACGAGCTGGGCCGTGAACTGCTGTGGCGGGAGTTCCCCACGGACCGGCGGGCCACCGCGTTCCGCCACTTCTGGGACGCGCGCGGCACCGTACCGGCCGGGCTGGAGCAGCCCGACGTGCCGCCGATGCGGGACTGGGACCGGAGCGGCGCGCTCGGTGAGCACGTGCGCAGGCCGGCGGGCGGCGACGACGCCGTCGTACTCCTGGTGCGCGGCGAGGTCGTCCGGCGTTTCCCGTCGCTCGGGCTGCACGCGCGGCGCGCGCTGCCGCCCGCGGTCCCCGGCGGGCCGCGGCGGCTCGGCGAGGAGCGGGTGGAGCCGGTGTTCTCCGGGGAGATCGGCGCCGACGTGCTCTTCCTCGGCTTCCCGCTCACCGTCGCGGCCGCGCTGGGTTCGGAGACGGACCCGGGCTGGTTCTTCGTCTTCGAGGAGCATCCGCTCGCCCCGGCCTTCGGCCTGGACGAGCCGGCCAAGGACGCCGTGTACGGGCCGCGGCCCTTCACCTGGCGGGACGTCGACTGGGCCGCGACGGTCCGCAGCGCCGAGGAGCTGGCCGCGCTCACGTACCTCGGGACCGTGCCCGCCTTCGGGGCCGATCCGCGTCCGCTGGATCCCAGCCCCGGGGCGCCCCGGCTGTCCTGGAGCCGTAACGCGGCGTCCCTCGCCCACATCACGCTCCAGCGGCCCGTCCGGGTCGCGCACCACGCCTCCGCGCTGCTGCCGCTGCACGGCCCCGGTCTGCGGATCAGCCATGTCCGCAAGCGGATGCCCGGCAGCGACCGGGTCTTCGTCCGCGAGATCGCCGGGCGGCGACCGGACGGCCGCTGGTGGCGGATGACCCGCGCCGAGGCCCTGGCCGCGCTCGACGGCCGCCAGGCGTTCTACATCGAGCAGACGCCCGGGAGCCGGGTGCCGGTGGTCGCCACCGCGGACGGCAGCGGCGGCCGCTACCTGCGGGCCGCGGCCAACGCCGACCCGGCCGACAACCTGCTGTCCCTGCCGCCGATCCCGGCCGAGGCGTACGAAGTACCTCCCGCGTACCCGGCCGGGAGGGCGACCCCATGACAGCCCTGCCGTACGCAGTGCCGGTTGCGCTCCCGCGCCCCCTTCGCTTTCTCCCCGCACGCCACCTGGACGGACGACGCAGATGACCACGCCACCGCCCCCTGCCTGGAACCTTCCCACCACACTGCCCGTGGTCCTGCTGCCCGTCCGGCTCGAGACCCGGTTCACCGCCACCGAACTCCTCGTCCGCGTCTATCCGGACGAGATCCACATCGACACGCACGAGGCCCCGCTCACCGCCGACGAGGAGCTGTACGGCCACCGTTACTGGCAGGGGATCTGGGCCGCGCGCGGCGACGGCCCGGCCGAGCGGGCCGCCTGGGACGAGCTCGCGGACCGGTTCGGTGTCGAGCGGGCCGCCTGGATCGCCCGCTCCGTGGAGCCGGTCAACCCCTTCGACCAGCCGGGCATGGGCGGCGCCGACGGCTCGCCGCGCTTCCCGGAGCTCGGCGAGGGCAGGACCGCGAGCTGGACGAAGCGGCCGGCCGCCCGTGCCCTGCCCACCCGCTGGTACGTGGTCGGGCACCCCAAGGACCCGGCCTCGCCCGTCGTCACCCGGGTCTCCGCGCCGGTCGGCGGCGCCACCCCCGGCCCCCTGCCGGTCGGTCCCGCGCCCACCGCCGACCTCGAAGACCTCGACCCCGCCGCACCGCCCACCGACGAGGCCACCCGCTGGCTGGTGGACTTCGCCGCGGCCGAGGCGATCGGGATGGCCGTGCGGCTCCCCCGCGGCACCGGCTACGCCCGCCTCTTCGCGTACGGCGTCCTGGAGGGCGAGCCCACCGCGGCCACCGCCGAACTGACCGCGCTCCTCGAAGCGCAGTACTACACGCGGGGCATGGGCTTCGTGCCGCCCGGTGCACCGACCAACAACACGGCCACCGCCACCTCCCGCTACAGCCGCCGGGACCCCGGGCACCGCGCGGCGTACCAGGTCCGGCACTTGGAGAGCGCGCCCATCGACCCCGACACCAACGCCGTCGTACTGACCCGGGCGTTGGGTCTGCCGCTGACCGCACCGACCGGCGGACCGGCTCCGCTGGCCCGGGCCCGGGACGCGCTCCGCCGCGACCAGGCCGCGGCGCGGGACATGGCCACCGCCCTGTGGGGCGCCACCTGGGGCTACTTCCTGAGCCAGTTCGGCGAGGACCGCTTCCCCGAGGAGAAGGTGCGCGGCGCGCGCGAACACGCCCGCCGCTTCCTGCGGCCCGGCGGTCCGCTGCCCGCCCTGCGCATCGGGAGCCAGCCGTACGGTGTGCTGCCGGTGCTGCCGCTGGACCGCTGGACCGACCTGGAGGGCACCGGCCTCGGCACGCTGCGCCTCGACCCGGCCGTGCCCGGCTTCCTGCGGACCCTGCGCGACCGGATCTGGGCCCCTGCGGCCGACGACCCCGGATCGGTGCCCCGCATCACCCGGGGCGCCGCCGCGCAGAGCACCGTCGCCGAGATCCTCGGCATGGCCCCCACCGCCCGCCGGATCCACGCCCGCAGCGCGCTGGGCACCGAATACGTGGCCGCGCTGTGGCGGTTCGGCCCGCTCTCCCTCAACGACGAGTGGCGCACCGGCCTGGCCGCGCAGATGCGCGACCTGGCGCGCCGGCTCTCGCTGCCCGCGTGGGACTACGGACCGGGCCGGGTCCTGTACGCCAACCGGGCCTGGCCCCTGGACCATCCGTGGACGCACGCCCCCGAGGGCACGCCCGGCGGCACGCCCGCCCAGTACCTCGCTGCCCTCGCCGCGCCGCTGACCCCGCCGGCCTGGGCACGGGTGCCGCCGGACGGGGCGCGCGAGAACCTGCCCTGGGCCCGCTGGTGGCACGACCTCGGCGCGACGGGCGGCGACCCCGCGGCCCAGGCGCTGACCACGCCGCTGCTGTACCGGCTGGCCCGGCACTCCCTGCTCGCCGAGTACGCGCGCGCCGTGGACCTGGTACTCGGCGCCGGACCCGCCGAGCGGCGCGAGCCGGAGGTGGTCGACGCCGACGAGAAGGACCCCACCGCGACCGTATGGCGCCGCGCCAAGCGGCCCCGGCCGGGCGGCACCGGCACCGTGGACGCCTACCTGTGGACGCCGGAGGCGAAGGCGCGCCCCGAACTGCAGCCCCTGCACCAGACGGTGGCCGCCCTCAAGGCCCTCGCGCCGCTGCCCGCCGAGGACCTGGAGCGGCTGCTCGCGCAGAACCTGGACGCCACCTCGCACCGGCTCGACGCCTGGATCACCTCGCTCGCGACACGCCGGCTCGCCTGGCTGCGGCGCCCGGGGTCCCCGTACCCGTATGGCTGCCACCTCGGCGGCTACGGCTGGCTGCTCGACGTGACGCCCCGTCAGCAGCAGCCCGTGGAGGTGCCGCCGGAGCGGCGTCCGGAGGGCGAGGTGACCGACCCGCTGGCCCCGCCCGGCACCGGCGCGCCGTGGAAGCTGTACGAGGCGGCCGAGACCGCCGGTCCGATCCATGCGCCCTCGCTCGCCCAGGCCACCACCGCGGCCGTGCTGCGCGCCGCGCAGCGGGCCCACGGCGACCTGCCGGACGCGCCCACGGCGATCGACCTGCCCTCCGCACGGGCCCGCACGGCGACCTGGCTCCTGGACGGCGTCCGGCAGGGGCAGCCGCTCGGCGCCCTCCTCGGCTACCGCTTCGAGCGGGCCCTTCAGGACCACCCGATCCGCACCCTGGCCTCCTGGACCGACCGCTTCCGCGCGCTCGCGCCCACGACCGCCACCCATGTCGACCACGACGGCACGGTCAGCGAGACCGTCGCCGCGCACGACGTGACCGACGGCCTGCGGCTGCACCGGCTCCGCGCGGCGGGCCGGCTCGACCTCGTCCGCGACGTCGGGGTGCCGTCCGGGGCGACGGAAGAACTCGCCGCGCTCACCTCCGTACTGGACGAACTGGACGACGCCGTGGACGCGGTCGCCGACGCGCTGCTCGTCGAGGGGGTGCACCAGGCCGCGCAGGGCAACCCGCTGCGCGCCGGGGCAACGCTCGACGCGATGGGGAACGGGGAGGCGCCGCCGCCGGAGCTGGAGTCGCTGCGCACACCGCGGACCGGTGACGCGATCACGCACCGGGTGATCGTGCTGCTGCCGGAGCCGGGGGGCGCGTCGGGTACGGCCTCTTCCGGCGCGACCGCGTCCGGTGCGGCTGCGTCCGGTGCGGCTGCCTCGGCCGGGCTTGCGCTCGCCGGCCCGGGGCCCGGCGCCGGGGACACCCCGCCGATCGTCGTCCTGCCGCCGACGGACGACGGCACCGACGACGGCAGCGGCGACGGCCCCGGCGGGCCGCCCGGTGGGGACGGGCCCACCGACGAGGTACCGGACCCCGGTACCGGCCCCGGTACTGACCCTGGCACCGGTCCCGGCACTAACACGGGTGGCTGGGCGCCCGACCCGCTCACCCAGACCCGTGCGCTCGCCGAGCCCGCGCTCGACGCCTGGCTGACCGCACTGCTCCCGGCGCCCGCCACCGTCACGTACCCCGTGCGCCTCACCGACGGCACGCTCCGGACCGTTCCGCTCGCCGGGAACCCGCTGTCGCCGCTGGACTGGCTCGCGCTCGGCCTCGGCCCGGAGGCGCTGCCCGGCTCCGACCTGGAGCGGCACCTGCTGCTCCACGCCGACCGGCAGTTGGCCGCGCACGAGCCGGGCGCGGCCCGTCCCACCGCCGTACCGGCCGACGCGGAGCAGCTCGGCACGCTCCTGGAGGCGGTCCGGGCGGTGCGCGAACTGGTCCGTACGGCACGCCCGTTGCGGCCCGCGGACCTCGCCCTGCCCGAGACCGTGACCGAGACCGGAGCCGGGGCCGCGACCGGAGCCGGGGCCGCTTCCGAAGAGCCCGGAAGCGGGCCGGACGACGCCGCCCTGGAGCCGCGGGCCACCGCCGTCCGCGAGGTCGTAGCGCGGGCCGTCGCCGACCTCGCCACCCCGGCCGACGCGCCCGCCGCCACTCGCGTCGAGCGGCTGCACCGGGGACTCGCCACCGCGAGCCTGCTCGGCGTGCCCGCGGCAGCACCGCCGCTGCCGCCCCGGCCCGGCGCCACCACGGCCGAACTGGCCGAGCACGGCGCACTGCTCGCCTCGCTCGCGGCGGCCGTCGCTCCCGAACTCGCCCGCCGCATCGGCCAGTTGACCGCCCTGGACACGGCCCGCGCCGACGGCACACTGCCCGCGGGCGCGTGGGCGCGCGAGGTGCTCATGGCGCTGCTCGGCAGCGACCTGGTACTGCTGCCCGCTTTCGCCGCCCCGGCGCCCGGGCCGCTCACCGACTCCCTCGCCCACGCCGACACCCTGCTCGACGGCGATCCGCACGCCCCGGCCGGCTGGCTCACCCGGCTGGGCCGCGTCCGGCGCGGGGTCGAGCGACTGGTCACCACCCTCGGCTACGCGGAGGCCCTGGAGAGCGGCGACGCGCTGACGGCCGTCGTCGCCCAGGCCCCGTACACCGTCTCCGCCGACCCCGCCCGCGCCGAGCGCTGGGCGGCCCTGCCCACGGCGACCGGCCAGAGCCCCGGCCCGCGCCTCTCCCTCGTCCTCCACACCCCCGCGGGCACGGCCGACCCGGCCGCCGTCCTCTCCGGACGGCTGCGCGGGCTGATCGTGGACGAGTGGACGGAGGTGGTACCCCGTGACCGGCAGACCACCGGGGTCGCGGTGCACATCGACGCGCCGGACGCGGCAGCGCCGCAGACGGTACTGCTCGCCGTCCCGCCGGACGCGTCCCCGGTCTGGACCCCGGACCTGCTCGGCGCCACCGTCGGAGCGGCCCTCGACCTGGCCCGGCTGCGAGCCGTGGACTACGAGGCGCTGCACCCCGACAGCCCCACGGCCGTCGCCGACATCGGCCAGCTCGCCCCCGCCGCGCTCCTCGCCATGAACACCCGGCCCGAGGACGCGGTCGCCACCGACTTCACCCGCGGCTTCCCGAGGTAGACACCATGCCTTCGATCACCAGCTGGACCCGGCTCGAACCCCGTGCCCGCACCGGCGACCTGCGTCCCTCCCTGGAGGGCCAGGTCCACGACCCCGCCTGGATGCTGGCCCGGCAGTGGCAGCTCGGCGAGTTCCTGGGCGATGACGCCGGGACGCCCGTGTGGGTACGGGTGCGCGGCCACGCCGACCGGATCACCCGCTACCGGCCGGGCCGCGCCGCGGGCACCGGCACCGACTACGACGGCGTCACGCCCCTGGAGGCGCTGGTGGAGGCCGAGCCGGACGGGCCGCGCGCCACCTCGTCCGACCTCCGCTCGGGCGCCGAGGCCGGCCAGCACCTGCTGCGGCTGCTGCGCTCGGCGGACCTGCCCGCCGATGCGGTGGCCGAGGCCGTCGGGATGCTCCTCGACGACTTCCCGCTCACCCTCACCGGCGAGGAAGGCACCGTCGACGCCGCCACCACCCGCTACCTCGGCGTGCTGCGCGGTCGCGTACCGGACGGGCACGCCCTCGCGTTCACCCTGCACGCCGCCCCGCCGGTCCCGGAGGAGCCGGGCTGGGGGCTGCCGCCCGCCGCGTACCCGGTGTTGCGTTCCTGGCTCGACTGGTACGACGCCCGCCACCTCACCGCCGCCGAGGGCGACCCGTCCTGGGACGCCCGCCGCCTGGAACACCGCTTCTCGGTGGGCCTGTCGGAGTCCGGGACGCAGACCACCCTCACCGCACCCGCCTATCAGGGCGGCACCCTGGACTGGACCGACTTCACGGCAGGCGGGGACACCGGGCTGGAGGCGCCCGCCGACCGCGAGCCGCTGCTCGCCACGGCCTTCCCCGCGCCCGTACGGTTCCCGGGCATGCCGGCCCGCCGCTACTGGGAGTTCGAGGACGCACGGGTGGACCTGGGCGGTGTCGAGGCCGCGCCCTCGGACCTGGCGCGGATGCTGGTCGCCGAGTTCGCCACGGTGTACGGCAACGACTGGTACCTGGTACCGCTGGACGTGCCGGTCGGCAGCCTCACCACCCTCACCTCGGTCGTGGTCGGGGACACCTTCAGCTCGGCGCTCGGAGGCCCGACGCTGCTGCCCGCGCCCGGCGCGGCCGCGGGTGACGCGCACTGGTCGGTGCACCGGCTCAGCACCGAGGACGGTGGCCGCCGCACCGGCCTGTTCGTACCGCCCGTGACCACCGGCGCCCTGGAGGGGGAACCGGTCGAGGAGGTACTGCTCGCCCGGGACGAGGGCGCCAACCAAGCCTGGGCCGTGGAGCGCCGGGTCCCCACCCCGGCGGGCGGCTCCCTGGACCGCACGCGTACGGAACCGGCATCGCACCCCGCGCCCGCCGCACCCGGCGGAACCGCCGTCTACCGACTCGCGACCGACGTACCCGCACACTGGTTCCCCCTGCTGCCACGCGAGCCGCGCCCCGGCGCGTACGTCCTGCGCCTGGGCCAACTGAACGGCCCGGACGGCGAACCACTCCTCCCCCTGGGCCGGCTGCTCGCACCGGGCCTCCCCAACGCCTACGACCTGTTCTCCGAGGAGGTACCGCGCGAGGGCGTCACCCTCACCCGGTCCCACCAGTACGCCCGCACCCGCGACGGCGGCAGCGTCCTGTGGACCACCCGCCGCGCCCGCCCGGGCCGCGGCGAAACCTCCTCCGCCCTCCGCTTCGACCACCTGGAGGAGTAGCGCCCGGACTTGCTGCGGGGGAGGAGGACCTGGCCCGGTTCGAAGCCGATGTCGTAGACGGCGAGAAGGACGGCTCCGGTAGAGCCGTTGTCGCATGAGCCCTCCTTGCCGGACGCCGTGACGGGGCGCGGCAATCATGTTCGTTTGCGCGAAGTACCGTAGCCGAGTCGAGAGAGAACGGCCGTTGCCCATCTGAGGAGATCGCAGTGCCGGAAGACCGCCCGCCCTATCCTCCGTTCACGCAGGAGACCGCCCTGCGGAAGGTCCAGGCGGCTGAGGACGCGTGGAACACTCGCGACCCCCAACGCGTGGCGCTGGCCTACACGCCGGACTCGCAGTGGCGGAACCGGGACACGTTCCTCAGCGGCCGCGAGGAGATCGTCGCCTTCCTGACGCGGAAGTGGCAGCGCGAACTGGACTACGCACTGCGCAAAAGCCTCTGGGCGTTCCACGAGGACCGGATCGCCGTGCGGTTCCAGTACGAGTGGCACGACGCGCAAGGCCAGTGGTGGCGCAGTTACGGCAACGAGCTGTGGGAGTTCGACACGGCCGGGCTCATGCGACGCCGCGAGGCGAGCATCAACGACGTTGCCATCGCCGAAGCCGACAGGCGTATCCACGGCCCTCGGCACCCGGACGAGTACGGGGTCGACATCCCGCTCCGGTAGCGCCCGCCGCACCCGCTGCATCCGCTGCATCCGCTCCCCACCATCGGCCGGCAGGACGATGTCCGTATCTGTGGGACAGGTGGCGCTGCAGACCTGGTGGCCGGTGCGCCGGGGCGGCGAGACTCGGTCCTGCCGGGAATCGGGCAGGACCGAGACATAAGGACAGGTGAGTGGCCATGGCTAAGGATGAAGCCGGGGTGCGGGTGCCGGACACCAAGCTGGCGCGTGAGGCGACCGAGCTGGTCCGCGAGAGCACCAGCGAGCTGATCTACCACCACTCACGGCGGGTGTACTTCTTCGGCAGCCTCCAGGGCCGCAACCGTGATCTCAGCTTCGACCCCGAGCTGCTGTACATCGGCGCGATGTTCCACGACCTGGGGCTGAACGAGGAGTTCCACACCAGTGGGCGCCGTTTCGAGGTGGACGGTGCCGATGAGGCGCGCCGCTTCCTTCAGGCGCGCGGGGTGCCGGAGGACAGTGTGCGGCGGGTGTGGACGGCCATCGCCCTGCACACCACCCCCGGCATCCCCGAGTTCATGGAGCCGGAGGTCGCGCTGGTGACCGCCGGGGTGGAGTACGACGTCCTGGGCCTCGGCTATGCGGACATCTCCGCCGCGCAGCGCGAGGAGATCGTGGCCCTGCATCCGCGCCCGGACTTCAAGAAGCGCATCCTCGGTGCGTTCACCGACGGCATCCGCCACAAGCCGGAGACGACCTTCGGCAACGTCAAGGCCGATGTGCTCCAGCACTACGTGCCTGGATTCCAGCGCGGCGACTTCGTGCGCACGATCCTGGATTCTCCGTGGGCGGAGTAGCAGGCGCCGCACCGGGTACGGACGGCCGGTCCATGGTGATCGTGGCCTTCGATCAGGTACAACTCCTGGACGTGAGCGGGCCGTTGGAGGTCTTCACCACGGCCAATCGTTATGGCGCCAGCTATGACGTGCGCGTCGTGTCCCCCACGGGACTCGACGTGCACACCTCCAGCGGATTGCGGATCGGGACCACCTCCCGCCTCGCGCAGCTGCCCCAACACGTGCACACACTGCTGGTGCCCGGCCGCAGGGACTGGCAGCGGGCCACCGCCGACCGCGAACTGATGTCACTCGTCAGCGGTCTCGCCGGCCGGGCGCGGCGGGTGACCTCGGTCTGCGCGGGCGCGTTCCTCCTGGCCGAGGCCGGCATCCTGGACGGCCGGCGGGCCACCACCCACTGGGAGCTGGCGCCGCAACTCGCGACCGCCTACCCGCGCGTGCGAGTGGAGCCGGACCCGGTCTTCGTACGCGACGGCCGTGTGGCCACCTCCGCCGGTGTCACCGCGGGAATCGACCTGGCCCTCGCGCTGGTCGAGGAGGACCACGGAGCGGATCTCGCGCGGGAGGTGGCTCGCCAGCTGGTCGTCTTCATGGCCCGCCCCGGCGGACAGTCGCAGTTCAGCGTGCGGATGACCGCGCAGCAGTCCCGGCATCCACTGGTCCGCCGGGCGATGGACGAAATCACCGCGGACCCGTCGCTGCCGCGCGGCACCGACGCGCTCTCCGCGGGGCTCGGCATCAGCGCCCGGCATCTGGCCCGCCTCTTCCGCCAGGAGACGGGCATGACGCCCGGACAGTACATCGACGCCGTCCGGGTGGAGGCAGCCCAGGCCCTGCTGTCCTCCGACACCGCCTCGGTGGAGGAGGTCGCGCAGCAGGCCGGATTCGGGTCATCGGAGACGATGCGGCGCGCGTTCCAGCACGCCTTCGGCGTGTCCCCCACCGTCTACCGCGCCCGCTTCCGCACCACGGCTCCTCCGTCCGCCTCCCCCGTTGCCTCACTCCCCCGCTGAGGTTCGGGCGGCGGCGTACACTCTCGCCTCCGGCGAGGAACGCGCGCGGCTGGCCGAGTGGGTTTCGGCGTACAAGGAACTGCGTTCCCTGCTGCACACGGGCACCGTCGTACATGCCGACCACCCCGATCCGGCCCTGTGGCTGCACCGCGTCGTCGCGCCCGACCGGTCCCGTGCCGTCTTTGCCGTGGTGCAGACGGCCACCGGCGTGCAGTCCCCGCCCGGACGCGCCCGGACGCGCCCGTCCGCCCGGGCGGATACTGGCCACCGCCGGCGTCCAGGCCCACCCCGTCAGCTGGAGTGAACCATGACTCGTGCAAGAGGCAGGGCAGCCGTCTCCTGGGCGGCCACGCAAGAAACGGAACCCTCGCATTAGCGGTCCGTTAGTGGAACACCAACACGGTCCCCGAAGCTGATCTTCGTCCGGAGAGAGACGAGAGAACAGAGCAACGGGAGACCCGATGAACACCGCCACCACCACCGCCACCCGCCGCTTCCGCGGCCGCGCCGGCCGTCGCATCACCGCCGCCGTCGTCGTCGCCGCGGCGCTGGGCCTGGGCGTCACGGCCTGCGGGGAGGGCTCAGGCGCGGCGGGCGCCGCCGGCTCCTCGGCCTCGGCCACGACCCAGCCCACGAGCGACTCCGCCTCGGACAGCTCCAACTCGGGCAAGTCCGCCTCGCAGGGCGAGAACGGCGGCAAGTCCGCCACGGCGCCGTCCGCCGCCGGCACCGGCAGCGAGTCCGCCCCCGCCGGGGGCGGTGTCGCCAACGCGGGCAACCACCGCACCATCGTCGGCAAGCTGGAGTACCTCGCGCCCGGCAAGCTGATCGTCAAGCCCGAGGACGGCGGCATGGACCAGGCATTCCTGGTCTCCAACGCCACGCGGATCCTCGGCGCGGCCGCGATCTGCTCCGCCGACCCCGACGACGGCGTCTCCCTCGGCGACGACGGCTACGGCACCGCGAAGTGCACCGTCGAGCAGCTGGAGAAGGCCGCGAAGACGAGCAGTGTGACCGTCCGCGTCACCATGAGCACCAAGTCCGGCGGTGCCGAGACGGTCGAGGAGAAGTACCACCCGTAAGCCCCGACCGCACCCACGACACCCACGACACCCGCGTCACGCGGGTCCGGTGGGCCCTCCGCCCCGCCGGGCACGGCGATAGACCGAGGTAAGAAGCTGGTTCTTGGCGGGGCCGCTGACCGCCCAGCGCAGGTGCCACTCGTCCGGCGACAGCACGGTGAACGTGCCTTCGTACCGGTCGGCGGCACACTGATGCACGGCCGTCCAGCGGCCGCTGCGCAGATCCAGCAGGTGGAAGGGGCGGCCGTCCGCGAAGGACACCTCCGCGGTGCCGTCCGGGAGCGGCAGCATCCGCAGCGTCCGGCCCGCGTCGCGCGTCACACCGCCCCACTCCACGACGCCTTCCTCCACATGCAGCCACCCTTCGTCCGCGTCCCCGGCACGGAACTCCGCCCGCCCGGTGAAACGGCCGGTATACCCGCCGCCGCACAGCTCACGCTCCACGCTCCAGCCGCCCGCGAGGTAGGCGAGCGCGTCGGATACGGGGTACACGGTGGTGCTGGACGACGACATGACCACAGTTTCGCACTGCCGACCTTGAGTACGGGTACTCATGCCGCGGCCGCTGGACCCACGGATACTCGCCGCCATGCACAGGGAATCGCCGGGTTGTCCGGACTGCGGAATGCCGCTGGGGTCACCGCCGCCCGCTTGGTGCGGCCGTTGCCGGCTACCCCTGAGCGGGCCGGACGCCGAGGCGTTGTGGCAGGTCACACAGGAGTTGCACACGCTGGACGCACGCAGGCGCTGGCTGGTGCAGCGGCACGGCGAGCTGCTGGCCGCGTTGCGGGGACGCCGGGACGCGCCTGCGGGGGTGTCTGGGGGCGTGCCCGCAGGCAGTGGCACGGCAGGCGGCGCGGCGGGTGGTCCGGCGCGGGAGGTCTCCGCGCCCTCCGCGCGGACCGCGCTGCTGGTCGTCGGTGGCGTGCTGGTGGTCGTGGCCGCGTTGGTGTTCACCGTGGTGAGCTGGGGCCGGCTGGGCATCGGCGGGCGGGCCGCCGTACTGCTCGCGGTGACCGCGTGCGCGCTCGCCCTGCCCCGTCCGCTGCGGCGGCGGAAGCTCACGGCCACCGCCGAGGCTTCGGCCGCGGTGGGACTCGCCCTGGTACTTCTGGACGCCTACGCCGCCCGGGAGGCCGGACTCGGCGGTCTGGACCGCATGGGGACGGCGGGCTACTGGGCGGTGGTCACCGCGCTGACGGCGGTGGGAGCGGCGGTCTACGGCTGGTGGCAGCGGCTCCGGCTCCCGCTGCCCATCGCCGTCCTGCTGGCCCGGCTGCCGGGCCTCCTGGGCGTCGCGGCCCTGGGCGGCGGGCCCGAGGACTACGCGACCGCGATGATTGCCACGGCCGCGGTGGACTTCGCGGTCTCCACCACTCTGGGCACAGGGATGCTGCGGGCAGTCGGCGGTGGATGGGCGCTGCTGGGCGGGGCGCTCGCGGTGGCGCACGCGGTGAGCGTCCCGTCGCCGGCCGAGGTGGTACGTGCCTGGGTGCCGTTGGTTCTGCTGGCGTTGCTGGGTACGGCACTGTGCCGCGGCTTCCGCGCGCTGCCGTTCGCGTGGCGTTCCGGCAGCGAGGGCGTGGCCGTCGTGGCGTTGGTCGTGGCCGTCGGAGCCGGCTTGCGATGCATCGCGCCCGCGGGGTGGGCCGTGGCCGGATACGCGGCACCGGCCGCGCTCGTCGCGGTGTGGGCTGCGGTGCGCTGTGCGCGGCGCGGCCGGTGGGCGAAGCCTGCGGAGAGCGGCCCGTCCACACCGCCGCGCGAGGCCGCGGCCGCGGTGGGAGAGCTGATCGCCGGCTCAGCCATGCTGCTGCTGACCGGTGTTGTGGCACTGCCGGAACTCGCCCACGCCCTCGCCCGGCCCGCCCTCCCCGGAATGGCGCTCTGGCTCGACGGTCGCGCCACGCAGTGGAACTGGCAGCTCGCGACCGCGCCACTGGTCGTCCTCTGGCTGGCCGTCTCCGTCCTGACCACCATGGCCGTACTGCGCGCCCGCACCATCGGCGACGGTCACACGGACCAACTGACGCCCACGGACCAACTGGCACACGCACTGCGCAACGCCGCAGCACTGGCGGCCGTCCCCGCGCTGCTCCTGCTGCCGGTGGCACTGGGCCTGCCGTACGGCTGGGTGCTGGCGATCGCCGCTGCGGCATCCGTCGCCCTGACGCTGACGATCGTACGGACGACGGTCGTCATGCGCCGGTCGCCGGAGTCCACACTCGTACCGAGGCTTGCAGTACTGTCCGCCACCGACGCACTCGCCCTCCTCTGGTCATCGGCCGACCGGGTCGCCGTGCTCACGGTATGGGCCATCTTCGCCGCGTCGGCCGCCGTACTCGCCCACGTCCTTGCGACGCCGAACGCATCGAACACACCGAACGCACCGACCGCTCCTGCCGCCCGGCCCGCCGAACGCGCGACGGCGCGCATCGCGGGTGCCTCGGCCGTCCTCGCCCTGGGCGTCGAGGCGGTCGCGGCCGGAATTACCGCTCAATTGCCCGCGCACGTCACCGCGTTCGCGGTCCTCGCGGCAGCCGTCGTCGCCGCCGGCGCGGCAGCGGCATGGCACCGGATCCCGGGGCGCGGGCAGGTCTCCACGGCCGTCGAGGGCACCGGGTACCTCCTTGCCGTCATCGCCCTCGCCCTGACCGCCCTCCACCCCGATGCACTGAGCCTCGCGCTCGCCGTGACCGGGGTCGCGGGCCTGGCCATCGCACTGCGCCCGGACCGCCGCCGCGCCGCACTCGTAGGAACCGCCCTGCTCATCGCCTCCTCCTGGGTACGTCTCGCCCTGGCGGACGTCACCTCGCCCGAGGCGTACACACTCCCGGTCACGGCGGTAGCCCTGGCCATCGGCCACCGACGCCGCAAGAGCACCCCTGGTACGAGCTCCTGGGCCGCCTACGGTGCGGGGCTCAGCGCAACCATGCTCCCCAGCCTCGCCGCCACATGGAGCGACGAGAACTGGGTGCGCCCGCTGCTCCTGGGCACAGCGGCCCTGCTCGCCACCGTTGTCGGCGTACGCACCCGCCTGCAAGCACCGCTGGTCGTCGGCAGCGGCGTACTCCTGCTGGTCGGCGCGCACGAACTCGCCCCGACCGTGGTCCAGGTACTCGGCCTCCTCCCCCGCTGGGTACCACTGGCCGCAGCCGGCCTGCTCCTCCTACTCCTCGGAGCCACCTACGAAAAGCGACTCACCGAAGCCCGCCGCCTGCGCGACACAGTCCGCAACATGGGCTGACCCGCCCGCGTTTCTACAGAATCACGAGACGCATCGGGAAGCCCGGATTCACGGAGGAAGGCGCGGTACCGCGTCCCGCAGGCTCCGGGTGGCCGGGTGGTGGGGTTCTCGTAGTACGTCGGGGAGGGGGCCCTGGTCCACTATGCGGCCGTGGTGGAGTACGGCTACGTGGCGGCAGAGTTGTTCCACTACTGCGAGGTCGTGCGAGATCAGCAGTAGGGAGAGGCGGTGTTCGGTGCGGAGGGTGTGGAGGAGGTCGAGGATGCGGGCCTGGACGACCGTGTCCAGGGCGCTGGTCGGTTCGTCGAGGACCAGGAAGCGCGGCCGTACCGCGAGGGCGCGGGCGATCGCCGCGCGCTGGCGCTGGCCGCCGGAGAGCTGGTGCGGGTAGCGCGCGGCGTGCTCGGCGCTCAGGCCCACGTCGGACAACAGCTCGGCGACGCGGCCGCGTTCGGTGCCGCGTGGCACCATCCGGTGCGCCCGCAGCACTTCGGTGATCGCCGTGCCTATCCGCATCCGCGGGTCGAGGGCGCCCTCGGTGTCCTGCACGACGATCTGGACGGCGCGGCGGTAGGGGCCCGGCTGCCGCATCGCACCGATGTCGGCACCGCGGAAGAGGACCGTGCCGTGTGTCGGGGTCACCAGTCCGAGGAGGCATCGGGCCACCGTTGTTTTGCCCGAACCGCTCTCGCCTATCAGCCCGAGGCCGTACGGGCCTTCGGGCAGTGTCAGGTTCACCCGGTCCACCACGGCCGTGCCCTCGTACACCACTGTCACGTCGCGCGCCTCAAGCACCAGCCGCCTCCTCGCCGCGCGTCTCAAGCACCGGCCGCCTCCTCGTCACGCGCCTCAAGCACCGGCCGCCTCCTCGCCGCTCCCCTCGCCGGGCCCGGGTGCCGCCGGGGCACCCAGCCGGGGTGCCGCCGCCAGCAGGCGCCTGGTGCAGTCGGTCCGCGGCGCCGCGATCAGGTTCGCGGCGGGGCGGTCCTCGATCACCCGCCCCTGGTGCAGCACCGCGATCCGGTCGCACAATCCGGCCAGCAACGCGAGGTCGTGGCTGATGAAGAGGACGGCGGTGGCATGCGCGGCGCGCAGCTCCGCCAGCAGTGCGCAGATCTCCGCCTGGACCGTCACGTCCAGTGCGCTGGTCGGTTCGTCGGCGATGAGCAGCCGCGTCCGCAGGGCCGACGCCAGGGCGATCGCGACCCGCTGGAGCTGACCGCCGGAGAGCTGGTGCGGGTAGCGGGTGAGGTGTTCGGCGGGCAGTCCCACGCGTTCCAGTGCGGTGGTGGCGCGGCGCCGGGCTTCGGCGCGGGTGCACCCGTGCAGCCGCAGCGCACGCAGTACGGTCGCCCCGACCGGCAGTACCGGACTGAACGCGGCGGCCGGGTTCTGCGGAATCAGCGCCATGGTCGAGCCGCGCAGCCTCCGCAGCCGCCGTTCCGGTGCCGACACCAGCTCCTCGCCGGCCAGCCGGATGCTGCCGGTCACCCGGGCGCCCGCATGCCGGGTCAGGCCCAGCACCGTCAGCCCGGCCGTCGTCTTGCCCGCCCCACTCTCCCCGGCGATGCCGATGAACTCACCGCACTTGACGGTCAGTTGGTCAATGTGGACCACCGGCGCGCTGTCGGCTGTGCCGTACCGCACGCGCAGGTCGCGCAGTTGGAGGAACGGGGCGTCGTCAGCGGTGGTCATCGGTCAGATCCGGGTGGTGTGCCGGGGGTCGAGGCGGTCGCGCAGGGCGTCGCCGAGCAGGAAGCACAACGCCGCGACCACCATGATGGCCAGGCCGGGGAAGGTGCCGAGCCACCAGTGGGTGGTGAAGTAGTTCTGCGACTGTTCCACCATCAGCCCCCAGTCGGGCGTCGGCGCCTGCGGGCCCAGGCCGAGGAAGGACAGCCCGGAGGCGACGAGGAGGACCCCGCCGACATCGGTCGACGCCTGGACCAGCAATGGGGTCGAGGCGTTGGGCAGGACGTGGCGGAGCAGGATGCGCCGGTGGCCGAGCCCGAGGGCGCGGCACGCTTCGATGTACGCGCGTCCGGTCACCGAGGCGGCCTCGCCGCGCACCAGCCGGGCGTACCACGGCCACCAGGTCACCGCCAGCGCCACCGTCAGCCCGGTCGGACCGGGAGTCAGCATCGTGGTCAGGGCGAGCGCCAGTAACAGCGCCGGCACCGCCAGGAAGACATCGGTGAGGCGCATCAGCAGCTCGTCGAGCCATCCGCCGGAGACCCCGGCGACCAGCCCGATCGCGGTCCCGACCAGCAAGGAGACCCCCACGACCGCCACCGCGACCACCGGGCCGATCCGCGCGCCGTACACCACGCGGGAGAACACGTCGCGGCCCAGCTCGTCGGTGCCGAACCAATGGGCGGACGAGGGCGGACGCAGTGCCTGCGCGGTGTCGGTGGCGCCGGTCGCGTGCTGCGGGTACGGGACCAGCAGGGGGGCGAACAGCGCCAGCGCCGCGATGAGCACCAGGCCGCCGAGGGTCAGTATCAGAGTCCACCGGCCGCGCAGCGCACCGGGCGCCCAGTGGGTCCAGTGGGTACGGAAGAAGCGCGAGAGGGAAGGCAATGCCGTCATACGCGGTCACCACAGCCGGATTCGCGGGTCTAGGGCGGCCTGTGCCAGGTCGACGGCCAGGTTGGCGGCGAGGTAGAGCAACGCCACCAGGAGGGTCACGCCGACGACGGCCGGTGCGTCGAGCGACTTCACCGCGTCGACCGCGTACAGCCCGAGCCCCGGACAGTCGAACACCGCTTCCACCAGGAAGGTGTTGACCAGCGAGTACCCGAAGACCAGCGCACTGAGCTGCAGTACGGGGTTCCAGGCGAGCCGCAGCGCGAAGCGGCCGAGTACGGCGCGCTCGGGAAAGCCGAGGGAGCGCACCATCTGGATGTGCGGCTCGCCGAGGGCGTCCAGGACACCGGCCCGCACCAGGCGGGCGGCGACGGCGGCCGGATAGCTGGCCACCACGAGGGCGGGCAGGATCAGATGGCTGAGCAGACTGGCGGCCGCCGCCCCGTTGCCGGTGAGTACGGCGTCGAGCAACGGCAGCCCGGTGACGGCGGTCACCGGGTGTGCGGCGAGCACCGTGCGGTCGTAGCTGCCCGCGATGGGCAGCAGCCCGAGCCGGCCGGCGAAGAACATCTGCAGCAGCAGCGCCAGCCAGAACACCGGCATCGAAGCGCTCAGCAGTGCGCCGGTCCGCACCAGCGCGTCGGGGAACCGCCCGTACCACCGTGCTGCGGCCAGCCCCGCGGGCACCCCCACGACGAGCCCGATGAGCAGCCCGGCGAGCACCAGTTGCAAGGTGCCCGGCAGCAGCCCGAACAGGTCGCTCCGGACGGGGCGGTGGGTGTGCACCGAAATCCCCCAGTCGCCGCGCCACACACCTGCCACGTAGGTGATGATCTGCTCGTGGACCGGGCGGTCGAGGCCCAGTTCGGCGCGGACGCGGGCCCGCTCGGCGGCCGAGGCGTGGGGACCCGCCCACACACCGGCCGGGTCGCTGGGCACCACGCGTGCCATCAAGTACGTCAGCACCACCACACCGAGGGCGACCAGGACCGCCAGCCCCGTACGGCGGGCGGTGTAGCGCAGCACCGGCATTGCCCGGCCGTTCCCGGTGCGCACCATGTCCGCCTCCGGCCTAACGGTGGGTGAGGTCGTGGACGAACACGACGTTGGCGTAGGCCGGATTGTCGGTGAATCCCTTGACGTCGCTGTTCAGTACCCGCTGATAGACCGTGGTGCCGAGGAAGAGGACGAGCGCGTCGTCGATGACGATGTCCTGCATGGTGCGGTAGGTCCGCACGGCCCGGTCCGGGTCGGTGGCGGTGAGTGCGCTGACACTGTCGATGAGCCGGTCGAGCCGGGGGTTGGAGTAGTAGGCGAGGTTGTAGGAGATCTCCTTCTCGGTGCGGAAGACGTTGCGGTAGAACGACAGCGACTCGGGGTCGTCCGGCCACCAGTACATGACGAAGATGTCCTGGCGCTCGTCGGGGTCCTTCCGCTTGGCGAGCGGCCACTGGGCCGATGACCACTCCAGGCCCTTGACCCGCAGATCTATGCCCAGCGGGCGCAGCTGAGCCGCCATCAGGTCGCCGAGGGTGCGGATGGTGTCGTCGCCCGCCGGATAGGTCATCTCCAGTTCGACGGTCCGGCCGCTGCCCGGGCCGTATCCGGCCGCTGCCAGCAGCTTCCGCGCACGGCTGCGGTCACCGGGGCGGTCACCGGGCAGGTCGGGGTCGGTGGTGTGGCCGAGCAGGCCCGGCGGGATGATGCCGTCGGAGGGCACGAGCGCCCCCCTGCTCGCGGTGATCAGCTTCTCGTAGTCGAGCGCGTTCACGACGGCCCGGCGCACCCGTATGTCGTCGAGCGGTTTCTTCTCGGTGTTCAGCAGGCCGATGAGGGTCTGCCACGAGGGCCGTTCCCGTACGGTGACGCCCGGCCGGCCGCGCAGCGTGTCGATCAGCTGCGGCGGCAGCCCGCCGGCGTAGTCGCCCTCCCCCGAGCGCATGAGCTGCGCCGCCGTGGACGACTGCGGCACCGCCTGGAAGAGCACCTTCGTGTAGCGGTTGCCGCGCCAGCCGCCCCAGTAGTCCTTGAAAGCAGTCAGCTCCACCTCGTACTCACCGCCGGGCCGCCACGCGCTGATGGTGTACGGGCCGGTGCCCCGGCCCGTGGCCCGGTAGTCCGCGGCGTCCTTCCTGACTTCGTAGATGTAGGCCGTGTACGTGGCGGAGGCGATGACGTCCAGCGGCGCCGGGCGGGACAGCTCGAAGCGGACCTTCCGGGTCCCGAGCGGGACGATCTTCTTGACCGGGTCCCACACGTAGGAGGCGCTGGCCTTCAGTTTCATGGTGCGTTCGATGGCCGCCTTCACCGAATCGGCGGTGAGCGGGCGCCCGGAGTGGAACCGGACGTCGTCCCGCAGGGTGAACGTCCAGGTCTTGCGGTCCTTGGACGACTTCCACCCGGTCGCGAGCACCCCCTCCGTTCGGCCGGTTTTGGCGTTGTAGCGGGTGAGGGTCTCGTACACGTTCGACAGGACCACTACTTCGTCCGAGTACGAGCGGGCCGGGTCCCATTCAGTGACGAGGCCCCTGCTGGAGAGGTACACGAAGGTGTCGTCGTCCTCGGCCCTGTCGCCCCCGCCGGAGCAGCCGGCCGCCGCGAGCGACAGTGCCACGGCGACGGCCACTCCCGTGGCGTAGGGCTGTAATCGCACCCGTGGGCGGCGGTGCGCGGGGCGGAGAGCGAGGAGGGGCCGCAACGCCATGATCGAGCCTCCCGGAACAGTACTGTCAGGTACTCAGCGCCGGTCCTGCCGTGGCGCCAGCATGGCACGCGGCGCACTTGACCGGCAGGCGTGCTCCAAGCCGTTCCGGGAGCGGGGTGCGGGCGGCTTCAGGACTTCCTGGCGGCCTGCTCGTCGAAGTGGGAGCGGTTCCGGGAGATCTCGTCGTGGTGGGTGCCGGCCCAGTCGATCAGCGCGGTGACGGCGACGAGCAGGGTGGCACCCAGCTCGGTCAGTGCGTACTCCACCCGCGGCGGGACCTCGGGGTAGGCGGTCCGGGTCACCAGACCGTCGCGCCGCAGCTGGCGCAGGGTGTGGGTGAGCATGCGCTGGGAGATGCCGGGGATGGAGCGCTGCAGGTCGGTGTAGCGAAGGGGGCCGTTCTCCAGCGTGCCGATCACGAGCACGGCCCACTTGTCGCCGGCCCGCTCGACGATCTGCCGGATGGTCTCCCCCTGCTCCGCCGGCCAGCGTGAGCAGGGCCCGGGGGGAACCACCGGCCGGTCGGTCCGCGGCTCGGCTTCCATCCCGGCCTCCGTTCCGTTGCGCACACGGGTGTGCCTTTTGTATCGCCTTCCATTCTCACCCACCATGCGGTTACGCACGGAACGTAAGAAACGACGTCGGAGGAAGATCATGCTCATGCGCGCCGCGACAGTCTCCCGCTTCGGCGGCCCAGAGGCCGTCGAGATCACCGAGCTCCCGGTGCCCGTGGCGGGCCCGGGACAGGTACGGGTCAAGGTCGCGGCGGCCGCTGTGAACCCGGTGGATGCCGCGATGCGTTCCGGTGTCTTCGGTGGCGACGGTGAGCGCATCGGGCTGGGCTGGGACGTCGCCGGCACCGTCGATGCCGTCGGCGAGGGGGCTGACTGGTCGGTCGGTGACCGTGTCTTCGGCCTGGCCACCGGCCACCGCACTCCGCTGGGCACCCACGCCGAGTACGCCGTGCTCGATGCGGACGCCATCGCGGCCGCACCCGCCACTCTGGACGACAGCCACGCCGCGGCCCTCCCCCTCAACACACTCTCCGCGCTCCAGGCACTGGAGCTGCTGGCACTGCGCCCGGGGCAGAACCTGCTGGTCACGGGGGCCGCCGGCGGGGTCGGGGCACACGCGGTGGAACTCGCGCACCACCGAGGGCTGAAGGTCACGGCACTCTCCTCCGCACGCGACGAGGAGTTCGTCCACTCCCGGGGCGCCGACCACTTCGTGGCCCGTGGACAGACGCCCACTCCTGCCGGCTTCGACGGTGTGCTCGATGCCGCGGTGCTGGGGCGCGACGCGCTCGCCCCGGTCCGCGACGGCGGTGGCTACCTCGGCGTGTGGCCCGGCCAGGAGCCCGCGCCCGAGCGCGGCATCCGGATCGACGCCCTGGACGTACGGGCCGACAGTGCACAGCTGGCGGTACTGGCCCGCCTCGCCGACACGGGTGCGCTGTTGCCCCGCGTCGCACAGACCTACCCGCTCGACGCCGCGGCCACGGCCCACGCGCGGCTGGCCGAAGGCGGCCTGCGCGGACGCATCGTCCTCGTGCCCTGAGGCTCCCCAACACCGGGGGTCAGCCTCCGTACGGGCTCCCGCCGGTCGACCACAACTCGCCGAAGCCCTCGCCTACGCCCACATCGACATCCGCCGGGGATCCACCCTGCGGAGGCTCAGCGGCGTCCTGCCCGCCGAGTAGCGCCGCTCCGGCCAGGCCCACCGGGGCAACCGGGTCCACCAGGACACCCCGGTTGACGCCCGTAGAATGGCCTGTCGAAGCACCGTTGGCATACCAAACGTGTGTCATGGTCGTGAGGGGAGAATCTCCGTTGGCAGGAGCAGATGGCGGCGAGTCCGAGTCGGTGCGGGTCGCACGGCAAATCCGGGACGACATCCTCGACGGTGTCCGCCTCCCGGGGAGCAAGCTCGTCGAGCGGGACCTCGCGAACGAGCTCGGGGTCAGCAGGGTGCCGGTGCGCGACGCGCTCAAGACACTCGTCGCCGAGGGGCTGGTCACCCCGCGCCCCCGCACCTGGGCCGTGGTGCGGGAGTTCACGCCGAGCGACATCGCCGACCTCAACGAGGTGCGCTCGGCGCTGGAGGTCCTCACCTTCAAGCTGGCGGCGCAGCGGTACCACCGTGCGGGGCTGGCGCGGCTGCGCGCCACGCTGAACGCCGAGTTCGACGCGGCGCGTGCCGGGGACGCCGTGGCCGCGCGCCGGGCCGCCGCCGACTTCCACGAGTGCGTCATCGAGCTGGCGGGCAATCACCTGCTCGACGAGTTGCAGCTCACCCTGCGCAGCCGTATGCGCTGGCTGCTGGGCCAGCACGACGACCTGCTGCGGGTCGCCGAGGAGCATCAGCGGCTGTACGACGCGCTCGCGCGGCGCGATGTCGCCGGGGTCGAGGAACTCGTCCTGCGACACCTGGAAACCGGCCGGCGCCTCCAGGACGCGCACCGGGGCGAGGATGCCGCGTCCGAGCCCCGGTCCAGTACCCGGGAGAGCGCTGTTACGCGGGAGAACGTCCGCTGAAGCAGTGACGCCAGTGCGGCGCGCAGGCCGCGCTCGCGCGGGGGCATCCGGCTCACAGCAGGAGGTCACCGTCGCGCGCGACGACCCGGCCGCCGGCCATCACGAGCTTGCGCCCGGCCACGCGGACCAGCGCGTCCTGGACGTTCTCCGCGTCGACGAGCACCAGGTCGGCCGGGGCGCCCGCGACCAGGTCGTGGCGGTCCCGGTGGACGAAGCGCCTGCCCTCCGACGTTGCCAGCCGGACCGCGGCCGCCAGGTCCTCATCGGTGCGCAGGCCGTGCAGGCGGGCGAAGCCGAGCGCGATCGCGAGCATGTCGCCGTCGCCGAACGGCGACCACAGGTCGCGGATGCCATCGGTGCCGAGTCCGATGCCGATACCGCGCTCGGTCATCTGTCGCCACGGCAGCGGTGCGGTCCCCACGGGAGCGACCGTCGCCCAGGAGATCCCGGCCTCCTCGAGACCTTCCAGCAGGCCGAGTTGGCGCTCGGCGGGCAGCTCGCCGAGCGCGAAGCCGTGCGAGATCGTGACCCGGCCCTGCAGCCCCGTCCGCACGGTGCGGTCGATGATGAGCTCGTACTGGAAGGCGCCGAGCTCGCCGCCGTCGTGCAGGTGGATGTCCAGCCCGACACCACGCCGCTCGGCGATGCCGAAGAGCGCGTCGAGCTGTGCGACGGGATCGCGGTCGATGCCGGCCGGGTCGAGACCGCCGATGCTGGTCGCCCCGGCTGCCGCTGCCTTGTCGAGCAGTGCGAGCACGCCCGGGCGGCGCATCACACCGTCCTGGGGGAAGGCGACGATCTCCACCTCAATGGCACCGTCGAGGCGGTCCGTGGCCTCGCGCACCACCTCGATGCCACGCAGGCCGACGCCGAGGTCGACATCCACGTGCGTGCGGGTCGCCGTGGTGCCGTGCCGGACGAACTCCCGCAGCACCGCGGTGGCGCCGTCGACACTGGGCAGCCCGTACCGGTCCCGCTCGGCCCGTTCGTGCGCGATGCGCCCCTGCGTCGTGGACTCACCGCCGTACGACACCCAGGGCTGCCCCCACCAGCTCTTGTCCACGTGCGCGTGCGCGTTGACGAAGCCGGGCAGGGCCAGCAGACCGCCGCCGGCGATGTGCCCGCCCTCGGGCACATCGACGGCGGACGACGGGCGCACCTCCTTGATGTGCGCCCCGTCAATGATCACGTCCGCGGCGGCGCCTCCCCAGGGGCGCACGTTCGTCACCGTCGTCACAGCCATGAGACAAACGGTATACCATTTTGCCCGGCCCGGCGGTGACTACTCGGCGTCGACCGCGATGGCCTCGCCGTCGACATCACGGACCACGGCGGAGCGGTCCGCGATGACCGCGTACAGCCCGGCGGCGAGGACGGCTCCGAGGAACCAGGAGAACCCGGCGGCCGCGTGGAACACCGGCACCAGGGCGACGACCACGGCGATCGCGGCGCTGGGGACGAAGGCGGCGACGGCACGCGGGTTGTAGCCGCGACGGTAGTGGTATTCGCCCTGGGCGTCCTCGGTGTACAGGTCGGGTACGTTCACCCGGGCCTTACGCAGCAGCCAGTAGTCCGCCATGATCACGCCGAAGAGCGGTCCGAGCAGGGCGCCGAGCCCGCCGAGGAAGTAGTTGACCACGATCGGGTTGTTGTAGAGGTTCCAGGGCGTGATCACCAGGCCCAGGACGGCGCTCACGACCGCGGCGCGGCGGAAGTTCAGCCGGCGCGGGAAGAGGTTCACCAGCGCGTAGATGGGCGCGACGAAGTTGGCCAGCAGGTTCACCGCCACCGTCAGGGCGATGAGCGCGAGGGACGCCGTGGCCAGCAGGAACATGTTCGGAATGGTCCGGACGATGTCGGTGGGGCTGGTGATGACGTGCCCGTCGAGCTTGAACTGGGCCCCGCTGAGGACGGCCACGATCACGGCGAAGAAGAGCATGTTCACCGGGATGCCGATCACGTTTCCGCGCACGATGGAGGTGCGGCTCCTGGCGGACCTGGTGAAGTCGCAGAAGTTCAGGACGAACGTCCCGTAGATCACCACCCACAGGGCGGCGGCCTGCAGCACCTGCAGCCACATCGAGCCACCGGTGAGCGGCGCGTCGATCGACAGGGAGATCGAGCCGTCCGCGCGGAGGAACATCCACAGCGCGAGGGCACACATCGTGATCAGCGTCGTGGGCGCAGCGAACGCCATGTACCGGCGGATCATCTGCATCCCGTAACTCGCGATCACCACCTGCAGGGCCCACAGCACGAGGAAGGTGATCCAGCCGAGCGTCGACTGACCGAGCACGGAGTTGTGATCAAGAGCGCGCAGGCCGGGGAACATCGCGATCAGAAGGGCGCTGAGGACCACGGCGGCGAGGTAGGTCTGGATACCGAACCAGGCGATGGCGACCGCGCCACGTACCGCGGCCGGGATCTTGGCCCCGTTGATGCCGAACGCGATGCGGCTCATGACCGGGAAGGGGACGCCCGTCTTGTGCCCCATGAACCCGGACAGGGTCAGCAGGAGAAACAGCAGGACAGAGGCGATGGCGAAGGCCGCGAGGATGCCCCATACGCTCAGCCCGAGCGCGAAGAGTCCGAGGGCGAAGGCGTAGTTGCCGAGGCTGTGCACGTCATTGGCCCAGAGCGTGAAGACGTTGTAGGCGCCCCAGCGGCGCCCTTCCCGCTTCGTCGGGGCGAGGTCGTACGTGTAGAGACCGGGGCTGACGGCGGTGCCGGTCTCCACGGACGACCGGTCATCCAGGGCAGTCATCGGGGCTCCTGGGATCAGGGGATGGGAAGCAACAGATTCCACAAAGCGAAAGCTGATTTTCGTTCCGCAGAACGTAGATTCCACCGATAGACGGAGTCAAGGGTTGACCAGGACGGGAGTCAAGGTCTGTCAGGTTGCTCGCAAAGAACAGTCATGACGCCGTTCACCGCCCCGCCACCCGCGACCACTACGCTCCGTAGTCACTCCCCCGGATCACCTGCCCCGTTCGGCTCGCCCGCCCCCGCACCACACGCCAGACTGGAGAGATCTGCCGGGCGAAGTGAGGAGCGGACCACATGAGGGTGGCGCTGGCCCAGACGGACTGCGTACTGGGTGACGTGGACGCGAACCTCGCCGTGGCACGCGAGCAGACCCAACTGGCCGCGGAACAGGGCGCGAACCTCGTTGTGTTTCCTGAACTGAGCCTGAACGGCTACCACTTGGGCGCGCTGAGACGGGACACCTCCATGGAGGTGCGCGATCCACGGCTGCTGGAGCTGAGCACGTTCGGGCCGGACGTCCTCGTCGGCTTCCACGAGCACACCAGCCTGCGCGCGTACAACACCTCCGCGCACTTCGCCGACGGCGCGCTCACGCACACGCACCGCAAGCTGTATCTCCCCAACTACCTTGCCTGGGAGGAGCGCAAGCACGTCAGCCCCGGCCAGTCACTGCGCGCGTACGACCTCACCAAATCCCCCACCGGAGGCCGCGGCGCGACGCTGGTCTGCAATGACGCCTGGCAGCCCGCGCTGCCCTGGCTCGCCGTCCAGGACGGCGCCGAGGTCCTCTTCGTACCGACGAACAGCGCGGCGAGCCTGGACCCCGAGGCCATGGACACCACGCTCTACTGGGACACCCTGCTCTCCTATACAGCGCGGATGCTCCAGTGCTGGGTGGTCTTCGTCAACCGCGTCGGCAACGAGAACGGTGCTTCGTTCTGGGGCGGCTCACGCGTGGTGGACCCGCGCGGCACGGTCGTGGCGCAGGCCCCGAAGTGGGAACCGTCCCTGGTCACGGTCGACATCGACCTCTCCGAGGCCCGCCGCCAGCGCCGTGCCGTACCCCTCGTCGCCGAAGCCCGCCTCGGCCTCATCGCCCGCGAGGTCCAGCGCCTCATCGACGAGGGGGGCGACAGCTGACAACGCCGGCTGCCGGACGCCGCCAGGGCCGCCCACCGGCCGCTTGTGGTGTTCGGCAGCGCCGTACCGCGCGACGGTGCGTCAGGAGTTCTTGGCTCCCTTCGTCCCCTTCTCCAGTTGCTTCGCGAGGTCCAAGTCGGCCTTCGTCGCTTCGCGGTACACGTTGTCGGCCATGTCCGCCAGTCCGGACAGCTGCTTGTCGATGTCGCCGCGGCCGTCCTCCCAGTTCGACTCGAAGCTCTCCATCTTCTCCACGACGCCGTCGTCGCCGATGTCGTCCGCGTAGGAGTCGAACATCTTCTTGGTGCCGTTCATCCGGCCCTTGATGGACCGCAGCCGGCCACCGAAGCCTTCGAGTTCGCTCAGCGGGATCGCCAGCCGGCCCTCATCGTTGCTCATCCAGAGCCTCCCCTACCAGCAGTGCCATCATTGCCCTCACGCTGTCACGCGAACAGCCAGCCTATGCGCATGCCCCCACCACCGCGCCACCGCGGTTCTGACCAGCCGTAAGGTGGGCGGCGGCCCCCGGTACAAGATCGGGTCACGGGAGGGAGCGGGCAATGAGCCGTAGCAGCGAAGCACAGACCATCGAGCGCAGTGGATTCCACATCAAGGTGCCGAAGTCCTGGTGGGAGTTCGACATCCGACCCGCGTCGCGGGACGACACCATCCGGCAGCTGGTCAACGAACGCGTGCGGCAGCGCCCGGAGTTGGCCGAGTACCGGGACACCTTCACCTCGTTCCTCCGGAAGTCCGCCCGCGACGCCTGGCAGTCCGGCGCGCTGTACTGCGGCTGCATGGCGGAGTCCTACGGCGGCTCGGCGCCCGTCACCGCCTCGGTGACCGTGTCGGTGATCGGCGCGCAGACCGACGACGGCGAGATCCTGCCCACCGACCCTCAGCTCATCGCCCAGCAGATCAGCCCCCGGAAGGCGAAGCGCGACGGCGACGCGTGGCGCGAGGTCACCACCGTGGAGATCCCGCAGGTGGGACCCGTGGCGCGGACGCGCGGGATCGAGGACATCACCGTCCCGGGCGACGAGCGCACCATGCGGGCGGTGCTGATGCAGACCTTCATTCCCGTCCCCGAGCAGCAGGGCACGGTGGCGCTGGTGTCCGGCAGCAGCCAGGTACTGGACCTGGCGGACTCCTTCTTCGACATGTTCGACGCCATCACCTCGACGTTCCGTTTTGTGTGACGCTGACTCACTTTGGGACGGCAACTCCCTTTGTAACGGGGATCCTTCCGTGACGTCGAGCCGCCCTTCATGCGTGTGAGTGATGCGAGTTAGGGTGGTTCCGCGAGATCGCACGGACTGCAGTTGATTGTGTTACGGGGGAGTTGACGTGGGCCACCGGCCGACGGACTGGCATGTGCTGGACCTGGACGAGGACCCGACCCCCGGTGATCCGGACCGGGTACGCCAACTCGCCCGCGAACTGCATGAGTTCGCCGAGGATGTCGGTACCGCGCTGCGGCAGGTCACCAGCATGGCCTCCGAGGACGCGGTCCTGAAGTGGTCCGGCCGCTCCGCGAAGAAGTTCAAGGAGGAGTTCGACGGCGTCCCCGGCAACCTGCGCAAGCTGCGGACCTCCTACGACCTGGCGGGCGATGCCATCGCCGCGTACTGGCCCAAGCTCGAACGGGCCCAGTCCCTGGCCGACCGGGCCCTGAAAAAGGGCCGCGAAGCCCGCGCCGACCTCAACGCCGCCCAGGGGCGGCTGGACTCGGCCACCGACTGGGTCAAGACCGCCACCTCCCAGACCAAGGCATACGGCCACGCCAAGGGCCCCGAGGCGCCGGACGAGTCCAAGGTCCGCGCCGCCACCCGCAACGCCCAGCAGGCCAACTCCGCCCGCAGCGACGCCCAAGGCGCCGTCGACACCGCCCAGTCCGCCCTGGACGCCGCCAAGGCCATGGCCGCCGAGGCCAAGGAGCTGCGCGAAGACGCCGCCCGGGAATGCCAGAACAAACTCGACGAAGCCTCCGACGCCGGCATCCAGAACCGCAGCTGGTGGGAGGAGATCGTCAAGTTCGTCACCGACAGCTGGGACGCGATCGTCTCCGTCTGCAAGGTCATCGTCGCCGTCGTGGGCATCATCGCGATGATCGTCGGTGGTCCGATCCTCGCCGCCATCGTGGTCGTCGCGGCGGTGGTCGTACTCGCCGACACCATCTCGAAATTCGCGAACGGGAAAGCCAGTCTCCTCGACGTCGGCCTGGCCGCCCTCGATTGCATCCCCGGCATGAAGGGTCTGACCACCGTCGCCGGAGCCGCCAAGGGCATCAAGGCCACGGCCAAGACGCTGCGCTCCGGTGAGCTGCGCAATGCCGTGCGCGTGGGTGGCAAGAACCTTGTCGGCAAGGCCAAGCCGGCCGCGGGCCGGTGCAAGAACGGCGACCCGATCGACATGGTCTCCGGCGAAATGCTCATGGAGCAGACCGATGTCGCACTGCCGGGCGTACTGCCGCTCGTCCTGCGGCGCACCCACCTCTCGACCTACCGCTGGGGCCGCGGCTTCGGCGCATCCTGGGCCTCCACGCTCGACCAGCGCCTGGAACTCGACGGAGAGGGCGCCGTCTTCGCCACCGAGGACGGAATGCTCCTGGCCTATCCCGTGCCCCGGCCGGGCCAACCCGTCATGCCCGCGGCAGGCCCGCGCTGGCCGCTGGAGTGGGACGGGACCGCCAACAGCCTGATCACAATCTCCGACCCCCGCTCCGGCCTCACCCGCCGCTTCGCCCCGCCCACGGCGAGTGCGCGGCGCTCCCCCGAGCACCTGGTGCTGCCCCTGCATTCGGTCACCGACCGGAACGGCAACGAGGTCACCTTCGAGTACGACGACGCCGGCCTGCCGACCGCGATCCGGCACACCGGCGGCTACCACATCGCCGTCGACACCGCCGACGGCCGAATAACCGGCCTCCGCCTGCTCAGCGCGGACGAAGGACCTGACGGCACCGGCGGCACCGACAGCACCGACGGCACCCAGATCCTGCGGTACGCCTACGACCGCGACGGCAACCTCGCCGAGATCTACAACTCCTCCGGCCGGCCGTTCCACCTCACCTACGACGAAGACACCCGCATCACCTCCTGGACCGACCGCAACGGCTCCTGGTACCGCTTCACCTACGACAACGAGGACCGCTGCATCCGCGGTGAGGGCATCAACGGGATCCTGAGCTGCGCGCTCACCTTCGACACCGACAACAGGGTCACCCGGTACCGGAACTCCCTCGGCCACACGATCACCTACCGCTACAACGACCGGCTGCAGCTCGTCTCCAGCACCAACGCACTCGGTGCGTCGCTGACCAACGAGTGGGACGAGAACGACCGGCTGCTGTCCCAGACCGACGCCCTCGGCAACACGACCAGCTACACCTACGACGCCGCGGGCAACATCACGCGCATCACCCGCGCCGACGGCAGCACCGCCGAGGCCAGTTACAACGAACTGCACCAGCTCGTGCACGCCGTCACCCCCGGCGGCCAGGTCTGGGAGCACGCCTACGACGAGCGCGGCAACCACACCGCCACCGTCGACCCCTCGGGCGCAGCGGTCCAGTACGAGTACGACGCCAACGGCGCCCTCGTCGCGGTGACCGACGCGGCCGGCAACACCAGCCGCGCCCGGTGCAACGCCGCCGGGCTTCCGGTGGAGTTCATCGACGTGCACGGGGCCGGCAGCCGACTGGTCCGCGACGCCTTCGGCCGCGTGACCGAGTTCACCGACGCGCAGGGCCGGACGACGGAGACGGCCTGGACCGTCGAGGGCAGGATGTCGTGGCGTCGGTACCCGGACGGCCGCGTGGAGTCCTTGGAATGGGATGCCGAAGGCAACCTGACGGCGGAGACGGACCCGGCCGGCAATGTGTCCCGGTACCTGGTCGGTCCTTTCGGACAGGTGGCGCAGCGCATCCAGCCGGACTGCACCGTATATGCCTCCACCTACGACACCGAGCTGAACCTGCTGCGGGTGACGGATCCGTACGGCCGGAGCTGGGAGTACACCTACGACGCCGCGAACCACGTGACCTCGGAACGCGACTTCTCCGGCAGGGCTCTCACCTTCGAGGTGGATGCCATGGGCGGGCTGGTGTCCCGTACCAATGGCGCGGGCGAGTCCATCCACTTCCGGCGGGACCGGCTCGGCCGCACCGTCGAGATGGCGTACGACGGGCAGGCATCGCGCTTCACGTACGACGCCTTGGACAACGTCGTCCGGGAGGACGGCGACGGAGTCACCGTCGAGCGCGAGTTCAGCCCGCTCGGCCTGCTCCTTTCCGAGAGCATCAACGGTCGCGTCACGCGTTTCCGCTACGACGACCTCGGCCGCCGCATCAGCCGTGTGACGCCCACGGGGATCGAGTCCACCTGGTCGTACGACCCGGCCGGTCAGCCCGACGCGCTGGAGACGGCCGGCCACCGCATCGCCTTCTCCTACGACGCCGCACACCGGGAGATCTCGCGCCGCCTCCCGGGCGACGTCACCCTGACGCACGCCTGGGACGGGGCCGACCGCCTCACGGAACAGCAGGTCAGCCGGGGCGCCGGCGAGGCCGCCGCGCTGCTCCAGCACCGCACGTACTCCTACCGGGCCGACGGCGTCCCCACCTCGGTGTCGGACCTCGCCACCGGCACCCGCCGCTTCACACTCGACCCGCTCGGCCGGGTGACGGCCGTTGACGGCGGCAGGTGGACGGAGCGGTACACCTACGACGGCATCGGCAACATCACCCGGGCCCAGACCCCGGGCATGGACGACGGCGATCAGGAACGCGTCTTCGCCGGCACCCGGATCCAGCGCACCGGCCGGACCGTGTACGAGCGCGACGGCGAAGGCCGCATCATCCGCACGGTCCGGCGGCTGCTCAACGGGCAGAAGCGGGTCCGGTCCTACACCTGGAACAGTCAGAACCAGCTCGTCGGCACGACCACGCCGGACGGCACGCAGTGGCGGTACGCGTACGACCCCGCCGGCCGCCGCATAGCGAAGCAGCGGCTCGACGAGCACGGCGGTGTCTCCGACGAAGTGCTCTTCGTCTGGGACGGCGACCGTCTCATCGAGCAGACGACGCGCTCGGGCCACACCACGTCGTGGGATTACTCACCGGGCAGCCACTTTCCGCTGACGCAGCTCGACCACCGGTCCGGTGGCGATGACTCCGGTGACAGTGACTCCGGCTCCGACCTCGACGCCGAATTCCACGCCATCGTCTCGGACCTGTCGGGAACGCCCTCGGAGCTCATTTCCGCCACCGGCGAGGTGGCCTGGAAGCACCGCGCAACGCTCTGGGGCGCCCCGCTGCCGGAGGCGTTGCAGGAGAACACCGCGGCAGACGGGGTCCACTGCCCGCTCCGCTTCCCCGGCCAGTACGCGGACGCGGAAACGGGCTGGCATTACAACTTCCACCGCCATTACGACCCCCGGACCGGGCAGTACACCTCGCCGGACCCACTCGGCCTTGAGCCCAGCGCGAACGACACCGCGTATGTCTCCAACCCGTACAGCTGGATCGATCCCCTCGGACTGGTCTGGCAGGACCCGAACAACGGCATGAGATTCGGGCGGGATCCGAGCCTTCCGCCGCCGGGCCCCCGCAAGTACACGCGCGAAAACCAGTACGGTAGCGATTACCGTCAGGCCACGCACGATCACATGACCCGGCACTACACCGCAGAAGGCCGTATCCAGGGAAGGGCACCGCTGGACGCCAACGGGAAGCGCATCCCCCGAGATCAGCTGACCTGGTACAACGGCCGGGACGAGGTGATCTGGAATCCGAACGCCAACAACCCGAAGCCATTCCACCGAACCGTCACCTACGAGCACAAAGACCCCGTGGTGGACCACTGGAACAACAACGGCAGGTTCACTGACCGCGCCACCAGGAAGAATTTCTACAACGACGTGACGCACATGGAACCGATGCACTTGAGCGAGAATTCCAGTGGCGGTGCGCGCATGAACAGAACTTACATCCAGCAAGTCGGGCCCGGATATTCGTGCAGCTGAGTCCGGAGGACAGGGAGACACTATGGACATTCGAGAGACAGTTGGCAGCTTCCGCGATTCGACTCCCCTCCCCGGGCTGGAGGATGCCTGGCACTGGTCTCCCGCTCCCGGCCTCGACTTCGCCGGAGCCCTCTCCGCCGACGGCAAGCGGCTGCTCCAGCTGAGCGCGCGCGACAGTTATGACGAGGGGCTGGCAACCGCGGTCCTGGAGTTCGCCCGGTCGCACGAGGAGGAGCTTTTCTCCGGCAACGCCCACCTCGGCGCCCTCGGCGGATTCACGCCTCCGGACGGCTATACGTTCGATACGGTCGTGGCCCTGCGGCCCGAGGTGCACAACCACTACCGGTTCGAGATGCCGGATCTCACCCCGTACGTCACCCTTGCTTTTCCGGCGTACGCATGTGAGTTCTCCGGCAAGGAAGATCTCATCGAGGCGGAGACGCGTTACCGCATGGTGCGGTTGAACCACTTCGACCGGCAGCCGCAGCCGTACCTCAAGATGCGCTACATCAACACGAAGACGCACGGCAGGAGCGAGGGCACCGACCGTGGGTTCGCGGAGCCGGAGGTGCTGTTCCGGGAACTGCGCGACATGGAAGGCGGCTACGAGAGCATCGTCGAGTTCGAGAACCGGCACGGCACCGTCTGGCGCGTGATGTGGTACGACGGCTGGCACATCGCCGACTGGACCACGCAGTCCGGCGAGCCCGAGCAAATCGGCATCGAGGAACTCCTCGAGTTCAGCCGGGCGCGGTTGACCGAATAGGCGCGGTTGACCGAGGAGAAGACGGGACCGGGCAGCCTCAAGACCGCAGCGTCTCCGAAGGCGACTCCCCGAACTGCTCACGGTACGCGAGTGAGAAGCGGCCCGGGTGGAAGAAGCCCCAGCGGGACGCGACGGTGGTGACGGTCGTGGCGCCCGGGTCGGAGGCCAGGAGTTCCTTGCGCACGCGGTCCAGGCGCACCTCGCGCAGATACGCCATCGGCGTCGTGTCCAGGTGCCGGCGGAACCCTTCCTGGAGGGCCCGTACGCCGACGCCGACGCATTCCGCTATCTCCGCGACCGTGAGCGGTTCGGCGGCGTGCCCCTCGATGATTTCCATGGCGCGGCGGACCGCGGGCGGCGCGACGCGCGGCTGCTCGCCGTGGAGCGCCGGCGAGTAGTTATTGGGCTGCGCCATCAACAGCTGGGTCATGAGGAGCGATTCCAGCTGTTTCGTCACGATGGGCTGGCTCGTCATGCCGCCGGGCCCCTCCGCCTCCCGTCGCATGAGGTCGACGATGTTGAGCCAGGAGCGCGAGTCCGGCGTGGTGAGGTTCATGCCGAGCGAGAAGAGGATCGGGCGGCGCACCGTACGGCCGAGCAGACTGCCCAGGTGCGATTCCAGGGACGACCGGTCGAACCACACGATCAGCTGCGGATTCCCGCCACCCCAGCGCATGTCCAGCTTTCCGGTCGGAGAGGGGACAGAAGCGAGTTCGGGGGAGGAAATGATCTCCTCGCGGCCGCAGCTGATTTCGGCGTAACCGGCGAGCGGGATCTGGACGAGGAAAAAGCTCTCCAGGTCACCCGGGGTGATCCGGACTTCTGTGCCGTAATCGAGGTAATACAGGCCGGTTTGATCGAAGGGCGCGCCGTGCAGCCGGGCGTCGAGCGTCGCCGAGCGCTGCGTGATGCGCAGCTCATGCGGGCAGAAGGCGCGGCCGACCTCGGCGCGGGCTTCCCAAATGTCCGCTGTATGGAACTGCTGGTGGTTTGCGAGCGGGAGCGGGAGCTCTTCAGCGGGCATGCAAACCTCCATGTGTATCTCCACCCGGATCTCCACCGCCGAGACGCGCGATCGGGACAGCGACCCTCGCCATCCGGATAGCGAAGACGATCTTCGCATACCAAGGTTGATCCCTGACCGTCGCGGACCCGAGAAGAAGCCAGGGAATCAACGATGCAGGGAGTGCCGGGCCGGACTGCGCTCGTCACGGGCGGAGTCACGTCCAGCAGACAGCCCTTGCCCCTGCCGCCCCGGCTCCCCGGGTCGGCCGCGCCCCTTCAGCCTGCCGGGTGATCCAGGACCCATCCCCTCGGTCGTACGGGTCACCCGGCTTCCCGCGGCTGCCCGCCGGCTCCCCCTCCGGCGGGCAGCCGCATTCCGCAGCACCGAACCCCCACTCGTTGACGCCGCGCGACTCCGAAAAGCTGTACCAGTGCACGACACTGCACAGCACCGCGCGGCACCGCTCACACTGCACACCTCGAATTCCCGGAGGTCCCCCTCATGCGCAAGATCACCATCATCGGAGCCGGTCAGGCCGGCCTGCAGCTCGGTATCGGCCTGCTCGACCGCGGTTACGACGTCACCCTCGTGTCCAACCGCACCGGAGACCAGATCCGCGAGGGCCGGGTCATGTCCAGCCAGGCCATGTTCGGCACCGCACTGGCCCACGAGCGCAACCTCGGCCTCGACTTCTGGGGCAACGCCTGCCCGCCGATCGCCGGGCTCGGCGTGAACATCGCCGACGGCCAGGGCGGCCGGGCGCTCTCCTTCGACGCCCGCCTCGACGCCACCGCGCGCTCGGTCGACCAGCGCGTCAAAATGCCGATCTGGATGGGTGAGTTCGCGCGCCGCGGCGGCCGGCTGGACATCCTTGAGGCCGGCATCGAGGACCTGGAGCGTTACGCCCAGGAGTCCGACCTGGTGATCGTCGCGGCCGGCAAGGGCGAGATCGCGGGGCTGTTCGAGCGGGACGTCGAGCGTTCCCCGTACGACGCTCCGCAGCGCGCGCTGGCCCTGGCGTACGTCAACGGCATGGCGCCGCTGCCCCACCGCCCCGGCGTCAGCTTCAACGTCATCCCCGGTGCGGGCGAGTACTTCACCATGCCCAGCCTCACCACCAGCGGCCCCTGCGACATCATGTTCTTCGAGGGCATCCCGGGCGGCCCGCTCGACTGCTTCGACGGGCTCACCCCCGACCAGCAGCTGGCGAAGTTCCAGGAGCTGCTGCGGACGTACGTCCCGTGGGAGGCCGAGCGCTGCACGAACGTCGCGCTCACCGACCAGAACGGCACCCTCGCGGGCCGCTTCGCGCCGACGGTCCGCAAGCCCGTCGCCACGCTGCCCTCGGGCGCGCAGGTGCTCGGCCTCGCCGACGTCGTCGTCCTCAACGACCCGGTCACCGGCCAGGGCTCCAACAACGCCTCGAAGTGCGCGGCCTCCTACCTCGCCACGATCCTGGACCACGGCGAGCGCCCGTACGACGCCGCGTTCATGGAGCTGGCCTTCGGCCGCTTCTGGGACAACGCACAGTCCGTCACGACCTGGACCAACGCGATGCTCGGCGCCCCGCCGCAGCACGTGCTGGAGCTCTTCGGCGCGGCAAGCGCCAACCCCCGTGTCGCCGCCCGCTTCGTCAACGGCTTCGACGACCCGCGCGACTTCTTCCACTGGTTCATGGACCCGGCCGCCGCGAAGAACTACCTGGCGGAGGTCGGCGCCTGATCGCCCGTCAGCAGCATCGGCACTGACGTCGCGTCAGCGGCAGTACGTACGTAACGAGAGCAGGACAGCAGGACCATGAGAAGGATCGCGGTGATCGGCGCCGGGCAGGCGGGTGCCCAACTCGCCCTGGGACTCCAGGCGCACGGCTATGACGTCACCCTGGTCACCGACCGCGGCCCCGACGAGATACGTCGTGGCCCGGTCATGTCCAGCCAGTGCATGTTCGACACCGCGCTGCAGAGCGAGCGCGAACTCGGCCTGCACCACTGGGAGGACCGGGCCCCCGACATCACCGGCATCGCGCTCTCTCTCATCGGTCCGCACGGCACTCCGGAAGTCTCCTGGCGCGCGCCGCTGGAGGGGCCGGCGCACTCCGTCGACCAGCGGGTCAAGTGTGCCGCCTGGCTGGAGCAGTTCGCGGAGGGCGGCCGCGGCGAGATCGTGCTGCACGAGGCGGGCGTCACCGACCTCGAGTGGTACGCCCGTACGCACGATCTCGTCGTGGTCTCCACCGGCAAGGCCGAGCTGAGCCGCCTCTTCCCGCGCAACGCCGAACTCTCCCCGTACGACCGGCCGCGGCGCGCGCTGGCCCTGACGTACGTCACGGGAACGGCGCCGCGGGAGGGGGCGGCCGCCGTCCACTACCGCATGGTCCCCGGCGTCGGCGAATACTTCTCCTTCCCCGCCCTCACCACCACCGGGCCCTGCGACATCATGGTCTTCGAGGGCGTCCCCGGCGGCCCGATGGACTGCTGGGACGACATCCGCACCCCCGAGGCCCACCTCACCCGCTCGCTGGAGATCCTCCACCGCTTCTTCCCCGACGAGTACGAGCGCTGCCGGAACGCCCAACTCACCGATGTTGGCGGTGTGTTGCGTGGCCGGATCACCCCGACCGTCCGGCACCCCGTCGCCCGCCTGGCCTCCGGCCGGCACGTCCTCGGCATGGCCGACGCCGTCGTACTCAACGACCCGATCACCGGTCAGGGGTCGAACAACGCGGCCCAGGCCGCGTCCCACTACCTCGACAGCATTCTCCGGCACGGAGCCGCCGAATTCACCCCGCAGTGGATGCAGCGCACCTTCGACAGCTTCTGGCGCGGCTGGGCGCAGTGGGCCGTCGGCTGGACCAACTCCCTCCTGGCAGGGCTGGGCCCGCACCACCGCGAACTGCTCACCGCGGCGGCCGAGGTCCCCTCGGTCGCGAGCGCCCTGGCCGCCGGTTTCGACGACCCGCGCACCCTGTACCGCTGGTGGTTCGAGGAGGCCGAGGCGCACCGCTTCCTCGCCGAGAAGCGCGCCCAGCACGCCGCCCGCTTCGACGGCCGCGAGCTGCGCCGCGCGCTCGGCCAGTACGCGACCGGCGTGACCGTGGTGACGGCCCGCGCCCCCGACGGCCGCAACGTCGGCATGACCGCGAACTCCTTCACCTCGGTCTCCCTGGACCCGCCCCTCGTCCTGTGGTGCCCCGGCAAGAACGCACCGAGTCTTCCGGACTTCACCGACGCGTCACACTTCGCCGTCCATGTGCTGGCCGCCGACCAGCACCATCTCTCCCGCCAGTTCGCCACCCCGGCCGACGACAAGTTCCGTGGTACGCCCTCCACCCCCGGCATCGCGGGCACCCCCCTCCTGGACGGCGCGGTCGCCCGTTTCCAATGCCGCACCGTCCAGCGCATCGACGCCGGCGACCACATCATCTTCCTCGGCGAGGTCGAACAGTACGAGGCCGACGGCGGCGCCCCGCTGGTCTTCCACTCCGGGTACTACCACGTGGCGACGAAGCACCCGGATCTGTGACCTGATCCGTGGACGGGTCGGCGCCCGCGGCTCGCGCCGCCCCCGTCAGCGCTTCCCGCCCCCGGCGTCGCTACCCCCGGCGTCGCTGCCCTCGGCCTCGCTGATCCGGCGCAGCGCTTCGAGCAGGGCGGTGCGCTGCTCGGGGGGCATCCCGCCGAGCGCGGCCTCGTCGACCTCGTCGGCGAGGGGGCCGAGCCGCTCCGTCGTCCGCCGGCCCTCGTCGGTGAGCGTGAGCTGCTTGCGGCGCCGGTTGGTCATGTCGGTCTCGCGGGCGAGCAGACCGCGCTCTTCGAGCCGGTGCAGCAGGGGCACCAGGGTCGCCCGGTCGATGCCGGTGCGCTCGCCGAGCCGGGACTGATCGATGCCGGGGCGCTCCCGGACGGTGAGCAGCACGGCGTACTGGGGCGGTGTGATGTCACCCACGGTCGCGTGCCATTTCGCCGTGTAGCCCTGCAAGGCTCGCCGCAGCAGGTGCAGCGGTGAAGCCTGCAAAGACTGCGGTCCCTGCCGAGACGGCGTTCCCTGCTGACACTGCGATGCCTGCTGAGCGATGGCTGCCTCCAAGGACGACCGGGCGTGGTGCGGAACGGGTGGGGATTTGATTCTGCCACCACGAGGCGTAACGTCGTACACGAATTGTTCGTACACGACAGTTTTGGGAGCATCATGGCCCCTCTGCAGGACCTTCGTGCCTACCTCGCCGCCCTGGAGGAACTGAGCGACGTACGCACCATCGACCACGAGGTCGACCCGCACCTCGAAGTCGGCGCGATCATCCGCCGCTCGTACGAGACGGTCGCCCCGGCGCCGCTCTTCACGAACATCAAGGGCACCGACCCCGGCTACCGGCTCCTCGGCGCCCCCGGCGCCCTGAGCTCCGCCCCGGGCCGCCCCCTCGCCCGTATCGCGCTCTCCCTCGGCCTCGACTCCGGCGCGAGCGCGCGGGAGATCGTCGACGCCCTGGCCGACGCCCGCACCCGCGAGCCCCTCCAGCCGGTCCTGGTCGACTCCGCACCGCACGCCGCGCCGCACAAGAAGAACATCCTGCTCGGCGACGACGCCTCGCTCGACCGCTCCCCCACTCCCCTGCTGCACGACGGCGACGGCGGACCGTACGTGAACACCTGGGGCACCATCATCGCCCGCACTCCGGACGGGTCGTTCACCAACTGGTCGATCGCCCGCATCATGATGATCGACGGCAAGCACATGACCGGCCTGGTGCTGCACCCGCAGCACATCGCTCATGTCTGGCAGCAGTGGGCCGACCTCGGCGAGCCGATGCCGTTCGCGCTCGTCCAGGGCGGCGAGCCGGCACTGCCGTTCGTCTCGGGCATGCCGCTGCCGGACGGCATCGAGGAGGCCGGCTACCTCGGGGCGCTCCTCGGCAGGCCGATGGAGCTCGTCCAGTGCGAGACCGTCGACCTCCAGGTACCGGCGAGCGCCGAGATCGTCATCGAAGGGCATCTCTCCGCCGAACGCACCGGCGTCGAGGGCCCGATGGGCGAGTTCGCCGGGTACCGCCCCCACGAGACCTCGCAGCAGCCCGTCTACACCATCGAGGCCATCACCCACCGGGACGACCCGATCTGGCCGACCGTGGTGGAGGGCGAGCCCGTCGACGAATTCCACACCGCCACCGGTCTCACCCTCGCCGCCGAGGCACTCACCGCGCTGCGTGCCGCGGGCCTGCCGGTCACCTCGGCGTGGGAGCCCTTCGAGATGGCCTCGCACGCACTCGTGGTGAGCGTCGCCGCCGACTGGCGGGAACGGCTCCCCGGCATCGGCACCGCCACTCTCAGCCGGCGCATCACCGAAGTCATCGACGGCCTGCGCTGTGAATACCTGGTCCCGCGCATCTTCGTCCTCGACGACGATGTGGACGCCTCGAACACCGGCGAGCTGATGTGGGCCCTGGCCACCCGCGTGCACCCCACCGAGCGCCGCATCGTGCGGACCGGCAAGGTCCTGCCGCTGCTGGCGGTGTACTCCCCCGAGGAGCGGCACGCCTGGCAGGGCCCGAAGGTCACCTACGACGCCCTCCTGCCCTCCGCCGACGAGGGCCGCGAGCCCCGCAGCTCCTTCCGGCACATCTTCCCGCAGGAGATCCAGCAGCGGGTCCTGAAGCGCTGGCACGCCTGACCCGCCCCGGGGCTCTTCGGCTGAGCTCCCAGCGGTGGGTACAGTCCCGGCGACCGATCGGAGCCGGGGGGACAGCTTGGACAGCTTTGACAGCTCAATCAGCCAGATCCTGATCGCGGTGCTGGGCATTGGCGGCACGCTCGCGGCCGCCGTGATCACACAGCGCGGTGCCGACCGCGCCAGGGTCCGCGAGCTGGCACACGCGCGCCAACTCCAGCAGGACGAACGGGAGTACGCGACGCGCCAGGCGCAGCTCGAGGCGCGGCGCGCCTGCTACGCCAAGCTCAGCGCCGGCACTCGCGACTTGGCCAACGTGATGACGAAGGTCCTCCACGCCCTCGAAGCAGGCGCGGTGACCGAGGAGCTGCGGTCCGATCTGGACCAGGCGCACCGCGAGCACCGCCTGCGCCACGCCGAGGCCCAGATGGTGCTGCCCGACCCGGTGGCGGAGGCGGCCAGCACGGCCAACCGTCACCTCGGCGGCCTCTACGGCCTGCTGAAGCGGCTCGACGGCGGCACCGGGCGGCACGGAGAGAACCTGGAAGCCGCCTGGGAGAGCATGGACGAGGTGTGGGATCCCTTGTGGAGAATGCGCCGCCTCATGCGCGTCGACCTCGGTATCACGGCACCCGACCAGGACCCGTAGAGCAACCACGCCGCCCCCGATGGGCGGGCCTCCGGTTGACATGCAACCAAATGGTTGCCAACCTGAGGGTGAGGGGGTTGGATGGCATGGACGAGGTGTTCAAGGCGCTCGCGGACGCGAGCCGCAGGCGGCTGCTGGACCGGCTGAACGAGCGGAACGGGCAGAGCCTGCGCGAGCTGTGCGCGGGGCTGGAAATGACCAGGCAGGCGGTGTCCAAGCACCTGGCGGTGCTGGAGGGCGCGGGCCTGGTCACGGTGGTCCGGCGCGGCCGGGAGAGGCTGCACTACCTCAATCCCGTGCCCATCGACGAAATCGCCGACCGCTGGATCGGCAAGTACGAACGGGGCCGGATGGCCGCGCTCAGCAACCTGAAGCACGCCCTGAAAGGAACGGCGATGACCAAGCCGGAGTACGTCTACACGATCTACATCCACACCACGCCCGAGAAGCTCTGGGAGGGACTGACCAGCCCCGAGTTCCTGAAGCAGTACCACGGCGGCTGGGCGCCCTCCTCCGACTGGAAGGTCGGCTCGAAGGTGCTGTGGCCGGTCGAGGACGGCGGTGAGCCGCAGGATCTCGGGCAGGTCGTCACCGAGTCGGAGCCCGGCAAGCGGCTCGCCTACACCTGGCACACGCTGCAGCCGATGCACCAGGAGATGTTCGGCATGAGCGACGCGGAGTTCGCCGAGGCGGCCAAGGAGCGCTCGAAGGTCACCTTCGACATCGAGCCGGCCGAGGAGCCGGAGCTGGGCGTGAAGCTGACCATCACGCACGACGGCTTCACCTCGGCCGACTCCAAGATGCTCGAGGGCGTCAGCGGCGGCTGGACCATGATGATGTCGGAGCTGAAGACGATCCTCGAGAAGGACCCGACCACGGCCTGATCCCCTGCTCGCCCGCCCATATGGACCAATCGGCTCGGCACACTTTGGCTCTGTCCGCCGGGCCATAGCGGCGACAGGGTGGGAGGACCCCGAACCGTACGGAGGTCCCCTTGAGCGCGGCGTTCCTGCTGACCACCCTGGTCGTGGTGGTCACCCCCGGCACCGGCGTGGTGTACACGCTGGCCGCCGGGCTGTCCCATGGCCGACGGGCGAGCGTGGTCGCCGCGCTCGGCTGCACCCTCGGCGTTGTGCCGCACCTGGTCGCGACGGTCACCGGCCTCGCCGCGCTGCTGCACACCAGCGCCGTCGCCTACGAGGCAGTGAAGTACCTCGGGGTCGGCTACCTGCTGTACATGGCGTGGGCGACCCTCCGCGACAAGGACGCACTGACCGTCGCGGAGGAGGCCGAACCACGGCCGGCGGCGCGCGTGATCGCCTCCGGAGTGCTGCTCAACCTGCTCAACCCGAAGCTCACGATGTTCTTCGTCGCGTTCCTCCCGCAGTTCGTCCCGGCCGGCGAGCCGGGCTCCCTGGGCACGATGTGGCGGCTCGGCGCCGTCTTCATGACGCTGACCTTCGTCGTGTTCGCCGGGTACGGCATGTGCGCCGCCGCCGTACGCGACCGCGTGCTGGCCCGGCCGGGGCTGATGACCGGCATGCGCCGGGTGTTCGCCGCCTGTTTCGTGGGCCTGAGCGCGCGGCTGGCGGTGGCATGACCATGCGCTTCCGGCACGCGGACGCCACCCGGTCCGACTACCCCGAACTCGCCGCGGGCGCGCTGCACGCCACCGGTGTCGGCCCCACCACCGGTGTCGGCTCCGCCGCCGATGTCGGCCCGCGCGTCGCGGAGTACACCGCCCGCGCCGCGGGCCGAAGCAGCAGTGCCGCATGACACCATGGGCATGGTGAATGAGGGGGAGGACGGTAGAGCCCCTGCGTACGGCTCCGATTTCCTGCAGCTCGACGCGGGTGACGCGCCCGCCGGCGGCAAGGCGGACTGGCTGGCCCGGCGGCTGCGGCAGGCGATAGCGGACGGCCGGCTGGCGGTGGGCAACAGGCTGCCGCCCTCCCGGGTACTCGCCGCCGAGCTGCGCGTCTCCCGCGGGGTGGTCACCGAGGCGTACCGGCGGCTGACCGAGGACGGCCACGTCGAGGGGCGCCGGCGCGGCGGCACGGTGGTGGTCACGGCACCGCCCATGGCACCGGACGCGCCCTCCGCGACCCGGCCGTACCGGGGCCAAGTACCGTCCTCCACCGACCAGTTGGCGCCAGACGCACGGTTCACCGGCGAACCCGGTGCCGACGTCTTCGACGCACTGCGCGCCACCCGCGCCCGCATCGACTTCACCCCCGGCCAGCCCGACCTGGCCGCCTTCCCCCGCGCGGCCTGGCTGCGCGCCGAGCGAGCCGTGCTCGCCGAACTGGCCGCCGAGAACCTCGGATACGGCGACCCCCGCGGCGCTCCGCGGCTGCGCCGTGCCGTCGCCGGCTGGCTGGCGCGCAGCCGCGGCATCCGGGTCGATCCCGACGAGGTACTGATCGTCGCCGGCACCGCGCAGGCACTCACCCTCCTTCATCCCGTGCTGCGGGCGGACGGCATCGATGGCGTCGCGGTGGAGGACCCCGGCTCACTCGGTACCCGCCAGCACTTGCGGAACGGCGCTCTGGCCACCCCGCCGGTGCCGGTGGACGAGGACGGCGTACGCGTCGACGCGCTGCGCGCCACCGGCGCCCGCGCGGTACTGCTCACGCCCGCCCACCAGTTCCCCACCGGCGTGGTGACGAGCGGCGAACGCCGCCGCGAGCTGCTGCGCTGGGCTGCGGACGGTGGGCTGATCATGGAGGACGACTACGACGCGGAACACCGCTACGACCGGCCACCGGTGCCCGCGCTGCGCTCGTTGCTGGCTGACCGGGTGTGTTACATGGGCAGCGTGTCCAAGCTGCTCGCGCCCGCGCTGCGGATCGGCTGGGTGGTGCCGCCGCCCCGATACCGGGAAGCGCTGACCGACGCCAAACGCTTCACCGACCTGGGCAATGCGGTGCTGCCGCAACTCGTGCTCGCCCGGCTGATGGAGTCCGGCGACCTGGAACGGCATCTGCGGCTGATGCGCGGCCGGCACCGGCGGCGCCGCGACGCGATGATCGACGCCATCACCCAACACCTCCCGGACGCGGTCGTGCACGGCGCGGCGGCCGGCCTGCACCTGACCGTCACGTTCGCGCCGGAGGTAGCCGACACCGAGCTCGCCGCCGCCATGCTCGCCCGGGGCGTGAAGTGCCAGCCGCTGTCGTGGCACCGGCAGCGCCCCGGCCGCCCCGGCCTCGTCCTCGGCTACGCCGCCACTTCCCCCGGCGTCATCGCCGAGGGCGTGGCGACGCTCGGTGAGGCACTGCGCGCACTGGCCTGACGCCGCCTCCAGTCGCTCCGGCTCAGGAGTGGCACGCCGGCCGTGCCGACGAGGTCGCCCGCGCGTACAACCTTTTGACCAGCACGCATGTCATGTTCGCGTGAAGAAAATGTTCCTCTCCCGTCGCACCGGGCGCGTCCTGCTCGCGCCCGTACTGGCCTCCACCGCCGCCTTCGCCGCGGTGCTCGGTCCCGGCGCGCTGCCCGCGGCCGCCGCCTCCGACATGCTGTGGGTCTACTCCGACCCGTACGAGATGACGCTCTCCGGGCCGTACGAGGACGGCTCGCCGGCGCCCTCGCAGACGCTGACGATCCTGGTCAGCCACGACAACACCGGCACCACCGTGCCCGCCGGCACGCTCTCCGTGGACGTCTCCGGGATCGCCGCGTTCGCCGACGTCAGCTGGCCCGCGAACTGCCGGCCCCAGACCGACACCACCGCCCTCTGCGACACCCCCGAACTGCCCGGCGGCGGCTACGCACCGGCCGCCGCGATCGGGCTGACCGCGAAGGCCGGCGCGCCGGACGCGAGTGAGGGGTACGTGCGGTACTCCGCCGAGGCCGGCGGCATGACGGCCTGGCCCGGCGAGACCCGCGTCGCCGTCGGCAACGGCCCCGCACTCGGCCTGACCCAGGCCGCGTCCGTCACCGGCCTGGCCCCCGGCGCGGCCTTCGACACCCCGGTCACCCTCGCCAACAAGGGCAACCGCACCGCGGACCGCACCCTCCTCACCCTGTTCACCTCCCGCGGAGTGAAGCTGCGCGGCCCGGTCCCGGCCAACTGCGAGTACAACGACGGCGACACCGGCCGCACCCTGCTCTGCACCCTGGACGAGAAGGCGGCGCCCGGCTCGTACCACTCGCTGCCGCTCGGCTTCCGCGCCAAGGACAACGCGCTCTTCGACCGCATCGACTACTCGGTGCAGCCCTACTCCGAGCAGGCCCGCGACGAGCAGCGCCACGGCCAGGTCTTCACCCCCGGAAGCGGCGCCGAACTGGACCTCTCCCCGGCACCCGCGACCGACGAGGAGACCGACCCGTACCGGATGCTGTCCGTGCGCGCGAAGAACACCGCCGACTACCGGCTGACCGGGTCGCAGGTCTCCGGCGCCGCGGGCGAGACCGTGCAGGCGTCGGTGACGGTGCGGAACCAAGGACCGGCCTGGGTCGCCTCCCTGTCGGCCGGTGACCCGGCCGCGACGGTCGACGTGAACATCCCCGCCGGGACCACGGTCACCGCCAAGCCGGACAACTGCGAGGCCCGGACCGCCTCCGGCGGCTACCGCGACGAACAGCTCGGCGCGCCGCGCTACCGCTGCTTCACCCCCATCTATCTGACCGAGGCCGGTACGGAGTCCACCCACCGCTTCACCTTCGGCCTCCGCATCGACGAGGTGCTCCCCGGCGCCGGCGCCACCGCGGCCATCTGGAACGACGCCTACGAGCCGCCCGTCCGCACCTTCGACCCGGACCTCACCAACAACGAGGCCCGCATCGTGGTGAACCCGTGAACCCGTGAACCCGTGAGCCCGTGAGCCCGTGAACCGGCCCCGGCGCATGGTTGGTCCCGGCGAGCCCCGCGTCGGACATCAGCGCCGGGGCCGGCCCGCGCCGGCAACAACCCACTAATGCGCATTAGTTGGTTCTCGTCACTAGCCGGGCACGGCGCCGTGTCGCCAGAATTACGGCGACTCGGTGTGGCAGTTGTGACGCGAGGAATGGGAGTCGGGCTGTGAGCGTAAAGAGGCGTAGTTTCCTTATCGGGGCGCTGGCAGTGGGCGCGTCCGTGGGGACGTCGGCGGGCGGTGCCTGGGCGGCGCGGCGCAAGGACAAGGCGGGGCGGCGGGTGGTCGTCTACTACCAGACGCAGTATCACAACGGGACATACGTCTCGCCGCTGGCGCTGACCGAGCACCGGACGGGTGTGACGGACGTACTGGTGGCGGCCGTGCACCTCAATGACGTCAACGGCCCTTACGCTCCAGTGCACTTGAACGACGATCCGCCGAGCGCGGCGAAGTTCGACCGGATGTGGCGGGACCTCAAGGCCATGCAGGGCCAAGGGGTCAACGTACTGGCCATGGTCGGCGGTGCCGCACCGGGCAGTTTCACCCGTCTCGACACCGAATTCGACACCTATTACCCGCTCTTGCGGGACTTCATCGAGAAGTACGGGCTGAACGGCGTGGACCTCGATGTCGAGGAGGACATGTCGCTCGCCGGCATCGAGCGGGTGATCGACGCGCTGCGTGCCGACTTCGGTCCGGATTTCCTCATCACACTCGCTCCCGTGGGCACCGCGCTCAGCGGCGGCGGCAATCTGTCGGGCTTCGACTACGAGCAGCTGTACCGGGACCGCGGTGACGACATCGCGTGGTTCAACGCCCAGTTCTACAACGGCTGGGGCAGTATGTCCGGCACCCGCAGTTACGACGACATCATCGCCCGGGGCGTCGTGCCGGAGCAGAAGGTGGTGGCCGGCTCGCTCACCGATCCCAGCAACGGCGGCAGCGGCTACGTCGACATCACCACCCTGAAATCCACGCTCGGCAAGCTGACCGCCAGGCACCCGGGCTTCGCCGGGGTCGCCGGCTGGGAGTACTTCAACTCACAACCGGGCGGCACGGCCGCGCCGTGGGAGTGGGCGGCGGAGGTCTCCCACGCGCTGTCCGGGTGAGACACAACGCCCTGTCCGGGTGAGACGCAACGCTCTGTCCACGTGAGGCGCAACGCTCTGTCCGCATGAGGCGCAACGCTCTGTCCACGTGAGGCGCCCGGAAACTCTCCGCCGTCGGAGCTGCCCGGTTCACAAGGCGCCGGCTCCGACCTTCGCCGCCGCGGCCAGGTAGGCCACCGCCAGTGGCCGCTCGTCGTCCCGGCGCGCGGCCACCGCCAGTTGGGACGGAGCCAGGCCGCGGACCGGCACGGCGATCACCTCGTCCCGGACGACCAGCGGAGCGTTGCCACTGGCCAGCAGCACCACGCCCTGGCCATTGGCGACCGCCTCGTGGGTCTCCTCGGCGCTGCCCACCACCCCGCCGATCCGCGGCGCGCGACCGTTCCGGGCGTCCAGGGCCAGCCAGTAGTCCCGCAGCGGACCGGCCTCGGCGGGGAGGGCGAGAAACGGCTCGTCCAGGAGATCGGCGAAATCCACCGCCCCCTCACGATCAGCCGCGGCCCGTGCCGCCAGAGGGTGTCCGTCCGGCAGCGCCACGAGGAGCGGCTCGCGCGCCACTACCGCGTACCGGTAACGGTCGCCGTCCGGCAGCGGCAGCCAGACGAAGGCGACATCGCTGCCCCCGTCCGCCAACCCGGCAGTGGGATCGGCCCAGTTGACCTGCCGCAGGACGGGCCTCGCCTCCGGATGCCGGGAGAGGAGCCGGGTACGCAAGGCGGGCAGCAGCCCGCGGCCCGGGCTGGTGGACATGCCGATCACCAGGGTGTGCCGCTCGGTGGCCTTCGCCTCCTCCACCGCCGCCTCGGCGGCCTGCCAGGCGGCCAGCGTCCTGCGGGCGTGCGGCAACAGCACCTCCCCCACCGCCGTCAACCGCACCACCCGCCGGTCCCGGTGGAACAGCTCCGCCCCGAGCTGCTTCTCCAGCATCCGTATCTGCTTGCTCAGCGCCGGCTGGGAGATGAACAGCCGCTCGGCGGCCCGCGTGAAGTTCAACTCCTCGGCGACGGCGGCGAAGTAGCGCAGATCGCGCCCATGGACATCCATAACCCATGGCTATCACAACAGATCTTGGACATGGCCCCGTGCACGGCAAAGGATGAGGGCTGTCGACGGGGCGGCCCGCGCCGCCGAACGACCCCCGAACGACCCCCGAACGACAGTCAACGAGGGAGAAACCCATGACGAACAACGCCAACGCCAACGCCAACGCCAACGCGAACAGCAACGACACCAACCACAGCAGCGGCAAAGTCTGGCTGGTCACCGGCGCGAGCAGCGGTTTCGGGCGGGCCATCGCCCAGGCCGCCATCGCCGCCGGTGACACCGTGATCGGCACGGCTCGACGCACCGAGGCGCTGGCCGACCTGGTCGCCGCGCACCCCGACCGGGTGGAGGCGATCGGCCTGGACATCACCGACGGCGAGCGGATCGACGCGGTGGCCGCGGACATCGTGGCCCGCTACGGCCGGGTGGACGTGCTGGTGAACAACGCCGGACGCACGCAGGTCGGAGCGTTCGAGGAGACCACCGACGACGAGCTGCGTGACCTCTTCGAGCTGCACGTGTTCGGTCCGGCGCGGCTGACGCGGGCGTTGCTGCCGCAGATGCGGGAGCGGGGCAGCGGATCGATCGTGAACATCAGCAGTTTCGGCGGGCAGATGTCCTTCGCCGGCTTCTCCGCGTACAGCGCGACCAAGGCCGCGCTGGAACAGCTCTCGGAGGGCCTGGCCGACGAGGTGGCACCGTTCGGCATCAAGGTACTGATCGTGGAGCCCGGCGCCTTCCGCACCAACCTGTTCGGCACGGGCGCGGCCTACTTCTCCCAGGAACACCCGGCGTACGCGGAGAAGGTCGGCGCCACCCGGAAGCTGGTACAGAACGGCGACGGCACCCAACCCGGCGACCCGGCGAAGGCCGCCGCGGCGATCCGGCAGGCCCTGGACGCCGACAACACCCCGCTGCGACTCGCCCTCGGCGGCGACGCGGTGGACTCCCTCATCGGACACCTCGACTCGGTACGGGCGGAACTCACCGCATGGGAGCCGGTCTCCCGGGGGACGGACTTCGACACACAGTGACCGTGGCCACCGGGCGTAGTCGGGGCGGTCCGGGGCGGCCCGCATCGGCAGGCGCCCGGTGGGGGAACTGCACTACCATCGAGCGCGAGGGCTGCTCAGGCGTCCTCCCCAGCCCCTCGTGGTCCCGTGGTCTCGCGTGATCTCGCGTAGCGGCTCATGGTCCGAGGTACCTCGGAGGGTCAATGTCCCGGCATCGTTCCCATCGGCCCGCGAACGCCGACAGCCTGCTGGCGGAGCTCGGGCGGCTCACGGCCCAGGCGCTGGAGCGGGCGGAGCTGCAGCGGGCCCGGGTCGAGCTGGCCGAGGCCCTGCAGCGCGAGATGCTGCCGGACCACCTCCCCGAACTGCCCGGGCTGCGGGCGGCCGCCCGTTATTCACCCGCGCGGGACGGCCTGGACATCGGCGGCGACTGGTACGACGGCTTCCGGCTGCCCGACGGGTCGCTCGGGTTCTCCGTGGGCGACGTGCAGGGCCACGACGTGGAGGCGGCGGCCTTCATGGGGCAGGTACGCATCGGCCTGCGGGCGGTGGCCGCGTTCACCCCCGACCCCGGCGAGGTGCTCAGCCGTACCAACGACCTGCTCACGACGTTGGACAGCAGTCTCTTCGCGACCTGCACCTTTCTCCGCTTCGACCCGGCCACCCGGGAACTGTCCGGCGCCCGGGCCGGCCACGTCCCCACCATATGGGCGACGGTCGACGGGCAGGACGGCATCACCCCGGACGACGGAGGCATACCCCTGGGCATCACACCCGGTGAGCACTTCCCGGTCACCCGTCACCCGCTGTCCGCGCCGGGAGCATGCGCCCTGGTCACGGACGGAGTACTGGAAGGACCGGCATTCCCGATAGAGGCCGGGCTGGAACATGTACTGCGGATCGTCCGGGCCGGGGCCGACGGCCCGCCGGACGAGCTGGCGGCCAAGGTCATCACGGTGGCCGATCTGACCGGGCACAGCGACGACGCGGCGGTACTGGTTCTGCGCTACGACGGGTGAGCGACCGGGCGCGGCCCCGCGTGTCACGGCCCGCCTCGGGCACGGACCGTTGTCTGATGGCGACGTGGTGCGATCATCCGAAGGCTTGCGGCCCCCGGTGACGACGGGACTCATGATCCTCGTCGTCGCCGTCGCGTACGCCGCGACCGGGAAACTCGGCCTGCTGGAACAGGTGGTCATCGCGGGCGCGCGCGTCACGCCACTGTGGCCGCCCACCGGCGTGGCCCTGGCCTGTCTGCTGCTCGCCGGCGTCCGCGTCTGGCCCGGGATCGCCCTGGGCGCAGTGCTGATCATGCTGACCCTCGGGCCGCTGACCCCCGCCACCCTCGCGATCGCCTTCGGCAACACGGCGGGCCCGCTCTGCTCCTACCTGCTGCTGCGGCGCGCAGGCATCCGGACCGGGCTCGACCGGTTGAGCGACGGCCTGCTGCTGGTCTTCGGCGGCCTCGCCGGGACGCTGATCAGCTCCGGGGTGGGCAGCGGAACGCTGCTGCTCACCGGCGAGGTCTCCGCGACCGAATTCTGGCGCGCTTGGTCGGCGTGGTGGACCGGGGATGCGATGGGGGTGCTGGTGGTCACGCCGGTACTGCTCAGCCTGCACGCCGCCCGGCCGCTCATGGAGGAGGGCCTGCGGGAGTGGGCCGAGCCCGCGGTACTGCTGGCCGCCACGGCGGCCGTCACGATCGCCGTCACCAACATCTCGCTCCACCTGCTGTTCCTGGTCTTCCCCCTGCTGGTCTGGGCCGCGCTGCGCACCCGCCTGGTCGGCGCCGCGCCGTGCGTACTGCTGCTGTCCGTACTCACCGTGGTGGCGGCGGCCCAGCACCGCGGGCCGTTCGCGGACGAGAGCATCGTCGAGACCATGGTCATCCTGCAGGCGCTCAACGGCGCGGCCTCACTGACCACCCTGCTGCTGGCGGCCGTCGTCGCCGAGCGGGAGAACACGTACCAGAAGATCGAGCAGGCATGCACCGTCCTCACCGAGGTGGTCTCCAGCCTCGCACCGTCCCGCAGACCCGATCTCCGCCCCCCGGACGAGCCGAACGGCGCGCAGCCCGGCCTCCGCCCCCCGGACGGCTCGCAATCCCCGGAATGACCGTATGCCCGGCCCCCCAGGGCGGCCGGCAAGCACCCCGTCATCCCGCTCGACAGCGCGGCACGAGCCCACCGCCCTGATCCTGGAAACGAAGACCTGAGATACCCACGGCCTGCCGGCGCCGATCGACTTTCGCCTGCCGGACGGGCGGCACCCGGCTGCGTCAAGCCGCCCTGAACGCACACGGCCTCCACGTGAACCGGACCCCCGCGTCCCCGTAGGAATACGTCCGGGTCGTGTCACCGGCACCGGCACCGGCACCACCGTGGATGACCTGTTCCTTACGGTTGCCCGAGGCGGCCGTCCCGTCGGAAGTGCTGGACGTCCGCCTGACCGCCGGTGGGTGTGTCCGCGATGGCCGTGACGTTGCCGGAGGCGTCGTACGCATAGCAGACACCCCACCCCATTTGCTGTTTTTTGCACCGGTCTTCACCCCAAGACCGAGCGAAGCGGCGGCAAAGCTACGGCAACGGCAGCCACAACTGTCAAGGATGACTCAGAAATTGACACGCCAAAGGGTGTGATACAGCAATCAATAACAGGAAGTCACCCTCTCTCAGGGGAAGGGCGAACAAATCGCGCATTTACCCTCTGAGCATTGACATGCTGCTTGTCCGCATGGCTATAGTTCCGCTCGCTCGAATAAGGCAGGCGTTCGAGCGCGACCCCCGCGATCACGCCCTGTTCGTGCCGCTCGCTCCATGGGGTGCGCCCAGATTCACGGGTGCCTGCTCACTGTGGTGAAGGGCAGGCTTCCATGATTTCCATGCGGCGTTACCTGGCATACGTCACGTTATGTACCGCACTCATCGCGGCACTCCTGACCATCGATACGGGCAGCAGCCAGGCCACCAACGCCGGCAACGCCCGCGCGGCAACACAGCCGGCAAACACCGCTGCCGCGGAATCCCGCAGCGAAGCCACCTACGCCTACGGCTCCCACACCCGCCAGAAGCTGGACGCCTACTGGAACGCCACCAGCGGCACGCAGCCGGGCATCGTCATCCTCCACGGCGGCTACTGGTACGAGGACGCCGGCTGGGCCACCTGGTCCCGTACCTTCGCCGACGCCGGGTACGCCACCTTCTCCGTCGACTACCGCCTCAACTTCGACGCCCCCTGGCCCGCCCAGCGCAACGACGCCCTCTCCGCGCTCACCTGGATCAAATCCAACGCCGCCCGCTTCGACCTCGACCCCAACCGCATCGTCATCCTGGGCTCCTCCGCGGGCGGCCAGATCGGCACGGCGGTGGCGACCTACGGCTCCGGCGCCGACCGGGTGAAGGGCGTCGTCGGCCTCTCCCCCGTCAACTCCCCCTACCGCGCCTGGAACGACGGCAACCACGACACCAGCACCGCCAAGGAACGCAAGGTCCGTGACAACGCCGCCGTCCTGACCCGCTGCTACCCGGACCCCGCGGACACCGACACCTCCATGCACCCCAGCTGCTGGGACACCTGGAAGGACACCGTCGTCAAAAACCGCGCCTCCGGAGCCAACGACGCCCCCATGTACCTCCTCCACTCCGAAGGCGACTTCATCCCCGTCACCCACTCCACCGACCTCGAACGCGCCGAAGAAGTCGACCACGACATGCCCGCCAACGGCGTCACCGTCGAAACCATCCCCGGAGACGCCCACGGCGGCGCCATCCTCGAAGCCTCCGGCATCAAGAACAAGGTGCTCTCCTGGATCGCCGCGCACGTCTGAGCGGCCACAGCCACTGAGTAGTCTCGTAGTTACTGGTGTTGAGGCCCGATGCCGGCAACTGCGAGGGGTGGTCGAGTGGGTGTGGACGTACAGGGTCCCGCGTGGGCACTGGACGGGCTGGGGATGCAGGCAGGCCGGTATCCGCTGGCTGTAGAGAGTCCCGTGATGCGATCGGTGGAGCGGCTGGTCCCAGGGGTTTCCACAGTCACCCGATACATCCGGTACTACTCGCTGTACGCCGCGCTCTCGGACTTCGCCGCACAGCACGGACTGGATGCGGCCGCATGCCGTCGTCTGGTACGACGCTCCGAGGTGTTACTGGCCGCTCTCCCGCCCCACGCGGAGGCCGACCCGTCATGGTCTCCGCACGGAGCGGATCGCGTCCGGCGCTTCCACACCGAGGACCTGGCGTTGGCACAAGCTGCCGACGAAGAGAAGCGGAACGAGTCCTACTCGCCCCGCGCATGGGGCTTCTGGAGCCAGTACGGCACTCCCTCCTCGATAGTGGGCACCGTGGACATCCGGGACGGTGCCCTGCGTGCAGGCAGACATCGCTGCCCTTCCGAGGTGAGGGCACTCTTCGCCCCACTGTTGTCGCTCGCGCTCAGTGAGCGGGACACAGTGTCCGCAACGGACCTGAACGAAGCCGGGCAGGCAGCCCTCGGCTCCCCCTGTCCCGCCGAGCGGGAGTGGCTGACGAACCTGTTCACGGCCACCGGCGTCGGCGCAATTCACGTACCCGAAGAGTGGGAGACGACCGACCGTACACGGCGCGCGACGCTGAGGGTCCTCGCCCGGTCGATCGAACTCCGCGGCCCGGACGGCGACACCTTCGAGGAGACCATGCGCTCCGCGGTGGCCTTCGGAGACTCGCTCCACTCCGATCCGGTCCTCGCGCGCATTCCGCAAGCTGCCGGCTGGCGGGGAGTGCTGCTGCGCCACTACTCCGTCGGTGCCTGGCGACGGTTATGGGCCGCGCTGGTCGCGGACATCGGCTCGCAGGACGGTGCGGCGGACCGGTCGGTTGAGGAACTGTGCGACTGGCTGGCCCAGCAAGCCCCGTCGCGGACTCTGAGGCAGTTCCTGAACGGTCTGCCTCCCTTGAAGAGCCAGGAGGGCCGGCTGCTGCCCGCGGAGCGCGAGCTTCTGCGTGAATACGGTGACACTCCAATGGCTCAGGTGTCTCTGCTCGTTGTGGGGGCTCTGCGGTCTCGGGAGGGACATCTGGAGGGCGACGAGCGTGCCCTTTTCCTCAGCCGTCGCAGGGGTTCGGCCGAGTTCCTCGATCCCACCTGGGTCGACGGCCTCATCAAGGACTACGCCGACCGGCCGGCCCGCGACTTCGCGGCGCGGCTGGTGGAGGACATGCTGGCCCAGTCCCGTCGAGTGGCTCTCGCCAAATCGCGCATCGATCCGGCAACGGGGAGAGTCAAGCTCTTCTCCCGCCTGCATCTGCGTAACGAGCGGTACTTCAAGACCGGCGAGGAAGGCAGCGCCAATATCGGCACACGCCTCCCCCAGCTCGGTTTTGTCGCGCAACAACTGGGGCTCTTCTCGGAGCTGGACGGCAAGCACATCGTCACGGCGGACGGACGCGCCAGGCTGGGAGGCGACCGGTGAAAGCGGCACACCACCCCCACTTCGCGTCCCCCGTCACACTCCTGCAGTCCTGGGCCGCCGAGGGCCGGGCCCTGCACGAGGCGGTCTTCCTCGGTTACACCGTCGACCTTCCCTTCCTGGAGCGGGTTGCCATTCCGGTGGCCCGGGGGCTCGGCGCCCGCACCGCGGTGATCGGCGACGCCGCCCAGGGTCTGTACGACGCCGTCGACGTCCGCCTGGCCGGCCGTAGTTACCTGCACGGCTTCGCGTCCTGCCGTGGCGCGTTCCACCCGAAGGTCGTCCTGCTGACCGGCGAGAGCGGCTGCCACCTGGCGGTGGGGTCGGGGAACCCCACACTGTCCGGCTGGGGAGCCAACGACGAACTGTGGACGGTGGTGAAGACCGAGGACGGCGCCTCCCACGCCATGCTGGCCGACCTTGCGGACTGGCTGGAGGAGCTGCCGCACACCGTAGACATGGCGCCCTGGTCGGCCGAGCACCTCCAGTACATCTCCCAGCTTCTGACCGAACAGCACATCAAGGCGCCGGCGGGGACGGAGAGCGGCCCCCGGCTGCTGCACAATCTGCGCCGGAGCCTGCTGGAGCAGCTTCCCACCGGCCCCGTCGACGAACTGCATGCATACGCCCCCTTCGTCGACCCCTCGGGCAAGGCCCTGTCCGCGATCGTCGAGCGCCTCGCACCACGCCGGACCGTTCTGGGAATTCAGCCCCGCTGGACGAGTTACGACGCCGCGACGATCAGGAGGGCTCTCGACGGCACCCTCACCGACGTCCGCCTTCTCCCCGAGACACGGATGCTCCACGGCAAGCTCATCGAGTGGCGGACGGGCGACCAGTGGCACGCCCTCACCGGAAGCCCCAACCTCACTCGCGCAGCCCTGGGTACCAGCACGAGGAACGGCGGTAACTGCGAACTCGCCGTACTCGCATCGGACACCGCGCTGCTGCTCCCCGAGGAAGGGCAGGTCGCCCCGCTCGCGACCCTCGCAGGCAGTACTGTCCGGCACTCCGCCTCCAGGAGCCGACCAGCACTCGTCCTGCTCGGAGCGAAGACGAACAGCGAAGGCATGCACATCTCGCTGGCCGGCACGTGGCCGACTCCCGTACTGATCAGCGTCTCACCGGACGGCTCGCCCGGCTCCTGGACGCCACTCGGCAGCATCCCTGCTGGAAGCAGGGAGCACTCCTTTCCCCTGCTGCAGGACCGGGGTACGGCCGTGCGCGCCACCTGCGCCGGATCGGACGGCCGTACCTTGGAGTCCCCGGTTGTTTTCGCGTACAGCCCCATACACTGCGCCCGGCGCGACGGCACCGACAGCGGCCCCCGGCTGAGCCACACGTACACGGTGCAGACGCTGTTCACCGACGAGAGCGCCGCTCGCCGCTTCGAAGCCGACCTGCTGCGCCTACGCGAACTCATCCCCCGGTCCGCCCACACCGGACCCGGCACGAGTGGGGCGGAGCACAACGCGGCCGGCACGGTGACCACGGCCGTGCACAACGGCGATCAGTGGGACTCCTACGTTCAGGAATGCCGGCGGATGATGGGCGATGCCATGACCGCACTGGCCCTCAGAACGACACAGTTCGCCCTCCCGCAGGCACCGTCATCGCAGTGGATTGTGTCCCCGGTCAACGCCGACGCAGTCACCGAGCTGGACGAGGCGGACAGCACGGACGAGGAGGAAGAGGCCGAGGAGCCCGGCGCCATGGGCCGGCCCGGGGTACCGGTGGTCCCGCCTGACCTGCGAGCCCCCTACCGCATGTGGGCCAGGCGTTGGGTCAGGGCAATCGCTCCCGTGCCCGACAACGCCTCTCCCCGCGACCGTTCCTCTCCCCGCAACCGTTCCACTCCCCCCAGCCGTTCGCCGTTCCCCCTCCCGGTCCGGCTGACCGTAGCGAGCCTGCTCGTCCAGCTCCTCGCCGCCGGAGTCTGGGAGGAGCACGATCAAAGCTGGCGCGACACGCTCAGTGAGCTTCTTCGCTCCCTCCACCCGGAAGCCGGCACACCGAATGAGCGGCTGGACCCTCACGAGGCGCAACAACGCAGGGACGCGGTCGTAGCCGTGCTGATGGCGCTCCTCAGCCAGGACGCCACCCTCACCGGCGGCGGAGAACTGGACGTGCGGGCCGCGCGGGCCTGGCGGGACAGCAGCGAACTGATCGCTCGCGCGGACCCTGCCGAGGCGGCGGACCTGCTGTTCCCGCCGCAACAGCCACATGCTCGTACGGCCGCCTGGAGCGAGGTGGAGCGGCTTGTCGCACTGGCGCGGGAGGACGATCCCTCCGCTGCGGCGGTGGAAGAACTCCGTCAGGCAGGCTGGGAGGTCGAGTGGGAGGACGGGCTCTGGACCATCCACGGCTCCTTCGCCAACCCGATTCCGGTCGTGGCCAGGGCAGCCACCCGGCTCGGACGACACCGGCCCCGAGGGGTGCTGGTCCGGGCCCGGGGCCGGACCCGGTGGGCGTTCGCGGCCTGGGCGGCCCCGTACCTCGTCCTCTACAACTCCGCCGCGCACGTCTGGCGCACCTACCGGGTCCAGCCACCGGCCACACCTGAATCCCGGTTCAACAGCGGCGATCTGTCCTCAGTAGCAGGGCTCATCGGCACCAGCCCGCTCCGAGCCGGTGCACCCGAGACGCTTCAGAAGATTCTTACCGACCTCGACGTCGCATACTCGGCGATGTCGCGCCGCTTGTTTCCGGCCATGCCTTGTCAGCAAGGCGGAGATCGTGATCAGTCGCAGGTCACCCGGTCACGCGGGATGTAGTGGGTGCGGAACGGCTCGCGCTTCACTTCCTCGCCGCCCTGGTAGAAGACCCGCTGCACGGTGACGTCGAAGCCTTCGAGCGGGGTCTGCGGCTCGCAGTCCTTCTTGGCGCCCGGCCGCACCCCCGGCTTCTGTACATGGGTGCGCGGGCCCTTGATCGCCTTCACGTCGTCGTACTTCTTGGTGCCGAGGAAGGTGACCGTCACGGAGGTATCGGTGGCCTTCGCCTGGATGTAGACGGCCTTGCCGGAGTCGTTGTTGAACTTGAGGTCCAGGCTGCCCCACGCGACCGTTGCCTCGCGACCCTCGGGGTAGCGCTCGATGTAGAAGGAGTGGGCGCCGTGCTCCACGGGCTTCAGCCCGGCGAAGAACAACGCGTTGTACGTGGTCGTGGCCACGGTCGACACACCGCCGCCGGCCGCCTTGGTGTACTGGCCGTCGAGGATGATCGTGCCGTCGGTGAAGCCATTGGCCTTGGTGCGCTCGCCGACGGTCTTGTTGAGGCTCCAGGTCTCGCCAGGCCGGACGAGCGAGCCGTTGATGAGCTGTACCGCCCGGCCGATGTTCTTCGTACGGTAAGGGGCCGGTTCGAAGTTCACGGTGAAGGAGGACATCTTCTCCTTCAGGCCCAGCTGTGCGGCGTTCTCGCGGGTCACCTTCGGCTGGGTCTTCTCCGTCGCCACCTCGCCGGTACGGGCGTCCGCGCCCGACCGGGTGAGCAGCGGCATGACGGCCTTGGTCAGCGCCTTGTCCGTGAACTCCTGGCCGATCTTGGCGTCGGCGCCCACCACGACCTTGTCTCCGTCGAGCCGCAGCTCGGCGTCCCGGGCCGGGCCGGCGATCTTGGACAGGGGCCGGGCCACCGCGGGGTCGGCACGCAGACCCTTGGCGTCGACCTTCGGGGTCAGCTTGCCGGCGTCGTCCGGTCGCATCTTGAGGTGCGCACCCAGAGTGGCCTGGCTGACCGTGAGCCGCTTGTCACCCAGGGTGAGTGTGATCGGTGCCGACATGGCCGGGCGCGCGAACTGGCGCAGCGCCCGCCGCGTCTCTTCGGCGGTGACCTTGGGCTTGGTCTCGCGGGTGGGCAGGGCCGTGGCCTCGCTGCCGGCCGTCTCGTCGCCGTCCGTCTCTCCGCCGGCGAAGGCGGTACGCAGCGTGCCGATCGCCGCGTTCACGTCCACGGCGTACCCGCTGCGCGGCGCGACCGCCCTCGCCTCGCCGTCGTCGAAGGTCACGGCGCCTTCGCGGACCTTCTGGTCGTGGGTCTTCGCCAGCTCCTCCAGAGCGGCACGGGCCTTGCCCTCGTCCGTACGGACCACTGGCTCGACGTCGCCGCCCGAGCCGAAGAGCCCGCCGATCACGGTGATCGGATCAGCGCCGGTGTGGGCCGCCCGGTCGACGGTCTTCCGTACATCGACGGAGAGCCCGGCCTGCTGCGGGTCCACCTTGCCGACGCGGTCGCCGACCTTCACGACCAGGTCCTTCGAGCCGGCCGCCGACAGGCGTGTGTCCAGCTTCTGCGTCGCCGCCGCCCGGCTCAGGCCCCCGATGTCGACACCGTGCACGGTCGTACCCGCGTCGATGTCACCGCCCGCGAGCAGCCCGGCGACGTACAGGCCGCCGACACCGAGGGTCAGCGCACCACCTGCCAGAACGACGGGCGGAACGGAGCGTACGCGGCGGGGCATGGGACTCCTTGGGGGGTGGGGATGAGAGCACACCCGATGACACAACGTGTGCGCATGGGGAGCACACCACGCTCCCATATCGGGCAATGGGTTCATATGGCCCAGCTCACGCCAGACGCGGCTCACCCGGGCCCGGGCCCCATTCCCAAGAGCCAGAAAAAGTCGGACGGCGATGTCGAGAACCCGCGCCCGGCTCCGTCCCCGCTATGAACGCGACCGGACCAGAGCGGGTCGCACGAGTACCGAGGAGAATCATTCGTTTTCGCTCAGGCACTCGCCCTGAGGCCCCGCGCCCGGCCGAGCCGCCCACCATCACGGAGTGCCGGCACCTTCCCCGTCGAGTTGGCGTGCAGCGGATAGTGCTGGTCGCGCATACCCTGGTTCATGACGCCGACGACGTGCGAGCCGTACGCCTCCGCGATCAGTTCGAGGTTGTCGTTCGGCGTGGCGGCGGACAGGGTGACCGACTCGTTGAGGTGATCCGCCAGCTCCTGCAGCAGCGGCTGCGCGCGCCGGACCACACCGGAGTGCGGATCCGCGTATCGGCCGAGCCGGGCCAGCTCGCAGCCGAGCACGTAGTTGTTGTCGATGCGGTCCACGAGAGCGGTCTGCTCCAGGCTGAGCAGCAGCCGGAAGGCGGTCGGCCGGGAGATCCCGACGGCCTTCGCCAGCGTGGTCACGGTGGCACCGCCGCGCGGCTGCGCCGCCAGTTCCCGCAACAATCGCGCCGCCTTGACCACGGACTTGTTGGTCAGCCCTGTGGGAGCGGCGGACTCGTCGCTCATGGGGAACCTCTTCGGTGGCTGGATGATTACGGACTGTGCGGTAACGGACCGCTTTCACTTTATTGACCACTCGTTCGCATTTTGAACGCAACGGTAAACATCACCCTGTTCGCACCTCCTGAGCTGGGACGATGAAACGCGGCCGCCTGGACCGGCCTCCACGGGTCGACCGACCACGCGACTCCGGCCGCGGCGCGCCCCCGCGGCAGTCGACGGGTACGCAGGGTTTGGGCGGAGAGAGATTAAGCCTGGGTAACACTCTGCCGGTGCCCCTCCCCCAGCAGGCGTTTTCCTGGCACCGTCTGGCGCAGGTGTGCGCCCAAGTTCCTTGAGGCGCGCGCCCGTTCCAGTACGACCCGGGTGCAGTAGGGCCCGGGACCCCCACGCGTACGGCCGCACGCCGCGGCCGGGAACGAGGAGCACCCAGTGCGAGGCACCACCCCCCATACCTCCAGATCTGCGGCAACCGCCGAAGCCCGGAGCGCGCTGTGCGCGTCCTTCGCCGGGTGTCACCGCGCCAGATGCGGTGCGGACGGAGCCATCGGCGAATAGTTACTGGGCGTCGAGGCCGACGCGGTCGTCAGGAGCGGCTGGGGAACCGACCCAGCGTGCGTTTGCTGGGCGAGTGAATCCGCGGCGCTCCGTGGACCTTGCCGACTGTGCCGGCTGTGCCGAGAAGCATGCTCACGTGGTCTTTCCGGCCTGCCGGGGAGACCACGATCGCCTGCCGAATTACGGAGCTATTGGAGCTCTTTCTGTAATGTTCGGGGCTTTCCCGGAATCTCGGGGCATCGCGTTCCAGTGCAAACCGGGCCTTTGGGCTCGGCACCCCCACGAAAATGGGCCCCGTGCGCGCCCCCGTGCGCGTGGCCGCAGATCAGGAGTACTGAGTGCGAGGCGCTCCCCACATACCAAGCGAGCCGGAAGCCGAAGGCTTCCCTGATCCCTTTTCTCCCTCTCAGGAGGGCGAGGCCGGGCAGGTCGCGCCGGCGCAGCGGGATCTTCCCATGACACACCACTCGCGCCGCGCAGAACAGACACATTGCCCGGTATTCATCGATAATTCAGGTTGGCGCAGGAAACTCTCGCGCTTGGTGGCGGTGGCCGTCGGATTCGCGTGCCTCGGGTATCTGCTGCTCGTCGGCATGCTGATCGGCGGGCTGTGGCAGCCCATCGGGCAGCAGCCGCCCAGCACCACGGGCCCACGGCCGGTCGGCCACGAACGACCGGCCGGTCACGAACGGCCGGTCGACCCCGACGAACGACCGGTCGACCCCGACGAACGACCGGTTGACCCCGACGAACGACCGGTCGACCACGAACGGCCAGGCGGCGGAAGGCCCAGCCAGGACCCCGACCGGCCAGGCGGAGGAGAGCCCAACCCAGCACCCGACCGGCCAGTCGGCGACGAACGGCCGGTCGGGGGGAAGCCCAGCAGGGGCCACGAACAGCCAGGCGGCGAAAAGCCCAGCACGGCCCCAAACCGGCCGGTCGGCCACGAACGGCCGGTCGGTGGGAAGCCCAGCACGGGCCACGAACGGCCGGTCGGCGGGAAGCCCAGCACGGGCCATGAACGGCCGGTCGGCGGAAACGCCGGCCCGGCCCCCGGCAGGGCGCACCGCATCGGCGCCCCCCGCATGCCTGGCGGTCCCGAGCGCCCCCGCGCCCCGCACGGCCGCACCCCGCCCTCCCCCGGAGCCGAAGCCGGGGCCCGGCACGGGGGCGTGGAGAGGTGAGCCGGCATGCAATACGCCGGCCCCCGCGCGGGCACTGGGCGTTGTTGCTGCTCGTCCTCACCGTGGTCATCACCGCCCTCGCCTTCGAGGGGTGGACCACGCATGAAGTCGACTCGGCGCGCTCGAAGCGCCCGTGCAGCACGCCCATCCCGCGCGAGGCGGACAACGGAAGCCCCGTACTGCGGATCGGCGACGACCGGATCGAAACAGTGCGTATGCCGGCCGGCACCGCGGCGCTCACCTTCGACGGGGGCCCCGACCCGGAGTGGACGCCGCGCGTGCTCGGCCTGCTGCGCAAGTACCACGTGAAGGCCACGTTCTTCGTCCACGGCTCGCGCGCGGCGCGGCACCCGGCGCTGATGAGGCGGATCCTCGACGAGGGACACGAGATCGGCTCGTACACCTACACCGGCGGCGACCTCGGCGCCGCCTCACCCCTGCGTGCCCGCATGGAGCTGTCCCTCACGCAGACCGCGCTGGCAGGCACAGCGGGAGTCAACACCCGGCTGTTGCGGCTGCCGCACACCACCGCGGCCGACACCCTCTGCGGCGCCGAGTGGACGGCTGCCGAACGGGCCTCCTCGCAGGGCTATCTGCTGGTGGCCGCCGACCGCAAGTCACGCAAGCCGTGGCAAGGCGTGGTGACGCAGTACAGCCAGACGGACCTCGGCTACCGCGAGGCGGAGGCGCTGCTGCGCGACCGCACCGTGCGGCGGTTCACCACCGTCAGCGAAGGGATCGGCCATCCGTTCCCCAACACGCGGGCCCCCCTCCCCCAACGGCTGGCGGGCACCGGACTGATCTGGGCGCAGCGCCTCGGGCACACGTTCACCACCGTGATGGCCTGGGCCCTCGGTGTCGCGGGCGCGCTCAGCGTGGTGCGGCTGCTCATGCTCGTTGTTTTCGCCCGCGCACACGTACGGCGGCTGCACCGGTTCCGGCCCGGCACACCACGGCTGAGGCCCGTGACCGAACCGGTGACGGTGCTGGTACCCGCGTACAACGAGGAGGCGGGCATCGCCGCAACCGTTCACTCGCTGCTGGCCTCCAGCCACCCGGATCTGCAGATCGTCGTCATCGACGACGGCTCGACGGACAGCACGGCGGCGATCGCCGAGAGCATCGACGACCCCCGTGTGAGGGTGGTGCGGCAGCCCAACGGCGGCAAGCCCCGAGCCCTCAACACCGGGCTGGCGTACACCCGGCACGACATCGTCGTGATGGTCGACGCCGACACCGTCTTCGAACCGGAGGCGCTGACCCGGCTCGTGCAGCCGCTCGCCCACCCGGCCGTCGGCGCGGTCAGCGGCAACACCAAGGTCGGCAACCGCCGCCGCCTGCTGGGCAGATGGCAGCACTTGGAGTACGTCATCGGCTTCAACCTCGACCGCCGGATGTTCGAGGTCCTGGAGTGCATGCCGACCGTCCCCGGTGCCATCGGCGCCTTCCGCAGGGAAGCGCTGATGGGTATCGGCGGGGTCAGCCAGGACACCCTCGCCGAGGACACCGACCTCACGATGGCGCTGTGGCGGGCCGGCTGGCGCGTCGTCTACGAGCAGTCGGCCGTTGCCTGGACGGAGGTCCCCGGCTCGCTCGGCCAGCTGTGGCGGCAGCGCTACCGGTGGTGTTACGGCACGCTCCAGTCCATGTGGAAACACCGGCGCTCGGTCTTCGAGATGGGCCCGGCCGGACGCTTCGGCCGCCGGGCGCTCTCCTACCTCCTCCTGTTCCAGATCCTGCTGCCACTGTTCGCACCGGTAGTGGACGTATTCGCCCTGTACGGCGTGCTGTTCCGGGACCCGACGCAGGCGATCCTCGTCTGGCTCGGCTGCCTCTTCGTGCAGATGCTCACCGCCGCGTACGCGCTGCGGCTGGACCGGGAGAAGTTGAGCGTGATGTGGGTGCTGCCGCTCCAGCTCTTCGTCTACCGGCAGCTGCTGTACCTCGTGGTCATCCAGTCGGTGATCACCGCCCTGCTCGGCACCCGCCTGAAGTGGCACAGCATGGCCCGCACCGGCACCGCCGACCCGTACCTGCTGGAGGAGGCCCCGAGCCCGGGTCTGTTGACGAAGGGAGTCGGACCATGAGCGACCCGCACGACCTGTGGGGCGAGGAATTGCCGTACCGGGGGCCACGCGGCCGCAACGCCGCCGAGCCGAACGGAACGCTCCCCGCCCCTCGCGGCGGCCGCACCGTGTCCGTCGTCCCCGAGAGCTACGCCGACCGCCCCTCCTCCCACTACGGGCCACGACGCGCCCACGCCCGCAGGCCCACGAAGCGGCACCGGCTGCGGCGTGCCGCGCTCGGCCTCATCGCCGCCGTCATCGCGGGCGCCGTCGGCACCTACGGCTGGGCCGACACCAAGCTCAACCGCGAAGTCGACCTCGACTCGTACGGGAACCGTCCCCCGCGCGGCAAAGGCACCAACTACTTGATCGTCGGCTCCGACAGCCGCGACGGACTCTCCCACGGCGAGCAGAAGGACCTGCACGCGGGCGGGGGCGGCGGCCGCCGCACGGACTCGATGATCCTGCTGCACACCGGCGCCCACGGCACCAGCATGGTCAGTCTCCCCCGCGACTCCTGGGTCACCGTGCCCGGCCACACCAACCCGGCCACGGGCAAGACCGCACGACCCACCGGGGACAAGCTGAACGCCGCGTTCTCCTACGGCGGCCCCGAACTCCTCACCCGCACCATCGAATACAACACCGGCGTCCGCATCGACCACTACGCGGAAATCGGCTTCGCGGGCTTCGTGAACATCGTCAACGCGGTCGGCGGCGTCCGGATGTGTCTGGAGCGGGGCATCAAGGACAAGAAGTCCGGCGCCGACCTCAAAAAGGGCTGCCAAACCCTCAACGGCAGAGAGGCGCTCGCCTTCGTCCGCCAACGACACCAGGAAGCCGAGGGTGACCTGGGACGCACCAAGAACCAGCAGAAATTCCTCGCGTCCCTCGCCCACCAGGCCGCCAGGCCCGGCACCGTCTTCGACCCGTCCGAGATCTACCCGACCGTCGACGCGGGCCTGGACACCCTCATCGTCGACAAGGGCACGAGCCTGGAGGACCTCACGAAACTGTTCCGCGCGGTCCAGGCCGTCTCCAACGGCAAGGGCGAACAGCTCAACGTCCCCGTCTCCGGCATCGGCATCCCCACCTCCAAGGGCAGCGTCATCACATGGGACAAGAAACAGTCCCGCAAACTCTTCGACGAACTCGCCCACGACCGCCCGGTGACGACACCAAAGAAGCACCCGAGGAAGTAGCCGCATCGCGGGTGTGAACTGTGTGTCCGAGACAGACCCGTCCCGAGCCGCTGGAGCTGTCCGAGTGCGGACATGCGGATGAACGGCCCGCTGAGGAGCAGGTCGGCGGGCCGTTCGTTGCGGTGTGAGGGGGCGCCCTCGGGCGTCTCGGGCGTCTCGGGTGTCTCGGGCGTCAGCGCGTCGGGTGGAGCACCATTGCGGAGCCGCCGTCGCGGCGCTCGGGTTCGGCGACCGCCTGGGTGCGGCCGTCGGGCCGGAACTCCAGGGCGGCCACCGCCCCGATCTCCGGTGACGGGGTGAAGGTCGACGGGGCCAGGACGAAGTGCTGGCCGAGGCGCTCCAGGGCCGTTCGCTCCGGCGAGTCGAGGAAGGCCGGCTCGGCTTCGGTCTTGGTGGTGTTGCGTTGCGAGATGCGCGGCGCGGCCACCGCCTGCGGCAGCGTCATGCCCAGGTCGATCCGGTTGACGAGGGTCTGCAGCACAGTGGTGATGATGGTCGCGCCGCCCGGTGAGCCCACCGCGATGAACGGCTTGCCGTCCTTGAGCACGATCGTCGGTGACATGCTGCTGCGCGGACGCTTGCCGGGGCCCGGCAGGTTCGGGTCCGGCGCACCCGGCGTGACCGGCGTGAAGTTGAAGTCGGTCAGCTCGTTGTTGAGCAGGAATCCGCGGCCGGGCACGGTGATGGCCGAACCGCCGGTCTGTTCGATCGTCAAGGTGTAGGAGACCACGTTGCCCCAGCGGTCGGATGCCACGAGGTGGGTGGTCGACGGCCCTTCGTACGCCTCCTTGCTGCCGGTGCCCTTGGCGCACGCGGAGCCGGGCTTGCGCGGGTCGGCGGGAGCCACCGGGCTGGTGAGCGTGGCGTCCGGCCGGATCAGGCAGGAACGGTCCTTGGCGAAGTCCTTGGAGAGCAGTTCCTTCGTCGGCACGTCGGAGTACGCCGGGTCGCCCACCCAGCGGTTGCGGTCGGCGAAGGCGATCCGGGCGGCCTCCAGGTAGTGGTGGAGTGCCTGGACCCGGTCGGAGGAGGAAAGGTGGTAGTTCTCCAGGATGTTCAGGGCCTCGCCGACGGTGGTGCCGCCGGAGGAGGACGGCGCCATGCCGTACACGTCGAGCCCGCGGTAGGTAGTACGGGTGGGTGCCTGTCCCAGCGCTCCGTAACGCGCGAGGTCGGCCTCTTCCATCAGGCCGGGGCGTACGGGGTCGGCGCCGTCGGCCATGGGCGGCTTCTGAACCGTACGCACGACATCACGCCCGAGGTCGCCGTGGTAGAGCGCGCCGACGCCGTCGCGTGCCAGTTCCCGGTACGTACGGGCCAGGCCCGGGTTGCGGAACCGCGAGCCGACGGCGGGGAGTTCGCCGCCCGGCAGGAACAGGTCGCTGGTGGAGCGGAATTTCCGGAAGCGGTCCTCGTTCATCTCGGTCTGGGCGCGGAACTGGTGGTCGACGATGAAGCCTTCGTCAGCGATCCGGGTGGCCGGCTTGAGGGCCCGCGCGAGCGGCACCGTGCCCCAGTCGTGCAGCGCCTTCTGCCAGGTCGCGGGCGTTCCCGGAACGCCCACGGACAGGCCCGAGTTGACGGCCTCGTCGAACGGGATGGGCTTCTTCGTCGACGGGTCGATGAAGGAGTCCGAGCGCATACGGGCCGGGGCGGTCTCACGGCCGTCGATGGTGCGCACCCGGTGGGCCGCGGCGTCGTAATAGACCATGTAGCCACCGCCGCCGACCCCGGCGGAGTACGGCTCGACGACACCGAGCGCGGCCGCGGTGGCCACCGCGGCGTCCACAGCGTTTCCCCCGTGCTCGAGGACGTCGATCCCGGCCTGGGACGCGTAGGGATTGACGCTGGAAACCGCGCCGCCACTGCCTTCGGCGACGGGCTGTTCCGCGGGCGGGCGCGGCCCTGAGGGGGCGGGGGTGGCGTCAGTACTCGCGGCAGGGGCGGCGGAACCTGCGGCACTGGACGGCAGAACAAAGGGGAGGGAAAACACTGTCGCCGCGGATACGGCTGCGACGACGGCACGGCGGACACCCATGGAGCCTCCGAGGGAATTGTGCGAGAGGTTTCCCGAAACCTTGGTGTACGCCAAATACTTGAGCAACGATCATGGACAAGATTTGCGCGAAACATGAGGTTCCTCGCCGGTAGTGCCCGGGTGAGGGGAGAACTTGAGGGTCACTTCCCGGTCGCGCGGATATTTGAGCGGCAATGGAGAGTTACCGGCGGGTCGCGCGAAATCCGGGACGGGGAATTGAGCGGTAACCGATCTGTGGGCTTCTGTGTCACCAGGCGGTGTCGTGCGGGACGGGGGTGTCCACGATGTCCAGTACGGCCGCCGACCACGAGAAGCCGGCCCCGGCGCCGAGCAGAACGCAGGTGGCGCCGGGCGGCAGGGCGCCTGTGTCCATGAGGTGGGTGAGACCGGCGATCTGGTCGCCCGCGCCGAGGTGGCCGATGCCGCTTCCCCACGTCCAGGTCGTCCGGCGTTCTTCGATGCCGAGGGCGCGGAAGAACTGGAAGTCCATTTTGGGGTGGCCAAGGTTCGGCAGGACGAATCTGTCCACGGCGGTCGCGGCGGTCTCCGCGTCCGCCAGTGCCTGCTCGTACGCCTCCAGTTGACCTACCGTCAGGCGTTTGAGGAGTTCGTTCATGCCGAACTCCTTTGCCAGCGCCGTCCGGTGGGTCTCGATGCTGATCGGTGAGCGGGCGCCGAGGGGAGCGTCCGAGAAGGGGTCGGCGCCGCGGCCCATGTGTTCCAGTTCCGGGTCGGAGACCGTGACCAGGCTGCGTACCCGGGCGAAGCCGCCGCGGGTGGAGAGCACCATGGCCGTCCCGCCGTCGCCGCAGACCGTTCCGGGGTCGGTGTTCCAGCGGTCGAAGCCCGGCGGGCAGAACCGGTCGCCGGTGGTGACGAGCGCGCTGTGCCGGTCGGGGTGGGCACTCAGATGGGCGGCGGCCAGTTCCATGGCGGCCATGCCTCCGTTGGAGAGCTGGCGCACCTCGACGGACAGGCAGGCGTTGCCCACCGCCATGCGCTGTACATAGGAAGCGGGGGCCCACAGGTCGTGACCCTGGTGGTAGGTGCAGGCGTGCAGCACCAGACCGATGTGGTCCGGCCGCGTCCCGGCCTGGCGCAGCGCGGCCCGCGCCGCGTGCACCGCCATCTCCGGCCCCGACTCCGCGTCGGACACGCATACGGAGCGCATCCTCATGCGGCGGACGGCCCTGGGGTCGCACAGCCCCGCGTCCACCGCCGCCTCCGCGGCCACCGCGGCCGGCAGATGCAGGCCCGTCCCCGCCACGTACAACCGCTCGTACCGCACGCCGTCCCCCTTCTCGACCGTGTGCCGTGCCGGACACGGGCTCTTTGAGGGGGCGAGCATGCCCGGACGCGGTCCACGGCGTTTCGAGGATCTTCGGAGGGCCGGCCGCGGTTCCCCGCTCGGACGATCCGCTCGGACGATCCTCGGATGAGCCTCTAACGGCGCCACGTATCCCTTTCGGAGTCCGGCGGAGGTCGGACCCACCGAAAGGGGAACCCATGCCAGCCCCGGCTCAGCAGCCCGGACTGCGGATCGCGCTCGTCTTTCCCGGTCAGGGCGCCCAGCACCCACGGATGGCCGCGGGCCTGTACGGGCACGACGAGGTCTTCACGCAGACCATGGACGAGGCGTTCGCGCTGCTCGGCGAGGACGGTCGCCGCACCCGGGCGGAGTGGCTGGCGGCCGAGCCCTCGCCGGCGTTCGACGACGTGACCGTCTCCCAGCCGCTCCTGTACGCCGTCAACCACGCCCTGGGCCGGATGGTGCTCGGCTGGGGCGTACGCCCTGCCGCCCTGCTCGGCCACAGCGTGGGCGAACTCACCGCGGCGACGCTCGCGGGCGTGCTCGCCTTCCCCGACGGCATCCGGCTGATGCGGGCCCGTATCGAGCAGTTCGCGAAGACCCCGCCGGGCGGCATGCTCGCCGTCGCGGCCGGCGTCGAGGAGGTCGCCGACCTGCTCGGCGGGGACGTGCACCTGGCCGCGCTCAACGCGCCGCGCCAGCTGCTCCTCGCCGGCGAACGCGCGGCGCTGGACCGCGCGGCCGCCGTCCTGCGGGAGCGAGGTCTGGTCTGCCGGGACGCGCTGGCCCGGCAGGCGTTCCACAGCCCGGTCGTCGACGGTGCCGTGGAGGAGTCGATGGCCGACTGGCGCGCCGTACCGCTCGGCCCGCCGCGGCTGCCGGTGTACTCCGCGTACACCCGCGCCGTGCTCACCGCCGAGCAGGCCCGCGACCCGCGCTTCTGGGCCCGGCAGGCCGCGGACACGGTGTACTTCGCGCCCGCCCTGGACCGGCTGCTGGCCGATCACGACTGCGTGCTGGTCGAAGCGGGCCCCGGCAACAGCCTGAGCGCACTGGCCCGCCGGCACGTACGCGTCGTGCGCGGCCCGAGCGAGGTCGCCCCGCTGCTGCCGGACCGGCCGCGCGGCGACGCGGCGGACCGGGCCGCGGTGGCCGCGGCGCGGGAGCGCATCGCGGCCCTCGCGGCACCGGCCGTGGCCGCCGCGCCGGCCGGGAGCCGGTAGCGGCACGGCCGCGCGACCGCGGCACACACCCACCCCTCGTGGTTACCGACGGAGGATGACGTGGCTTCTCCCTTGCACCAACCGGCCGGCGCGGAGGCGCACGATCCGCCGGCCGTCGTCGGCATGGCCTGCCGGCTTCCGGGGGCCGCCTCGGTGGCCGAGTTCTGGCGGCTGCTCGACGAAGGCCGGGATGCCGTCGGGCCCGCGCCCGAGTGGCGGCCCGCGGGGCTGGCCCCCGGTGGGTACATCGACGGTGCCGACCGGTTCGACGCCGGGCTGTTCCGCATGCCGGCACCCGAGGCCGACGCGACGGACCCGCAGCAGCGGCTGCTCCTCGAACTGTGCTGGGAGGCGCTGGAGGACGCGCGGATCGCACCGGACGCCCTGCGCGGCAGCGGCACCGGCGTCTTCGTCGGCGCCGGATCGGACGACTACGCCTTCCTCTCCCGCGCGCGGGGTCCGGAGGCCGCCACGGCCTACACCCTCACGGGCACGGCGCGCGCGTTCCTCGCGAACCGCGTCTCGTACGCCTTCGGGCTGCGCGGGCCGAGCCTGACGGTGGACACCGGCCAGTCCGCTTCCCTCGCCGCCGTGCACCAGGCCGCGGCCGGGCTGCGGCTGGGCGAGTACGACCTCGCGCTGGCCGGGGGCGTGCAGCTCAACCTGGCGGCGGAGAGCGAGGCGGCCGTCCGGCAGTTGGGCGCGCTCTCCCCCGGTGGCCGCTGCCGCACCTTCGACGCGCGGGCCGACGGCATCGTGCGCGGCGAGGGCGGCGGCGTGGTGGTCCTCAAGCCGCTGTCCCGCGCGGTGCACGACGGCGACCGGATCTACTGCATCCTGCTGTCCAGCGCGCTCAACAATGACGGCGGCGGCGAGAGCCTGACCGCGCCCGACGCGGCGGCGCAGCGTGCGGTGCTGAGCCTGGCGTACCGGCGCGCGGGCGTCGCCCCGGAGGACGTCGCGTACGTCGAACTGCACGGTACGGGAACCCGGGTGGGGGACCCGGTGGAGGCCGCGGCGCTCGGCGGCGTCCTCGGCCGGGACCGGCCCGCCGAACGGCCGCTGCTGGTCGGCTCGGTGAAGACGAACATCGGCCATCTGGAGGCGGCCGCCGGCATCGCCGGCTTCCTCAAGACGGCGCTCAGCATCCACCACGGACGCATTCCGCGCAGCCTGCACTTCGAGGAGCCGAACCCGCGCATCGACCTGACTGGGCTGCGGCTGCGGGTGTGCGCGGACGGAGCGGACTGGCCGCGGGACGCGCACCGGCGGGTCGCGGGCGTCTCCTCGTTCGGACTCGGCGGGACCAACTGCCATGCGGTACTGGCCGGTCCGCCTCCTGTGGGGCCCGGGGCGGCGCCCGAGCGGCCCGCCGGCACCCCGGCGGACGCGGCCGGTCCGCTGCCGTGGGTGCTCTCGGCGGACAGCCGGGCCGCGCTGCGTGCGCAGGCGGCGCGCCTCGCCGATCTGCTCGACACCCCGCGGGCCCCGGAGCCCCGGACGGTCGCGCGCTCCCTGGCGGTCACCCGGGCCGTGCTCCGGCACCGGGCCGCCGTCCTGGCCGCCGGCACCGACGACGCCGTCGCCGGGCTCCGCGCCCTGGCCGCCGGGGACAGCGCCGACCGGGTGCTCCAGGGCCTGCCCGGCGGGGGACGTACGGCGTTCCTGTTCCCCGGGCAGGGCATGCAGCGGTCCGGCATGGGACAGCGGCTGTACGCGGCCCAGCCGGCCTTCGCCGCGGCGTTCGACGAGGTCGCCGCGGCCCTGGAGAAGCCGCTCGGCCGTCCGCTGCACGACATGATGTGGCGCCGGGACGACTGGCTCGACCAGCTCCAGTACGCGCAGCCCGCGCTGTTCGCGCTGGAGGTGGCGCTGTACCGGCTCCTGGAGTCCTGGGGCCTGGTGCCCGACTGCCTCCTGGGGCATTCGCAGGGCGAGATCGCCGTCGCGCACGTGACGGGCGTCCTGTCGCTGGCGGACGCCGCCGCGTTCGTCGTCGAGCGCGGCCGGCTCATCAGCGGCCTCCCCGCGTCCGGCGCGATGGTCGCGCTGCAGGCGGACGAGCACGAGGTGCGGCCGCTGCTCGCGTCCCGCGCCGACCGCCTGGACATCGCCGCGGTCAACAGCCCACTCTCGCTCGTGGTGTCGGGCGACGCACGCGAAGTGACGCGGATCGCCGACCACTTCGCCGGGCTCGGCCGCCGGGGCCGTCTCCTCCGCATCAGCCGGGCCGGCCACTCCCCCTTGATGGCGCCGATCCAGGAGGAGCTGCGGGCCTTCGGGGAGGGGCTGACGTGGCACGCGCCCTCGGGGCCCGCCGTCGTCTCCTCCGTCACCGGCCGGCTCGCGGGCCCTGACGACCTCACGACACCCGCGTACTGGGCGGAACACCTGTGCCGGACCGTGCGGTTCGCCGCCGGCGTCCGCACCCTGCGCGACCACGACGTGCGGTTCTTCGTCGAGGCGGGGCCGGGGCACGGGCTGTCCACGATGGTCGGCGAGGCGGACGACAGCGGGACCGCAACCCTGGCCGCGCCGCTGGCCGGCCCCGACGAGACGCTGGGCGTGGCCGAACTGCTGGGGCGCGCTTACCTGCACGGCGTACCGGTGGACTGGCGCGCGGTACACGGGCCGGGCACGGCCCTCACCGACCTGCCGACCTATCCGTTCCAGCGCCGCCGGCACTGGCTGGGCGGCGCGCCTCCCACGCCGGCCGCGGCACAGACCGTATCCCCGCCGGACCGACCGGCGGTCCGCCGGGCCGCACCGGTCCGGGACGTGCTGTCCCTCGTGACGCGCACGACCGACGAGGTACGGGGTGACGCGGGCGGCGAGCGTGTGGATCCGGCGCGGACGTTCAGGGAGCTGGGCGTCGACTCGCGCATGGCGCTGACGCTGCGCGGCCGGCTGGCCGAGGCCACGGGCCTCGCGCTGCCCGCGACCCTGCTGTTCGACTTCCCGACCCCCGCCGAGCTCACCGCCGAGCTCATCCGACGACTGCCGCCGACCCCCTCCGGTCCGCTCGTGCTCACCGGAGACCGAACTGAAGGGCGTTGCTGAACAGATGACTGCCGCGGACTTTCCTCCGGCCTTCCCGGACGACACCGTCGCGATCGTTGCCATGGGCTGCCGGTACCCGGGCGGCGTGGCCTCCCCCGACGACCTGTGGCGTCTGGTGGCCGACGGCACCGACGCCATTTCCGGCTTCCCCGCCGACCGGGGCTGGGACCTGGCGAACCTCTACGACCCCGAGCCGGGCGTGGAGGGCAGGTCCTACACCCGGTACGGCGGATTCCTCTCCGGCGCCGACCGGTTCGACGCCCGCTTCTTCGGCATCTCCCCGCGCGAGGCCGCCGGCATGGACCCGCAGCAGCGGGTGCTGCTGGAGGTGGCGTGGGAGACGTTCGAGCGGGCCGGGCTCGCCAAGGAGGCGCTGAAAGGCAGCCGCACCGGTGTGTTCATCGGCGCCATGCCCCAGGACTACGGGCCCCGGCTGCACGAGGACAGCCAGGGTACGGGCGGGTACCGGATCACCGGCAGCACGACCAGCGTGGCGTCGGGCCGGATCGCGTACTGCTTCGGGCTGCGCGGCCCGGCGCTGACCGTGGACACGGCCTGCTCCTCGTCACTGGTGGGCGTGCACCTCGCGGCGCAGGCACTGCGGCAGGGCGAGTGCGACCTGGCGCTGGCCGGCGGGGTGGCCGTGATGGCGTCGCCCGGGCTGTTCATCGACTTCTGCCGGCAGCGCGGACTCTCCGCCGACGGGCGCTGCAAGGCGTTCGCCGACGGCGCGGACGGCACGGCCTGGGCCGAGGGCGCGGGCCTGCTGCTCCTCGAACGGCTCTCGGACGCGCTCGCCCACGGGCACCGCGTGCTCGCCCTGATCCGCGGCGACGCCGTCAACCAGGACGGGGCCAGCAACGGCCTGACGGCACCCAGTGGTCCGGCGCAGACGGAGGTCATCCGGGCGGCGCTCGACCGTGCCGGACTCTCCCCCGCCGACGTGGATGCGGTGGAGGCGCACGGTACGGGGACGGAGCTGGGCGACCCCATCGAGGCGCTGGCGCTGGCCGAGGTCTACGGCAAGGGCCGCAGTGCCGAACGGCCTTTGTGGCTGGGCTCGTTGAAGTCCAACATCGGGCACGCCCAGGCCGCCGCGGGGGTCGGTGGCATCATCAAGATGGTCGGGGCGATGCGGGCCGGAACGCTGCCGGCCACGCTGCACGCCGCCGTGCCGAGCCGGCACGTGGACTGGGCGGGCAGCGGGCTCGCGCTGCTGACCGAGGCCCGGCCCTGGCCGCGGGGCGAGCGGCCGCGGCGGGCCGCGGTCTCCTCGTTCGGCATCAGCGGCACCAACGCCCACGTGATCCTGGAGGCGCCCGACGCGCTGCCGGAGCCGTCGGCGAGCGACGCCGGAGAGCCGGCGGGCCCGTTGGCGTGGCAGGTCTCGGCGCCCACCGGCGAGTCCCTGCGGCGCCAGGCCGGGGCGCTGGCCGGTTTCCTCCGCGACCGCCCGGACGCACCGGCCGGGGACGTCGCCCGGACGCTGGCGTCGCGCACCCGGTTCCCGCACCGCGCCGTCGTGGTCGGCGAGGACCGCGACGCGCTGCTGGCGGGGCTCGCCCAGGTCGCGGACGGCGCCCCCGTGCCGTCGTCCTTGGGGCGTTACCGTGCGCCCGCCGTGGTCGCGGCGGAGGCCACCGGAGCGGCCGCCCGGCCGGTGTTCGTCTTCCCCGGTCAGGGCTCCCAGTGGCCGGGGATGGGGCGGGAACTGCTGGACTCCTCGGAGCCGTTCCGCCGGTCGGTCGAGGAGTGCGAGGCGGCGCTCGCGCCGTACTGCGACTGGCGGCTGACGGACGTGCTGCGCGGTGAGCTCCCGGACCAGGTGGACGTCGTGCAGCCCGCGCTGTTCGCCGTGATGGTCTCGCTGGCCGCGATGTGGCGAGCGGCGGGCGTCGAACCGGGCGCGGTCGTGGGCCACTCCCAGGGGGAGATCGCGGCGGCGTACGTGGCCGGCGCGCTGAGCCTCCAGGACGCCGCGCGGATCGTCGCGCTGCGCGGTCAGGCGCTGCGCGAACTCGCCGGCACGGGCGGCATGGTGTCCGTACCGCTGCCGGCCGACCGCACCCAGGAGCTGCTGGCCGCCGTCGGTGGCGGCGTGAGCTGCGCCGCGCTCAACGGGCCCCGCAGCACGGTCGTGGCAGGCAGTACGGAGGCGCTGGACCGTCTGCTGGCGCTCTGCGCGGAGCGGGACGTCGACGCCCGCAGGATCGATGTCGACTACGCGTCGCACACCGCCGACATCGAGCTGCTGGAGGACCGGCTCGCCCGGGACCTCGCGGGCGTCGCGCCCGGTCCGGCGGCCGTCCCGCTGTACTCCACGCTGACCGGGGAGCCGGTGGACACCACGGTCATGGGCGCGGAGTACTGGTACGAGAACCTGCGGCGCACCGTGCGGTTCGGGCCCGCCGTGGACGCCCTGGCCGACGCGGGCCACCAGGCGTTCATCGAGGTCAGCCCGCATCCGGTACTCGCGTACGGCATCCAGGAGGTACTGGCGGAGCGCGGTGTTCCCGGGACGGTGCTGGGCACCGTCCGGCGCGACGGCGGCGGCGCGGGGCAGTTCCTGTGCTCCGTGGCCGCGGCGCACGTGGCCGGGGTGCGGGTGGACTGGGCGGCGCTGCTGCCGGGCGGCCGCCCGGCCGAGCTGCCCGGGTACGTCTTCGACCGGGACCGGTACTGGCTGCCCACGCCGACGGCCACGGCCGCGCCCGCGCGGCCCGCCGCGGGCGGCGCCGCCGACGGCCATCCCGTGCTCGACGCCGTCGTCGACCTGCCGTCGGGCGGCGTGGTGGCGACCGGACGGGTGTCCTTGGACCGGCACCCCTGGCTCGCCGACCATCAGGTGCGGGGCGCCGTCCTGCTCCCGGCGACGGCCTTCCTGGACCTCGTCGCCCGTACGGGCGCCGCGACCGGTGACGGGACCATCGAGGAACTCACCCTGGAGGCCCCCCTCGTACTCGACAAGTCGGGCGGCGCCGACCTGCGGGTCGTCGTGGAGCCCGCCGCCGAGGGCCGGGGGCGGGCCGTGACGGTCAGCTCGCGGCAGGAGGACGGGACGGGCTGGACCAGGCACGCGTCCGGCGTGCTCACGGCCGGCCCGGGGACCGCGGACTCTTCCGGGGAGCGGCCGGCGCCGGAGGTGTGGCCGCCGGCCGGTGCGCGGCGGACGGACCTGTCCGGCGCGTACGACGAGCTGACCGCCCGGGGGTACGGATACGGTCCCGCCTTCGCCGGGCTGCGGGAGATGTGGACACGCGGCGACGAACTCTTCGCCGAGGTGGCGCTGACCGCCGCCGCGGGCCCCGCGGACGGTTTCGTGGTGCACCCCGCGCTGCTGGACGCCGCGCTGCACGCGGTGGTCGTGGCGCGGCCGGGCGCACTGCTCGTGCCGTTCGTCTGGAACCGGGTCCGGCTCACGGCCGGCCTCCGCGCCGACCGGCTGCGCGTGCGGGTCACCCCGGACGGCGACCGGGTGTCGCTGACCGCCACCGACACCGAGGGCCGGACCGTCGCGGACATCGGCGCGTTGCTGCTGCTCCCCTCCCCCGAGGACGCCGCGCGGGGCGAGGCCCTGGAGGTCGTCTGGCAGCCGGTCGGCGGCGACGGACCCGCAGAGCCCCTCGCGTGGGCCTCGGTCGGCCCGCTCTCGCTGGGTGCTCCGCTGCACGTCACCGGCCTGGACGCGCTGCCGCTCCCGGCCCCGGAGGTGGTGGCGGTCGCGTTCCGGGACGACGCCGGGCTGCCCGCGGCGGCGACCTCGCTGGCCGTATCGGGGCTGGAGCTGCTGCGCACGTGGCTCGGCGATCCCCGGTTCGAGGGCTCGCGGCTGGCCGTGGTCACGCGGAACGCCTGCGCCGTCGGGGGCCGCGAGGCGGTGGCCGGGCTCGCGCAGTCCACGCTGTCCGGGCTGGTCCGCACCGCGCAGGCGGAGCATCCGGGCCGGCTCCAGCTGATCGATCTCGACGAGGACCCGGCGTCGCTCGCCGGGCTGCCCGGCGCGCTCGCGTGCGGCGAGCCCGAGGTCGCCGTGCGGGCGGGCGAGCTGTGGCGGCCGCGGCTGGCCCGGCCGGCCGCGGACGAACGGCTGCGGCCGCCCGCTGAGGGCGCCTGGCGGCTGGACGTCACCAGCAGGGGCACGCTGGACAACCTGGCGCTGCTGCCGCACCCGGAGGCCGAGGCGCCGCTGGGGCCGATGGAGGTACGGATCGCGGTGCGCGCCGCGGGGCTCAACTTCCGGGACATCGCCGTCGGGCTGGGGCTCGTCGCCACCGAGAAGACCATGGGCAGCGAGGGCGCCGGGGTGGTGACCGAGACCGGCGCGCAGGTGACGGACTTCCGGGTCGGGGACCGCGTGTTCGGCGTCTTCGAGCGGTCGCTGGGGCCGGTCGCCGTCGCGGACTCCCGGATGATCCGGCCGCTGCCGGCCGGCTGGTCGTACGTACAGGCGGCCGGGGTGCCGATCGTGTACATCACCGCATACCAGTGCCTGGTGGAGATCGCGCGGATACGGCCCGGCGAGTCGGTACTCCTGCACACCGCGACTGGCGGCGTCGGGCTCGCGGCGCTCCAGCTCGCCCGCCACCTGGGCGCGGAGGTCTTCGCCACCGCCGGCCCGGCCAAGCACGGCATGCTGCGCGAACTGGGGCTGGACGACGCGCACATCGCCTCGTCCCGGTCCCTGGAGTTCGAGGAGCGGTTCCGCGCCGCCACCGGCGGGCGGGGCGTCGACGTGGTCCTGAACTCCCTCGCGGGCGAGGCGATCGACGCGTCGCTGCGGCTGCTGGCGCCCGGCGGCCGGTTCGCCGAGATGGGCAAGACCGATATCCGGGACGCCGATGAGGTCGCGGCCGCGCACCCGGGGGTGACCTACGAGGCGTACAACATCCTGGGGGTCGACCCGGAGCACATCGGGAAGGTGCTGGCGGAACTGGTCGCGCTCTTCGAGAGCGGGGCACTCGGCCGGCTGCCGACCACCACCTGGGACGTCGGCGACGGACCGCGGGCCCTGCGGCTGCTGAGCCGCGCGCGGCACCGCGGGAAGCTGGTGCTCACCATGCCCCGCTCCTTCGAGCCGGACGGGACGACGCTGATCACGGGCGGTACGGGTGCGCTCGGGGCCCTGGTGGCACGCCACTTGGTGACGCGGCACGGCGCCCGCAGGCTGGTGCTGGCCAGCAGGCGCGGCCGCACGGCGCGCGGCGCGTCGCGGCTCGTCGCCGAGCTGACGGACCTCGGTGCCGAGGTGAGCGTCGTGGCCTGTGACGTCACCGACCGGGCGGCGCTGGCGCGGCTGATCGAGGAGCACCCGCCGTCGGCCGTACTGCACACCGCGGGCGTACTGGACGACGCGCTGCTGACGTCCCTGACGGCCGACGCGCTGCTCGACGTCATGCGGCCGAAGGTCGAGGCGGCCTGGTACCTGCACGAACTGACGGCCCATCTGGACCTCTCCGCCTTCGTGCTGTTCTCCTCGGCGGCCGGCGTGCTGGGCGAGCCGGGACAGGCCAACTACGCGGCCGCCAACGCCTTCCTCGACGCGCTGGCGCAGTACCGGCGGGCGCGCGGCCTGGAGGCGGTGTCGATGGCCTGGGGGCTGTGGGAGGAGCGCAGCGGCATGACAGGGCACCTCTCCGGTGCCGACCTCGGCAGGATGCGGCGCGCGGGCATCGCGCCGCTGGCCACGGAGCGTGCGCTGGAACTCTTCGATACGGCACGGGAGTCGGCGGCCGCCTTGACGGTGCCGATCCGGCTGGACGCCTCGGAGCTGACCGCCGGCGGCCGCGTCTCGCCGCTGCTGGCCGACCTCCTGCCCCGCGGCGGCGCGCCCGCGGCCGCGCCGGAGCCGGAATCGGAGTCCGAACAGCAAACCGCTCCGCCGGCCACGGCCGACGAGGCACCGGCGCAGCCGTCCGGGGACGAGCGGCGCAAGGCCCTGATGGACCTGGTACGCAGTCAGGCCGCCGAAGTCCTCGGCTACGCCGACGTCGACGTCATTCCGCCGACCGAGAGCTTCAAGGAGCTGGGCTTCGACTCGCTGCTCGGCGTGGATCTGCGCAACCGGCTCAATGCCGCCACCGGGCTGCGGCTGCCGGCCGAATCGGTGAACGAGCACCGGACTCCCGAGGCGCTGGTCGCGTTCATCAGCGCGCAAATGGAATGACGGCCCGGGTCCGACCGTGGCCACCGGAGGGCTGGACGACTTCTCCGACGTACTTCGAAACACCACCGGCAGATTGTCCGGGAAAGGCGAAGGGAGCCCTGATGGAATCGGGAACGGGTGGCGGTACCACCGCGGTGGTGACCGGCGCGACGAGCGGGATCGGGCTTGCCGTGGCGTACGAACTGGCGGCGCGCGGGCACCGGGTATTCCTCTGCGCGCGTGACGCGGAGCGGGTGTCCGGCACCGTCGAGGAGCTGCGCGAGAAGGGGTACGCGGCCGACGGCACGGCGTGCGACGTCACGGACGTGGCCGCCATCGAGGAGATGGTCGGGGCGGCCCGGGCGTTCGGGGAGATCGGCATCCTCGTCAACAACGCCGGGCGCAGCGGCGGCGGCATCACGGCGGAGGTCGCCGACGACCTCTGGCAGGACGTCATCGCCACCAATCTGACCAGCGTCTTCCGGGTCACCAAGGCGGTACTGGCGGCCGGTCTGAAGGACCGGTCGTGGGGCCGGATCATCAACATCGCCTCCACCGCCGGGAAGCAGGGCGTGGTGTACGGGGCGCCGTACAGCGCCTCCAAGCACGGGGTGGTCGGGTTCACCAAGGCCCTCGGGCTGGAACTCGCCCCCACGGGCATCACCGTCAACGCCGTCTGTCCCGGTTACGTGGAGACGCCGATGGCGCAGCGCATTCGTGCCGGATACGCGCAGCACTGGGGCATCACCGAGGAAGCCGTGCTGGAGAAGTTCAACGGGAAGATTCCGCTCGGCCGTTACAGCACCCCGGAGGAAGTGGCGGGCCTGGTCGGCCACTTGACGACGCGGGCGGCCGACCCCATCACCGCGCAGGCCATCAATGTCTGCGGCGGCCTGGGCAATTTCTGAGCCCGACGGGAGAGAATTCATGACGCTCACTCAAGTGACGCACAGCGCCGAGGTGTCGGCTCCGGCGTCCGAGGTCTACCGCATCATTTCCGACGTCACGTCGTGGCCGCTGCATTTCCCGCCGACCCTGCACGCCGAGCGCATAGCGGCCGAGGGCGACACGGAGCGGATCAGGATCTGGGCGCTGGCCAACGGCGAGCCCCGCACGTGGGTTTCCACGCGCCGGCTCGACCCCAGAGGGCTGGTGATCGAGTTCGCGCAGACCGAGCCGCGGGACCCGGTGGCCGCGATGTCCGGCACATGGCGCATCACGGAGCGCACCGATGGGACATGCACCGTCCGGCTCGACCACGCCTACCGGGCGGTCGGGGACGCGCCGGAGGCGCTGGAACGCATCGCGCGGGCCGTCGACACCAACAGCGAAGCCGAACTCGCCTCGCTCAAGCGGGCGGCGGAGAGCGCCGCCGACTTCCCGGTACTGCACCTGGAGTTCGAGGACTCGGAGGTCATCGCGGGCAGCCCGGCGGAGGCGTACGACTTCCTCTGTGACGCGGCCCGGTGGGCCGACCGGCTGTCCCACGTCGAGCGGATCGTCCTCAAGGAGGAGACGCCGGGCCTGCAGTTCATGGAGATGGACACCAGGTCGCCCGACGGGTCGGTGCACACCACCACCTCGGGACGGGTCTGCGTGCCGACGAGCCGGATCGTCTACAAGCAGGTGCGGCTCCCCAAGGTGCTGCGGTCGCACACCGGCGAGTGGCGGTTCGAGGCGCTGCCCGCGGGCCGGGTACAGGTCACCTCCCGCCACTCGGTGATCATCGATCCGGAGGCGGTGGCCGCGCTGCCCGATCCGCCGCCGTCCCTCGACGCCGCCAGAGCGGCGGTGCGCAACGCCCTGGGCGCCAACAGCCGGGCCACCCTGGCGACCGCCAAGGCCCACATCGAGTCCCGCTGACACGAGGAACCGCCGGCCGCCGCCGTACGCGCCGCGCGCCGTGCTCCGCCCGAACCGACGAAGACGCAGAAGACGCAAGAGAAGGGTGTCCGTCATGGACGGTACAAAGGAAATGACCCTCGACGACCTCAAGGACTTCCTCCGCCGGGCCGTGGGCGAGGACGAGTCCGTCGACCTGGAGGGCGACATCACCGACGCCGCCCTCACCGACCTGGGTTTCGACTCGCTCGCCGTCATCGACACGACCAGCAAGATCGAGCAGCACTACGGGATCAAGCTGCCCGAGGAGGACACGGCGGACCTGACCACGCCCCGCGACTTCCTGACGCTGGTCAACCGGCAGCTCGCCGCTCCCGAGGCAGCGCAGGCATGACGCGGCAGGCAGCACCGGCGGCGGTGGTGGGCCTCGGCGCCGTCGGCGAGGCCCTGCTGCGGCTGCTGCACGGCGCGGGCCACGACGTGACCGGGATCGACCGCGATCCGCAGGCGCTCGCGCGGGCGGAGCGGGCGTTGAAGGAGGCCGGCACACGCCTCACCGGGGACGCGGCGGAGCCCGGCGGGCCACCCGGTCCGCCGGACCGCGCCCCGGACTTCCGGCTCACCGACGACCTGACGGCGCTGGCCCGCGCGGAGCTGGTGATCGAGGCGGTACCGGACGACCGCGAGACCAAGCGGGAGGTGCTCCGGGCGATCGGCGCGGCCTGTCCCGCCGGTGCCGTCCTGGTGACCACCGCCGTCACCGTGCCGCTCATGGCGGCGGCCCTCGCCTCCGGGCGGCCCGAACGGACCGTGGGCCTGCGCCTGTTCACGCCGCCCGCGCCCGGCGGGCCGGCGGAGGTGGTACGCACCGCCCTGACGAGCGACGAGGCCGTCGGCGCCGTCGGGGGCCTGCTGGCCCGCCTGGGCCTGGCACCGGTCACCGTCGGAGCGGGGCCGGCCCGGGACGCGGAGGCCCTCGTCCTCGGCCTGCTCAACCGCGCCGTCGCGCTCCTGGAACAGGGCGACCACACCGCTGACGCCATCGACACGGCCATGCGGCTGGGCTGCGGCCTGCCGGCCGGTCCACTGCGGCTGCTGGACACCATGGGCGCCGGGACCGTGCACGCCGTCCTGGCGGACCTGTGGGAGGGCACGGGAGACGCGTACTACCGGCCCGCCCCGCTGCTGGCCCGGATGGCCGCCGAGCACCGGCTCGGGAACGCGCCGATGCAGGACCTCACCGCTCCCGGCCGGCGCGGTGCCGGAGACGCCGCCGAAGACGGCGGTGCCGGGAACTCCGCCGAAGACGCCGCCGAGGGCGGCGGTGCCGCGCCGGTCCGCCGGGTCGCCGTCGTGGGGTCGGGAACGATGGGCCGGGGCATCGCCGAGGTCACCGCGACCGCGGGGTTCCCCACCGTCCTCGTCGCCCGCAGCCCCGCCAAGGCGGCCGGCGCCCGGGAAACCGTCGAGGGCTCGCTGACCCGGGCGGTGCGCCGGGGCCGCATCGAGCCGGCCGCCAAGGCCCGCGCGCTCACCCTGCTGACCACCACCGACGACCCGGCGGCGATCGCCGACTGCGACCTGGTGATCGAGGCCGTCGCCGAGGACACGGAGGTCAAGAAGGCGCTGTTCGCCCGGCTCGGCTCGCTCTGCGCGCCGGGCGCCCTGCTGGCCACCACCACGTCCAGCCTGTCGGTCGCGGAGTGCACCGCCCCCGCGGGCCGCGCCGGCGACACGCTGGGCCTGCACTTCTTCAACCCGGCCCCCGCGATGCGGCTCGTCGAACTCGTCACGCCGCCGGACACCGCTCCCGGCACCGTGGCGCGGGCCCGCGCGTTCTGCGCCCGGCTGCGCAGAACCACGGTCGACTGCCCGGACACGGCCGGGTTCATCGTGAACCGCCTGCTGTTCCCCTACCTCGGCGCCGCGGTCCGGCTGCTGGCCCGGCCGGACACCGACGCGGCGGCCGTCGACGCCGCCGTGACGCGGGGCTTCGGCTTCCCCCTCGGCCCCTTCGCGCTGCTCGACACGGTCGGCCTGGACGTCTCACTGGCCATCCAACGCCGGCTGCACGAGCGGTTCCCGGCGCCGGAGACGGAGCCCCCGGCGCTGCTCGTGGAGGCGGTGGCGCAGGGCCTGCTGGGCCGCAAGAACGGCCGCGGCCTGACCGGCTGCCTCAGCGAGCGCCGTCCTGGCGGATGACCAGGTCCAGCTGATCGGTCTCGGGCCGCAGGAAGCGCAGCAGGCGACAGCCCTCCTCCACCACATCGGCACGCTCGTCCCCGGCGAGCGTGCCGAACGGCGTGAGTACGAGGAGTACGCGGCTCCCCTCGTACCGCACCTCCCAGCAGCCGCCGACGAACCCGTCCACGAGGAAGACCGGCGGCCAGTGGCCGTGCCGCGTGACGAGCCGCCGCCGGAACGGGCCGCCCAGGAGGCGCGACGGATCGGCGTGCGCGAGCAGGACGGCGTCGCCCGCGGGCAGGAAGCGCACGGGAGCGGGGACATCGGGGGCGGGGCGGGGCGCGCCGGGCAGGTCGAAGAGCGCGCGTCCCGCCTCGTCCGTGAAGCCGGCCAGTTCCCGTACTGCGGACGCGGCGACACCGGCCGGCCCGCACCGCTTCTCGATGTCGGCGAGCGTGGCGGGCCCGAAGGCCGCGAGGTAGCGGTGCACGAGCGCGGCGGGTGACGGCCCGCCGGGCGGGCGGGCGCCGCGCCACGCCTCCGCCGTCACGAAGGCGGGCCGGCCCGGCCGTCCCCGGTGTCCCGCCGGCAGGAACCGGACCGCGCCGGGCACCGGCGCGGGCACCTCGTCGGCGTCGAAGTCCGGGACGCGCGACCAGAGTCCGATGTACGGCGGTGCGGGCGGCGGTGGAGCCTCCTGCCCGGTCACGTGCGCCAGTACAGCGAGCGGGCTGTCCCCGGACCGCCGCAGCAGCAGCTGGCGGGCGAGCAGCGCGCGGTTCAGTGCCCGTGCGGTCAGTACGGCGGAACGGCGTGGCCGGGCGACTGCCATGGCGATCGCATCCCTTCGTGGTCGGCGCGGAGGCGGCGAAGCCCGCGCGGCGGGTGCGGGCGCGGGCCGAAGAGACTAGGCACCCTCTAGGTCAGGGCGTGTCCTGGATGCGTGCCGGGCCGCGACTTGGCGCGTGGGCGGCCCGCTTTCGGCCGGTTCGGTACCTCGGACGCTTCGATCCGGGCTGGACGGAGCGTCGAAGAGGGCGGTCCATGCTCCCGGCATGACCTCATCCGCATCGGTACCCCCCGTATGGAAATCCGTCGACGTCCCCTGCCCGGTGGCCGACGCCTTCGCGCTGTTCACCGAGAAGCCGACCGAGTGGTGGCCGAGCGACCACCGCATCACCGACGACCGCGAGGCCGTCGTCTTCGAACCGTTCGTCGGCGGGCGCTGGTTCGAGCGCGGCCGCGGTGGTGACGAGCGCGACTGGGGCCGCGTCCTGGAGTGGGAGGAGGGCCGCAGGATCAAGATGTCCTGGCTGGTGGACGGCGCGTTCTCGGCCATCGATGACGACGCGCTCGCGAGCCGCGTCGTCATCACCTTCGTCCCGCTGGGCGCCGACTCGACCCTGGTGACCATCGGCCATGTCGACCTGCACCGCCACGGCGACGCGGCGCAGAAGATCCGGGCGGCCGTGGACGGCCCCAGCCCCGGCGACACGCTCGCGGGCTTCGCCCGCGCCGCCCGGGCCCTCGCCCGGTGAGTCCCCACCGCCCTTCCCCTCCGTACCGGAATCAGGAGCTGACACCGTGACACAGACGATGGTGGACACCGCCGAGCCGCTGCTGCACTGCGACGAGGTGATCGCGCTCGCGGCGGAGCGGGCGGCCGCGGCCGACCGCTCGGGCCAACTGCCCCTGGAGATCGTCGACGCGCTGGTGACGTCCGGCGTGCCCCGGCACTTCGTGCCCGCGCGGTACGGCGGCAACGACGGCACGTTCGGTGAGCTGACCCGTGCCATGACGGACCTGGGGCAGTCCTGTGCGTCCGCCTCGTGGTGCGGGTCCATGTTCGCCTACACCGGCCGGCTCGCCACCCACCTGCCCGGCAAGGCGCAGGACGAGATCTGGGGCGGCGGCCCGGACGCGCTCTGGGCCTCGGGCCTGGTGCCGGCCGGCGAGGCCGAGGCGATCGACGGCGGCTACCGGGTCAGCGGACGCTGGTCGTACGTCAGCGGCGCCGAGTTCGCCGACTGGGCGCTGCTGGCCGGCCCCCGGCCGGGCCCCGGGGCACCCGCCCCCATGTTCCTGGCCGTGCCCAAGGGCGAGTTCACCGTGGACCGCACCTGGGACGCGGTGGGGATGCGGGCGACCGGCACGCACACGGTGGTGCTGGACCGCGTGGAGGTGCCCGCGCACCGGACGGTGCCGCTGGCCGAGGTCGTCGCCGGGCAGAACACCGCCTCCGACCGCGTTCAGCACAACGTTCCGCTGATGGCGGTCGGCGGTCTCACCTGTGCGGCGCCCGCCCTGGGCGCGGCCCGCTCGGCGCTGGACGCGTGCGTCGCGGCCGTCGCGGGCAAGCGCAGGGGCGCGCCCGGCGGCACCCTGCTGCTGGACGTCGCGCTGACGCACGCCGCCGCCGAGGTCGACATCGCCGCCCTGCTGCTGGAGCGCGTCACCGCGGTCCTGGACTCCGGGCGCTGCCGGCCGCACGCCGCACGCAACGCGCGGGACTCGGCGTACGTCGGCAAGCTCCTGGTCAGCGCGGTGAACGAGCTGATGAAGGCGGCCGGTACCGCGGCCCAGGACCAGGCGGGCGCACTGCAGCGCAACTGGCGTGACGTGTCCGTCGCCGCGTCACACGCCGCGCTGCGCTTCGACAAGCTCGCGCCGCTCTACGCCGATTCGCTGACCAAGAGCTGACGCACCCTCAGCTGACGCGCCGACATGGGCCCCAGGCCCAGGCCCTACCAGGCAGGAGAAAGACACGGGATGGACATCGGAACAGCGTTGCCCAGCATGGTGGACGAGGTGACCGGAGCGGACCTCACCACGTGGGCCCGGGCGGCCGAGTCGTACGGCTTCTCGACCTTGTCGGTCCTGGACCGGCTGGTCTGCGGCGGGACCGAACCCCTGGTGTCCCTGGCCGTGGCGGCCGGGGCGACCGAGCGGATCCGGCTGGCGACCAGCGTCCTGATCGCGGCCTGCCGCGGCGACACGGCGCTGCTCGCCAAGCAGACGGCTTCACTGCACCGGCTCTCGGGCGGCCGTCTCACGCTCGGCGTCGCCGCCGGCATCCGGCCGGACGACTTCGAGCGGAGCGGTACGGGCTATCACGACCGGGGCCGGCGGCTGGACGCGACACTGGCGGAGCTGCGGCGCATCTGGCGCGAGGGGGAGATCGGCCCGAGCCCCGGCGAGCGCCCGCCGTCGGTCATGGTCGGGGGACGCAGCGACGCCGCGCTGGTGCGGATGGCCCGGCACGGGGACGGCGCGGTGATCGTCGCGCCGCCCGCGGCGTTCGCGCAGCGCGCCCGGAAGGCCGAGGAGGTCTGGACGGCGCACGGCAGGCCCGGCCGGCCCCGGCTGGTCGCGCAGACCTACTTCTCCCTCGGCCCGCGGGCGGTGGAGGAGGCCCGGGAGCACCTCGGCGCGTACTACGCCTTCGGAGGTGTCCCCGTCGAGCAGTTCGTGCAGGCCACGCCGACCAGTCCGGAGCAGGTCCGCGAGGCGGTGGCCGGTTACCGCCGGGCGGGCTGCGACGAGGTGGTCTTCGTGCCCTGTTCGGCCCACATGCGGCAGCTGGAGATGCTGGCCGCCGAGGTGAAGGAGACATGGTGACGCGCAGGGCTGTCCTCACCGGTATCGGTGTCACGGCGCCGGGGGGCATCGGACGCAAACCGTTCTGGGACCTGATCAGCAGCGGTACCACCGCGACCCGGACGATCACTCAGTTCGACGCGAGCGGGCACCGCTGCCGGGTCGCGGCGGAGTGCGACTTCGACCCCCTGGCCCACGGGCTGACCCAGCAGGAGGCGCGCCGCACCGACCGGGTCTCCCAGCTGGCCATGGTCTCCGCGCGGGAGGCCGTCGAGGACAGCGGGCTGACCCTGGACGGCGGGCTCGCGGAGCGTACGGGCGTGGCCATCGGGAGTGCCGTGGGCGGTACCACGACGATGGAGCGCGAGTACGCCGTGCTGAGCAACTCCGGCGCCGACTGGGTGGTGGACCCGGCGTACGCGGTCCCGCACCTCTACGACTACTTCCTGCCCAGCTCCATCGCCTCCGAGGTGGCGCGGACGACCGGCGCCCTGGGCCCGGCGACGGTGGTCTCGACGGGCTGCACCTCGGGGATCGACTCGGTGGGCTACGCCGCGGAGCTGATCCAGGAGGGCGAGGCCGACGTCGTGATCACCGGCGCGACCGACGCGCCCATCTCCCCCATCACGCTGACGTGTTTCGACATCATCAAGGCGACGTCGACGCGCAACGACGACCCGGCCACGGCCTGCCGGCCCTTCGACCGCACCCGCAACGGCCTGATCCTCGGTGAGGGTGCGGCGGTCCTGGTGCTGGAGGAGTACGAGCACGCCAGGCGGCGCGGCGCGCACATCTACGCCGAGGTGGCCGGCTACGCCAGCAGGTGCAACGCCTTCCACATGACCGGGCTGAAGCCGGACGGGCGGGAGATGGCCGACGCCATCGACGCGGCACTGGCCGGGGCGCGGGTCAGCCCCGACGCCGTGGACTACGTGAACGCCCACGGCTCCGGTACGAAGCAGAACGACCGGCACGAAACGGCGGCGGTCAAGCGCAGCCTGGGGCAGCACGCGTACCGGACGCCGATGAGCGGCATCAAGGCCATGGTCGGGCATTCGCTCGGCGCGATCGGCTCCATCGAGATCGCCGCCTGCGCGCTGGCGATGGAGCACGGCGTGGTGCTGCCGACGGCCAACCTCCAGGAGCCGGACCCGGAATGCGACCTGGACTACGTCCCCCGGGAGGCCCGAGAGGGGCGGCTGGACACCGTACTCACCGTGGGCAGCGGTTTCGGCGGGTTCCAGAGCGCGATGGTGCTCACCAAGGCGGGGCGTGATGCCGCATGAGCGGGAGCGTGGTCGTCACCGGCCTGGGCGTGGCGGCGCCCAACGGCGTGGGGGTCGAGGAGTACTGGGAGGCCACCCTGGCCGGGGTGTCGGGCATCCGGCCGATCAGCCGGTTCGACACCGAGGGCTATCCGGTGGGACTGGCGGGCGAGATCGGGCCGTTCGCCGCCGAGGCGGAGTTCACGAAGAAGCTCATGCCGCAGACCGACCGGCTGACCCGGCTGGCGATGCACATCGCCGACCATGCGCTGGACGACGCGGCCGTCGTCCCCGCGGAGTGGCCCGAGTACGCGATGGGCGTCGCGGTCTCCAGCGCCACCGGCGGGCTGGAGTTCGGCCAGCGCGAGCTGCAGAACCTGTGGGGCAAGGGCTGGGAGTCGGTCAGCGCCTACATGTCCTTCGCGTGGTACTACGCGGTCAACACCGGCCAGATCTCCATCCGGCACGGCATGCGGGGCCCCAGCGGCGTGGTCGTCTCCGAGCAGGCCGGCGGCCTGGACTCGCTGGCGTACGCGCGGCGCCGGGTCCGCCGCGGCACTCCGCTCATGACGGCGGGCGGCATCGACGGCCTGCTGTGCCCCTACGGTGTCGCCATCCAGTCCACCGCGCCGGGCCGCAGCACCGAGACCCGACCCGACCGGGCGTACCTGCCGTTCGACAGCGGTGCCGGCGGCTGGGTGCCGGGTGAGGGCGGGGCGGTGCTCGTCCTGGAGTCCGCGGCGGGCGCCAAGGACCGCGGCGTCCCGCACGTCTACGGGACCGTCGCCGGGTACGGGGCCGCGTTCGACCCCGACCCGCACGGATCGGGCGGCGCGGGGCTGCTCCGCGCGGCGCGCACCGCCCTGTCGGACGCGGCGCTGAAGCCCGGCGAGATCGACGTGGTGTTCGCCGACGCCGCGGGCGTGGCGGCGGCCGACCGGGCCGAGGCGGGGGTGCTGGCGGAGCTCTTCGGGGAGCGGGGCGTCCCGGTCAGCGCCCCGAAGACGATGACCGGGCGGTTGCTGTCCGGCGGCGCGGCGCTGGACGCGGTCACCGCGCTGCTGGCTATGCGGGACGGCGTGATACCGGCCGCGGTCAACGTCCGGCCGGACGCGACCGATCCACGGGTGGACCTGGTCACCGGAAGTCCGCGGCGCCTGCGCTGCGACGCGGCGCTGGTCCTCGCAGCCGGCCACGGCGGCTTCGCCTCCGCCATGGTCCTCACCACGGAGAAGGGATGACCCGATGAGTACGGCAGCCCCACCGCGCGGAGTCGGCGCCGGCCGGCTGACGGCCGTCTGCGACGACGTGTACTCCTACGTGCAGCCGGACGGCAGCTGGTGTCTGAACAACGCGGGCCTGGTCGTGGGCGGTGACACCGCCGTGCTGGTGGACACCGTCGCGACCCGGCCGCGTGCCGAGCGGCTGCGCGCCGAGGTCGCGAAGGTCGTCCCGGGCGGCCCCGGCCTGGTCGTGAACACCCACTTCCACGGTGACCACCACTTCGGGAACAGCCTGTTCACCCCGCGGGCGACGGTCGTCGCCCACGAGCTGGCCCGCACCGAGATCCTGCGCGCGGGACTGGGCCTGACCCAGCTGTGGCCGGACGTGGACTGGGGTGACATCGAACTGGCGCCGCCCACGCTGACCTTCCGCGACTCTCTCCGGCTGCACCTCGGCGACCTCACGGCTGAACTCAGGCACCCGGGTCCCGCGCACACCACCAACGACACGATCGTGTGGATCCCCGAGCGCCAGGTGCTGTTCAGCGGTGACATCGTCATGGCCGGTGTCACGCCGTTCTGCCTGATGGGGTCGGTCGAGGGGTCCGTGCGGACCGTGCGCGAGCTGCGGTCGCTCGGCGCCACCACGATCGTGCCGGGGCACGGCCCGGTGAGCGGTCCCTCCGTACTCGACGACACGGAGGAGTACCTGCTGTGGATCCAGCGCATCGCGCGGGAGGGGTACGAAGCGGGCCGGACCGCACTGGAGACCGCGCGCCGGGCCGACCTCGGGGCCTTCGCCCGCTGGCTGGACCCCGAGCGGGTGGTCGGCAACGTGCACCGCGCCTATGCGGAGCTGGCCGGCGGCAGCGAGGGCGCGGACCTCGACATCCTGGTGCCCTTCCAGGAAATGGCCGCCTACCACGGCGGCATGCCCACCTGTCACGCCTGAGAGCCGGACCAGTAGTACGGCCCGCCGCGGTCCCGGGAAGTGCTCCCGGGGCCGCGGCGGGCCGTTGCGTTGTGTTGTATTGCGTTGCGTTGCGCGCGTGCCCCGCCGCGTCAGGCGGGTACGTCCTGCTTGACCAGCCGCTCCTGAATGAGCCACGCGTCGCCGTCGGCGACCAGGACGTCCTCGCAGGTGGTGCTGGACCGGACGGCGGCGCCTTCCTTGGTGATCTGGACGACGAGCGCGTAACTGCGCACGCGCACCGAGCCGTTCGCCGGAGAGATCGCGGACATGCCCAGCCAGTGGCGGCGCATGATGCCCTGCTCGGCCAGTTGCGCCACCGTGCGGCTCGCTCCGGCGACGATCTCCTCCCGCCCGCGCGCCGGCACCGGAATGCCGTCGACGGCGAAGGTGCCGTCGGGGGTGAAGTACGACGCCCATTCCTCGATGCGGCCGTCGTCGAGCAGTTGCATGTGCCGGGCGTAGAACTGCTGCACCGACGCCTGGAGCTGGGCGTCGACGGCGGTCAGGGATTCCGTGGTCATGCCGGCCGTACTCCTCTGTGTCTGCTGTGTCCGCGGGAAGGCGGTGGACGGATGTCGTCGTGCTCCGACCAGCCTGGGCTAGGCGATTCGAGGCTCGTTCGAAGACGGCATGGGGAAGGGCGGCCGCTCCTCCCGGTCGTGCAGCACCACGTCCTGGATGATGCGCAGCAGTTCGCGGGACGGGGTCAGTCCGAGGTCCTGGGAGAGCACGCGCCGGGTCCTGGCGTACGCCTGCATGGCGTCGTGCCGGCGGCCGACCCGGGCGAGCGAGAAGATCAGCAGGCTGTGGTACCACTCGTTGTAGGGGTGTTCCACGACCAGCGAACGCAGTTCCTCGACGAGGTGGTGGACGCGGCCCAGTTGCAGGTCCGCTTCGATGCGCAGGTTCAGGGCCCGTATGCGCTGCTCCTCCAGTGAGGCGAGGTAGCCCTCCAGGACGGGCCCGGTCTCGACGTTGGCCAGCGGCGATCCGGACCACAGGGCCAGCGCCTCGCGCAGTTTCACGGAGGCGGGCCCCGGCAGGTCGCGGTCCATCAGCGACTGGGCCTCCGCGGTGAGCCGCTGGAAATCGAAAAGGTCGATGCGCTCCTTGGCGCAGCGCAGTACATAGCCGGGGGCGCGGGTCGCGAGAAAGTCCTTGCCCGGCCCGGCGACCGCCTGATCGTCGACGAGCCGCCGCAATTGGTAGATGTACGTCTGGGCCGTCGTCGCCGCGCTGCGCGGAGGATTCTCGCCCCAGAGCTCCTCGACGATCGTGGGGAGCGGCACCACATGGTTCGCCCGGACCAGCAGCAGTGCGAGAGTTCTCAGCACCCGGGGTGCCGTAGGGGTGCAGCTTTCCTTGCCGTTCACCACTTCAAGGGGGCCGAGAATTTTGAAGCTCAGCACGGAGCAAACCGCCTTTCAAGCCCAATCAAGCCCGAACGAATTGGGCATGAATATAGGCGGGCCAGAAGGCCGCGAGCGACCGTACGGGACAAAGGAACAGGCGGTACGGGCTTTAGGGCGCGCCGACCGGCCCGCAGGGGTTCTCTTGCGAATCTTTCGATACGCTGGCGGATATCCGCCTCGGTGGCCCCACCGACGAGGCCCACCGTACGGCAAAGACAAACCATGGGTTGGGTAAAATCTTCCCCCATGGGGGGTCTACTCACCGTTGTCCCGGCCGCCTTCCGTTGCTAGCCTTTGGCCACGCACACGCAGCCGATGAGTGAATGTTCATTCGATTCGCCGAGATAGCGGGGCGCGGCTGCCTATGCCTAGGGGGAAAGCATGTCGACTATGCGGGAATTCTCGGTGGCGTGTTCTGTGCTCCCAGCCTGCACGGGGTGAGGCTCGTGACCACGGGGGGCGTCAGGGTTTTTCTGATCAGTGCACAGACTCTGTTCCTGGACGGTATCCGCCACCTTCTCGCGCAGGAGAGCGACCTGCACGTCGTGGGAGTCGCGGAGACCTGTGAAACCGCCCGGCAGCGCATCGCGGAATGCCGGCCGGAAGTGGCGGTGATCAGCGGTGGCGCGTGCGACGCGAACGGGGCTTTGATCGCCGAGCACATACTCAGCACGCCGTCCAAACCGCGCGTCGTCCTCATCGGCGCGGGTGATGAATCGTTCAACGTCATCGACGTGGTCCGGCTCGGCATCTCCGCCTATCTGCCGAGGCAGACCACGGGATTACAACTCAAGATGGCCATCCGGATGGCCGCCGGCACTTCGGGGCACGTCACCGTTTCACTGTCCCGGGAAGAGATAGAGCGGCTCGCCGAGGTCAACCGTCCCATGCTCTCGCACGTCGAATCCGAGATTCTCCTCATGGTCTCGACGGCGATGACGAACGGTCAGATCGCGCGCAAGCTCTCGCTGACCGAGGCCACGGTCAAGCGCCATATGCGGAACATCTTCCGGCGGCTGGGGGCGGTTTCCCGCATCGACGCGGTGAACAAGGCCCGCAAGGCCAATATCCTGCTGCCGGGAAAGCTGGAGCGGCTCTGAGGACCGGCGGTCGCCCGGGGACGAGGCGGCGGCCGGAACCGTACGCCGGTTCCGGCCGCCGCCCTACAGGACCTCTTCCAGGAACTCGACAGCGGCCGCGGCCGTTCCGTGGCCCCGCCGCAACAGATCGGCGAACGCGACCAGCTGGTGGCACAACTGCCGGGTGCGGGTGACGATTTCCGGGTTGCTGACGGCGTACCGCCCGTCCCGCAGCGCGAAGTCCTCCGTCCGCGTGGTCACCACCGAGGGCGTCGCCACGGCGTGCAGGCTGCGGGCCACCGTCCTGAGGTGCTCCAGCGGCTGCTCGCTCCCCCGCCGCCCGCCGTCCCCGCACAGCGCCACGGGCTTGTCGCCCACCTCCGTACGGCTCAGGTGGTCCAGGGCGCACTTCAGTACCCCGGAGAAGGAGTTGTGGTAAACGGGACTGGCCCACACGAAGGCGTCGGCCTCCCCCGCCGCCCGGACCAACTGCCGGGCGGACGCCCCCGCGCCGCTCAGCACACCGTCGCGCGGCGCGGGCTCGGTCCAGGGCAGGTCGTGGTGGCGGAGGTCGAAGACCTCGGTGTCGTGCCCCCATTCCGTGAGCGTCTCCGTGGCCAGGCCGGCCAGCGCGGCGGTCCGCGACGGGCTGCCGAGGCTCCCCTGTACGACCAGGATGCGCACGGCCCTCACCGCCTCTTCATGGCCGGCACCACGTACCGCGAGAACAGCAGGTCCCGGATGACGTCGTCGCCCCCCTCGACCAGCCCCACGTACCGCAGGTCGCGCACGAGCTTGCTGATGAGGTGCTCGTTGGTGTAGCCGAGTCCGCCGAACATCTCCGAACCCGTCGTGGCCACCGACCAGCCCGCCTGGCCGCAGTACATCTTGGCCGCCAGCGCCGTCCGCAGCGTCCCCGCGCGGTAGATCGACGCCGCGGGCACCGGGGACGCGAGGATGCCGTCGAACTCGGCGCCCGCCGCCCGGCACTGGTTGCGCATGACGTCGATCAGCATCTCGATCTGGCCCAGCTTGGCGATGAAGACGGAGTTGCTGACCAGCGGCACCCCCTTGACCCACTTGCCGGCCGCGTACTCCATCGACAGCTCCCGGATGCGCCGGGAGACGCCGATGGCGGTGGCGGCGATCAGGGTCCGGCTGGCGTTGAGCCCCGCTTCCAGGAGGCGCAGGCCGTTGCCGGAGAGCGCGTGGGACGCCGGCACCACGCAGTCGTGCAGCCGTACTTCGTACGTCCCCGAACCGCGCATCCCCAGCATGTCCCAGCGCCGGACGATCTCGATGCCCTCGGTGTCCCGCGGGACCAGGACCACCGAGAAGTCCGACTCGTCCGCGGCGGACCGCGCGGCCACCAGGAGGAAGTCCGCGGCGTCGGTGTTGGTGGAGAAGTACTTGTCGCCGGTGATGACGAGCGAATCGCCGGTGCGGGTGAACGACGTGGCGGTCCGGCCCAGTTCGCTGCCGGCCCCCTCCTCGCTGACGAGGATGCCGCAGAAGCCTCCCGTCCGTGCCATCTCCCCGAGGTACCGGGCGGCCAGCTGCCGCTCGCCGAAGAGGTGGAGCATGGTCGTGCCGAGAATGGAGAGGAAGGACGAGAAAGCGAAGCCGGCATCCCCGTAGGAAAGTTCGGAGACGATGTCGACGCTCTCCTCCAGCCCGACCCCCGCGCCACCGTATTCCGCGGGAATCCACCAGTTGGCGAGCCCGGCGGCATGCAGCTTTTCCGAGGCCGGGGTGGGCACGGACGGCCGGCTGTCGAAATAGGCTTCCTTCCCCAGGAGTTCCGCCTCGGTGAACTCCTTGACCCGTGCGAGGATGTCGGCCGTCATGGCGCCTCCCTGTCCCGGTGGTGTGCCGGGGACGTTAGGGCATCCCTTTCGAAAGCCGTTCGTGAATCGTTCGACCCGCGGAAGGTCATAATGGCGTCGAGGTGTTTCGCGCGGAATTCCGGATCGGTGACGCCGAGCCCCTCCTCCGGCGCCAGGACGAGCACGCCGACCTTGCCCTGGTGGACGTTGCGGTGCACGTCCAGCGCCGCCTGCCCGGTCTCCTCCAGCCGGTAGGTCCGCGACAGCGTCGGGTGGATCAGCCCCTTCGCGAGCAGCCGGTTGGCCTCCCAGGACTCGCGGTAGTTCGCGAAGTGCGAACCGATGATCCGCTTCAGGTTCATCCACAGGTACCGGTTGTCGTACTGGTGGAGGTAGCCCGACGTGGACGCGCACGAGACGACCGTGCCGCCGCGCCGCGCGACGTACACGGACGCGCCGAAGGTCTCGCGCCCGGGGTGCTCGAAGACGATGTCCGGGTCCTCGCCGCCCGTCAGTTCGCGGATTCGCGCCCCGAACCGCCGCCATTCCTTGGGGTCCTGCTCGTGCTCGTCCCGCCAGAACCGGTAGTCCTCGGCGCCGCGGTCGATGATCAGCTCCGCGCCCAGCCTGCGGCACAGCGCCGCCTTCTCCGGGCTCGACACGACACACACGGGGAGGGCGCCGCCGTTGAGCGCGTACTGCGTGGCGTACGAGCCGAGCCCGCCCGAAGCGCCCCAGATCAGCACCACGTCGCCCTGCTTCATGGCCGCTCCGTTGCGGGAGACCAGCTGCCGGTACGCGGTGGAGTTCACCAGCCCGGGAGCGGCCGCCTCCTCCCACGTGAGATGGGCCGGCTTCGGCATCAGCTGGTTCGCCTTGACCAGCGCGATCTCGCCCAGGCCGCCGAAGTTCGTCTCGTACCCCCAGATCCGCTGCTCCGGATCGAGCATGGCGTCGTCGTGCCCGTCCGGAGCCGTCAGCTCGACGCTGAGGCAGTGCGCGACGACTGCGTCGCCGGGCTTCCAGTGGTGCACGCCGGGGCCCGCCCGCAGCACCACACCGGACAGGTCGGACCCGACCACGTGGTACGGCAGGTCGTGCCGCGCCGCCAACGGCGAGGTCCGCCCGTAGCGCCGCAGGAACGTGAAGGTGGGCAGCGGCTCGAACAACGACGTCCACACGGTGTTGTAATTGATCGCGCTCGCCAGCACGGCGACCAGTACCTCGCCGGGCCCGAGCTCCGGCGTCGGCACCTCATCGACGTGCAGGGACTTGCGCGGGTCCTTCTCCCGGCTCGGCAGGCCCTCGAACATGCCGACCTCGTCGGCGTGCACGGTCACCCCCCGGTAGCTGCGGGGCACCGGCAGCCCGGCGAGCGCCTCCGGCTCCCCCGCGAGAACGGCCTGCTGGAGTGCGGCGGTACGGTCGCTCGCCATCGGTCCCCCTACCATTCCAGCGGCAGGCTGCCGAGCCGGTACACGAAGCCGCCGTCCCGGTGGTCGACGTCCGCCACCGGTACCGCGAGCCGCAGCTTCGGCAGCCGGTGCGCGAGGGCGGCGAACACCAGCCGCAGCTCCAGGCGGGCCAGGTCGGCCCCGAGGCACAGGTGCCGCCCGTAACCGAAGGCGAGGTGCTTGCGGTTGCCCGGGCGGAACGGGTCGAAGGCGTCCGGCTCGGGGAAGACGTCGGGGTCCCGGTTGGCCGACGCCGTGGACGGATAGACGCCGTCGCCGGCCCGGACAGCGCTGCCGCCGATCATCAGGTCGGCGGCGGCGACGCGCGCCGTGGCCAGGTCCGTGACGTTCAGGTAGCGCAGCAGCTCCTCGACGACCGGTTCGGCCAGTGCCGGGTCCGCACCGAGAGTTTCGTAGTGCTCGGGGTGCTGAAGCAGCGTCAGCACCCCCAGCGAGATCATGCTCGCCGTACTGTCATGGCCGCCGTTGAGCAGCAGCCGCGTGAGGTGGACCACCTCGGTGTGGGTCAGCTCGGGGTTCCGGGCGATGATGCGGCTGACCATGTCGTCACCGGGGTCGTCGTACTTCGCGGCGACGAAGTCGTCGAAGTACTGGTCGAGGAAGGCGATGGCCGACCGCCGTTCCTCGGGCGTCCGCGCGCCGTCGAACATGCCGCGCGTCGCCTCGTGCAGCGAGGCCCGGTCCGCGCTCGGGATCGCCAGCAGCTCGCCGATGACCGCCATGGTCAGCGGCAGCGCGAACGCGGACACGAGGTCGGCGGGCGGTCCCGCGGCGACGAAGGCGTCGAGGTGTTCGTCGACGAGCTTGCGGACCTGCGGCTCCATGGAGTGCACCCGCTGCAGGGTGAACTCCGCCTTGACCAGCTTGCGGAACGCGGTGTGCTCGGGCGGGTCCATGGTCAGCAGGGACCCGTTGGTGCGCATGGCGGGGGGTATCGGGATCGGCGACGGGTAGCCGGGATGCGTCCGGTCGTTGCTCAGCCGGCTGTCGGCGAGCGCGGAGCGCACGTCCTCGTACCTGGTCACGATCCACGCGCTGCCGCCGGCCGCCAGCGGCACCCGGGGCACTTCCCCCGTCTCGCGCAGCCGCGCGTACTCCTCCGGCACCGCGAACGGGCACCTGCGGGGGTAGGGGAATGCGGCGGCGTCGTTGTCGTTGCTGGTCACGATGGGCTCCTCGCGCTCGGAGCCTGTGTCATGACCCTGGTCGGATCAGCGCAGGCTCTCACCTCGTGCGGGCGGTGGACGGCCGGGCCGGAGCCCGGCCTGCCGCAGCGTGGCCCAGCCGCTTCGAGGCTCGTTCGAAGACCACGGCGACACGCCACGCGCCGCGCCTCTTGAACGGTTCACGAACCGCATTCGAAAGACCGGCCGTAGCCTCGGCGGCCCACACACTCCAACAGAGGTGACCAGAATGGCGCGCGCACTCATCATCGGCGGTGGCATCGCTGGCCCCGTGGCCGCAATGGCCCTGCAGAAAGCCGGTTTCGAGCCCACGGTCCACGAAGCGTTCGACCGCACCGCCGACGGCGTCGGTGCGTTCATGAACATCGCCCCGAACGGCCTCGACGCCTGCGACTGCGTCGACCTGGCCGACGTGGTGCGCAAGGCCGGTTTCGAGACCCCCGCGATGGCGTTCTACCGGCACGACGGACGGCGGCTGACCGGCGACATCGCCTTCAACCGCGTCTCGGGCACCGGCAACACGACGGTCCAGCGCTCGGACCTCTACGTCGCCCTCCGGGACGAGGCCGAACGCCGCGGCGTGCGCATCGAGTACGGCAAGCGCATCATCGACGCCCAGCGCACCGGCGACACGGTACGCGCCCGCTTCGCCGACGGGGACGAGGCCGAGGGCGAGGTCCTCATCGGCGCGGACGGCCTCCACTCACGGGTGCGGAACATCATCGACCCGGCGGCACCGGCCCCGCGCTACGTCGGCGTGCTCAACGCGTGGGGATGCGTGCCCGACTACCCGGTCGAGGAGGCGCCCGGCGTCATCCGCATGTTCTTCGGCAGGAAGTGCTTCTTCATGTACACCCAGGCGCCCGGCGGTGAGCTCCGCTGGTACGCCAACCCGCCGCGTCCGGAACGGCCGGACCCGGCCACCCTGCGCGGCGGCAACGCCTGGCGGGACGAGCTGGTGCGGCTCTTCGCGCGCGACAGGATGCCGGTCGCGGACATCATCAGGGCGACGCCGGACGTGCCGGCCCCCTTCCTCAACTGCGACCTGCCGACCGTGCCCCGCTGGCACCGCGACCGCATGATCGTCATCGGGGACGCGGCGCACGCGGCCTCGCCCACCTCCGGCTCGGGCGCCTCCATCGCGATGGAGGACGCGGTCGTCCTCGCGAAGTGTCTGCGGGACGGCGCGACGGTGGACGCGGCGTTCCGGACGTTCGAGGCGCAGCGCCGCACCCGGGTCGAGGCGGTGGTGGCGCAGGGCAAGCGCAACATCGAGGGCAACCTGAGCGGACCGGTGCGCAGCATGGTGCGCAACTACTTCATCGCCCGGACCTTCCGGAAGCCGCAGGCCGACGGCCGGAAGACCCTCTGGGTGCACAACCACCACATCGACTGGGGCTGAGGGCCGCTGTCCCGTCCCCGGCCGGGGACGGGACACCGCATCCAGGCCAAGGGCGACCGCCCCGTGTCACCCGAAAGTGTCCGAACCCGTCCCCTCACCGCGGCAGCGGACCCGGGCTGTCCTACAAGGGGCGGATGCTGGCCGTATGAGCACAGCAGTCCCCTTCCGCATCGATGTCCCCCAGTCCGACCTGGACGATCTGCGCGACCGGCTGGCCCGCACCCGATGGCCCGACGAACTTCCCGAAGCCGGCTGGTCGTACGGCGTCAGCAAGGACTACCTGGCCGATCTGGTCGAGCACTGGCGCACCGCGTACGACTGGCGCCGGCACGAAGCGCGGCTGAACCACTTCCCGCAGTTCACCACCGAGATCGACGGCCAGAACATCCACTTCCTGCACGTCCGTTCCCCGGAGCCGGACGCCACGCCGCTGGTCCTCACGCACGGCTGGCCCAGCACGGTCTACGACTTCGTGGACGTCCTGGGTCCGCTGACCGACCCGGCACGGCACGGCGGGGACCCCGCGGACGCGTTCCACGTGGTGGCGCCCTCGGTGCCCGGCTTCGCGTTCTCCGGGCCGACCCGGCAGCCCGGCTGGGGCGTGCGCCGCACGGCGCGGGCCTGGGCCGAGCTGATGCACCGGCTGGGGTACGAACGGTTCGGCGCCCAGGGCGGGGACTTCGGGAGCCTGGTCTCCACGGAGCTGGGCCGGATCGCCCCGGAGCGGGTCCTCGGCGTCCACGTCAACGCCCTGGTCAACGCCTCCACCACGCAGAGCCCCGACGAACTGGCCACGCTCGCGGAGGCGGACCGGGAGCAGGTGCGCCGGAACCAGGAGTGGTGGTACCGCCACTCCGGTTACGCGACGCAGATGAGCACGCGGCCGCAGACCCTGGCGTACGCGCTGAACGACTCACCGGCCGGGCAGCTCGCGTGGAACCTCGAATGGTTCGTGGACTGGGACCCCACCAGCACCAAGCAGAGCGCGATCGACCGCGACACCATCCTGACCAATGTGTCGGTCTTCTGGCTGACGGGGACCGCGGGGTCGGCCGCGCGGATCTACCGCGAGGCGGGGGCCGAGGCATGGGGCAGCCGGCCCGCGCCCGCGCCGGTCCCCACCGGTGTGGCCAACTTCGCCGGGGACCGTGCGATCCGCGCGCTGGCGGAGCGGTCCAACACGGTGACGCACTGGACGCGGCACGCCGGCGGCGGGCACTTCGCCTCGTTGCAGGCCCCCGACGACCTGGTGGCGGACGTCCGGACGTTCTTCCGCACGGTGCGGTCCGGGTGACCCGGCGCTGACACGCGTACCGCCGGCGGCGCGCGGCCACCGGCGGTACTCGTTTCCTTCCTCCTGTCTCGGTTCAGGCGCGGGTTCTCACGTCGTCGCCGCGTCCCCCTCCGCGCTCTGCGCCGACTTCTTGGCCGACCAGCTGTTCTTCGCGGCGGCGAGGGCCTCCGGGGAGACCGCGGGGACGGCGAGGCCCGCGAGGATGCCGATCACGGGGAAGACCGCCGCGATCAGGAAGGCGCGGTGGTACCCGGCGATGTCGGCGCCCGGGACGAGGCTGTGCGCGAAGCTCGCCACGACGGCGGCCATGATGCCGAGCCAGAGCGCGCCGCCGACCTGCCGGCTGGCGTTGAGCAGGCCGGAGACCAGTCCGGCCTGGGTGTACGGCACCTTCGCGGTACCGGCCATGGTGACGGTGGCCGACACCAGGCCCTGCCCCGCGCCGAACAGCACCGACGGGCCCAGCAGATCGCCCACGAACCCGCCGTCACCGGAGATCACCGACAGCCACAGCAGGCCCGCCAGCGACAGGACGCTGCCCGCGACGAGGACCGGCTTGGGGCCCAGCTTCGTGATCAGCCTCGGGGCGACGCCGCGGGCGACCACGACGATGGCCAGCGACAGCGGGAGGTACGCCAGTCCCGTGGTGAGCGAGTCGTATCCGTAGACGAACTGCATCAGCAGCGTGAAGAGGAACAGCACGCCCACCAGCGCGGCGCTGGTGGTGAAGGAGACGATGTTCGCGGCGGAGACCGACCGGTTGCGGAAGATGCTCAGCGGCACCAGCGGCTGCCGGGCGAACTTGGCCTCGTTGAGGACGAAGAACACGAGCAGCGCCACGCCGGCCAGCAGCGAGACGACGGTCGTGGCCGCGCCCCAGCCGTCGTCGTTGGCCGACACGATGCCGTACACGACGGCCATCAGACCGCCGGTGACGGCCACGGCACCGATCGTGTCGATCCGGCGGTCCGCCTGGTCGTTGCGCGACTCCGGGACGGCCGTCAGGACCAGCACCATCAGCACGACACCGATCGGGCCGTTCACCAGGAAGATCCAGCGCCAGGAGAGCCACTCCGTGACCACGCCGCCGAGCAGCGCGCCGACGGCCCCGCCGCCGGCCGCCACCGCGCTCCAGGTACCGAACGCCTTGGCCTTGCCCGCCGGGTCCGTGAACGAGGTGAACAGCACGGTCAGCGTGGCCGGGGCGAGCACCGCGCCGCCGAGGCCCTGCAGGGCACGGGCGATCAGCAGCGTCGCCGGGTCGAAGGCCAGGCCCGCGACCAGGCTGGCGAGCGTGAACAGGGCGAGCCCGATGGCGAACACCCGCCGCCGCCCGAAGAGGTCGGCGAGCCTGCCGCCGAGCAGCAGGAAGCCCGCGAAGACGACCGTGTAGGCATTGATCACCCATTGCAGGGTGCTGGGTGCGAAGCCCAGCGAGTCCTGGATCGGGCGCAGTGCCACGTTCACGATCGACGCGTCGAGCACGACCATGAACTGCCCCGTGCAGCAGGCGACCAGGATCAGACCCAGCCGCGAACCGGTCCTCCCGGCCGAATTCTCGATCACTGTCATGCGATGAGCTCACTCCTCATCTCTGTCGTCTCCTCGACGACGGCCTGCCTCGGCCGGCTCCACGGCCGGCCGGTGCCGCACACGGCGTGTGCATACTCGGCACAGTAGGACCCATGTAGGACAGGTACGGTCCGCCTTTCGCGCTACTGTCGGATCCATGCGAGAGACCTCGTCACGGCTGCTCCGGCTGCTCTCCCTGCTGCAGGCGCGGCGCGAATGGACCGGCGCCGAGCTGGCGGCGCGGCTCGACGTCACCACGCGCACGCTGCGCCGCGACGTCGAGCGGCTGCGGGAGCTGGGTTATCCGGTCAACGCCAGGCTCGGCGTCGGCGGCGGGTACCAGCTCGGCGCGGGGGCGGAGATGCCGCCGCTGCTGCTGGACGACGACGAGACCCTGGCGGTGGCGTTCGGCCTGCAGTCCGGCGCGATCGGGCCGGTGATCGGGATCGCCGAGCCCGCGCTGCGGGCGCTGACCAAGCTGCGGCAGGTGATGCCGTCCCGGCTGCGCATCCGGTGCGACGCACTCCAGGTGGAGGTCGTGGAGCGGCCGCAGGCCGCGTCCGCGGTCGAGGCGTCCGTACTGGCCGCGATCGCCTCGGCGTGTCACGGGCGGGAGCGGCTGCGCTTCGACTACTCGGCCCGGGACGGCGCCGCGAGCCGGCGCGAGGTCGAACCGCACCGGCTGGTCCGCGCCGACACCCGGTGGTACCTGGTGGCCTGGGACGTGGGGCGCGACGCCTGGCGGTCGTTCCGGGTGGACCGGATGACACTGAAGACGCCCACCGGGCCACGCTTCACACCGCGCGAACTGCCGGACGGCGGCGCGACCACGTTCGTGACGAAGGGCATCACGAACGCGTTCACGCAGGTACAGGCACGGGTGCGACTGCACGTACCGGTCGAGCAGGCGGCGCGCCGGGTACCCGCCCAGTGGGGAACGGTGGAGGCCGACGAGAGCGACCGCTGCGTGGTCGCCCTCCGCGGCGAGTCACTGTCGGCGATCGCCCAGTGGCTCGCCTCTTTCGACGCCGACTTCACGGTCCTCGACCCGCCCGAACTCCGCGACGCCTGCCGCCGCTTCGCGGAACACCACAGGGTGCTGGCGGCGCGGTATGGGGATGCGTGACCCCCATCAGGCTGAGCGTTGTGCTGACGTACGTACACCGAATGACCTGCGACATCACGATGATGATCATGACGAGGGGGACACCTTGACGGAAACGGCTGGGACGGCAGGTACGGCGGGGATGACAGGGACCGCAGGAGCGGGCGGCGGCAGTCGGCTCACGGAGCGGGCGCTGAACAGGGCCACGCTGGCCCGGCAGCATCTGCTGGCACCCAGCGGCCTGACGGCGCTCGACATGATCGAGCACCTGGTGGGCATGCAGGCGCAGGCCCCGTATCCGCCGTACGTCGGGCTGTGGACGCGGCTGAGGACCTTCCGGCACGAAGATCTGGCACGGCTGCTCGAGGACCGCTCGGTCACCCGGATCCTCCTGCAGCGCGGCACGGTTCACCTGGTGAGCGCGGCGGACTGCCTGGCGCTGCGGCCCGTCGTGCAGCGTGTGATCGACCGGATGTACGTGACGGCGAAGGCGACGGCCGCCGCGGGCGACCCCGAGGTGATCGCCCGGCACGCCGAGGAACTGCTTGCCACACAGGGGCCGTTGACGCCGAAGGAGCTGGGGGACGCGCTGGCGGAGCGGCTGCCCGGCGGGCCGCCGCGGGTGCTGGCGGACGTGGCACGGGCCCGGCTGGCGCTCGTGCAGCTGCCGCCCCGCGCGGTGTGGGGCGTGGGCGGCGTGACGCGGTACGACACCGCCGAGTCCTGGCTCGGCGCGCCGTTGCGGGCCGCGGACATGCCGACGGTGATCCGTCGTTACCTGGCCGCGTTCGGGCCCGCGACCGTCGCCGACGTGCAGACGTGGTGCGGGCTGACCAGGCTGCGCGAGGTGACGGACGGCATGACCGGGCTGCGGCGGCTGCGCGGCGCGAACGGTGCCGAACTCCTCGACGTGCCCGACGCACCGCTGCCCGATCCCGACACCCCGGCGCCGCCGCGGTTCCTGCCGGACTTCGACAACGTCGTACTCTCGCACGCCGACCGCACCCGCATCGTCCCCGAGCAGCACCGCAAGCGGCTGGTCACCCGCAACGGCATCGTGCCCGCCACCATCCTCGTCGACGGCATGGTGGCCGGCACCTGGCGCGCCGACGACGGGCTCCTCACCATCACCCCCTTCGCACCCCTCCCCCCGACAACCGAAACCCAACTCCACGACACCGGCCTCCGCCTGGCCCGCTTCCTCACCCCACCCAACACCGACGTCAAGGTCCGCTTCGACAACCCAACCGACTGACGCCGGCAGCGCCGCGCGTACCGCTCGGCTCGTCACCGCGTCACCGCGCGTCACCGGTCCAAGCGCACACTCAAGGCGTAAACACGTGTGATCTGCTCACTGCTCCCGTTGTCGTCCGAGACCAGATACAACGGGCGACGTCCCTTGTCCGGGCCCGTGGTCCAGGGCTCGCCGAGAGCCATGCCTTCCACGTTCTGCAGCAGCGGGTTGAGCTGCTTGTTCCTGGTGGGGACGACGCCTGCGTCGCCCGCTGGGCAGTCGGCGAGATCCACCAGCAGACGGCTCTGGAGGAAGACGTCGGACGGCTGGTCGTACAGCGCCGTGTTCTCGTCCACGCTCGCGGCGCCCTGGAGCGGCACCTCGTAGATCCGGATGGTGTTGCCGATGCCGGCCACGTACTGCCGCTCCAGCGCCAGCAGCCGGTCGTCCCCGGCGGTGGCCAGTTCCGCGACGTACATGCCCTCACCGGTCTTGTACGCGTACTGCCGGTCGAGCTCGTAGGCTCCGCCGGGTGTGCCGCGATATCGCTGGATACGGAGCAGGTTACGGCCCCGGGCATCGCCGTCCGTGGCGAGCGGGCCTTCCATCGCGGCGTACAGGTAACGTCCGTCCGCGGACGCCGCGAGCGACTCCAGAGTACGACCGGCCTGCGCGTCCCCCTTCGGCCGAGCGCGGAGCTGCGGGGGAATCGGCAGGTCCTTGCCCACCTGCTTGCCCGTGGTCATGCTGAAGCGCCGGATGGCCGGGCCCGTCTCGGACGCGACCAGTACCGTCCTGTCCCCCGTCTTGTCTCCCTTGCCGCTGCGCTCGACGACCAGGCCCTCGCCGTCGAACCACTGCGACGGAGCGGTGCCCCTGCTCGGCGTACGCAACGTCTTGGCCCGCTGCACCTGTGGTGCGAGCTTCGTCGCCGCGCCGAGCCGCAGCGGGAAGATGCGCCCCGGGTGGTTGTCCGTGAGCGCCCAGGCATCCGTGGGGCCGGTGAGCGCGAGCGCTGAGAGCCCCTCCACCTTCTCGCCCGATACCTGCTGTTTATCGAGTGCGTCGGAGTAACTGAGCAGTTTCGCGCGGGCAGAACACACGCCTCCAGCGGGCCGGGGGTTGCGCTCCTGCCACCAGTCGGCCACGCGTGGGACGACGGTGAGCCCGGCGATCACGCCCAGGGCCAGCGCACCCGCTGTGACCATCCACAGCCGCCTCCTGCTGTACGGGGAGGCCGGTGGGGCCGGCTCCTGTGCCTGTGGCGGCGGGGCCACCGCCAGGTTCCGTACGAACGGCAGTGTGCCCACACCGCCGTCGTCCCGGACCCGCGGCTCCTGCTGCTGGGGCAGCTTCCGCCGCGCCATACGTTCGCGAACTGCCTCGAAGACCCCGTGCAGCGTCAGCATCTCGGGCCCCTTCGGCACGCCCTCGCGCAGCACGCCGACGAGCTCCTCCGTGAACACCGTGCAGCGCTTGGGATCTGGAGCGAGCGATTTACGCGTTCCGGACGAGGACGTCATCACATACGCGCCGCTCATGCCTTCCAGCGCCTTCCCCGAGGCGCGTGCGCCCTGGTCGGCGGCGTCGGCGGCGGACATTTCCCCTTGGAGGAACCGGCCGCTGTAGCAGCAGTCGAGCAGCAGGACGCGGCGCTCGGCAGCGCTGTCGCGGATGGCCCGCCGGATATAGGAATCAGGGACGGAGGTCTCCGGCGCGTCCATGACCGAGTCGGGCAGGGTCAGATACAGATGTTCCTCGTCCTCCCAGTCCAGCAGGCCGTGTCCCGCGTAGTAGACGATCAGCGTGTCCGTGGCGAGCTCAGCCGCCGCGCGGATCGAGCCCACCAGCTCCGCGGCCGACCGAGGATTGGGCACTGTTTTGATGCGGTTCTCAGGAATGCCGAGGATTCCCTCGTCGGCCAGCACAGCCTCGAGTTCGGTGAGGTTGCGCCGCACGCTGCGCAGCGGTTCCAGTTCTGTGTAGGCATCGACACCGATCAGCACACACGCCGAACGCGCCGGGTCGATCCGCCCCAGGTGTCCGGGAGAGCCGGATGGCGTACCGGGCGAGGTCATCGCTCTTCCCCCGAAGCCGCGCCGGCGCCTTCTCCGCCTTCCTGATCCTCGCCATCCCCCAAGTCCTCATCGTTCTCGTCGGGCAACACAGTGACACCTGGGACATCCCGACGGACCACCTCGAGATCGCCAGAGCTGGCGCCACGGACACGAATGACGATCTCCGACTGTGGCCTGCGAGCCTGGCGCCACGCGTCGTACGACATGAGCAACTGGACCAGCGAAACGACCGTCGACACCGAGGCAAGGATGACCTCGACGCCGCTCCCCATCTCACCGGGTCGCGCGGCATCATCCACCTCAACCGTGGCACTGTGCTCCTGCCGCCGTCGCGCATCGAGCAGCCATCTATGCAGTAGACGCAGTTCGTTCCGCTCGTTCTGCTCGTTCCGCTCGCTCCCGCCACCGGTCTCGTCAGGGCCACCGCGCTCCCGGCCGGAGTCCTTCTGCTCGAACGCGACCTTCATCAACATCCCCCATGGAAGTCACTCACGCACGGCTCTGTGGCACTGGCACCCTCTACAACATCTTTCCCCAGCGCGAAAGTTACGCACCCGCCCCTCGCCGAACTACAGCGCCAGAAACACCATCCGCACCCGTCAGTTGGAGATCGTGCAGCGACAGCCCGGCCCGCATCAAGACTTGCGCAGAGCCAGCGATGCCGCTCCCGGCAGCGGGAGGCTGGACCAGACCGTTTCCTCGTCAGTGCACCGGCGACGCGCTTTCCTCTTGCCTACCCCCGCACCCGCCGGATCTCGTAGCCGTAATGCTTGTCCGGGTTCACGTCGAAGTACATCTGCGGGCTGTCGCCGGCCTGCTGGACTTCGAGCAGGGCCACCTCTGTGCCGGCCGAGAACGACTCTGCGGCATCGAAGTGCAGCGCGATGGACCCGGTCCGGCGATCACCGTCCCTCATGTCCCACGTGCCCCTCCCGGAGAGCTTTCCCTTTCCGGGCGGAAGATCCATGGCACCGTCATCGACCGCGCTGCGGGGGACGCTCGTCATCTCGAATGTCCCCTCTTTGTGGAACTCCACCCGAGCGCCGCCCTCCCCCCTCCACGTACCGACGATCTGCGCGGAGTCGAGCGTGGCATCACTGGCCTGGCAGCTGTCCAGTGTGAAAAGTCCGAGAACGGTCAGCACCGGTACCGCCATAGCGACCAGGCATCCGCTCAGGATTTGTGTCACCAGCTTCACTTGCAGATCATCTCCTGCCGGCGCACGCACGTCGACCGACCCGGAAGCCGACGGTGTACCCACCCGCCTGTTGGGGGCGGCGTCGAGGTTCTCGCCGGCCTGGCTGGCTGTGGACCCCCACTCACCCCCGTCGAACAGCCCCCAACTGGGCCCGATGCAACCCCGAGGACGCGAACCGCTGCGCCACCACGCGCAGTACACGGTCCATCGCCTGGGCGGGCGGCGTGGTGGGCCGGGCCTGGGCGTGAGCGAGGAGGATGCGGCGGGTGGGGGCCGGTACGTCGGAGGCGAAGGGGAGCAGGCGGACGTCGCTGCGGCGGCTGGTGAGAGCGAGTCGGGGTGCGAGCGCGATGCCCAGTCCTGCGGCCACCATGGCCTGCGCCTCCTGGTAGTCGTGCGAGGCGTAGGCGATGCGCGGCTCGAACCCGGCCTGGCGGCAGCTGCGGCGCAGTACGTCGGCGACAGGGTGGTTGTCGGCCCGGATGATCCATTCCTGGTCGGCGAGGTCGCTCAGGCGCACGGAAGGGTGGGCGCGCAGGGGTGAGTCCGCCGGGACGACCAGCACCGTGGGGTCGTCGAGCAGGTGGGTAAGGGCGAGTGCCGGGTCCTCGATGCGGTTCCAGCCGTAATCCCACAGCAGTGCCTGCTCCACCTCGCCGGTATGCAGCATCTCGCGCAGCTCGGCCAGGACCCCCGCACGCACCTCGATACGGACCCCTTCGTGACGGCGACGGAAGCGCGTGAGAGCGAGCGGCAGGAGCGAAGCGCTCGCGGTGGGGAACGAACCGAGCCGCAGTGTGCCCTGGTCGAGATCGGCGAAGGATTCCAGGTCGGCCTGGGCCGCGCGCAGCTCGCGGCGGATCGCCTGTCCGCGTTCGGCCAGCGCGGCGCCGGCCGGGGTGGGACGGATGCCGCGGGGCAGCCGCTCCATCAGCGGCTGTCCGGCCTCGCGCTCCAGCAGCGACATCTGCTGGGAGGCCGCGGAGGTGGTCATGCCCAGCGCCTCCGCCGCGGCGGTGAGTGAGCCACGTTCGGCGGCCTCGGTGAGCAGCAGGAGATGGCGCACGTTCAGCATGGCGCTGAGTTTAGCTCAGCTAAACCCGGGTGAAGTTGACTGCCATTGTGCGCAAGTCACACCTCTGCGAAGGTCTTCGCATTCGCCGGAGCGGTTCAGGTTCACCTGCTGGCAATACGCCCGTAACCGCTCTCCGGCCCCTCCCGCCCCTCCCCCTCCGCGTTGATCGAGAAAGAGCTCAGACGTGCACATTCCCGCGACCCTGGTCCGCGGTGGCACCAGCAAGTGCTGGCTGTTCCACCAGGTCCACGTCCCCACCGAACTCGGCGCACTGGAGAAACTGCTGGTCGCCGCCTACGGTGCCACCGACCCGGTGGAACTCGACGGGGTCGGCGGCGCCACTCCCACCACTTCCAAGGCCGCGATCGTCAGCGCCTCGCCCGAGCCCGGCACGGACATCGACTACCTCTTCGCCCAGGTCGGCATCGGAACCGGCGCGGTGGAGTGGACGAGCAACTGCGGCAACTGCGCCACCGGCGTCGCCCTGTACGCCGTCGCGAAGGGCCTGGTGCCGATCACCGGGGACCGGACGCGTGTGGTGATGCGCAACATGAACACCGGCGCGGTGCTCGAAGGGCTCGTGGACACCACCGGTGGCGTGGCGCACGACTTCGGCGACCAGACCGTACCGGGCACCCGGGCCGGCGGCGTCGCGGTCGGGCTCACCTTCCGCGACCCGGCGGGCCGCACCACCGGTTCCCTGCTGCCCACCGGGCTGGCCGTGCAGGAGCTACGGGTCGGTGCCGCGGATCCGATGCTGGTGAGCATGGTGGACGCCGGGGCACCGGTCGTCCTCGTCGATGCGACGAGTGCCGCACGCACCGGTGCCGAGCCCCTGGACCGGATGCGTGCGGACGCACCGTGGCTGCGCACCGTCCGCCACGCCGCCGCACCGCTGATGGGCCTGCTCAAACCGGGCGAGGAGCCTGGTGACGCGGTCCCCAAGGTGGGGCTGGTCGGCCGCCCCGTCCCGTACACCACAACGCTCGGCGAACGCGTCGCAGCCCAGGACTACGACGTCTCCGTACGCATGCTCACCATGAACGCCCCGCACCCCGCGATCGGCCTGACCTCCGCCGTCGCGGTCGCGGCCGCGGGTCTGCTGGAGGACTCCGTGGTCTCCCGGGCCGCGGGCGGCCCGACCGATGAGTGGCTTCGCCTGGGCACCCCGGCCGGTGTGATCGCGGTCCGCTGTTCGGACCTGCGCGACGGCCTGCCTGGCCGGGTCACCGTACAGCGGGCGGCACGGCTGCTCGCCGATGCCCGTATCTACGTACCGGAACCAGGCCGGCCACAAGCAGCCTGAACCGGAACGACCTCCACCTGAACCGGAGCGACTTCCACTCCCGGGACCTGTTCACACTCTCCGCCCCGGGGTAACCTCGCGCCCTCGGGGCGCGCCATCCTGTCCCCACCGCACCAAGGACAAAGATGTCTACTGAAGTGATCTCCATAGGCGCGCTGCTGGTGATGTTCGTGGTCGGCACCATTCTGCCGATCAACCTGGGCATTCTCGCCTTCGTCGCCACCTTCGCCATCGGCACCGTCTCGCTCGGCCTCACCGAGGACGAGATCTTCGAGGGCTTCCCGGTGGACCTCTTCGTGACCATCGTCGGGGTCACGTACCTCTTCTCCGTCGCTCGCCGCAACGGCACGATCGACTGGCTCGTCGCGGCCGGAGTACGGCTGGTGCGCGGCAAAGTAGCACTCATCCCCTGGGTACTGTTCCTGGTCGCCGCGACGCTCACGGCATTCGGCACCTTCACTCCCGCCGCCGTCGCGATCCTCGTCCCCATCGCCATGAACTTCGCCCACCGCTACAAGATCAACCCACTGGTGGCCGGCATGATGGTGATCAGCGGCGGGCACGCGGGCGCGTTCTCCCCCCTCGCCGTCTCCGGCGCCCTCGTACTGGGCCTGGTCGACGACACCACGCTGCACATCTCGCCCGTAACACTGTTCACCGCCAGCTTCGTCATCAACCTGCTGCTGTCTCTCCTCACCTACGTGTTCCTCGCCAAGCGCCCCGCCCCGCTGGCGGACACGGCACACGAGACGGCCGACGACGAGAGCCCCGCCACGTCCGGCAGACCGGACTGGCGTCAGTGGCTCACCCTCGCCTGCCTGCTCGCGCTGGTGGTCGGCGCGCTCGGCTTCCGGCTGGAGATCGGCTTCCTGGCCCTGGTGGCCGGCGCCCTGCTGGCCCTGGTGGACATGGAACGGCAGGAGAAGGCCGTGGACGGCATCAGCTGGTCCACGCTGCTGCTGGTCGCGGGCATGATGACCTACATCGCCATGCTGGAGAAGGCCGGCATCATCGAGGACATCTCCCACCACGCCGCCGGTCTCGGTGCACCGCTCCTCGTGGCCCTGGTGTTGTGTTTCACCGTAGCCATCACCTCGGCCTTCGCCTCCTCCACCGCAATCCTCACCGCGATCATCCCCCTCGCCGTACCACTGCTGCTCTCCAGCCACCTCAACGCCGCCGGCCTCATCGCGGCCCTCGCCGTCTCCACCACGATCGTCGACACGTCCCCGTTCTCCACCAACGGCGCCCTGGTCCTCAGCAACGCCCGCGGCATCGACACCCGCCGCTTCTACCGCCAGATCATCAGCTACACCGGCGGCATCGTCGCCCTCGGCCCCGTCGTCGCGTGGGGCGCCCTGGTCCTCCCCTGGTCATAACGTCGGCGACGCCGCTCACCTCCTTGATGAGGTACGGAACAAGCAGCGCAAGGACGCGGTACTGCTGAAGACTTCGATTCCGTAGTCGCGGACGCCGTCGTACAGTGCACCGGCTGACTGCAGCACGCAACGGCACGCCCCGGCTTCGGAGTCACCGGCGTCCACTCCTGAAATCCCGGGCAGGACAACCGGGATGCCCCCTACCGGCGCGCGGGGGCAGGCCGGCCAGGGAGGCGTCGCGGTCGACGTCGGTCACTAGTCAGGCATCCCGGTGGCCAGTATGACAAAACGCAGGTCACCGGGGCCGACCACAGTGATCGCCAACCGGATCTCTGGTTATGATCATGCCAACTGATCATAACTAACGGGGAGATCGAACATGCTGAAGCGCAAGACGTTGTGGCTCCGCGCGGCTGCGCCCGTTGCTGTTCTGGCGCTGACGCTGACCGCATGCGGCGGGTCGGGCGGCGGGGACAGCAAGGGTGACGCCAAGGGCGGCACCAGCAAGCTCCAGGAAGACAAGGCCGAGAGCCGGGAGCTGGCGACCGGCGAGAGCGCCACCAGCAAGTTCAAGGAGGACGACGGCGAGATCACGTACTCCGTCCTCGCGCAGAAGATCGACGTGGGTACCGAGGCGGACACCAAGAAGATGGTCGACGACCCGGCAAAGGCCAAGGGGTTCGTCCCCGCGGTGGCCCACCTGCGGTACACGAACAAGGGCGGCGGCACCGTCGCCTCGTACCCGAGCGTCGGTGACAACGTCGAGATCTACGCCGACGGCCAGCGCGGAACCATCCTGATCGGTGCGGCGGACGACGCGCCCGGCTGCGAGTCGGACAGCGACATCGAAAACTGGAAGAAGGGCCAGAGCCACGTGCTCTGCGAGACCTACATGGTCCCGAAGGACGCGAAGGAACTCTCCGTCCGCTGGTCGGCCGAGGACGACGGCGAGCCGTACAGCTGGACGTTCAAGAACTCCTAATCCGTTAGTAAGGACGTTCCGACGGAGCGGGTGCGCCAAGCCGCATCGCAGTGGCCGGCACAGGCGGCCTGAGCGTGTTGTCCGGCGGATCATTGCCACAGCTGCTGGTGGGCTTTGGGACATGATCCGCCGGACTCGGCCGTCATCCCGGGTCCCGGGAGTGCATCAGGCGAGTTCGGCGAGTAGCCAGTAGCTCCAGACGCCCCTGCCCACCGCCCTCGACCTCACCCTCGCCCTCACCTCACCTCACCTCACCTCACCCGCCGAGCGGCGGCCACAACGCCACCCACAACGCAACCACTCAATACCGCTCGGCCCAGGTCGGCGCTGGTCCGTTGCTGTGAAAGGGTGGCCGGACGGCGGAACGTGCAAGGTTTGCCCGCCGGGGAAGGGGAACCGTGAGCACTGGCCAGGTCCGCACCATGGTGAGCTTGATGGCTCAGGGAGCGCCGGTCGAGGTCACCAACAGCTGGGCGACCGTGAGCAAGTTGGCGCGCTTGGCGCACCTCGGCGAGCAGTTCGGCTACCAATACGCGGACGCCCGGTATGTGAACCGTGGCACCCAACTCCTTTTGCTGCCCGATCCGCAGCCGCAGGCGTACCAGCGCGCCCAGCATGCCTGGGCTCAGTTCCCGCAGGCCGCCACCGGTGGCCCGGTGCCGCCGCTGCCCACGCACGCCCCCGAACTCCTCAAAGCCCAGATCAACTTCGATCTGACGGGGCGGCACAACGAGAAGCGTCGCATCCTTGCCGTCATCCCGATCACGGTGATCGTACTGATCCAGCTGATGCGGGACGGCGGCGACTCGGCAGTGTTCTGGATACCGTTCTGGGCCCTGGCGATGTGCCTGGCAGTGGGCATGGTCTTCTACAGCCGCAAACGGCACACCACGCACGAAGCACAGTTGCAGCAGGCCGGTTATGTGCAGGTCCCCGACCCGACGGGCCGAGTGCACTACGTCCCGGCGGGCAGCTCCCTCGCGGCCCAGGGCACCCCGGCCGGCGGCCCTCAGCCCGGCCCGTACCCCGGCCCCGGCCAGATCCCGCCGCAACAGCATCCCTACGCCCAGCCGTCGTACCCACAGCAGGCGCAGGCCCCGTACCAGCAGCAGCCGTACGGGCAGCAGTCCCACGCCCCGTACCAGCAACCCCAGGCCCCGCAACAGCCGTACGGGCAGCAGCCGCAGCCCCCGCAGCAGTTCTGAGCGCGGGCGGCCGCCACCAGGTCAGCCGGTGGCGGCCGCCCGGCCGACCGGTTCGATCGCGCGGGCGTCCACCGGGCGGGACCCGTCGAAGGCGGTGCGTGGACAGTCGTCAACGCGCAGGCCGTCCTGGTGCTCGCCGGCCACCTCCAGCCCGCCCAACTCAGTCCCCGCGGACCACGTAGTTCGGCGACCGCCGGCTTTCGAGGTGCTTCTCCATGCGGGCGGCGATCTTGTTCAGGAGGTTGGCCCGCGCGGTGGTGGGCGTACGGCCCCGTTTACCGGCCGCGGCGTGCGCGGCGTCCAGGGCGAGGTCGCCTTGGCCGGTGCGATCCAGTCGCCGTTGGGCCGGCTGTCAGGCACGCAGTGCCGTGCGCAGGCGCCCGGCGGCGATTCCGCGGCGGACGTCGTGCGTGCCGAGCACGTCCAGGGCGTGTTCGTGCACCTCGGCGTCGTACGGTGCGTACTCGCCAAAACGCAGCGCGTGTTCGGGGTGGGTGCTGGCCAGGACGGCCTCGCGGACGGCGACCTCGAGGTGCTCGCGCCAGGCCACGATGCCCGGGGCTTCGGAGTCGGGCAGCAGCGGGCCGCGGTAGTGGCGTACGGCGGTCTCGGTGTCCCCGCGCTCCAGCGCCCGCAACACCTCCACCGCGTCGCAGGTGACGGCGGTGGTCAGGGCGTACTTGCGGGTGGCGACCGCGCCGCCGAGGGCGCGCCGCAGGTGGGAGACCTCCGCCTTGAACGTGGAGGTGGTGACCGGCCGGTCGCCGTAGAGGGCCTGGCGCAGCCGGTCGGGGGTGTAGCCGTCGGGCTCCAGCGCGAGCAGGGTGAGGATCTCCAGCTGGCGGGGGCGCAGCCGCAGGAGTGTGCCGTCCCGTCGGACCTCGTCGCTGCCCAGGCAGGACAGCCGCACCGGCGCGGCGGGGCCGGCCTGCCGGGGCAGGGCGTCGGGGGCGGTGCGCAGGCCGGCCTCGATGCCGGCCGCCAGGGTCCGCACGGTGGACATGGCCAGCGGGTGCGAGCGGTCCCAGGTGGTGGACAGGTCCAGTACGCCCAGGATGCGGCCGTCGGGGGCGTGGATCGGGGCGCAGTAGCAGACCCAGCCGTGCAGGGCCGCGACCAGGTGTTCGGCGGAGAAGACGGTGGCCGGGCGGCCGGTGCGCAGGGCGAGGGAGAGGGCGTTGGTGCCCATGGCCGGCTCGTCCCAGCGGCCGCCGGGGGCGAAGTTGACGCGCTCGGCCCGGCGCCGCATGACGCGGCCGCCGCA
>NZ_JBITXL010000011.1:0-62968 GCF_044544685.1 Streptomyces sp. NPDC053542
CCCCTCGCCGACCCCACAACCCCCCCCCCCCCCCCCCCGCGGCGGCGCGCCCGCCCCCCCCCCCCCCCCCCCCCCGCCGCTGCCGTACTGAGCGGGCGTGGCTCCGGTACTGAGCGGGCGCCGCTGCCGTGCCGGGCCGGGCGCCGCTTCCGTGCTGACCGGCCCGGACGGGCGGCGGGGAGCCGGGGAGACCTGCGGCACCGGTGGCCGCCCGGCCTTGTTGGAGGCGCTAGAGTCGGCGACCATTCGGCAAGGGGCGGCCGGTCGATCGCTGGAGATCACCGGCCACCGCACATGGATCCCGGGGGGCGGCAGAATCCGCCCCTCCCGGCCTGGGAGCGACCCGTGATGATCACCCACGACACCCGGTGCGCGCTGGAGGCGGTCGTCGACCTCCTGAACACCGCGCCCGAGGGCGGGGCCCCATCGGCCCCGGACGCCCTCAGCGACGTGCCGTCCCTGCACGAGTTCGTCGCACGCAACGCCTTCAGCGATGTGGGCACGCTCACCGAACGGGACCTGGCTTCCGTACGCTCCGTACGGGCGAGATTCGCGCAGGTCTTCGCGGCGGACGACGACCGCAGCGCGGCCGAGCTGCTGAATTCGCTGGTGGCGGCGGCCGGCACCACGCCGCGGCTGACCGACCACGACGGGTACGACTGGCACGTGCACTACTTCGCGCCCGGCGCCTCGGTCGCCGACCACCTCGCGGCGGACGGCGGGATGGCGCTGGCGTTCCTCGTCGTCGCCGGCGAGCGGGAGCGGCTGCGACGCTGCGAGGCACCGGACTGCCGGCACGCCTTCGTCGACCTCTCCCGCAACCGCTCGCGCCGCTACTGCGACAGCCGGACCTGCGGCAACCGCCTGCACGTCGCCGCGTACCGGGCGCGCCGCCGCGAGGCCGCGAGCTGAGCCCCTGCCGGAGGCGCCGGAGCAAGGACTAGAGCAAGAAAAGGTCGTGCACGGCGCCCACCAGGAGCAGGACGCCGATGACGGCGAGGAAGAGCATCAGGGGCGGCTGGGACAGGGCGAAGAGACAGCCGCGGGATTCAGGGGCCCGGGGAGCGTTCTCCCGGGTCAGGGCGCACTCATCGTTCATCTCGCGGAGATCATGGCGCAGGTGATCGACACGAGGGGCGGGAGATTCCCCCGCAGGAGGGGCAGTTCCTCAGATCCCGTGCTTTTTCAGGATGGCTTCGATATCGGAGAAGTCGTCCGCGTCGCCGGAGCCGACACCCCCGGAGCGGGCACCGGGGCGCTCACCGGACCCGGCACCGGAGCGGCCACCGGCCCCGGCACCCGACTGGCTTCCCGCGCCCCGCCCTTGGGTAACCCCCTGCTGGGGGGACGTGTTCGTTCGATTCGCCCCGTAGGCAGCCGACGGGCCGACGGCAGCCCGGCCGGCGCTCGGCACGGCGGAGCCCGCCGCCTCGGCCGCGGCGCGGCGTTCCCTGCGGCTCATGGACCGGCGCTCGGCCGCCCGGCTCACCAGGAACAGCAGGGCCGAGAGTGCCAGTACGCCGAAGCCCGCCCACACGGTCGGCTTGAAGACCAGGTCCGTGATCCAGTCGATGACACCGGTCATGACCAGTCCGGCCGGGATCAGCGCGAAGGCCGCGATGCGCGTCGCGGCGAGGAAGCGCCGGCGGAAGGCGGTCAGCGCGGCGATGCCCAGGCCGGCCACCGACAGCACGGCGCAGACGGTCGAGGTCAGCATCGGGTCCTCCTGCGGTGGACGGTTCTCCCCCCATCGTGCCCCCTCGCCCGGCGCGGAGGCCACGGCCCGGCCGACGCTCGGGGGCATCTCGGGGTCCGGATCCTCCGCAGGTACCGGTTCGGCGGGGGCCGACGGACCCCGGTACCGGTTCGGCCGGGGCCGCGCGGGCTGGAAGACTGGCCCCATGAACGACGCTTCCTCCCCCGCAGCCGCCGCCCCGCCCGTCCTGGACGTCTGGTGCGAGCTGCAGTGCCCCGACTGCCACGCCGCCCTGGACGACCTGCGCGCGCTGCGCGAGCGCTACGGCGACCGGCTGGAGATCCGGCTGCGCCACTTCCCGCTGGAGAAGCACAAGCACGCCTACGCCGCCGCGCAGGCCGCTGAAGAGGCCATCGAGCAGGGACAGGGCTGGGCGTACGTGGAGGCCGTCCTCGGGCGCACGGACGAGCTGGCCAAGCAGGGCGAGAAGCTGCTGGTGAAGGTGGCCGGGGAGCTGGGCCTGGACGCCGAGGAGCTGGACACCGCGCTGATCGACGGCCGGCATCTGCTGATCGTCGACGCGGACCAGGCCGAGGGCAAGGCGATCGGGGTCACGGGCACGCCGACGTACGTCATCGGCGGCGAGCGGCTGGACGGCGGCAAGAGCCAGGAGGGCCTGCGCGCCCGCATCGAGGAGATCGCGGACCGGCTGCTGGCGTCCGCCGAGTAACGCGGCGGCCGCTCACCGCCGGGCAACGTCAGCGGCCGCTCATCACCGAGCGGCCCGGCCGCCGCTCACAGCAGCGGCTTCGAGAGCCGGTGGTCCATGACGCGGTACCCGAGGGACTCGTACAGCCCGCGCGCCGTGGGGTTGTCGGCGTAGACGTTCAGGCCGAGGCTGCGGCTGCCCGCCGCCAGGCACTCCCGCTCGGCGATGCCCATCAGGGTGCGCCCGTGGCCGCGTCCGCGGTACTCCGGCACGACCCGCACGTCGTGCACGTAACCGCCAGGCTGTCCCGGCGCGTGCAGCGCGGTCCAGACGGTGCCCACGTCCGTGCCCTCGTGGCGCAGTACGCGCAGGCTCTGTCCCGGGGTGTGCGGGCCGTCGGGCAGCAGCAGCCGGTGGTCGGCGTCCGCCAGTTCGGCGGCGCGCTCGGCCGACGCGCCCTGCCGGACCATGGCCTGTACGTACTCGTCCTGAGCGGCCGCGAGCCAGACGGGGTACGCCGCGTCGTCCAGCGGCCGGTCGACGCTGCCGGGAGGCAGCGTGGGCGGGGTGCCGAGCTCCTTGCGCATCCGGCGGGCGCGCTCGGTGTAGCCGAGCGCCGTGCTCAGCCGCAGCGCGGGCGTGGCGCCGGCGGGCACCAGGAACTCGATGCGCCGGCAGCCCCAGCCGCGCAGCACTTCCTCGGCGGCCAGGGCGGCGACGGTGGCGCGGCCGCGCCGCCGGTCGGGCTCGGCTATCCACAGGTCGGTGAGGCGGCCGGTGGGCAGTGCGGCGCGCGGGTCGGTGGCGAGCCGGAGCCGCCCCACTGGGCGGCTGTTGACGCAGACGTCGTACGTGCGGGCCCGGCCGCCGCCCTCCTGGCGCTCTTCCGGTCCGGTGGGGCGCAGCGTTGTGGTCACGCTGTTGTTCTACCCGCGTACGGCTCCTCACTCCTCGGCCCGGCCGGCAGTCCTCGGCGGCCGGGCCCGTGGCGCCGCGCTCAGCGCGGGTCGAAGTCCGCGGCGGACCGTTCGGCGAAGATCCGCATGGCCTTGGCGGTGACCGGGCCGGGGTCGGTGCCGAGCTGCCGGGCGTCGTTGCGGGTGACCGCCTGGACGTCGCGCAGCGTGGAGGTCAGGAAGATCTCCTCGGCCCGCTCCAGCGCGTCGAACGGCAGGTCGGTCTCCTTGGCGCCGGTCCATTCGATGGTCAGCGCGCGGGTGATGCCGGCCAGGCAGCCGGATTCCAGCGGCGGGGTGTGCAGTTCGCCGTCGAGGACGACGAAGACGTTGGAGCCGGTGCCCTCGCAGAGCTGCCCCACGGTGTTGGCGAACAGCGCCTCGGAGGCGCCGTGCTGCCGGGCGCGGGCGAGGGCGACGACGTTCTCGGCGTACGAGGTGGTCTTCAGGCCGGTGAGCGCGCCGCGTTCGTTGCGGGTCCAGGGGACGGTGACCGTCCCGGTGGTGTCGGGCCTGCGGGTGGTCTCGCCGAGGGCGACGACCAGGGTGGGGCGCTCCTCGCCGCGGTCGGAGCCGAGCGGGGAGTGGCCGCCGGTGTAGGTGATCCGGAGCCGGCCGAGCGGCATGGGGTTGGCGGCGAGGACGGCGTCGCAGGCGCGGCGTACTTCGTCCTCGTCGGGGTCGGGCAGGCCGAGGCCCCGGGCGGACGTGGTCAGCCGGTGGAGGTGCCGGGTGAGCGCGAAGGCGCGGCCGTGCTCCGCCTTCACGGTCTCGAAGACGCCGTCGCCCACCGTCAGTCCGTGGTCGAAGACGGAGACCCGGGCGCTGTCGGCGTCCCGCAGCTCCCCGTCGAGCCAGATCTTCATCGCTTCGCTCCTCCGGTTGTCTCGTACGTCTCCGACGCTACCGCCAGCAGCCGGGCCGCCTTGAGTTCGGTCTCGTCCCATTCGCGGTCGGGGTCGGAGCCCCAGGTGATGCCGGCGCCGGTGCCGAAGCGCAGGACGGGCCCGGCGGCGGCCTGCCGGTCGATCCAGAAGGTGCGGATGCCGACGGCGAGCTCACCGGTGCCGCGGTCGGCGTCGACCCAGCCGATGCCGCCGCAGTACGGGCCGCGGGGCGCGGTCTCCAGGGATTCGATGATGTCCAGGGCGCTGCGCTTGGGCGCGCCGGTGACGGAGCCGGGCGGGAAGGTGCCGATCAGCAGTTCGGGCCAGCCCGCGCCGGCGCGGAGTTCGCCGCGGACGGTGGAGACCAGGTGGACCAGGCCGGGGTGGGCCTCGACGGCGCAGAGCGCGGGGACGGTGACGGAGCCGGTGGCGCAGACCCGTCCCATGTCGTTGCGGACCAGGTCGACGATCATGACGTTCTCGGCGTGGTCCTTCTCCAGCAGGTCATCGGCGGTGCGGCCGGTGCCCTTGATGGGTCCGGACTCGACCGTGCGGCCGTCGCGGCGCAGGTAGAGCTCGGGCGAGGCGGTGGCGACCTCGACGCCGTGCGCGGGGAGGCGGATCGTTCCTGCATACGGCGCGGGGTTGCCGCGGGCCAGCAGCGCGGTCAGCGCGTCCACGTCCGCGCGCCCGGGGTCGGGCAGCGGCGCGGAGAGAATTCGGCAGAGGTTCGCCTGGTAGACCTCGCCGGCCGCGATGTGCTCGCGTATCCGGCGTACGCCCGCGGTGTAGGCGGCGCGGTCCAGGGAGCTGGTCCAGGCGTCGCGCGCGGGTCCGCGCCACGCGCCGGGGGCAGGGCCTGCCGTGCCCCCGGCGTCCTTTCGTACGTCCCCGAAGCGCGCGCACACCAGGCGGCCCTCGAAGTCGGCCACCACGGCCCACCAGCCGGTGGAGTCCAGGGCGGCGGGGTCGCTGGTGACATCGCGCAGGTCGGAGGCGATCAGGCCGCCGAAGCGGGCCAGAGGAGGGAGGTCGGGCACGCCGTCGAGTCTAGGACGGCGCCCCCGCTCCCGCCCCGGTCGAGCTCGCACCGCAGCACGCTGCACAAACGCGTTTTTGTACTGGCCCAGGAATCCGCTAGAGTTCAACACGTCGCCGGGACGCGGAAGCGAAAAGCGGAAGCCGACCGAAGACAGCAGCTCTCAGGCGGTAGTCTGAGGGAGGCACCTGCGGACATAGCTCAGTTGGTAGAGCGCAACCTTGCCAAGGTTGAGGTCGCGAGTTCGAGCCTCGTTGTCCGCTCTGAGTGGGGGATCTTCCCGAACCCCTGCACTCCAGGTGGAGTGGCCGAGAGGCGAGGCAACGGCCTGCAAAGCCGTCTACACGGGTTCAAATCCCGTCTCCACCTCCAAGGACGATTAGCTCAGCGGGAGAGCGCTTCCCTGACACGGAAGAGGTCACTGGTTCAATCCCAGTATCGTCCACTGATCCCACGGATCACGGTCCGCGAAGACCATGATCTAATAAGGATCGAACCCGCGCGATTAGCTCAGCGGGAGAGCGCTTCCCTGACACGGAAGAGGTCACTGGTTCAATCCCAGTATCGCGCACGCAGTGCCCATGGTCCGCTCCGCGGAGTGACCGTGGTCCCGAGGACGATTAGCTCAGCGGGAGAGCGCTTCCCTGACACGGAAGAGGTCACTGGTTCAATCCCAGTATCGTCCACACGGCATACGGAAGGGCCGGAGCATCCGCTCCGGCCCTTCTGCTTTCCGCACTCAGGAGGAGAAGAGCATCCGGCCGAAGCTGCGGTGGCCGTGATGTCCGTGGTGCCCATGGTGGCCGTGGTGCGGGGCGCCCCAGGCCGGCGCGGCCGGGTACGCCTGCGGAGCCGGAGCGGCCGGCGGGGCGGGCGGCGGCGGGGCCTGCTGCGACCACTGGGACTCCAGCCGGGTCAGCGACTCCAGCTCGCCGTAGTCCAGGAAAATCCCCCGGCAGCCCGCGCACTGCTCGATCTGGACCCCGTTGCGGTTGTACGTGTGCATCGGCGCATGGCACTTGGGACACTGCATGTCGGCTCAACTCCTACTGATCGCACGGCGGCGGCGACGGAACCTCCGTCCGCCGTTGGTGTGTTCACCCTACGACTCGCATCGCGCCTCAACTGCCCCGGTACGTAACAGGTTGTCACCAGAGCGCGCGGGCGACGGCTGCTCGCCGGAGCAGGTGCGCAACAGCCTGCCGCCGGAGGGTGCCATCAGGCCATGCGCGCGCAGGAGTCGACGAGCGCGGTCTCCACTTCGTCCAGCGGGCGGCCTTCCGGGGCGGCCTTGGCGAGGGCCAGCGCCGCGGTCTGGACCGTCAGGGCGCGGGCGGGGACGTCCAGTTCCGGCCAGGGGTCGCCCTCGGGGCGTACGGCACGGCCGCCGGCGGCCCGGTACGCACCGAGGAACCGCGTCCACACCTCCGGGGCGAGCAGGCCGCTCGCGAACCAGGCGGCGGGCCGGGCGAGATCCCAGCCGGCCTCCCCCACGCCGAGGTCGTCGACGTCGATGAGCAGCCAGCGCCCGTCCGGCGCGGGGTGCCGCACCAGCTGGCCCAGGTGCAGGTCGCCGTGGCAGAGCAGGCCGGGGCCCGGCGCGGGCGCCTCGTCGCGCGCCCAGGGCGGCAGCGCTGCCCAGCCGCCCTCGACGGCGCGTGCCGCGGCCGCCAGGGACGGCACGGCGGCGGTGGGCGCGGCCCGCATCCGGGCCAGCGCGCGGGCGGCCTTCGCCGGGCCGCGCATCGGCGGGACCGGGCCGGGCAGCGTCTCCGGGTCCACGGCGTGCAGCCGGGCGAGGAGCCGGGCAGCGCCCTCCCAGGGCGCGGCGTCCGGGTCGTCCGGCGCGACCGGCCGGCCGTACGGCCAGCGGGTCAGCGGGCGGCCGTCGTCGTACCGGACGAGGTAGCCGTCCGGGCCGGTGACGGGCAGCGGGGGCAGCAGCGTGCCGTGCAGACGGGGGTGGGCGGCGATGCGCAGCCGGACGGCGAGCGCGGCGGCGTCGCAGTCGGGCGCGTGCGCCTTGGCGACGGTCCGTCCGCCGCGCACCACCGTGCCGTCGGGCCGGTCGGCGAGGACGACGGGGGCTGCGGGGTCCTCGGCGTCTGCGGGGTCCTCGGCCCCGGAGGCTGCGGAGAGCGCCGCCAGGCGGCGTATCAGGGCGCGGGACATCGTTCCCCTTCGGTGCGTACGGACCTGGAGCGCGGCGCACGCCGGCCGGCCCCGCCGCAGGGATCGTACGCAGGGCTGCCTGGGCGTACGTACGTGAGGGCCCCGGCATCCGGGGCCATCGGCCCCCGGCTCCCGGCTCCCGGCTCCGGACGCGCGAACGGCCGGGCATCTCCCCAGATGCCCGGCCGTTCGTGCCGTCCGCCGCACCCCCGTCCCCACGGGGTCAATCGGCCGGAGGCTTGTCCCCGGAGTGCCGTACGCCTCCGGTCCCGGACCGCTCTTCCGGGACCGGGGGCGTCAGCGCCCCAGCATTCCGGCCACGGACGACGCCTGTGTGACGACGGCTTCCCAGCCGCCGAAGACGACGGCCAGCAGCGCCGCCAGGGGCAGCACCATGGCCACCGCGACCAGCGGATGGCGGGTGCCGGACGGCTGCCGGCCGCCGGACGCGGCAGCCCTCCTGCGCCCCTGCGTACGGAGAGCCGCGTGCGTACGGAGAACCGTGCGTCCCGCCGTGTCCGCCATCGCCCCGTCTCCCGTTCGTCCTGGCAGCGGTGGGCGTCCAACCTCGGGGGACGAGTGCTTGCGCCCACCGCTGACCTCCACATTAGGCAGCCGGCGGCCCCGGTACGTCAGCCCGACGTACCGATCGGCGGGCCTCCAGGAGGATGACGGCGCGGCCCCTCGTCTACTCCTGTGGGTGGAGATCCGGTACCGGTTTTCGGGGAGATCCCGGAGGGAGTGCCCGACTGCGCCCTGTGACGCCCGGTGATGACCGGTGATGCCCGGTGACGGCCCTTTCACGTGACTTCGGTCACGCGCGCCACTCCCCCCGCCGGCCGCCGGACCGGTCCGTGGGCGGACCGCCGCACCGTACCGGGCCGCGCCGTCCCCGTACCCCCGCGGCGGCACCCCCGGCGGACCGTCACCCCTCCGCGCGCCAAACTCCCTGCTGTGTCCGACGCTTGAGGGCGGGGCGCGGAACTCGGCGCGGAGGGGCGCCGATTCCGGGTCCGCCGCGCACACCGCACGCGCGCCGCCGGCAATCCATGGCCGACGCATGCGCGGCCTGACAGCGCGACGCCCCGTCAATCCGTAAGCTGTGGCACGTCAGACGGATGCAGCGGAGTGGGGCCTCCCCACCGCAGGTAGGGGACGGACATGGCGATGATGCGGCTCCGGCGCGAGGATCCGCGGGTCGTCGGCTCGTTCCGGCTGCACCGCCGGCTGGGCGCCGGCGGGATGGGCGTGGTCTACCTCGGGTCCGACAAGCGCGGCCAGCGGGTGGCCCTGAAGGTGATCCGCCCGGATCTGGCCGAGGACCACGAGTTCCGCTCCCGGTTCGCGCGCGAGGTGCAGGCCGCGCGGCGCATCAGGGGCGGCTGCACGGCGCGGCTGGTGGCGGCCGACCTGGACGCGGACCGGCCGTGGTTCGCGACCCAGTACGTCCCGGGCCCCTCGCTGCACGACAAGGTCAACGACGAGGGCCCGCTGCCCCCGGCGCAGGTCGCCACGATCGGCGCCGCGCTGTCCGAAGGGTTGCTGGCCGTCCACGACGCGGGCGTCGTCCACCGTGACTTGAAGCCGTCGAACATCCTGCTGTCCCCCAAGGGGCCGCGGATCATCGACTTCGGCATCGCCTGGGCGACCGGCGCGAGCACGCTCACGCACGTCGGCACGGCCGTCGGCTCGCCCGGCTTCCTCGCGCCCGAGCAGGTGCGCGGCGCGGCCGTCACGCCCGCCACGGACATCTTCGCGCTGGGGGCCACGCTGGCGTACGCCTGTACCGCGGACTCACCCTTCGGGCACGGCAGTTCCGAGGTCATGCTGTACCGCGTGGTGCACGAGGAGGCGCAGCTGGCCGGGGTGCCGGAGGCGCTGGCGCCGCTGGTGGCCGGCTGCCTGGCCAAAGACCCGGCGGAGCGGCCGAGCACGCTGACGCTGTCGCTGCGGCTGAAGGAGATCGCCGCGCGGGAGGCGCACGGGCTGTCCGACGGCCCGGTGGACGGTCTGCCCGGCGAGACGCTGCTCCGTACGGAGCGGGGCGGGCCCGAGCGGCCCGGCGGGCGCCGCGCCGAGGACTTCGTACGCCAGCGCGCGGACGAGCGGCACACGCCGGGGCACGGTACGGGCACGCCGCGTCCGCAGTCCTCCTCGCGCCCCTCGGTCTCCCGCCCGGCCGGTTCGCGGTCGGCGGCGGGCACGCACGACGGCTGGCCCCCGGTGCCGGGCGCGAACAGCGGTCGGCAGGCGGCGGGCTCCAACGGCAGGTCGGCGCCGGCGGGCTCCAACGGGCGCTCGGCCTCTCCCGGCTCCAACGGCAGGTCCGCGCCCGCCGGGTCCAACGGCCGCTCGGCCGCCTCGGGCTCCAACGGCCGGACGGCACCCGCGGGCTCCAACGGCCGCTCGGCCTCCCCCGGCTCCAACGGCAGGAGCGCGGGGCCCGGATCGAACGGCCGGTCCTCGGGCTCGCCCTCCAACGGGCGCTCCGGCGGCCGTGCGGCGGGCCGGGTGCCGGGCGCGCGGTCGGCTGGGCGAAACGGTTCACGTCCGGCCAGGGCGACCTCGGGCGGCCGCCGCCCGGCGGGCCCCGACCGCAGACTGCTGCGCCAGCGGCTCATCGTGTTCGTCACGGTGACGCTGCTCGTGGCCCTGGGCATCGCGGCGGCCCAGGGCTGCCAGGGGCCGACGCGGGGGCTGGGGGTACTGGGCTCGGCGCACGGCCAGGGCGTACAGAGCTCGGTACAGGAGTCGGTGCACGGCCAGGACACGCACGCGGCGGACGCTCACGTGCCGGGTACACCGACGGACGCCGACCCTCACCCGTAGTCCGAGGGTCGGACCGTCCCGTACCGATCGGGCTCGGACCGTCCGGTACCGATCGGGCTCGGACCGTCCGGTACCGATCAGGCTCGGACCGTCCGGTACCGGATCGTCGGCTCAGGCCGACGTCCCCGGTCGCCCCGTAGCCACCGCATAGAAGGCGACCGCGGCGGCCGCGCCGACGTTCAGCGAGTCGACGCCGTGCGCCATCGGGATGCGGACCCATTCGTCCGCCGCGACCAGGGCCTGCCGGGACAGCCCGTCGCCCTCGGCCCCGAGCATCAGCGCGGCCCGCTCCAGGCTGTGCGGCGCGGCCTCGTCGATGGCGGTGGCCTTCTCGTCGGGCGTGAGCGCGAGCAGCTTGAAGCCCGCCTCCCGTACGGTCTCCAGGCTCCGGGGCCACTGCTCCAGGCGCGCGTACGGTACGGAGAACACCGCCCCCATGGACACCTTCACCGACCGCCGGTAGAGCGGGTCGGCGCAGTCCGGTGACAGCAGTACGGCGTCCATGCCGAGCGCCGCCGCGCTGCGGAAGATCGCGCCGATGTTGGTGTGGTCGTTGACCGCTTCCATGACGACGACGCGGCGCGCGGAGGCGAGCAGCTCGCCCGCATCCGGGAGCGGCTTGCGCTGCATGGAGGCGAGCGCGCCCCGGTGTACGTGGTAGCCGGTCACCTGCTCGGCGAGCTTGGGGTCCACCGCGTACACAGGAGCCGGCACCTCGTCGATGACGTCCCGCATGACGTCGACCCACTTGGCGGAGAGCAGCATGGACCGCATCTCGTACCCGGCGTGCTTGGCGCGCCGGATCACCTTCTCGCCCTCGGCGATGAACAGCCCCTCGGCCGGTTCGCGGCGCCGCCGCAGCTCCACGTCGGTGAGGCCGGTGTAGTCGCGCAGCCGGGGGTCGTCGGGGTCGTCGACGGTGATGATGTCTGCCACGGGTCGATCGTGCCTTGTCGTCGTCGCGGTTCCCATGCCGGGGACCGCATTTGTTACCTGCGGTTACGGGCAGCGAGCGGAGAGGATGCCCTGTGGACAACCCGCTGCTCGCGCCCGCACCCCTGTATAACCCCAGTTAAAGGGGGGCCAGGTGGAGAAGCGTCACTGCGGGGGCCCGGAGTGACGGTCCTCCGCGCGGCGCTTCGGCTTCCGGGGCGCTTCAGCTGCGGCTTGCCGGGGCGAAGGTCTTCGCCGCGTTCACCACGTCGCCGATGACGATGACGGCCGGCGGGCGGACGTCTTCCTCCTTGACCCGCGCTCCGACGGTCTCCAGCGTGGCGTCGACGCGGCGCTGGGTGGCCATCGTGCCCTCCTGGATCACGGCGACCGGGGTGTCGGCGGCGCGCCCGTGCTGGGTCAGCGCCGCGGCGATGGAGGCGATCTTGTCCACGCCCATCAGGATCACCAGCGTGCCGCGCAGCTTGGCGAGCGAGGCCCAGTCGACGAGGGAGCGCGGGTCGTCGGGCGCGACATGGCCGCTGACGACCGTGAACTCGTGGGCCACGCCGCGGTGCGTGACCGGCACGCCGACCGCGCCCGGGACGCTGATGGAGCTGGAGATACCGGGCACGACCGTACAGGTGATGCCCGCCTCGGCCAGCGCCTCGGCCTCCTCCATGCCGCGCCCGAAGACGAACGGGTCGCCGCCCTTGAGGCGCACCACGGCCTTGCCGGCCTGCGCGTGCTCGATGAGCGCCTGGTTGATGGCCTCCTGGGCCATGTACCGGCCGTACGGGATCTTCGCCGCATCGATGACCTCGACGTGCGGCGGCAGCTCGTCCAGCAGGTCGCGGGGGCCGAGCCGGTCGGCGATCACCACGTCGGCCTCGGCGAGCAGCCGGCGGCCGCGCACCGTGATCAGGTCGGGGTCGCCGGGGCCGCCGCCGACCAGCGCGACGCCGGGAGTACGGCGGCGGTGGTGCGGCGCGGCGATCGTGCCGTCCCGCAGGCCCTCGACGATGGCGTCGCGGACCGACGCGGCGCGGCGCGGGTCGCGGCCCGCGCCCTCGGTGTTGAGGACGGCGACGGTGACGCCCTCGGTGCGGCCGGTGGCCGGCGTCCAGGCGGTGGCCGCCTCGGCGTCGTCGGAGCGTACGGCCCAGACGCGGTTCTCCTCGGCCTCGGCCGAGGCGGCGGCGTTGGCCGCGTCGTCGTCGGTGGAGATCAGCGCGTACCAGGCGTCCGCGAGGTCGCCCGGCCGGTAGCCACGCCGCTCCCAGGTCAGCTCGCCGGCGTCCGCCATGGCCTCGACCGACGGGGTGGCGGACGGCGAGATCAGCAGAATGTCGGCGCCGGCGGCGATCAGCGCGGGCAGCCGGCGCTGGGCGACCTGGCCGCCGCCCAGCACCACGACCCGGCGACCGGTCAGGCGCAGGCCGACGGGATAAGCGGCGTGCTCGGAGGGAACGGCCATGGCGGTACGGCTCCTTGTGCGGGTGATGCGGGGCCGCTTCGGCGCTGGAGCGGCGTGAGGGTGGTGGTGCGGCCGGTGCGGCGGCCACGCGTCCCGGCCCACAGCCTATTTGGCTGCGGGCCGGCGGTCATGCGCGGGCGGGCCGTACGGCCCGGGCGGGGTCAGCCCTTCTCGGTGACTCCGGCGGAGTCGAACGTGGCCACCTCGTGCATCGCGCGGGCCGCGCTCTGCACGATCGGGAGGGCGAGCAGCGCGCCCGTGCCCTCGCCGAGGCGCAGGTCGAGGTCGACCAGCGGGCGCAGGCCCAGCTTGTTCAGGGCCGCGACGTGGCCGGGCTCGGCGCTGCGGTGGCCGGCGATGCAGGCGGCCAGCGCCTCGGGGGCGATGGCCCGGGCCACCAGGGCCGCGGCGCCGGTGCTGACGCCGTCCAGGATCACCGGCGTACGCAGCGAGGCACCGCCGAGGATCAGGCCGACCAGCGCGGCGTGCTCCAGGCCGCCGACCGCCGCAAGGACGCCGATCGGGTCGGCCGGGTCCGGCTTGTGCAGCTCCAGGGCGCGGCGGACGACATCGACCTTGCGGGCATGCGTCTCGTCGTTGATGCCCGTACCGCGACCGGTGACCTCGGCCGGGTCGGTCTCCGAGTACACGGAGATCAGGGCCGCCGAAGCGGTGGTGTTCGCGATCCCCATCTCGCCCGTGAGGAGCGCCTTGTTCCCGGCCGACACCAGGTCGCGGGCGGTCTCGATGCCGACCTCGATCGCCTTGAGGACCTCGTCGCGGGACATCGCGGGCCCGGCGGTCATGTCGTCCGTACCGGCGCGTACGTTGCGGGGCAGCAGCCCGGGCATGGCCGGCAGCTCGGACTTCACGCCGACGTCCACGACGCAGACCTCCGCGCCGACCTGGTTCGCGAAGGCGTTGCAGACCGCGCCGCCGCCGAGGAAGTTCCCGACCATCTGGCCGGTGACCTCCTGGGGCCAGGGGGTGACGCCCTGCGCGTGCACGCCGTGGTCGCCCGCGAAGATCGCCACCGCGGCGGGCTCCGGGACGGGCGGCGGGCACTTCCGCGACAGGCCGCACAGCTGCGCCGAGATGATCTCGAGCATGCCGAGCGCGCCGGCCGGCTTGGTCATCCGCTTCTGCCGCTCCCACGCGTCGCCGAGCGCCTTGGCGTCCAGCGGGCGGATGCCCTGCAGCGTCTCCTGGAGCAGGTCGTGCGGCTCGGCGCCGGGCAGCGCGCGCCGTCCGTACGTCTCCTCGTGCACGACCCAGGACAGGGGGCGGCGCTTGGACCACCCGGCCTGCATCAGCTCGGGCTCCTCGGGGAACTCGTCGACGTACCCCACGCAGAGGTACGCGACGATCTCCAGGTGCTCGGGCAGGCCCAGCTCGCGGACCATCTCGCGCTCGTCGAAGAAGCTGACCCAGCCGACGCCGAGGCCCTCGGCGCGGGCGGCGAGCCAGAGGTTCTCGACGGCGAGCGCGGAGCTGTACGGGGCCATCTGCGGCTGGGTGTACCGGCCGAGCGTGTGGCGGCCGCCGCGGGTGGGGTCGGCCGTGACGACGATGTTGACCGGCGTGTCGAGGATCGCCTCGATCTTCAGCTCGCGGAACTGCTTCGCGCGCGCCTTGGGCAGCGACTTCGCGTACGCGTCGCGCTGCTGCATCGCCAGCTCGTGCATCCGCTCGCGGGTCTCGGCGGAGCGGATGACGACGAAGTCCCAGGGCTGGGAGTGGCCGACGCTGGGCGCGGTGTGCGCCGCCTCCAGGACGCGCAGCAGCACGTCGTTCGGGATCGGGTCGTTCCGGAAGCCGTTACGGATGTCCCGCCGCTCCCGCATGACGCGGTGTACAGCGGCGCGCTCCTCCTCCGCGTAACCGGCGGCGGGGTCGGCGGGGCGGGGGGCGACGTCGGCTTCGGGAGCGGCCTCGGCCTCGGGCGCGGCTTCGGCCTCCGCCTCGGGGGCGGGGGTGGTCTCGGCTTCGGGGGCTGCTTCGGCGGCCGCTTCAGGGGTCGCTTCCGGGGCAAGGTCCGCTTCCGGGGCGGCCTCTTCGGCCTCGGGCTCGGTCTCGGCCTCGGGCTCGGTCTCGGCCTCGGGCGCCGGCTCGGCTTCGAGGGCCGGGGCGGGCTCCGCCTCGGGCTCTGCCTCAGGCGCGGCCTCGGTGGCGGGCTCCTCGGCCTCGGGGGCCGGGGCCTGCTCGGCTTCGGCGGCGGTCTCCGGGGCAGGGGTGGACTCGGCCTCGGGCGCCGGCTCGGCCTCGGGGGCCGGGGCGGACTCCGTCTCCACTACCGGGGCGGGCTCGGCTTCCGGTACGGGGGCGGGCTCGGCTGTCTGGGCGGCTTCGGCGGGCTCCTCCGCGGGCGCGGTGCCGTCCTCGGCCTGGGCCTCGCTGCCGGCCTCGGGGGCGTCGGGGGCCTCAGGGGCGTCGGCGACCGGCGCGGCCTCTTCCGTCTCGCTCGTGACAGCGGGTTCCTCGGCGACGGCGTCGGGCGCCGTCTCCGCCTCGGGCGCGGCCTCGGGCGCGGCGACCTCGGGAGCCGCGTCCGCGGCAGACTCGGCGGCCTCGGGAGCCGCGTCCGCGACGGGCTCGGCCTCCGCGGGAGCCGCCTCCGCGACGGGCGCCTCCTCGGGCTGCGCGGCTGCCTCGGCCTCCGGTGCGGCCGCCGCCTCGGGCGCGGCGTCGTCCGCGAAGGCGGCGTCGATCGCGGCCTTCGTCCTGGCCGCCGACCGCGCTCCCCGGGCCCGCGGCACCTTCACCTCAGCGGGCTCAGCCGTCTCAGCAGACTCATCGGGCTCGGTGGTCTCGACAGTCGCTGCGGACTCCGCACCCTCAACGGCCTCGGCAGCCACAGGACCACCGTCGGCGCTCTCCGCGCCCTCCGCGGCCTCGTCACCCAGCTGCACCAGCTCGGCGGCGTCCTGCGCCTCGGCGGACGCGGCGGCCCGGTCCGGCTGTGCCTCGGCGACGGGCGCCTCGGGCTCGGCCACGGCCTGCTCTTCGTTGTGCACGTGTTCCTCTGCTACGGGCTCCGCAGCGGGCTGCTCCGCACCGGCCGGTACGGCCTCGGCGGGGCCCTGCTCGCCCTCGGTGATGTTCTGCTGTGCGTCGGCGACGGCGCCGGCCTCCGCGTCGGCGGCGGGCTCGGCGGCGGCCTCGGCAGCCGGCTTGGGTGCGTCGTGCCCCGCGGCGGTCTCCGTCTCGGCCTGCGCCGCGACACCGTGCTCGACGGGCTCCTGCTCGCCCGGCGCCGCGGCCTCCGCAGGCGCCTGCTCCGCGGCCTCCACGAACTGCGGTCCGCTCTCGGCCGCCACGTCCGCCACAGCCGCACCGGCGGCCTCGGTCGCAACGGCCTCAGCACCAGCCGCAGCCGCACCAGCCTCAGTACCGGCCTCAGCCGCACCGGCCTCGACCGCCTCGCCCACCGGCGCCGCATCCCAAGCCGGCATCTGCGCCGGAATGGCCGCGGCCACGGGCTGCTCGGGCTGCGCCGGCTCCGGCATCGGCAGCGGACCGGCCGGGGCGCCTTCCTCCGGAAGCGGCCCCGGGACGGCCTCGGGAAGCGCACCCGGCTCCTCGCGCAGTGCTTCCTCGCGCGGCGCGTCCTCCACCGGTACGTCCGCACGCGGTGCGTCCTCAGACGGCGCGTCCGCACGCGGTGCCTCGTCGCGAGGTACGTCCAAGTACTCGGGTCCAATGGTCGGCGGGCCCGCGTGCCGCGTGGGCGGCTGCGGGGTGCCGGCGGGGCCGCGGTCGGCGAGCGAGCGCACCACGCCACCGGTGTGCGCCTCCGGGACGGGCGGTCCCATGTGCAGCGGGCGGCGCGCGGGCGTGCTCTGCTGCGGGAGCGCGCCCTGGGCGCCCGGCATCGCTCCGGGCGGCGTCGCGCCCGGCTGCGGGGCGGCGGCCTGCGGCTGCGCCGTCTCCGGGCGGCCCGCGGCCTGCTCCTCGCCGTAGGTCACCGTTTCGTACGGGGTCGGGTCGTACGCCGCCACCGGGTCGTACACCGCACCCCGGCCCGGGGTGTAGTCGGCGTACGGGGCCTGCGGCTCGCCGTGCGCCTGCGGCTCGCTGCCCCAGGCGCCCTGGGCGCCCGGCATCAGCAGGTCGTCGTCCTCGGCCGGCTCGGCGGTGTCGAGGTACGCGTACGCGTCGTGCGGCTGCTGCTGGCCGGCGTCGGCAGGGGCGGGAGCGGCCGCCGGGAGCGGCCCTCCGGGATGTCCGCCTGCGTTCTCCGGCAGTCCCTCGCCCGGGACCTGGCCGGTGTCGGTCATGCGTACCCCTCGCCCATCGGTAGTGCTCCTTCCAACCGCTCGTCCGACGCGCTCGACCGCGGCACGCGCCGACCGCCCCCATAGCTAGAACGAGCGAGCGCGCCTCGCGGCACGTCCGCCCTCAAGAGCATCTTGTACGGCCAAAACCTCGGACTTTTCCGGATATTGACCCACGACTCCGATCGCGGAACGGCGGCGCAACGATCCGCCAGCCTACCTCCCGCGGGTGACCGATCCGGTCAGGGGTGATGCACGCGGTAACCGCAGACGAGGAAGACGACCGCCCGCTCCCGCTCCACCCATACGGAGGTGTCCAGCTCGACGGACTGCAGGAGCGCGCACTCGACTTCGTAGCCCCCGTCGGCCAGCGCGCGGCCGAGCGCTTCCGCTTCGTCGCGCGTCGAGGCGTGGGTGACGATGCGTTCGGGGCGGCGTGCCGCGCAGGCGGTGACCACGGCCGTGCCGCCGCCCCCGATGCGGACGACGTCCGGCTCCGGGAGGTCCTCGAGTACCTGGGGCGCGCGGCCGTGCACGACCTGGAGCTGTACGCCGTACCGGCGGCTCACCGCTGTCGTACGGGCGCAGGCGTCCTCGTCGGCGTCGACGGCGATGACGGCCGCGCCGAAGCGGGCGGCCTCCACGGCGGCGGCGCCGGAGCCGGAGCCGATGTCCCACACCAGGTCGCCGACGGCGGGCCCGAGGCGGGCGAGCTGGGCGGTGCGGAGCTGGCCGGACTCCCCCTCCGTCAGGCCGCCTCCGTACGCGCTGTCGGAGAGGCCCCAGCCGCGCGGCCCGGAGGGGTAGCCGATCTCGCGGCCGGCGAGCCAGCCGGTGCCCTGGGTGGCGGCGCTGCCGGCCGGCCCGCCCACCACGATGACGACGTTGGGGTCGCGCCATACGTGGTCGGCGGCCTTGTCCGAGGTGAGGACCGTCACCTGTTCCTGGGTGGTGCCGAGCGCCTCGCAGATGACGAAGGTGCGGTGCACGCCGCGCAGGAGGAGGGCGAGTTCGGCGGGTCCGGCGCCGGGTGAGGTGAGGACGGCGACCTTGGTGTGGGCGCGGCAGACGTTGACGGCGCGGCGCAGGTCGCGGCTGTGGGCGACGACGATCTGGGCGTCGTCCCAGGGCATGCCGGCGCGGGCGAAGGCGGCGGCGACGGAGGAGACGGCCGGTACGACCTCGACTTCGAGGCCGTGTTCGGGTGCGCGCAGGGTGCGGACGACGCCGAAGAAGCCGGGGTCGCCGTCGGCGAGTACGACGGCGGTGCCGCGGTGCTGGGCGATGCGGCGCGCGGCCAGCTCGACGCTGCCGAGCCTGATGCGTTCGGCGGCGGGCGGTACTTCCTTGAGCGCCAAGTGGTGGGCGGCACCGGCCACCAGGGTCGCCGCGCTCAGTGCGGAGCGTGCGGCGGCGGTCAGAGGCGAGCCGTCCCACCCGATCACGGTGACGCGGTCGGCCATCTGCTGAGGTCTCCTGGTCTCGTCGTGCGGGCGGTCCGTACGGCCGGTCCGTGGTGCGGGCCGTCCGTCGTGCGGGGGTGGATCAGGTGAGGGTACCCCGGGCGCCCGGCCGTGCCGCGGCGCCCTTCTGCGCCGTCCCTCAGCGCCACTCCGGATACGCGAAGCCGCCCGCGTCCTCCGTGCGGTCCGGGAGGCCGTCGAAGTCCTCGGGCAGCAGGCTCCACACGATGAGGTCGGTACGGATGTCGGTCCAGCCGCCGTCCTCGGTGCGGGAGCGGGCTATCCAGGCGTTGCGGAGCACGCCCTCGCTGATGCAGCCGAGCTTCTGGGCGACCTGCTGGGCGGCGGAGTTGTCGGCGGGCGTGCGCAGCTCCAGGCGCTCGAACTTCTGGTCGCGGAAGAGCCACTGCGCGACGGCGAGCGCGGACTCGCAGGCGTAGCCCTCGCCGCGGGCCCAGGGGGCGGTGATGTAGGAGAGTTCGGCGCCGCGTATCCGCCAGTCGGTGTGGTCGATGCGGACCGCGCCGACCAGGCGCTGGGTGAGGAATTCGGTGACGGCGAAGGCGAGTCCGCGGCCTGAGGTGCGCACGGCCGGGGCGCCGCTGGTGACCCATTCCCGGGCGTGCTCCGTGGTGTACGGGAAGGGGTGGGCGGTCCAGGCGGCGACGGCTTCGTCGTTCATCATGTCGCCGAGGGCGGGGATGTCCGTGTCGTCGAAGGGGCGCAGCACCAGACGCTCCGTGCTGATGGAGATGTCCGGAAAGGTGGATGTCATGCAGCTGCTCCCACGCCGTGGACCGTAAAGCTCCGTAAAGCTCCGCGAATACGTTCGGGCGCTCCGGCCCGTCTTGAGTGCACAAGCATGCAGCATCTGCCTGCGAATGTGCCAAGTATGACGGCCCGCATCTGCGCTGATAAGGCAGGTACGGGCCGTCGTACGGGCGGGTGGCGGGGGCGGCCGCCGTGCTGGGTGGGGTCAGCTCGCCTTGCTGAAGGAGGGCAGCACCGAGCCGTCCTTGTAGTGGGTCTCGATGTACTTCTTGACCTGGTCGGAGTTGAGCAGCTTCGCGAGCTTCTGCACGCGCGCGTCGTTCTTCTTGCTCTTGTCGACGGCGAGGAAGTTCGCGTAGGGGCTGTTCTTGGCCGACTCGATGGCCAGGGAGTCCGTCTTGGGGCTGAGCTTGGCGGCGATGGCGTAGTTGCCGTTGATGACCGCGGCGTCGTAGTCGCTCAGCTGCGGGGCCAGGAGTTCCGCCTTGGACTCCTTGATGTTCAGGCCCTTCTTGTCCTTGATGTCGTTCAGGCCGGGGACGGCGGGGGCGTCGGCCTTGAGCTCGATGGCGCCGGCCTTGTCGAGCAGCTTCAGGGCGCGGGCCTCGTTGCTGGCGTCGTTGGGCACGCCGACGGTGTCGCCGGACTTCAGCTCGGCGAGCTTGTCGAGCTTCTTGGAGTAGACGCCCATCGGCTCGACGTGGACGTTGACGACGGGCTCGATGCTGCCGTCGTTCTTCTTGTTCCAGTCGTCCAGGAATTCCTTGGTCTGGAAGTAGTTGGCGTCCAGGCTGCTGTCCTTGGTCGCCGGGTTGATCAGCTGGTAGTCGTCGAAGGTCTTGACCTGGATCTTGAGGCCCTCCTTGGGCGCCAGGTCCTTCTTGACGTACTCCAGGATCTCGGCGTGCGGGACGGAGGTGGCGCCGACGACGAGCGGGGAGCTCGCGTCGTCCTTCTTCTCCGTGTCCGGGTCCGAGGGGGCGCTGCAGGCGCCGAGGGCGAGGGTGAACGCGGCGGCGGCCGCGACGGCGCCGGTGAGCTTGACGGTGTTACGCACGAAGAGTGCCTTTCTCACAGGTGGTGTACCGCCCGGCAAAGGGTCCGGGCTCCGGGGTGGTGGCTCAGGCGGCCTCGTCCGCGGTCTCGCGGACCGCGGCCGCGTCGGTGCGGGCCTCGGGGTCCGGGGCCGCGGTGCGGGCCTTGGGCAGCTTCAGCAGGCGTACGGGGGCGGCGGCGCGGGCGCCGCGGCGGGAGAGCCGCCGGACCACCAGGTCGCCGATGAGCTGGATGACGGTCACGATCAGGATGATCAGTACCACGGTGACGAGCATGAAGCGCGTGTCGTACCGCTGCTGGCCGTAGGTGATGGCCACGCTGCCCAGGCCGCCGGCGCCGAGCGCACCGGCCATCGCGGAGTAGCTGATGATCGTGATGACGGTGTTGGTCAGGCTGGCGACCAGCGAGGGCAGCGCCTGCGGGAGCAGCACCTTGAAGACGATGGTCCAGGTGCCGCCGCCCATGGCCTGGGCGGCCTCGACGAGCCCGCCGTCCACCTCGCGCAGGGAGGTCTCCACCAGGCGCGCGAAGAAGGGGACGGCGCCGACGGCGAGCGGCACGACCGCGGCCGAGGGGCCGATGGAGGTGCCGACAACGAACCGGGTGAACGGGATGATCGCGATCATCAGGATGATGAAGGGCAGCGACCGGCCGATGTTCACGACGACGCTGACGACCTTGTTCACCACGGTGTTCTGCAGCTGTCCGCCGCGGTCGGTGAGGACCAGCAGGACGCCGAGGATCAGGCCGCCGATCACCGTGTAGACGGTGGACCACCACACCATGAAGAGGGTGTCGAGGATGCCCTCGTAGAGCACCGGCTGCATGTCGTTCCAGGTCACTTGGCGACCTCCTTGGTCAGCACGGTGGCGGGCGCGGCGGCCGGCTCGGTACGGCCGACGACGTCGACCTGGAGGCCCTGCTCGCGCAGGAAGCCGATGGGTACGACGTTGTCCTCGAAGCGGCCGGGCAGCTCGATGCGCATCCGGCCGATCTGCTTGCCGCCGACGGTGTCCATGGCGGCGCCGAGGATCGACACGTCGACGTTGTAGGTCCGCGAGAGGGTGGAGATGACCGGCTCGGTGGCCGCCTCGCCGTGGAAGGTGACGTCCACGACGGTGCGGTCGTCGGCCGTGGCCTCGCCGGTGACCGGGAACAGCTCGGTGGCCAGCTCGGAGCCGGGCGTGGCCAGCAGCTCGGAGACGGTGCCCTGCTCGACGATCCGGCCGCCCTTCATCAGGGCCGCGGAGTCGCAGATGGTCTTCACGACGTCCATCTCGTGGGTGATGAGGAGGACGGTGAGGCCCAGCTGCTGGTTGAGGTCGCGCAGCAGCTGGAGGATGGAGCGGGTGGTCTCCGGGTCCAGGGCGCTGGTGGCCTCGTCGGAGAGCAGCACCTTGGGGTCGCCGGCCAGTGCGCGGGCGATGCCGACGCGCTGCTTCTGGCCGCCGGAGAGCTGGGCGGGGTACGCCTTGGCCTTGTCGGCGAGGCCGACCAGGTCCAGCAGCTCCAGCGCCTTGCGGCGGCGCTCACGGCGGGAGACCTTCAGGATCTCCAGCGGGAACTCGATGTTGTCCTGGACGGTGCGCGAGGACAGCAGGTTGAAGTGCTGGAAGACCATGCCGATGTGGCTGCGCGCGGCACGCAGCGCGGGGTTCGCCCGCTGGCCGCGTCCGGCGAGCTCGGTGAGGTCCTGGCCGGCCACGGTGACCGTGCCGGAGGTGGGACGCTCCAGGAGGTTCACGCAGCGGATGAGCGTCGACTTGCCGGCGCCGCTCTGGCCGATGACGCCGTACACCTCGCCCTCGCGGACGTGCAGGTCGACGCCGTCCAGCGCGGTGACCTCGCGGTCGCCTGAGCGGTAGACCTTGGTGAGGCCCGTAGTGGTGATCACAGGGATATCCGTCATGGTCGAGTGCTCGGCGGCTCGTCCGCCGGGCACGGGGCATTCATTGCGGAGTGCGGCATGGGGATCGCGGAGGCACGCGGGCGGCGGGCGCCCGGCTCCGGGGTCCGGTGACGCGGGGCGGCCGGGAGTGCGTACGGAACGCGTGCGTACGGGAGGTACGGAGCGCTTCTGTACGGGTCGTCCGGCACATGGCAGCGGGTCTCGCTTCGGGGCGCGAGGCTCAGGCGGGGGCCCTCAGCGGTCACACATTCGACACAGGCAACGAGCACCGGGCGTCAGGTGCGCCTCGGTCGCGGGGATGCGGCAGCTCGTCGTGGTCATGATGGCCAGTAAACCAGACACGCGCGCGGACCGATCAAGCCAGTCCGGATTCCGGACAGGCCGGATCAGCCCGTGGACACCGGCTCAGCCGGCGGTCGTGATCTCCACGCCGTCCGCCGTGGCCTGCGCGGACACCGCCGACAGGTCGGGGACGATCACATCGGCCACCAGCTCGTCCGCGGTGGTCGTTGTGGTCAACGCCACGATCTTCGCGCCGGCCGCGCGGCCCGCCGCGACCCCGGCGGGCGCGTCCTCGAAGACGGCGCAGCGGGCCGGGTCGGCGCCCAGGTGCCGGGCGGCGAGCAGGAACGGCTCGGGGTCGGGCTTGCCGCGGGTGATGTCGTCCGCGGTGATCAGGTGCTTCGGGCGGATGCCGACGGCCGCGAGGCGGGCCTCGGCGAGCCTGCGGGTGGCGGAGGTGACCACGGCCCAGCGGTCGGCCGGGAGGGAGTCCAGCAGCTCACGGGTGCCGGGCAGCAGCACCACGCCGTCGACGTCCTGCGTCTCCAGCTCCTCGATGCGGGCCAGCGCCTCGGGGACCCGGTCGGCGGGCAGCAGGTCCGCGACGATGTCGGCGGCGGGCCGGCCGTGCAGCTCGACCCGGGCGAATTCCTCGGTGACGCCGTACTCCTCGGCCCACCGCGACCAGCAGCGGTGCACCGAGTCCATGGAGGAGACGAGCGTGCCGTCGTTGTCGAACAGGAGGGCGTCAACCGAGAGCTTCATGGTCGCCGAGCGTACGGGGTGCGCGGGCGCGGCCGCCGGGCCGGGGCCGCGCGCGGGCGGGCCGCGGGCGCCGATTAAAGTCGGGGACATGCCCCACAGCCCCACTGCGCGCAGCCGCGCCGCCGCGCGGAGGTCCCGGTGATCGACGCGCTGACGGTCGCGGTCGGCGTGACCGCCCTCGTACTGGCCGCCTGGTGCGGCTTCGCGGCGTACCGCGACGAACCGACCAAGGACTGGCACTTCATCGGGATGGCGATCGTCTCGCTGCTCGCGCTCGTGCAGCTGGTGGTCGGCATCGTGAAGCTGGCGGGCGGCGAGAAGCCCGACGACGGTACGGCGATCTTTCTCGCCTATCTGATCGGCGCCGCCGCGTGCGTGCCCGCCGCCGGGTTCCTGTCGCTGTCGGAGCGGACCCGCTGGGGTTCGGTGACCGTCGCGGCGGGCGCCGTGGTGCTGGCCGTGCTGGAGGTACGGCTGTACGACATCTGGGGAGGCGGCCATGGCTGAGCCCGCGACGACCACCGAGCAGCCCGGGGGCGGCCGCCTTTCGCTGGGCTCGGGCCCCGGCCGGCTGCTGGTCTGGCTGTACGGCGTCTTCACCGTCGGCGCCGGCTCGCGCGCCGTGTACCAGCTGATCGCCCAGTACGACCGGGCGCCGCTGTCGTACATCCTGTCCGCGGTCTCCGCCGTGGTGTACGCCGTCATCCTCTTCTCGCTGGTCCGCGGCGGGGAGAAGGCGCGCAGGGCGGGGCTGGTCTGCTGCTGCCTGGAGCTGCTGGGCGTGCTCGGCGTCGGCACCTGGACGCTGCTGGAGCCGTCCGCGTTCCCCGACTCCACGGTCTGGTCGGGGTTCGGCTACGGCTATCTCTTCATCCCGGTCTTCCTGCCGGTCACCGGGCTGCTCTGGCTGCGCCGCGGCCGTCGCGCCGGCTGAACCCATTTCGCTCACGGCCGCGGGCCCCGTACGTGCGGATGCACGTGCGGGGCCCGCGGCACAGGAAGGGAAGGCTCAGGCGCTCGCGACGTACTTCTGCGCCGTCGCGTCCTTCTCCAGCGTGATCAGGCTGAGCCGGCGGCTGACCTCTTCGGTGCCGACCTGGGCGTAGCCGCGGCTGCGGTACAGCCGGAGGTTGCCCTCGCTGCGGTGGCCGGTCAGCAGCCGGAAGCGGGTGACCGCGTGCTCGGCGGTCAGCCGCTCCTCGACGGCGGCCAGCAGCCGGCTGCCGAGCCCGTGCCGCTGCATCCGCGGATGCACGATCAGCTTGTCGATGCTGCCCACGCCGTCGGCGTCGACCGCACCGCGCACGGAGCCGACGACCTCGTCGCCGAGGCGGGCGACCACCACGCATCCGTCGCGCATCTCGGCGCGCAACTCATCGAACGTCTGCGTGAGCGGCTCGATCGAGTAGTCGTCGTACAGCGCGGCCTCGGACTGGTAGCACAGGTACTGCAGCTTGAGGATCTGCTCGGCGTCCCTGTCGGTCGCCGCAGAGATGGTCACGCTCATGCCCATGCGTGCTGGCCTCCCCTTTTCGGTTCGGTGAGCCCGGGCGCCATGAGGGTGTGGTGCGGCGCCCGGACGGATCTGCCCTGACTTGATGGCACCACGGGATGCGCGGCGCCGCCATGGCGGGGTCATCGCTCCTTTCCCCGGAGTTCAGGAAGCCCAACCTCCGCCGTCAGCATTCTGCGCAGACATGCCAGACAACGGGAACGGAGCGGCCCCATGCTCCCCTGTGACATTCCCAACTCAGATGAGACATCACGGTAGGTCGGATCGCCGCCGGACAACAGAGCGCGTACCAACTCCGGGCAGCGGCCCGGGAGTTCGTCGGCGACGGCGAGCAGCGCGCGGCGCCGCTCGGCATCGAGGGCGAGCGGCTCGGCGACGGCGCCGACGCGCGGCTGGGTGCCGGTGGGGTCGTACGGGATCTCGCGGCGGGACCGCCGCAGGGCGCCGCGCACCTCGTCGCGTACCGCCCGGCGCAGCCAGCGCCCGGGCTCGGCCGGCGGACCGGCCATTCGGGTGTACCGGAGCAGCCGCGCCCACACGCCCTGCTCGATGTCCTCGGGCTCGGCCCCGGCGGCGGGCGCCTCGGCCGCCGCCTCGGCGGCGAGGAGCGGGCGCAGCGCGGCGATCAGTTCACGGTCACGGTCGCGGTCCGTCATGTCCGCGCTGACAGCGCCGGGCAGGCCCGCGGTTTCGGTGTGTCAACGCGGTCCTGCGCGCGGGGAAGCACTGCGCCGGGCGGGCGACGCGCGGGCCGGGGTCACCACCCCGCGCCCGCCGTCGCCCCACCGGTACAGCCGCCGGTACAGCCGTCGGTCAGCTCTTGCGGAACTCCGCGGCCGCCAGCAGCGCGGTGTCCGGGTTGTCGGAGAACAGCCCGTCGATGCCGGTGGCGAAGAGCGCCTTGAAGAAGGCGAGGGAGTCGCCGTACGCGGCCGGGTCGCTGCCCTTGCGCAGGTCGACCGGGAGGAAGGTGTTCTCGTTGCGGACGGTGTAGGGGTGCAGGACCAGGCCCGCGTCGTGCGCGTCCTTGACCACCGAGGAGGGCGTGCCGAGCTTGCCGTCGGCGGTGCGCGGGATGATCACGGTGAGGTCCGGGCCGATGCCCTGCGCGAAGGAGGCGATCCAGCGCAGCCCCTCGGGCTTGACCAGGTCGGCGACGGTGCGCTTGTCGCCCGCCTCCTTGAAGTCCCACGGCTGGCTGCTGAGCGTGCTGAGCAGGACGACCTTGGGGCACTCCAGGCCCAGCTTGCCGAGCCGCTCGATGCTGCTCGGCTCGAAGGACTGCAGGAAGTTCGGGGAGCCCTTCTTGTGCCGGCCGTACTGGCGCAGCAGCCTGGCGAGCCGCTCCTCCAGGCCGAGGCCCAGCTTGCGGAAGTAGGTGGGGTGCTTGGTCTCGATGTGCAGCCAGATGCGGCGGCCGCGCCTGCGGCCCTCGCGCTCGGCCCACTGCAGCACCTCCTCGAACTCCGGCACCTGCCAGCGGCCGTCGTAGAGGGTGTTGTGCTGCCGGGTCTGCGGGATGCGCTCCTTGGCGCGCAGCGTCTTCAGCTCGGCGAGCGTGAAGTCCTCGGTGAACCAGCCGGTGAGCTTCACGCCGTCCACCGTCTTCGTCGTCCTGCGGCCCGCGAACTCCGGGTGGTCGGCGACGTCGGTGGTGGCGGTGATGTCGTTCTCGTGCCGGCAGACCAGGCGGCCGTCCTTGGTGGGGACGAGGTCCTGCTCGATGACGTCGGCGCCCATGTCCAGGGCGAGCTGGTAGGAGCCGAAGGTGTGCTCGGGGCGGTAGCCGCTCGCGCCGCGGTGGCCGACGACCAGCGGAACGGGCAGTTCACCGCCGCCGTGGCCGCCCTGTACGCGCCCGGCCGCGACGGCCGTACCGGCCCCGCCGCCCAGCACCGCCGCTCCGGCGCCGAGCGCCGCCGCGCTCAGTACGGTCCGCCGCCCGGGTCGCTGCGCCTTGTCCATGTGTCCCCGATTCCTCACGCTTCTCTTTGATGTGCCGCACCTGCCGGTGCCGGGCTGATCGTAGGCCCGTACAGCTTTCCGGTGGGAGACATCCGACCGAACACGCGGGTGAACGCGCGTGACGTATGGGTGGTCCGCGGCGATCCCTTCCGGCCACTTGCGAACGTCCGTACGCATCATCCGTCCCGCAGGCTGCGTAGACGGGGACCCTGCGTTCTTCGCATGACGGCCCGGTTAACCACCCGTGACGCAGCGGAAGGGGCTGTCAACTCTGCGTATCGATCACATGAACCCGATGTGCGATCGAGGATGAGCCGCGAGTATCGTCCCCACCTGCAGACTCCTGCACTGACCAGTCAAACCGGAGGGCCCGTTGTCCCGCATTCTGCTGAAGGCGACTCTCGGATTCGTCATGCGTGTCCTGTTCCGCCCGAAGGTCGAGGGGATCGAGGGCATTCCAGGCAGCGGACCGGTGATCCTGGCCGGCAACCACGTCACCTTCATCGACTCGCTGTTCCTGTCGCTGATCGTGGAGCAGCGGACCAAGCGCCAGGTGTACTTCATCGCCAAGGACGAGTACGTCAAGGGCAAGGGCGTCAAGGGGCGCCTGATGGCCTGGTTCTTCACCACCGCCGGCATGATCCCGGTCGACCGGGACGGCGGGCACGGCGGCGTCGCCGCGCTGATGACCGGCCGCCGCGTCCTGGAGCAGGGCAAGGTCTTCGGCATCTACCCGGAGGGCACCCGCTCCCCCGACGGCCGGCTGTACCGGGGCCGTACCGGCATCGCCCGGCTGACGCTGATGACCGGCGCGCCGGTCGTCCCCTTCGCGCTGATCGGCACCGACAAGGTGCAGCCCGGCGGCAAGGGCATGCCCCGCCTCGCGCCGGTGACCTGCCGCTTCGGTGAGCCGCTGGACTTCAGCCGGTACGACGGCATGGACCGGGACCGCTACGTCCTGCGCGCGGTCACCGACGAGGTCATGAGCGACGTGATGCGGCTGTCCGGCCAGGAGTACGTCGACGTGTACGCCACCAAGGCCAAGGCTGCCTGACGCACTGTCACTACCTCGGGCCCCCTGTCGCCGTCGGCGGCAGGGGGCACGTTGCGCTGCGGTGTCAGCGCCCGCTCGTCCCGGTGTCAGCGGCCGCCCAGCGGGGCCCGGCGCGCGAGGACCCTGCGGTGGCTGATGCGCCAGCCGTCGGCGGCCCGTACGACGGTGTCCTCGTACGTGACCGTCCCGCACGTGCCGTCCGCGTTGACGCCGATGCCCTTGGAGCGGGCGTGCACCCCGCCGTCGTCGGGCAGCTCGGCGAGGACGATGTTCGTGACGTGGTGGCCCACCGGGATGGCCTCGCCCAGCGCGTACGCCGCCTCACGGATGGCCCGTACGCCCTTCAGCGGCGGCTGCCCGAAGTCGCTGACGTCGTAGACGACGTCGGCGGTGAACAGCTCGTCCAGCCGGTGCAGCTCACCCTCGTCGAACAGGTGCCCGTGCAGCGCGAGCAGCTCGGCGATGGCGGTGCGGTCCTCGGCGGCCAGTGCCATGACGGTCCTCCTCCGGAAGCGCTCGAAGTCCTGGCACGGCGCAGGCTACCGGCGCGGACGCGTGCTCCGGCCGCGGGACGCGCACCGGCCGGGCCCGCACCTGCGGGACCCGGCCGAAAACGCCGAAAACGCCGAAAACGCAGCACAGCCCCTCAGTCGCCGCCCTCCAGCGTCCGGCCGCGCAGCAGTATCCACGCGGCGGCAGCGGCCGCCAGCGAGATGACGCCGCCGGCCACCGCCGCGGCCTCCATGCCGTCGGTGAACGCCCGCTGCGCGGCGTGCAGCAGCGCCTCGCCCGCACGGTGCGGCAGGTCGCCCGCCGTCTCCACCGCACCGCCCAGCGACTCGCGCGCCTCGGTCACCGCGCCGGCCGGCACCCCTTCCGGCGCCGTGAAGTTCCGGTAGACGCCGGTGACCACCGAGCCGAGCAGCGCGATACCGAGCGCGGAGCCCAGTTCGTACGCCGTCTCCGAGACCGCCGAGGCGGCGCCCGCCTGCTCCTTGGGCACGCTGGAGAGGATCACGTCGGCGGTGACGGTGAAGGAGAAGCCCGCGCCGACACCGACGATGAAGAGAATCGCGCACAGCACCGGCGTCGCGGTGTCGGCGCTCACCCAGGCGCACGCCCCGAGTCCGAGCCCCACCAGCACCAGCCCGCCGGAGACCACCGTCCGCACCGACAGCCGGCGCGCGACGGGCCCGGCGGCCAGGCCGGCGCCCATCGCGCCGACGGCGGCGGGCAGTTCGACCAGTCCCGCGTTGAGCGGCGAGCGGCCCTGCACCATCTGCAGGAACTGGGACAGGAAGAACAGCAGCCCGGCCAGGCCGAGGATGGTCAGCAGGTCGGCGAGGACGGCGCCGGAGAAGCCCCGGTTGCTGAAGAGCTTCATGTCCAGCAGCGGGGTGGGAAGCCGCAGTTGGCGGCGTACGAAGCCGACGAGCGCGAGGACGCCGAGGACGCCCGCGATCGCGACCCCGGCCCCGACTCCGTGCGCCGCGGCCTCCTTGACCGCGTAGACCACGCCGACCATGCCGACCAGCGACAGCCCGACGCTGGCCAGGTCCCACGGCCCCGGCTCCGGATTGCGGGACTCCGGCAGCACCTTGATGCCGACGGCGACCAGGACCACCATCACCGGCAGGTTGATCAGGAAGACCGAGCCCCACCAGAAGTGGCCCAGCAGGAAGCCGCCGAGCACCGGGCCGACGGCGGTGCCCGCGGAGGCCGCGGCACCCCAGACGCCCACCGCCAGGCTGCGTTCGCGCGGGTCGTGGAAGAGGTTGCGGATCAGCGCGAGGGTGGCCGGCATCAGCGTCGCACCGGCCACGCCCTGCAGCGCCCGCGCCGCGATCATCATCTCCGGCGTGGTCGCGTACGCCGCGAGCGCCGACATCGCGCCGAACGCCACCGAGCCGGTCAGCAGCAGCTTCTTGCGCCCGATCCGGTCACCCAGGCTGCCCATCGAGACCAGCAGACCGGCGATGACGAACGAGTACACGTCGCCGATCCACAGCAGCTGCGTACCCGAGGGGCGCAGGTCCTCACTGAGGTACGGCGCGGCCAGGCCCAGCACCGTGGCGTCGACGCCGACCAGCAGCACCGCGAGGACCAGCACGGCGAGCGCGAGCCAGCGCCCCGGACGCGGCGCTTCCACTGTCGTTCTCCCGGCCGCTCCCGCGGCCACGGCCCCCGTCATCGGGCGCTCTCCCTTCGTACGCCGCCGAGCAGCAGTTCGGCGATGGAGTGATTGCGGTCGGCACGGGCCAGCCGGCCCTCGTGCACCGACCAGGCGCCCGCGCAGATCAGCCCGTACAGCGCCTCGGTCAGCCAGGCCGGAGTCAGATCGATGCGGAAGGTCCCCTCTTCCTGTCCCCGCCGGAAGAGCGCGTGTATCCGGGCGTCGAGCGCCAGCCAGCCTTCGTTGATCTCCTCGCCCTCGAAGAGCTGGTTCTCGGTGTAGAGGAAGGCCAGCACCCCGGCGACCGGCTCGAGCGCGCCGACCAGCCGGCGCAGCGCGGCGTCCGCGCCGCCGTCCGCCAGCCGGGCGGCGTCCAGCGCCTGCCCGGTCTCCTTGATGCCCAGCTCCTCCAGCGCCCGGATGAGCGCGTCCCGCCCCGCGAAGTGCCGGTGCAGCGTCGCCCTGCTGATCCCGGCGGCCCGCGCGATGTCGTCCATCGAAGCGGTGCTTCTCCGGGTGAGCAGCGCCGCAGCGTCCTTCAGTACGCGTTCTCTGTCCACGGCCATGAGACAGATCGTACGCGAATGAGACGCGAGTGTCTCATTGAATTCTTGACTGTCTCACGATAAGCACACAAAAGCGGCCGCCGCCCGGTCGGGGAGACCGGACGGCGGCCGCTGCCGCCACGAGGGCTTACTTCTGCTTGGCCGTGGCCCACGCCTGCTGCGTGGCCAGGTCCGCCTTGACCTCGGCGAGCTGGACGGCGACCGCCGAGGGCGCCGTGCCGCCGCGGCCGCTGCGCGAGGCGAGCGCGCCGGGCACGTTGAGCACGGTCCGCACCTCGGGCGTCAGATGCTCGGAGATCTTCGCGAACTGCTCGTCGGTGAGGTCGTCCAGCTCCTTGCCCTCGGCCTCGGCGACCTTGACGCACTCGCCCGCGACCTCGTGCGCGACACGGAACGGCACGCCCTGCTTGACCAGCCACTCCGCGATGTCCGTCGCCAGCGAGAACCCGGCCGGGGCCAGCTCCTCCATGCGCTCCCGGTTGACGGTCAGCGTGGCCATCATGCCGGTGAAGGCCGGGAGCAGGGTCTCCAGCTGGTCGCAGGAGTCGAAGACCGGCTCCTTGTCCTCCTGGAGGTCGCGGTTGTACGCGAGCGGGAGGGCCTTGAGCGTGGCCATCAGGCCGGTCAGGTTGCCGATGAGGCGGCCCGACTTGCCGCGCGCCAGCTCCGCGATGTCCGGGTTCTTCTTCTGCGGCATGATCGACGACCCGGTCGAGAAGGCGTCGTGGAGGGTGACGAAGGAGAACTCCTTCGTGTTCCAGATGATGACCTCCTCGGCGATCCGCGACAGATCGACGCCGATCATCGCCGTGATGAACGCGAACTCCGCGACGAAGTCCCGGGACGCCGTGCCGTCGATGGAGTTACCGGCGGAGCCGTGCTCGAACCCGAGGTCCTTGGCCACGGCCTCCGGGTCGAGGCCCAGCGACGAACCCGCCAGCGCGCCCGAGCCGTACGGCGAGACGGCCGTGCGGTCGTCCCACTGGCGCAGCCGCTCGGCGTTCCGGGACAGCGCCTGGACGTGCGCGAGGACGTGGTGCGCGAAGAGGACGGGCTGGGCGTGCTGGAGGTGGGTGCGGCCGGGCATCGCGACGTCCGGGTGCGCCTCGGCCAGCCCGATCAGCGCCTCCTGGAGCTCGCCGAGCAGGCCGCCGAGGATCCGCGCGTGGTCCCGCAGGTACATCCGGAAGAGGGTCGCGACCTGGTCGTTCCGGGACCGGCCGGCCCGCAGCTTGCCGCCGAGGTCCGGGCCGAGCCGCTCCAGCAGGCCGCGCTCCAGCGCGGTGTGCACGTCCTCGTCGGCGATGGTGCCGGTGAACGAGCCGTCGGCGACGTCCCGTTCGAGCTGGTCGAGGCCGGCGATCATGCGCGTCAGCTCGTCGTCCGTGAGCAGCCCGGCCTTGTTCAGCACGCGGGCGTGGGCCCGGGAGCCGGCGATGTCGTACGGCGCGAGACGCCAGTCGAAGTGGACCGACGCGGACAGCTTCGCCAGGGCCTCGGCCGGGCCATCGGCGAAACGGCCGCCCCAGAGGCGCACGTCACCACTGTTGCCGTTGCTCACTTGCTTCGCTCCTCAAAGCTGATGTCTTGTACGGCCGCCTCCCCGCCGGAGGGCGGGGAGGCGGCTGTGCGGTACGGACGTTACCGGTCAGGCCAGGTCACGCTTGGCGGCGATCTTCGACGACATGCCGAAGAGCTCGATGAAGCCCTTCGAGAGCGACTGGTCGAACGTGTCACCCGTGTCGTACGTCGCCAGATTGAAGTCGTACAGCGACTGGTCGGACTTCCGGCCGGTCACCACGGCGCGGCCGCCGTGCAGGGTCATCCGGATGTCGCCGGAGACGTGCTGGTTTGCCTCGTTGATGAAGCCGTCCAGGGCGCGCTTGAGCGGCGAGAACCACAGGCCGTCGTAGACCAGCTCGCCCCAGCGCTGCTCGACCTGCCGCTTGTAGCGGGCCAGCTCGCGCTCGACGGTGACGTTCTCCAGCTCCTGGTGCGCGGTGATCAGCGCGATCGCACCCGGCGCCTCGTAGACCTCACGGCTCTTGATGCCGACCAGCCGGTCCTCGACCATGTCGATCCGGCCGATGCCCTGCGCGCCGGCCCGCTCGTTGAGCTGCTGGATCGCCTGCAGAACCGTCACCGGGCGGCCGTCGATCGCGACCGGCACGCCCGCCTCGAAGGTGATCACGACCTCGTCGGCCTCGCGCGGCGTGGCCGGGTCGGCGGTGTACTCGTACACGTCCTCGATCGGCGCGTTCCAGATGTCCTCCAGGAAGCCGGTCTCGACGGCCCGCCCGAAGACGTTCTGGTCGATCGAGTACGGCGACTTCTTGGTGGTCGCGATCGGCAGGTTCTTCTCTTCACAGAAGGCGATCGCCTTGTCCCGCGTCATCGCGTAGTCCCGGACCGGCGCGATGCACTTCAGTTCCGGGGCCAGCGAAGAGATGCCGGCCTCGAAGCGGACCTGATCGTTGCCCTTGCCGGTGCAGCCGTGCGCGACGGTCGTGGCGCCGTGCTTCTTCGCGGCGGCGACCAGGTGCTTGACGATGGCCGGCCGGGAGAGCGCGGAGACCAGCGGGTACTTGTCCATGTACAGCGCATTGGCCTTGACCGCCGGGAGGCAGTACTCGTCGGCGAACTCCTCCTTGGCGTCCGCGACCTCGGCCTCGACCGCACCGCAGGCGAGCGCGCGCTTGCGGATGACGTCCAGGTCCTCGCCACCCTGGCCGACGTCCACCGCGACGGCGATGACCTCGGCGCCCGTCTCCTCGGCGATCCAGCCGATGCAGACAGAGGTGTCCAGACCGCCTGAATAGGCGAGTACGACGCGCTCGGTCACGGGTTTCTCCTTACAGTGCATACGCTGATGGGTATAACTATGCAGTCCTCCGTATGTTTCGTCAACCGTGCAGGTCAGAGACGGTGCGCGAGGCGCCTCAGACGCCCTCGCGCAGCAGATTCAGCAGCACCGCCGCATGACTGAGCTCCAGCTCCTTGGTCGCCGTCAGCAGGGTGAGCGGCCCGTCCGCCGCCAGCTCCCGCAGCCGCTCCAGCGCGCCGCTCCCCGGCTCCCCGGCCAGCTCCGCGCGGTACCGCTCGGCGAACTCCTCGTACGCCTCCGCCCGGTGCCCGTACCACTTGCGCAGCTCGTTCGACGGCGACACGTCCTTGCACCACTCGTCCAGCCGCGCCGCGTCCTTCGAGAGCCCGCGCGGCCAGAGCCGGTCGACGAGCACCCGCGCGCCGTCATCGGGGTCCACGGCGTCGTACACACGCCGCATTCGTACCGTTACGTCCTTGCCCATGGCGGCATTGAAACACCGCGCGCGGCGCCGCGCCCGGACCCCGGACAGATCTCCATCAGGACCCCGTTTTGGATTCCGGGCCGCGGACAGGTATTTTTCTTCTGCACGCACCGACCGGGCCCGCCCGGGAACGGCGCGAAGCACCGGGACGTGGCGCAGCTTGGTAGCGCACTTGACTGGGGGTCAAGGGGTCGCAGGTTCAAATCCTGTCGTCCCGACGGTGTTTTTGCAGCTCAGGGGCCATCTCCGGATGGCCCCTGAGGCGTTTCCGGAGCGACTCGGGGTCTGACTCTCCGCTCACCGAAAAGGGCGACCGAACCATGAGGCACCGGAGTCGCTCCGGAGGGCGCTCGGCAGCGCCCCTCCCCGCGGCCCCGGCTTACACGGCGCCCTGGAAAAACCCGGGCACGCTGCCCGTCGGGGTCCCGATCAGAAGGGCTCGGTCGAGGAAGCTGTTGTTGGTCTCGCAGCTGGTCTCGGGCAGCAGAACGCACGCGTGGCAGGCGGCAAGATTGACGTTGTCGACGCCGGCTGCCTCGGACTCCATGCACAGCGGATCGTTCGAGCACCAGGCGGCGCGGGCCAGAGCGGCTTTGAGCGTGTGGACCAGGCGGTCGGGCTCGCCCTGGGCGACAATGCCGCCGAGGCTGCCGGCGGAGTCACTGGTGGCGGTGTAGAGCAGGGTGCCTGCCATGTCGTCACCGCAGTACAGGCGCTCTCGCAGGGCGGAGGTGGGGTAGCCACCGTCCAGGCTCCACTCGTTGATCAGGATGTGGGCGAGGGTGTGGAGCAGGAGATAGCGGGGGGAGACCGGCGAATCCGGTTCCTCCGATCTCCTCGCCACCGGGCCGGCCGGCGTGCTCGCGCGGCGTCGGAGCTGGGTGAGATGACTGTCGCGGATGCGCTGCGCGCGGGCGGCGACCGCCGGCTCGGCCTCCCAGGCGCGCAACCGGTCCGCATCCAGACGCACGAACACGCCCTCGCCGATCACCTCTGTCGCCGGCAGCCAGTCAATGTCGTCGGAGAGGGCCAGCGACGCCTTACGCCGTTCGGAGTCGGCCTCGGAAGGCAGGTCGCCCCGCATGAAAGACGCCAGCGCCCGCACCTCGCGCAGCCGCTTGACCAGCATGGTGTCGTACAGCCCCAGCGAGCGCAGCGCGTCCGGAGTGCCCTGGGGCTTCTCGCACACGAAGGGCTGCCACTCGGCGGCGTATCGCTCGGGGTTGCCGCGCACCAGCCGGATGTACTCCTCCTGCCTGAGTGCACTGTGCGCCCGCGGCGCGGGGATGTCGTCCTCCGCAGCCTTCGCGTCTTCCTCCTCGACAGCCCGTACGAGGTCGATGACGTCGTCGACCGTCGCGTCCACACTCTTCAGCACAGCCGGGTGGTGCTTGGCGAACCAGCGGACGGTGTCCTCGGAGGCGCCGATCAGCTTGTGCTTCTCCACCAATTTGTGCAGGCCCTCCCCCCACGGCGGGATCGACAAGGCACTGGCGACCAGCGGATGCCACACCGCGGAGGAACCTCGCTGCATCGCTCGCGGCACCTGATCACACGCCTCTACGGGTGCGTCCTTCAGCCACGGGCGGCGGCCCTCGCAACGGATGCCCAGATCCCGCAGAACACGACTGCGGAAAGCGCCTTCCATGGACACCTCGGGCACTCCGCAGCTGCACGCCACGACCACCGAACGCAGGGAGGCCGTGCTGCCGTTGGTACGAAGTGACAACGTGCCGCCGCAGAGACCGCCGGCGTGACCGCTGCCACGGTGCACCCACCGCCAGTACGGGAAGTCAGCAATGTGCCCGTTGTTGCAGGCCAACACAAAGCGCGAAGGGACGAGCTCCTCCTCGCACTCCCCGCACCGCGCCGCTCGAGGCGGAGAGTTGAACTTGAAGAAGGGCTGGAGGACGCTGCATTTGGGACAGGAGTACCACTCGGGGAAGCGACGGACACGGACTCCGTCCTTGCCGCGGTCGGGATCGGGGGCGGGAGGTTGGCGGAAGGCACGCACGCGCAGGATGCGGGCCAGGCGACGCTCCAGGACCTCGGGGGCCTCGGAGACGTCCCACGTGTCGAGGCCCGCGACGACGAAGGACTCGTTGTCCACGGCGATCATGGCGCCGACGCCGTATGTCGTCACCATCTGGGACCGTCGCACACCACCGACCTTGCGGGGACGGGCGGCGACGGCGCCGGTGCCGCGTCGGCGGCGCTGCGGAGGGGGCGGGGTCATGGTGTCAGCGCTCCAGGAAGAGGGTGGATTCGGCATCGACGTCGCGCAGGCTCCACAGGGTGGACCAGCCGGTCGCATCCGGGTCCTCGTCGTCGAAACCGGTGAGTAGAGCGGGCTCGTGAGAGCCCCGTCGGGCCTTGTACTTCAGCGTGGGACGGTCGGCTGCCAGGTCGAGCCACCAGTGCACGAACTCGTCGAAGCTCCGGGCCGTCGCCTTGCGCTCCAGGTCGTCCACCGCGCCGACGCGGGCGAGGATGCGCGGGCGAACCACGGCGTTCAGCTCGTCGACGAAGCCCGCGATGTCCGCGGCCGCCTCGTCGGCACGCGCGGCGGGCAACATCAGCCGGGCGAGCGCGACGACGACCGCATGCAGACCCCGATCCCGTGCCCGGGAGGAGAACGGAGTGACACTCGTCGACTCCACCTCGCGGTAGAGGGCGGAGTGGAAGGCCGGGAAACCCTCGTAGTGCGAACGATCCCTCGAACGGGCCGAGTTGTACATGACGGCGACCAATCCGGGGTGTTGGCGCCCGACGCGGCTGGTTGCCTGAATGTACTCGGCGGTCGTCTGGGGCTGGCCCATCACCGCCATCAGCCCCAATCGGTCGATATCCACACCGACGGAGATCATGTTCGTGGCGAGGAGCACGTCAAGGGTGTCCGGATCGGGCAACCTACGCTCCAGCTGACGCAGATGACGCGGGACGGCGCTGGAGTCGGCACGGCTGCTGAGCTCGATCATCTGTGTCGCGGTACGCGGCCCCGCCGGCGTGCGCCGACCGAGCAGCTCCAGGCGGTCCTGGACGTCGTCGAGGACCTGGAGCTCGGCGGCCGAGAGCAGGCGCAGGCTGTTGAAGTAGCCGACGAGCGTCCAATACGCGTCCCTGACCTCCGGGTCGGCCTCGCAGCGGGCCGCCGCGTCCAAGAGTGCAGCGTACGTGCGCACCAGGAGAGATGCCTGACTGGTACTCGGCGTCAACAGGCCGACATAACGACGTGACGCCTTGTCGTCACGCGGCGTCTCCACGGCGAACCAGGAGTCCCGTGAGTCCAGTCCCGCCGGTGGGAACTGGGCGACACGACGGTCGAAAAGCGCGCCGACCTGCTCGGATGCCCGCCGGATGGTTGCCGTGGACGCCACCACCTTCGGGCGCTCCGCGAGTACGTCCACGGCCGTCTCGTACAGACCGGTGAGCGTCCCCAACGGACCCGAGATGAGATGGAGCTCATCCTGAACGATCAGCTCCGGCGGGCGCCGGCCGTCCGAGTCGTCACGGTTGAACAGGGCTGCCGTGGCGGTGACCCACGGCATCGAGGCGAACTTGTCGACGGTGGCGACGACGAGGGTCGGATGCGCGTCGTACACCGCCTCGTCAACCAGGTGCACCGGGAGGCCGTCGTCGGAGTGGAAAGCGCAAGCAGTGTTCGGACAGCACACGATCATGCGGCATGCGCTCTCGCGTACCTCGTAGTCGAAGGCCGTCAGGGGTTCACCGCACCACGGACATGCCTGCAGCTGGACCGGGTTCTCCTTCTGCAGAGACTTACCCGGCTCGCGGCGCAGTTCGTCCAGCCGGTCCTGCGCGCGCTCCAGGTCGTTCGGGGTCGCCGACTTGCCGACCCACATCCCCAGCGACACCGGCTCGGTGCCCAGTTGCGCCATGTGCTCCGCGCGTACACGCTCCATCGCGCAGATCAGCGACGCAGCACGCTCGAACTGTTGGAGTGTCAGCAGGCGCAGCGTGTAGCGCATGATGACGGTGACCCCGCCGCCGCACTCCCCGTCGCGCAGTCGGCGCAGGAAAGTGGTGAACGCGATGAGACCGAGGTACGCCTCGGTCTTTCCGCCACCGGTCGGGAACCACAGCAGGTCGGCGACGTCGCGATCCTCGTGCTTCGGATCGACGATCCCTTCCAGGCACAGCAGCATGAAGGCGATCTGGAAGGGCCGCCATTTGCCCGCTTCGACCTGCGGTTCTCCCGTCCTGCCCTGCTTGATCCAGGCCGTGCGTGCCCGCTGCTGCGCCATCGCCTGGTTCGCCCACCGGAAGGCGCGGAAGACGTCCGGCTGCCGGTCGTCCTCCAGGAGTGCCACCCCGCGCCGCATACGCTGCAGGGCGGCACGGCACAAATCCACCTGCCGCCGGGCGGCCGGCGCGTGCGAGGAGTCGGCGAGAGCACGGGCCTCGGCCTCGCGCTGGTCGATCCACTCCTCGTACCCGTCGAGCAGGCGTGTGAGGGCGGCCACGGCTTCCTCGCGCGTCCCGTGCCCGAGCCCGTGCATGGTCAACGCACGGTCGTCGATCTCCGGGTTCGAGTCGGTCAGCAGCACCTCGTGGGTGGGGACGAACTCGGTCCGCACCGACGCGACCGCCGCCCGTTCGGGCATCGGGGTACGGAGTGACGGGGCCTGCCAGTCCCACGCGACGGACGTGCCGTGGCCCGTCGCGAACACCGGGGCGTGCCGGTGCAACAAGCGGCTGAGAGCCTGCTCGTCGTCGACCGCGTCGAGCCCGGTGGGGCGCTCGACGAACGGAAGGGTGCCCTGCGTGCCGTGCACCGTCACCTTGGGCTGGAAGAAGCAGTACGCGTCCTGCAGGTCGAACTCTCCGACCGTCAGCGTGTTCACGACGGTCACGGTGACCGTGACCGTGCCGTTCGACGCGAGGGGACGCACCAGGGCCCGCCATTCCAAGCCGTCGTACAAGGTGCCGCCTGCGGACCCCGGCCGTCGCACATCGACCTCGCCCGGTTTGCATACGAGGGGTTCGCGACGCCAGCGCTCTTTCTGCCGCTCGGTGCTGCGGGCCTCGCCGCGACGTGGCTCGACAGGGTTTCCCGCCTCGTCCTCCGGGATGTATCGGCCAGCTTCGACAGTGACGATAAGACGCGCGGATTCAACCGGATCGACCGCGAAGGTCAATCCCATGGACGACGGCTTGCGCAGGTTGGCCAGCGCGATACCGAGATCCGCGGCGCCCTGCTCGCCGTCGTCCCCGGAGACGACGTCGGGTGGAGTGTCCGCTCCGTCCTCGTCACCCAGGGTCGGCGTCGGCTGCATACCGTTTTCGGTTTCGCCGGCGGAAGGCCGAGGGAAGAGGACACCGATCGGGTATGCGGTGATCGGCGCGTCGTCGGTGAGGACCTCCTCGGCGCCGCCATGAGGGCCCAGAAGGTCACTGCGCAGTGCGTCACGCAGTTCGGTGCGTAGCGCGTAGTGCGCCGCGTGCGGGGAAGATGCGGTCACGGGTGGCGGTGTCCTTCCGGAAGAGTATCGGCGTGGGTCCAGTCGAAGCGACCGAGACCGCACAGGCGCGGGGCGGTCCAGATTCCCCGGTCGCCCAGCCCCAAGCGCTCGGTGAGAGCGGGGAATCCTGCGACGGTTTCGACGGTGTCGATGCGCAGGCCCGTGATGCGGCAGGGCCACCGTTCGACCTTCCAGCCGGCGTTGACCTTCAAGAGGCGCCACAGGTCGCGCCGGAACCGCTCGGACACGGCACCGATCGGCCGTCCCTCGTGGAAGATCCCGTACGGAGGGGTCTCCGCTGCCGAATTGGGCAGATCGTGCAACCTGTACAGTTCCACCGGGTCGCCGCAGCGAACGACCTGACGCAGGTACTGCTGGGTCCGGACCGGATCGGCCGTCGGATCGGCGGCGCCGGCGGGCACCTCGTGACACACGTCGAGGTCGCCGGCCTCGACGCCGACCCGGACGTACGCCTGGCGCCCGCCCGCGTACCAACGGTCGATCTGCTGATGCTTGTGCATCGCCCACGTGCTCGGGCGCGAGAGGCGGTAGATGTCGTCGCGCGGCCGGGTCATCGCCACATACAGAAGACGCGCCTCGGCCGGTACGTCCCTGTGCTTGTCTCGCCACTCGGACGGCGCCTGCGGCTCGACGACGAGCACACGGTCGAACTCCGCCCCCTTCGCTCGATGGATCGTGGAGACGACCAGCGGATGCGAGGGCGCCGCGGTCAGCTCGTCGGGGAGCCGTCCCTCGGCGACCGCCCGACGCAGCGCTTCGAGGTCGAGGGCTCCGCGTGCGCCGCCGGCACAACGCCGCAGCGAGTGCCACGTACGCTGCGGATCCGTCTCCGGGGGAAGTGCGGCCAGTTCGAAGAAACGACTCTCGCTCAGCCGGTCCGCACCGGTCGCGAGCAGTAGATCCGCAACCCAAGCCGGTGCGGGACGCGAGCGGGGCGACCGCTGGATGCGGTGGTCCACGCCCAGCTCGTTCAGCCGCTCCGCCATGTGGAGCACCTGCCCGTTGTCCCGGCACAGGATCGCGGTCGTACCGTCGAAGTCGCGCAACGAGTCGAGGGTGAACGGGTCGTCGAAGCTGCCGAATGCCGGAGCGAGCGAAAGTTCCGAGCGCAGTTCCGCGTACAGCGCCTCTCCCTTTTCCGCTGCTTCGGGCGCATCGTCGGAAAGGTTCTGCAAAGACGCTCCGAAGGGAAGCGCGATGCGGGACTCCGGCGTACGAGCGCGGAAGTTGTCGGCCAGCTTCACCTCCACCAGATCATCGCCGAAGGAGCAACGCACCCAGCGAAAGAAAAGATTCGTCTCGGCCGCGCGTTCGTCGTGATCGGTCACCTGGAAGCCGTAGATCGCCTGCGCGGCATCCCCGACCACGGTGAAGCCGCAGTTGTCGGCGTACCGGTCGAGCAGCGCCTCCACCATGTCGCGGCGCACACCCACCAGATCCTGCACCTCGTCGATGACGACGTGTGCGGGAACACCCTGCTCGCTCTCGTCGAGCACACCGCGCTCGATGGCCTCCGTAGCCATCACGATGCGCCGGTCGAAGCCCGTGCCCGCCAGATCGTCCCGTTGCGGGTTCTCCATGAGCAGCACGGACAGGGCCCAGCCGTCGAAGGTCTGGGCACGTACCCGGCGGGCCGTTGTGGCGAGCCGGTCGACGCGCTCCCGAAGCTCCCGCACGGCGGCGCGCGAGAAACTCAGGACGAGGATCTCACCCGCTTCCAGCTCCTCGGTATCGGTCAGATGCTCCAGCCGGTACGTCAGAGTGGTCGTCTTGCCGGCGCCGGCCCCCGCCGTGACGAGCGTCCTGGCATCCCAGGGCTGCGTCACGACGGACGACTGGGCCGGGGTGAGCGAGAGACCGGCCCCGTTCCGGAAAGTCACCGCTCCCCCTTCTTCCACAGGTACTCGAACTCGGTGAAGGCAAGGCTCTCGTCGAAGTTCTCGACGTTGTCGCGTACGTCGAGGATGAGGCAGGTGTCCTTGCCGCCGTTGCGGGGGCCACGTAGGCCGCGCCCGATCATCTGTTGGTAGCTGTTGGCGCTGTAGACGGGACGGGCGATGACCACGGCACGCGTCGCCGGCGCGTCGAACCCCTGACTCAGCACGCCGTAGTTCGTGATGACCCGGATTTCGCCCCGGCGGAACGCGTCGACCCGCTTGCGGCGCTCGGCGATGGGAGTCGCCGAGTCGATGGCCGTTGCCTTGATGCCGCGGTCGCTGAGCTTCGCTGCGAGGAACTTGGCATGCGAGACGGAGGTCGCGAACACCAGCACCGGCCAGTCGTCCGGCAATTTCGTGATCTCGTCGAGGAGCATCCGGTTGCGTGCGTCGTCCTCGGCGAGGCGCTGCTCGGCGCCCTTGGGCAGGAAGCCGCTGAACTGCTCGACGGCGCGCAGCTCATCGGCGTCGAGCCGCACCCGGGCGCCGGCCAGCTCGCGGTGGACGACCTGAGCCAATACCCCCAGGTCCTGGAGACTCGGGATGGGCTCGCCGACGAAGACGCCGTCATCGAGACGGCGGTTGCCGAAGCGCTGTGCGAGGCGCCGCGTCAGTTCGACATCGTTGCGGAACGGGGTGGCGGTCAGGCCGATGAGGTGGCGGGACGTCTCGCGGTGCGTGAGTCCCAGCTGCTCGAAGATCTCGGTGTACTGGCGGGCGATCGCGACGTGCGCCTCGTCGGCGAGGACCAGCGAAGCCTCTCGCAGCCACGCGTACTCGTCCGTGCGCAGGCACAGTCGCAACTTCGCGTCGGTGGCCACGACCAGGTGCGGGCGATCCGACACCGGTGTCGCGGAGTTGGAGTTCCACAGTCGGTCGATCACCAAAGGGTGATCCGCGCCGACCTTCTCCCACACGAATTTCCAGGACTGGACAGCCTGCTCGCACAGCTCCTCGGTCTGGGCGATCCACAGGATCGGCCCCCGCGGCGTGCCTACCTCGCGGATCCAGCGGATGACACCCTCCGCCGTGACACGCGTCTTGCCCGCGCCCGTCGGCAGGGCGAGCATGGCCCGTTGCGGCGTCGGCAGCGTCAGCAGATCGGTGAGCTTCGATGCCAGGCGCTCCTGGTAGGAGTGGAGAGCCGGGAACGTCGTCGGACCCTGCGCCTCCATTCGCGCCGGCGGCGAGGGGACACGGGCGCCGGCGAACGAGTCGGGGAAGCCGAGGTCGGTCACGAAACGGAGGGCGGAGGAGCCGCCGTCGAAGTGGCGGGGCGCGTTGACGTACCGGGCGGCGATGTCCTTGGCGTGCACACGCAGCACCGACTCGCCGTGCGCGTTGTAAGCCATCTCCGCGAGGCGCCGAGCGTCCGGCTCCCGCCCGGTCCCGGAGACCTCGTCGGCGAGCAGACCGGCGGGGAGTTCCGCCTTGAGGCTCTCCTCCTCGATCATCATGGCGATCTTGTCGATGACCGTCCGGCTGCTACGGATGGCGGCCAGGTGGGCCTGGTGGGCACGGTCCGCCTTGTCCTCTTCGTGCTTCTGGATCAGTGCTCGGCATCCGGCGCGGCCCATGTTCCAGCCGAACTCCCGATCGGCGATGACGAGCGCCTGCTCCGGGGACAACACGTCCGGCACGAGGACTGTGTTCTCCTGGCGGGTGCCGTCGAGCGGGGTGGGCCGGCTGCCATTGGGGGTGCGGACGACCTCTTCCAGCTCCGAACAACGCTGCAGCGACAGGCCATTGGCTCGACTGCCGAGGCGTCGGCGCAGCGGCGGATACTCGTCGATCAACAGTACGGGCGGGCCGACCGGCACGGCGCGCACCCGCTTCTCGACGACATCGGAGACCCGTCGCATCCCCCACTGAGCGATCATGTACTCGGCCTGCTCGCGGTCAGCGGCGGCAGCGACGAGGAGGACCGGGTGCCGTTCCCGGATCAGCTCCTCGTACTCGGCTCGCGATGTCGCCACGGCGATCTCGTTGTCCGGGCGCATCTCCCACTCGTCGCCGACCCGGCAGCGCAACGCCTCCTCGGCCTTGACCAGCTCCAGGGCGACGCGGACGAGGGTGGCGTACGTGGAGCCGACGAGGGCGTCGTCCTCGCTGCTCTTTGCCAGCTCCAGGAGCTCGGACCAACGTTCCGGCGCGACGTCCTCCACCGACATCGGCAGCTCGAGGCGTCGGGCCTTGTCCTCGTCGAGCTTCGTGGCCACGGGCAGGACGTGTGCGTACGCCGAGAGCTGCGGCCCCACGGCCTCACGCAGCGGCACCAGCCCCTTCGACGTGTGCACCGTGCCGGTGCGACGCAACAGCCACTTGATCGGGGAGACCACCCGAGCACGCGTGCTCACATTGCGGCCGATCTGCCGGGTCCAGGACTCCACGATCCCGTCGGCCGGTATCGCGTCGAGGAAAGCGGCCCTGCCCTCCGGAGAAAGGCGTTCGAAGATGTGGAGCGGGCCGGCCGTCAGCGAACCCGTCAGCTGTACGGTCTGTCTCTGCACACGGCTGGCCTTCTTGTCGAGGCCCTCCAGGTAGGCATCGTGCAGCGCGCGGTGGTAGTCCTGGAACCAGGCGTCGTGATTGGGGTTGTGACCACGTGTGGGGCAGTCGTTCATGCCGAGTTCCCACAGAACCGAGACGTCGTGGAAGGACGTGTCGACGGTGATCTCCGCGTCCCGCGAGCCGTCCGCCGGGACGACCTTTCCGGGCAGCAGGCAGTCATTCAGCGGGCGGAACACGCCGGCGATCGTCCGCACATGCAGCTTCTCGCCCATGCGCGGCACCTTCGCGCGGATGCTCGGCACCTGTACGGTGCCACCGGCGCTGCGCAGCAATTCCCAGAAGCGAGTCCACGAATCGTCGCTGTAACCCTCGAACCCCTGGTCGAGCACGCCCTGGAACCGGCCGGCGCTGTCGGCGTCTCGGATCCCCAGACGGTCGAGGTGGCCGAGCATGGCCGGGTCGGACGAAATCCGGCCGTCGACGTACACCAGATCGTCGGAGAGGCCGTCGGCTCCGGAGTCCCGGAAGAGGCGGCCCGCGACCGGGGCGACGAGAACCTGTTCGGTGGTCAGGACGATGCGGGCACGCCGGGCTTCCTCCGCCTCCTGCGGGGGAAGCTCGTCGAGCAGCAGCGCCAGCAGGCGGATCGCGGCGGCGGACGCTTCAGGGGTGCCGTCCTCGACCAATGCCTCGAGCCAGTCGCGGACGGTTTCCGCGTCCTTGCCGGCGGCAGTCAGGAAATGGCTCAGCTTGCCGCGGCGGGCACCGACCTCAACGGAGTGGTGCACCCAGTCGCGGGGGCGACCGGGGTACGAACGCCACAGGGCGAGGGCCTCTCCGGAAAGCCGTTCCGGGTGGATCCGCAACTCGGCAGGGACTCGGAGCTCACCGTCCTGGTCGGGGAGGGACGGCCGCTGTGCCGTCGCGCTCCACACGAGATCGGTCAGTCGGGCGCAGGCCCAGTTCGGCGACTCCTTGGTACGACCGGGCAGCAGCGGCAGGTATGCCGCCGGGTCCTCGGGCTCCACAAGGTCGGGCAGCGATCCGACCACCAGGTCGGCCGCGACCCGGATCAGCTCCTCGTTCAAAGTGCTGCCGGTGAGCAGGTTCTGTCGGTCCTCGTTGGTCTTCCAGGCCGCATTGAGGGCGCCACTGAGCGTGGTCGCGTACTTGGTCGGGAAGAACGACCAGAACCAACCGCGCTCGTTGGGGACCTGACGGATTCCCTGGTCGTTGACCCGGTACTCGGGAACGGCCCAGGAGACGTCGATGGTGGCGCGCGCGTGCAGCTCACCAGCGGCGCCCCGCGACTCGTCCGTCACGGAGTGCGGCGTCGTGAAGACGCGGAACTTCTCCACCTCCGCGTGGGCCCCGCCGCGCTCTTCGCGGACGGTGTGGAATATCCCGTCGTGCTCCACGGTGAGTTCGCGGTGCACCTTCGGCATGTTCCGCACGTCCTCCAGCAGGACGGTACCCACATGGTGGGAGAAGAGCTGGAAGAGCCGGGGGAACTCTTCCCGGCCGCCGTCATTGCGGCCCTTACCGAGCTGCTGGATGTCGAGGCCGAGCCGGTCGGCCGCCCCGGGCAGCAATGGAAGTCGCACAACGGTCGTGGCCCAGGCCAGCAGCTCACGCAATCTCCCGTCTCTCGCGCACTCCTGCTCCTCGTCAAGGGGCCGGGCCAGCCGCAGCACCGGCGTTTCGCCGACGGTCTCCACCGGGGGCAATCCCCTGTCGGCGCGGCCCTTGTTGACGGCAGCGAGTATCTCGGCCGCCGACCAGTCCGCGTCGAAACCGAACGAACCGGAAGTACTGAAGAACTGCGGGGCGGGCGTCACCGAGAGGATGGACTTCACGCCCACTCCGAAGCGCCCGATCTGCCCACCGCGCTTGCGGGACACCCCCATGCGCAGGATGGTGTCCGCCCCCTCCGGCGTGATCGGAGTGCCCTCGTTCGCGCAGTACAGGTAGTCGTCGTCCAGGATGACGTGGATCTTTCCGCCGGGTTGCTCACGCAGCTCGTCGGCAGCGTTCTGGACCAGCTCGAAGAGCTGGCGGTCGCCGTATCCGCCCTGATGGATACGGCGCTCGCCGTTGGCGTCCTCCTCGACTCGGTCGGGGTTGAAGGCATAGGTGCCGAGCGCCAGCTCGGTGAGTTCGGCGATCTTCGTCAGGACGGCGCCGTCCGTGTGACTGTTCACGGAGTTCTGTGCTCCTCGAGGGAAGGCTGGTGAAGCCCGGCAGGGGCGCCGGGCTTCACTGAACTCGAGGCCGGTGCCGGGAAATGGTCGGAACCGATGGTGGAAGTCCTGCGATCGCGAGGACTGCCACCTCGGGACGCATCCGTGAGGGGCCGGGTGCGAGAGGTGCGGGCGTGCTGGGACTACGCGAGCACGAGGCGGCCCGTCACCGGGTCGCGCGGTGCGGAGAATCGACGGTCGTACACGAGGCCCCCTGCCATGTGCTGGCGTGACGACGGAACAAACCGTCCACGCCTCCCCGAACCGAGCCGGAGTGGTCATCCCGGTCGGTGAGCCGGAACTATACCTGGGATGCTCCTGTTGTCCATTCGGCCCTGAGGAACCGTCAGGGGACAACCCCGGGTACCTTGAACCGAACCTGAAAGAAACGAACTTGGGGCGCGGGCAGCCATGACAGCGATACGGACCACAGAGCTACCGGCATTCACCATGTACAACGAATTTTGACACGATGACTCGTGTCAAAATTGCCTGGTAGCATCGTCGGGACACCCCGATCAGGGGAACTGACAAGATCGACGGAGGTCGACCCGCCGCAATGACAGGGCAGCAAGGAGAACCCTTCGGGCCGTGGCTCGGGCGGCAGCTTCGCCGCGCCGGCATGACGCAGGCGCAGCTCGCCGCCGAACTCGGCAAGACGCGGGCCGCGGTCTCCGCGTGGATCACCGGCCGCGCCGAGCCGCGCGAGGACGCCAAGCTGAAGATCGCCGAAATCCTCGGCACCGACCTCGCCTCACTCATCACCCGCGTCGCCGACGTCCCGACCGCCCTCCCGCTGCGATGGCAGCATCGCCCGGCGCACGCCGACGGCGGCCGCGAGTACGGCAACGTCGCCGCCTTCGCCTTCGATGCCGACCTGTCCGTCCTCGCCCGAGAGGCCACGCAGAACTCGCTCGATGAACGCTTCGACACCCGTGAGCCGGTGCGCGTGCGCTACACGCTCCACGAGCTCAGCGGCGAGCATCTCGATGCCTTTCTCAAGGCTGTGCACTGGAATGAACTGAGCCGACACTACGAAGAAGCCGCCGCCGGCCGACAGAAGGTCTCCCGCAGCCTGCGCTCCGCGCTCGACGAACTCGCTGCCGATCGCTCCCTGTTGCTCCTGCGGATCGACGACTACAACGCGGCCGGTCTCACGGGCCCGGAGTACAGCGACGGACGGTTCGCCGCGGTCGTACGTCGCACGCTCGATTCCCACAAGGCATCGGGAGGCCGCGCCGGTGGTTCGTACGGCCTCGGCAAGGCCACCCTGTGGGCCACCAGCCGCTTCGGCCTCGTGCTCATCAACTCGACGCTCTCCGAACCGCACGAGGGCCGCACCCATCGACGTGTCGTGGGGCGTCTCGACCTGCCGTGGCACACTCTCGACGGCGACGCGTACGCGGGACCGGCGTGGTGGGGAGAGCCCGACACCGACCCCGAGCGCAAGGATGTCGCCCGCTCGTGGTGGGCCGACGAACAGACGGTCCGCGACCTGCACCTGGAGCGCACGAGCGACGAGCCCGGTACGTCGTTCCTCGTCGTCGGCGCATACGACGCCTCCGGTGACGCCGAGACACTGCAGGAGATGCACGACAAGCTCGTACGGTCGCTCGCCGACGGTTTCTGGGCGGCGATGATCGGTGGTCGCGACGCCGGCCCACTCTTGGAAGCCCGAGTCACCACTCTGCGCAACGGACAGGTGGTGATCCCGGAGGAGCGCGTGGACCCCCACGCCCACCACGCGGCCCTCAGCCGGGCCCTTCAGGCATACCTCGACGGTGAAACCGTCCCCGAGCTCACGTCCGGCGACCAGGTCGTCGGCACCGAAGTCCCACTGATCGTCACTCACCTCAAGGGGAAGGGCCGGCCCCGTGACAAGGGCCGGGAACACCCGGCCGTCCTGCTGCTCACCCCGGCCGACGACACGGACGAGCACTTCAATCGGGTCGTGTGCATGCGTGGCAACCGCATGACGATCGCTGAGCAGCGGCCCCGCGACCTACCGCTCGGAACCATGCCGTTCCAGGCGGTACTCCTCGCCGGCTATGCGACGGGCCGCAAGGGAGAGGACGTCGATCTTGCGGAGGCATTCCTGCGGGCCTCCGAACCGCCCGAGCACGACCGCTGGGACCGAACCGAGGAACTCACCACGACGTATGAGCGCGGCGCGCTCAGTCGCATCAAGGAGTTCCGGCAGAGCATCGACAAAACCGTGCGGTCGCTCGCCGTCCGCCGGGAGATCACTCGCACCGGTGGCCCGGCCGCCCTGCGCGAACTTCTCCGTCTCGACGGAGGCGGAGCATCGGACGGGGTTCGACGCACCCGGTCGTTCCCCACGGTACGCAGCATGAGCGCCCACCTCGAGGACACCGGAGCCTGGAACGTCACAGTCACCCTCAAGCTGCCTGACGCCGAGGACGCCTGGTTGCTCACCCCCGTCGCCAAGTTCGACGTACGTTCCGGAGGCCGGCCGACCGTCGGTTGGTCGCTGCTCGTCGGTTCGGAGAGCTGCCGCGCCGAGGACGGCGACATCATCGTGGAACCCGGAGTGCGGACCGCAGTATTCACGGGTGTGACAGACCCCGACACCCATCCTGTACAGGGCGGTTTCGCGCGTCTCGCCGTCGACATCGTCAAGGCTCGCGGAGGTGCGGCATGAAATCCGTGTTCCCGTACCCGACCGTGTTCGGCGACATCGATCTCGAAGTCGCATCCGTCACCGTGGACGACACACCGCTCCCGTACGCGCAGGTGTCGACGACCGAGCGGACGGTGGCCCTGCACCGGGCCGGCCGTGAGCACTGGGCCCTGGCCACTCTCCACCTCAAGGCCCACCTGCCCGAGTCGGAACTCTCCGAGGGCCCCTGGACGGACGTCACATGCGTGGCCGTCCTCACGGAGAAGGCGACCAACGCCCGCACGACCGCAGGACTCACGCGAAGCCCCGCCGGTGACTGGCGCGGCACCATCGACCTGTTCCACCATCACCACCTGCGCCGTGCCACGCTCACCTTGCATGTGGTCGGGTCGGTCGGCGGCACCCCAGGGCGGCTCATCGGCTCCGCGGAACAAGAGTGGTACGTCGACCTGCGTGAGTCCGCCCCTGTGCGGCGCCGCGAGATCGAAATCGTCGAGGTCGACTTCCGCGACGGTCCGCACGACTGGCTGCGGCCCTTCCAGGACTCCCCCTGGATCGTCGAGACGAGCGCCGACATCCCCACCGTGTACCTCAACACCACCGCTGTGGAGGGTCTGCTGGAGGTCCTCCAGGCGAAGGGCGGCAGTACGGCGGAGCGGATGCTGCGCGACATGACGGCGAGCCAGGTCGCACAGGATGCCTGGACCGCCATGTTCCAGACGGCCATCAGCGACCTCGATGTCGACGAGGACGGCACCCCCGTCATGCCGACGGGATGGCGCGAGGCCGTCGTGCGCATGATGCTCCCCGACGTCCTGCCCGGCCGTGAACTCACCGACGCGCTCTACGAGATCAACGAGCGCCGTACCAAGGGATTCGGCTGGTCCCAACTGCAGACCGCGATTCAGTACGCGGCCGGAAGGCGCAGTCGCATCTCCAAGAAGCTGACCAACGCGGTACGCACCATCGACCGTGCAGAGAAGAGCGTGAGCTGATGGGCCGGGTAACTCCTTACGACGTCCCCCCCGTTCTGGGCCTGCTGCCCGACGCGGTCGTGGCCAAGCACCTCAGCCGTGCCGTCCTGACCGGTCGGGAGGCGCCTCCGCAGGTCGCCTTGCGCAAGGTCGCGATCGCGTTCTCCGAATCCGAGGCACGCCGACACACTGGACCTGTGCGGCAACTGATCGACGAGGCGATGCGACGCTTCGCAGATCAGCGCACCGCTGCCGACGGCTGGCTCGCCCCCCGGCTGCACGCCACGCTCCGCCTGACGAGAGCCGAGGCCGCCGACAGCCGTCTGTGGAACCACCTCGCCCTGCTCGTCGCCCCGGACTACGTGGTCTGGCGCCACAAGGGCACGGAGACCGTCTCCACGGCACGCTTCAGCGGGGCGCACTACACCCAGACCTTCTCCAGGCTGTGGTGGGCGGCAGAACTCTTCCGGGACGGAGCCGACTACCGCCCGGTGGAGACCGCCTGCCGGGTGCAGGATGTCCTCAACACCACTCTGCGACTGGACGTCATCGACCATCGCCCGACGGCCCTGGCGATCGTGCAGATTGTGGACCGCCTGATCGCCTCCGCCACCCCGCGTCCGGGCGACCACGTCAACGCCCTGTCCTCTGCCGTCAACACTGCCGGCAGCACGCTCGTCTACGACGTCCTGGCACCCGACCCCGGCGGCGACGGCGAAGCCCTCCTGGAGTGGATCGCCGAGGCGCAGGATGCACCGGCCGTTCCGTGGGAGCGAGTGCCGGACGGGCCCGACGACGGTCGAGTGAGCTCACGATCCGTGGACGTCCTCGTCACGCTGTTCGAGAAACTTCTGGCGGAGGCGCCCAGGAGGCAGCGTCGAGCGGCCCATTAGATCGACGTACGACACAGGGCCGCCACACATCACTCAGCGGCCGGTCGGGGCCGGCCGCTACGGCCGAGCCCATTCCTCCAGGCGCTTCCACACCTGTTCCGTGGGCTCGTCGAGCCCAAGGGCGGCGCTGAGAATGTGCACACCCAGCCGCGGTGGGACCGCGTTTCCTATCTGCTGGGCGATGGCACCGCCCTTCCAGGGGTAGGCCCGCGGGAACGACTGGAGTTGCCCCGCCTCCGGTTCGGTGAAGCGGCCGATGTACCTGCCGTCGAGCGTCTCCAGCCGGTTCCGGGAGATCTTGCCGGTGACTGTCGCGGAAGGGGTCGTCGATCTGCGACGTCCGCGTGCCTTCGGGTCCCCGCCGGTTCCGTAGTTCGACACGACCACGAACTCGTCCTCCCGGCCCAGTGCTTTCCCCATCGACACCCACTCCTCGAGTCCCGGTGCGCCCTCCGACGGCTCCACTCCCTTGCGGTACCGGCGGTGCGTCGGCGCGGGAAAACGCGGATGTTCGCCGAGGCGTGCCAGGAGCACGGCACGGCGGCGGGTCTGTGGCACCCCGTACTCCTCGGTGTGCAGCACGAAGGCGCGCGGCGACGACTTGGCCGACCGGGCCGAGGGGGTGGTCCCGACCAGGGACAGCGGGAGTGCGTCCTCCGGGTCGGCGCCCTCGGGCAGCGGGAACTTGTAGCCGATCCGTTCCAGGACCGCCCCCATGGCCTCCCATACGGGAAGCACGGCGGGCACCTGCTCGAGGACGATGGCCTCGTACGGTCGGCCCAGGAAATGGGCCTCCAGCGCCCACTTCAGAGGCTGGAGGACGAGTGCGGTCCGCTCGTCGTCGAAGGTCTCGGCGATCTCGGCCTTCTTCATCACGAGGTCGAGGTCGTTGATCTCCTTCGCCGCCCCGAGCTCGTTCACCAGCGACAGGACCCGGTCGAGCGCCTTGCGCCCCGCGCCCGAGCCGGCCACGGTGAAGGTCTGACACGGCGGCCCGCCCGCCAACACGTTCGCTTCGCGGACCTGCGGGCTGTCGGGACCGTAGTCACGGACATCACCGTGCACGGTGAGCAAGTCGGCTGCCTGCCGCGTCTCGTACGCGTCGTCGTCCCATTCGATGCCGATGGCCTTGACGGGCATGCCCTCGGTGTTGAGGATCTCGGCGGCCAGATCGAGCCCCCCGGGCCCCGCGAACAAGTCCACGATACGAAAACGTGCAGACGAGAACTGAGTGGACTGAGCGGCGGTCATGGTGTGGGAGTCTATCGGGATCCAGCTGGGAGCAGAGCCACGCCCTTCACTCGGCAAGGAGCGCTGCCCGGATCGAGAGGCCCAGGGCCTCGGCCAGCGGGGGCGGCGTCGCATTGCCCACCTGCCGGTAGCGGGCGGTCTTACGCCCCATGATCTTCCAGTCGTCGGGGAAGCCCTGCAGGACGGCGACCTGTTCGACAGTGAGCGGCATCATGCCCGCGCGCCCCAGTTCGGGATCCCAGTGGAAATCCGGGCCCGGCACGGCGTCCGCGATCGTGCCGCCGTCCACCCCCAAGCGTGCCCACGCCCGCTTGGACCCCGTCATGCCGAGATCGGCACCGCCTCTGTCCCACGATCCGCCGACGATCGTCGGGGCGAGACGGTCGGCCTGGGCAGCCCACTCGACCGCGCGGTGCCATCCGCCGGCGGCCATGGATTCCCCGAGCGCCATGCCGACAGTGATCGGCGGATCGAGCAGCGGCTCCGGGGAGCGGAAGCGGTCCAGGCCGTCGCCCTTGAACGCTATGAGGACCCCCTCGGCGCGATCCTGCGGAACGCCGTGGTCGGCCGCGTTGCAGACGAACCATTCGTGCTTGTAGCCGAGGTGGTCCAGTTCCTCGGCGACGAAGTCACGCAGGGGCGCGTACGCGTCCTTGGTCACTACGTCCGGTACGTTCTCGAAGAGCACGGCGCGGGGCTGCACGCCGTAGATCAACTCGATGGCGGCCCTGAACAGCCCCAGCTCGACGTCGTTGCTCCTCGTGCGGTTGACGGCCGCGGTGCCCTTGACCCGGGGAAGCCCTCCGGCGAGGAGGTCGACGTCGTATGCCTTCTGCTCCTCCGCAGGGTCGAAGTCGACGAGGTCGATCTCGCGCACGTCCCAAGCGGGTCGGTTCGCGCGCAGCGTTTCGCATGCCACCGGCCGGTTGTCCAGCAGCAGCACGGGGTCGAATCCTGCGCGTTCGAGGCCGAGGGCGAGGCCACCCGCGCCCGCGCAGATCTCCAGGCAGCTCAGACGCGGATCGAGGCGATCCGCGAGGTGTCGTTCCAGCGGCGTCGGCTTCTCGATGTGGTCGAATTCCGCCGTCGTCATGGAGTGCGCACCTCTCCTGTCCGCAGTACGTGGTCCTCTTGGGCAACACGGGGCCCGGGTCCTCCACGGTCCCGATCCCGGCTCAGTACGCCGACTCGGCGGTCGGGCAGGTTATCACGCGACCTGTTTCGACCGGTGGCCGGGCGGCTGCCAACAGTGGGCGTGGTCCTTCGGCGCCACCGATGGCGCTCAGGGGCCATCTCCGGATGGCCCCTGAGGCGTTTCCACGGCTATTGCGGCCGCGCCGGACCGGCAGCGCGGGCCGTCAAAGGGTCAGCCGCGGACGCGGATGAGGCCCCACACCCCCTCCGAGAGCGTCCAGCGCAGCACTCCGCTGCGGTACGCGTAGTCGCCGGGGCCGCCGGCCGTCAGGTCCAGGGTCCGTACGCTGCCGGGGCTCAGCGCGCCGAGGGAGCCGACCCGCGGCCGGTGCAGGTGTTCCTCCATCGGCCAGGTCGCGCCGTGCACCTCGAAGCTGTGGTTGCGCGGCTTGTCCGTGCCGAAGACGAGGTGCAGACGGATGCGGTCGCCCGATCGGCACTCCAGCAGTGGTGTCGGCGGGCGTGGGTCGGCCAGGGACGGGCGGGACGGCACCAGGTGGGCGCTGCGGTAGTTGATCCCCTTCTGGCCCGCGTCCTCGGGGTCCTCCTGGAGGTCGCGCACCGGCTGGTCGGGGTCGCCGTCGTGGTAGTGCCGCATGCCGTCCTGGACGATCAGGACCAGCTCGTGGACCGGTGGCCCGTCCGGCCCGCGCAGCAGGGTCCGCGCCCCGGTCCACCGCTCGGGCGTGACCTCGGCCGGCTCGACGATCAGGGCGCCGATCAGCCCGCGGTGGCGGTGGGTGCGCAGGTCCGCGCGGTCCTGGAGGAGGACGGCGCCGGGTGTGTCGGCGTACCAGCGGTACACGATCTCGTCGCCCGGGCCCACCGTGCCGTCGGGGTTGCGTCCGATGTGCGCCCCGTCGCCGGTCCGTACGTCGTAGCGGACCAGGCCGCCCGCGTGCAGCGAGACCCGCTGGGAGATCTCCCGGGTCGCGGGATCGTCCTTGGCGGGCAGCGGCGGGTCGAACGGGGTGGGCGTCAGCGGCACCGCCAGCTCGTTGCGGAGCCGGACCTCCACCCACTCGCCGACGCGGCAGCGGATGACCATCGGCTCGTTCTCGGGCTGGCCGTCGGTGCGGTACTCCACGCCGAACGGGTCGGAGCGCTGGTCGCTGTAGCGCAGCTCCTTGCTCCTGGCGCGTACCCGGTAGCGCCGGGCCTGGGAGGAGCGGAACGGCGGCAGTGGGTCGGCGGTGCGGCGGCCGGGCAGCGGCGGCAGGTCCGGCTGCTCCTCCTCGTGCAGCCGGAAGAGCCCCCAGCACCCCATCCAGGTGTCGTCGATGCCGGCGAAGTGCCACAGGTAGTCGCCGGGCCCGCGGTACTCGTCGAGGTGGAAGCTGAACGCCTCGGAGATGCCCAGCGTCTGGTGGTCGCGCAGCGGCGACGCCGGGTCGTCGCGCCAGGCCCGCCAGCGCATGCCGTGCACCATCAGGCCGTGCTGCTCCTCGTGGGAGCCCTGGTACAGGCGCAGCCGGACCGGCTCGCCGGGGTAGCCGCGGAGCACCGGCGTGCCGGGGTCGCCGTGCTTGTCGCTGGAGAACCAGTCGGCCGGCTCGTCCCCCCTCTCGTGCAGCGGTTCGCAGCGGTAGCCGACGGCCATCGCGCCGTGGTCCTCCAGCTGGCCGGGGAAGTCCGGCGGATTGATCGGGTCGTCGCGGCCGTCCTTGCGCTCGAAGAGCGGTACGAAGTCGGCGACGCCGAGGATCTGTTCGCGGAAGGCCGTGCCGTCCGGGAGCCGCACCACGGCCTGGTTGGCGTTGCGCACCTCGCGGTCGTGGTCGTGCGGGTCGACCCACACCGCGCCCTCCGGTTCGGCGATCATGCTGCCGAACAGGCCGTGCCGCTGCCGCTCGTTGGCGAGCAGGTGGTCGTGGAAGAAGACGACACCGAACTCCTCGTCGCAGTACCAGCGGTACATCCAGGAGTTGTACCGGGCGAAGTCCTCGGCGCCCTGGTCGGTGGTGGTCGTACCGGAGAGGTAGTTCCAGCCCACACTGGCGCCGTCCGACACCAGCGGATCGAACTTGACCAGGTGCACGTGCAGTCCGCACTCGACCTGGAAGGGCAGTACCTGGTCGAAGGCGGTCTCCTCCTGGCAGCCGACCGGCAGCGCGTTGGTCAGCGTGAACTCCAGTACCTCGCCCTTGCGCCCGCGGATCGCGATCGGCTGGACCTGCCGGTGGCCCTCGGCCAGCTGCCGCCGGAACTCCTCGACGCCGCCCGCCTCGTCTATCTCCTCCTTGAGCGCGAAGAGGACGCCGCGGGGGTCGTACCAGCGGCTGCCGTGCCCGGCCTCCCCGCCCGGGTGGCCGTTGCCGCCGTCGAAGTAGGTGACCGGCGCCTCCAGCACCACCAGGTGGTAGCGGCGGACCGGCGGCGTGACACCGGCGGGCGTCACCTTGGTGAACGCCTCCCCCGGCTGCGGATCGTCGACGAACGCCGCCCGCTCCAGCTCCGTGGGCTCCCGGCCCATGCCCGCGGGCATGTGCGGGGTGCGCGGCGGGCGGGGCGACTTCTGCGGGAACTCGCCGGGGATGAAGGCGGGATACCCCGGCCGCTCGGCGGTCGGCGGCTGTGGCTGCTCGGGGTTGCCGGGCAGCGGCCGCAGTGCCGCGATCGGCGTGTCGTCGGGGTACCGCCCCGAGCCGTCCTGCAGCTTGTCGAAGATCCGCCAGATCCCCCACATCCCGGAGTGGAAGTGCGGATACAGGTGGCAGTGGAAGATCGCGTCGCCGGTTGCGCGCTGCACCGAGCCGGCGGTCGTCTCGATGGTGAATGCCTGCTGCGGGCCGATGGAGATGGAGTCGATCAGCGGCGAGTCGTCGTTGCCGGGCACCGCCCGCCACTGGTGCAGGTGGAGGTGGAAGACGTGGGTCTCCTTGATTCCGGCGTGCAGCAGCCGGATCCGCGTGCGGTCCCCGCGGTAGGCGCGCAGCAGCGGGGTCGACGGGTCGCCGAACAGCCAGGAGCTGTGGTGCTGTTCCTCGCCGACGATCTGGTCGCGCACCGGGTCGATCTCCCCGTTGGCGAGCATCCGCTCGTAGGCGAACGCGCGCCAGCCCATCGGCTCGGTGCGGTAGCTCATCAGCATCATCGAGGCGGCGTGCGCGTCGTCGTGCCCACCGCCGTGCTCGGGGTCCTGATCGCCGAAGATGTCCGGCGCCAGCCGTTCGCCGCCCGCGGCGACGGAGTGGGTGTGCGGACGCGGCAGGTCGCAGTGGTACATCGGGTGCGGCGGCAGGACGGGGTTGTGGTTGTGCGTCTCGTCGTGCATGAAGATCGCGTACTCGCGGAAGCTCGGCTCACCGGGCACGTGCACGTCCGCGTACAGGCCGGACGCCAGCGGACCGCCGGTGACCGGGTCGGTCCAGGTGGCACCGCGCGGCTCCACGATCAGGGCGCCGAACAGGCCGTGCGCGTTCGAGCCGTGCTCGGCGCCGCGCAGGTCGGCGAGGTCGCCGAAGAAGAACGTGCCTTCCTCGTCGCACCGCCAGACGTAGGTGCGGCGGCCGCCGTCCGGGTCGGCGGCGGAGTCGGGATTTCTGCCGACCTTGCCGCCGTCCGCGTCGAGGACGTCGTAGCCGACGCCCTGGGCGTGGATACCGGCGCGCTGCGGCAGTTCGTTGCGGAACCGCACGACGACCTTGTCGCCGGCGTTGGCGCGCAGGACGAGCGGCCGGACGAGCGGGTGCGGCTTCGGGAGCCGGTCCGGCTCCTCGATCGGATGCGGGAACGGGTCCGGGAACTGCTCCCGGATCCTGCGCAGCTCGGGCTCGTCCGCCGCAAGCGCGTAGATCATCCCGTCCGGGTCGTGGTCCCCCCACGTGTCGTACACAATCGGGACTTTGAGTGCCACCACATCGTATGTGCGTAATGCCATGAGGCATCCCCCTGTGATGTGAAGTGTCATTTCATGCGGAAGATGACACGGAGCTAGACGGCCCCTCACTTCACCCGGGTTGCTCACGGACGGACGGCACCGGGAGCCCCGGAAGCACGACGGCGCGCCGCGGCGCGGTCCCCTCGTTGCGGTAGGCCCCCCTGTGCAACGAAATGAGCGGTTCTCCGCCCCTGGACCGCGCCGGCGCGCCCCTCGTGCCGATCCCCGTATCAGCCCCCGTATCAGCCCCTCCGGTTCAGTCCCCCGGCTCGCGGTCCGCGCGGTGCTGGGTGGTGGTGGCGCCGGGGAGGTGCGTGACCGGGTCGCGGCGGCCGACCGTGCCGTGGCCGAGTACGCCGTGGTCGTAGGCGGTTTCGGCGTGGACGGTGAGGTCGAGGCCGGCCCGTTCGTGGTCGGGGTCCGCGCGGAAGCCCATGACCTTGTCGATGGCCTTGCCGAGGGCGTAGCTGACGAGGAAGGCGTACGCGCCGGTGGCGAGGACGGCGATCAGCTGCTTGACGAGCTGGCCCGCGCCGCCGCCGGAGAACAGGCCGGCCGGGCCGTCCGTCATGGCCGAGGTCGCGAAGAAGCCGATGAGCAGGGTGCCGATGACGCCGGCGACGAGGTGCACGCCCACCACGTCCAGGGAGTCGTCGTAGCCGAAACGGAACTTCCAGTTCACGGCGTACGAGCAGACCACGCCGGCGGCCAGGCCGATGGCGAGGGCGCCCCAGATGCCGACCGAACCGCAGGACGGGGTGATGGCGACCAGGCCCGCGACCGCGCCGGAGGCCGCGCCGAGCGTCGTGGCGTGCGCGTCCCGGCGCTTCTCCACCAGCAGCCAGCCGAGCAGGCCGGTGCAGCCCGCCGCCTGGGTGTTCAACAGCGCCATGGCCGCCTTGCCGTCAGCGGCGACCGCCGACCCGGCGTTGAAGCCGAACCAGCCGAACCACAGCAGCCCGGCACCGAGGATCACCAGCGGCAGGCTGTGCGGCCGCATCGCTTCCTTGCCGAAGCCGAGCCGCGGACCCAGTACCAGCGCGAGCGCCAGGCCGGACGCGCCGCAGTTGACCTCGACGACGGTGCCGCCCGCGAAGTCGAGCGCACCCAGCTGGTCCAGGATCCAGCCGCCGGGCGCGAAGACCCAGTGCGCGACCGGTACGTAGACGAGCAGCGTCCAGAGGGCGGCGAAGGCCACCCACGCGCCGAAGCGGGCGCGGTCCGCGATGGCACCGCTGATCAGCGAGACGGTGAGGATCGCGAAGGTGAGCTGGAAAGCGGCGAAGAGGGCGGTCGGGACGTGCCCGGTGACGCTCTTCGGGCCGATGCCGTGCATCCCGAGGTGGTCCAGGCCGCCGATCAGGCCCGCGCCGGTGTCCGGAGCGAACACCAGGCTGTATCCGATCGCGAGCCAGACGACGGTGACGACGGCGATCGCCACGAAGCTCATCATGAGCATGTTCAGCACGCTCTTGGAACGCACCATGCCGCCGTAGAACAGCGCCAGGCCCGGCGTCATCAGCAGGACCAAGGCGGTGGCTGCCAGCAGCCAGGCGGTGTCTCCGGAGTCGATTCCGGCAGGCATGTGTGTCAACCTTCCCGCCCGGCGGGGGTGACAGGGGGCGACGCCGGGCCAGGGAAGAGAGTGACCCGCCGCAATTTCCGGTCTCGAACATCGACGTTTCGACGATGTTTCGCGTTACCTCGGCGTTTCCCTCGCCCGGCCCGGTGTGACCGCAGGGTGTCAGGCGCGTACGTCCCGCAGTTCCCGGCGCAGGATCTTGCCCGTGGCCGTTTTCGGCAGATCATCCAGGAAGGATATGGAGCGCGGGTATTTGTAGGCCGCCATCTGCTCCTTGCAGTACCCGATCAGCTCCTCCTCGGTGACGGATTCGCCCCGTTTGACGGACACGAACGCCTTCACCGTCTCGCCCCGGTACGCGTCCGGCACGCCGACCACCGCCGCCTCCCGGACCGCCGGATGGCCGTACAGCACGTCCTCCACCTCGCGCGGCCACACCTTGTACCCGGCCGCGTTGATCATGTCCTTCTTGCGGTCCACGAGGTAGAACCAGCCGTCGGCGTCCATGAAGCCGACATCGCCGGTGCGCAGCTCGCCGCCGGGCAGCGCAGCGGCGGTGGCCTCGGGCTTGTTCCAGTACCCGGGCACCACCTGCGGCCCCGACGTGGCGATCTCGCCGACCTCCCCGACCGGCACCTCCGCGCCCTCCTCGTCGAGGATGCGCACGACCGTGTTGAAGACCGGCACGCCCACCGACAGGGCACCCGACTCCGGGTCGACGGGCGCCTGCGCGCCGAGCGGGACGGCGTGCGAGGGCGAGTTGGTCTCCGTCAGCCCGTAGATGTTGTGGATGTACCGCCCCGTCGCCTTCTCGAACCGCTCGTTGACGGCCGGGGCGATGGGCGCGCCGCCGGAGTAGACGACGCGCAGCGAGGAGAAGTCCTCGCGGGTGGCGTCCGGGGCACCCGCGAGGCTGATGAAGACGGTGATGGCGCCGACCGTGAACGTCGGCCGGTGCTCGCGCAGCGCGTCCAGGACGACTCCCGGGTGGAAACGGTGCGCGAGGACCAGCGGGCACGGCAGCAGCAGGGCAAGCGCGAGATGCCCGATCAGCCCGGTGATGTGGAACAGCGGCGCGACGCCCAGAATGCTGTCGTCCTCGCCCAGCCGCATCCACTCCCGGTACGTACAGGCGTTGAACAGCATCGTGCCGTGTGTGTTCAGCGCGCCCTTGGGCTCTCCGGTGGTACCGGAGGTGTAGGTGAGGACGGCGATGTCGGCCGGGGCGGGGGACGCGGGGGCGGGCGCGCGGCCCGCGTAGCGCTCGATGAGGGTGCGGAGGTCGAGGGTGCCGCGCGGCCGGCTCCGCCGCACGCCGTCGAAGAGCCGCGGGTCGTCGCGCGTCTGCCAGTCCAGCGCCGAGCAGGTGACGACAGTGGCGACCTGCGTGGCACCACCACCCATGACGCCCTTCGCCACGTCCTCGTACAGCTCGTCCAGGCACAGCAGCGCGCTCGCGCCGGAGTCGGTGAGCAGATACCGCAGCTCACGCGCCTTGTTCATCGGGTTGACGGCGACCGCGGCGCCACCGGCCTTCCAGGCGGCGAGCAGGCCGATGACGAACGCCGGGCCGTTCTGGAGGTACAGCGCGAGCCGGTCGCCGGGCGCGAAGCCGCGCTCGGCCAGGGCGACGGCGAGCGCGTCGGAGGCGGCGTCGAGGTCCGCGAGGGTGAGGACGCCGTCGAAGTACCGGATCGCCTCGGTGCCGGGGCTGCGCTCGACCGAGGCCCGGAAGGCGTGGAGGAGGGTGGGGTGCTCGGGCGTGATGTCGGCCGGCGTGCCCTCGGCGTACCGCGCCAGCCAGGGACGCTCCTGGTACGCACTCACTTGATCACCACGGGGTTGACGGGGGCGCCGGTGGCGCGGTGCACCTTCAGAGGCGCCGCGGTGTAGAGGAAGGTGTACCGGCCGTCCTCCGCGCAGCTCGCGGCGAGCTTCTCCAGGTCGCAGATCTCGGTGAGGGCGATGCCGAGGTTGCGCATCAGGGCGCAGTGCAGGGGCAGCGCGAAGCCGGTCTCGGGCTCGACGGTCCGCTCGTTCGCGATGGTGTCCGTGACAAGGTTCGGGATCTCCCGCTCCTGGAACCACCGCACCAGCCCCGGACTGTACGTCAGCCCCGGCTCGCAGAAGTCCTCGTAGAACGCGTCCCCCTGCTCATGGAACAGTTCCAGGAAGTTCGTCCGCACCAGCAGGATGTCGCGCGGCTCGATCGCGGTGCCCTGGGCCGCCGCACATGCCTCCAGGTCCTCATGGGTGAAGGTCTCGCCCTTCTCCAGGGCCTTCTTGCCGCGGAAGCGCGCCATGTCGAGCAGGATGCCGCGCCCGGCCACGCCCCGCTCGGCGATCGGCTCGACACTCGCCCTGTCCAGCCCGCCGACGGTGGTCCGGGCGTCGTACCCGTTCCAGATCTTGCCGCCGTACCAGACGTGGCCGAGCGCGTCGTACTGCGTGGACCCCTGCAGAAAGGCGTCGATCCTGTCGTCGGCGTAGTGCAGACCGCCCGGGGCGGCGGGCGCGTCCGCGCCGTCCCAGCTCGACTCGTCCACGACCATGGTGCGCTCGGCGGGCGACCGGCCCGGCCACACGGGGTCGCCCTTCGGGTCACCGATCAGCCGCTGCAGGGTGAAGACCTGCCCGGAGCGGATCTGCGCCGCGCCGCGCAGCACCTCGGCCGCGTCGAGGTAGTTCAGCGCGCCCACCTCGTCGTCCGGCCCCCACTTGCCCCAGTTGGTGGGGGCGTCGCGGAGCAGCTCTTCCATGGTCGTGATGTCGGTCATCGAAACGCGCCTTCCTCGCTCACGGATCAGGCCGGGGCACCGCACACAGGGACTGACCAACCGCTCGGTTTGGCAATGCGCTGACTACTGTGAATCAACCTTCAACTACCCGTCAACGGGTCGGCCGGAGGCGCGAGAACCGATCGGGGCGGTGGGCGATCCGCTCGACATCGAACGTGCCAGTGACGCTGCGGGGTCCGGTGCGGCGGATGTCGTGCACGTCCGCGACTCGAAGGCGATGGGCGGGCCCGAGATGCGGGTTTCGGGTGCGTCGTGGGCGGACTTCATCGCGTACGCGGTGTCGGGGTCCGGCTGACGGTCGCCTGTACGCCCGTGGCCAGGGCCAGGGCGGCGATGTCGGAGCCCGAGCAGCCGCGTGAGAGGTCGTGCAGGGGGGCCGCCAGGCCCTGGAGGAGCGGGCCGATGGCGGTTGCGCCGCCGAGGCGTTGGGCGATCTTGTAGCCGATGTTGCCGGCGGCCAGGCCCGGGAAGATGAAGGTGTTGGCCCGGCCCGCGACCGGCGAGGCGGGTGCCTTGGCGCGGCCGATCGCGGGTACGGCGGCCGCGTCGTACTGCAGGTCGCCGTCCACCTCCAGGCCCGGATCGGCCGCCCGGAGCAGGCGTACCGCGTCGCGGACCCGGTCTACCTGGGGGTGCTGCGCGCTGCCCTTCGTACTGAAGGAGAGCAACGCCAACCGCGGGCGCTCGCCGGTGAGTTGCTCGTACGTGGTGGCCGTGGCCCGGGCGATGTCGGCGAGTTCGGCGGAGGTGGGGTCGACGACGACGGCGCAGTCGCCGTAGCCGAGGGCGCGGCCGTCGGGCAGGACCATGAGGAAGCTGGAGGAAAGCGTGCGGATGCCGGGCTGGAGGCCGACGACGTAGAGGCCGGCGCGCAGTACGTCGGCGGTGGGGCGGTTGCTGCCGGCGACGCAGCCGTCGACGTCGCCGAGGCGGAGCGCGATGGCGGTGAGGTAGAGGGGGTCGGCGGCCAGCTCGCGGCGGTCGTGGGAGGTGAGGCGGCGGCGGGCGGCGAGCGCCTCGTCGAGGGCGTCCGTACAGCGGGAGTCGCCCGCCATGTGGGCCGGGTCGAGGACGTCGAGTACGTCCGGGTCCTCCGGGAGCTTGAGGTCGAGGGTCGCGGCGAGTTCGCGAATGCGAGCGGGGTCTCCGGTGAGGACCGGGGTGACGGCGCCGTGTTCGGCGAGGTGGGCGGCGGCCCACAGTGCACGGGGGTCGGTGCCTTCCGCTAGCGCGATGCGGGGTTTGCGGTCGGACGCGCGGAGTCTTTGCGCCCAGGTGGCGAGCAGGGTCTGCACGTGGACGGGGCCGTCCGCCTCCGGTGAGTCCAGGGGGTCGATGAGCATGTGCGGCTCCTTGGGGGGGGCGGGGGGACGTGTTCCGGCTGCCCGCCGGTGGGGGTTCCGCTGTGCCCACCCGTTCCGCCCTGCGGAACGATTGCCCACAGCGGGGGGTGGAGGTAATGGCGCGGCTGCCCACAGCGGGGGCGGTAGGGGAGCTGCGCGGAGCGGCAGCTCAGGGGCGCGGGGAACTGCGCGAGCGGCCACGACGGTGGCGCACCCGCCGACGGCGAGCACCGGGCACCCCGGAGGGCGAGACCGGCGAACCCCGGGCGCAAGCCCGGCGCCGCGCGCGTTGAGGGTCACGCGCGGCGCCGGAGCCGGGCGCGGGGGCGGCCCCCCCCCCGGGGGGCCCGGGGGGGGGGGCCCCCGCCCCGGGGGGGGGCCCCCCCCCCCCCGGCCCCCCCCCCCCGGCGGCACCCCGACCGG